>NZ_JBNWDS010000001.1:0-1318376 GCF_053521765.1 Rhizobium sp. A37_96 | reverse complement strand
TTCGGGTTTATGTTGGTAACGCGGGGTGGAGCAGCCCGGTAGCTCGTCAGGCTCATAACCTGAAGGCCGCAGGTTCAAATCCTGCCCCCGCAACCAAATACTTCCAAAATCCAAAACAATACACGGGCACTCGCGCCAAAGACACCAAAGACTTCTTCTTCTCTCGCGATCCCAGCCCGTCGCCTAAAGCTCAGACTGCCGGCAAGACCTCAGCCTGGCGTAGCAATGATCTGTACTGGAAAAGCCGCCATCTGAGGCGGCTTTTGTGTTTCCAGCCGTATGCCTTCAAGCCATAGTTGATGAAGAGCCACGATGGAGGCGGGTGTCCCGCAATCCTTTGGAACTGGACGATGTCGCTCGCAGACCGGGCATAAGCACCAAGCGAAGCTACCCGCTGGCATGCCAGCGGGCAGGGGATGTCGTTGGTCGTTTTACAAGCGCTGATATCAGCTTCTCGGCTTCAGATTCTCCGCATCGTACAACGGCTTGTAGCCAACGCCCGCCACTTCCACAGGATAGGTCTCGCCGAAATATTCGACCTTCAGCTTGCGGCCTTCCTCGGCATAGGACCAGGGGAGGTACGCCAGCGCGATGTTCTTGCCGATGGTCGGGCCGTAGGCGATCGAGGTGGTGAAGGAGCGGCGGCCGAGGTCGTCGACGAGGGTTTCGCCGGTTTCGGGATCCATGACCGGCAGGATACCGACCGGGTAGCGCGCCACGCCGTTGGAGTCGGTATTATCGGTGACGACGAGCGTGCAAAGCATGGCGGGCTGGTGTTCGCGGGCGCGATATTCGAGGTGCTTGGCCTTGCCACGGAAATCGGCGTCCTTGACCTTCGGGCGGGCGAGATCGGCTTCGAGGAGATTATATTCCGTCAGCAGGTCGGCATTCTGCAGGCGCAGGCTCTTTTCCATGCGGCGGGTGTTGGCATAGGTCTCGACGCCAACGGCAATGGCGCCCGTCGAGCGCAGTGCGTCCCAGACGGCCAAGGCGTCGCCATAGGCCATGTGCAGTTCCCAGCCCTGTTCGCCGACATAGGAGATGCGGAATGCCGTGACGTTCTTGCCGGCAATGCGGATCTGCTTGATCGCGGCGAAGGGGAAATTTTCCTGCGACAGGATTTCCGGGCTTTCGACCACCTTCTGCAGGTTGGTGCGGGCATTCGGTCCCCAGATGCCGATGGTGACATAGCGCTCGGTGACATCGGTGATGGTGACATCGAAACCCTTGTCCTCGGCGACGCGGCGCATGTAGTGGAAGTCGCGTGGGCCGGCGTCGGCACCGTCGATCAGGCGGCAGCGGTCAGCCATGCGGATCACGGTGAAATCGGCGCGCACCATGCCCTCGTCGTCGAGGAAGTGGGTGTAGATGCCCTTGCCGATATTGGCGTCGCCGCCGATTTTTGCCGCGCAGAGCCATTCCAGCAGTTCGACATGGTCGGGGCCTTCAATGTCATACATGGCGAAATGCGAGAGGTTGATGATGCCGCAATCCTCGCTCAGCGCCAGATGCTCGGCATTGGAGACGCGCCAGAAATGGCGGTTGTCCCATTCGTTTGCGCGCACGGGGACACGGTCGCCGTATTTTTCCAGCAGATGCTCGTTTGCGGCATAGCCATGGGCGCGCTCCCAGCCGCCGAGCTCCATGAAGTAGCCGCCGAGCTCCTTCTCGCGCTCATAGAAGGGCGAGCGGCGGACGTTGCGGCCGGTCGCATAGGGTTCGCGCGGATGAACGGCGGGATTGTAGATCTTCTGGGCAGCCTCGGTGCAGCGGCCTTCGATGAACTTCTCTTCCAGCATATGCGGGTAGAAGCGGGAATAATCGATCCTGTTATGGTCGATCGGCGTGCGGCCGTCGGTCATCCAGTCGGCGACGAGCTTGCCGAAGCCGGGGCCGTCCTTCACCCAAATGGCGACGCAGTACCAAAGACCGCGGACCTTCTGGCTTTCGCCGACGGAAGGGCCGCCATCGGTGGTGACCTGCAGCAGGCCGTTGAAGGAATGGCCTTCATTGTAGCCGAGTTCGCCAAGGATCGGCGTCAACTCCATGGCGCGTTCCAGCGGCTCGAGGATCTGTTCCATGTCGAGATCGCGCTGCGAGGGCGAGAGGCGTGCCTCGTGCTTTTCGAGCAGATCGCGCGGATGGCAGAGGCGCGGGTTCTTCTCTTCGTAGTAACCCCATTCGATCTGGCCGCCTTCGGCGGTCTTCGGGTCACCGGTGTCGCGCATATAGGCGGAGTTGCCCTGGTCGCGCATCAGCGGGAAGCCGATTTCCTTGCCGGTTCCGGCGAACTCATTGTAGGGGCCAAAGAAGGTCAGCGGGTGGTCGACAGGCATGACCGGCAGGTCTTCGCCGACCATTTCGGCGATCAGGCGGCCCCAGAGGCCGGCGCAGACGATGACATATTCGGCTTCGATCGTGCCGCGATGGGTGACGACGCCGGAGATGCGGCCATCCTTGACGATGAGGGACTGGGCCGGCGTATTGGCGAAGGATTGCAGCTTGCCGCTCTTTTCGCCCTGGTCGACCAGCTTGCCGGCAACCGTCTGCGAGCGCGGAATGACGAGGCCGGCATCCGGGTCCCACATGCCGCCCTGCACCATGCTTTCCTCGATCAGCGGGAACTTCTCCTTGATCTCGGCTGGCTCGACCAGGCGGACGTTCGTGCCGAAGGCCTTGCCCGAGGTGACCTTGCGCTTGATTTCGGCCATGCGGTCGTCATCGCCGACGCGGGCGACTTCGAGGCCGCCGACGCGGGCGTAGTGACCGAGCTTATCGTAGAAATCGATGGAGTAGAGCGTCGTCCAGCAGGACAGGAAGTCGTGGCTTGTGGTGTAGCAGAAGTCGGAGGCGTGCGCCGTCGAGCCGATATCCGTGGGGATGCCGGACTTGTCGATGCCGACAATATCATCCCAGCCGCGCTCGATCAGATGATGAGCGATCGATGCGCCGACGATACCGCCGAGCCCGATGATGACGACCTTCGCCTTTTGAGGAAATACTGCCATTGCGTGCGACCCTGATTGATACTGAAAACGGATTTTATGATGTGCGCGGCGGCGACCAGAGCCTGTCTACGACATATTCAAGATGCTTGCACGACGGTCACCAGGCGCTTTGGCGTCCGGACGCGCAGGATTTCGCTGTCATGAGCGTGGCCGAGAATGTCGCAAAGGCGACGGCCTGCTCTCAGGCCCGTCTCCGCCAGATTATTGTGGGATGGACTGCATCATGATCTCGCGACGCAAGATCGGGCCTTCTTCACCAAAATAGGCCGAGAGCAGTTTGGTGAAATCATCCGATTGGAAAGTCTCGGTCAGCGTCTGATCGACGAGCAGTCGAAAAGCCGAATCGTCCTTCCGGAGCGCGATGCCATAGGGCTCGTGGGTGAAGAGGCGGTTGCCGATGACGAGCGCAGACGGCTTGTGCGCATGCGAGGCCAGATCGAAAAGCAGCGCGCGGTCGGCGAAATAGGCGTCGATCTTATGGTTTTCGAGCGCGCTCAGCCCGTCCTGATGCGTGGCGAAATCGGCGATCCGTGTTCTCGGTATATCCGGGCCCAGAGCGTCCCGCAGCGTCGCGCCCGTCGTCGTATCGGCGCGAACGCCGATCGTGCTCGTCGCCGGCGCTTGCCTGGCGGAGACCTGCGTCGGCATCTTGTCAAGGAAGAGCACCATCAGATAATCCGGCGAATCCTTGCGCAGCAGGGCACTCGCACCGGTCAGGAAGATCGGCTGCGAGAAATCGACATTCTGACGCCGGCTGAGATTGATGGTGAGCGCACCGCAAAGAAGGTCGATCTGACCACTCTTTACCGCATCGAAACCGTCGGCGAGCGTGGTTTCGACGTAATCGCGCTTCAGATTGGCGACCTTGCTTGCCACGGCATCGGCAATCCTGCCGCAAAGGTCGATGGCATAGCCCGTCGGGTTGCCATCCTTTTTCTTGAAGGAGAAAGGCGCTTCGTCGCTGACATAGCCGATACGGATCGCGCCTCTTTGCGCGATGAGATCGAGCGTCTGCGCGGCAGACGCCGCACAGGCGGATATGCCGAGAACAATGCCTGCCAGAACCAGTCGTCTCATGCAACTCGCCAGCATATCCTGATCTCCGAAAGAAAAATGGGCGATCGCAAAGGCTTAGGCGCAGATTATGATCTGTCGGGGTTTTGTCAACGGCGGATTGTCCTCGATGGTTGGCAATCGAGCAGGAGTGGCGCAAACATCCTGCCCGAAAGCGGGCAGCTAGCTGGACAAGGCGTGGCGATCCGCCCAGTCGGAAATCGCCGCGGCGATGGCCTCTGGCTGATCTTCCGGCGCGTTGTGTCTGGCCGGCCCGCAATTCCTGATTTCGAGACTGGCCATGTTGTCCCGGCACCAGGCTGTCATCGCCTCGCCGATCAGCAGCGTATCCGCCGGGCCTTCGAAGGTCAGCAGCAGTTTGGGGACGCCAGCGCTTTCGGCAAGCCAGGTGTCGTAGGCTTCGATCCGCCTGATCACCTCGGCCGGCTCGCCCTCGATCGGCATGGAGCGCGGCCAGGCGAGCAGCGGCCTGCGGCTTTCGCGCGTCGGATAGGGTGCGGCGTAAACGGCGTGATCGTCTTCGCCAAGTCCCTTGAGAATAGTGGCCCTCAGGGCCTGTTCGATGAAGAAATTCTCGTCCAGCACCTTCGTTTCGCCGATCCCCGGCGAGCGCAATGCTTCATAACGAGGACGCGCGTTCGGGAGGTCGGCCCAGCTCATCGGTCTTACGATCGTTTCCATGAAGGCGATGCCGCGCACGCGCTCGGGATGGCGGGCGGCCCAGTCGAAGCCGAGCGCTCCGCCCCAATCGTGACCGACCAAGATAACGCCGTCGAGTGCCAGTGCGTCGAACCAGGCGTCGAGATAGCGCGCATGATCGTCAAATGTGTAGGCGATATCGGGTTTGCCGGAGCGGCCCATGCCGATGAGATCGGGAGCAAGGCGGCGGCCCGGCGTGGTCACGGCCGGCGACACATGCCGCCAGAGATGGGACGAGGTGGGATTGCCGTGCAGGAAGACGAAGGGCGTTCCCGCTCCGGCATCCTCGTAGAAGAGTGTCGAGTCCAGCACCTTGAGCGAAGGCATGCGGGTATCCTTTCCTGAGGAGAGATGGTAAGGTGCCTGTCTATCTATCATAATAGTCAGGCACCTGTCTACATTCATGGAAAAGCCTCTTCCCACGCATTTGTCACTGGGCCTGCTGCTGCGGCTCGTTCACCAGCATTGGACGCAGGATGTCGATGCCGCGCTGGAGACGGCGGGCTTCGGCGATATCCGCCCGCCGCATGCCAACGTCTTCACTTTCGTGCGTCCCGAGGGAATCCAGGTGAGCGAGCTCACCCGGCTCGCGCATGTCCGCAAGCAGACGATGACACAGGCGGTGGAAGAGCTGGAGCGTCTTGGTTACGTCGAACGTCGGCCGGACCCGAACGACCGGCGTGCGCGGCTGGTGTTCTTGACCGAGCGCGGCAAGGGGGTGCGTCCGGTCGCCATGGCTGCCGGGCGGCTGGTCGACCAGCGCTGGTCCGACATGGCCGGTTCGGAAGAGATCGAGGCTCTCAAACAGGCCCTGCAGACCTTGCTCGGGAAGCTGCGCGGCGGCGACCACGGCGGCGAGGCGCCATCGGATGAGGCCGGCGCTTAGCGGCGCCATGCCGCTCGCAATCGCGCGGGCAATGGGTGCATCACGAAGAGTTTCGGTGCCTCGTCGCGATTTGTGACCTATCTCTCTTGCACCACCGTCAATCCAAGGGGACGTCGATGCAGGAGAGGAATTCGATCAGAAAGACAAATGGCAGGGTGCGGCGTGCGGGCCTTGCGGCCGGCGCGGCTCTGGCCGTCCTTTGTGCCACCTTCAGCGTTGCCTGGACCTCGCCGGCGGCGGCGCAAACGATCGTCGACGATTGGCATAAGGTGAAGCCGCCGGCTCCGCCCGAGCTGAAATCCGTTACGGTCGATCCGAAGACGACGGCTTTGCTGATCCTCGATTTCAACGGCGCGCAGGATCCGTCCAAGGGGCCTTGTAACAAGAACACCAAGCCGCGCTGCCTTGTCTCCGTGCCCAAGGTCAAAACCCTGCTGGATCAGGCGCGTGCCAAGGAGATGCTTGTGGTCTTCAGCCTGGCCGGCGTTGGCGAACCGCAGGATATCGCAACGGCGCTGGCGCCTTTGGCAAGCGAGCCGATCGTCAAATCCGGCCCCGACAAGTTCATCGGCACCAATCTGCGCAGCATTCTCTCCGACAAGGGCATCAAGACCGTCATCGTCACAGGCACGGCCTCGGAAGGCGCGGTCCTCGACACCGCGACCGACGCGGCCCTCAACGGCATGAACATCGTGCTGCCCGTCGACGGCATGTCCTCCACCGAGCCCTATGGCGAGCAATATGTGGCCTGGCATATGGTCAACGCGCCGGGAGTGTCGCAGAAGACGACGCTCACCAGCATCGACAGGATCAAGTTCTGATCGGCCGAGGATCGCTCTACCGCCGATAGAGGGGAGGCACCCCGCTGAAGCTGCGCGTCAACGGGATGCCCCCATGAATTGTTTAGGCGAAGAATTGTTTAGGCGAAGGCTTCGTCGAACAGGTTCAGCAGCCGTTTCCAATGTCTTTCCGCGCCGGTTGCATCATAGACGCCATGATCGGGCACGGTCCATCCATGCGCCATGCCGACATAGTTTTCGACGATGTGATCGACGCCGCCGGTGCGGAGTGCTTCGGCCAGGCGAGCCGATTGCTCGGGCGGGAAGCTGTTATCGACGCCGGCGACGCCGACATAGACGCGCGCCTTGATATCGGCGGCGAGCCGATGCGGGCTGTCTTCCGCGTCGCTGGCAAGATTGCCGCCGTGAAAGCTCGCCGCAGCGGCGATGCGATCCGGATAGGCGGCGGCTGCGGTCAATGCGCGGGCCCCGCCCATGCAATATCCGACCACGCCCACCGCACCCTTGGCGCCGGCCGCCGCCAGCGTATCGAGGAAGGCGGCACTGTCGACCCTGGTCATGCCCTGTGTCGTGCCGCGCAGCATCGTCATGATCGCTTCACGGGATGCCGGATTGCCGAAGGAATTGCCGTCGAAGGGGCCATAGGCGCCGAAACGATAGAACAGATCGGGCAGCAGCACGATATAGCCTGCATCCGCCAGCCGTTGCGCCATGCCGTCAAGCGATGCGCGCGGCCCCATGGCATCCATGTAGAGGATTACGCCCTGCTCGGCGGAAGCGCCGTTGTCCGGGCGGAAAATGGCGGCTTTCGCCGTGCCGTCCGCCGTCTTGATTTCGATATCCTGTTTCATCGTCGTATCCCTTGCGATCTTTTTCTCGTTTCGTGACCAAGTGTTGCGAGATACTTTGGCAAACGGCCCATAGGCCCTCAAGAGCGCCTTCCTCCAAAGTGCCGAGAATCGTTGATCCGGCGATCAACATCTCTTGAGTTTCGGTGAGCATCCTTCGTGACATAGTATCGCCGGCAACATCGTCTACGTGATGAACCTTTGGAGGATACGATTTCATGTCTTTTCGCCAGACGGTTCCCGGCCTTGTGCTGGCTTTTTCCCTGATGTCCGGATCCGCATTTGCCGCTCCCCCCGAGCAGGCTCGCAGCGCGCCCGCCGGTGGTGGGGGCGGCGTGCTCTCGCTCCTGCCGCCCGATGCGGTGAGCGACCATGTGCTGAACGCGGACGGCAAGGCCATGCCCTATACGGCGACGGCCGGAACGCTCGATCTTTTCGGTCAGGACGGCCAGCGTAGCGGCGCGATCTTCTATACCGCCTATGTCGCAAAGAACCGGGATGCGAACCGGCCCGTGACTTTCGTGTTCAATGGTGGTCCAGGCGCCGCCTCGGCCTTCCTCAACCTCGGGCTCGTCGGGCCGCGCATTGTCGATTTCGGCCCCGATGGCCGCGATGGCGCCAATGCCAAGCTGGTCGACAATCCGCAAAGCTGGCTCGAATTTACCGATCTCGTATTGATCGATCCGATCGGCACCGGCTGGAGCCGCACCGTCAAGCCGGACGACCAGAATGATTTCTACAGCGTGAGTGGCGATGCCGAAAGCCTGGCCAAGGCGATCGCTCTTTACGTTTCCCACAACAGCCGGGCCGCGTCGCCGAAATATATTCTCGGGGAAAGCTATGGCGGCTTCCGCTCCGTGAAGGTTGCCGACAGCCTGCGCGAGGATCAGGGTATTCTGATTTCGGGCATCGTCATGCTCTCGCCCCTGCTGGAGGGCCGGCTGGTTTTCGGCGGCAGCGGAGATGCGCTCGGCGCGGCTCTGGAGCTGCCCTCTCTGGCTGCTGCCGAACTGGAACGGAAGAATGCCTTTGACGACAAGGCTGTCCAGGACGCCGAGGCTTTCGCCTTGAACGAATATCTGCCCGTTCTCGCCGGGCCGCCGCCCTCGGGCGATGCCGCCAACGCCTTCTATGGTCGCGTGGCGAAGCTGACCGGCATTCCCGAGGCGGTGGTCGCCAGAAACCAGGGCTTTCTTGGCAACGTCTATCAGAAGCATGTCGATGGCGGAGGCAACGATGTAGCGAGCGCCTACGATGCGGCCTTTCTTGCTCCCGACCCTTACCCGCAATCCGAGGCCGAGCATGGCGGCGACCCGGTTCTCGATGGGTTCGTCCGTGCCTATGGCGGCGCCTTTTCGGGCTATGTCCGTGACGAGCTGGGTTTTCGCACCGACATGACCTACACGCTGCTGTCGACTTCCGTGAACAGGGAGTGGAAGTGGGGCGGGCGCAATGGCGGCTCGCGTCTGAGCGCCGGCGTCGGCGATGATCTCAAGGAGCTGCTGTCGCTGTCGCCATCCTTCCGGCTGATGGTGGGGCAGGGCTATAGCGATCTCGTCATTCCCTTCGGCGTCAACAAATATGTGCTCGATCACATGCCGTCGGCCTTCGCCGATCGCGTGGCGCTGAAGCTCTATCGCGGCGGCCACATGTTCTACACGCGGCCGGCCTCGCGCGAGCAGTTCACGGCGGATGCCAGGGTATTCTACGGCGGGCAGGTTCAGATCCCGCCGGCGACAAAATCGAACTGATTGCCTCGCTACAGCTGGAACAGGTGCTTGATGCGCGAACTCAGCGTCGAGACGGGTGCGCCGTTGACCAGCATATCGGCGCTGGCAAACAGATGCCGCTCCGCCTCGATGCGTTTCGCCATGATCGCACCCAGCTCTTCGGCAAGAGCTGGCCTGTCATGCAGCAGCGGTGACAGGCAATCCTCGCCGATTTCATAGGTGACGACGAAGGTGAGGGCGCGGACGGTTCCCACTTCGCCATTGCCCATCAGCAGGCCGTTTTCGCCGAAGTAATCGCCGGGGGCCAGTCGCGTCAGTTCGATCTGGCGATGGCCCTCGCGGCGGGTGACGCTGACGACCCCTGACCGCATGATCGTGAGTGAGCGCAGCCGCGCGTCCTGCTCGGCGATGACGGCATCCTTGTGATAGGTGCGCCGCTGCATATGCGTTGCAAGATGCTCCTTTTCGTCTTCTGTCAGCGACGAGAAGAGGGGGATGTTGTTGAGCAATCGCCATGGCGTGCCGGGATTTTGCTGCCTGCCCGTAGCGTCGCTCTTGTAGTCCGTCGGAAACGTGATTGCCCCGGGAGCCCCGGCGAATTTCAGGCCGGCTGCTTTGACGTGGCGGTAGAGAAGATCGTAGATCTCGTTCTTGGCGGCCGTCGTCTGGGACATATCGCGCACGCGGAAAGAAAGCTGCAGCTCGATCGCCTGTTCATCGATGGAGTCGATCGCGACCGTGGGCTCGGGCGTCTTCTGGATGAAATTGCAGCTGATCAATACGTTCTGCATGACATCGGCGACGATGCTTGGCTGCGTTGTCGGCTGAATCCTCACTGTGACGGTGACGCCATGGCTCTCGTCGGGCGACGAGTAGTTGGTGAGCCGCGTCTTGGCGAGAACGCTGTTCGGAATGACCACCAGGTCATTGGTGCCGCTCAGCAATTGCGTCGCGCGCCAGTTGGTTTCGACGACACGGCCCTGGATATCGTTTTCGAGCACGATCCAGTCGCCGACGGAATAGGGGCGGCCGAGATTGAGCGCGATGCCGGAGAAGACGTCGCTCAGGGTGCTTTGCAAGGCGAGACCGAGAATGATGGCGAAGACGCCCGATGTGGCGATCAACGTGCCGATCGGGACGCTGAAAACGTCACCGACGATGGAGAGAATGGCGCCGAGATAGATGATGCCGACAACCAGATCCTGTATGAGCCGGCCTTCGCGCGGCTTGCGTTCGAAGATCAGGAAGAGACGCACGAAGGCGATCAGCACCCAGGCGCCGTTGACCCACCAGATGATCTTGGCAACACCGGTGAAGGTGCGCAGCGCGACCGAGTTCTCAGGCGGACTCGGCTCGTAAGGGACGATGCCGTGATAGAGCAACAGGACCGTCAGAGAGACGAAGAATATGATCTGGCTGATCAGGCGACCGGCGCGCTGACGGCGCAGCATGATGCGGCTGACGAATGTGCCGACGACAACCAGGATACAGAACTGGACGATCGGATCACCAAGAAGTGCAATGGACATAGGGGTTTGGCCGCACTCGGTCTTTCGGATGGACGCTAAATTGGCACGAAAGACGCCGGGACGCCATATGGGGATGAAACAAGGTGAAATGCGGCCGGAATCGCTACCCCTACGGCGCGCGCCTTGATAATTAGATGACGATTATCATCTTACATCTGTCATCCCATCCTGTTATCTGCTTTCGAGGCGTGGAGCTTCGCGCTCCGACATCATCAAGGAATACCCATGACACAGTCTTTTGTGATTAACGGCGATTTGCTGATCGGCACGGATTCGACCGGCGACAACAGAACCGCGCGTGCCATCAATCCGGCAACCGGCGCACATCTGGAGCCGGCCTTTGCGATTGCCGCCGAGGCCGATGTGGCAAGGGCCTGCGAACTGGCTGCCCAGGCTTTCGACGCCTATCGTGCGACCAGCCCGGAGCAGCGTGCGGCATTCCTCGAAAAGATTGCCGACAACATCATGGAGATCGGTGATGCGCTGATCGAGCGGGCGACGGAAGAGACCGGCCTGCCGGTGGCACGCTTGCAGGGCGAGCGCGCCCGCACGATCGGCCAGCTGCGGCTGTTCGCGCAGGTCGTCCGTTCCGGCGAGTGGCTGGACCTGCGGGTCGATCCGGCATTGCCGGAACGCAAGCCGCTGCCACGCCCGGACCTGCGCCTGCGCCAGATCCCGCTTGGCCCGGTCGCCGTCTTCGGCGCCAGCAACTTCCCGCTTGCCTTCTCGGTCGCCGGTGGTGACACCGCGTCGGCGCTTGCCGCCGGCTGCCCGGTCGTCGTCAAGGGTCATCTCGCCCATCCGGGCACGGGCGAGCTTGTCGGCCGCGCCATCCGCGCCGCCGTTGCCGCTTGCGATCTTCCGGAGGGTACGTTCTCGCTGCTGACGGGCGCCAACGAAACCGGTGCGGCGCTGGTGCGCGATCCCCGCATCAAGGCGGTCGGCTTCACCGGTTCGCGTGGCGGCGGCCTGGCGCTTGGCGCCATTGCGGCAGCCCGGCCGGAGCCGATCCCGGTCTATGCCGAGATGAGCAGCGTCAACCCGGTCTTCCTCTTCCCGGCAGCGCTTGCCGCGCGCGCCGAGGCGATCGGCACGGGCTTCATCGACTCGCTGACGCTTGGCGCGGGGCAATTCTGCACCAATCCGGGCCTGCTCTTCGCCATCGAGAGCCCCGATCTCGACCGTTTCGTCCAGGCTGCTGGCGATGCCCTGACCGGCCGCGCTCCGGCTCCGATGCTGACGCCGGGCATTCACGCCGCCTTCGACAAGGGCGTTGCGGCGCTGGCCGAGCATGAGGCGGTCAAGACCGTCGCCCATGGCGCGCCGGCCGAAGGCGTCAATCGCAGCCCCGGCATCTTTTTCGAGACGGATGTGGAGCAGTTCCTCGCCGACGAGCGCCTGGGGCATGAGGTTTTCGGCGCCGCGAGCCTTCTGGTGCGCTGCAAGGACATCGACCAGATGATCGCGGTTGCGGAGAAGCTCGAGGGCCAGTTGACGGCAACCCTGCAGATCGAGGCGGGTGACCATGCCACGGCCGCCAAGCTGGTGCCGGTGCTGGAGCGCAAGGCCGGGCGCATTCTCGCCAACGGCTGGCCGACCGGCGTCGAAGTCTCCCACGCCATGGTGCATGGCGGGCCTTTCCCGGCAACGTCGGACAGCCGTACGACGTCGGTCGGCACGCTTGCCATCCGCCGCTTCCTGCGGCCGGTTTCCTATCAGGATCTCCCGGAAGGGTTGCTGCCGACCGAGCTTCGCGACGACGGCGTCAGCGCGCTGCCACATCTCCTCGATGGCGTGCGCAAGGGTCATTAGGCCGAGCGGATATTCCCGCGGAACACAGGGATATGCGTTTTTGGAAGCGGGCCGTGTTCGCCCGCTTCCTGTCTGGTTTTAAATCTAAGCCGCCACCCCGTGCCCGCGGGCTTCGAGGTGGGCCTTGTAGTGCTGGAGCGAGAGTTCCGCTCCAAGGTGGGATAGCTCGGTGGCGACCGCCTCGGCGGCATGTTCCGCCGGTTCCACGACGCGTTCGAACATCTCGGCTTCATAGGTCTTGACGGCGTGCCGCCAGTCGTCGTTTTCGAGGAGCTGACGGGCGAGTTCGGCCGCGTCCAGCATTGCCGCGTTCACGCCTTCGCCGCCGAAGGGCGACATGACATGCGCGGCATCGCCGAGCAGCGTTATGCCGATGCGGTTCCGCCAGTGATGTCCGACCGGCAGCGCATGGATCGGTCTTGAAACGATATGGTCGCTGCCGGCTTCGATGAGAGCAACGATGGTCGGCGCCCAGCCCTCGAATTCGGCCGCCAGCCGGGCGCGGGCCTTCGCCGGGACCGTAAAGTCGAAGGTCTTGTCCGCCCAGTCGGCGGGAACGCGAAAGATGGCGTAGCCGCGCAGATGGGCGTTGCCGTTGCGCTGGACGATCAGGCCTCTTGCGTCCGCCTCGACGCCGATCTTGCCACGGCCGACGAGGGCTGCGAGAGCGGGATGGCTGGTGTCGACGTCGTCGATGCCGAATTCGATGAAGGTGATGCCGGTGTATTGCGGGCGGTAGGACGATACGAGCGGTCTCACCTTGGACCAGCTGCCATCGGCGCCGACGACGAGATCGAAAGGACCGACCGTTCCGCTGTCGAAAACCAGATCATAGGTGCCGTCGTCGCGCGGACGCACCTCGCGCAGGCCGTGGTTCCAGCGGATGATTTCTTCCGGCACGGAGGCCAGCAGGATATTCCGCAGTGCGGTGCGGTCCACTTCCGGCCTTTCGGATTCATCGGCATCGTCGTCGGCAAAGAGCAGCGTGCCGTCCTTGTCGTAGAGGCGGCTTCCCTGGTCCTCGTAGCGGGCGATCTTCCGGAATTCTTCGTAGAGACCGGCACGGCGTAGCGCGAGCTGGCCGGAGTCCAGGTGCAGGTCGAGCGTGCCACCCTGCGGCCGGGAAAGCGCGTGTTCTTCACGTTCGAAGACTGTGGTCGGCATGCCCGCCTGATGAAGGATGCGGGCCAGCGTCAGGCCGCCGGGGCCGGCGCCGATGATGGCGATGCGGGGATAGGATTTCATGGACAGGGTTCTCATAATTTCGTACATAGGTACCTATATAATTCAACATAGGTACCTATGCAAGTGGTGGGGAAATGACCGATTGGGATTTGTTCGATACGCCGGCGCCGCTCATCAACATGGCGTCCCGCGCCTTTTCGCGTCTCGGCGAGCGGCGGGTGAAGGCGCTTGGCTTCAGCATCGGCCAGCTGCCGGTGCTGTATCTGCTTCGGAACGGGGCGCAGATGTCACAGAAGGATCTGGCGAAGTTTGCGAAGATCGAGCAGCCGTCGATGGCGCAGATGCTGGCGCGCATGGAGCGCGACGGGCTGATCCGGCGCACGCCCGATCCGGCGGATGGGCGCAGCAGCCTCATATCCCTGACCGATGCGGCGATTGCCAGGCTTCCGGCCGCGCGTCAGGCCCTGGAAGAGGGACGGGAGGCGGTTCTCGCGGGCTTCAGTGCCGATGAAGTTCAAACGCTGGTTCAACTCATGCGCCGGCTGAACCAGAATCTCGACCGGATGGTTGCCGAGGAGGATGGCTCGTAGGCGCGCTTTTGTCCGCGCGCCCACGATTTCAGCGTTCAGATTTCGGCGTAGACGATGCCGGTGAACGAGCCGGCATGGTGCAGGAGCTCCCGTTCGCTCGAACCGTCGAGGCTCGCGGAATAGAGATTGCCGCCGATATCGGTGAAGAACATGCGATTGTTGGGCAGATCGAGCGACAGGCCGATGCCTTCGTCGAGGCCTTCGAGAACGACGTCCGAGGTTGCGGCGATATCGTCCATCTGGGCGCGATTGACGGTGTTGCCACGCGGGAGATTGCCGCGGTCGGTCCAGTAGATCGTGCGGGTCGCCAGATCCAGTTCGAGATCGATCGGCTCGGGCAGCTTGTCGAGCAATGTTTCGATGTCGCTGCGGTTCGTTGCGGTTTCGCCCGCCGGTATGTCGATGCCGGCGCGAAGGATGCGGCCGAGGCCGGCATCCGGCGGTCCCTTCTGGGTCCAGTAGATCTGCCCGAGCGGCAGGTCGAGGGCGATGCCGACGCACCAGCGTTCGATATCGGCGCTGTCTGACGGACTGTCACCGTTCTGCACCAGGGTTTCGATATCGCTGCCGTCGATATTGGCGCGCATGACGCGCATGCCTTCGCGGTCGCACCAGTAGAGCTTGCCGTTGTCGCGGTCGAGCTGGATCTGCTTCGGCGTGACCAGCGTGCTGCCCGGCGGGATCAGCGTGACATGATTGCCGCCGTCGAGGTCCATGCGCTCGATCGAGCCGTCATGGGCGTTGTAGTCGTTGCCCATCTCCGTCCAGTAGATCCAGCCGTTCTCGCTGTCGACGAGAATGCCGTCCGGGCTGCGGCCCGAGCGCTGGACGATGAGCTTGAGATCGGTGCCGTCGATGGCAGAGGAAAGAATTCGTCCGTCGTTGATATCGAGGAAGAACAGCCTTTCGGTCTTGTCGGCGGAGGTGGCAGGCGTCCGTGCTTCTGCTTCAGACATGAGAGCGTCCTTTCAAAGGGTCGGATCTGCGGATCACAGCGCGGCCATCATGACATCGGTTGATGACAGCATCATTCGCCTGGGATCATGACGATGATCTGTTGCGTTGCAGCAAAGATCAAGAGCGCAGTTGTCTCCGACGGAGCAAGGCATCGTCAAATAACTGTCATCCGCTTGATATAAATCCGCGCCAGGCCCTGTGGGTCAATCCTTGCGGACATATCGGCCCTGGGCCGAAATCCGAAGCCGGAGGTGCTTGATATCATGTCGACGCTCCAGCAGGTCGCTTTTCGTGCCGGTTGCTCGGTCGCGACCGCCAGCCGGGTGCTGAACCGCAACGGCCCGGTGAGCGACGAGATGGTGCGGCGCGTGCGCCGGGCGGCGGCGGAGCTCGGCTATCGGGCCGGCAGCCGCAACGGCCAGGCGCGGCCGGCGATAGGCGTGCTCATTCCCAGCATCACCAATCCGGTCTTTGCGGCTTCGCTCTCCAGCATCCAGAACAGGGCGCTCCATGCCGGTCACAGCGTGCTGATCGCGCAGTCGAACTACGATCCGGCGCAGGAAGCCGATGCCGTCGCCTCCCTGCTGCAGCAGCAGCCGACCGGCCTCATCCTCACCGTCTGCGACCCCGAGCGCAGCCTGGCCCTATCCTCCGCGCTGCCGCCGACCGTGCTGCTCGGCAACCTGCCGACCACGCGCTTCACCGCTGCCGTCGCGACCGACAATTTCGGCGCGGGGCGGGATCTGGCCGATCATCTCCTGCACAAGGGGCATAGCCGCATCCTGTTCATATCGGGCCATTTCTCGGCATCGGATCGGGCGAAGCTACGCTATCTCGGTTATGTCAGGGCGATGGAGGCGGCGGGGCAGCCGCCTCTCGATGCGCTGGAGATTTCCTTCGTCAGCAGCCTGGAGCAGCTCGATCTTTCGGATGCGGTGTCGCGTCTGCGCCCGACGGCGATCATCGCCTCCAATGATCTTCTGGCGCTTGGTGTCATGGGGGCGCTCCGACGTCAGGGTCTTTCGATCCCGCGCGACATCTCGGTTGCCGGCTTCGACGGCATTTCGCTCGGCTTTCTGGCCGAGGTTTCCCTGACGACGGTCGAGATACCGGATGGGACCATGGGGGCGGCGGCGGCCTCGCTGCTGCTCGACATGGCGGAAAATGCCGCGCAGCCGCGCCACCTGACCGTGCCCTACCGGCTGCGCGCAGGCGGAACGGTGCGCGATCTCACGATCCAGTCCTGACGCATCGCTGCACATGCAAACGCCGCCTCCCCGAGGAAGGCGGCGCGATGTTTTCAGGCCGGCCGAAAGATCAGCTGCGCGGCAGCATCCCTTCGACGTCGGCAGCGGCGTCATCGAGGGCTTCCTTCGGCGTGGCCGAGCCGTCGACGATGCGCGAGAGGTTGTCGACGATGGTCTGCGTGACCCTGACGCCGTTGGCACCGGGGAAGGCATACCAGGGGATCATCACCGACATCTGGTTGAGGCTGGCCTGGAACAGCGGGTTCTTCTTGTAGAAGTCGCCGAGATATTCCGAAGACTTGGCGGCGAGTTCGTTGTTCGGAACGTAGCCGGTGCCGGGAACGACGACCGATGCGCCGTAGGGGCCGGCGGCGAACTTGGCGAACTTCCAGGCGGCGTCTTCCTTGACCGGGTCATGCGTCAGGATGACGACGGCGTTGCCGCCCGTGGGAAGGCGGCCGTTGACCGGATCGATCAGCGGGATCTTCGCGGTGCGCAGGTCGAACTTGGTGCCGACATTCTTGATGGTGTTGATGAGCGCGCCGGTGGTCTGGAATTCGAAGCCGACCTTGCCGGCCGCGAAGGCCTGTTCGCCGGCAGCCTTGGTGAAGACCGGCATGCCGCCTTCCTTGACCATGCGCTCGATCATGTCGACGGCCTTCTGTCCCTCGGGGCCGTTGAAGGCAACCTTGGTCTCATCGTCGCTCAGCATCTTGCCGCCGGCGCCGAAGAGGAGGGCGGAGAACATCCAGTCGTCACCCTGCCAGCGGAAGTCGATGCCGTCGACGCCGTTGCCGAGCGCCTTGATCTTGCCGGCGAGCGTCAGGACTTCGTCCCAGGTCTTCGGCGGGTTGTCCGGGTCGCCGCCGGCAGCCTTCACCAGGTCGGCATTGTAATACATGATCGGGTTCGAGGTCGCGAAGGCGAGGCCGACCTGCTTGCCCTTGACCTGGGCGAGCTTGAGGATGGTATCGGAGAAGCCCTGCTCGGCCATGTTGCCGTCCTTCTGGACGAGCGGTCCGAGATCGACGGCGACATTGCGCTCGTCCATCATGCGCAGGCGGTTGAGGCCGATGAAGGTGACATCGGGCATCTCGCTGGTGCCGGCCTGGCGAAGGATGGTCTGGATGCCTTCCTCATAGGTGGCCGAAGGGGCGGCGAACTGGATCTTGATGTCGGGATTCTGTTCCATGAACTTCTTCGAGATCGTGTCCATCACGTCCTTGAAGAAGCCCGGCATGGGATAGTGAACCGTCAGGGTGGTTTCGGCATAGGCCGGGACCGACACGACCATCGAAATGGCCGCGGCGGCGAGAATCTGGGTGATATGCTTCATCGCTCGTTCTCCGTTTTCAAATTTCGAACCGGTCAGCCCTTGAGACCGGTCATGGTGATGCCCTCGACGAAACGCTTCTGTGCCAGAAGGAATGCGACGACGAGGGGAAGGGTGATGATGAGGGTCGCCGCCATGAGCGCGCCGTAGTCGTCGCCGGCTTCGGCGGCGCGGAAATACATGAGGCCCAGCGGCGGCGTGGCGTAGTCCTGCTTGCTGATGACGATCAGCGGCCAGTAGAGGTCGTTCCAGTGCGCGACGACCGAGAAGATCGCGAAGGCCGTGACTGCCGGCCACGCATTCGGCACGATGACGCGGGCGACGATGCCGAGTTCCGACATGCCGTCGAGGCGGGCGGCATGGATCAGATCGTCCGGCATGGCGCGGAAGAACTGCAGGAACATGAAGATCGCGAAGACCGAGATCGAGAAGGGCGCGACCAGGGCCGTGTAGCTGTTCAGGAGCGACAGGCTGTTGAAGCCGACATAGAGCGGCAGCGCCGTCGCGTGGATCGGGATCAGCAGGCCGAGCATGACCAGCACCATCATGGTGCGCGCGGCCGGGAACTTCAGCTTGGCCATGGCATAGGCGCAGGGAATGGCGATCAGCACCTGGAAGAAGAAGATCAGGCCGCAGACGACGACGCCGTTGAACAGCAGCGTGCCCATCGACACCTTGCTCAGCGCCTTGGTGATGTTCTCGATGTAGAAGAAATGCGTCGGGATCAGCTTCAGCGCCGAGGTGAAGATATCGTCCTGCGCCTTGCCGGCCGTCGAGATCATGAAGATGTAGGGCGCCAGGAAGACGAGCGAGCCGAGGACCAGCAGGGAGAGGCGCAGGATGCGGCCGGGAGTGAAGGCTGTGGAGGTCATGTGTAGTGTACCTGCCGGTCCTGGACGCGATATTGCAGGAAGGTCAGCACCACGAGGATGGCGAGAAACACCGTGGTCATCGCCGAGGCATAGCCGACCCGCAGATAGACGAAGCCTTCCTGGTAGATGGTGAAGAGCAGGACTTCGGAAGCATGGTTCGGGCCGCCGTCGGTCAATGCCTTGACGGTGTCGAAGACCTTCACGGCGTTGATGATGCTGATCGTGGTGACGAAGAGCGTCGTCGGCCCGAGCATCGGCCAGGTGACGAGCCAGAAGCGGTCGAATGCCGATTTTGCGCCATCCACTTCGGCAGCGGCATAGAGCTCGCGCGGGATGGCGGTGAGGCCGGCCAGAAACAGCACCATGTTGAAGCCGACCGACTGCCAGACGCCGATGATCGACAGGCTGTAGAGGGCCGTGGCCGAGGAGCCGAGCCAGTTCGGGCCGCGCACGCCGATTTCCGCCAGAAGCGCGTTGATCGGGCCGATGGTGGGATGGAAGAGATATTGCCAGACGGTCGCCATCGCCACGATCAGCGAGGCGACGGGCAGGAAGTAGGCGGTGCGGAAGAAGCTGCGGCCGATGCCCTCGCTCTCGATCAGCAATGCGACGCCGAGGCCGAGCACGATCGAGACGGGTGCGACGATTGCCGTATAGACCGTCGTGTTCCACAGCGATTTCAGAAAGGTGCGGTCTTTCAGCAGATGCGCATAGTTTTCGAAGGCGACGAAGCGCAGGCTGTTGTCGCCAAGTTGGAAATCCGTGAAGCCAAGCACGACGACGGCGACGATCGGTACCAGGATGAACAGCACGATGAGAACGATGGCGGGCAGGGCGAACAGCAGCGCCGTGCGGGCTTCGCCGCGCTCGCGTGCCGCCGCCGCCCGCATCGGCAGGGATGTGGCGGCAATGCTAGCCATGCGCCTTCTCCCGCGTGGCGTCCACGGTGAGCGGAACGGTGCGCAGGCGGCTGCCGTCCTCGGCAAAGACCATGGCCTGCTCCGGCGCAAGCGTCAGTGCGACGGGCGTGCCCGCCGAGAGGCCGGCGGCCTCGGCGGGGGTGAGCTTGACGATCATGGTCTCGCCGATGGCGTCGAGCCTGGCATGGAGGATGACTTCGGAGCCTAGGAATTCCATTCGCTCGATGCGGGCTGCGATCGCGTCCTGACGGCCCTGGGCGAGCGTTACGAATTCCGGGCGGATGCCGAGCGTGATGGTGTTGCCGGCAAAGCTGCCGTCTTCCAGCGCGAGCCGGATGCCGCCGAAGGCGACGACGCCGTTTTCGGCCAGCGCCGGCAGAAGGTTGATGCGCGGCTGGCCGACGAAGCGGGCGACCTCGATATGCGAGGGATCGTCATAGATCGTCTGCGGCGAGGCGAGCTGCAGCAACTGCCCGCCGATCATCACGGCGACGCGATCGGCCATCGACAGAGCCTCGGCCTGGTCGTGGGTGACGTAGACCGTGGGGACGCCGGCGCGGCGATGCAAGTCGACGATCTCGCCGCGGGCATGGACCCGCAGATTGGCGTCGAGATTGGAAAGCGGCTCGTCCATGAGGAAGACGCTCGGGCGGCGCACCATGGCGCGGGCCAGCGCCACGCGCTGGCGCTGGCCGCCGGACATCTGGCCGGGCTTGCGGTCGAGCAGGTGGTCGATCTTCAGCGAGACCGCCATTTCGCGGACGTCGCGGATGATGCCGGAGCGCACCGCGCGCTGGCCGGGGATCAGCGAGCCGATGAAGGGCAGGCGCTGCGTGCGCGTCAGCCGGCGCATGGCGAGCGGCACGGCAATGTTTTCCGAGGCCGTCAGATGCGGATAGAGCGCGTAGGACTGGAAGACCATGGCGATGTTGCGGTCTGCCGCCGCAACGCCGGAAACGTCGTTGCCGCCGAGGATGATTTCGCCGCTGTCGGCATGGTCGAGCCCTGCGAGGATGCGCAGTAGCGTGCTCTTGCCGCAGCCGGACGGGCCGACGAGGGCGATGAATTCGCCCGGCTCGACGTCGAGATCGACACCCTTGAGGATGGCGTTGCCGCCGAAGGATTTGGCGATGCCGCGAAGCGAGAGTGCGCTCATTCGGTCGACTCCTTCTGGAGCTTCGGGGCGGCCAGCGGATAGACTTCCATCACGACGTCGTCGAGGAAGTAGGCGGTCATGCCGGGAACGGCGACGATTTCGGTCGATGCGTTCTCGCCAAGCTCGTGGACGGCGGCGCCGATCAGCCGTTCGCCCGGCATTTCGCGTTCCATCTTGTCGAGGATGAAGGCGCCGGGCGGTGCCCAGACCAGGTTCGTGTCGTTGAAGCGGCCTTCCCAGGTCCAGTGCAGATGGCCGCTGCCGAACAGGGCGACGTCATGGGCCGAGATCAGATCATAGAGCCGGCGGCGCTGTGCCGGGCGCACGCTCCAGTAACCGGTATCGCCCTCGTCGGGCGCATCGACGAACAGCGGCTTGTGGGCGAACAGGGCCACGCGGCGGTCGCCACGGCTTTCGAGCATATGCTGCAGCCAGTCGAACTGCTTCTGCTCCTCGGCATCCTCGAAGCCCATCAGCAGGCTGTTGAGGCCGATCAGCCGCCAGTTGTCGACATCCTTCGCCCAGTAATCCGGGCCGACGAGCCGGCGCCAGCGGTCCAGCCGCTCGGGATTGACGGGCTGATGGGAGCCGGGCAGGTGGCCGACATCGTGGTTGCCGGGCACGATCAGCATCGGCACGGAAACCTGCCGCATCATCTCCATTGAAAAGATCAGATCTTCGTCCTTGTCGGCGCCGTCGACGCTCAAGTCGCCGGTATGGACGACGAGGTCGGCGCCACTTGCCTCGATCCATTTCGCCAGCGGTTCCCAGTTGCCGTTGAAATGCGGCTTGTTGGGGCTCAAATGGGTGTCGGTGATCTGGATGATCTTCAAGGCGCTTCTCCGAAGTCTTCAGAAAGGGTGCGCCAAAGGGATTGCCTTCAAACCGGCGCGTCTCTGCGCTTTCTTTAGAAGGCCCCCATGTCAGTTAGGTAACGGGTCTTTTCAGCTGTTTTTCAGTTTTGTCACATCGCCGTCAAACGGCGCCGGCGACCGCTTCACGCCGACCGGGAGCACTGTACGCGGCGGCCCCGGTGTTATAGATCGTTGCGAAAGGGATCAGATATGTCAGACGAACAGAGCCGCATCATCAAACTCGAGGAAACGGTCGCCCATCAGGCGAAGACCATCGAGGAACTGTCCGACCAGCTCGCGGAGCAATGGAAGGTCGTCGAGCAGACCCGCCAGAAGCTCGATCGGCTGACGGAGCGCTTCCTGACGCTGGAGGAGCAGTCGCTCGACGCGCCAGCCATTACGAAGCCGCCGCATTACTGATCCTTTCCGGCGCTTCGTTCACGTTTCGGTGTTTCACGCGGGCGTGTGTAACAAAAGGGCCTGTCTTCCCGTATTTCCTTGTGACCGGAGCATTTACAATCTCGGTCGAGAGGAAATCATCATGAAGACTTTATCGACGGACATGATCCGCATGTATTCGGCACGCGTCACCCGCTTTGCCGGTCTCGCGGCGGGTGCGGTGTTGCTTGGTGGAGTTGCGCTGCAATTTGTCGGCCGTGCTTCGGCCGAGGATGCGCGCGTCATTCCCCCGCCGAGCCAGGACGAAAAGGCGGCTTCGGCAGGGACGGAAACGGTCGTGCTTGCCGGCGGTTGCTTCTGGGGCGTGCAGGGCGTGTTCCAGCATGTCAACGGCGTCGTCAGCGCGACGTCAGGCTATGCCGGCGGCAACAAGGATGCGGCGCACTATGAAATGGTGAGCACGGGCGATACCGGCCATGCCGAGTCGGTGCGTATCGTCTTCGATCCGCACAAGATCAGCTATGGGCACCTGCTGCAGATCTACTTCTCCGTTGTTCATGATCCGACCGAGCTGAACTATCAGGGACCGGACAGCGGCACGCAATATCGCTCGGCCATCTTCCCGACCAGCCAGTCGCAGGCCGATATCGCCCGGGCCTATATCGACCAGCTCAATCACGCCAAGGTCTTCGATGCCGCGATCGTCACCAAGATCGAGCCATCCAGGCAATTCTATGCCGCGGAGGACTATCATCAGGATTTCTTGACGACCCATCCGAGCTATCCCTATATCGTCATCAACGACCTGCCGAAGGTGAAGAACCTGGAGCATCTCTTTCCCAAGGATTATCGCGCCGACCCGGTTCTGGTGACGGCGAGCGCCAGCGCGAACTGACGGCTCGGTGACCGGCGAGGGATGCTCACCGGTCACTGTCGCCTTGCAAGAAATGCTCGTTACTCCCTGCTCGTCTGGTGTATTGCTGGCTCACCAGATAGTCATCGAGAGTACGCTTCGCCATGATCGTCCGCGACCGGCCGAATCTTCTGCAGCTTTTTTTCATCGTTCGCGGTTCGATCATTCGGCGCATCCTTCCGCAGATCATCGTCATCTTCCTGATGTCGGCATTGATCGTCTGGGGGCATGAGGAGAGCCCGAACCTGGTCGTTTCCTTCAACGGCTCGTCACTTTCCCTGCTCGGCATAGCGCTTTCGATCTTCCTCGGCTTCCGAAACAATGCCGCCTACGACCGCTGGTGGGAGGGACGGCGCGACTGGGGGCAGCTCGTCTATGTTGCCCGCGGCTTTGCCCGCCAGACATTGGTGCTTGAAGCGGAAGGCGAGGCGGGCGGCGACATGCGCAAGAACCTGCTGCGCCTGACCATGGCTTTCGCGCAGGCGCTTGTCTGCCAGCTGCGGCCGGGCAGCGATGAGAGCAAGGTGCTGCGTTTGCTGACGGCAGGCGAGGCCGATCTCTATCGCACGGCCCGGAACCGGGCGGACCTCATCCTGCGCCTGATGTCGGCCGATCTTGCGCGATCGAAGGCCGCGGGCGCGATCTCGGATATCCAATACCAGATGCTGGATATCAGCATCGGCCAGATGGGAGCCGTTCAGGCCGCATGCGAGCGCATCCGCAACACGCCGCTGCCGTTCGGCTATACGCTGCTGCTGCACCGCACCGCCTATCTCTTCTGCTTCCTGCTGCCCTTCGGCTATGTCGATACGCTCGGCTGGGGCTCTCCTTTCGTCACGGCCCTGATCGCCTACACCTTCTTCGGTCTCGATGCGCTCGGCGACGAACTGGAGGACCCGTTCGGCCAGCGCCCCAATGCGCTCGCCATCGGCGCCCTTGCCGATACGATCGAGATCAATCTGCGCGAAGCGCTCGGCGAAACCGACCTGCCGCCGCTGCCGCAGCCGAAGGATTTCGTGCTGATGTGAAAATCGGCAAAAAATATTCGACAAGTCATGGAATAGAATCCGAAGTGCTTCCGTATATAGGTGTATGGAACGCAAAGGACGCACATTCGATGTTTTGGGGCAGCTCGGTTCGCTGAGACGCTATGCCCGCTCGCTCGTGCGCAATGCGGACGAGGCCGAAGACCTGGTGCATGACGCGCTGGTCAAGGCATACGAGCGCAAGGCATCTTTCCGGCGCGATGGCAACCTGCGCACCTGGCTGCTGTCGATCCTGCACAATGTGCATATCGATCGCCTGCGTCACAAGAAGTCGCTGAACCGTCGCCATGAAGAGGCGGCGGCCGAGCTGGAGACGGCGTTGCCGGCGTCGCAGGACCATACGGTGCGGCTGAGCCAGGTTCGTGAGGCCTTTTTCAACCTGCCCGAAGAGCAGCGCGAGGCGCTGCATCTGGTGGCGATCGAGGATCTTTCCTATCAGGAGGCGGCATCGGCGCTTGGCATTCCTGTCGGCACGCTGATGTCGCGCATCGCGCGGGCAAGGACGAGCCTTAGAAATTTCGAAGAGGCGACCTCCAAGGTCTCCCATTTGCGGCTTATCGAGGGAGGCGGCAATGAAAATCGTTGATCCGATCATCGATACCGATCTCGACGCCTATGTCGATGGGGAGCTCACTCTCGGCCGCCGTGTCGAGGTGGAATCCTACCTCTCGGAGCATCCCGAGATCGCCGCCAAGGTGATGGCCGACATGAGCATCCGTGGCGAGTTGCGCATGGCCTTGGCCGGGGAAAGCCATGTGGTCCGGGCAGAAACGCGGGAAGCCGCGCGACGGCTCGAGCGCGGGCTGGTCTACGGCCGCATGCTGGGCTCTTTCCAGCGCGTTGCCGCCGTTGCCGTGCTGGTGATGACCGGTTGGGTCGCGCATACGTCCTTCGGCGCCTTCACGGCGAGCGAGGTCAATGCGTCCGTGCCGGCGCCGGCGTTCGTCGACGATGCGGTGCGCGCCTACAAGACGACCACGGTGCGCGAAGAGGTCAAGCCGCAATCGGTGGCGGAGAATTACAATCCGGAAGAAATCCGCGCGTCGACGGCAATCGTATTGCCGGACCTGCCAGGCGACTGGCGCGTCACCGATGCCCAGATCTATCCGTCCGAGTTTGGCCCGAGTGTCGAAATGATGGTCGATGCCGGCAAGGACGGGCATTTGTCACTGTTCGCCGTCCGTCCGGGCAATTTCGCCGTGCAGGAGGTCAGTCACATCAAGCGTGACGACGTCCAGGCTGCCTACTGGCAGATCGGCGAAGTCGCCTATGCGCTGATCGGCAATGGCCAGGCGGGTCAGCTCGACGGCGATGCCGAAAAGCTTGCCCGCAGCCTGTACTAGTTTGAGTTAAAGGAGAACGACCATGAATCCGACCAATCCGCGATACGGCTTCGGAGCCGCCGCCGGCTCGCAGGCGCTCTTCGACGAAGGTCTGCGCAAGCACATGCTGCGCGTCTACAACTACATGGGCATCGGCCTTGTCGTGACCGGTATCGTCGCGCTGATCGTCGGCACCACGCCGGCGCTCTACGTGCCGATTTTCCAGAGCCCGCTGAAGTGGGTCGTCATGCTGGCGCCGCTCGCCTTCGTGCTCTTCTTCTCGTTCCGCATCCAGTCCATGTCGGCCAGCACGGCGCAGACGATGTTCTGGGCGTTCTGTGCGGTCATGGGCCTCTCGCTGGCCTCGGTTTTCCTGGTCTTCACCGGCACGAGCATCGCCCGCACCTTCTTCATCGCCGCGACCATGTTCGGCGCGACCAGCCTTTACGGCTACACGACGAAGCGTGATCTTTCCAACATCGGCTCGTTCCTGATGATGGGCCTGTTCGGCGTGGTTATCGCCAGCATCGTCAACATCTTCCTGGGTTCGAGCGCGCTGCAGTTCGCCATCTCGATCATCGGCATCGTCGTCTTCGTCGGCCTGACCGCTTGGGATACGCAGAACATCAAGGAACAGTATGCCGAGAACCACGATCAGGAATCGCAGCAGAAGCTCGCCGTCTTCGGTGCCCTGTCGCTCTACCTGAACTTCGTCAACATCTTCCAGCTGCTGCTCAATTTCACCGGCGAGCGGGAGTAGTTTGAAATTGCCTGCTTGAGCATGGTCAGAGCCAAAGGGCACTCCACGCCTTTGGTGACCATGCTCCGGTAATGCGTCTCCCTGGGGGCTTGTTGAGACGCATGAAGCGCCTGCAGTATCTGCGCCGATACTGCAGGCGCAACTTTTTGAAGGGTGCGGCCGCTGGCCCAGGGCGAAAGCGGACTTGCCGCGACGGCGCCGGACTATCGCCGGAAACATCGGCAGACGAGACGCCGGATCTGACGGCGTGGCCGCCCATCGACCGTCTTCGCCGCAGCGCGGCAAAGGGGAAAGGTGCCGGATTAAGAGAGCATCGGTCAAAAGAAAGGGCCCGACAGCGCAGATGTGCTGCTGTCGGGCCCTTGAACCTTGGGGATGTAATATCCTTCTTCCGTCAGAAGAAGGTCACGATCCTACCACTCTGCGACGCTGCCGTCTTCGTGGCGCCAGACCGGATTGCGCCAGCGATGGCCTTCCTTGGCGCGCTCGATGACATAGGCTTCATCCACCTCGATGCCGAGGCCGGGACCCTGCGGGATCGACACGAAACCGTCGGCATACTGGAACACCTCCTTGTTGGAGATGTAGTCGAGGATGTCGTTGCCCTTGTTGTAGTGAATGCCGAGGCTCTGTTCCTGGATGAAGGCGTTGTAGCTGACCGCATCGACCTGCAGGCAGGCGGCAAGGGCGATCGGGCCGAGCGGACAATGGGGCGCCAGCGCCACGTCATAGGCTTCCGCCATCGCGGCGATCTTGCGGCATTCGGTGATGCCGCCGGCATGGGAAAGGTCCGGCTGAAGAATGTCGACATAGCCGTCCGACAGAACCGACTTGAAGTCCCAGCGCGAATAGAGGCGCTCACCGAGCGCGATCGGCGTCGAGCAATGGTTGGCGATTTCCTTCAGCGCCTCGCGGTTTTCGGAGAGGACGGGTTCCTCGATAAAGAGCAGCTTGTAGGGTTCCAGCTCCTTGGCAAGCACCTTGGCCATCGGCCGGTGGACGCGGCCGTGGAAATCGACGCCGATGCCGATATAGGGGCCGATCGCCTCGCGGATGGTGGCGATGGTCTCGACCGCCTTTTCCACCTTGTCATAGGTGTCGACGATCTGCATTTCCTCGCAGCCGTTGAGCTTGATCGCCTTGAAGCCGCGGGCAACGACGTCCTTGGCGTTGTTGGCGACGTCGGAAGGGCGGTCACCGCCGATCCAGGAATAGACCTTGATCCTGTCGCGCACCTGGCCGCCGAGCAGCGAATGGATCGGCTGGCCCAACGCCTTGCCCTTGATGTCCCACAGCGCCTGGTCGATGCCGGCGAGCGCCGACATGTGGATGGCGCCGCCACGATAGAAGCCGGCGCGGTACATGACGGTCCAATGGTCCTCAATCAGGAAGGGGTCCTTGCCGATCAGGTAGTCCTCCAGCTCGTGGACGGCCGCTTGCACGGTCAGCGCGCGACCCTCGACCACGGGCTCGCCCCAGCCGACGATGCCCTCGTCGGTTTCGATCTTCAGGAACATCCAGCGCGGCGGAACGATGTAGGTCGTCAGTTTCGTGATCTTCATGGGAATGCTTCCAGTTCGGCTTCGGATTGTATCAGCGGCGCGGCGCCGCGGATTTCGGGGTATCGGAAATGGGTCTCCGGCCATCGCGGGACTGCCGTTCGACCGCGAGGTCGCGGACGGCAAGATCGAGCATGCGATGGGCGCAGTCACGCGCGGCGGCGCGGTCGCGAAGGCGCAATGCTTCGACAAGTTCGCCGTGAACCGCGATCGCGTCGTCGCGGCTATGGGCGGCGACGTTGGAGGCATGGAGCGCATATTTCAGGCCGGCATGCATGGCGCTGGACAGGCGGCGGAAGACCTGGTTGTGGCTGGCGCCGAGCAGTACCTTGTGAAAGGTCACGTCGGCCTCGGTGAAGCGCTCCGGATCATCGCCGCTGTCACGCATCTGCTGCCACGCATGCTCCAGATCGGCAATTTCCCGGGCCGTGGCGCGCTCCGCCGCATATTCGGCCGCCGCGGGTTCTATGGTGCGGCGTGCTTCCAGGATGGAGCCGAGAATGTCGAAATCGGCAATATAGGGGCCCATCCATTCCAGGACGTCCTGATCGAGAATGTTCCAGTCGTCCCTATCGCAGACGGTGGTGCCGATGCGCGGCTTGCCGCGCACAAGCCCTTTCGATTCCAGCACCTTGAGGGATTCGCGGATCACCGTGCGGCTGACGCCATAGATCTGGCAAAGATCGTTTTCGCGCGGCAGCGTCGAGCCGGAGGGATAGCGTTCGGCGCAGATGTCTTCGGCGATCGAGGCGGTGACGTTCCTTCTTACGCGCGGACGGCGCGCGGGTTGAGCCGAGGAACTGTCCTCCTGTCCTTCAAGAGAATTCACCCTATCTCCTCCACGCCGCTTTGCATGCTCCCCGAAATCTCGTGACGGGGGACCTATGCGGGCTTTTGGCGCAGCCAATGCCAGCTTCGTTTCAAACGTTTTCCGTATGGGCATCAAGATACGTCAATCATCATACATTAGCAAGTATTTTGTATGATGATTAAATGGCATTATCTTATCGCGGAAGGGAACAATCCGCCGTGCCGCATCTTCTCAAGGCGGCGCTGCCGTTGTTATGGCGGCGTCGTCTTCGACCGATAGAAAGTCTATGGTGGCCGCGCGGCGGGTGATGAAAATCATTTGCTGCTGGTCATCGCGGGAAAGCGGGTTCCGCTCCCGAAGCTCATTCAACGACAAGGAGGACGACATGCAGATCAATCGCACAGGTTCGGCTCAATGGTCCGGTGGCTTGAAGGACGGCAAAGGCCAGATCTCGACGCAGAGCGGCGCGCTCAATCACTATCCTTACGGCTTTGCCAGCCGCTTCGAAGGCGTTGCCGGCACCAATCCGGAAGAGCTGATCGGCGCGGCGCATGCGGGTTGTTTCACCATGGCACTGTCGCTGATCCTCAACGAGGCCGGCTTCACCGCCGAAAGCATGGAGACGACGGCCAAGGTGACGCTTGAGAGCGTCGAAGGCGGTTTCGCCATCACCGCGATCCACCTGACGCTGACGGGCAAGGTTCCCGGCGCCGACGAGGCGACTTTCACCGAACTTGCCAACAAGGCAAAGGCGGGGTGCCCGGTCTCCAAGGCGCTCGCCTCTGTTCCGATCTCGCTGGAAGTTCGCGCCGGCTAAACCGCCTCTGCGACAAAATGCCGAACATGTCGATACCGGTCCGTATGATGCGTTGTCGATGATTTAACCCTTGTTTCAGGTTGTTCGGCGCATTCTCGGTGTAATCAATAGGATCCGAAAACCGCCCACGGTTGTGGGCGGTTTTCTTGACATCGACACTCTGATGGTTTACGAGTGACGAAAGTTGAAAATCGTCACTCGTAAACCATCAGGCTCTGCTTATGCTCGACCTCCCCGACGTTAGCGCCGATTCTGCCCGTCAGGAAAACATCACGCGGATTCTCGAAACCGCCGAAAGGCTGTTTCGTCACTACGGCTACAGCAAGACGACCGTGGCCGACATCGCCCGCGATCTCGGCATGTCCACGGCGAATATCTATCGTTTCTTCGGTTCCAAGGCCGACATTCATCAGGCGCTCTGCGGGCGCATGCTCGATCAGAGCTACCAGATGGCCTTATCCGTCCGCAATCAGCCCATCAGCGCATCCGAACGGCTGCGGGCCTATACCATGGCCCAGTACAAGATGACGCTGGAGACCATGCTCGACGAACAGAAGGTTCACGAGATGGTCGTCATTGCCATCGAACGGGAATGGCATGTCATCGAGGAACACATCTATCGCATCCAGGAGGTGATTACCGAGATCATCGCTGAGGGCATCGCCGCCGGCGAGTTCGTCGATCAGGACCCCCATGTGGCATCCAAGTGCTTCGGCGCGGCTACCGTCGACCTCTGCCACCCGCAGATGGTCGCCCAGGGCCTCAACAAGACATACCAGGCCCGACCTGAAGAACTCATCGAGTTCGCCATCCGAGCCCTGAAGAAATAGCAGCCTGCGCACCGGATAGCCGGTGCGCGCCAGTTTTTGTTCGCATAGGAGAGCGACATGGTTTCGCTGACGACCACTACCATACGGAACGTTGCCGGGGCGGCGCTGCTTGCCGCCCTCGGGCTGACGCTCTCCGGCTGCAACGAGAAAAAAGAAGAGACAGCGGAAGTGATCCGGCCGGTGAAGGTGGTCGAAATCGCCCAGGCGGACACGACGCGCAAGCTCGATTATTCCGGCGCCGTGCGGGCGCGGACGGAAATGAACCTCGGTTTCCGCGTCGCCGGCAAGATTATCGAACGCAATGTGGATATCGGCCAGCGGGTCAAGCCCGGCGACGTGCTCGCCCGCATGGATGCGACCGACTACGTGCTTGCCGTCCGCCGTTCGCAGGCCGATCTCGATGCCGCGGAAAAGCAGGTGCAGACGGCAGAGCTTGCCCGCAACCGCGCCCAGACGCTCTTCGACAAGAACGTCTCGCCGAAGTCGCAGCTCGAACAGGCCGAGCTCTCCTACGAACAGGCCGTGTCGACCCGGGATTCCGCGGTATCGGCTCTCGCCGAGGCGAAGAACCAGGTGGCCTACGCCGATCTCGCGTCTGACATGAACGGCATCGTCACCGCAATCAATGCCGATGTCGGCCAGGTGGTCAGCTCCGGCACCCCCGTCATCACCGTCGCCGTCGACGGCGAAAAGGAAGTACAGGTCGCCGTACCGGAAATGGATATCGCCCAGTTCAAGGTCGGCAAGGACGTCAAGGCGCGCTTCTGGTCCGACACGGCTCTCGTGCTGGATGGAAAGGTGCGGGAAGTATCCGGCAGCGCCGATCAGTCGCGCACCTTCGCGGTGCGCGTGAGCCTGCCGAACGATCCGCAGGTTCTGCTCGGCATGACGGCGACGATCGAGGCGATTGCCGACAATACGAAGCCTTATGTTTCCATTCCGCTGAGCGCGCTTGCGCAGAAGGACGGGCAGCAGATCGTCTGGCTCGTCGATCGCAGCGCCGGCACCGTGCATTCCCGCGCCATCAAGGTGGCGGATTTCGCCGATGACGGCGTGCGCATTGCCGACGGGCTCAAGACCGGCGATATCGTCGTCGCCGCCGGCACGCAATTCATGACCGAGAACATGAAGGTCAAGCTTCCGGCTGCTTCAGCTCAGCAGGCCTCCGCAGAAACCAGCGCCGCTTCGGCGGACGTCGTGCGCTGACCGGATCGAGAGGGCGAAACCATGTCCATCAACAACACTTCCGGCGGGAAGCAGCGTTTCAACCTGTCGCGCTGGGCGATCGGCCACCCGAGCATCGCGCGGTTCCTCTTCGGTCTCATCATCATCGCGGGGGCGCTGGGCCTCACGCATATGGGCCAGAAGGAAGATCCGGATTTCACCTTCCGCGTCATGGTCGTGCAGACCGTCTGGCCAGGCGCCTCGCTGCAGGACATGGAAGACCAGGTGGTCAACAAGATCGAGCGCAAGCTGCAGGAAACGCCGCACCTCGATTGGGTCAAATCCTATACCCGTGCCGGCTTTGCCATCACGACGGTCCAGATCAAGGGCGATACCAACACCGAACAGGTGAAGGATGCCTTCTACCAGATCCGCAAGAAGGTCGGCGATATCGGCAACGAGCTGCCGGCTGGCCTGCTCGGTCCCTATTTCAACGATGAATTCGGCGATACCTTCATCACGCTGCATTCGATCAGCGGCGATGGCTACAGCTATCCGGAGCTGAAGAAGTTCGCCATCCAGGCGCGAGACATGCTGCTGTCCACGCCGGGCGTCGAGAAGGCCACCATCATCGGCGACCAGGCGGAGCAGATCTATATCGACGTCTCCTCCAAGGTCCTGGCCGAGCGCGGGCTGACGCTCAACGACCTGAAGAACGCCATCGTCGGCCAGAACAACGTCGATCCGGCCGGTAGCGTCGATACCACCACGCGTTCGGTGCGCATCTCGGTCGAGGGCGACGTCAACAAGGTCGAGGACATCAAGAACTTGCGGCTGACCGCCGGCGGCCAGGTAACCCGCCTCGGCGATATCGCCACCGTCACTGCCGGGCTGCAAGATCCCTATACCGCCAAGTTCCTCTACAATGGCCATCCGAGCGTGCAGCTCGGCGTCGTCATGGCGAGCGGCTACAAGGTGACCGACGTCGGTGCCTCAGTGGAGGAAACCTACAAGCGTTTCGAGACCTCGCTGCCGGTCGGCGTGCAGGTCGACCAGATCGCCAACCAGCCCGATGTCGTCACCGACGCGATCAGCGAGTTCATGCACGCGCTCGGCGAAGCTCTCGTCATCGTGCTGATCGTCTCGTTCCTGTCGATCGGCTGGCGCTCGGGCCTGGTGATCGCCATCGCCATTCCGCTGGTGCTGGCCGCGACCTTCGCCATCATGTACGAATTCGGCATCGACCTGCAGCGTATCTCGCTCGGCGCGCTCATCATCGCGCTCGGCCTGCTGGTGGATGACGCGATGATCGTGGTCGAGCTGATGGAGCGCAAGCTCGAAGAGGGGCTGGTGAAGCTCGATGCCGCCAGCTTCGCCTATTCCTCGACCGCCTTCCCGATGCTGACCGGCACGCTGATCACGACCGCCGGCTTCATTCCCGTCGGCTTCGCGGCATCGACGGCGGGCGAATATGTCCGCACGCTCTTCTACGTCGTCGGCATCGCGCTCGTGGTCTCCTGGTTCGTGGCCGTCTACTTCACGCCATGGCTCGGCTACATGATCCTCAAGCAGCGCCATCATGCCGGCGAGCATCATGACGTGTTCGACACGCGCTTCTACCGCCGCCTGCGGGCCTCTGTGACCTGGGCCGTGCGCCACCGCGTCATCGTGTTGCTTCTGACGCTGGCCGCCTTCGTCGGCAGCCTCTGGTCCTTCCAGTTCATTCCGCAGAATTTCTTCCCGCAGTCGTCGCGTCCGGAAATCCTGGTCGATCTGTGGCTGCCTGAGGGAACCAGCATCAAGGAAGTCGAGCGGCAGGCGCAGGCTCTGGAAGCGCGCATGGCCGACGATCCGGACAAGCGCTTCATCGCCACCTATGTCGGCCAGGGCGCGCCGCGCTTCTTCCTGCCGCTCGATCAGCAGCTCACCAATCCGAACTATGCCCAGATGCTGGTCATGGCCAAGGACGAGCCGGCACGCGAGCGTCTGATTACCAAGATGCGCGGGATTCTCGCGGCAGACTTCCCCTCCGTTCGCGCCAAGGTCGACCGCCTGTTCCTCGGTCCGCCGACAGGCTGGCCCGTGCAGCTGCGCGTCATGGGCCCGGACCGGGAGGAGGTTCGTCACATTGCCGACGAGGTGAAGCAGCGCTTCTCCCAGAATCCTCTGCTCGGCGCCATCCACGACGACTGGCTCGAGCCGGTGCCGGCCATGAAGCTGGTGATCGATCAGGATCGCGCCCGTGCTCTCGGCGTCACCTCGCAGCGTATCCGCCAGATGCTGCAGGCTGCGATGTCGGGCGCGACCCTCGACAACTATCGCGAGGGCGAGGAAACGGTCGGGATCGTGGCCCGCGAGCCGGAGGCAAGCCGCCATCTGCTGACCTCGGTGAACTCCATCTATATTCCGACGGATACCGGCGGGTTCGTGCCGCTGTCGCAGGTCGCCAAGATCGAGCCCGTGATGGAGCAGAGCATCGAGTGGCGCCGCGATCGCCTGCCGACCATCACCGTGCGGGCGACATTGCCCGACGATGTGCAGTCGAACGACGTGACCGCCAAGCTCTATAACGACATGGCGGATCTCAGAAACAGCCTGCCGGCCGGCTACAAGATCGAGATCCAGGGCGGTGCCGAAGACAGCGCCGAAAGCCAGGCCTCGATCGCCGCCAAGGCGCCGATCATGCTCGTCATCATCGTCGTGCTCCTGATGGCGCAGCTGCAGCATTTCGGCAAGGCGATGCTGGTGCTGGCGACCGGCCCGCTTGGCATCATCGGTGCCGCCGGAGCTCTGCTCATCAGCGGTGCGCCCTTCGGCTTCGTGGCGATCCTCGGCGTCATCGCGCTGCTCGGCATCATCATCCGCAACTCGATCATCCTCGTCGACCAGATCGACCAGGATATCGCGGCGGGCATGGACCGGAAGGAAGCGATCATCGGCTCGGCCGTTCGTCGTTTCCGGCCGATCATGCTGACGGCGCTGACGGCCGTGCTGGCGCTGATCCCGATCTCGCGCGGCGTGTTCTGGGGCCCGCTCGCCTACGCCATGATGGGCGGCATTCTGGTCGCGACCGTGCTGACCATCTTCGTGCTGCCCGCCGGCTATGCCTTGTTCTTCGGCCGGGAGCCGAAGCACAAGTCGACGGAACCGCCGGCCAAGGATCAGGCCGACGACGACCAGAACACCATCCAGCTTCCTCCCGCGATGGCGGCGGAGTAGGGCCGGAGGGAAGCAGATGCCGGCTCCGGCTCCTGCCAACCCGAAGCGCCGAATGAAGACAGGATGATATCGAGCCGTCCGCAACATGAAAGTTGCGGGCGGTTTTCCTTGTCGGCCATATCTTCATGACGCATTCTCGACAATCGATCGTCCCGGAGTTCGAGTGGATGGAAATGCGGCAATGACAATCAATTTTCAGAAGATGCATGCGAATGGCGACGACTTCGTCATTGTCGATCTGCGCGGCCAGGCTGATTTCATCGACCGGGATATCGTCCGGCGGCTGGGCGACCGAAACCGCGGGATCGGGTTCAATCAGCTTGCGGTCATGACGGATTGCGAGGATGCGGCGGTTCGCCTTGCATTCTGGAATCCGGATGGTTCGACGCTGGATGTTTGCGGCAGCGCCACGCGGGGCGTTGCCTGGAAGCTGTTGCGGGAAACAGGCTCTTCCTCCGTCATCGTGAGGATCAACCGTGGGCTCCTGACCTGTTCCAAGGATGTGGGCGATCTCATAGCGGTCGACATGGGAAGGCCGTCGCTGGATTGGCGGGATGTCCCGATCGCCTGCGAGATGGACACGTTGGCGGTCTCCTTGCCGGGTTCTCCCGCGGTTTGCAGTATGGGCAATCCGCACTGCACCTTCTTTGTCGACGATGTGCGAGACGTGGAGATCGAAGCAATTGGCCCTGAGATCGAAACTCATCCCTTGTTTCCGCAAAGGACCAACGTGCATTTTGTCCAGGTAATCGATCCGACGCGGATTCGGCTTCGCATATGGGAACGCGGCGGCGGTATTCCGCTGGGTTCGGGATCATGCGCTTGCGGCGCGGCTGTGAACGGGATCCGGCGCGGCTTGCTGAGCGGTTCGGTGGACGTCGTCTGCGATGGCGGCAGCTTCAACGTCAAATGGGATGGTATCGGAAGCGTCGTCCTCACCGGGCCTGTCGAAGCCAGTTTCAGCGGTGTCTGGTCCGACGACGCATTGCAGAAATCCTAGATCGCGCGGCCAGGCCTCTTCTCTTTTTCGGGTTGAGCGCGTCAGCCTGGAGGCAGAACTATCGGCCTGCCGTCGGCGATCTTGAGGACCGTCAGGGTGCCGCCCATGGAGACGGCCGTATCGATACCGATGCGGCCCTTGCCGAAAACGGGGTGAGAACCCGGGGTGTGGCCGTGGATGACCAGAAGCGGCAGTTGCGGCCCTTCCGACAGGAACGGCTCGCGGATCCACAGGAGATCCTCGTCGGTCTGATCGTGTAACGGTACGCCCGGCCTGATGCCGGCATGGGCGAAGAGGGTCGAGCCGAGAGTGACCGCGCCTGCGAGCGACCGCAGCAGATCGACATGCGCCGCCGGAATGGCCTTGAGCGCCAGGTCGCGCAACTCCGTGACGGAAAAGCCGAGGTCGAAAAGGACATGTCTGGCATCGATGCCATAGGAGGCGAGCGTCGGCAGCGCCCCGAATTCAAGCCAGTGGCTATTGGCGTCGGGGTCCTCCAGAAAGCGCAGAAAGACATCGTCGTGATTGCCGCAAAGCGCATAGCGGTCGAAGCCTTCCGGCGGCGGCGCGCAGAGATGCGCCAGGACGTCGCTGGAGCGCGGACCGCGATCGACATAGTCGCCGAGAAACATCAGCAGCTTTCTGCCGGGAAGGCTACGGGCATCCTCGACGATGCGTCTTTCAGCCGCGACCATGTCATCGTAACAGCCATGGATATCGCTCAGCGCATAGATCGCGGCATAATCGTGCGCGGTGAGAGCGATGCGGTCCCGTTGATGCTGCATGAAATCGGCCGTTTCCCGCCGGGCCGTGCCTGAACGACCGCGACAGTCCAATTGCTTGAAATGATATCGAGAAACCCGCTTTCGGCGAGTTTGCGAACGACGGTATTCCAAGCATCGGTCCGCTGCAAGCCGTACCGGTGGCAACCAGCGGTCGAAATCGATGAAATGGCCGGAACCTCGCCATTGCCCTGGGAAAGCCGTGCTTATCGCAGCCTCCCGAAGGGTCAGGCTGTTCAGCCGCGATAGGCGGCCTCCAGCCCGGCGATATCGAGCTTGACCATCTGCATCATGGCCTGCATGACGCGGGCAGCCTTGGCTGCATCGGGATCGGACAGATATTTGCCGAGCGCGGTCGGCACGATCTGCCACGAAACCCCATAGCGGTCCGTCACCCAGCCGCAAGCCACGGGTGTTCCGCCGGCGGCAAGCCCGTTCCAGAGCCGGTCGACCTCGGCCTGATCGGCGCAATCCACCTCCAGAGAAATCGCATGGGTGAATTCGATACGGTTGCCGCCGTTCAGCGCCATGAAGCGCTGGCCGGCGAGCGTGAAGTTCACGACCAGAACCTGATCGGCCTTGCCGGAGGGGGTATCGACTATGTTCTTCTGAACATGGTCGATCCGCGAGCCCGGAAAGATTGAAACATAGAAATTCGCTGCTTCCTCGGCTTCCCGTGCGAACCAAAGGCATGGGGCAATCTTGGACATTTGGTGCTCCTCTTTCCAATTGGATATCCAAAGGACGAAGGAAGAGCGGCAAGGCCGACAGGGCTGCGGAAATTTTTCAGCCGTCCGATACGGGGATTGCGGCGGAATGTCAGTCGCCCGCGAGCCTTTCGGCGAATTCGATCGCCTCGATCAGGCTGCGCTCGTTGGCAATGCCCTTGCCGGCGATATCGAAGGCGGTGCCGTGATCGACCGAGGTGCGCACGATCGGCAGGCCGAGCGTGATGTTGACGCCGGAAAGATCCATCCATTTCCCCGTCGCCGGATCGATTTCGAAACCGAGCAGCTTGACCGGGATATGGCCCTGATCGTGATACATGGCGATGACGGCGTCATACTGGCCGGCGCGCAGCTTGACGAAAACAGTGTCGCCGGGAACGGGGCCGACGATATCCAGCCCGTCGGACACGGCCTTGGCGATGGTGGGGGCGGAGATATCGATATCCTGCCGGCCGAAGAGACCGCCTTCGCCTGCATGTGGATTGAGCGCCGCCACGGCAATCTTCGGCCTTGCGATGCCGAGGTGCCTGAGCGCCTTGTCGGTGAGGTCGATGACGAGGCGCAGCCGTTCGGGCGTCAGCCGCTTGGGCACATCCTCCAGTGCGACATGCGTGGTGACGTGGCTGACGCGCATGTTGCCATGGGCGAGCATCATCACCGAGCCGCGTGCGCCGGTGAGCTCGGCCAGCAGTTCGGTATGGCCGGCATAGTGGAAGCCGGCCTTGTTCAGCGCTTCCTTGTTAAGCGGCGCCGTGACGATGCCGCCGACCTTGCCGGCCATGGCCAGCTGAACGCCCTTCTCGATCGCCTTGAACGCCATGCGGCCGCCATCGGCGGAGAGAAGGCCGGGCAGGATCGGCTGGCCCTCGGCATCCGCCTGGATGAAGCAGAGGTTCGGCCAGGCGTCCTCCATCAGCGCTTCGGGGATCTCGATATCGAGGCCGAGTTGCCGTTCGGCCAGCCTCAGGGCAGGGCCGCTGCCGATGATCGTCAGTTTCAAGGTCCCTTCATCGAGCCTGTCCTTCAGCCGGACTGCGGCCTTGACGATGATTTCCGGGCCGATGCCGGCGGGATCGCCCATGGTGATTGCCAGGTGCCGCGTCATGGTTCTTCTCCTCCGGCGATGAGCGCGTTTTCATTCAAGAGATCGCGCCATAAAGTGGGCCCTCCGAAGGCGCCCGACTTGGAGATGACCGTCGTCCCGTTCCAGGGGCCGCCGATGATCGTGGAGCGCGGCAGGCCGGGTGCGGCCTGGCCGGTGATGCTGAGGGCCGAGACATCGAGCGCCGAGCACAGATTGCGCAAGGTTTCGCCGCCGGCGACGATCAATGTGGCCGGGGCCGGCAGGGCCCTGGCGATGCCGCCGAGGGTCGCCTCGATCCGCCTTGCCGCATCGTCGCGCTCGAGCCCCGTCGGCAGGTCGAGGCTGACCATGGCGACGCCGCCTTGCCGGATCTGGCTTTCGACGGCATCGGCATTCGCGCCTTCCGAGAGCTTCAGCCAATAGGGGCCGCAGGCCTGGAGCTGCGCCAGCGTGATCGGCTGATCCGAGCCGAACAGGCCAAGCACCGGTCTTTGCAGCCGGCGCGAAACGGGGACGACGGATGCGTTCTTTTCTGCATGGGGGCGATGATGCGTCGCCAGATCGATATTCCGCGCCAGGGCGCGGGCCAGCCCGCCGGTGCCGCTCCAGAGGATCGGTCCGTGCAGCTGCGTTGATGCCCATGCGATGACGGCGTCCAGATCGTCGTCCGAATGCGCATCGAAAACATGGATGCCATCGGGAACAGGCTGGCCCTTTCCGGCTCCGGCGGGGTTCCGGGCGAATGTCGTGTTGAAGGCCGGCAGCCCTTCCGCCTGCAGGTGAGCGACCAGATCGCCGCTCACGTCGCGCCAGGCGTCCTTGCCGGCAAACAGCACCTGCCGCCCGCCCCTCGTGTGCCGCCCATGATGCGGAAAGGCCGGCGCGAGAATGCATTGACGCCAGTGTCCCAGCCGAAAGCAGGCCGCGAGCTCCGCCGCCCAGGGCCCGCGAAACAGGCTGTCCACCTTCTTGAAGGCAAGATCGGCCCCCTCCAGCAGCGGCGCGATGCGGCCGACGATCGCCGCGGCCTCGGCGGCCGATTTTTCGCGGGTGCCGCTATCGATCGCGAGACAATCCGGCAGGCTTGCCGGAAGCGCATCGTCGCGCAGCACCTCGATCGGCCCGTAAACGCCGACGAATTCGACTGCGGTATCGAGCGCGCCGGTCAGGTCGTCAGCGATGAGGCGGAGGGTGGACATGAACTTGACGAGCCTTCGGCGGCCTTGCGGGTATCGGACAGGGGCATGGAAGCAAGGCCTTATGGCTGCTCTTGCGGCGCGCAATCTTCAGCCTTCCATGAAGGATGTCAACGGGTTGCTTTGTCACCGAGTCATGTGGGGTCGTCGCCTATGGGATCGCTGCCGCACAACCCCTTCCACCATCGGAGCAAGCCAATCCATATGAAGTAAAAAGTGCCCCTCACCCCAGGCCTCTCCCCGTTTCGACGGGGGAGAGTGGGCAACCCCCCAACCCCTTCGCCCCGCGTGCGGGGAGAAGGTGGACTCGAACAGTTAAGCGAAACGAAACTGTGAGAGGACGGATGAGGGGCCAAATGTCCATATGCAGCTGTCCCGCCATTTCATCGATCCGGACTGCGACCTCAGCCCGCGTTTACTCGGCAGCGCATATGCGGCTATGCTTGTGGCAACGACGCAGCCGGGTTGCTTGCGTCGTTTCAAGGAGGGCAGGGTGAGCTACGATTTCCATGTGGGCCAGAAGGTCGTCTGCATCGACGACAAGTTCAAGCATGTCAGCATCGATCAGCTGATCCGCAAGGGGACGATCTACACCATCCGCTGGGTCGGCGAATACACGCATTATGTCGACGGCACCTTCATCGGCGTGAAGCTCGAGGAGATCCATCGCGGCAATGACGACGGGCCGGAAGGCTATGGCGCCGCCGACATGCCCTATCGCGCCAGCCGCTTCCGCCCGCTGGTGAAGGACAAGATCGCCTCGCTCAGAAAGCTGCTGGCGCCGACGCCGGATGCGCCTGTCGAGCCGAAGGTGAAGGTCAAGAAGACGGAAAAGGTCTGAGGGCTATGGCAGTATAGCCTGGCATGAACTAGGCCTGCCGCGCCCGCGCAAGACCATGCTCGATCAGGCGGCTGATAAGCTCCGGATAGGAAATGCCCGATGCGCCCATGGCCTTGGGATACATGCTGATATTGGTGAAGCCGGGCATGGTGTTGATCTCGTTGATGACGATACTCTGATCTGGGCTCTGATCCGGCCGCACGAAGAAATCGACGCGCGCCAGTCCCTCGCAGCCGAGCGCGCGAAAGCCATCCGCCGCCATGCGCTTCAGCACGTCTGCCGTCCCGGCCGGAATATCCGCCGGCACGGTGACGACGGCGCCATCCTGATCGAGATATTTCGCCTCGTAGGAATAGAAGCCGTGGCTCGCGGCCGTGGCGATCTCGCCCGGCACGGAGACGAAGAGAGAGCCCTCAGGCTCTTCCAGCACGGCGCATTCGATCTCGCGGGCGCGCACGAATTCTTCCACCAGCACCTTGCGGTCATGCCGGAAGGCTTCGGTGAGCGCGCTCTCGAAGGCTGCGGCATCCCCCACCTTGCTGACGCCGACCGACGAGCCCTGGCGGGTGGGCTTGACGAAGACGGGCGAGCCGAGCGTGGCGGCGATCTCATTAAAATCAGGCTTGTCGCCGCGCGTGAGCGTGACAGAGCGGGCGACGGGCAGGCCGGCTTCGCGCAGGAGGCGCTTTGCCATGTCCTTGTCGATCGCATTGGCCGAGCCCAGAATGCCGCAGCCGACGAGGGGCAGGCCGACGATCTGGGCAAGGCCCTGAATGGAGCCATCCTCGCCGTTCAGCCCATGCAGCACCGGAAACAGCACGTCGACCGCAGGCAGCTCGCGCCCGCCAGCCCCTTCCAGCGCCATCAACCGGCCCTTGCCGCCCGGCACGAGGCAAACTTCCGTGCCCTCATAGGCAACCGGCTCCGGCAGCACGCCGCCCTTTTCCTCCACCAGCAGCCAGCGCCCGCCGCGGTCGATCAGGATCGGCACGATCTCATATCTGCCGCCATCGGTCGCCCTGACGACATTGCGGGCCGACATGACGGACACCTCATGCTCGCTGGACTGACCGCCAAACAGAACGGCGACGCGTAGTTTCGACATTGAGGCTTCTCTCCCGGGCCAGGATGGATGTGATGGGAGAAGGGGTTATACGGGGGATTGTAGCGGAATTGGGGGAGATTACATCACGTCTGCCTGCTTGTCGGTCGAAAGGGAGGCAGAGATAAGGCCGTCCCACGGAGGTTAAGACTCCGTCGTTTCCTGCTCGTCATCTAAAGAGCTAGCTTGCCGCATTTTTCGCCAAGCTGTAGCTTTCCCACGTTTGCCCGGTACCTGTTCGATAAGTTTTCGTCTACGCAAGGCCACGAAAATATCTTTCATTTGGACGTCTCGCCTTATGCCGGTAATGTTTCTGCCGATCTGGTTTGTGATCGTGTCATTAGACTCCAGGTATTCCACTACGATCTGAGCCGGAGATGACAGGCGAGCATGACGAATGTAAACGATAACTGAGTTCTCTGCCTGAGTTATCTCTGGGTCTTTCAGGCGAATCTTGCGCATCGCCTCGAAAGCGGTGTTTAGACCCTCTCCGACATCTTTGTTCGGAGGGTTGGGAAATTTATTGATTAAGCGCACAAGTTTTGGATTCCTTGCGAATTGCTCGTCAAGGATATTATCCTGCGTGATGTGCCCGGGGAGCCTGCCTGGGCTTTCGATCTCAACACGGTCATCATAAACGCGAATCTGAGTGTCGGTTGGGTGGCTATAATCCCGATGAAGAACTGCGTTGGTAATGATCTCGTGCAACGTTTCGTCTGGATAGCTTACATCCTCCAGGCCCTCTTCTCCAAGTTTCTTAATTCCCTCGATAATCTCCTTCGTCTGGACGACGCCCTCTTGAATCAAATCGTATATAGGCCCTTCAACTGTTAAAGGATCAAATGCGAGCGTTTCCCTGTTAATTCCTTCGTCAGCAGACTTGTAGCGAAAGAGTTTGATAGCTGCCCGCTTAGGTAGAGCCGCTTGTGGCGAGTCCGAGAATAGCAATGTTCCGGCAACTGTCGGCTTACCGGATTGAATCAAATATTGGGATCTTAGCCAAACCTCTGGCTCAGAGGTCGGCACGGTGTTCAACATAAATTCAAGTGTCGTCACCGAGTTCGTAATGTCTTCAAGGGGAATATTTATGGTTTCATCCTCAAAGGACGAAATCCCCTTATCTAACTCCAACCGTTTGAGCGCTTCGTCTCCAGCCACAGGGAGCTTTTGAGCGCCCTTACGGATGTAGGCCGTGCCGTTGGTGGCATAGATTATGCTTCGCGTCTTCTGAAGCGCGATATGAAGGACTATACCAGGAAAGGCTGAATACCTTAGATAACTCGCTCCGTAGAAATTGCTCAAGGGAGCAATGCCGTCTAACACCTGTAGGATAGCGTTGCAGGCCTCCAAATCCTCAAAGCCAACCCACGTACGTTGCTTGACGCCTTCTATGGTATTTTCAGATATTCCTACAAATATTTCTCCACCAGCAGTGTTGGCGAATGAAGATATCGACTGTGTAAGCTTGGCGGGAGCTATATCACGGCTCTTGAGGTCGCAGAAGTGAGACTCCTCCATGGCAAGAATTTCAATAGCCTCTTCTCCTGTGATCTCTTTAACTTCCATCCATGCCTCCGCTAAATCGTCTTGCCAATTTATATACTCAAGGGGAGGCTGATTACTACCCGAAGGTCGCAAATGGGCTCCTCCCGCGATACACTGGATTTACACGTTAATTTCCGGCCAAAGGTGGGCCTCCTCAGGCGATGGCAATAATTTGGGTCTGACAACTGGGCGCTTACGAGGTAACCTACTTGAAGTCCTCTTCGCTATAAGGCTCTAGGTTGAATTCCATCTGTAAAGTCGCCGATCCCCGAGTCTTGAAGCGGTAAAACATGAGGCGTCCTTCAGGGAAGCCTCCAAAGATCACCTCGGCGTCGTCCGGGAATTCCGCAATAGCATCCCTAAGTTCTCCTACCGTGATGCTTTCCGCATGGGTGCCGGAGATGACGCCTCCGCTGTGCCGATGACTGTGGTTATAGTTCTTCATGGTTCTTTCCCATAATTCGCATTGTGATTCCCAAAAAGCCTACACGGGCCGCGACTTCATGAGGCTACTTGCAAGTCCCACTATGGCGGAGAAAAGCCCCGAAACTAACATCAGGGCAAAGCCTGGGAAAAATACGAGTCCGACCCACCACCATTCCCAATGCCATCCGAAGTAGGCGCCATAGGCTCCTACGATCATTATGGCCATTAAGCCGATGTTTCGAAGGATCAGCGTCAAGGCAACTCCGAGTATCACAACCCACCAGCCGCTCCACCCGAACCACAGCTGCGCGCCGTATGCGCCTGCCGTCAGGTAGAAGATATAAGCGGCGATGAAGAGTCCGACGACGGCGACAGTAATAATGAAGCTGAATATGGCTTTGGGAATTGCCATGATGTCTCCCCCACAAACAACTCATGGACGATCGCACAAGATTGCATACATGTGAAGGGGAGTTCGCCTAAGGGTTGCCATTGCCCTGTGGAAGTGTCGGGAGGCGAGCGATAGTCCGCAGCCGTGTGACCTTCATGGGTCATAAAGGAGACTTCGCGCTTTCCGCCACGATCCTCAAGATAGCCCGCGCTCAGTGAAGAGGTCGGGAGAATTGCCTTCCGACAATACAGGATACAAGTCTCCAGACGCGGCCAAGGGCCGGTAGTTACCCACCTATGTCGTGCTGTGACTCGTGATGCGTTTTACAGCTCTCCGAGAAACGGAAGCCACAGAAAACACTAACATATTGAGGCTTAAGGCGTTTTTCCGGAAGAAAACTGGTGCTGCTAGAGAGATTTGAACTCTCGGCCTCTCCCTTACCAAGGGAGTGCTCTACCCCTGAGCTATAGCAGCAATCCGTGGCGCGATGTGGGTGCGCCGTATTGGGCGAGGCGGCTATTGCCATAGGTCGGGGCGGAGTGCAAGCCGCAAATTGCAAGTTCTGTGAAAGATCGTTGGAAAAAATGTGTCGGTCTTTTGAAGGGCGGGGTTTTCGGCTATCAGGAAGTCATGGCTGCGGACAAGACGAAAATCGGTGAAGGGCAGGCTTTGCAGGGCGGTTCGGCCCCGGGCGGGGTCGGCGGCGAGGCGGGCGAGCGGGCGGATGCCAGGCAGATCACGGAAGCGGATCGGCGCCGCGAGCGCGCGGCGCAGAAGCTCAGGGAAAATCTGGGCCGCCGCAAGCAGCAGGTGCGGGCGCGGCGCGCCGGCCACGCCGACGAGACGGATGGGCTGCCGGGCGCAAAGGCTGGGGATAGCGCGGATTCCGCCGCAAAAAGGGACGAATCGCAATGATTGATGTCGCCCATCATCAAACGAATTGAAGCCTTAATCTATTTCGTCTAAAGAGCGCCTTTTCCCCCAAGCGCGTGGAATTGGCGCACGGAACTTCAGGAAAGGCGGGCCTCGCCCGTATTGCACATATGGATCGTATCAGGATTGTCGGCGGCAACGAGCTCAACGGTATCATTCCGATCTCCGGCGCCAAGAATGCCGCCCTGCCGCTGATGATCGCCTCGCTTCTGACCAGCGATACCCTCACGCTCGAAAACGTGCCGCATCTGGCCGATGTCGAGCTGCTGATGCGCATTCTCGGCAATCACGGCGTCGATGTCGCCGTCAACGGCCGGCGCGAGCGCCAGGAAGACGGCTATTCGCGCACGATCCATTTCACCTGCCGCACCATCGTCGATACGACCGCGCCTTACGAGCTGGTCGCCAAGATGCGCGCGAGCTTCTGGGTCATCGGGCCGCTGCTCGCCCGCGAGGGTCAGGCGCGCGTCTCGCTGCCGGGCGGCTGCGCCATCGGCACGCGTCCGGTCGATCTCTTCATCGAGGGCCTGCAGGCGCTCGGCGCCAGCATGGAAATCGACGGCGGCTATATCAACGCCACCGCGCCGAAGGGCGGCCTCATCGGCGCCCGCTATGTCTTCCCGAAGGTTTCCGTCGGCGCGACGCATGTGATGATGATGGCCGCCACGCTCGCCCGCGGCACCACGGTCATCGGCAATGCGGCCCGCGAGCCCGAAATCGTCGATCTCGCCAATTGCCTGATCGCCATGGGCGCCAAGATTTCCGGCGCCGGCACCAGCACGATCACCATCGAGGGCGTCACCTCGCTTTCCGGCGCCCGCCATCGCGTGCTGCCCGATCGTATCGAGACCGGCACCTACGCCATGGCCGTCGCCATGGCCGGCGGCGACGTCACGCTGGAAAACACCGATGTCGCGCTGCTCGACACCGCGCTCGAAAGCCTGCGCCGCGCCGGTGCGGATATTTCGCCGACCGCGAGCGGCATCCGCGTCAGGCGCAATGGCGGCGGCATCCGGCCCGTCGACATCGTCACGGATCCGTTCCCCGGCTTCCCGACCGACCTTCAGGCGCAGTTCATGGCGCTGATGACCCGCTCCGGCGGCATTTCGCATATCACCGAGACCATCTTCGAAAACCGCTTCATGCATGTGCAGGAGCTCGCCCGTCTTGGCGCGAAGATCTCGCTTTCCGGCCAGACCGCCCGTATCGAGGGCGTCGAGAAGCTGAAGGGCGCGCCGGTCATGGCGACGGACCTTCGCGCCTCCGTCTCGCTGGTCATCGCCGGCCTTGCCGCCGAAGGCGAGACGCTGGTGTCGCGCATCTATCACCTCGATCGCGGCTTCGAGCGGCTGGAAGACAAGCTGACGCGCTGCGGCGCGGTGGTCGAGCGCATCAGCGACTAAGGCCTGTCTTAGTCTCGCGGAGCGGCTCCCCGGTTTTGGGCACCCCGTTGTCGCAAAGCTGCGACACGGCGTTGCGCGACACGCTCCAATTCCATCTCTTGTCGTGAAGAGAGCGGGCCTGCCCGCTTTCTTCGGTTGCGTCTTTTGCGCTCGCATCCTATGTCCAGAATGGAGAAACGTCGGCAATCGTGTTTTGCCTGGCGTTCCAATGGCGCGATCGGGGATAAAGGACGAATGAGCGATCTCAAGCTGATGGCACTCGACACCGAGGACCTGGATGTCATTTCTGCCTATATGCAGGATAGCGTCTTCAAGGTCGGCGACATGTCTTATGCGCCGAAGCAGGAGCAGTTTTCGCTCGCGGCCAACCGCTTCGTCTGGGAGCAATCGGACCAGCGCAGCAAGCCTTACGAACGCCACCGTTCCGCGCTGGTGTTCAAGCGCGTGCAGGCGGTGCGCTCCAATGGCATCAACCGGCGCAACCGGGACGAGGTATTGTCGCTGCTCGCCATCCGTTTCGACCAGAAGGGCGAGGGGCCGGACGGCACGATCGAGCTGACCCTTGCCGGCAAGGCCACCATTGCACTGGATGTCGAATGCATCGAGGCCCAGCTTGCGGATATCGGCGGCGCGTGGGAAACGGCGCACAAGCCTCGACATCCGGATGCCGGCGAATAGGCTTGTAACGGTTGCATACGGCCGCTGACAGCGGCCTCGACGGAAGGGAATATCAGTTTTGGCTATCTGGCTGGATCAGGCGTCGGAAGGGTTCGAGCAGCAGTTCGCCGCTTTCCTGACGACGAAGCGGGAAGTGTCCGAGGATGTGAATGCCGTCGTGCGCGGCATCATCGACGATGTGCGGGCACGGGGCGATGCTGCCCTCGCGGATTACTCCAGGAAATTCGACGGCGTCGATTTTGCCGCGACGCCGATGCGCGTCAGCGCAGCGGAGATCGATGCCGCCATCGCCGCCGTTCCGGCGGAGGTTCTGGGCGCGCTGAAGGTTGCCGCCACCCGCATCGAATCGCATCACCGCCGGCAATTGCCGAAGGACGATATCTATGAGGACGATCTCGGCGTCGGCCTCGGCTCGCGCTGGACGGCGATCGAGGCAGTTGGCCTCTATGTGCCCGGCGGCACGGCGAGCTATCCGAGCTCGGTGCTGATGAACGCCGTGCCGGCCAAGGTCGCCGGCGTCGAGCGCATCGTCATCGTCGTGCCGGCCAAGGATGGCGTCATCAATCCGGCAGTCCTTGCCGCCGCCCGCATGGCCGGCGTCGAGGAGATCTACCGCATCGGCGGCGCACAGGCGATCGCCGCGCTCGCCTATGGCACGGACACGATCGAGCCCGTCGCCAAGATCACCGGCCCCGGCAATGCCTATGTGGCCGCAGCCAAGCGCCATGTGTTCGGCACCGTCGGCATCGACATGATCGCCGGCCCTTCGGAAGTTCTGGTGATTGCCGACAAGAATAACGATGCGGACTGGATTGCCGCCGATCTGCTGGCGCAGGCCGAGCATGACGAAAGCGCGCAATCGATCCTGATTACCGACGACGCCGAATTCGGCAAGTCTGTCGAAGCGGCGGTCGAGCGGCAGCTCAAGCGACTCAGCCGCTCGCAGACGGCGGCGACGAGCTGGCGGGATTTCGGCGCGGTCATCCTGGTTTCCGAGCTGAAAAAAGCCATTCCGCTTGCCAACCGCATCGCGGCCGAGCATCTGGAGCTCGCGGTCGACGATCCCGAGCCGCTGCTTTCAGGCATCCGCAATGCCGGCGCGATCTTCGTCGGCCGTCATACGCCCGAGGTGATCGGCGATTATGTCGGCGGTTCCAACCATGTGCTGCCGACGGCCCGCTCCGCGCGTTTCTCCTCCGGCCTTTCCGTGCTGGATTTCGTCAAGCGCACCTCGATCCTCCGGCTCGGTCCGGAGCAGCTTCGCGCACTCGGGCCGGCGGCGATCGCGCTTGCCAATTCCGAGGGGCTGGATGCACATGCGCGGTCGGTTGCGATCCGCCTCAATCTCGAGGGGTAAGGCATGGCCAAGGGCGTCTTCCGGCTGAGCGATGTGGTCCTGGACGACACGATCGGCCGCTCGACGCCCGATGTCGAGCATGAGCGCGCCGTCGCCATCTTCGACCTGATCGAGGAAAACAGCTTCGAGCCGGCGGGGCACGCGGGCGGGCCTTATCTCCTGAACCTGTCGCTGGTCGAGCAGAAGCTGGTCTTCGACATCCGCACGGAAGACGGCGCCGTCGTCGCCACCCATATCCTGTCGCTCACCCCGTTCCGCCGCATCGTGAAGGATTACTTCATGATCTGCGAGAGCTATTACGAGGCGATCCGCTCCGCCACGCCCAGCCGCATCGAGGCCATAGACATGGGCCGGCGCGGCATCCACAACGAAGGCTCCCAAACGCTGATGGACCGGCTGAACGGCAAGATCACCGTGGATTTCGACACGGCGCGCCGGCTCTTCACGCTCGTCTGCGTGCTCTACTGGCGCGGGTGACCGGGATGGAAGATCCGCAGGCGATCGCGCATACCGGCAAATCCCCAGGGGCCATTCTCTTCATGTGCGGCCTCAATACCATCCGGTCGCCCATGGCCGAGGCGATCGCGCGCAGGATGCTGCCGCAGGGCACCTATATCGCGTCCGCGGGCGTGCGGGCCGGCGAGCGCAATCCCTTCGTCGATGTCGTGCTTTCCGAGATCGGGCTCTCGCTCGGCCGGCGGCAGCCTCAGACTCTCGAAGAACTGGAGGACGATTTCTTCGACGTCATCATCACCCTGTCGCCCGAGGCGCATCATGCCGCGCTGGAACTGACGCGGGCCAATGCCATCGACGTCATCTACTGGCCGACGATGGATCCGTCGGCGACGGACGGAACGCGCGACCAGGTTCTGGACGCCTATCGCGAGGTGCGGGACTATCTTCTTGGCCTGATCGAGGGCAGACTGGTGGAACATCGCGGCTCGCTTTAGGGCTGCAAACGAAACAAATGCAGAAACCCTTGTCAACGAGGTTCACAAAACCGCGATGATTGTGTAGTTTCCGCGCAATTTCCGGCGACCCCCGGCTTTTTGCCATGGGCGCCGACCTCAACCGACAGGAAAAGAAGCTTTAATGCCGAAAGAAGAAGTCCTCGAATTTCCCGGTGTCGTCACCGAACTCCTGCCGAACGCGACATTCCGCGTGAAGCTGGAAAACGAGCACGAGATCATCGCCCACACCGCGGGCCGCATGCGCAAGAACCGTATCCGCGTTCTGGCAGGCGACAAGGTGCTGGTCGAAATGACCCCTTACGACCTGACCAAGGGCCGCATCACCTATCGTTTCAAGTAGTCCGGCTCTGGAATCAAAGACGCAGAGCATGATGTTGCCCGAAAGCCGCTGACATTTTTCGGCATCGTGCTCTGGAGCCGGTTCTTATTCCCGCATGACAGGTCAAGGTCTGATGGCGTTGAAACACAAGCTCATACTGGCCTCCGGATCGCCACGTCGCGTCGAGCTCCTGCATCAGTCAGGCATCGAGCCGGCGCGTCTCATGCCCATGGACATCGACGAAACGCCGAAGAAATCGGAGCACCCGCGCTCGCTGGCGCGGCGGCTTTCGGCCGAGAAAGGCGAGGCGGCGTTCGCGGCGATCAAGAGCGATGCCGCCTGGCAGGGGAGCTATATCCTATCCGCCGATACGGTCGTCGCCGTCGGACGGCGCATTCTGCCGAAGGCGGAATTCGTCGATGAAGCCTCCGCGGCGCTGCATCTGCTCTCCGGCCGCGGCCATGTCGTCTATACGGGCATCTGCCTGATTACGCCGGACCGGAAGCTCCGCCAGAAGGTCGTGGAAACCAAGGTGCGCTTCAAGCGGCTCTCCGGCCGCGATATCGAGATGTACCTTGCCTCCGGCCAGTGGCGCGGCAAGGCGGGAGCCTATGGCATTCAGGGGCTTGCCGGCTCCTTCGTGCAGAAGCTGGTCGGTTCCTACACCAATGTCGTCGGATTGCCGCTCTATGAAGCCATGCTGCTGCTCGCGGGCGAGGGATTCGACGTCCACGCCGGATGGCAGGAAGGATAGCGCTCATGACGAAGGCTGAGGAAATCAAGGTGGGCTCCAAGGTCGAGCCGCTGCGCAAGACGCGTCCCTGTCCGGAATGCGGCCGTCCCTCGGTGCGTGACCATTATCCCTTCTGCTCGGATCGCTGCCGCTCCGTCGATCTCTCCCGGTGGCTCAACGGCTCCTATGCCATCCCCGTGGCCGAGGATGAGACGAAGGCCGACGGCTCCGATCAGGACTGAATGCCGTTTTCCAAAACCGTTCGATCTTACGAACTCATTCATTTTGTTCGCGAATTGTCAAAATTCGATTTCCTGTCAAAAAAGAGTCATTTGCTGCTGGACATGGCCGAACAAGATGCTATAACCCCGCTCGCTTCCGGGGCGAACCAACCGCCCAGCGCCTCCCAAGGCTCTTCCTTCGACGCGAAGCTCGGATGCCCAGATAGCTCAGTTGGTAGAGCAGCGGATTGAAAATCCGCGTGTCGCTGGTTCGATTCCGGCTCTGGGCACCATCTTTTCTCCCCAATCATGCGCACAATGAAACTCGACGCTGGCTTCGACCAATTCAGTTTTGAGATCGGGTATTCGCATGAATACCCGCCAAAGGTGCTCGTCGATGTTATGCAGAGCGTCGCGTGTGGTGGTTGGTCGCAACAATCCCAGGGTTGCGTTTCATTAATTCGGTGGGCGATCCCATCAAGATATTGATGACATTCGGAATCAAGCGTACGAATTATTGACAGATCACCTATTGATTCGAAGCGAGTCATACCGCACCTTAGATATAGCGGGATAAGTGATCTCGTTAAGTCCAGCGTTTATTTGCAATAGCAAGCTAACGGGGCGCCATGTTAAACAACGATGTGCTATTCAACACGTTCGCCCGTTCTTTCGAAGCACGGCGCGAAATCGAGATGTCATTCTCCGAATACCTGGAAGGGTGCCGGGATGACCCGCTCATGTACGCGAGTGCGGCAGAGCGGTTGCTGGCAGCGATGGGCGAGCCGGTGCTGATCGACACGGCCAAGGATACCCGCCTTGGACGTATCTTCATGAACCGGACCATCCGGACTTATCCGGCCTTCGCTGGCTTTTTCGGCATGGAAGAGACGATCGAACGCATCGTCGCCTTCTTCCGCCATGCAGCCCAGGGTTTGGAAGAGCGCAAGCAGATCCTCTATCTGCTCGGGCCTGTCGGCGGCGGCAAATCCTCGCTCGCCGAGCGGCTGAAATCGCTGATGGAGGTGCATCCCGTCTATGTGCTCAAGGCCGGCAACGAGTTGAGCCCGGTCTTCGAAAGTCCGCTGAGCCTGTTCGATCCCGTCACCACGGGGGCGATGCTCGAGGAGCGATACGGCATTCCGCGCCGGCGGCTGACCGGACTCATGAGCCCGTGGTGCCTGAAGCGCCTCGAAGAATTCGAGGGCGATATTTCTCGCTTCAAGGTCGTTCGAATCCAGCCCTCGCGGCTACGGCAGATTGCCGTCGCCAAGACGGAGCCGGGCGACGAGAACAACCAGGATATTTCCTCGCTGGTCGGCAAGGTGGATATCCGCAAGCTCGAAAGCCTGGCGCAGAACGACCCAGATGCCTACAGCTACTCCGGTGCGCTGAACCGCGCCAACCAGGGCATTCTCGAGTTCGTCGAGATGTTCAAGGCGCCGATCAAGATGCTGCATCCGCTGCTGACGGCGACGCAGGAGGGCAATTACATCGGCACCGAGAATATCGGTGCGATACCCTTCTCGGGCATCATTCTGGCGCACTCCAACGAGTCGGAGTGGCAGACCTTCAAGGCCAACAAGAACAATGAGGCGTTCATCGACCGCATCTGCGTCGTGAAAGTGCCTTATTGCCTGCGGGTCACCGAGGAGCAGAAAATCTACGAGAAGCTGATCGAGGAATCCGAGCTCAGCGACGCGCCCTGCGCGCCGTCGACGCTGGAAACGCTCGCCCGCTTCACGGTCCTGACGCGACTTTCCAAGCACGAGAATTCGACCGCTTTCTCCAAGCTTCGGGTCTATGACGGCGAGAGCCTGAAGGAGACCGATCCGAGAGCGCGCAGCGTGCAGGAATATCGCGATTCGGCCGGCGTCGACGAAGGGATGGACGGCGCGTCCACCCGCTTTGCCTTCAAGGTGCTGGCGGCGACCTTCAACTACGACACGACCGAGGTCGGCGCCGATCCGGTGCATCTGATGTACATGCTGGAGCAGGCGATCCGCCGGGAACAGCTGCCGCTTGAAACCGAGAAGCTCTATATCGAATTCATCAAGAGCGAACTCGCACCGCGCTATGCGGAGTTCATCGGCAACGAAATCCAGAAGGCCTATCTGGAATCCTATTCGGACTACGGCCAGAACCTCTTCGATCGCTATGTCGACTATGCCGACGCCTGGATCGAGGATGTGGATTTCAAGGATCCCGACACGGGCCAGCTTCTCGACCGCGAACTCCTGAACCAGGAGCTCACCAAGATCGAAAAGCCGGCCGGTATCGCCAATCCGAAGGATTTCCGCAACGAGATCGTCAAGTTCTGCCTGCGGGCGCGGGCGAGCCACGGCGGCAAGAACCCGTCCTGGACGAGTTACGAGAAGATCCGCGAAGTCATAGAAAAGCGGATGTTCTCCCAGGTCGAGGATCTGCTGCCCGTCATCTCGTTCGGATCCAAGAAGGATGGCGAATCGGAAAAGAAACATGGTGAATTCGTCGAGCGCATGATGGCGCGGAGCTATACCGAGCGCCAGGTTCGGCGGCTTGTGGAATGGTACATGCGTGTGAAACAGGCGGGATGAGCCACCAAGGAAGAAGGAATGCACATTGTTGACAGACGCCTGAACCCAGGCGGCAAAAGTCTGGAAAATCGTCAACGATTTTTGCGAAGAGCAAAAGCGCTGGTGCAGAGAGCGGTTTATGAATCCTCTCAGAAACGCGACATTCAGGACATTCTGAAAGGTGGCGAAATCAGCATTCCCCTGGATGGAACCGAGGAACCCCGGTTCCATCGCGGCCCGGAGGGCCTGAAGGAGCATATTCTTCCCGGTAACAAGGACTTCATCGAAGGCGACATCCTGCCGCGGCCTGAAAGCGGCGGCGGGAAGCCGCGAGCCGGCGGCGACGGCACCGGAGAGGATGCCTTCCGCTTCATCCTGACGCGGGACGAGTTCCTCGATCTGTTTCTCGACGATCTCGAACTGCCTGACCTTGCCAAGCGGCGGCTGATATCGGCCGATCAGATCAACCCGGTACGCTCAGGCTATTCGGTGACGGGATCGCCCGCCAACCTTGCCATCAACCGCACCATGCGGCTGGCGATGATGCGTCGCGTGGCGCTGCATCGGCCGAAGCCGGAAACGGTCGAGAAGCTCATCGAAGAGGCGGAACAGTGCACGGACGAAAAGCGCCGCGCGCAGCTCGAAGCCGAGATCAAGATGCTGGAATCGAAGGTCCGGCGCATCCCCTATATCGATCCGATCGACATCCGCTACCGGCGTTTCGAGAACGAGCCGAAGCCGGTGGCGCAAGCCGTCATGTTCTGCCTCATGGACGTATCCGGTTCGATGACCGAGCACATGAAGGATCTCGCCAAGCGCTTCTACATGCTGCTCTACATCTTCCTGACCCGGCAGTACCGCCGTGTCGAGATCGTCTTCATCCGGCATACCGACGTGGCCGAGGAGGTGGACGAGGAGATCTTCTTCCGCAGCCCGGCGACCGGCGGCACGCAGGTTTCGAGCGCGCTGGAGGCGATGCGGCGCATCGTGCACGATCGCTTCCCGGCTTCGGACTGGAACATCTACGCGGCACAGGCTTCGGATGGCGACAATGCCTATTCCGACAATGCGACGACGGCAGCGCTGATGACGAGCGATATCCTGCCGATCTGCCAATACTTCGCCTATCTCGAAGTGGGTGAATCGCGCAGCGTCGCGATCTCGTCAGGCTCGGCGATCTGGTCGCTCTACGAGCGGATCCAGGCGGCCTGGCCGGTGCTTTCCATGCGGCGTGTCAGCGATCGCAGCCAGATCTATCCGGTCTTCCACGATCTCTTCCAGCGCCGGACGGCGGAAACAAGGAGCGGATGATGGCGAAGGCATCGATGGAACGGCTTTTCGAAGGTGCGGACTGGGATTTTGCCACCATCCAGCGGATCCACAATGCCTGCGAGAAGATCGCCATCAACGAGCTCGGTCTCAACGTCTATCCCAATCAGATCGAGATCATCACCGCCGAGCAGATGCTCGACGTCTATTCCTCGATCGGCATGCCGCTGTTCTATAGGCACTGGTCCTTCGGCAAGCACTTCGCTCATCACGAGGCATTCTATCGCAAGGGCCTGCGCGGCCTTGCCTATGAGATCGTCATCAACAGCTCGCCCTGCATCTCCTACCTGATGGAGGAGAATACGGCGACGATGCAGGCGCTTGTGATCGCGCACGCAGCCTTCGGCCACAACCACTTTTTCAAGAACAACTATCTCTTCAAGCTCTGGACCGATGCCGAAGGCATTCTCGACTATCTCAATTTCGCCAAGAGCTATGTCGCACGCTGCGAGGAACGCTACGGCCATGCCGCCGTCGAGCGCACGCTGGATGCCGCGCACGCACTGATGTCGCACGGCGTCCACCGCTATGCCGGCAAGAAGACGCCGGATCTGCGCGACGAGGAGAAGCGTGAGCGCGAGCGGCGCGAATATGACGAGAAGATCTTCAACGATCTTTGGCGCACCGTACCCACCGGACATGGCAAGAAGACCCTCGACCTCGATCTGGAGCGGCGGCGTTCGCTGGCCGGCCTGCCGCAGGAGAATATCCTCTATTTCCTGGAAAAGATGGCGCCGCGCCTGAAGCCCTGGCAGCGCGAGATCATCCGCATCGTGCGGCATGTCGCGCAGTATTTCTACCCGCAGAGCCAGACGAAGGTGATGAACGAGGGCACGGCGACCTACGTGCATTACCGCATCATGACGCGGCTGCACGAACTCGGCGGCATCGGCGACGGCGATTTTCTGGAGTTCCTGAAATCGCATACCAACGTGGTCTTCCAGCCGACCTTCAACGATCCCCGCTATTCGGGCCTCAACCCCTATGCGATCGGCTTTGCCATGATGCAGGATATCGAGCGCATCGTGACGAGGCCGAAGGAGGAGGACCGTCAGTGGTTCCCGGAGATCGCCGGCACCGGAGACGCCATGGCGGTGCTGCGCGATCTCTGGGCGAATTATCGCGACGAGAGTTTCGTCGCGCAGTTCCTGAGCCCGCATCTGATGCGCAAGATGCGCATGTTCCGGCTGACGGACGATCCCGAAGAGGAAGAGGGGCTAAGGGTTGCGGCCATTCACGACGAGCGCGGCTATCTGCGCATCCGGCGGGAACTGTCGCGGCAATATGATGTCGGCTGGATCGATCCGCATATCGAGATCGTCGATGTCGACCTTGCCGGCGACAGGCGGCTTCTGGTCAGGCATACCGTGCTGAACGGCGCGCTGCTGGACGATATGGATGCCAAGCGCGTGCTGCAGCACCTGGCCGATCTCTGGAGCTACGACGTGCTGATGCAGGAAGCCGATCGCTCCGGCACGGTGCTTCGCGAGCATCTCGTTCATCCCCGCGCTTCGGCGCTCGCCGCTTAAAAGACCCGATCACCTACGACGATCTTTGGGGCCGGCGCTGGTGCCCGCTCACCTGCGCGCCGTCCTCCGGCTGCAGCTTGAGGAAGGCGGGTATGCCGAGCAGCGGGATCACCGACATCAGCAGGAACGCCGTGTGGAATTTCTCCGGCGTCAGCGATGACCCATCCAGCGTGACAACACCGAGCAGCATGGCGGCGACGGAGACGCCGAAGCTGACGCTCAATTGCTGCAGCACGCCCCCGAGACTGGTCGCGCGACTGAGCTGGGCGGCCGGCGTATCGGAATACGACAGGGTGTTGGAGGTCATGAACTGCGCCGCACGCGCCAGCCCGAAGATGAAAACGTAGACGATGATGAACCAGTGCGGCGTGTCGGGCGTGATCAGGGCGAAGCCGGCAACGACGGCGGCCCCGAAAACGGCGCTCCAGGTCAGGATGCGGTCGAATCCGTATAGCTTCAGCAGTTTTACCGACACCGGCCGCACGGCGAGCGCGCTAAGAGCGCTGACGAAGGTCAGCGTGCCCGAGACGATCGGGCTCAGTCCGAAGCCGACCTGCAGCATCAGCGGCAGCAGGAAGGGCACGCCGTTCAGCCCGACGCGACAGATGCCGCCGGCCAGCGTGCCGATGCGGAACGTGCGCAGCTTGAACAGGGTGAGGTCCACGGCCGGAGATTCCGCCGTCCTCGCATAGCGGATGAAGCCGACCAGCAGCAGGCCGGCGGCGGCGAGAACGAGGAAGATCGCCCAGATCGGGATTGTCGGCCGGCCGACATTCTCGATCCCGTATTGCAGCAGCACGCAGCCGAGGCCGACCATGACGAAGCCGGGAAAATCGAACCTGATCGTCGCGTCGCGTTCGGTATCCTCGACATAGCGCAGCGCCATGGCCATGCCGATCAGGCCGAAGGGCAGGTTCACCCAGAAGATCCAGCGCCAGGAAAGATAGGTCGTCAGGAAACCGCCGAGCACCGGCCCGATCACCGGGCCGATGACGGCGGGCAGGGTCATGTAGGTCATGGCCGTCACGAGCTGGCTGCGCGGGAAGCTGCGGATGAGGATAAGGCGTCCGACCGGCGTCATCATCGCGCCGCCGAAGCCCTGCAGCGCGCGCATCGCGATCAGCATGGGCAGGCTGGTCGCCAGGCCGCACAGGATCGAGCCGATCGTGAAGATGAAGAGGGACAGGGTGAAGATGCGGCGCGCGCCGAAGCGATCTGCAAACCAGCCGCTCACCGGAATGAACATGGCGAGCGTCAGGATATAGGTCGTCACCGCGAGGTTCATGCGCACCGGAGTCGTTCCGAGGCTTCTGGCAATATCGGGGACGGCGGTGATGAGGATAGTCGAATCGAGCTGTTCCATCAGGAAGGCCACGGCGACCACGGCGGGAATGATATAGCGCAGGCTCGGGTCACGTTCGACCGCGAACGTCTGACCCTGCGGATTGGGGTTTGTCGAATCCATTAGATGTCATAGCTTTCCAACGCCTGGCTGGGGGCGGGCGTATTGAACGATTTGCATGAATCCCTTCGGAAACCGCCTCGTGCTCTCGGGAAACATGGTGCTGCCGGCCGGTGATCCGCCGACCTTCGGAATCGTCGCCTATATGAGCACCATCCATGGCGCAGCGCAACAAAAACCGGGCCGCGCAGACGCCCAAGTGAAGCACATGGCCTAGTTGGTGGAAGAGGGGGAGGGCAATGTCCAGCGCGCCTTATCGAAGACGATGGCCGTGCGGATCTGTTCGGGCGCCGTTCTGCGCAATTCCAGCTGCAGGTTGAAGCTGTTGTTGCTCTGGAACTCCTTGAAAAAAGCGAGCTTTGCGCCGAAAGCCTGCAGGGTCACGTCCTGCAATGCGCCGATCGCATCCAGCGAGCCCTGGAAGTCCAGCCAATGTGTTTCGTTCAGCAGAAAGACGACGGTATCGACGAAGGTTCCGGCGATGGCCTTTCCATCGTCATTGTCGGGCATGATCACTTTAATGCGAACAGTCTCGAGTTCGCCGGACGGCTTGCCGCGGGCGATGATGAAGAAGGATGCCGCGTTGGCGTTGCCAGGAGCGCCTTTCTGGAGGGCGTAGCTGCATTCCGACGTGCCGGCGCCCAGCTCGCTTTGCTGCCATTCCCCCACGGACAGGCCGAATTTTTCGAGATCGGCGCAGAGCACCGGGCCTGATATCCGCCAGCTGCGCACGAAAGCGCTCAGCAAAGCGTCGACCGGGGCATCCAGCAGGTGGGATCTCTTTGCGGGCGATTGTCGGATGGCGGCCTCACCCGTCGGCTTTATGCGGTCGTGCCTCGGCGCTCCGGCTGCTGTCATTGGCACTTGTTCGGCTGGCGTGTTTGCCGCAGCGGCAGGTGCCGGTTGCTGCGCCTGGGCGGATTTTGGCGGCATAGGGGCCGGCTGCTGTTCCGGCTGGGGAAACAGATTGAGATGATAGCGGCTATCCAGCGCCCTGAGATTGCGCATGTTGTTGGCCAGAAGTGCCGTTGCCAGGATGATCGAGCCGATGACAACGGCCGCAATCCAGAAGACAGCCATGCTTTTCTTGCGAGGTGGCGCCACCGACATGGTTCAGATCACAGCTGCTCCCGAGGAAACTTGCCCTGCTGCAATAACTGTATGTTGCGCAGCCAATCCATGGCTACAGCATATGCGTTTATGAACGATTGAGCATCCTAAAGTTTCTTTGTCGATTCATGATCTTGCCCAAAGCCCGTCGCGATCTCCGGGGCTCGTTTCCGGGCAGCCCATCTCAGGCGAAATATGCCTTGAGCGCCTTGACCGTCGCGGCATCCGTGCGGCGTGCCGAGGGGGTGGAAAAACCGAGGGCGACGACGCGCTCGTCCGTCTCGGCGACGGTTGCGGAGCAGGAAGCATGTATTTCGCTGATCTGGAGGCGCGGCCATAGCTGGCCGGCCGTCGCCAGCGTCACGCCGGAGCCGGGCATGATGGAGATGCGGCCGGCGGCGGCGGCGATTGCCTGTTCGAGCACAACGATGCCTTCCGCGGCGGTTTTCGCGCCGCCCGATGTCAGGACGCGCTCGAAACCGAGGGAAATCGCCATTTCCACGGCCTCCTCGATGTCAGGCACAAGATCGAAGGCGCGATGCAGCGTCTTGCCGAGACCTTCGGCACGGGCCGCAAGAGCCGCAAGCATGTCGAAATCCAGCCGTCCGTCCGGCAATGACGCGCCGAGCACCACGCCCGGCAATCCGGCGTCGCGCGCCGCGTCTATATCGGATTTCATGATCTCAAGCTCGTCGGCGGAATAGACGAAGCTGCCGGCGCGCGGACGGATGATGGCATAGGCGGGAACGGGCATCTTCGCCGCGGCGGCCATCAGCCCGGCGCTCGGCGTCAGCCCGCCGAGCGGGAGCGCGCTGCAAAGCTCGATGCGGTCGCCGCCGCCGGCGACGGCAGCCTTCACGCCGGCAATATCCTCGACGCAGACCTCAAGCAGCATGGCCGCGGTCTCCGGCATGTTGCAGGCCCAGCAGGGCGGCGCCGATGAGGCCCGGCTCCAGCTTGCATTGGCTCGGCACGACGAGCGGCCGGCCGAATTTGCGCAGGGTGCGGGTGCGCACGACCTCGTCCAGACGCGCCAGGAGCGGCTCGACGTTGGAGAGGCCACCGCCGACCGGGACGATCGTCGCCCCTGTTATGTTGATCGTCAGCGCCAGCGGCGAGGCGACCAGATCCACCATGACGTCGATCGTGCGTTCAGCATCCTCGTCACCCTTCAGCCACCTTCCGATGATGTCTTCGCTGGAGAGTGTCGCTCCGTGCAGCGTCTTGTGCAGGCGTTCGATGCCGCGGGCTCCGCCGACCGTATCGACACAGCCTTTCTGGCCGCAGCCGCAGGCATAGGCGGGAATGGCGGCCGGCGGGTTGCCGGCGAAGGACGCGATGATGGGGCCGTGTCCCCATTCCCCGGCAAAGCCGCCGGCCGCGTTGACCAGACGGCCATCCGCGACAAGACCGCCGCCGACGCCGGTGCCGAGAATGGCGCCGAACACGATGCGATGGCCACGGCCCGCACCGGACATGGCTTCGGCCATGGCGAAGCAATCGGCATCGTTGGCGATCAGCACGGGATAGCCGAGTTCCGCTTCCAGGTCGGCGGCAAGGCGCCGGCCGTGAATGCAGGGGATGTTGGCGCAGGTGAGCGCCTGCGTATCGGGATCGACGACGCCGGCGATGGAGAAGGAAAGGCAATCCGGCTTCTCGCCCGCTTCGGCGATGACATCGCGCAGGGCTGCGACGAATTGCGCAAAATCGTGCCCCGGCGTCGGGCGCCGCGCCAGCGGCACGATATCCGTCATGGAGCGGGCAATGCCGCCTTTGATGGCGCTGCCGCCGATGTCGAAGGAAACGATCATATATACCGACCTGCTGGAAACATGCGGCCTTGCTCGCACCCTTTGCGGGTCTTTGCAAGATCAATCCTTTGGCGGACCTTGACGCCATCAGCCGGCCGGCAGCGTGATCCTGGCCTCGAAGCCGTCGGTTCTGCCCGTGGCCGGCGACAGCAGGTCGAGGTGTCCGCCGATCTGCTCGACGATGCGCTCGACGATGGAGAGCCCGAGGCCGGAGCCCGCCGCCTTGGTCTTGCCGCGCCAGAAGCGTTTCTTCAGGCCGACAAGCTCATTGGCGGAAAGCGCAGGGCCGCCGTTGATGACGCGCACGGTCCGGTCGTCGACGCCAACGGTTACCTCGTCATCAGCAGGGCCGTGGATCAAGGCGTTTTCGATCAGATTGCGCATGACGATGGCGAAGGCATCGATATCGAAATTGCGGATCAGCTTTTCCGTCGTGCCATTCTCGAGCAAGACGCGGCCGGCGGTGTCGGTGTCGCGGTCGTAGTCGCCGATCACGGTTTCGATGACCGCGACGAGATCGATCGGCTTGTCGCCCGTGCCGATACCGGCCTGCGCCCGGGAGAGCTGCAGCAGCTTTTCCGCCAGCCGGCCGAGATTGGAGAGCGACGTCTCGATGCGACCTGCGCGCTCCGTCAGCTGCCCCTGAGGCAGCTCGGCGATCAGGCGCTGAGTCTGGGCAAGCGCGCCCGCGATCGGGGTGCGCAGCTCATGGGCGCTGTTGGCGGTGAACTCCCGCTCGGCTTCGAGTGCCGAGCGCAGGCGGTCGAGCAGCAGGTTGACGGAGCGGGCGATCGGCTGCAGTTCGCGCGGCAGCGTTTCGCTTTCCAGCGGCACCATGTTGCCGCTGTCCTTGGTGGCGATCTGCGAGCGCAGGCGGTCGATCGGCCGTAGCGAGCGGCCGACGACGACCCCGATGGCGACGATGCTGGCGGGAATGAGGGCAAGCAACGGCCAGAGCAGCGCGACCCCGCTTTCGCGCGATGCTTCGCGACGGTTCTTGAAGGCATCGGCGACGTGCAGGAAGATCGTGCCGTCTGCCGACGATTCCGTATAGATCCGGTATCGCGGCGTGTTGTGGAAGCCGATCTTCAGCGGCACGTCATAGGCCGTTGCCGGCGCATCGTGGGAATGCAGGATGACCTTTCCGTTCGCATCCAGCACCTGGTAGGTCAGATATTCGCGGTTCAGCCCCCTGTTGAGCTCCTCCAGGCTCTGCGGATCGCCCGAATGGTCACGATTGGCGAGATCGTCGAGCACCAGGGGCAGCAGCCGTTCGGCGGTTTCCTGCAATGCGCCATCGAAGGTCTCGGAGAGTTCCTTGTTGACCACATAGACGCCGATGCCCACGGCAATCAGCCAGAAAACGACGACGGTGCCCGTGAGGGCCGTGATCAGGCGCCGGGTAATGCTGGCGCGGCTTGGCTCTTTGCTTTCTGTCATCGCTCACCCAGGCAATAGCCGACGCCGCGGGCCGTCTTTATGCGGTCCTTGCCGATCTTCTTGCGCAGGCGGCTGACATAGACCTCCACCGTGTTGCTCTCGATCTCGGAGCCGAAGGCATAGAGCGCTTCCTCTATCTTGTCCTTCGAGACGATGGCGCCCGGCCGGGTGACCAGCAGGTCGAGCACCGCCCATTCGCGTCCCGTGAGGATCACGTCCTTGCTTCCCAGCCGGACGCGACGCTGCGGCTGGTCGATTTCGAGGTCGCCGATACGGAGCGTCGGTTGCGGACTGCCGGCATAGCGACGGGCGACCGCCAGGATGCGGGCGGTGAGTTCGCCGAGATTGAACGGCTTGACGAGATAATCGTCGGCGCCGCTGTTCAGCCCCTCGATGCGATCGGAGATCTGGTCGCGCGCGGTGAGGATGATGACCGGGGTCTCGTCGGGCCTGCGACGCAACCGCTTGAGAAAATCAATGCCGCTGCCGTCGGGGAGCTGCAGGTCCAGCAGGATGAGGCCATAATTGACGGCGCTCGTGACTTCGGCGGCGTCTGTCAGATTTTTCACCCAGTCGACGGCGTGGGGACCTGCCGCGATATGGTCGCGAACCGCACTGCCGATCGTGTCGTCGTCCTCCACCAGAAGAATGCGCACCTGCACCTCTCAACCATTGACCGGGCTTCAGTTAATGCCGACGAACCTATCGGGTCAATAACGGCCGAAATAAGCCGCAGCCGGATGCACATGTTCCCAGCCTGCCGGTCTGCCGAAAACGTTCCCGGCGGCTATGGACAGACAGGAACGCGATGGTTACTTGTTTGCGCGGAGAACGAAGCGGCCCGGCATGGCCGCATCAGGCTACTGGAGGATGCTTCGATCATGCTGAAGGGAATTTCACCGCTGCTGAATGCGGACGTGCTCTATGCGCTGCAATCGATGGGGCATGGGGACATGCTCGTCGTGGTCGACACCAATTTCCCGGCGGAGGCGATCGCGAGCCAGACGGTCCTGGGCGAGCTGCTGCGCATCGACAACGTGTCGGCCGCCGAGGCGATCGCGGCGATATTGTCGCTGATGCCTCTCGATACGTTCATCGACGACGCCGCAACGCGCATGGAAGTGGTTGGAGCGCCGGAAGAGGTGCCGCAGGTTCAGCGCGAAGTGCAGGCCGCGATCGACAAGGCCGAGGGCAAGCACTGGCCGCTGTCGCCGGTCGAGCGCTTCGCCTTCTATGAGCGCGCCAAGGATGCCTATTGTGTGATTCAGACGGGCGAACGCCGCTTCTACGGTTGTTTCACCTTGACCAAGGGCGTCATCCCGCCGGAGACTGAGTGACCCGGCACGGATGGTCCAGGTGGCGGGCAGGAATGCTGCGCGGGGCACTGTTTCGGTAAAGGAATGCGATGGCGAGGAAGCTGGATTCCCAGGGGCGGCTTGACGATGCGGCACGGGCCGGATGGCTCTATTACGTCGCCGGCCGGACGCAGGACGAGATCGCCGTCGCGATGGGAATTTCCCGGCAGTCGGCACAGAGGCTGGTGTCGCTCGCCGTCGCCGAGCGGCTGATCAAGGTACGGCTGGATCATCCGATCGCCGCCTGCCTGGAATATGCGGCAGCGCTGAAACAGAAATTCAATCTGCGCCATGTCGATGTCGTGCCGAGCGATCCGGATAGCACGTCCTCCACCATCGGCATTGCCGAAGCCGGCGCCGCCGAGATCGAGCGCTGGCTGCGACGCAGCGATCCGATCGTGCTGGCGATCGGCACGGGCCGTACGCTCAAGGCCGCGGTCGATCAATTGCCCGGTATCGAATGTCTGCAGCATCGGGTGGTGTCGCTGACCGGCAATATCGGCCCGGACGGCTCGGCCGCCTATTACAACGTCATTTTCAGCATGGCCGACGTCATCAAGGCGCGGCACTTCCCGATGCCGCTGCCGGTGCTGGTGTCATCGGCCGAGGAGCGCGAGTTGCTGCATGCGCAGGCGCTGGTGCGCTCGACGCTCGATATCAGCGCGCAGGCCGACGTGACCTTCGTCGGTATCGGCGAGATGGGAGTCGAAGCGCCTCTCTGTCTCGACGGCTTCCTCGAAAAGGACGAGATGCTTGCGCTGATGGAGCGTGGTGCCGCGGGCGAGATCTGCGGCTGGGTTTTCGATGGTAACGGCAAGCTCATGCCCGACGATGTCAACGAGCGCGTCGCGAGCGCGCCCCTGCCGTCGCGGGATACCTGTACCGTCATCGGAATCGCCAAGGGACGGCGCAAATTCGACGCCATCAAAGCCGCTGTCGTCGGGCACCAGATCAATGGTTTGATCACGGACGAGGCAGTTGCCGAATTTTTGCTCAGGGTTTGAGCAAAAAATTTAAACAATAGAAACAAATAGATAGATTGTTTGCGCGGCAATGCAGCAACGATTCCGCATTGACATTTTGTCGCAAGAAGTGAGTAATTGCCCATGAGCAAAGCGAATGCTCATCTTTGGTCTTCTGGGAGGAAGATATGAAATTGAAAACTTTACTGCTGGGCGCCTGCTCGGCGCTGATGTTTGCCGGCTTGGCATCCGCTGAAACCCTCACGATTGCAACCGTCAACAACGGCGACATGATCCGTATGCAGAAGCTTACGGACGATTTCAAAGCCAAGAATCCCGATATCGACCTGCAATGGGTCACGCTTGAAGAAAACGTATTGCGCCAGAAGGTTACGACCGACATCGCCACCAAGGCAGGCCAGTACGACGTGTTGACCATCGGCACCTATGAAGTGCCGATCTGGAGCAAGCTCGGCTGGCTTGCGCCGCTCGACAAGCTTTCCGCCGACAAGGACTATGATGTGGATGACCTTCTCCCGGCCATTCGCAGCGGTCTGACCACCGACGGCAAGCTCTATGCAGCGCCGTTCTACGGCGAAAGCTCGATGGTCATGTATCGCAAGGACCTGTTCGACAAGGCCGGCCTGAAGATGCCGGACGCGCCGACCTGGGACTTCATTGCCGATGCAGCCCGCAAGATCACCGACAAGGACCATGAAGTCTACGGCATCTGCCTTCGCGGCAAGGCGGGCTGGGGCGAAAACATGGCATTCCTGACGGCGATGTCGAATTCGTTCGGCGCGCGCTGGTTCGACGAGAAGTGGAACGCACAGTTCGACCAGCCGGAATGGAAGGACACGCTGAGCTTCTACGTCAAGCTGATGAAGGACGCCGGCCCTCCGGGCGCTTCTTCCAACGGCTTCAATGAAAACCTGGCTCTGTTCCAGTCCGGCAAGTGCGGGATGTGGATCGATGCCACGGTTGCCGCTTCCTTCGTCGCCGACCCGAAGCAGTCGAAGGTCGCCGACAATGTCGGCTTCGCACTGGCTCCGGACAAGGGCCTCGGCAAGCGCGGCAACTGGCTCTGGGCATGGAACCTCGCCATCCCGGCCTCGTCGAAGAAGACCGAAGCCGCAGAGAAGTTCATTTCCTGGGCAACCAGCAAGGAATACACCAACCTTGTCGCACAGAAGGAAGGCTGGCTGAACGCACCTCCCGGCACCCGTACGTCGCTCTATGCGAATGCGGACTACCAGAAGGCAGCCCCCTTCGCGAAGATGACGCTCGACTCGATCAACTCGGCTGACCCGACGCATCCGACCGTCAAGCCGGTTCCGTATGTCGGCGTCCAGTTCGTCGCCATTCCCGAGTTCCAGGGTATCGGCACGGCCGTCGGCCAGCAGTTCTCCGCTGCTCTCGCCGGCCAGATTTCCGTGGACCAGGCTCTGAAGGCTGCCCAGCAGCTGACGGAACGCGAAATGAAGAAGGCCGGTTATCCGAAGTAAGGGCCTTCGAAGCAAAGGAAAGCAGCGCCCCCTCTCGAGCACTGCTTTCCACTAGGCCGCCGAGCGCCGAACTGCCCTTGGCGGCCCTTTTCGTTTCAGCCGATCCACGGCCACCTCTTCCTTGTTAAAGATAGGTCGGTACTTGCCATGGCAACGTTGCACACCCGTTCGACCGCGCGCGTCATGATGGCGCCATCGGTTCTGCTTCTCTTTGCGTGGATGATCGTTCCACTCGTGATGACGATCTATTTCTCGACGCTGAACTACAATCTGCTGTCGCCCGGCGCGCATGATTTCATCGGTTGGCTCAACTACGAATACTTCGTCACCGACCCGGCTTTCCTGAGTTCGCTGATCGTGACGCTGCTGCTCGTCGGCGGCGCGTTGCTGATTACCGTCATCGGCGGCATTGCGCTGGCGCTCCTTCTTGATCAGCCGATCTTCGGCCAGGGCATCGTGCGCATGCTGGTGCTTGCGCCGTTCTTCGTGATGCCGACGGTCGCCGCCCTCATCTGGAAGCACATGTTCATGAACCCGGTGAACGGGCTTCTGGCGCATCTCTTCAGATTGTTCGGGCTGGATCCGCTGACCTGGCTGGAGACGGTGCCGCTGCTGTCGATCATCATCATCGTCGCCTGGCAATGGCTGCCTTTCGCAACCCTCATCCTGCTGACCGCCCTGCAGTCGCTGGACGAGGAACAGAAGGAAGCCGCCGAAATGGATGGCGCCGGCCCGGTCTCGAAGTTCATCTACATCATCCTTCCGCATCTGGCGCGCGCCATTACGGTGGTGATCCTGATCGAGACGATCTTCCTGCTGTCCGCCTTCGCCGAGATCCTCGTCACCACCAACGGCGGTCCGGGCACGGCGACGACGAACCTGACCTACCTTGTCTATTCGCAGATCGTTCTGTCGCAGGACGTCGGCGGCGCATCGGCAGGCGGCATCATCGCCGTCATCCTCGCCAATATCGTCGCTATCTTCCTGATGCGCGCAGTCGGCAAGAATCTGGAGGCTTGAGATGGCACGCAAGATCACCACGCAACGCAAGATTTTCGTATCGGTTGTCGCCTGGGCCGTGGCGCTCCTCATCTTCTTCCCGATCCTCTGGACGATCCTGACGAGCTTCAAGACCGAGGGCGACGCCATTGCCTCGCCGCCACAATTCCTCTTCTTCCACTGGACGCTGGAGAACTACGTCGAAGTGCAGTCGCGCTCGAACTACTTCCTCCATTTCGCCAACTCCGTCATCATCGCCTTCGGTTCGACGATCCTCGGCCTGATCGTCGCCGTTCCTGCCGCCTGGGCCATGGCGTTCTCGCCGACCAAGCGGACCAAGGACGTGCTGATGTGGATGCTGTCCACGAAGATGATGCCGCCGGTCGGCGCGTTCATCCCGATCTACCTGCTGTTCCAGGGGTTCGGCCTGCTCAACAACCAGTTTGCCAGCCGGCTCGGCATGGTCGTCGTGCTGATGCTGATCAACCTGCCGATCATCGTCTGGATGCTCTACACCTACTTCAAGGAAATTCCCGGCGAGATCCTCGAGGCGGCCCGCATGGACGGTGCGACGCTCGCCAAGGAGATCATCTACGTGCTGACGCCGATGGCGATCCCCGGCCTTGCCTCGACGATGCTGCTCAACATCATCCTCGCCTGGAACGAGGCCTTCTGGACGCTCAATCTCTCGTCCGTCGACGCAGCGCCGCTGAGCACCTTCATCGCCTCCTATTCCAGCCCGGAGGGCCTGTTCTATGCCAAGCTTTCGGCGGCATCGACCATGGCGATCGCTCCGATCCTGATCCTCGGCTGGTTCAGCCAGAAGCAACTCGTTCGCGGCCTCACCTTCGGCGCGGTTAAGTAAGGAAGACAAGCATGGGTAGCATTGTTCTCAAGAAGGTTTCCAAGGTCTTCGGCGAAGCCAAGGTCATCCCTTCCATCGACCTCGAGATCGACAATGGCGAGTTCGTCGTGTTCGTCGGCCCGTCCGGCTGTGGCAAGTCCACGCTGCTGCGTCTGATCGCCGGCCTCGAGGATGTTTCCGGCGGGCAGATCCTGATCGACGGCAAGGACGGCACCAATTTGAAGCCGTCCGACCGAGGGCTTGCCATGGTGTTCCAGTCCTACGCTCTCTATCCGCATATGAGCGTGCGCAAGAACATCGCCTTTCCGCTGAAGATGGCGAACATGTCGCAGGCGGAAATCGATAAGAAGGTGGCGGACGCCGCGCGTGTCCTGAACCTGACGGATTATCTGGAGCGCAAGCCGCGCCAGCTCTCCGGCGGTCAGCGCCAGCGCGTCGCCATCGGCCGCGCCATCGTGCGCCAGCCGGCGGCCTTCCTGTTCGACGAGCCCTTGTCGAACCTGGACGCGGCGCTGCGCGTCAACATGCGCCTCGAAATCAGCGAGCTGCACCAGCAACTGAAGACGACGATGGTCTACGTGACGCACGACCAGGTCGAAGCCATGACCATGGCCGACAAGATCGTCGTGCTCAACCGCGGCAACATCGAGCAGGTGGGTTCGCCGCTGGAGCTCTACCGCAGCCCGCGCAATCTCTTCGTCGCCGGCTTCATCGGCTCGCCGAAGATGAACTTCGTCAAGGGCGCCTATGCCCAGAGCCTCGGCGGCGACACCATCGGCGTGCGCCCTGAGCATGTGGTGCTGTCGACCAGCTCGGGCGACTGGCAGGGCAAGGTGCTGGTTGCCGAGCATCTCGGTTCCGACACCTTCCTGCATATCGACGTCGACGGCATCGGCACGGTGACGGCGCGCGGTTCGGGCGATTTCCCGGCCCGGGCCGGCGATACCGTCTACCTGACGCCGGACAAGACGCATATTCACCGGTTCAATGCCGAGGGGCTGGCGATCTGAGCCAAGCGCCAAGCCCATGCGCGCCGCCCGCGCATGGGGAACGCACCGATCCCGGTCCGCCCGGATATTTGCGGGCCGGAAAGCATACCAGCCGGAGCGGCCTTTCCCAGTCGTCCGGAGCCAGAGACCTTTCCAGAAGGACTAGAGACATGACGTGCAAATTATCGCTCGCAACTCTCCAGGAGGCGGCAGCAAAGGCGGCCATTCCTGCTTACGATCCGAAATCGCTTTCGGCGGGCATCGTGCATTTCGGTGTCGGCAACTTCCATCGCGCCCATCAGGCCGTTTATCTCGACGATCTTTTCAACGCCGGCCAGAACCATGACTGGGCGATCATCGGCGCGGGCGTGCTGCCCTCCGATGCTTCCATGCGGGAGAAGCTTGCCGCCCAGGATTTTCTGACGACCGTGGTCGAGCAGGACAACAACCGCACGGCTGCGCGCGTCACCGCGCCCATGATCGACATCCTGCCGGTCGGCGACGCCAAGGCCATCATCGCCAAACTTGCCGACCCGACGATCCGCATCGTCTCCATGACGATCACCGAGGGCGGCTATTTCATCGATGCCTCCGGCAAGTTCAATCCCGCGCATCCGGCGATCGTCGCCGACGGGCAGAATCCGGATGCGCCGAAGACCGTGTTCGGTCTGATCGTCGCCGGCCTCAAGGCGCGCCGCGCCGCCGGCGTGCCACCCTTCACCGTCATGTCCTGCGACAACATTCCCCACAACGGCGGCGTCACCAAGGCTGCGGTCGTCGGCACCGCGCGGCTGTCCGACCCGGCCTTCGCCGATTGGATCGCCGCGAACGTCGCCTTCCCGAACGGCATGGTCGACCGCATCACGCCGGCGACCGGTGCGCGCGAGATCGACCTCCTCAAGGAAGTCTTCGACATCGAGGACAACTGGCCGGTCTATTGCGAAGAGTTCAAGCAATGGGTGCTGGAGGACAATTTCCCGGCCGGCCGTCCGGCGCTGGAAAAGGTCGGCGTGACTTTCGTGTCCGACGTGACGCCCTATGAGCACATGAAGATCCGCATCCTCAACGGCGGCCATGCGGCGATCGCCTATCCGGCGGCGCTGATGGATATCCATTTCGTGCATGAAGCCATGGAAGAGCCCTTGATCCGCGCCTTCCTCGCCAAGCTCGAGAACGATGAAATCATTCCGGTGATCCCGCCGGTGCCGAATACCGTGCTTGCGGATTACTTCAAGCTGATCGAGCACCGCTTCGCCAATCCGAAGATCGCCGACACCATTCCGCGTCTCGCGCAGGACGGCTCCAACCGCCAGCCGAAATTCATCCTGCCTTCGACGGCCGATCGTCTTCGCCGCGGCGAGGATATCGTCGGCCTCGCGCTGGTCTCGGCGCTTTGGTGCCGATACTTCGCGGGCAAGAGCGACAGCGGCAAGGACATCGTCTTCAACGATGCCAGCGCCGACCGACTGCATGAAGCCGCCCTCAAGGCGAAGGACGATCCGAATGCCTTCCTCGTCTTCGATGACATCTTCGGCGATGTCGCCAAGTCGGATCTCTTCCGCAAGCGCTTCGCGCATGCCCTGAAAACGCTGTGGGAAAAGGGTACCCGCGTCACCCTGCAGCTATACTTGGACAACAAACTCGCGGAATAACTTTCAAACGGCCGGAGTTCTCCTGTTCCGGCCGTTTTCCATTGTCGCGCGTATTTCGAAAGCGGGACAGCAACAGAATTCGGGTTGGATCTGCGATGACGAGTGAGGGAACAGGCCTCGTAATCTTCGATTGCGATGGTGTGCTTGTGGATAGCGAGCCGCTGTCCGTCGGCGTGCTCATCCAGGCGATGCACGATGTCGGCGTGGATATGAGCGAGGAGGATGTCTACAGCCGCTTCCTCGGCAAGAGCCTGGCGACGCTCGTCGATACGATGCAGACGGAATTCGATGTCTTCATCGACCAGGCATTTCTCGATCGCATCCGCAACGATCTCTACGAGCGCTTCAAGCACGAGCTGAAGCCGATCGACGGCATTGCGGCGACATTGGATGCGCTTTCGCTGCCGCGTTGCGTCGCCTCTTCGAGCCAGCTGGAGCGCATCCGCCTGTCGCTGGGCGTGACCGGCCTTCTCGGCAAGCTGGAGCCGAACATTTTCAGCGCCAGCATGGTCAAGCGCGGCAAGCCTGCGCCTGATCTCTTCCTCTACGCGGCCGAAAAGATGGGCGTGCCGCCGAAGGATTGCATCGTCGTGGAAGACAGCCCGGCGGGCATTACCGCGGCGCGCGCGGCCGGCATGACGGTCTTTGCATTTACCGGCGGCTCGCATGCGCATTCGCCGAGTTACCGGGCGGAACTGGAGCAGCTTTCGCCGGAAGTCGTGTTTGACGCAATGCCGGAATTGATACAACTTGTCCGCAACAAGAGATAAGTGGTCGGGACCTCTTTTGCATGCGTGATCACGTAGTTGCGGTCGATATCGGCACAAGTAGCGCACGCGCCGGTGTCTTCACGGCGAGTGGCTCGTTGCTGGCCAAGAGCGAGCATCCGATCCTGATGAATCGCCCGCGCGAAAACCACGCCGAGCACGATTCCGAAAACATTTGGGCCGCCGTCTGCACTGCCGTTCGCTCGGCCGTGAATGCCTCCGGCGTCGATGCATCCGTCATCGGCGCGATCGGCTTCGATGCAACCTGCTCGCTGGTCGTGCGCGATCGCGATGGCGGGCAGCTCACCGTTTCCACGGGCGGCGAAAGCCGGTTCGACACCATCGTCTGGCTCGATCACCGCGCGCTCGCCGAGGCAGATTACTGCACGGCCACGAAGCACGAGGTTCTGGACTATTCCGGCGATTTCATGTCGCCGGAGATGGAAATGCCGAAGCTGATGTGGCTGAAGGAGAACCTGCCGCAAAGCTGGGCGCAGGCCGGTTATTTCTTCGATCTTGCCGATTTCATGACCTGGAAGGCGACGGGCTCTCTGGCCCGGTCGCGCTCGACGCTGGTGGCGAAATGGAACTACCTCGCCCATCGCGAGCCGGGCTGGCAGGCCGATTTTCTCAACGTGATCGGCCTTGGCGATCTGCGGGAACGCGGCGGCCTGCCCGAGGAGAGCGTTCCCGTCGGCAAGAGCATCGGCACTTTGACGGCCGAAGCGGCCGAGGCGCTGGGGCTCGATCGCGCATGTCACGTCGGCGCGGGCATGATCGACGCCTATGCCGGGGCGCTTGGCGCGCTTGCGGGCCATGCCGGCGATGCCGGTACGTTGGAGCATCAGCTGGCGCTGATAGCCGGCACCTCGAGCTGCGTCGTCTCCTTCGCGCGGGAGCGCAAGCGCAGCACCGGCATGTGGGGACCTTACTACGAGGCCGTCTTTCCGGGCATGTGGCTTGCCGAGGCCGGGCAGTCGGCAACGGGCGCGCTTCTCGACCACATCGTCAGTATGCATGCGGCCGGCGGTCCGCCGACGGCGGCCCTCCATGATCGTATCGTGCGGCGCATTGCCGAGCTGCGGTTTGCCGAGGGCGATTCCCTCGGCGGGCGTATCCATATATTGCCCGATTTTCACGGCAACCGCTCGCCGCTCGCCGATCCGCATGCGCTCGGCGTCATCAGCGGCATGACGCTGGACGCCTCCTTCGACGGTCTCTGCCGTCTCTACTGGCGCACCAGCGTCGGCATCGCGCTCGGCATCCGCCACATCCTCGAGCGGATGCGGGATTATGGCTATGTGCCCGACACGCTGCATGTCGCCGGCGGCCATGTGAAGAATTCGGTGCTCATGGAGCTCTATTCCGATGTGACCGGCTGCAAGGTCGTGATGCCGAAGATGAACGAGACGGTGCTTCTCGGCACGGCGATTGCAGCGTCCGTCTCCTGCGGTCTCCATGAGAGCCTGGGGGCGGCGGGTGCTGCGATGTATCCGGGCAGTCACGAACGGCTGCCGGATGCCGAAAAGCAGGCGCTTTACGATCGCGACTACAGGCGCTTCCTCGCCATGTACCGTCATCGCGCGGAACTGGATGCCATGGAATAGCCGGCGGTTTACCTGAGCGGCGCGTGGACGAACATGCCTTGAAGTTCTTCTATGCGGCGGCTCCGGATTTCCGCCGTTTCGCCCGCGGCATGGATGACAGCCACCGCCAGATATTCCAGCAGCGACATCATGGCGGGGAGGTTCTCGGGACCGTTGGCCCGCTGGGGCGGCAGGGACAGCGTGACGTTTGCGAATTCATGCGCCCATTCGGTAAACTGGCCCGTTACCAGCAGCACCTTGCATCCGGCCCGGCGTGCGGAGCGGGCCAGCAGGCGCGACGAGACGAAGCTTTGAGAGTCCACGACGACAAGCACCCCGTCATCGGACGGTCCGCCAAACAGCTCGATGTAACTGCCGTTGGCGCCGTCGAGGAACAGGACCTGATCGCGGGCAAAGGTCAGGCGATCGCTGAAATAGCGTCCGATCCCGGCAAGGCCGGGATGGGAGGTGACGAAGACACTTCCAGAGGACAGGATCGTTGCGACCGCCTCCTGCCATTGCGGCTGGCCGGCGAGGTTGTAGATATGCTGCAGCATCTCGACCTGTTCGGCGATCTGGGTCGCAAGCGGGCGGCCCTCGCTGGCATCCTTCTGTAACTGTTCGAGCACGCTCGGCAATTGCGACGCCAGCGCGGGCGCATTTTCCTTGAGGTGGACCTTGATACCGTCCAGCCCGTGATAGCCGAGCGAGCGCAAGAAACGTCCCACCGTCATCGGGCTCAGCTCAAGCCTGTCGGCAACCGAAGAAGCCGTTTCGAACGGCAGTTCGTTCAGGTGCTCGGAGAAATACTTAGCAATTCTTCGCTCGGCCGGAGTGCCGACCTTTATATATTGCTTAAGTCTCTGGCTGAGGTCTTCCAAAGTTTGCGCCTCGTCGATGGTCTTTCCGTTGTCTGGTTGCACAAATTTCTGCATCAATCGGCCATGCAAATCTAATCGGATTGCCGATCTTGTTTTGATTGTTGTTCTTAATGTGAAGCACAGAATATATTAGTGTAATCTGTATTACAATAATTCAAATTTTTAATTGAGCATACTCATATATCCGCGCGAGATATTGATATCGATGCAACCGCTTCCTAGGTCTCCGGTTGCCACCGAAACGGGATCGACCGAATGATTGTCCTTGCAGCGCGCCTTTCTCTTGCCAATCTCTTTGCGCCCGAGACGCGAAAGGTTTTCTGGAAGGTTGTGGGCCTGACACTGTTTGCGCTTGTCGCGCTCTGGTTCGCACTGCGCGGCGCATTCAATTCCTTCATCCTGCCCTGGCTGCAGGGCTTCATGCCGTCCACCTCGGACTGGACGGGCTGGCTTACGCTCTTCCTTGCCGTTTTTGCCGGTATCGCATTGGCACTGGCGATGGCGCTGCTGATCTCGCCCGTCACGGCGCTGATCGCCGGCCTCTTTCTCGATGATGTCGCTGAGGTCCTGGAGAAGCGGGACTATCCCGGAGATGCTCCCGGAACGGCCATGCCGATCGCCGCCGCCATGAAAAGCTCGGTGCGGTTTCTCGGCGTCGTGATCGTCGGCAATATCGTGGCGCTGTTCCTGCTGTTCATTCCGGGCGTCAATCTCGTCGCCTTCTTTCTGGTAAACGGCTATCTGCTCGGCCGGGAATTCTTCGAATTCGCGGCCATGCGCTTTCGCACGCCGGATGAGGCGCGGCAGTTCCGCGTCAAGCACGCCTTGACGGTCTTTTCGGCTGGCCTGGTCATCGCGGCGTTTCTGGCGATCCCGCTTCTCAACCTGCTGACGCCGCTGTTTGCCGCCGGGATGATGGTGCATCTGCACAAGCTCATATCGCGGCAGGAGACGGCCCTGAGAGCGCGGTAGTCCTAGGCGCCCGCCTGCGCACCGATGATCTGCGCCGGCAGTTCAACCAGCGGGGCGGGGATATCCCAGGTCTTTTCCGGCGACCGACAGAGGTCGGCTATGACGCAGCGTTCGCATTCCGGCTTGCGCGCCTTGCAGCAGTAGCGCCCATGCAGGATCAGCCAATGGTGGGCATGGTAGAGATACTGGTCGGGAATGATCTTCATCAGCCGCTGCTCGACTTCGTCCGGCGTCTTGCCGGGCGCCAGCAGCAGCCGGTTGGCAATGCGGAAGATGTGCGTGTCGACGGCCATCGTCGCCTGGCCGAAGGCCATGGACAGCACGACGTTCGCGGTCTTGCGGCCGACGCCCGGCAAGGTCATCAGCTCCTCGCGCGTCCGCGGCACCTCGCCGCCGAAATCGGTAATCAGCTTTTCCGACAGCGCCACGACGTTCTTCGCCTTGTTGCGGTAAAGGCCGATCGTCTTGATGTATTCGCGGATACGTTCCTCGCCGAGATCGAGCATCTTCTTGGGCGTGTCGGCAATGGCGAAGAGGGCGCGCGTCGCCTTGTTGACGCCGGCATCGGTCGCCTGCGCGGACAGCGCCACCGCGACGACCAGCGTGAAGGGATTGACGTGCTCCAGCTCACCCTTGGGCTCCGGCCGCTGGATGGAAAAGCGGCGGAAGATCTCTTCCAGGTCCGCCTTGGAATAAAGGCTCTTTACGGTCGGCTTGCGGCCTGCGGTCGCATTTGACTTTTTCGCGGTTTGGGCGCTGGATTTGATCTTAAGATTTGCCATGAACGACCTATACTCAAGTCCTATGACGGAACGCAACGCCGATACGGCGGCAGACGGCAGCAGGCCGGTTTTCGCCGCCGAATTGTTTCCCCATCGCTCGCTCGGACGAAAGGGGTTCAAGGTCATGCTCGCCTTGGCCGGCACCGTCTGCTTGTTCTACAGCATTCTCTTCGTCACGCGCGGCGCATGGCCGGTCGGCTTCTTCTTTGGCGCCGATTTCTTCTTGCTCTATGGCGCCTTCTGGCTCAACTACCGCTCGGGGCGCGTGCGCGAAGAGGTGACGGTATCGCGCACCAATGTTTCCATCCGCAAGTTCTCGCCGACCGGGCGGATGGTGGAACATCATTTCAATCCGTTCTGGACGCGGTTTCTGGTTCGCCGCCACCGCGAGATCGGGGTCGTGTCGATGCATGTCCGCGACAGAAGCCACGACACCGACGTCGGCTCCTTCCTCAATCCGGAGGATCGCGAGAGCTTTGCCAAGGCCTTCAAGCGCGCACTCGCCTCAGTCACGCAGCGCATATGAGCGCTTTCAGCAAAGCCGGCACAATCACATTTCCGCAGAGAGCCTGCTTACGCAAGAAACGGGTGGTTTTACCCCTTCTGCCGTGGTTTTCTCCTTTCCAAGGAGAAAGAACATGAATGCGATTGCACAGCTGAAGAAAGACATCACGCCGGAAGGTCAGGACTACGAGACCGTGCGGGAGGTCATCGAGCTCATTACCGAGGAGTATCGCGACCAGCCGTCGCTGGAGATGCTTGCCGAAAGGCTCGGCCAGTCGCCGACCCAATTGCAGAAGACGTTCACGCGCTGGGCCGGACTGTCGCCCAAGGCGTTCCTTCAGGCCGTCACGCTCGATCATGCCAAGCGGCTCCTGCGCAAGGAAGATCTGCCGCTGCTGGAAACATCCTTCGAAGTCGGCCTTTCGGGGCCCAGCCGGCTGCACGATCTCTTCGTCACGCACGAGGCAATGTCGCCAGGCGAATGGAAGGCCAAGGGCAGCGGGCTGGTGATGCGCTATGCGTTCCACATCTCCCCCTTCGGCCTTGCCCTGATCATGGTCACGGATCGCGGTCTCGCCGGCCTTGCCTTCAGCGACAGCGGCGATGAAAAGGCTTGCCTGGCCGATATGACCTGCCGCTGGCCGAACGCGCAGTTCATCGAGGATCCGCAGGCGACGGCGCCCTATGCGGCCCGCATCTTCGAGCGATCGAACTGGTCGAGCGACCAGCCGCTGCGGGTGGTGCTGATCGGCTCGGATTTCCAGCTGCGCGTCTGGGAAAGCCTTTTGAAGATCCCGATGGGTCGTGCCGTGAGCTATTCCGATATCGCAAGGGATATCGGCCAGCCGACGGCGATGCGGGCCGTGGGCGCGGCCGTCGGCCGCAACCCGATCTCCTTCGTCGTGCCCTGCCACCGCGCACTCGGCAAGAACGGCCAGCTCACCGGCTATCATTGGGGTCTGACGCGCAAGCGCGCCATACTGGGATGGGAATCGGGAGATGCTTGAGGGGTTGTTTTCGTAGGCTCGGAGTTTGCCGAGCCCGCATTAACCCCCCTCTGTCGCTGTCGCGATATCTCCCCCACAAGGGGGGAGATTGGTAACTCGCAGCGCCTTCTCGCGTCGAAGTAAACATCTCATCTGTTGAAATTGCTGCTTTTGCAGTTCCGATAGGCGGAACCACAAACTCCCAACGATCTCCCCCCTTGTGGGGGAGATGTCACGACAGTGACAGAGGGGGGTATACTTTCCCAAAATTCGGAGCCGATAACGGATCAGCCCTCAAGCCGCCTTCGCCATAGCCATCTGCAGCAGTGCCTTGGCGGCGCTTTCATCCGTGATCAACGTATTGCAGCCGATGCGCTTGATGGTGGCGCTGATCGCCTGGGCGCGGTGGGCGCCGCCGGAGGAAATGACGATGTGCTTCGCCTTCTTGAGCGTATCGAGATCCACGGACATCACCCGCTTGTTGATCGGATGATCGACGGAATTGCCCTCGGCGTCGAGGAAGTTGAACATGGTGTCGCAGACGCAGCCGGCCTCGATCAGTTCCTCCAGCTCGCGCTTCGAGATGAAGCCTTCCGAAAGCGAGGTCGATTGCGGGCCGATATCGCCGCAGCTGACGATGGCGAGATCGAGGTTCTCCGCCAGCCGGTAGATGGCTTCGAGGCCGCATTTTTCGATCAGATTGCGTTTGGTCTCGACGGAGTCGACCAGCAGCGGCGCCAGGAACATGTAGCATTCCGCGCCGAGCTGGCTGGCCAGGCGCCATGTATAGTCGATCGGATTGGTCTGGTGGACGGCGACGATGCCGCCGAGCAGGGAGACCACCTTGCAATTGTCGCGGCGGGGAGGGCGGAAGCTCGCGAGCGAGGCCGTCATCGTCCGGCCCCAGCCGACACCGATCGTATAATTGTCGGGGATGGCTTCCGTCAGGAACTGGCCGAGCGCCAGGCCGACGCTCTTTGCCTGCGCATTGACGTCGCCGTTCGTCGGCGCGGGGACGACGATCGCTTCGTCCAGCCCGTAGGTGCGTTCGAGCTTGATGGCCAGCTCGACGCAATCGTCGATGCCCTCGGTGATCCAGATCTGCACCTCGGCGCGGCGCATCGCCTCGTCCAGCAGGCGGATGACGGTGGTGCGGCTGATGCCGAGCTGCTCGGCAACGTCCTTCTGCGTCAGGCCCTGATTGTAATAGAGCCATGCGGCGCGAAGCCTCAGCGACGAGGTTTCCGAATAGGCGGTATGGGTTCCGCGTCTCAGTTTGGCCACAGGTCCTCCGGCAAGATTGTCGCCCGCGCCATTTAAGGTCATGATCCGCCCGGGATGCGAGATGTGGCTATGGCGGATGGTGGGAGCAGGCGAGATCGGCTCTTCTGCTGCCGATATTCTATGACATGAAACTTATGTCAATCGAATTGCACAAATGTCCTTGACTTTTCGGTGCGAGATTGCTGATAGTCAGCAGTGAGGAATTCGGTCTTGTCCAGTCGAGGAGGACAATGTGCGAGTGCTGCTCCGAGCAGGTGCCAGGCCGGACAGGGAGCCATATAGGGCGCCCGGTGCCGGCGGAAAGCTCGTTTTCGGAGTGTTGTCTCTTCACCGCTCGGCCGTTCACCGGAAATGGAACTTTCGCACTTTTTATCCCGTTACCGAAACATAGGAGAAGGAAGGCTGCATCCCTGACGCCTTCGAGCCCGTCGGATAAAAAGACGGAATACGCTGCCCGACATCTCCCATCCCCATGGGCCTCATTCAACAAGGATACCTGTTATGACTTCCAAGCTTGACCAACTCCGCGCCATGACGACGGTCGTGGCCGATACCGGCGATATCGAGGCAGTCGCTCGCCTGAAGCCGGTGGATTGCACCACCAACCCGACCATCGTGCTGAAGGCGCTCGGCACGCCGATGTTCGCCGATGCGATCAAGGAAGCCGTCGCCTGGGGCAAGAAGCAGGGCGGCGCGTCGGAAGCCGTCGTCCACGCCGTTGCCGATCGTCTGGCAATCTCGGTCGGCGCGGCGCTCTCCGGCCTCGTTCCGGGCCGCGTCTCGACCGAAGTCGACGCCGACCTGTCCTTCAACACCGAAGCGTCGCTCGCCAAGGCCCGCGCCATCATCGCCGCCTACAAGGAGCGCGGCATCGAGCGCGACCGCATCCTGATCAAGCTTGCCTCCACCTGGGAAGGCATCCGTGCCGCCGAAGTGCTGCAGAAGGAAGGCATCGACTGCAACCTGACGCTGCTCTTCAGCAAGGCCCAGGCCATTGCCTGCGCCGATGCCAAGGCATTCCTGATCTCGCCCTTCGTCGGCCGTATCCTCGACTGGTACAAGAAGTCGACCGGCAAGGACTACACGGCAGAGGAAGATCCGGGCGTCATCTCGGTTCGTGACATTTACCACTACTACAAGTCCAACGACATCAAGACGATCGTCATGGGCGCCTCCTTCCGCAACACAGGCGAAATCGAAGCGCTGGCCGGCTGCGACCGCCTGACGATCAGCCCGAACCTGCTCGACGAACTGTCCAAGGACGAAGGCAAGCTGGAGCGCAAGCTCTCGCCGGAGAACAAGGGTTCCGTCGAAAAGATCGCCGTCGACGAAAAGACTTTCCGCTGGATGATGAACGAAGACGCAATGGCAACCGAGAAGCTCTCCGAAGGCATCCGCGCCTTCGCCAAGGACCTCGGCACGCTGCGCGCCATGGTCAGCAAGGAACTGCAGCTCGCTGCTGCTTAATGCGACTTTGCTTCTCTCTTTAGGGGGAGCATTTCAATTGAGGGGGTGCCGTAGAGATGCGGCGCCCCTTTTTGTATTATCGAGGGCGCACGGAACTTTTGAGCATGGCGCAACCGCGATACCCCCCTCTGTCCCTGTCGGGACGTCTCCCCCACAAGGGGGGAGATTGGCAATCCGCAGCGTTGCCATCGCAAAACAACAGGCATCGTATCTGCTGAGCTACTTTGCTTCATCTTGTGGAGATGGTGATGCGCCCCAACGATCTCCCCTCTTGTGGGGGAGATGTCACGACAGTGACAGAGGGGGGTATCACAGGCGCGGCGGATGCGAGGCCGGAGATGACCTACCCAATAAACTCCGCCCTGACCTTGTCCGACTCACTGCCGATCGTCGGCGCCGCCAGGCTATTCTTGGCTCTGACGCCATTCACCCGGATCGGGCTTGCGGTCGTGCGCACCGACACGCCGTCGTCGCGCGTCACCGTCTGCAGCATGTCGAGCTGGCGGAAGGCCGCACTTTGCAGCAGCTTCGGCCAATCCAGCACCTCTGCCGCCCAGATATCGGCGGGCTCCAATATGGCGAGCCATTGCTGAACCGTCTTTTCCTGAAGACGGCTGGCGATCAGGCTCTTGATCTCGTCGCGGTGCTGGAAGGCACCATCAGGCGTGTATTCGGCAAGGATCGGCAGATCCAGCAGCGGGGCGAGTTTCGACAGGGGCATCATCGCCAGCGCCAGCCAGCCATCGGTGCAGCGATAGACGCCATAAGGCGCGGCGAGATAGGCGTGGGCATTGCGCACGGCGGATTTCTGCGGCAGGCGGCCGCCGTCGTTCAGGTGCGTCGTCAGCACCTCGAACTGGAAATCGACCAGCGCTTCCAGCAGGCTCGTCTCCACATGCACGCCGAGGCCGGTGACGCCGCGTCGCACGAGCCCGGCGAGAATGGCCTGAACCAGCAGATTGCCGGCCAGCATATCGGCGACGGCTAGCCCGAAGGGCACCGGGCCGTCATCCGCCTCGCCGTTCAGCCACATGACGCCGGAGCGGGCCTGCGCCAGCAGATCCTGGCCGGGAAAATGGCGCCATTCGTTGTCGGGGCCGTATCCGGTGATGCTGCCATAGACGATGCGGGGATTGATCGCGGCAACGGCGGCGTAATCGAGGCCGAGCCTTTCGATGACGCCGGGGCGGAAGTTCTGGATGACGACGTCGGCCTTGGCAATCAGCGTCCGCAGCTCCCGCAGGTCGTTTTCGTCCTTCATATTGACGGCAAAGCTTTCCTTGCCGCGGTTGATGGCGTGAAAGAGCGTGGAATCGCCGCCGATTTCCGTGTCGCTGAGATAGAGCCTCCGGCAGAGGTCGCCGCCGTCGGGCCGCTCGATCTTGATGACGCGCGCGCCGAGATCGCCGAGCCGTAGGGCCGCCATCGGGCCGGCAAGAAACTGGCTCATGTCCAGCACGACGATGCCGGAGAGCAGGCCCTCTTCGTTTTTCGTATTCATGTCAGGCTTTCAGCGGCGGCGCGTCCGACGGCCGGCCGTTCTTGTAGCGCACGGTCTGGATATGCTCGCAATAGAGCACCAGCTCGCCTTCGCCCTTGAAGACTTCGTAGGAGGAGCGGATCAGGCCGAGCTCGGCATATTTCGGCTGCTTATCGAGATTGGTGCGGATGGTGTAGATCGTATCGCCGATGAAAGTGGGCTTGATGAAGCGCAGCTTATCGTAGCCATAGGAAAAGGCGTTGACGCAGTTGGTGGCGACGAGACCCAGGCCGGCGGAAAAGACGAAGGCGCCGGCGACGAGCCGCTTGCCGAACAGGCCCTCGGTTTCGGCGAAGATCTGGTCGCTGACGTAAGGGTGCATGTCGAGCACCAACGCGTTGAACTGCTGCGACTCGCCCTCGGAGATCGTGCGACGCAGGGAGCGGATCCTGTGGCCGACCTCGAAATCCTCGTAGAACCAGTTTTCCGCGTTCCAGACGGGGATTTCGGCGTGATCGGCCGGCATGGTCTTCGGATAGGTGCTGGATACGCCGACGGTGGCGGTCATGGCTGTGTCTTTCGCTGGAAATCCTCCGGTCTCAAAGAGACCAGAGGCGCTTGGCATTGAGATGATAAAGTCTGTTGCGTTCGTCAGCGCTTACGCCTTGCATCAGCGCATGGGTGGCGGCGACCCAGGTGGAGAGATTGCCGCCGAGCGTGCAGACCGGCCAGTCGCTGCCCCAGATGACGCGATCCCAGCCGAAGCGCGCGATGCAATGTTCGACGAAGGGACGCAGCGTTTCCGGCGTCCAGTCATCGGGGTCGGCATAGGCGACGACGCCGGAAATCTTCACGGTGACGTTCGGCCGCTTCGCAACTTCGGTGATGCCCGAAGACCAGCTTTCGCTGAGCCCGTCCTTCACGGCGGGTACGCCGCAATGATCGAGGACGAAGCGGATATCGGGATTGAGGTCGATCAGCGCGATCGCCTTGGATATCTGGTGCGGCAAGACGCAGAGATCAAAGGTAAGGTGGGTGTTGCCGAGCCGCTTCAGGTTTTCGCGAAACAGAGCGCCCTCGGAGACATTGTCAGGCACGACATGCAACACCCGCCGGAAACCTTTGACGAAGGGGTCGGCGAGCATGCGTTCGAGATAGGCGGGGAAGCCGGCGCTTTCGGGGCGGCAGGCGGCGATAACGCCGCGCAGCAGGCTGCCGGGCTCCCGGCTCAGGCCTTTGACGTATTCCGTCTCCCGTTCGATATCGTCTTCGGCGACATCGACTTCCATGTGAAGCGTATCGGTGATCCCGAGCCGCCTGGCCTCGCGCGCGTAGTCCTCGTAAAGGCTGTCGCGATTAAGCGGGCCAGCGTCCGCCAGCCAGGGGTAGGCGAGGTGTTTCCGGTCGACGATGTGCAAATGGCTGTCGAAAAGCATGGCGTTCCTCCCATACCTGCTTGCTCAACATATACTCACAGAAGAATAGTTTATTCAAATAAAAATTAAAGCTCGGCCTTGTCGACCGTGCCGGCCACGGTTTCGGAAATTTCCTTTGCCGCCTCCCGCACATATTGGATGACTTGATCGTAAGTGGGCGCCTTGGGGTTGACGGGCTCGATATAGGGGCAGGTGAGCGCGGCAAGCCCATTGCCGTCCATGGCCAGGACCGGGGCGGAAATGTTGCGCACGCCGCTCGTCTGCAGGCTGTCCATGGTCTCATAGCCCTTTTCGCGGATTGCCCGCAGCTTCTCCTCGAGATCGGCAGGGGGCTCTTCACCCTCCTGATCCTGCTGGCGCCGCTGTTCGTTGATCATCATCTGGCGCTGCTTGTCGTCGCGGAATGCCAGGAGGATGTGGCCCGACCCGGTATTGTAAAGATTGATCTGGGCGCCGACGCGGATCGAGATGCCCCAATAGGTCGGTGAATCCTGCTGGGCGATGACGACCACCGAGCCGCGGTCGTAGATCGCCAGATGGCAGGCCTGCTCGGCGCGGTTGGAGAATTCGCGCATCAGCGGCGTGGCGAAGGACACGAGCCGACGCACCGGCGCATGATAATGCGCCAGACCGAAGAGTTTGAGGGTCAGGTAGAACCGATCGCCGTCCTGCCTTTGCACATAGCCGCGCCGCACCAGGCGATCGAGCATGCGGTAGAATTCGTTCGGGCTCTTGTTGAGCGCCTTGGCGATTTCCGCCTGTGTCAGGCCGCCGTCGATCGTCGCCAGCAGCTCCAATATGTCGAGCCCCTTGTCCAGGGCCGGCGCGCGATAGCGATCACTGTCGTCTTCCACACTCATCAGCAAGTCCCCCATGCGAAGAAACATGAATCATCATTCATATATGAATGAATGCATTTTACAAGCGCGCGATCACGGCTTGACGGCCAATGAATAAGATGTTTACTTATAAATCATTGATCCATATTTGGGTCGAGAGGGGAATCGGACAAGGGGTCCGATCTTAAGGGAGGAACTTCGATGAGGAATTGGAAGGCCGGTCTCGCTGCCGGCACGATGGCATTGCTTGCCGGTACGGCGGTCTTCGCCGCCGATCAGCCGGGCAAATTTCCGGGTGTGACGATCGACGCCAAGCTCATCGGCGGTCAGCAATACGAGCCGCTTTATGCGCGCATTGCCGAGTGGGAGAAGGAAACGGGCGCCAAGGTCAACATTCTCTCCAAGAAGAACCACTTCGAGCTCGACAAGGAAATCAAGTCCGACATGGCCTCCGGCAGCATTTCCTGGTGCGTCGGCTCGAACCATTCGTCCTTCGCGCCGCAGTATCCTGACCTTTACACCGATCTTTCCAAGCTTCTGCCGAAGGAAGAAATCGACAAGTACGTCGAATCGACCATCCAGGCCTCGACCATCGACGGCCGCCTGATCATGCTGCCGCGCGCCCAGTTCGACGTTTCGGCGCTCTACTATCAGAAGAGCCTCTATAACGACGAGGCCAAGAAGACGGCCTTCAAGGCGAAGTACGGCTACGACCTCGCGCCGCCGAAGACCTGGAAGGAAGTCTCCGATCAGGCGACCTTCTTCTCCAACCCGCCGAACTTCTTCGGCACGCAGTTCCCCGGCAAGGAAGAGGCGATCAACGGCCGCTTCTATGAAATGCTGGTCGCGGAAGGTGGCGAGTATCTCGACAAGGACGGCAAGCCTGCCTTCAACTCCGAAGCCGGCGTGCGTGCGCTCGACTGGTTCGTCAACATGTACAAGGTCAAGGCGGTTCCGGCCGGCACGACCAATTATCTCTGGGACGACCTTGGCGCCGGCTTTGCTTCCGGCTCCGTCGCGCTCGATCTCGACTGGCCGGGCTGGGCGACCTATTTCAACGATCCGAAGTCCTCGAAGGTCGCCGGCAATGTCGGCGTCGTCGTGCAGCCCGTCGGCTCCTCCGGCAAGCACACCGGCTGGTCCGGCCATCACGGCTTCTCGGTGACCGAGGCCTGCGCCCACAAGGATGCGGCCGCTTCGCTCGTCCTGTTCCTGACGAACGACGACTCACAGAAGCTCGAAGCCGCCAACGGCACGCTGCCGACCCGCAAGGCGGTCTGGGATTGGGATATCCAGCAGGCGGCTTCCGACCCCTACAAGAAGGAAGTGCTGAGCACCTTCCAGGAATCGATGAAGTACGCCTTCCCGGTTCCGCGCACGCCGCAATGGATCGAGATTTCCAACGTCGTCTATCCTGAACTCCAGGCCGCCATCCTCGGCGACAAGACGTCCAAGGAAGCGCTCGATACCGCAGCCCAGAAGGCCACGGATGTCCTGAAGGACGCAGGCGCGCTCTAAGCCACGCAATCGAAGTCCCGCGCATTCGACCGCGCGGGACTTCCGCAATCTGACTTCGAGAATGGCTTTCGATCGGCACCGCAAGAGGCCGGTCTGTTCAGCCGGTTTTCTGCCGGCTTCTCGGTCCCAGGTAATTCATTCCACGCAGTCCGGGCCACGCTGCCGAGGAATGCCGACAGGTGCAAACCATGCTCAAAAGAATATCTCCACCGGTCCTGCTTCTTCTTCCGGCGATCATCGTCCTTGCGGCCGTGGTGCTGTTTCCGTTGCTTCTGTCCTTCTATTCGAGCTTCACGCCGTTTCGCCTGACCCGGCCGGCGACGCTCTTTACCTTCATCGGCCTGCGCAACTACATCCGCATCCTGACGGATCCGGTGTTCCTGGCTGCTTTCGTGCGGACCGTCGTGCTGCTGACGATCGCGCTCAATCTGGAAATGCTGCTCGGTCTTGGATTGGCCCTGCTGGTCAACAAGGCGACGCACGGCAAGCGCATCCTGCGCACGCTGATGATGTTCCCGATGATGTTTTCGCCCGTACTCGTCGGCTTCCAGTTCAAATTCATGTTCAACGACAATGTCGGCATCATCAACAATGCCCTGCAGTCGCTCGGCATTACCAATGATGCGATCCCCTGGCTGATCGACGGTAATCTGGCGCTGCTGTCCATTGTCATCGCCGAAGTCTGGTCTTCGACATCGGTCTTCGCCATCCTTATTCTCGCCGGCTTGCTTGCCATGCCGCAGGAGCCCGTCGAGGCCGCCAAGGTCGACGGCTGTACGAGCTGGCAGACCTTCCGCTATGTCACCTGGCCGTTCCTGATGCCCTTTGCCTTCATCGCCATGACCATCCGTTCGCTCGACGTCGCTCGCGCCTACGACATCGTCAAGATCATGACCGATGGCGGCCCCGCGCGGCGCACCGAGCTGATCTGGACGCTGGTCGGGCGTACCGCCTATGCCGATGCGCAGATGGGGCTTGCCAACGCCATGGCCTATGTCTCGATCATTCTGTCGATCGCCTTCACAGTCTATTTCTTCCGTAAGCTGGCGCTTGCCCGCACCCAGATCGGAGCGGAGTGGTAATCATGGATCGCAACGCTCAACAACGCCTGCATCGCCGTATCGGGAAAGTCGTCTATCTCATCGGCCTCTTCATCGCGATGCTCATCATCTGCCTGCCGGGCTTCTGGATCATCATCAGCTCGCTGCGCCCGACCGTCGAAATCATGGCGAAGCCGGCGGTCTGGATTCCGCAAGAGCTTTCGCTGGAAGCCTATCGCTCGATGTTCAGCGGCGTGGGGCAGGGCGGCATTCCCGTCTGGGAGTATTTCCGCAATTCGCTCGTCATCTCCGTCACCTCGACCGCCATCGCGTTGGTGATCGGCATGTCCGGCGGCTATGCCTTCGCCCGCTTCCGCTTCCGCGGCAAGTCGGCCGTGTTCCTGGGGCTGATGCTGACGCGCTCGGTGCCGGGCGTAGCGCTCTCGTTGCCGCTCTTCATGGTCTATGCGCGGCTCGGCATCATCGACACGCATTTCGGCCTGATCCTCACCTATGTCGCGCTGAACGTGCCCTTCACCATCTGGCTGATCGACGGCTTCTTCCGGCAGGTGCCGAAGGATCTGGCGGAAGCCGCGCAGATCGACGGCTGCACCCGCTGGCAGGCCTTCTGGCAGGTGGAATTCCCGCTTGCCGGCCCCGGCATCGCATCGGCAGGCATCTTCGCCTTCCTTACCTGCTGGAACGAATATGCCCTGGCCTCGCAGCTGACGCGCTCCGTCGATTCCAAGACGCTGCCCGTGGGCCTGCTCGACTATACGGCCGAATTCACCATCGACTGGCGCGGCATGTGCGCGCTCGCGGTCGTGATGATCATTCCGGCGCTCGCTCTCACTTTCATCATTCAGAAGCATCTGGTGTCGGGTCTGACATTCGGTGCGGTCAAAGGTTGATCTTCATGGCTCAGGTTTCCCTCAAAAAACTCGTGAAGCGCTACGGCGCTCTGGAAATCGTCCACGGGATCGATCTCGATATCGCGGACAAGGAGTTCATCGCGCTCGTCGGCCCGTCCGGCTGCGGCAAGTCGACGACGCTACGCATGATCGCCGGCCTCGAAGAGGTCTCAGGCGGCACGATCGAGATCGGCGACACCGTCGTCAACGACCTGCCGCCGCGCGACCGCAACATCTCCATGGTGTTCCAGTCCTATGCGCTTTATCCGCATATGACCGTGCGCGAGAACATGGGCTTTTCGCTGAAGATCGCCAAGCAGCCACAGGCCGAGATCGACCGGCGTGTCAACGAGGCGGCTGCCATTCTGAGCCTCGACGCCCTGATGGATCGTCGCCCGGCGCAGCTTTCCGGCGGTCAGCGCCAGCGCGTCGCCATGGGCCGCGCCATCGTGCGCCAGCCGGAAGTGTTCCTGTTCGACGAGCCGCTGTCGAACCTCGATGCCAAGCTGCGCACGCAGATGCGCACCGAGATCAAGAAACTGCATGCCAAGGTGCAGTCGACCGTGGTCTATGTCACGCACGACCAGGTCGAAGCCATGACGCTGGCCGACCGCATCGTCATCATGCGCGACGGCTATATCGAGCAGGTCGGCACGCCGGACGAGGTGTTCAAGAAGCCCGCCACGCGCTTTGTCGCCGGCTTCATCGGTTCGCCGCCGATGAATATCGAGGAGGCCACCGTGAAGGCGGGCGAACTCGTGTTCAAGAACGACGACCGGCTGCCGCTGCCAAGCCAGTTTGCCGGCAAGGTCAAGGAAGGCGAGAAGGTCGCCTTCGGCCTCAGGCCCGACGATATCTTCCCGACGGGTCACGGTCTGCATTCCGGCACGGAATCGGCCGTATACGAACTGACGCTGCCCGTCGCCATCACCGAGCCGCTCGGCAACGAGACGCTCGTCTTCGTCGAATTCGCCGGGCGCGAATGGGTGACCCGCATGCTCAATCCGCGCGCGCTGAAGAGCGGCGAACGGCTGAAGATGAGCTTCGACCTCAGTCAGGCGCACCTCTTCTCCGTCGAAACCGGCAAGAGCCTGGCAAACTAAGGAGCCGACTCATGGCACGTATCGAAAAAATTGAGCTGCGCATGGTCGACCTGCCGCCGAAGGTGAAGCGGACGGATGCGATCCAGAGTTTCGTCAGCCAGGAAACGCCCATCGTCACCATCACCGACAGCGACGGCACCGTCGGCACCGGCTACAGCTATACGATCGGCACCGGCGGCTCGTCCGTCATGCGGCTGCTGTCCGACCATCTGGTGCCGCTTCTGATCGGCGAGGATGCCGATCGTATCGAGGCGATCTGGCACAAGCTGGAATTCGCCACTCACGCGACGACCATCGGGCCCATCACCGCGCTGGCGCTCGCCGCCATCGACACGGCGCTGTGGGACCTGCGGGCCAGGAAGCAAGGCCTGCCGCTCTGGAAGCTCGCCGGCGGCGCCAAGGACCGCTGCCCGCTCTACACCACAGAGGGCGGCTGGCTGCATATCGAGAAGGAAGCCTTGGTCGAGGACGCCCTGCAGGCGAAGGCCAAAGGCTTTTCCGGCTCGAAGGTCAAGATCGGCAAGCCGCACGGATCGGAGGATTACGACCGGCTTTCGGCGATGCGCCTGGCGCTCGGCTCCGGCTTCGAGATCATGACCGACTGCAATCAGGGCTTTACCGTCGATGAGGCGATCCGCCGCGCCGCGCGGCTGAAGGAGCTGGACCTCGCCTGGATCGAGGAGCCGCTGCCGGCCGACGATCTCGACGGCCATATCCGGCTGACGCGCTCGACGCCGACGCCGATCGCGGTCGGCGAATCCATGTATTCGATCCGGCATTTCCGTGAATATATGCAGAAGGGCGCCTGCTCGATCGTCCAGGTGGACGTCGCCCGCATCGGCGGCATCACGCCCTGGCTGAAGGTGGCCCATGCCGCCGAGGCCTTCGACATTCCGGTCTGCCCGCACTTCCTGATGGAGCTGCATGTCAGCCTCGTCTGCGCCGTGCCCAACGGGAAATATGTCGAATACATCCCGCAGCTCGACGATCTCACGACGAAGGGGATGGAGATCGTCGATGGCCGGGCGCTGGCTCCTTCCGAGCCCGGTCTCGGCATCGCCTGGGACTGGGAGGCGGTGAAGGCGCGCTCGATTGGCGAATTCACGCGGGAAATCCACGGCTGAGGAGGAACGCGCCATGCAGCGGATGGGAATGGTGATCGGCCTGGAGCCGGCCAAGGTCGCGGAATACAAGGCGCTTCACGCGGCCGTCTGGCCCGAGATCCTGGCGCTGATCTCCGAATGCAACATCACCAACTATTCGATCTTCCTGAAGGAGCCGGAAAATCTCCTGTTCGGCTATTGGGAATATGTCGGCACGGATTTCGAGGCCGACATGCGCAAGATGGCGGCCAGCCCGAAAAACCAGGAATGGTGGTCCGTCTGCATACCCTGCCAGAAGCCGCTCGAGACCCGCAAGGAAGGTGAGTGGTGGGCCATGATGGAAGAGGTGTTTCATCATGATTAGCTTCCAACAAGAGGTTCTCACTCCGCCAGCGGAGAGACTGTGGAGGGAATACCCCCCTCCGTCAGCTTCGCTGACATCTCCCCCACAAGGGGGGAGATTGGTCACTCGCGGTTATCTCTCGCAAACAACAGGCATCGAATTTGCTGACAAGACAGCTATTCGTTTCCCGAGGCGGCACGAAACGTTCTCCACGATCTCCCCCCTTGTGGGGGAGATGTCACGAAGTGACAGAGGGAGGTGTGTAGCTTCAGCGAACTCCAGAGCTAATGCTTCGGGAGCACTTCAATGACCTTCGATCCCAAATCCCTCCGCCAGTGGTGGCCGAAGCCTTCGAACCCTCGTCCGATCGTGATTTTCGGCGCCGGTAGCATCGTCGGCGACGCGCATCTTCCGGCTTACAGGCAAGGCGGTTTTCCTGTCGCCGGCCTTTACGACCCGGATACCGAAAAGGCGGCGGCACTTGCCGGTCAATGGGGCATTCGCGCCTTTGCGTCCGAGGCCGAGGCGCTGGCCGTCAAGGGTGCGATCTTCGATCTCGCGACACCGCCGGCGGCACATGCCGCGATCCTTGCGAAATTGCCGCGCGGCTCGTTCGCGCTGATCCAGAAGCCGATGGGCAGCGATCTTGCCGGGGCCACCGAGATTCTAAGGGTCTGCCGCGAGCGCGACATCAAGGCGGCCGTCAATTTCCAGCTGCGCTTCGCGCCGATGATGCTGGCGCTCTACGATGCGGTGGACAAGGGCTATCTCGGCGAAGTCGTCGATTTCGACGCCTGGCTGGCGCTTGCGACGCCATGGGGGCTCTGGCCTTTCCTGAAGGGCCTGCCGCGGATCGAGATCGCCATGCACTCGATCCATTATTTCGATTTCATTCGCGGACTGCTCGGCAACCCCCAGGGCATCCACGCCAAAACCATCGGCCACCCCAACCACGATGTCGCGCAGACGCGGACGGCGGCGATCCTCGATTATGGCGACAAGGTACGCTGCGTGCTCTCGGTCAATCACGACCATGATTTCGGCCGCAAGTATCAGGCCTGCGAATTCCGCATCTCAGGCACGAAGGGAGCCGCCTATATCAAGCTTGGCGTCAACCTCGACTATCCGCGCGGCGAGCCGGACGAGCTCTGGATCCGTCCCGAGGGTGGCAGCGACTGGGTCGAGGTCAAGCTGGAGGGCGCCTGGTTCCCGGATGCTTTCGTCAACCGCATGGCCAACCTGCAGCGCTTCGCAGCCGGAGAAGATCGGGAACTGATTGGCTCCGTCGAGGATGCCTGGCAGACCATGGCGCTTGTCGAAGCCGCCTATCAGTCGAGCGCCGCTCCGGCGACGCCGATTGCAGAACTTCCAAAGGCTTGAGAAATGGCAGAACAAACCATCTATTTCGAAGACTACGAGCCCGGCCATGTCAGGCTGACCACCGGGCGGACGATCACGGAGACCGATTTTGTCGTTCACGCCGGCCATACCGGCGATTTCTTTCCGCACCACATGGATGCCGAATTCGCCAAGACCTTGCCCGGCGGCCAGCGTATCGCGCATGGCACGATGATCTTCGCGATCGGCGTCGGGCTGACCGCGTCGCTCATCAATCCCGTCGCCTTTTCCTATGGCTACGACCGGCTGCGCTTCGTTCGTCCGGTGCATATCGGCGATACGATCCGCACCCGCGTCACCATCTCGGCGAAAGAGGATGATCCGAAGCGGCCGGCGGCCGGCCGTGTCGTCGAGCGTTGCGAGGTGTTGAACCAGCGCGACGAAGTCGTGCTCGCCGCCGATCACATCCTGATCGTCGAGCGCAAGCCGGGCGCGGAGAAGGCATGATGGTGAAGCTCAAGGGAATGACCTGGTCGCATCCGCGCGGCTATGATCCGATGATCGCCTGCTCGAAGCAATGGCAGCAAAAGACCGGCGTCGAAATCAGCTGGGAAAAGCGGTCGCTGCAGGATTTCGAGACATTCCCGGTGGAGGAACTTGCCGCCGCTTACGATCTCATCGTCATCGATCATCCGCATGTCGGGCAGATCACCCGCGAAAACTGCCTGTTGCCGCTCGACGATGCGGCGCACTCGCAGGAAGTCGCCGCGATTGCCGCCGGCACCGTCGGGCGCTCCTATCCGAGCTACAACTGGCAGGGCCACCAATGGGCCTTTCCGCTCGATGCGGCGACGCAGGTGCAGGCCTATCGGCCGGACCGGCTGGGCGCGCCGGTCAGGGACCTTGCCGAGTTCGTGACTCTGGCGGCGGAAGGCAAGGCGATCCTGCCGATGCGGCCGCCGCATTCGCTGATGACTTTCATCACGCTTTCGGCCCATCTCGGCACGCCCTGCAGCATCGAGGGACCTGACTTCATCACGAAGACCAACGGCGAGGCGGTGCTCGACTGGATGGCGCGGATCGTCGCCGCCATGGATGTAAGCTGCTACCAGATGGACCCGATCGCCGTGCTCGATCTGATGGGGCAGCCCGACAGTCCTTATCTGGCCTCGCCGTTCATCTACGGCTATGTGAACTATTCCTTTGCCGGATTCAGGCCAGCGCGGATCGCCTTTGCCGATATGCCCGTCATCGACGGCCGCGCGCCGAACGGCTCGGCGCTGGGCGGCACGGGAATCGCCGTCTCGTCGCGCACCCGCGCGCCTGAAGAGGCCAAGGCCTTTGCGCGCTGGGTAGCAAGCGGCTCGGTGCAGGCAGGCATCTATGCCGATGGTAACGGTCAGCCCGGCCACGCCGACGCCTGGCTCAGCGATGCCGTCAATGCGCCGGCGCTCGACTTTTACCGCAACACGCGCGCCACGCTGGAGGGCGCCTATGTGCGGCCGCGGCATGACGGCTACATGGCATTCCAAAGCGAGGCATCCGAGGTGATTAGCGATGGACTGCGAGCCGGCGAGCGGCATACAGTCCTAATCGAAAAGCTCAACCGGCGCTTCGCGCAATCGTTCGAAGGTTAAGGCCGAGGCTGCGCATCTGTTTGTTATTGCACGATCTTATTCAAGACGTCGCCAGCGATTTTTCCGGCGGCCGGAATGGATGAGATCATATTCCCGAAGAAAGGATCAGGATTATGGGTCACGGGTTGGAAGGCAAGAAGGTCGTCATCACGGCGGCGGGGCAGGGCATCGGCCGGGCTTCGGCGGAGCGCTTCATTTCGCTCGGCGCGCATGTCTACGCCACCGACATCAACGAGCAGACGCTCTCGACGCTCGACGGCGCCACCAAGCACATATTGAACGTGCTCGACGGTGCGGCGGTCAAGGCTTACGCGGAAGAGATTGGCCCGATCGACGTGCTCTTCAACTGCGCCGGCTTCGTCCATGCCGGCACGATCCTCGATTGCGAGGAGAAGGATTGGGATTTCTCCTTCAACCTCAATGCCAAGGCGATGTACACGACCTGCCGCACTTTCCTGCCGGGCATGCTGGAGAAGGGCAAGGGCTCGATCGTCAACATGGCCTCGGTCGCTTCCAGCGTGAAGGGCGTGCCCAATCGCTTTGCCTATTGCGCCTCCAAGGCTGCCGTCATCGGGCTTACCAAGTCGATCGCCGCCGATTTCGTTTCCAGGGGCATTCGCGCCAACGCCATTTGCCCCGGCACGGTCGACAGCCCCTCCCTGCATGAGCGGCTGCGGGCAACCGGCGACTACGACAAGGCGATGAAGGATTTCATCGCGCGCCAGCCGATGGGCCGGATCGCGACCGCCGAGGAGATCGCCGCGCTGGTGACCTACCTGGCCGGTGACGAAGCGGGCTTCACGACGGGCCAGGCCCATGTCATCGACGGCGGCTGGACGGCCTGAGCCTCGTTTTGCCCGGAGCAATTCCAGGAAAAGTGCATAGCGGTTTTTCGTCCGGAATTGCATAAAAACAAAAGGATAGAGCGTTTTCGCGATTCGAGGAAAAGCGGAACGGCTCTAACCGAGGTCTCGTATTGCGGGGCCTCCTTTTATTTGCCACTCTTTTCAGCGAATCGATTTGTTGAGACGCGGCTGTGATCGGAGAATGGCATGGATGCCAACGGGCCTTTGTATCGCTCCAGAGGGTTCGTGCTATGGCGCAAGCATCATGTGATCCTGATTTCCATACTTGCAGGCATTGCGGTCTTCCTGCTGCTGACATCCCGGCAATTGAATGTCGGCAACCTGCTTATCGCGTGGGATACGACCGCCGTCGTTTACATTATCTATAGCCTGTACCGGATGCTGACGGCCGATGCGCAGCGCATTCGCAAACGCTCCGCCGATCTCGATTTTTCCGACATATTTCTGCTGTTTCTGTCGATCGCGGCAGCGGTTGCCAGCATTGGCGGGATCGTGCTGGATCTGCTGGGCGTCAAGGACGCGCCGCCCGCAGTCGGCCTGTTCCGCCTCATGGTGGCGATCGCGACGATCCTGATTTCATGGACGTTCCTGCACACGCTGTTCACGATCCACTACGCGCATCGCTTCTATGGCGGCCCGGGCAAGGGGCAGGGGCTGAAATTCGCCGAGCCGGTCGAGGAGCCGATCTATTGGGACTTCCTCTATTTCTCCTTCACCATCGGCGTGGCGGCGCAGACCGCCGATATCGGCATTTCCACCGTATCGATGCGTAAGCTGGCGCTGCTGCACGCCATCCTGTCGTTCCTGTTCAATACGACGATCCTGGCGCTGGCCATAAATGTCGGGGCGAGCCTGATCTAGGCCCGCCCCTTCAACGATATCGGCTTGTTTCGTCAGACGACGGCGTTGCCGGCCATGACAGCCAGGACCAGGAACACCAGGAAGATGATCAGGAAGATGGCGAAGAGAACGCGCGCGATGGTTGCGGTTGCGGCCGACACGCCGGAAAAGCCGAAAAAGCCGCTGATCAGCGAAACTACAAAGAAAATAAGAGCCCATTTCAGCATTTAGCAGTCTCCTCTGCGTTGTACTCTTTAAAGACGCGGGAGATGGAAAATTGTTCCGAAGGCGTTTCGATTAATGGGGGATTGCCGGCTTTCGCAGGAGTTGCAGAAAGCGCTACACCCCCTCTGTCACGAAGTGACAGAGGGGGTGTAGCGGTGCGTCAAGCTCGAAAAGGATGGTCAAATCGAGAGCTATGCCTCACCCGTGATTGATCATCACATGCCGTACGGCGGTATAGTCTTCGATAGCGTAGACCGACATATCCTTGCCATAGCCGGATTGCTTCAGGCCGCCATGCGGCATTTCGTTGACGAGCATGAAGTGGGTGTTGATCCAGGTGCAGCCATATTGCAGCCGCGCGGCGGTCTGCATGCCGCGGCTGATGTCCTTGGTCCAGACCGAGGAGGCAAGGCCGTAGTCGCTGTCGTTGGCCCAGGCAACGGCGTCGTCGGGATTGGTGAAGCGGGTGACCGAGACCACGGGGCCGAAGACCTCGCGGCGGACGATTTCGTCGTCCTGCGTGGCGCCGGCAACGATGGTCGGCGCATAGAAGAAGCCGCGTTCGCCTGAGGTCTTGCCGCCGGTTGTGATCTCCATGTGCTTGTGTTCGGCAGCGCGGGTGACGAAGCTTTCGACGCGGTCGCGCTGGCGCTTGGAGATCAGCGGGCCGATCTCGTTTTCCGTGTCGTCGGCCTGGTTGAACTTGATGCTGGAGACGGCGGAGGTCAGGTCGGCGACGAAATTGTCGTAGACCTTGGCATCGGCATAGATGCGGCAGGCGGCGGTGCAGTCCTGGCCGGCATTGTAGTAGCCGAAGGTCCGGATGCCGGCGACGACGGCGTCGATATCGGCATCGTCGAAGATGATGACGGGCGCCTTGCCGCCGAGTTCGAGATGCGTGCGCTTCACCGTCTTGGCGGCAGCCTGAAGCACTTTCTTGCCGGTGGCGACGTCGCCGGTGATGGAAACCATGCCGATCTTCGGATGGTTGATGAGCGCGTTGCCGACGCTCTCGCCACGGCCGAGAATGACGTTGACCACGCCCTCCGGCAGGATATCGGCGAGCAGCTTCGCCATCTTCAGCGCCGTCAGCGGGGTCTGCTCGGAGGGCTTGAAGACGACGGTGTTGCCGCCGGCAATCGCAGGCGCCAGCTTCCAGGCCATCATCATCAGCGGATAGTTCCAGGGCGCGATCGAGCCGACGATGCCGACCGGATCGCGGCGGATCATCGAGGTGTGGCCGGGCAGATATTCGCCGGCGACCGGACCATGCAGGTTGCGCACCGCGCCGGCGAAGAAGCGATAGCAATCGACGATGGCGGGGATCTCGTCATTGAGCACGGCATTGATCGGCTTGCCGCAGTTCAGCGCCTCGAGCGCCGCGAAGCCTTCGGCATCCCTCTCGATGGCGTCGGCGATCTTGAGGAGATAGGCCGAGCGCTGGCCCGGCGTCGTCTGCGACCAGTTGGTAAAGGCTTTTTCCGCGGCATCGACGGCGGCATCGATCTGGCCGAGCGAGGCTTCCGGCAGGGCAAGCACGGTTTCGCCCGTCTTCGGGTTGAGGACACGCTCTTCGGTTTCCGTACCCGCTTCGAAGCGGGAGCCGATCAGCATCTGGGTATCCATTATTCTCTCCCTTTTCATTTGCCGCCGCCGGCGATCTGGTCGCCGTCGCGGGTAAGATAGTAGGCTGCCAGGATCGGCAGGAAGGTGACGAGCACGACGACCATGGCGACGACATTGGTTACGGGTCGCTGGCGGGGGCGGATGAGCTCCTCCAGCATCCAGATCGGCAAGGTCATCTGCTGGCCGCCGGTGAAGGTGGTGACGATGACTTCATCGAAGGACAGCGCGAAGGCGAGCATGCCGCCGGCGAGCAGTGCGGTGCCGATATTCGGCAGGACGATATGGCGGAAGGTCTGGAAGCCGTCGGCGCCGAGATCCATCGAGGCCTCGATCAGCGAACCGGAGGTACGGCGAAAACGGGCGACGGCATTGTTGTAGACCACGACGACGCAGAAGGTGGCATGGCCGAGAACGATCGTCCAGACCGAGAAGGGGATGTCGAAGAGGCTGAAGGCGGAGCGAAGCGCAATGCCGGTGATGATGCCGGGCAGGGCGATCGGCAATATGACCAGCAACGACACCGCCTCGCGGCCGAAGAACTTCGTCTGGCTGACGGCTGCGGCGCATAGGGTGCCGAGGAGCAGAGCGATGATGGTTGCGATGGTCGCAACCTGAACCGACAGCGCCAATGCCGACCAGACATCAGGCCTGTTCCAGGCGATGCCGAACCATTGCAGAGTCAGTCCCGGAGGCGGCCACTGGTAGCTCCTTTCCTCCGTCGTGAAGGCATAGACGAAGATCAGGAGGATCGGCAGGTGCAGGAAAAGCAGGCCGCCTGCAGCCGCGATCTTCAAGGGGAAGGAGGCGCGTTGGCCACGATCAGAGCGCATCGAAAGCTCCCTGTTTCTTGGCGATCCACAAATAGATGGCCATGATGACGATGGGCACGACCGAGAAGGCGGCGGCCAACGGCACGTTGCCGGCGGTGCCCTGCTGCGTATAGACGGCCTGGCCGATGAAGAGGCGCGAGGAACCGATGATCTGCGGGATGATATAATCGCCCAGTGTCAGGGAGAAGGTGAAGATGGAGCCGGCGACGACACCCGGCAGGGCGAGCGGCAACAGCACCGTGCGGAAGGTCTGGTTCGGCGTGGCACCGAGGTCGGACGAGGCTTCCAGCAGGTTTGCCGGCACGCGCTCGAGAGCGGCCTGCGTCGGCAGGATCATATAGGGCAGCCAGATATAGACGAAGACGAGGAAGGTGCCGATGTAGCTGACCGAGAGCGAGTTGCCGCCGATGACGGGCAGGGCGAGCACGCCGTCGAGCAGCCAGCTCAGGTGCAGCTTGTCGAAGATCCAGGTGAGGATGCCTTCCTTGGCGAGGATCAGCTTCCAGGCGTAGACCTTGACCAGATAGCTCGACCAGAGCGGCAGCATGACGCCGAGATAGAACAGCGCCTTCCATTTGCCGTGCGCATAGCGCGCCGCATAATAGGCGATGGGGAAGGCGACGAAGCCGGAGGCCAGCGTGACGAGGGCAGCCATGACCACCGTGCGCACGATGATGTCGAAGTTCGCGCTGTTCAGCAGCTGCGCATAGGTCGAGAGCGTGAACTGGTAGTTCACCATTCCCGAAAAGTCGTCGATCGAGAAGAAGCTCTGCAGCAGCAGCGCGATCAGCGAGCCGATATAGATGACGCCGAGCCAGAGCAGCGGCGGCGTCAGCATCAGGAACAGCAGCAGCTTCGGGCGGCGCCAGAAGAGATCCGAGAGGCGGCCGAAGACACCGCCGCGGCTCGGCAGGATAGAGGCCGGCACCTGCTGTGCCGAGGTGGGAAAGGCGGCGGCGTTCATGCGGCGTCATCCATGTAATGCACATCCGCCGGCAGCCATGCGAGGCGGACGGCAGTGCCGGTGTCGGGTGCCGACTGGCCGGCGGGCACGGTCACATGCAGGCGCGCGCCGTTTGCTTCCACAGAGAGGCGCGTAGCGGCACCGAGGAAACTCGTCGCTTTCACGGTCGCTGCCACGCCGCTCTCCTCGGTCACACGGATTGCCTCGGGGCGCAGGCTTGCCCAGCGGCGTTCGCCGCCGAGCGACGACATGACGTCGGGGGAAATCACGTTGGAAGAGCCGACGAAATCGGCGACGAAACGGGTCCTTGGTTTCTGGTAGATATCGTGCGGCGTGCCCTGCTGCACGATGCGGCCATCGTTGAAGACGGCAACGCGGTCGGCCATGGACAGTGCCTCACCCTGATCGTGCGTGACGAAGACGAAGGTGATGCCGAGCGCCCGCTGCAGGGTCTTCAGTTCCTCCTGCATCTGCTCGCGCAGTTTCAGGTCCAGCGCGCCGAGCGGTTCGTCGAGAAGCAGGACTTTCGGCTTGTTGACGAGGGCGCGGGCGAGCGCGACGCGCTGGCGCTGGCCGCCGGAGAGCTGACCGGGGCGGCGCGCGCCATAGCCCGGCAGCTTTACCAGCTCCAGAGCCTGTTCGGCGGCGCGCAGCCTTTCGCTTTTGCCGACACCCTTGACCATCAGCCCGTAGGCGACGTTGTCGAGGATGTTGAGATGCGGAAAGAGCGCATAGTCCTGGAAGACCGTGTTGACGTTGCGCCGGTAGGGCGGCACGCCTTCGGCGGTCTCGCCGAAGATCTCGATATGGCCGCCTGTGGGTTGCTCGAAGCCGGCAATCAGCCTGAGGCAGGTGGTCTTGCCGGAACCGGAAGGGCCGAGCATGGCGAAGAATTCGCCGGGCGCGATTTCCAGATCGACCCGGTCCACAGCGCGGACCTGACCGAAATGGCGCGACACCTGCTGGAAACGAACGGCGTTCATGGGGTGCTCCAGGGGTACTTGTTTTCCTTCTCCCCAGTGGGGAGAAGGTGCCCGATAGGGCGGATGAGGGGGCTGAAGAGCGGAGCGAAGCGGGGGTTGAGCGGCAAGCGAAACGCAGCTTTTGCTATGCTGCGCCACCCCCTCATCCGACCCTTCGGGCCACCTTCTCCCCGAGGGGAGAAGGTAAGTTCCTACCGTCCGCCGATCACGCCGATATAGTCGGAGACCCAGCGGTGATAGGGCACGCATTCGCTCTGCGTGCTGCACTTGGCGACGGGCGTCTTCCAGAACCGGATCTTGTCGAAGTGGTCGTAGCCGTTGGTGGCGCAACCGCTGTCGGTGAGCAGCTCGTTGCCCTTGCAGGCTGCGGGAACGGAGGGCACGGCACCGAACCAGGCGGCGGCATCACCCTGGACCTTGGCCTGGAGCGAATGCTCCATCCACATATAGGCGCAGTTCGGGTGCTCGCTGTCGGCATGCAGCATGGTGGTATCCGCCCAGCCCGTCGTTCCCTCGTCGGGGAAGGTGGAGGCAATCTTCTGCTTGTCGGACTGCAAGAGATTGACCTGGAACGGCCAGGAGCCCGAGGCGACGACGCCTTCGTTCTTGAAATCGTCGGTCTGGATCATGGCGTCATGCCAGTAGCGGCTGACGAGCTTGCGCTGGCCGCGCAGGAGGTCGAGGGCGGCTTTATATTGGTCTTCGTTGAGCTCGTAAGGGTCCTTGATGCCGAGTTCCGGCTTGTGAGCCATGAGGTAGAGGGCGGCGTCGGCAATGTAGATCGGGCCGTCATAGGCCTGCACGCGCCCCTTGTTGGACTTGCCGTCCGGCAGGGTCATTTCCTCGAAGACGACGTTCCAGCTCTTCGGCGCCTCGCCCTTGAAGGCGTCGGTGTTGTACATCAGCACGTTCGGCCCCCAGAGGTAGGGAACCCCGTAGTGGACGCCGTTGACCGTATGCCATGGCGCATTCTTCAATCGGTCGTCGAGGTTCTTCCAACTCGGGATCAGGTCGATGTTGATCGGCTGGACGCGTTTGCCGGCAACGAGCCGCAGCGACGCGTCACCGGAAGCGGTGACCAGGTCGAAGCCGCCTTCGTTCATCAGCGCGACCATTTCGTCGGACGTCGCCGCGGTCTTGACGCTGACCTTGCAGCCGGTTTCCTTTTCGAAGCCGGTTACCCAGTCGTAATTCTTGTCGCTCTCGCCGCGCTCGATATAGCCGGCCCAGGCGACGATGCTGACGGCGCCTTCGCCCTTGCCGAGCGTCTTCAGCGGCTCGGCGGCGATGACCTGCGTGGCAAAACTTAAGCATGCGAGTGCAGCCGTGCATGATTTCAGCAGATGCTTCATCGGACTCTCCCGGTTTTTGAATCTTGATATTGTGGAGCCAGTGGCTGGCTTTTTGTTCCCGGTAGAAAAGGTGACGCGATTTCGCCGCATTCGCAAATTCATTTATCAGAAAGGCGATATCGGAAATTCCGATTCCTAGGGGCTCGGTCATGGGACGGAAGGGAGACCGCGCCGTAGGCACTGACATGGTAGCACGCGCGGCTGGAGTTTAAATCCAAGCAAAGCGTTGTCGGTGCTGCGGTTTCAGGAGCCGCGCGGTGTGCCGTTTGGAGGCGGCAACGGCGAATGTATTCGAACGCGCGTTCTTCATCCATTCAGCGCGATCGAAAAAAAATGAAATAGGTTGTCGACTCCCGGCGATCTCAATCGTCCTAGTGAACGGAGCTAGCCGCAATGCGCCGGCGCGGATCTCTGCCCTAGAGTGCTGGCATGTATGGAGGTAGAATTGACTAAAGTAAAAGTTGCTGGGTTCAGTGTCTCGCTTGACGGTTTCGCCGCGGGCATCGATCAGAGTTTGGATCGCCCGCTTGGCTTGCGAGGCGAGGAGCTTTTTCAGTGGTTCTTCCCGACGCGGGCGTTTCGTCAGATGCTCGGAAAAGACGACGGAGAAACGGGCGTCGATGACCGGTTCGGCCAACGCGCAATGGAAGGTTTCGGCGCCTTCATTCTCGGCCGTAACATGTTCGGGCCTATTCGCGGGGAATGGCCCGATGATCAATGGAAAGGCTGGTGGGGTGACAATCCGCCTTATCATGCACCGACTTTCATCCTGACGCATTATCCCAGGCCATCGATCGAGATGCTCGGGGGAACGACATTTCACTTTGTCACTGGAGGCATCGAGGAGGCGTTGCAAAGGGCGCGCGAAGCGGCGGGCGCAAAGGACGTCAAGATCGGCGGCGGCGCCGAGACCGTGAGGCAATATGTTCAGGCCGGCCACGTCGATGAAATTCACCTTGCCTTTGTCCCCACAGCGCTGGGGCAAGGAGAACCGCTCTTCAGCGGCATTGATCTTCATGCGCTGGGATACCGGACGATCGAACATGTTCCGACGGAGCGAGCCACGCATATCGTTCTCGCGAAGTAGAGCTGGAGATTGATAGGCTATGGGGCTCCCGAGGTCTTGCCTATCGCCACCAGTTCCTGACTGCCCTGTGCAAACGGCTGCGATCGAGCGGTGAGCGGAAGCTCGCCGTTCGATCGGTTGAGTCCAGAGCCAAAAGCATTTCCAGGAAAGACCCTACGGGCGGGCGAAGACTTCCGGCTGTAATTTCCCAGCCTTCATAAGATGTTGCAGGGTGTAGGACACGGAAAGCGCATCGTCGAGCGCGTCATGTCCCTGCAAGGGGGGATGGTCTACTTTATAATAGTCGGCGAGCTTGTTGCTTGGGGTCTTCGCCAGATCCTCGATGGGCATTCCGGCTGCCAGCAGCAATTTGACGGCGTTGTCGAAGCGGTGGGCGGGAATTGGCGGCTGGATGCCGGCGATATAACAGCTGATCGCCACCATGTTCAGCTCGTCCTTGCCCCAGGACCAGAAGCGGGCGTTGTCCGAGAAGCTGTCGAGGCCGGCAAGTGCATCCTGCAAGGTGAGGCCTTCCGTCTCGATATTCTCTTCGGTGATGCCGGTGAGCGTGGTGAAGAACGGGTCGAGCGCGTACCGGTTGCCAAATCTGTCGATGGGGCGGACATAGGCCTTATAGGTGCCGAGAATGGGGAAGTCTCGTTCCAGCCCCAGTTTTACCGCCCCGATCTCGGCGATCACCGGGTCCGGATCATGGGCAGCACACCAGAATCGGCGTTGCGAGCCTTCGAGACAAAGAAATTCGCAGTCGAATATGATGGCGGTCTTCATGATCAATCCTCCACTCCTTGGTGCCTGTGGAATAGCTCTCCGCTACCGCTGCCGTCCGGTGCGCATGCTCTCGGCAACACCCACGAAATCTCGGGCCGCCTGCGGCAGGCTCGATCCCTTTCGCCAGACCATGCCGACCTGCACCACAGGCAGCGAGCCGGAGACGTCACGGCTCTCGATGCGGTCGCCTTCCAGCGACCAGGGTCGATAGACGAGATCCGGCAGCAGCGCGACGCCGGCGCCGGTCGCAACCAGGCTGCGCACCGCTTCGACGGACCGCGTGCGGAAGGCGACATGCGGGCGTGCGCCGAGCGCGGTCAGCAGCTTGCCGGTATTCTCCTCGATCTCGTCGATCGTCAGCATGATCAGCGGTTCGCGGCTGATGTCGGCAACGCTGATGATATCGGCGGAGACGAGGGGATGGCCCATCGGCAGCCAGAGGCGATAGGGCGAGGTCTCCAGGATTTCGGCCTGCAGGGCCATGCGGTCCCGCAGGTTGGAAATGACCATGACGGCGACATCGAGTTCGCCACCAACCAGAAGATGTTCCAGATAGCCGCCATTATCCTCGATGGCGCTGACCTCGACACCGGGGCAGGCGCGGCGATAACGCGCCAGAAGATCCGACAGAACATAGCCGGCGACGAGCGACGTCACCCCGATGTTCAGCGTGCCACCGGCCTCGTTCCGCTTGCCGGAAAAGCTGGTGCGCGCATCGGAAACGGTCGCCAGGATCTTCGTCGCGTGGCGCAGGAACTGGTGGCCGTTGTGCGTGATGGACAGTCCGCGCGGATGGCGCTCGAACAGCTCGACGCCGAGGTCGCTTTCAAGCTCCTTGAGGGCTTCGGTCACCGAGGATTGCGAGATGGACAGGTTCTGCGCGGCGCGCGTCACGGAGCCCTGTTCGGCTACGGCGACGAAGTATTGCAGCTGTCTCAAGGTGAAGGCCATGCTCCGGTTAGAGCATGTCGGCGGCACGGAACGCAAGCGCCTGTCATTGTTATGAAAGTTTGGACCTTTTTTGGTAATGATGTCGTCGGCATCGCAAGTTTCGTCACTGTTTTAAGTATTCCGAAACGCCAATTCCCTAACGTGAGGGTTGATCATCTTTGTCGGCTTGGAGTGGTCTATGCTGGAGCAGTTGGCGTGAGCGCCTTACTGCACATTTTCCGGTTGCCCCGGAAGTTTGTCGTCATTATCGGCGGAGTGGCCTTTCTCGTAGGCTCCTCCGGCGTTTTGGCGCTTTGTATCGGCAAGGACAAGCTGCTCGGCCTCGCATCCGCTTCTCCCGGCGGCCTCCAGTGCACGGACATCAACCTGGTCACCATTCGCAAGGACAACCGCTTCTGGATCCGCAAATATATCAGCACTGAACCGACCGATGGCCTGACGCGGGTAAAGACCGCGCTCAGGGTCGCCAAGGCGGTCTATCAGGAACAGAAGCCCGATCTCGTTCAGGTTGTGGTTCTCGACAAGAACGGGCCGACGTTGCGCTCCGATATCCGTGGCCGGGCTCTGGGAGCCGACGTCGTCTACGTGCCGCACCCCGACAAGCTCGTCGATGGAAATTCCGAGGCGCCGGTGACGGCGCGGTACTTCGATGGCGGCGCGAGCAATGCGGGTCTTTTCTATGGCGAGCAGATCACCATGCTGCCGCAGGATATCGACGCCGCGATCGCTGGAATGAAGGACTATAGCGATTGCGACAATGCGCTGGCCGCCGACAATGGCGATGCCAAGAAGGACAAGATGAAAGCGGCGATCGCCGCCGAAGACAAGGCGGCTGCGAAACAGGCGGATGCGCACGATGCCAAGCCGTTGCCGCCGGAGCCGAAATCGACCGGCAACGTGCAGCCGGGTTATGACGAAAACGGTGAGTTCATCGGTGCCGACGCCGGCAAGGGAAAGAACCCGTCACCCGGGTTGGATCCGACGATGACGGGGGCGGCCGACCGCCGCTCTCCCGTCACGAACTGACCGGAATTGACGCCGCGCTGTCAGACGACAGGGCAGCGCCGTCAATCAACCAGATGCTTCTCGCCGATAGCCTGATAAAGCGCAAAGAGCGCCTCGTGAACTTCGCCGGCAAGACGGTAGAAGTCGGGATCGGCCAGAATGGCGGGGTGCTGCAGCAACTGATCGTCGGTCATGTCGAGCATGAGCGATGTCGTATGCATCGCTTCATGGCAACCGAAAGTTCCCGGCGCGTACTGCGAAAGGTCGATATCGCCGACCTCCGCAAGATCGGCCAGCCGCTGACGCTCGCTGTCGGCATCCGCGGCTGATATCTCTTTTTCGGTCATGGTTCGTACCTTTGGCTTTGGGAGGACGAGGACTGTCTCAGTCCGCCTTGTTGCGACGGGCCGGGAACAGGATGATGTCGCGGATCGACGGCGAGTTGGTCAAAAGCATGATGAGGCGGTCCACGCCGATGCCGAGACCGCCGGCCGGCGGCATGCCCTGATCGATCGCGTCGAGGAATTCCTCGTCCAGTTCCTTCTGCTTTTCGCCGCGCGCATGCGCCTGCTCGAGCTGCTCGACCATGCGGGCGCGCTGCTCTTCCGGATCGTTGAGTTCCGAGAAGGCGTTGCCGAGTTCCCAGGCGTTGCAATAGGTCTCGAAGCGCTCGACGAGGCGGGGCTCGCCCGGCACTTCCTTGGCGAAGGGCGAGATGTCCTTCGGGAAATGCGTGACATGCGCCGGCTGGATCAGCGTGCCCTCGACCTTCTCTTCGAAAATGAAGGCAAGGCATTCGCCCCAGGTGGCGTCCTTCTCGACGGCGAAACCGGCGGCCTTGGAGGCGGCGCGGGCTTCTTCGTCGGTCTTGATCGCCAGGAAGTCGATACCGGTCGCTTCCTTGACGGCGTCTGGCATCGGCACGCGGCGGAACGGACCCTTGAAGGAGATCTGCTTGTCGCCGAAGGCGAATTCGGTGCTGCCGTGGATCGACATGGCGAGCGTCGAGAACAGGCGCTCGACGAGGTCCATGATGTCCTCGTAGTCGGCATAGGCCCAGTAACACTCCATCATGGTGAATTCTGGATTGTGCCGGGTGGAGACGCCTTCGTTGCGGAAGTTGCGGTTGATCTCGAACACCTTGTCGGTCAGGCCCGAAACCAGCGTTCGCTTCAGGAACAGTTCCGGCGCGATGCGCAGGTACATGTCGAGCTTCAGCGTGTTGTGATGCGTCTTGAACGGCTCGGCGGTGGCGCCGCCATAGACCGAGTGCAGCATCGGCGTCTCGACTTCCATGAAGCCGTCATTTTCCATGAAGCGGCGGATGCCGGAGACGATGCGGCTGCGCTGCTGGAAGCGAAGCTTCGATTCCTCGTTGGTCATGATGTCGAGGTGGCGCTTGCGGTAGCGCAGCTCGATGTCGGAGAGGCCGTGCCACTTTTCCGGCATCGGCAGCAGCGACTTGGTCAGCATGGTGATCTGCTGCGCGTTGATCGTCAGCTCGCCGCGCTTGGTGCGGCGCACGAGTCCGGTAACGCCGATGATGTCGCCGATGTCGATCATCGGCAGCAGGGCGCGGGCCTCTTCGCCGGTTACGTCCTTGTGGCTGAAGATCTGGATCTTCGCCGAGGCGTCATGAATATCCATGAACATGCCGGAATTGCGCGAGGAATAGACGCGGCCGGCGACGGTGACGACATCGCCGGTCTCCGTGTCCGGCTCCAGCCCTTCATATTTCGCAGCCAGCTCGGCATTGGTCATCGTCCGGTGGAAATGCGCCGGATAGACGTCGCCGATCTGCTCGCGCAGCAGCTTCAGCTTCTGCGCGCGAACTTCCGTTGCGTCGGAGGAGAGGGTGGCGGTTTCTGTCTTGTCGTTCATGGTTCTACGTCCGGTTCAATTCTTCGGGCCGACGAGGGTCGCAACGGTCTGGGCCGCGAGTTTCAGCCGCTGGCGCACGACGGAACGGCCGAGGATCGCCATGCTATCGAAAAGCGGCAGGGAACGCGAGGAGCCCGATACGGCGACGAAGAGCGGCGCGACGATGACCTTCAGCTTCTTGCCCATGCGGTCGGCGATGGCGCGCAGCTCGGCTTCGATCGTCTCGACATTCCATTCGAGGATCTTTTCGAGGTCCGGCTGCACCGTGTTCAGGATTTCCAGCAGCTCTTCCGGTGTCGACTTGATCTTGGCAAAGGCCGAAGGATCGAGGTTGAGGTCGGACTTGAACAGGAAACCGGCGAGATCGGGTAGCTCGCCGAGCTTGGTGATGCGCGACTGCGACAGCTTCAGGCCTTCCTGCAGGCGGCTGTTTTCCATCGCCCAGGTCAGGACACGCTGCTGGAATTCCTCTTCCGAGAGCTTCTCGCGGATCCAGCGGCCGTTCAGCCAGTCGAGCTTCTGGATGTCGAAGATCGCGCCGGCCTTGGACAGGTTCTCCGGATCGAACTTTGCGGCGAGCTCTTCCATCGTCAGCAGCTCGTCGCCTTCGGCGATCTGCATGAAGAACAGGCCGAGGAAGTTCATCAGCGCCTCGGGGATATAGCCGAGCGCCGTGTAATAGGAGATGGACGTCGGGTTCTTACGCTTCGACAGCTTCGACTTGTCGGCATTGCGCATCAGCGACAGATGCATGAAAACAGGCGGCTCCCAGCCGAGATACTGATAGATCAGGATGTGCTTCGGCACGGAAGCGAGCCATTCCTCGCCGCGCGCGACATGGGTGATCTTCATCAGATGGTCGTCGACGACGTTGGCCATGTGATAGGTCGGCATGCCGTCGGCCTTGAGCAGTACCTGCATGTCGACGGCATCCCACGGGATTTCGACATCGCCGTAGACGCCGTCATGGAACTTGCAGGAGCCTTCGGTCGGGATCTTCATGCGCACGACATGCGGCTCGCCGGCGGCGACGCGCGAAGTGACCTCTTCAGCCGAAAGGTTCAAACAGTGGCCGTCGTACTTCGGCGGCAGGCCGGCGGCGCGCTGCGCCTCGCGCATCTTTTCCAGACGCTCGGGCGTGCAGAAGCAGCGGAAGCCGTGTCCCGCGCTGACGATCTGTTCGACGTAGGGCTTGTAGAGTTCCTTGCGGTCGCTCTGGCGATAGGGGCCGTAAGGGCCGCCGATATCGGGTCCTTCGGACCATTTCAGGCCGCACCATTTCAGGGCGTCGAGCACCTTGGTCTCGAATTCCGGGGTGGAGCGGGTCGCGTCGGTATCCTCGATGCGCAGGATGAACTCGCCGCCGTGTTTCTTGGCGAAGAGATAGTTGAACAGCGCGATATAGGCCGTGCCGACATGCGGCTCGCCGGTGGGGGAGGGTGCGATGCGGACGCGAACGCCTGAAGTGGTCATCTTGTTTGCCCATCATAAAAGGCCGGGCTGCGCTTTGGACAAGCGCCGTCCAGCCGAAAATGTGTATCTGGATCAGGAAACCGGCCGGAAAAGGGCGATTTGCCGCTTCAATTCCACGATTTCCGTATGGCTGGCCTTAGGCCATATTCAAGGGGTGGCGTCAAGGGAAACTGCACCGGGAGAGAGGCAGAGGCGCCAAGGGCGGCGCGTTGCCTCGAAAAGAGCCGGCCCTTGCGAATTCACCGCGCAGATTTACCCTTCGTAAGGGTATCGGGATAAAAGCCATACGCTTGCCGAATTTGATTTGCAATTTCTACGGCAGTGGCGAAATAGGTCTTCAATCATTCACCGCGAGGAAATAATGAAGAAATTGATTTTGAGCTTCTTATTGGCGGCTTCCATGGTCGATGTCGCCGCCGCCCAATCGACCATCACGCGCGACAGCTCCGCACGACTGATCGAGTCCTACCGCGCCTATATCGGCAGCGACGATCTCTACAACTCCAAGGGCGAGCGCCTGACGCTGCCCTGGCAGATCATCCGGCAGGACCGCGCGAACTATCACGCCTATCGCCGCCGCGACCGGGGCGACCAGGGCGACAGCTTCTTCTCGCAGGCGTCCAATCGCCAGAAGCTGGAAGCCATGCTGGCAAACGGCGACATCGCCAACGACGCCGGCAACCTCATCGTTCGCGGCAACGTCTGGATCAAGGTCGATATTTACGGACGCGGCGATATCGGCGAATGGGTCGACATCCACGTTCAGGACTGACCGGCTGCCATCGAGGCCGCACCCATTTCGGGGTGCGGCCCTCGCAGTCAACGGCTGCGGATCAATGACCGCCGGATGCTCTTTTCCTGCGGTTGCGCGCCAGCATGTTGAGCACCTCCACGAGAGCCGAGAAGGCCATGGCGGCGTAGATGTAGCCCTTGGGAACGTGCACTCCCATGCCTTCGGCGATCAGGGTCGTACCGATCATCAGCAGGAAGGCGAGCGCCAGCATGACGATGCTGGGGTTCTTTTCGATGAAGTTGGCGAGCGGGTTTGCGGCCACCAGCATGACCGTGACGGCGGCAATCACGGCGACGAACATGATCGGCAGATGCGGCGTCATGCCGACGGCGGTGATGATGCTGTCGATCGAGAACACCAGGTCGAGCAGCAGGATCTGGCCGATGGCCGAGGCGAAACTCGATGTCGTCGATTTGGCGATGAAATCCTCGCCCTGTTCCTGCGGATCGACGTTGTGATGGATCTCCTTCGTGGCCTTCCAGACGAGGAAGAGGCCGCCGCCGATCAGGATCATATCCTTCCAGGAGAAGCCCTGGCCGAACAGCTCGAACACCGGCTGCGTCAGCTGTACGATCCAGGCGACGGTGCCGAGCAAGGCGAGGCGCATGACGAGGGCGAGACCGATGCCGATCTTGCGCGCCCTGTCGCGGTGTTCCGCCGGCAGCTTGTTGGTCAGGATCGAGATGAAGATGAGGTTGTCTATGCCGAGGACCACCTCCATGACGACGAGCGTGATGAGTGCGACCCACGCGCCGGGATCCTGTATGAGCCCAACAATATTCATGGACGATTTCCCCTTTTGTCAGCATTCGCCGCTGCTGACCCCCAGCCCCGGCCTCTCCAGAATGGCCGTAATGTAAGGAGCGCCGTCGTCCGTACAAGGCCGCAGCCGGTTTGATGGCGGCGGCCTTGTTTCCAAATCGCATCGCAATCTTTCAGATTCGTTTCTCGCGCTTCAGGCTTTCAGGGGGATCCAGATCTCCGTCACGCCCATGCCGGTACGCGGATCGAAGCGGTCGTCGTAGCGTTCCATCATGTCGGGTACGCCGGCGTGCTGGTGGCCCGATTCCGGCAGCCATTCGCCGAAGATCTGGTGCACCGTTCCGGTGATGCCGGAGATGTGGCCGCGATGCGCGAAGATTGCATAGCGTTGCTGCGGCAGCTTCGTGGTGACGAACCCTTCGGGCAGGTCATCGGCCCCGGTCACTTCGACGGCGGACATGTAGCGAAAGCCCTCGCTGTTTCCGTCGACCTGGGTGCAGACACCGTAGGCGACGTTACCGACCTGGCCCGGAATATGGCCGAAATGCTGGTTGAATTTCTGCCAGAGCGAGGGGATCGCCTGGTTGGCGTCGTGAGCATAGGTCTCCGCGAGACCGGCGAGAAGCATCGGGGCACGGGTCTCGAAGCGCGGCGCGTCGAGTTTGGGAAGGCGGGTGTCGTCCATTCTGATCGGCTCCTGTAGAGCGAGGTTGCGAACGTGCCCCTGTTTGCGCAGGCTTTCCGGCGTGATGCCGAATTGCTCGCGGAAGGCACGGGTGAACGCCTCGTGCGAGCCGTAGCCGGCATCGAGGGCAACCTGGAGAATGGAAGAAGAACTGTCGACCAGCGCGAGGGCCGCCCCGCTGAGGCGGCGGCTCCGGATATAGCTGCTGATCGAATGGCCCGTGGTCATGCCGAAAACGCGCGACAGGTGGAAGCGCGACAGCCCCGCTATCCCGGCAATCTCGTCCAGCGAGATCTCGGATGCAAAATGGCTTTCAATGTACCATATCGCCTTGCCGATCGCGCTCATCTTCGACTCCCTGGTTGCCGGGCCAGTCATAGGCGATGGACGGCGGTGCCGCTTGATCGCTGTTGCGGAGTTGGCTCGCTTAGCCACTCACCGGCAATAAGGAGGTTTTCGGCATCAATCCTTGCGGTCCGGAGCGTAGCCCGCCAGGAAGACGCGCACGGCGCCGCGCACGACATAGTCGATCTCTTCCTTGGACGGCGGCTCTTCCATATCGCCGAACAGCCGCAGCTTGAAGTAGCCGCCGCTGGCCATTTCGAGAAAATGGCGGGCTGCCATGTCGAAGTCGTCGATCTTGAGATGTCCGGCCGCGACCTGCCGCTCAAGGAAGCCGCGCAGCACGGTCCGCAGGTTTTCCGGACCCGTGAAGAAGCGCTGACAGAGCGAGGGCATGCGTTCGCGCACGCCGATGACCGTACGCATGGCGCTGATGGTCTTGTCCGAGGTGACGTGGGTGACGAAGACGATGCCGAAATCATAAAGAGACGTCGTGACATCCGCTTCGTCTGACAGCGCCGTGCGCACAAGGTTGACGAACTGGGTACGTTCGCTCTCCATCATGGCGGAGAACAGGTCTTCCTTGTTGGCGAAATAGACGTAAAGAGTGCCCTTGGAGACGCCCGCTTCGCGGGTGACATCGTTCATGCTCGCCGCATCGAAGCCCATCTTCATAAAGACACGTTTGGCGCCTTCCAGAATCTGATGGCGTTTGACCGGATCTTCGCCCGCCGCCCAACGGCCACCGGAACCTGGCGCGGGCGCGTTCAACACAGCGGCATTTTGCGATTCGTGTTTCATCGTCTCCTTCACTCGATCATTTTTTCTGAATCTTAAACAGATTCGCCAAATAAATCGAACCGCTCAGTTCGATATCTCTTGATATGGAATGAAAAAGGCTCTATGTCAATTGAACTGAACCGTTCGGTTCGATTATTTTTACCTAGATTTCGGTGGTAGGGCAATGTCGTCAAGTCATGGAAACAATGTAGCGCGGATCGTGAACGAGCCCGCTGATGCCGAGGCGGAAGCTCGGGAAGCCGGGGCACCTGCCGATGCTCCTGCAGCCGAAACGCGCGGCAACCCCGCCCCCGCCCAGGCTGCGCCAGCTTCTCCGGCCCCTGCGGCCCCACCGCCGCCGGCAAAGAAGCGGCGCAGCCTGGTAATGCCGATCGTCGGTATCCTGGCCCTGGCGGCAGGCGGCTGGTACGGCTATGACTGGTGGACGAACGGCCGCTTCATGGTCTCCACCGACGACGCCTATATCGAAGGCGACATGGCAACGATCTCGCCGAAGGTGACCGGCTACGTCGCCAAGGTGAATGTCGTGGCCAACCAGGAGGTCAAGGCCGGCGACGTGCTTGCCACGCTTGACGATGGCGACTACAAGCTCGCGCTGGACCAGGCTCAGGCTTCGCTCGATACCGAACAGCTTTCGCTTCATACCATCGATGCCCAGATCGCAGCCGGCCAGGCCGCTCTTGCGCAGTCGCAGGCACAGAAGGTTGCCCTGGAAGCCACCGTCCGTGGCGCCCAGATCACCCAGACGCGCGCTGCCGAACTGCAAGCCAAGTCGGTCGGCACCACGGCCGCCTTGGATAGCGCCAATATCGCGCTCGACCAAGCCAAGGCCAACCTGGTCGGCGGCGATGCCGCCATCGCATCCGCACAGGCCAACATCAACCTGCTGCAGGCCCAGCGCCGCCAGGCCGAAAGCACGATCAAGGGGCTCGAGGCCGCTCGTGACAAGGCCTCGCGAGACCTGTCGTTCACCGTGCTGAAGGCACCCTACGACGGTATCGTCGGCAACCGCTCGCTGCAGGAAGGCGATCTGGTTTCTCCGGGCCAGAAGCTGATGGCGCTCGTGCCGATCCGGCAGCTCTATATCGATGCGAACTTCAAGGAAACGCAGATCCAGCATCTGGTTCCCGGCTCCAAGGTCAATATCCACGTCGATGCCTATAGCGATCATCCGATCGTCGGCGCCGTCGAGTCGATCTCGCCGGCTTCGGGCTCGGTCTTCTCGCTCCTGCCGCCGGAAAACGCGACGGGTAACTTCACCAAGATCATCCAGCGCGTGCCTGTCCGCATCGCATTGCCGCAGGATGCGCTCAACACCGGCCGTCTGCGCGCAGGCCTCAGCGTCGTCGTCGACGTCGATACCCGCACGGCACCGGACAAGTAAGCGATCAAGCTCGGGAGAGACGCGCCATGTCGTCCGCCAGCACTACAGCCGGAGCGCCCCCACGCGCCGCCGGGCCCGCCGCGCCAGCCGCGGCCGATCATATCGAGCCGAGAAAGCTCATCGCCTTCCTGGCGATGGTGCTCGGCATGTTCATGTCGATCCTCGACATTCAGATCGTCTCGGCGTCGCTCAGCGAAATCCAGGCCGGCCTTAGCGCCGGCTCGGATGAAATCGGCTGGGTGCAGACGGCCTATCTGATCGCCGAAGTCATCATGATCCCGCTGTCGGGAACGCTGGCGCGCATCATTTCCACGCGTTATCTGTTCGCGATCTCGGCCGCCGGCTTCACCGCGGCGAGCGCGCTTGCCGCGACCGCCACGAACATCGACCAGATGATCATCTACCGCGCGCTGCAGGGCTTTATCGGCGGCGGCATGATCCCTTCGGTCTTCGCGGCCGCCTTCACGATCTTCCCGCCGTCCAAGCGCAACGTCGTATCGCCGATCATCGGCCTGATCGCGACGCTGGCGCCGACCATCGGCCCGACGGTCGGCGGTTATCTTTCCAATGCCTTTTCGTGGCACTGGCTGTTCCTGGTCAACATCCCGCCGGGCATCGTCGTTGCCATCGTCACCTGGAATTTCATCGATTTCGACAAGCCCGAACTGTCGCTGATGAAGAAATTCGACTGGTGGGGGCTGATCTCGATGGGCGTTTTCCTTGGTGCGCTGGAATATGTGCTCGAGGAAGGCAATACGAACGACTGGTTCAACGATAGTTACATCGTCATCGGCGCCATCGCCTCGGCCATCGGTGCGGTGATCTTCTTCTATCGCGCCTTTACGGTGGATTTCCCCGTGGTCGATCTGAAGGCGTTCACCAACAAGAACTTCTCCTTCGGCTCGATGTTCTCCTTCGTCATGGGTATCGGCCTCTACGGACTGACCTATATCTACCCGCTCTATCTTGCGCGCATCCGCGGTTACGATTCGCTGCAGATCGGCGAGACGATGTTCGTCTCCGGTCTGACCATGTTCTTCACGGCGCCGCTTGCCGGCTTCCTGGCGGGCAGGGTGGATCTGCGCATCCTGATGATCATCGGTTTCACCAGCTTCTCGGCCGGCACCTACATCATGATGCATCTGACGGTGGACTGGGACTTCTGGGAACTGCTGATCCCGCAGATCCTGCGCGGTTTCGGCCTGATGCTGTGCATGGTGCCGATCAACAACATCGCGCTTGGAACCATGCCGCCCGCCCGCATGCGCGGCGCCTCCGGCCTGTTCAACCTGACGCGTAACCTCGGCGGCGCCGTCGGCCTCGCGATCATCAACACGCTGCTGACGAACCGCCAGGACCAGCATTACTTCAGCCTGCGCGACCATGTTCATTGGGGCAGCCACGCTGCCGTCACGCAGCTGAACAACATGGCCGCCAACTTCAATGCCGCCGGCCTGGATGGCGAACAGGCCGCCTTGAGACAAATGGTCAACATGGCGACGCAGCAGGCGATCGTCATGTCCTTCGGCGACATCTTCCTGATGCTGACCGTGCTGTTCCTGGCGATGATCCTCGGCGTGCTCATGCTGAGCAAGCCAAGCGCGCCAGGCGGTGGTGGCGGTGGCGGAGGCCACTGATATCCTTTAAAAAATACTCCCAAGACTGGGCCCCTCCTTGCGAGGGGCCTTTTTTGTTTCCGGACTGCGAACGGCTGGAAAATCCCACGGTCAGAAATTTTTGATTTACGTACATCAAAAATCGAAGTAAGGGTGTCTGCAGGAGGAGCCGATGAGACCGACCGTGCATGATATCGCTGCCGTTGCAGGCGTCAGCCTCGCTACCGTCGACCGCGTGCTGAACCAGCGGCCGGGCGTGCGGCTGGTGACGCGGGAAAAGGTCGAGGCGGCCATCCGCGAGATCGGTTACATCCGTGACGTTGCCGCCGCCAATCTGGCCAAGGGCCGCGTCTATCCCCTCGTTTTCATCGTGCCGACGGGCGACAATTCCTTCATGCACGGGCTGCGCTTCGAGGTGCATCAGGCGACCCTGCGCGCGAGCATAGAGCGTACGGATATCCGCATCGTCGAGGTGCCGGCTTTCGATGTACCGGCTCTGGTTGCGGCGCTCGATACATTGCAGGGGCAGGATATCGCCGGTGTTGCCCTCGTGGCGACCGATGCGCCGGAGGTGCGGGCCGCCGTCGACCGGCTGGTGTCCGAGCGCATTCCTGTCGTCACGCTGGTTTCGGACCTTAGCGATTCCAACCGCCATCACTATGCCGGTATCGACAATATCGCCGCCGGCCGCACCGCTGCCCGGCTACTCGGGCGGTTTCTCGGTGGCCGCGAGGGCGAGATTACGGTTCTTGCCGGCTCCATGCTGGTGCGCGACCATCGCGAGCGCCTGCAGGGCTTTTCGGCCGTTATGGCGGCGGAGTTTCCCAAGCTGCGGCTGTTGCCCGTGCTGGAAGGGCGCGACGCTTCGGAGCGAACCAGATCGCTCGTTTCCAAGGCGCTTTCCGAAAACACGGAGATTATCGGCATCTACAATCTTGGTGCCGGCAACAGGGGTCTGATCGCTGCCTTGAAGGCCGTCAGGCCCGAGCGCGGGTTGACGGTGGTCGTGCATGAGCTGACGCAGCACACGCGGGCAGCGCTGATCGACGGCACGATCGATGCCGTTCTCAATCAGGATGCCGGCCATGAGGTGCGCAGCGCCATACGCATCATGAAGGCGACCGCCGATGGCCAGGCCGTCATCGCCGATCAGGAGCGCATACGGCTCGACATTTTCTTGAAGGACAATCTGCCCTGATCATTTCAACGCGGCAGAGCATAGGGAGTTACATCTGATGTATTTGGGTCTCGATCTCGGAACGTCCGGCGTCAAAGCGATGCTGATCGACGGCAATCAGAAGATCATTGGCTCCGCCAATGGCGGGCTCGACGTATCGCGCCCGCATCCCGGCTGGTCGGAGCAGGATCCGGCGCACTGGATCCGCGCGACGGAAGAAGCCGTCGCCGGGCTGAAGGCGGCGCACCCCAAGGAGCTGGCGGCCGTGCGCGGCATCGGACTTTCCGGCCAGATGCACGGCGCGACGCTGCTCGACGCCGACGACAAGGTGCTGCGCCCTTGCATTCTCTGGAACGACACGCGCAGCTATCACGAAGCCGCCGCCCTCGATGCCGATCCGCGCTTCCGCGCCTTGACCGGCAATATCGTCTTCCCCGGCTTCACCGCGCCGAAGCTCGCATGGGTCGCCAAGCATGAGCCGGATGTCTTCGCTAAGGTGCGCTGGGTGCTGTTGCCGAAGGACTATCTGCGTCTTTGGCTGACGGGCGAGCACATGTCGGAAATGTCTGATTCCGCCGGCACGTCCTGGCTCGATACCGGCAAGCGCAAATGGTCTTCCGAGCTGCTGGCCGCGACGAACCTCGATGAGAAGCAGATGCCGACGCTGGTCGAGGGCACCGAAGTTGCGGGCAAGCTGCGCGGCGAGCTGGCCTCGAAATGGGGTATTGCCGGCGATGCCGTTGTCGCCGGCGGGGCAGGGGACAATGCGGCCTCGGCCTGCGGCATGGGCACGGTGAGCCACGGCGCCGCCTTCGTTTCGCTCGGCACGTCGGGCGTACTCTTCGCGGCCAACGGCTCCTATCTGCCGAAGCCGGAGAGCGCCGTTCATGCCTTCTGCCACGCGCTGCCGAACACCTGGCACCAGATGGGCGTCATCCTGTCGGCAACCGATGCGCTGAACTGGCATTCGAACGTAACGGGCAAGTCCGCCGCCGAACTCACCGCCGAGCTTGGCGAGACGCTGAAGGCGCCGACCAGCGTCACCTTCCTTCCCTATCTCTCGGGTGAGCGCACGCCGCACAATGACGCGACGATCCGCGGCGCCTTCATCGGTCTCGGCCATGAAAGCGGCCGCGTGGTGCTGACGCAGGCCGTGCTCGAAGGCGTATCCTTCGCCATCCGTGATAATCTGGAAGCGCTGCGTTCGGCCGGCACGGACATCGCGCGCGTCACCGCCATCGGCGGCGGATCGCGTTCCCGCTACTGGCTGGCCTCGATCGCCACCGCGCTCGGCGTGCCCGTCGACCTGCCGGCCGACGGTGATTTCGGAGCGGCCTTCGGTGCCGCGCGTCTCGGCCTGATTGCGGCCACCGGCGCCGATCCCGTCGCCGTATGCACCCCGCCGCAGACGGCCGGCACAATCGATCCCGTGGCGTCGCTGACGGATGCCTATGCCGATGCCTACAAGCGCTATCGGGCGCTTTATCCGGCGATCAAGCCGCTGAGCACAGTTTGAGGTGAACCCCCTCACCCTGCCCTCTCCCCGAGGGGAGAGGGAACGACAGAGCTTGCGGCAGCCGCCCATACCTTCTCCCCGCCGGGGAGAAGGTGGCCCGAAGGGTCGGATGAGGGGGCGTTGCGAGCAATGGAACAATACGAAAATACCAAACCCAAGGAGACACACTATGAGCACCGGATTTTTCGGCGATATCAGCAAGGTAAAATACGAAGGCCCCGACAGCACCAATCCGCTGGCCTTCCGCCACTACAACAAGGACGAGATCGTTGCCGGCAAGCGCATGGAAGACCATCTGCGCTTTGCCGTCGCCTACTGGCACACGTTCACCTGGCCGGGCGGCGATCCCTTCGGCGGCCAGACCTTCCTTCGCCCGTGGTTCAACGAGACGATGGAAGCCGCCAAGTTGAAGGCCGACGTCGCCTTCGAATTCTTCACGCTGCTCGGCGCTCCCTACTATTGCTTCCACGATGCCGACGTGCGTCCGGAAGGCAAGAATTTTGCCGAGAACACCAAGAACCTCAACGAGATCGTCGATTACTTCGCCCAGAAGCAGGCCGATACCGGCGTGAAGCTGCTGTGGGGCACGGCGAACCTCTTCTCCAACCGCCGCTTCATGTCGGGTGCTGCGACCAATCCCGATCCGGACGTCTTCGCCTTCTCGGCGGCGACCGTGAAGACCTGCATGGACGCCACCCACAAGCTCGGCGGCGAAAACTACGTTCTGTGGGGCGGCCGCGAAGGCTACGAGACCCTGCTCAACACCGACCTGAAGCGCGAACTCGACCAGATGGGCCGCTTCCTCAACCTCGTCGTCGAGTACAAGCACAAGATCGGCTTCAAGGGCACGATCCTCATCGAGCCGAAGCCGCAGGAGCCGACCAAGCATCAGTATGATTACGACGTCGCGACCGTCTACGGCTTCCTGAAGAAGAACGGCCTCGAAAACGAAGTGAAGGTCAATATCGAGCAGGGCCATGCGATCCTTGCCGGCCATTCCTTCGAGCACGAACTGGCGCTTGCCAACGCGCTCGGCATCTTCGGCTCGATCGACATGAACCGCAACGACTACCAGTCCGGCTGGGATACCGACCAGTTCCCGAACAATGTTCCGGAAATGACGCTGGCTTACTACCAGGTTCTGGCAGGCGGCGGCTTCAAGAACGGCGGCACGAACTTCGACGCCAAGCTGCGCCGTCAGTCGCTCGATCCGGCAGATCTGCTCATCGGTCACATCGGCGGCATGGATTGCTGCGCCCGCGGCCTCAAGGCAGCCGCCAAGATGATCGAGGACAAGGCGCTGTCGCAGCCGCTCGCAGACCGTTACGCCGGCTGGGATTCGGCCGAGGGCCAGAAGCTGCTGCGCGGCGAGTATTCGCTCGATCAGATCGCCCACTGGGTCGAAACCAAGGACGTCAATCCGCAGCCGAAGTCCGGCAAGCAGGAACTGCTTGAGAATATCGTCAACCGTTACGTTTGATCGAAAAATTCGGGAGGCGGCTATTCGTCGCCTCCCGGTCTACCGCCTGAATGCGCGGCTCGAAATGGCGATGGAATTTCCCGAGGGATCCTTGGCATTGGCAAATACGTAGCCGTCAGCCTGATGCAGAGGCCCGAATTCGAGGCCTTCGCCAGCGCATTTGGCGCGAAAAGCTTCGACGTGCTCGATATCGAAGACCAGTTTCACCAGCACCTGGCCCATTTTCTGGGCCTTTCCTGCAGGATGGATCATCAGATTGGCACCACCATCCTGCGCCAATAGTTCGACAATCCGATCACCGTCCTGCCGGAGCGGCTTGAACCCAAAATGTCTCTCGTAAAAGCCGATCGTCGCTTCCACGTCGCGGACATAGAGGACGATGCTACCGAGCGGCATGGCTGCGCTTCCCTATCGCCTGATACGGGACGGCGCCGACACCGAATTGCGCACCACCAGATCCGGCAGCAGCAGGATTTCCGTTTCTGTCGGCTGGCCGTTCGACAGGAGTTCCAGCAGGAGCGCCATGGCGTGTTTGCCGATGGCGGTACGCGGCTGACGGATCGTCGTCAGCGACGGCGTCATGAAGACGGCCTGCGGCACGTCGTCGAAGCCGGTCACGGAAAAGTCTCGCGGGATATCGTAGCCGCGCGTCTTCAAGCCGATCATCACGCCGATCGCGGTCTGGTCGTTGACGCACATGAAGGCTGTCGGCAGCGTGTCGCGCATGAAAAGCTGCTCGACGGCCAGCCGCCCGCTCTCGACCGTGCCGTCGCCTTCGAAGACGATGCGGAGATCGGCGCCGATTTCGGCGGCATCCATCCCGGCTTCGTAGCCCATGCGCCGCCGGCTGTAGGCGAGGCGGGTGCGGGAATCGCCGATGAAGGCAATCTTGCGGTGACCTTCGGCGATCAGCAGGTCGACCGCCTTGCGCGCCCCGGCGACGTCGTCGACGCCGACATAGGGGATGCCGCCATTGAAGACCGGCTCGAAGACGCCGACGCTCGGCGGCAGCCGTGCCGTCATCGTCTGATGCCCGAAGGGCAGGATGCCGGTGAACAGGATCAATCCCGCCGCCTGGTTGGAATTCAGGAATTTCAGATATTCCAGTCCGCGCTGGGCGTCGTTCTGCGTGTGGCCGATGAGGACGCCATAGCCGTGGGAACGCGCCTCGTTCTCCAGTCCGATGAGGATATTGGAGAAATTCGGATCGCCGATGTCGGGCGCAACCACCAGAATCATGTTGGAGCGGCCGAGCCTGAGGCTGCGCGCCATGGCGTTGGTCGTGTAACCGGTGACGGCGATCGCCTGATTGACCTTCAGTCGCGTCGAGTTTGCGACCTTCTCCGGCATATGGATTGCCCGGGAGACCGTTGCGATCGAAACATTGGCAATTCGGGCGACGTCTTCGATGGTTGCGGGCGTGGAATTCGACACTGCGCTCTGCCTTGGGTCTCGTCTCGCACCGGACACTACACAGACTTCCGTGGAGGTCAAAGGCGACCGCGAAAAATTGTGCAATATCCAATGATGTAAACCTTTACACGTTATATGTAAAGGTTTACACACCATGGAAAGCGGGTGGAGCCGCAAGGGAGGATGCAATGAGTTCGGAGGCCGTCGACGGTGCTGTTGTGCTGTCCGCGAGGCGAATCTGTAAGTCCTTCAATGGCGTGCAGGTGCTGTTCAGCGTCAATTTCGATCTGCGGGCCGGCGAAATCCATGCGCTGATGGGCGAAAACGGCGCGGGAAAGTCCACGCTCGTCAAGGTTCTCTCCGGCTTCGAGCAGCCCAGTTCCGGCGAAATCCTGCTTGACGGCAAGCCGGTGAAGCTGCCGCCGAACGGCGCCGCCGAGGCGCTCGGCATCGTCATCATTCACCAGGAATTCAATCTCGCCGAACATCTGACCGTGACCGAAAGCCTGTTTCTCGGCCGGGAAATCACGCATTTCGGCGTGCTCGACCGCAAGCGGATGCGGGCGGAAACGCGGCGCGTGCTCGATCTCCTCGGTTCGCATGTCGACGAGAATGCCGTCATCAGCACCCTTTCCATTGCCGACAAGCAGATGGTCGAGATCGCCAAGGCGATCAGCCGCGATGCGCGAATCGTCTTCATGGATGAGCCGACGGCCGTGCTGTCGCGGGAGGAAACCAATTTTCTGTTCAAGCAGGTGCGCAAGCTGCGCGACCAGGGGACAAGTTTCGTATTCGTCTCGCACAAGCTCGACGAGGTTATGGAGCTGACGGACCGGATCACGGTGCTGCGCGACGGGCAGTGGGTAAAGACATCGCCGACCTCGCTGCTGGATGGCGAATCCATCGCGCAATTGATGGTCGGGCGCGAGCTTTCCAGCCTCTATCCGGCCAAGAACGAGCCCGATGTCGATGAGAAGGTCGTGCTCGCCGTGAATTCCGTGTCGACGGGCTATGTCCGTGACGCCAGCTTCGAGCTGCGCAAGGGCGAAATACTCGGCTTTTCCGGCATGATCGGCTCCGGCCGCACCGAGCTGATGGAGGCGATTGTCGGCCTGCGCCCGCGGGCTGCCGGCGAAGTCGTCGCCAACGGGCAATCCGTGCCGCCGCATGACGTGCATGCGGCGATCGACGCCGGCCTTGCCTATATGACCAAGGACCGCAAGTCCAAGGGCCTGCTTCTGAATTCGGGCATGACGGCCAACCTTACGCTGCAATCCCTCGAACGGCACGGCAAGTTCGGCTATCTCAGCGCCGCGAGCGAAGCGAATGCCCTGGCGCGGGCGCGCCGGCGTTTCGATATCCGCGTCCGCGACGGAAACATCGTTGCCGGCCGCATGTCCGGCGGCAATCAGCAGAAGCTGCTGCTGGCCAAGGTCATGGAGACCGAGCCGCAGATCATCATCATCGACGAGCCGACCCGCGGCATCGATGTCGGCACGAAGCAGCAGATCTATCATTTCATCTCGGCGCTGGCGCGCGACGGGCATTCGATCATCGTCGTCTCTTCGGAGATGCCTGAGGTTATCGGGCTGTGCACGCGGGTAGCCGTGATGCGCGAGGGCCGGATCGTCGGCATGCTCGAAGGCGACGAAATCTCCGAACAGGAAATCATGCGTTATGCGGCGGGCCTGAAGAAAAAGACGGCTGCCTGAACGGGCGGCGAGGGCAAGGGCGAATTCCCAAGCAATAATGGGACGGGAGGTTGGTTTTGGATATGAGCGTGGGCGAGGATAGCAGTGAGAAGGCAGTCAGGCGTGGCCGATCCTGGCGGGATGTGGATCTGCGGGCCGTCGCACCGTTTGCGGCGCTGGTGCTGCTTCTGATCGTGGGCGCGCTGGTCAATCCGAATTTCATCGGCATGACCAATCTCACCAATGTCGCGACGAGATGCGCCTTCATTGCGATCATCGCGGTGGGAGCAACCTTTGTCATCTCGGCGGGCGATCTCGATCTGTCCGTTGGCGCGATGGTCGCCTTCGTCGCGAGCCTGATGATCCTGTTCATGAACTCGGGCGTCATCGCCGATCCGAGCCTGATGCTGGCGGCTGCCGTGTTGTTCTCGGTCGTCGCGGGCGTGCTGTGCGGCCTGGCCAATGGCCTGATCACGACCATGGGCAAGATCGAACCTTTCATCGCGACCCTGGGGACGATGGGCGTCTACCGCGGCCTGACGACCTGGCTGTCGCAGGGCGGCGCGATCACCCTGCGGCCGGCCGATCTGCAGGCGCTCTACAAGCCGGCCTATTATGGCTCCGTGCTCGGCGTGCCGGTTCCGATCGTGGTCATCCTCGTCGTCACCTGCATCGCGGCCTTCATCCTTTATCGCACCCGCTACGGGCGGCATGTCATTGCTGTCGGTTCCAATCGCGACGTTGCGCGCTATTCCGGCGTGGCGGTCAATCGCATCCGCACCGTCGCCTTCGTCATCCAGGGCCTGTGTGTGTCGATTGCCGTGCTTCTCTACGTGCCTCGGCTTGGCTCCACGTCGGCAACGACGGGCATTCTCTGGGAGCTGCAGGCGATTACCGCCGTCGTCGTCGGCGGCACGGCGCTGAAAGGCGGCGCGGGCAGGGTATGGGGCACGATCTGCGGCGCCTTCATCCTCGAACTCGTCGGCAACATCATGCTGCTTTCCAATTTCATCAGCGAGTACCTGCTGAGCGCTATCCAGGGCGCGATCATCATCATCGCTATGCTGGTCCAGCGCTCGCTTGCGCGCAAATCATGAATAACCGGGTCAGGGGGCGCCCGGTTCTTATGACAAGGCCCTGTCTCTATCTGGGAGGATAAAACATGCGTAAGAGACTATTGGGACTGGCGGTGGTGATGGCGGCTTTGGCCGGCACCGTTCATGCCGAAGACAAGAAGGTGACCATCGGCGTTTCCATTCCGGCCGCCGACCATGGCTGGACCTCGGGCGTGGTGTTCCATGCCGAGCGTGTCGCCAAGCTGCTGATGGCGGAGCATCCGGGTCTTAACGTCATCGTCAAGACTTCGCCCGACGCCGCGAGCCAGGCAAACGCGGTGCAGGACCTTGAGACCCAGGGCATCGATGCTCTCGTGATCCTGCCGTCGGATCCGGATCCGCTCGTCAATGCCATCAAGGAGGTCAAGGACAAGGGCAAGTTCGTGACGCTCGTCGACCGTGCGCCGAGCAGCAACGACAATTCCGTGCGTGACCTCTATGTCGCCGGCAACAATCCGGCTCTCGGCCAGACCGCCGGCGAGTACATCAAGGCCAACACGCCGGACGCTCAGGTCGTGGTCATTCGCGGTCTGCCGATTCCGATCGACCAGCAGCGCCAGGATGGCTTCGACAAGGGTATTGCCGGCTCGAACGTCAAGGTTCTCGACCGCCAGTACGGCAACTGGAACCGTGACGACGCCTTCAAGGTCATGCAGGACTACCTGACCAAGTTCCCGAAGATCGACGTCGTCTGGTGCCAGGATGACGACATGGCCGTCGGCGTGCTGCAGGCGATCGAGCAGGCCAAGCGCACCGACATCAAGTATGTCATCGCCGGTGCCGGCTCGAAGGACATGATCAAGAAGGTCATGGACGGCGATAAGCTGATCCCGGTCGACGTGCTCTATCCGCCGGCAATGGTCGGCACGGCCATGGAGCTGACGGCGGCCAATTTCTACAATCAGGTTCCGGTCCGCGGCAACTACATCCTCGATGCGACGCTCGTCACGAAGGACAATGCCAAGGACTTCTACTTCGCCGATTCACCGTTCTGATCGGCTGGTTCAGACAAGCGCGCCCGCCGGTTCCGGCGGGCGTTTTTTATGCAGCTGCCGCCGCGTCCGCAACGCCGCGATAATTTTTGCGGCACGTACCTCTTGCCGTGGGCGGCCGGCCGTGATTAGGTCGCAAGGCATTCGACTTTCATCCTGAAGACCCTATAGTTTTTGAGGTTACGGCGTCCCAGCCGCCTCGGATATGGGTCCGAAAGGCATCGGAAACGTTTACAGAACGCGATTAGGGAGGAAATACTGATGAAGACGATCAAGGGTCCGGGGCTGTTTCTTGGCCAGTTCGCCGGTGACGCGGCGCCATTCAACTCATGGGATTCGATCACGAAATGGGCTGCCGACGCCGGCTATATCGGCGTGCAGGTTCCGACCTGGGCAAGCCAGCTGATCGACCTGAAGAAGGCCGCCTCCTCGAAGGACTATTGCGATGAATTCGCCGGTGTCGCCCGCGCCAACGGCGTCGAAGTCACCGAGCTTTCCACCCACCTCCAGGGCCAGCTCGTTGCCGTGCATCCGGCCTATGACGAAGCTTTCGACGGCTTTGCGGCGCCGGAAGTGCGCGGCAATCCGAAGGCACGCCAGGAATGGGCCGTCGAGCAGGTAAAGATGGCGCTGACGGCTTCGAAGCATCTCGGCATCAAGGCGCATGCGACCTTCTCGGGCGCTCTCGCCTGGCCCTTCATCTACCCCTGGCCGCAGCGCCCGGCCGGTCTCGTCGAAACCGCATTCGAGGAACTGGCTCGCCGCTGGACGCCGATCCTCAATCACGCCGACGAAAACGGCGTGGACGTCTGCTACGAGATCCATCCGGGCGAAGACCTGCATGACGGCATCACCTTCGAGATGTTCCTGGAGCGCGTGAAGAACCATCCGCGCGCCAACATGCTCTACGACCCCTCGCACTACGTCCTGCAGTGCCTCGATTATCTCGACAACATCGACATCTACAAGGATCGGATCAAGATGTTCCACGTCAAGGACGCGGAATTCAACCCGACCGGCCGGCAGGGCGTTTATGGCGGCTATCAGGGCTGGGTGGAACGTGCCGGCCGGTTCCGCTCGCTCGGCGACGGTCAGGTCGATTTCGGGGCCGTCTTCTCGAAGATGACGGCAAACAATTTCGATGGCTGGGCCGTGGTCGAATGGGAATGCGCGCTGAAGCATCCCGAAGACGGCGCGCGCGAAGGCTCCGAATTCGTCAAGGCGCACATCATCCGCGTGACGGAGAAGGCCTTCGACGATTTTGCCGGCAGCGGCACGGACCAGGCGGCCAACCGGCGCATGCTAGGCATCTGATCAAACCCCTTCGCCCCGCGAGTGCGGGGAGAAGGTAGAGGCCACCCTCGTCCTTCGAGGCTTCACTCCCTCGCAGAGCTCAGGAGGCTCCGCACCTCAGGATGAGGGCGGAGCGGGCTTTTGCGAAACTTGACAAAGGCCATCTTCGGCATTGGTAGGTGGAGGGTAGTGGTGCTGGCGCAGAAGATCAGCCTCACCCTGAGGTGGCCCGCAGGGCCCTCGAAGGGCGAGGCGGGTGGCTTGAAACGGCAAGCATCAGGAATGCGAATTTTAGTTTATTCAGGAGGACCCTTATGGCAATCGAAGGATCATCGGAACAGACGCGGGAGCCGCGCATTCGGCTTGGCATGGTGGGCGGAGGTGCCGGCGCCTTCATCGGCGCGGTGCATCGCATCGCCGCGCGTATCGACGACCAGTTCGATCTCGTCGCCGGGGCGCTCTCGTCTTCGCCGGACAAGGCCCAGGCTTCCGGCCGCGATCTCGGCCTCGATCCCTCGCGCACCTATTCCAGCTACCGCGACATGGCGATTCGTGAAGCCAAGCTGAAGAACGGCATCGAAGCGGTTTCGATCGTCACCCCGAACCATGTCCACTACGACGCGGCCAAGGAGTTCCTGCGGCGCGGCATCCATGTCATCTGCGACAAGCCGCTGACATCGAATCTTGCCGATGCCAAGAAGCTGAAGAAGGTGGCCGACGAGAGCGGCGCGCTCTTCATTCTCACGCACAACTACACCGGCTATCCGATGATCCGCCAGGCCCGCGAGATGATCGCCAATGGCGAGCTCGGCGATATCCGCATCGTACAGGCGGAATATCCGCAGGACTGGCTGACGGAAAATATCGAGCAGTCCGGCCAGAAGCAGGCCGCCTGGCGCACCGATCCGGCCCAGTCCGGCGCCGGCGGCTCCACGGGCGATATCGGCACGCATGCCTATAACCTCGCTTCCTTCGTCACCGGCCTCGAACTCGATAGCCTTGCCGCCGATCTCGACAGTTTCGTCGAAGGCCGCCGTCTCGATGACAACGGCCATGTGCTGCTGCGCTTCAAGGCGAAAGGCAAGGAAAAGCCGGCGAAAGGCATGCTCTGGTGCAGCCAGGTGGCGCCCGGCCACGAGAACGGCCTCAAGCTCCGCGTCTATGGCACCAAGGGCGGTATCGAGTGGACGCAAGCCGATCCGAACTATCTGTGGTACACGCCGTTCGGCGATCAGAAGCGGCTGATTACCCGCAACGGTGCCGGCTCCGGCGCGGCTGCCGCTCGCGTTTCGCGCATCCCGTCGGGGCATCCGGAAGGCTATCTGGAAGCCTTCGCCACGATCTATACCGAGGCTGCGCGTGCCATCAACGCCCGCAAGAAGGGTGTGGCGGTCGATCCGGCCGTGGTCTATCCGACCGTCGATGACGGTGTGAAGGGCGTGGCTTTCGTCGAGGCCTGCGTCGCTTCCTCGAAGCGCAACGGCGTCTGGGTCAAGCTTTAAGGTTGCTCTTGGGTTCGAGGCGGTTTCGCCGCCTCGAACCTGATAAACGGCTGCCGGTCAGGCGGCGGTTCCCTGCTTGCGCTTGGTGAGCGCGTCGACGCTCAGCGGGCCGCCGCCGGCGCTGACGAGAAACAGGAAGATGAAGCAGAAGAGGATGGCTGCGACGCCGCCGTTCTGCGCGGGGTAGAAGCTCTGCGGCGCATGGCGAAGGAAATAGGCGAAAGCCATCAGGCCCGACAATATGAAGGAAGCGATCCTCGTCTGGAAGCCGATGAGGACAAGGAAGCCGAGGGTGAGTTCGAGCAGGCCGGCGATCCAGGGAAGCGATCCCACCGGCGGCACGTTTTCAACCGCGGGGAAATGCAGCACTTTCTGCGTCCCGTAGCTGAACAGCACAAGCGAGGCGACGATGCGCAGGAGGCTCAGCAGATAGGGGTGAAGAATGTGGAGCGCAGGGAGCATTTGTATCCTTTCGTTGTCAAGTTTGATTGCCACCCTCAATTGATCCGCTGCAAAAAGACAAGTCACGACTGTTGACATTGATGTTATCCCGCCGTGCGATAATCGTTGCCGACGCCGACGCAATTTTCCGGGATGCCCTTGGCCGGCTTGGCTTACAGGCATCTGCAACGTTGCAGTTTTCCGGTGCCGCCACTGTACTTTGCCACGCGGGTTGGCTAAACCGCCGCTAACGAAGCCTATAACAGACGGGATTTTCATCATGATCGATCCGAAGCTTCTTGCCGATCGCTTCCCCGGCGATTTCACGTTCGGCGTTGCCACCGCCGCATTCCAGATCGAGGGTGCCACCAAGGCCGATGGCCGCAAGCCATCCATATGGGATGCCTTCGCCAATATGCCCGGCCGGGTCTATCAGCGGCAGAACGGCGATGTCGCCTGTGACCATTACAATCGGCTGGAGCAGGATCTCGACCTGATCAAGGAGATGGGCGTCGAAGCCTATCGCTTCTCGATCGCCTGGCCGCGCATCATTCCCGAAGGCACCGGCCCGGTGAACGAAGCCGGCCTCGATTTCTACGACCGCCTTATCGACGGCTGCAAGGCGCGAGGGATCAAGACCTTCGCCACCCTCTATCACTGGGATCTGCCGCTGATGCTCGCCGGCGAGGGTGGCTGGACGGCGCGCTCGACGGCGCATGCCTTCCAGCGCTACGCCAAGACGGTCATGGGCCGCCTCGGCGACCGGCTTGATTCCGTCGCCACCTTCAACGAGCCGTGGTGCATCGTCTGGCTCAGCCACCTCTACGGCGTCCACGCGCCCGGCGAACGCAACATGCAGGCGGCGCTTTATGCCATGCACTATATGAACCTCGCCCATGGTCTCGGCGTCGAGGCGATCCGCTCCGTGGCGCCGAAGGTGCCTGTCGGTATCGTGCTCAACGCATCGTCCATCCTGCCGGGCTCGGATCGTCCCGAAGATCTGGCGGCGGTCGAGCGCGCGCATCAGTTCCACAACGGCGCTTTCTTCGATCCGATCTTCAAGGGCGAATATCCGAAGGAGTTCGTCGAGGCGCTCGGCGATCGCATGCCTGTCATCGAGGACGGCGATCTGAAGACCATCAATCAGAAGCTCGATTGGTGGGGCCTGAACTACTACAAGCCGGACCGGGTCTTCGATGATGCGTCCAAGAGTGGCGATTTCCCCTGGACGAAGGAAGCGCCGCCGGCAAGCGACGTGAAGACCGACATCGGCTGGGAAATCTATGCGCCCGGCCTGAAGCATGTCGTCGAGGACCTCAACAAGCGCTACGACCTGCCGGAGTGCTACATCACCGAGAACGGCGCCTGCTACAATATGGGCATCGTCAACGGCGAGGTCGATGACCAGCCGCGCCTCGATTATTACATCGAGCATCTCGGTATCGTCGCCGATCTCATCAAGGACGGCTATCCGATGCGCGGCTACTTCGCCTGGAGCCTGATGGACAATTTCGAATGGGCGGAGGGCTATCGCATGCGTTTCGGCCTCGTCCACGTCGATTACGAGACCCAGGTCCGCACGATCAAGAAGAGCGGCAAATGGTACAGCAAGCTTGCCGCGCAGTTTCCGAAGGGCAATCACAAGCCGGTCTGATCGTCCGGCTTCTTCTGCGCAGGAATTTCAGGCCGTGCCCGAATCGGCGAGGCCTGATAGACACGGCGCATGACCTCGCGCTCCGTTTCCCTCTATGCGCTTTGCGGCAGTCAGCGGCAGGCTTCGAGCAGCCGCAGACTGCTTGAAGCCTTGCAATCTGCGTGCCCGGACGATGTCACCATCGTAATTTGCGATCTGATCGGCGATCTGCCGATCTTCAATCCGGACCATGAGGGCGGGAAAACGCCACCCCTCGTCGAGACCTTTGCGGTGGAGATCCGCAAGGCCGATGGCTTGATCGTATCCTGCCCGGAATATGCTCACGGCATACCTGGCGGGTTCAAGAACGCCCTGGACTGGCTGGTTTCTCGGGACGAGGTGCCGTTCAAGCCGCTGATGTTCGCCCACGCCTCGCATCGCGGCGATCTCGTGTTGGCGCAGTTGACCGATGTATTGCAGACCATGTCGCTGCGGATCGTGCAGGACGCCTTTTTACGCCTGCCGATTGCCGGCAAGAGCGACGAGGCACAGGCACAGATGCTGCTGGAGGCGCGCGAAAGCGGCCTTCTCTCGGCGAGTCTCGGCCGTTTTGTGCGGGCGATTGCCGCCAGCACGTAAATTCTTCGCGCTTCTGCAAATATACAACTATTTCCTGTAGGAATCTCGAATTCACCTTAACCGTTTTTTGAAGACCTGACGGCAGACTCCCATGCCAAGGAGAAAAGGTGTTGGGAGCAGCTTTCAAGTCGTTGCGAGTCGATGCGCAAATCGGTCGTCATTCCATCGTGACGGCCGTTCTGATTTCTTTTGCGCTGGTCGTTGCCGTCGTGACGCTCATGGTGCTGACCGCAATCGGGCGGGTGGCCGATTATTCCAACAAGCTCGACGACGAACGCTCCTGGGAGACGACCGTCGGCGCGCTAAAGACCTTCCAGGGGCAGCTCGAGGCGACGCTGCACGATCATTCCGCGCGCAACGATGCGGCGCGAAGCGTCTACGGCATCGACGATCGCGGCTGGATCGCCGGCAATTACGGCGACATATCGTCCAACGGTGCGCTGTTCGATACCGCCGTCATCGTCGACGACGACAACAAGCCGATCATTGCCTATCACGATGGCGAGCTGCTGACAGAGAACATCGGGGATGTCCTCGGCGCTGCCGTATGGGCTCTGGTCGACCAGGCGCGCAATACGCGCGTGACCGGTGTGCCGGAGGCCTCGGGTTATATCATGACAAGGGATGGCATCGCCGTGGCCGGCGCTGCGACGATCCGTGAAAGATCCGGCCGCATTCCGGTGCCCGAAGGCCAGCGGCGCTACCTGATCCTGGTGCGCTATCTCGATGCCGCGCGGATCAAGATGCTCTCCAACACCTATGTCATCAGCGGTTTGACGCTGGTGCCGCCGGAGACCGTGGCGCGCTATGCCGTCTCCATCGTCGATCCACTCGGCAAGTCGCTGGGGCGGCTAATCTGGAGCTCGCGTGAACCGGGCGACATGAGCTATCAGCAGGTTCGTCCGGTGGTTCTCGGTGCGCTCGGGCTTGTCGGCCTGTTCTTCGTGGTGCTGCTGATCCTGGGATCGCTGGCGGGGCGCAGGCTGCGGGCGGAAGAGGTGCAGGCGCGTCAGGTTTCGCTGCGCGACCGGCTGAGCGGCCTCCTCAATCGCGAGGGGGTGCGGCTCGATGTGGATCGCCTGGTCGAGCGGGCGCGCGGCGACGGCACCAATGTCCTGCTTCTCTACCTCGATCTCGACGGCTTCAAGGAAATCAACGATGCCTATGGGCATGGAACGGGCGATCAGCTCATTCGTGCCGTGGCAGCCGGGCTCAGGGTGCTCGTGCCGCCGCAGGCGGCGCTTGCGCGCCTGGGAGGGGACGAGTTCGCCATCGTCTTCCCGACGAGGGAGCTCAACGACGCGCCGGCCTTGCGGCTGGGCGAGCAGATCCTGGATTTCCTTTCGGAGCCGTTGGAGATCGGCCGCCGGGTGGTCGTCGTCGGCGCCAGCATCGGCATTGCGAGCTCGCCGGAAGGCCGCATAGACCGAGAGGAGCTGGTGCGTCGCGCCGATCTTGCCATGTACAAGGCGAAGGAGGCGGGTCGTGCCCGCATGACCTGCTACGAGACGGCCATGGATGCGCATCGCGAGGAGCGCAACGCGCTGGAACTCGATCTGCGCCGCGCCATCGAGACCGAGGAGCTGACGGTCGCCTATCAGCCGCTGGTCGATGCGTCGAGCTGCGAAATGACCGGTGTCGAGGCGCTCGTGCGGTGGAACCGCCCCGGCCACGGGCCGATTTCGCCGGAAGCCTTCATCCCCATTGCCGAAACCAGCGGCCTGATCGAGGCGTTGGGCCTGCTCGTTCTGCGCAAGGCCTGCAAGGCCGCGCAGCAGTGGCCGGATCTGCGTGTCGCCGTCAACGTCTCGCCCGGCCAGTTCCGCAACCCCGCCTTTGCCGATTATGTCCGCAGCGTGCTGAACGAAACGGGGATCGAGGCCGAGCGGGTGACGCTGGAAATCACCGAGGGCTATATCATTCAAAATCCGGAGCGCACACGCCAGTCGATCGAGCGGCTGAAGGCGCTCGGCGTCAAGGTGGCGCTCGACGATTTCGGCTCCGGCTTCTCCTCCATCGGCTACCTGCGCCAGTTCGGCTTCGATCGCATCAAGATCGATCGTTCGCTGACGATGGATGTGCTGGAAGACAACCGCGCCCGCGAAATGCTGAAGGCGACGGTGGCATTGGCGCGCTCGCTCGATATCCCGGTCACGGCCGAGGGCATCGAGACCGAGGAACAGGGCAGGGCGCTGCAGGGTTTCGGCTGCGACGAGCTGCAGGGCTATTTCTACGGCAAGCCGATGCCGGAGCCCGAAATCGGCAAGCGGCTTGCTGTCCAGCTGGCCGCGGTGCTGGATGAGGAACGCGGCGCGGCCGCCTGAGATCAGCCGCCGATATGCTCATGGCCGCGCTTGCGGGCAAGCGCGATCTGCCGCTGCCTTTCGCGATAACGCTCGCGATCCTCCTCGCTGCGCTCGTGATAGCAATGGCTGCAGGAGACGCCGGCCTCGTAAAGCGGCGAGGTCAATTCCTCGGCGGTGATGGGAGTGCGGCAGGCGTGGCAGAGCTTGTGATTGCCCTCTTTCAACCCATGCTCGACGGAGACGCGCTCGTCGAAGACGAAGCATGCGCCTTCCCAGAGGCTTTCCTCCGGGGGGACTTCCTCCAGATATTTCAGAATGCCGCCCTTGAGGTGGTAGACCTCGTCGAAACCTTCCTGCTTCATGAAGGCGGTAGCCTTTTCGCAGCGGATGCCGCCGGTGCAGTACATGGCGATCTTCGGCTTGTTGTGCAGGCCGCCGTTCTGCCGCACCCATTCGGGAAACTCGCGGAAGGTCTTGGTCTTCGGATCGACCGCGCCCTTGAAGACGCCAATGGCGGTCTCGTAGTCGTTGCGGGTGTCGATGACGATGGTATCGGGATCGGAAATCAGCGCATTCCAATCCTGCGGCGCGACATAGGTGCCGACGACCCTGGTGGGGTCGATATCCTCGACGCCCATGGTGACGATCTCTTTCTTGAGCTTCACCTTCATGCGCACGAAAGGCATTTTCGACGCGCGGCTTTCCTTGTGCTCGAGGCCGGCAAATTCCGGCTGGGAGCGCAGGAAGGCGAGGACCGTGCCGATGGCCGCATCCGTGCCGGCAATGGTGCCGTTGATCCCCTCATGCGCGAGCAGCAGCGTGCCCTTGACGCCGTTCTCCTCGCAGAGCGCAAACAAAGGCTCGCGCAGGCTCTCGAAGCGCGGAAAGGGTACGAAATGATAGAGCGCGGCAACGAGGAATGCGCCGGTCGCGTCGCGCCGTGGATCTGAGAACATGTCGGTCATGGCGGGGAAATACAATTTTGTGAGCTTTCAGGCAATCGGGATTCGTATTTTGACACCATGAGACCGGGCAGCTTCGATCCTTCGAGGCACTGCCACCGGGGCCAGCGGATAAGGGTGGAGTGGCCTGCGGGCCTCAGGACAGTGCTCCACGGCGATGGAATAGGGCGCTGGTGCCCAGCCGTTATGCTGAGGTGCGCAGGCCGTCAGGCCGGGGCCTCGAAGCACGAAGGCGGGCGAGGAGCCTCGTCAGCCTCAATCCGCCGCTTCCAGCCAGAGGCGCTTGACGGTCCGCGCTTCGCGTTCCGGCTTGTCGGCAAAGACCCAGCGGGCCCGGGTCAGCGCCTCGTCGCGCGCGATCTGCTGCCGGGAGATGATCGCTTCCAGCAGGCGGGCGCGATCGTCGCTTCCGTTGAAGAGATGCGGCTCGCGATCCGCGACATCCGATAGTATCGACATGTCGAGATAGCGGCCGAGCACATCGACCAATGCCTTGGCTTCCAACTGTTTGGCATGCATGGCGGCGGGCCAGACGTCGCGCAGCAGCATGTGATGCATCCAGTAATCCTGGCTGCGCTTGCGCAGATCGTGAAAACTCTCCGCGTGGGCCGCATCCGCATGGCATTCGGACAATGCCTCCATCGCCTTGCGGACGTTCTTGCGCCAGCCTTTCTGGAAGAGGCGAGCCGTATCGCGACGTCCGCACCCGAACGATGCGTCCTTCAGCGCTTCGAGCGCCTCGTTGCATGTGGCGACCGCGGCCCGCGCCTTGTCTTCCAAATCCGTCTCGGCTTCCGCCAGATGGTCGCGCCGGGTGGTCAGGACGTCGCTCACGCGGGTCAGCGCGTGCGATTCATCCTCCGATGCCGCGGTCGTCTGAAGGTAGTGGCTGATCTCGATCAGCGCGGTCGCGTCGCGGACGCCGGACAGCGTTTGCGCCATGGCGCGAAGCCGGTCGTTCTCCCGCCGCTGAAATTCCCGCGCGACGGGGGCTACCAATCGATAGAGCGCGCGCACGCGCTTGATGTTCTTGCGTGCGGCATGAACCGCTTCGTGCAGGCCTTGCGGCCTGTCCGTCAGGGCGGCCATCGCCTTGCCGAGTTGATGCGCGGCGGCTTTGTGCACCTCGTCATCGAGAGCCCGGTCAGGCCGTATGCGATAGCTCATCGTACTCCCGTTCGAACTGCGTCGCGAGGGCCTGGTTGGAATAGCGATATTCGCCGGTCACTTCGCGGCCGATCCAGTCCGGGAGTTCGGGATTGTCGTTTTCGGAGCTCATTTCCACTTCGGCGATCACAAGGCCGCGATGGGCGCCTCGAAAGACATCCACTTCCCAGACGAAACCTTTGAACGGCACCTTGTGGCGGGTTTTTTCGATGACCAGGCCGATTGCCGTTCCCAGCAATTCCTCCGCGTCGTCGACGGGGATTTCGTATTCGAACTCGTCCCGCGTCATCGCCTTGCCGATCTTGATCGTCAAGGTCGCCTTCGTATCGTTCGTCAGCCGTACCCTTACGGAACGACCGTCCATGGAGGCGATATATCCCTGGCGCAGGATCAGCCTCTCGGTCACGAGATTACGCCAATGATCGCCGCGCACCAGAAACTTTCGCTCGATCTCTTTTGCCATGCGTTTGACATGCTCCACCGGCACAGATCGGTCTAACGTATAGCATGTTACGACGAATTCCTACCCGTCGTGCCCAACACATGCTTTTGTCTCGACAAGCCCTCACGGGGAGGGTATTCGAAAGCCGGTTTCAATCGTTTTAAAGGAGCGCACCGACCATGGGCGAGAAAACCGAAAAGCTTCTTTCCATCCTGAAACTGCAGCCCGTCGTTCCGGTACTGATCGTCGATGATGCGAAATCGGCCGTGCCGCTCGCCCGCGCGCTTGTGGCAGGCGGTCTGAAGGCCATCGAGATCACGCTGCGCACCGCCGGCGCGCTCGACGCCGTCCGCGCCGTTGCCGAGGAAGTGGAAGGGGCCGAAGTCGGCGCCGGGACGATCCTCAACGTCAGCCAGTGGGAAGCGGCCGTCGAAGCCGGCTCCAAGTTCATCGTCAGCCCCGGCACGACGCAGGAGCTGCTCGATGTTGCGCGCGGATCGCATGTGCCGCTGCTGCCCGGCGCTGCAACCGCAAGCGAAGTCATGGCGCTGCGCGAGGAGGGCTATAAGGTGCTCAAGTTCTTCCCGGCCGAGCAGGCTGGCGGAGCTGCCTATCTCAAGGCCCTGTCGTCGCCGCTTGCCGGCACGATCTTCTGCCCGACCGGCGGCATCTCGCTGAAGAACGCCCATGATTATCTCTCGCTGCCGAATGTGATCTGCGTCGGCGGTTCCTGGGTCGCGCCGAAGGAGCTGGTCGCCGCCGGCGACTGGGCCGGCATCACCAAGCTTGCCGCCGAGGCTGCGGCGCTCAAGGGCTGAACCCGCCGAAACCCGATTTCAAAGGCGTGCATGGAGCCATGCGCGCCTTTTTTCTTTGTCGCGGATTTGTATTTGCGGTTGCGCTTCCTATCTCCCTTTCACCAACGCCAGGACGGAAGGAGCACCACATGATCGATGCCCGCAAGCTGCTGGATCAGTTTCTGGGATCGCAGATCCCGGGATTGCAGGGAAGCGTCAAGGACAAGGCGACCGATGTGATCAATCTCGCCCGGGACAATCCCATGGCGACGAGTGCGATCGCCGGTGTGCTGGTTGGCACGAAGACCGGGCGGCAGATCGCCGGCAATGCCCTGGCGCTCGGCGGCCTCGCCGCGATCGCGGGCCTCGGATACCAGGCCTACAAGAATTACCAGGCCGGCAACCAGCCAGAGCCGGCTCCTCAATCCGCCCCGCAGGCCGAGCCGCAGTTCCTGCCGCCGCCGACGGACTCCGGTTTCAGCACGGCGCCGGCGATCGCCAGCAACGATTTTACGCTCTCCCTCGTGCGGGCGATGATCGCTGCCGCCCGCGCCGACGGCCATATCGACGATGCGGAGCGTCAACGCATTCTCGGCAAGGTACAGGAGGCCGGCGTCGGATCGGAGGCGGAAAGCTTCTTCCAGCGCGAGCTTGCCAACCCCGTCGATCTCGATGCCATCGTCGCCTCGGCGAAGACGGACGAGCAGCGCGTGCAGGTCTACACGGCCTCGCGTCTGGCGATCGAGCCGGATTCGCGGGCCGAGCGCGGCTACCTCGACCTGCTCGCCGGTCGCCTCGGCCTGCCGGATGCATTGGTCGATCATATCGAAGCCACGGTTGCAGGCGCCAAAGTCTGATCCCGTGTGACGTTCGGGCCGGTTGCCTTTCCTCGGCAGCTGGCCTAAGCCTTCGCCGGAACACACGCATCGGTGCCAGGGGTCGGCCAAATTGACGGATAAGAAAAGCGAAACCCGATCTGCGGCAATTGCAGCCGGCATTATCTTGCTGGTCGCGACAGCCTTGCTTTACCTGATGCCGAACGTCATCGTCTGGCTGGGTTCGATATCGCCATGGCTCGGCACCGGTTTCGGCGTGCTCGTCATCCTGGCGTTCTTCTTCGTGTTCTGGCTGCGAGCCCGCTACCAGCGCCGCAAAGGGCAATAGCCCCCTCATCCTGCAGCGCTCCTATTGAATTGCTTCAGTTCTGCAGCGAAGCGCCGAGCAGGATGACGCCGGTGCAGATGACCAGCAGCGCGCCGAATATCTCGATGCCATTGCCGACCCAGACCGAAAGTCTCGAGCCCTTGCCGGTGAAGCGGACGGCCGTGCCTTTGGCGAAAACGGCAATGATGGCAAGCAGCGAGACGGTCATAGCCGTGCCGATCGACATGGCGAGCACCGACAGCAGCCCGCCGAGATAAAGTCCGTTCAGCATGGAAAAGGTCATCACCAACAGCGCACCCGAGCATGGGCGCAGCCCGACGGCGACGATGGCCGACCAGGCTTCGCGCGCGCTGAACTTCTCGTTGGACAACATCTTCGGATCGGGAAGATGGGCGTGTCCGCAGGCCTCGCAGAACGCGCCATCGCCGGTCGCGTGCGCGGGGTCGTAGCATTGGAAGCCTGTGGCGGACATCGCAGCGCTGCTGCGGACAAAGCCTCTTGCCGAATCCGTGCCGGTCGCCGCCCCTTCGAACAGCGAGAGGCTGATCGGGCCGGCCGACGTCGCGAGTTGCATCTCCTGACGTTGCGCACGGCTCTGCAACATCGCTCGCAGCTTGCGGAACAGCAGCCAGGCGCCAAACAGGATGACCATGACGAAGCTTGCCAGCTCCATGGCATTGGTTGCCATCGTCATGGTGATGCCCGAGCCGCGCAGCACGAAATAGGCGGCACCGACGACCAGGACGGCAACGAGGCCCTGAATGAGCGCCGACACGAAGGAAATCCCGATGCCGCGCTTCAGTTCGATTTCATTGGCGACCATGTAGGAGGAGATCACGGCCTTGCCATGGCCGGGGCCGGCGGCATGGAAGATGCCATAGGCGAAGGAAAGGCCGATCAGCGTCCAGAGCTGCCAGGGGTCCTGGCGCATGGCCTCGATGGACTTGGTGAGGGCGCGATAGAAGGCCTGCTGCTCGTAATTCACATACAGAAAGATCGGCGCAAGCGGGCCGCCGATCGGCTGGAAGCTCGGTTCGGCCGTGCCGATGCCCAATGGCGAGCCTGCGGCATGCGCCAGGCCGGCTGTTGCCAGAAGGGCGAGCATTGCGGCCGGAGCGAGCCTCTTTACGTTCGAAATCAGCATTCGACATCTATCCGCGTTGCGAAGAGTTTCGACATGGTCGTTCCCGTCGGATCGTTGAAGAAGGCGTCCGTCAGGGTCGACCTGTTCTCGGCGATCACCTCGTCCGGATCGGGACGAACGACCTTTTGCGTGCAGCTTTTGAAGGCGTCGCCCTCGGTCACCAGCTCGTTGTCGCTCGGGAAGTCGATCGAGGTGTAGAGCGTCGGATCGTAAATCCCGAAGCTCAGCTTGTTGCCCTTGGTGAGCGGCATCGGCTCGGATGGCTTGACGGCGAAGAACATCAGGAGCTGGCCGTCGCGATAGTCGACATTGATGACGTCGGGCTTGTCCACCTTGATGGTTTTGCCGTTCAGCGTCAGGTTCGTGTAGTAGTCGTACTCGGCAAGAGAATCGCGAACGGTCTTGCCGACCTCCTTCAGCTCGTCCGGATCGAGCTTCAGATTGGTGTTCTTGTCGAAATCCATGAGCACGGAGGAGGAGAAGACTTCGTCGAAGCGCCAGACGTTGCGCATCTCCTTCACGTTGCCGTCCGGACCTGCGAGCACCTCCAGACGTGCTTCCACGAAGATATGCGGATGGGCCGACACGGCAGCCGGCGCGAGCAGGAGGCCGCCGGTCAGGGCAACAGCATAGACGGTCGTGGATTTTCTCATGCGTCCGATGTGTTTCGCGAGCATTGATTCACTTTGATTTCTGGTCAGAAAATGAGACGGAATTGGGACCGGCCGGCCGGCTTTGGGCCGTTCAACCGTGCTTGCGGAACCAGTTATACAGGTAGTCCACAAAGATGCGCACCTTGGCCGGGAGATAGCGCCGGTGCGGATAAACGGCATAGATGCCGCGATCCGTCGGCAGATAATCGTTGAACAGCGTCAGCAATTGTCCGCTTTCGATCGCCTTGCGGCCGATGAAGTCCGGAACGATGGCGATGCCGAGACCGGTGAGCGCGGCACGCAGCGTCGCATGCGGGCTGTTGACTTCGAGCGTGCCGTTGATGGCGACGTTGAAGGTGGTGCTGTCGGCATCGACGAAACGAATGTTGCCCTGCGAGCGGGTGTTGGTGTCGATGATAAAAGGCACGCGTGTAAGATCGGTCGGATGTTCCAGAGCCGGATAGCGATCGAGGAATTCCTGTGTCGCGCACAGGTGGACGCGGAAGTCCGAGATCTTGCGGGCGATCATGCCGGAGTCTTCGAGTTTCGTGATGCGCACGGCGACATCGAAGCCTTCCTCGATCAGGTCGACGAAGCGGTCGTCCGCCGCGATCTCAAGCGCAAGGTCCGGGTTTTCCTTGGCGAAGTCGATCAGAGACTGCCCGACATCGGCATCGACGAAGGTGCGCGGCACCGAGACGCGCAGCCGCCCCTTGAGCTGCTGGTTGTTCTCGCGCACGAGATCGGCGAGATTGTCGATCTCCTTGAGGATGTCGGAGGCGGTGCGATAATAGGTGTGGCCGGCCTCGGTCATGGAGAACTGGCGCGTCGTGCGGTTGAGCAGCAGCGCGCCGAGCTCGTCCTCAAGCTCGCGGACATATTTCGAGAGCAGGGCCTTGGAGCGCCCGGTCTTGCGCGCCGCCGCCGAGAACCCCTCCGCTTCCACCACGTCGATAAAGGCACGAATCCGGGTTAACGTATCCATGGTGAAGCCTCCCGTTAACTGTTTCCGGATGTTGAACAAAACGCGCTGATTTGTTCAATTATTTTTTTAGGGCAGGGGCGAAAAAAATTCTTGATTGTTACGGCGAATGTACCTATTTCCGGATCAGCCCAAAGTCGCACGTGCCCGTGGGTGTCCGCCGATCCTCGATGTGGTGAGAAAATCGGTAAGGTACCTGGAACTAACCCCTCCAGTCGCTATTTCGGCCAACCGAAAAATGCGAGGACATCTGAAGCAACGACGGTGCGGGCCTTTTTGTTCTCTCCCGGCTTTCCATCAGCCGGGGTTACTGAAGAGGCACACCTTCATTGCCGGAAGTGCGGTTGGGATAATCCCTCCAATCCATGGCAGACAAAGCGAACCAGCGCCGCTTGCGGCACTCGTTCATCATCCGCGCTTCGCGCATTTGCACGGTACCGGGGTCTCCACCGGCTGGTTCCTGAGCGAATGAGCGTCGCCCTTTGTCCTCTGGGTCTTTTCCCGGAGCTTTTGGAATTTGAAAGGGAATTGACATGACCACGCAACGTATTCGCGATTTCCTCGCTACCCGACGTCCGGACGGTCCTTGCCTGGTGGTCGATCTCGATGTCGTCCGCGACAACTTTCATGCTTTCCGTCATTCCATGCCCGACAGCGCCATCTACTATGCCGTCAAGGCCAACCCGGCTCCGGAAGTGCTGCGCCTGCTTGCCAGCCTCGGCTCCAACTTCGATTGCGCGTCCGTCGCTGAAATCGAAATGGCGCTCGAGGCCGGTGCGACCGCTGCCCGCATCTCCTTCGGCAACACCATCAAGAAGGAGCGCGATATCGCCCGTGCGCATGCACTCGGTATCAACCTCTTCGCCGTCGACAGCCACGAGGAAGTCGAGAAGATTTCCCGTGCCGCTCCCGGCGCCCGCGTGTTTTGCCGCGTCCTGACGGATGGCGAAGGCGCCGAATGGCCGCTGTCGCGAAAGTTCGGCTGCGTCCCGCAGATGGCTGTCGACGTTCTCGTCTACGCTCATCAGCTGGGTCTGGAATCCTACGGCGTGTCTTTCCACGTCGGCTCGCAGATGACCAAGGTCGATGCCTGGGACTCTGCTCTGGCCGATGCCAAGCGCGTCTTCGTCTCGCTCGCCAAGCAGGGCATTCACCTGCAGATGGTCAACATGGGCGGCGGTTTCCCGACCAAGTACCTGCGCGACATTCCTTCGGCCGAAGCCTATGGCAAGGCGATCTTTGCGTCTCTGCGCGCCCATTTCGGCAACCAGATCCCGCACACGATCATCGAGCCGGGCCGCGGCATGGTCGGCAATGCCGGCGTGATCAAGGCTGAAGTCGTCCTGATTTCGAAGAAGTCGGACAACGATGCCGCTCGCTGGGTTTTCCTCGACATCGGCAAGTTCGGCGGTCTCGCCGAAACCATGGACGAGGCGATCCGCTACCCGATCCGCACGGAGCGCGATAGCGACGAGATGGAACCCTGCGTCATCGCCGGCCCGACCTGCGATTCGGCTGACGTGCTTTATGAGAAGAACCTCTATCCGCTGCCGGTGACGCTCACCATCGGCGACGAGGTCCTGATCGAAGGCACCGGCGCCTACACCACGACCTACTCGGCTGTGGCGTTCAACGGTTTCGACCCGCTGAAGGCCTACATCATCTAAGGTCCGATAAAGCCGCCCCCGTAGCCAGTCGGGGCGGCACCCTCACAATAGTTTGTCACCGCCGCTGATAACGGTATTGGGCACGGGAGGCCGAGATGGCCGCTGTTCTTGATTCTGTCCGCGCATTCTTTGCGCCCACCACTTTCACTCTCGACCTGGAAAACGCAGGCGATGTCGTTGCGCGCGAAAACCTGCTGGATCGCGCCATGGGCGCCGATCGCCGCAAGAAGTCGTCGGAAAAGCTGCGCCAGGGCCGCGTTCCGGCCGAAGGCCTGGCGCTGGTCGCCCGCGACCGTTCGGGTCACGTCATCGGCACGGTTCGCCTTTGGAACGTCGAAGCCGGCGTCGATCGCGAGACCCGCCCGGTCGATGCGCTGCTGCTCGGCCCGCTGGCCGTCGATCCCGCCTATGAAGGCAAGGGCATGGGCTCGGCGCTGATGCGCGCCGCCATCATGGAAGCCAAGAAGCGCGGCCATGGCGCCATCCTGCTCGTCGGCGATGCGCCCTACTACGAGCGCTTCGGCTTCTTTGCCGCAAAGACCCGCCATCTTGTCATGCCGGGCCCGTTCCAGCGCGAGCGCTTCCTTGCGCTCGAGCTCAAGGACGGCTGGCTGGACAGCGCTGCCGGCATGATCGTTGCCAGCGGCCGCAAGCTTGCCCAGCCGCCGGTCGCCAAGGCTGCGTAAAGCCAACGAACAGTTCTGAAGTCCTACTGCGCCTCCTCCCACCCGCGCGGAGGCGTTTTTATTTGGCGGCCTTCACACTGTCCTTTGCGGGATCGTAGCCATCCGTCAACGTTTTCAGGAAGGCGACGACATCGGCGATTTCGGCCTCGTTGAGGGCCGGGGCATCGCCGGGCTTGCGGTTCATCGGCGCGTCGATGACGTCGATATTGGCCTGATACCGCGGCGGCAGATCATCGTATTTCAAGACCTTGCCGCTCGCATCCTTCGGATAGATCTCCTCCGGATTGGTGTCGCGCTTGACGTAGAAGCGGGTCACATCCTCAAGGGTGCGGTAGACGCCGTTGTGGAAGAAGACATGGCGGGTCGCGACGTTGCGCAGCGTCGGCGTCTTGAACAGGCCGCAATTCTGCTGCTGGGCGGAATAGGTGTCGTTGCGCAGCGGGCCGCAAATGCCGGTGTCGTAGTAGTGCGCATCGGCATTGGCCGGAATGGCCGGATTGCGCGGCGCGCCGAGCGCTTCGAACTCGAAATCGGTAAAATTGGGCATCTGCCCGTCGCCGGTCATCTTGTCGAGATGGCAAGAGGCGCAATTGCCCTTGTTCGGGTCGTCGAACAGCTTCAATCCCCGCGCTTCCGCATCCGTCAGCACCGCCTTGCCGCGCAGATAATCGTCATACTTGCTGGTATAGGGGTGGAAGGAAAGTTCCTCGATCTGATAGCGGGCAAGCGCAAAGCCGATTTCTGAAATCGTCATGTCCTGATCGTTGAGGACATTGTCGCCGAAGAGCGCCGAAATATCCTTGCCGTAACCCTTTTTTAGCTTCGCGTAAACGGTGGCCGCATCGGCATTCGCCATTTCGAAGGGCGAGATCATCGGCTGCAGGGCCTGCTCTTCCAGCGAATCGACGCGCCCATCCCAGAACATGCCGCCTTGCGGCACGAGGTTGGCGGCGGCCGCATCGGCCTTGACGACGGCCTGTGCCGTCAGCGGGCCGGCGACGCTGGCGGGCGCATTGGCCAGGGCCACCCCCGATGCTTCGGTCATCGGCGAGGCTTCCGCGGCCTCGTCGGCAGGGCTTTCCTCTCCGATCGAGAAGGAGGGCGTCGACATCTTGTAGGCGAGGCTGGGCACAGCGCGGATGCCGGGCTGATCGAGATGTGCGCCGCCGAGCTGGACGGCGAGGCCGTTGGCCGGCGCGTAATGGTTGGCGGGATCGTGGCAGGTGGCGCAGGACATCTGGCCGCCGCCCGAGAGCGAGGGGTCGAAGAACAGTCTCTTGCCGAGTTGGGCAACCGTACTCAGCGGCGCCGGGTCGTCATAGCCATCCGTAGCGGCAGAGTTTGCGGCAGGCTCGCTTGCCATGCCGACGGCCGCACCCGCGAGCGAGAGGCTCGCAAGTGCGAGGAGCGGCAGGAGACGGCGGTTGAACTGCAAGGGCATTTCCGTCTCCCTTATCGTTCTAGGAGGCCTGATTGCCGGTCTTCGGGTCGAGGATCAGCTTCGGTGCGTCACCCTTGGACCAGTCGAACATGGCGTTCAGCGAGCCGGCCAGCGCGTCGAACGAGCCGCCGCCAAGGCGAGCGCCGTCCATCCAGTTGTCCTCGATGAAGCGCATGACGGAGGTCTGGTCCGTCAGCGTATGGTCGATGAAGTTGACCTTGGCGTAGGGCGAGATGACAAGCAGTGGCTGGCGCGTGCCGTAACCGCAGCGCCCCTGCGCCGGCTGGCCGTTGACGCCGGGCAGCGGCGTGCCGGTGGAACAGCTGTCGCCGTTCAGCACATCGTAGCCCTTGACCGCGAGCTTCGACGGATTGACGACCGCGTGGGCGTGGTCGTACCAGCCGTCGGAATCGTCGTAGAGGACGATGATGGCGGTATCCTTCCAATCCGGCGAATCCTGAACGGTGTTGACCACCTGCGTCACGAATTCCTGCTCGTCGAGCGGATCGGAATAGCCGGCGTGGCCGTCCTGGTAGGCGGGGGCCTTCAGGAAGCTGACGGCCGGCGTGTTGCCGTTCTTCAGAGCCGCATAGAAGTCGGTCATGTCATACTGGTGGTTGGCCGCGTCGGTGGTGCCGATCGCCGCCACGGAAGACGGGCGCGCATGGGTCGGATTGGCGGTCGAGGCGTAGTATTGGAACGGCTGGTGGTGCGGGATGTAGTCGGCGCTGTTGACTTTGGTGACGGCCGAGGTCGTCGCGCGCTTGCAGTTCGTCGTGCCGTCCGGGTTGGTCGCCGTCAGGTCGAAGCCGCCTTCGAAGAAGCCCCAGGTGATCTTGTGCTCGTTCAGCATGTCGCCGACGTTCTTGCCGTACATCAGTGCCGTCTGGCCGGCCGAGCAGACGTCGCCCGTCGGATCGAAATCGCTGATCGCGGTCCAGCCGCCATTGCCGTCGGGCACGATGCGGCCCTTGGAATAGGTGCCGTCGCTTTCCAGCGTGTAGCCGGGCGGCAGGATGGCGCCGTTGGTCTGGCCGGAGATGAGGTTCAGCGCCCCGGGGGTCGAGGGGCCGAAGTTGGTGGAGAAGGAATTGTCGTTCAGGGCATAGTGCTGGGCGTAGTTCCAGAGCGCGGTGACGGTGTTGCCGTCATAGTACCCCATGACCTGCCCCTTGGTACCGAATGCACCGGCGGCGCCCTTGGTGCCGTGGCCGGTATTGGCCGGGAAAAGGTCCATCGCGAAGTTGTTGTAGGCGGCCTGTTCGGCGGTGTAGCCGTGGTTCTGCGACTGGGTGGCCGCCTGCGTGCGGTCGAGCCGGAAGGGAGCGGCGGCATCCGCGCCGTTGGCCGGATTGGTCTTGTTCGGATTGCTGTCGAGAAGCCCGGCATTGGCCAGCGTGTTGATATCGGCCGGCGTGTTGTCGGCTGCCTTGAATGCCGGTTCGCCGTCGATGTTTGCGGCCTTGGGGTAGGTCGCGAAATAATGGTCGAAGGAGACGTTTTCCTGGAAGATAACGACAAGATGCTTGATCGGTGTCGCGGTATTCGGCACCGGCGCTAGGTCAGCGGCGCCGGCGGTGGAACAGAGCAAAACAAGGGTAAGCGCGCTGCCGGCTGCAAGGGCGGCGCGACGCGAAAGACTGGTCATGGTGATATCCTCTTCGAGTGGGGGCATCGCTCCGGCGCTTGTTGCGCCGCGCCGGGCAGAGAGAACCCTTTCGAGCTATCAACGGAGTATGACAGTTCCATGAAGGGAGCGGTGAGGGGATTCGACCTCGACCGTACCGCATCCTGCAAGTCATTGATTCTGCTGTGTTCAGCGATAAGTGCTTGGAAAGCAGCCGTGTCGTTTGTCTGCGATGCTACCTTATGTCACGGCTAAGCAGGAAAATGAGTTCCCTCATCCGCCCTCGTGGTTCGAGACGGCCCTCTGGGCCTCCTCTCCATGAGGGCTGGTCTTCCGGGACTGGGCTGGAAGAATGGCTTCGTCGTTTAGCGAATGCGTCGGAGCGGCGGCCCGCTCTACCTCATCCCGAGGTGCATTTCGGAGCAAAGCGTAGAAATGCCTCGAAGGACGAGGCGGCCACAATCCCCGGCGACTAGATGTTCTGATCCATCGTCTCGGCCGGGATTTCGTCGGCGCGGTGGATGCGGACGACGACGGCCGGCACGCCGGCGACGGTGCAATGGGGCGGTACGGCTTTCACCACGACGCTGCCGGCGGCGACCTTGCTGAAAGCGCCGACTTCGATGTTGCCGAGGATCTTGGCGCCGGCGCCGATCATCACGCCGTGGCGGATCTTCGGATGGCGGTCGCCGGTTTCCTTGCCGGTGCCGCCAAGCGTCACGTTCTGCAGGATGGAGACTTCATCTTCGATGACGGCGGTTTCGCCGATGACGATGCCGGAGCCATGATCGAGCATGATCGACGAGCCGATCTTCGCGGCCGGGTGGATATCCGGCCCGAAGACGAGCGAGACGAGGTTGGAAAGCCAGCTCGCGATTTCCCTGCGCCCTTCCGTCCAGAGCGCATGGGCGATGCGGTGCGTCTGCAGGGCATGGAAGCCCTTGAGGTTGAGAAGGGCATGCAGATAGGTGGTGCAGGCGGGATCGCGGGTGCGTACGGCGATGAGGTCCGCTTCCGTCGCCTGCAGGATTGCGGGATGCCTGCCGAGCACGTCGGACAGCAGCGAAAGCATATCGGCGTGCTCGATCCTGACGACGCAGAGGCGGGCGGCCAGCACATTGGCCAGGCTTTCGGCATCGGAGCTGCTGGCAAGCAATTGCGCCTGCAGCAACGCCGCAAGCGTCGGCTCGCGCGCCGCAAGCTCGGCGGCTTCATGACGGATCACGTCCCAGACATTCTCGACTGGGGCAGGGGTATTTTCGGCAGCTGCCGTTCCCGATGGGGGCATGATCCTGTCTTTCTCTCCAGAGCGGTTCAGCTCCTCACGGAACTTTCGAACCGCTCTACCTTATTGTTTTTACGCGATAGCCACCAGAAAGCCGCTGCGTATTCTTTTGGAGTGGCTTCAGGCCGAAACGTCGACGACACCGCAGTCGCCGGCTTCGGAGGCAAAGGCGAGCAGCTTGCCCGACTTGCTCCAGCTCATCGACGTAATCGCACCCTTGCCGGGCCGGCGCAAGAGCGCCTCCTTGGCGTCGCCGAGCCGTACCGCCAATATCATGCCGTCGACGAAGCCGATCGCAAGGATATCCTCCGCCGGATGGAACTTCACCGAGGTTGCCATGATGTTCGCGCGGCTGCCGAGCTCGAGCGGCGCCTTGCCCATCGGGCCGTCCTTGCCCTGGAAGGGCCAGACGATCGCGGCCGGCGCACCGGACGATGCGAGCCATTTGCCCTTGTTAGACCAGGAAAGCGACTTCACCTTGGCGGGATAGCCGGTCATGCGCATGTGCCGGGCTTCGGCGCCGGGCTTGGCGTCCAGCTTCCAGCCATGCAGGGCGTTTTCCTGCATGGTCGTGACGATGAACTGGCCGTCCGGCGAGAAGGTGACGCCGGTATGGGCGCCCTTCCATTCGAGATTGACCGGCTGGGCGCTCATGCCGACCCAGTGCAGCGACACGCCATTGTAGCGGGCGACGGCAATGCGCAGACCCTTGGGAGCGAAGGCGATGCCCTCGACCGTGCGCTCTTCCGGAAACTCCTTCGTCGTGCCGTCGGACAGGCGCACGAAGGTGCTCTTGCCATAGGAATAGGCGACCGCGCCTTGCGGACCCGCAGCAACCTGGCCGATCCACTTGCGCGGCGCCTCGGCCAGCGTCGTCGTGCTGCCGTCGGATGCGATCCTGACGACCTTGCCGTCCTCGCCGCCCGAAATCAGGCTCTCGCTATAGGGATCGCGGAGGCAGGTCAGCATTCCCTGATGAGCCTCGGTGACCTTGTCTCCGCCTTCCAGTCGATGGACTGCGCCGGCGGCGCTGGCGAAGAAGGGGGTGTCACCTAAAAATTCGACGGCCAGAACGTGGCCGTCGATATCAAGCGGAGCAACAGTCGGCATCAAGCAGACGCCTCGCAGGCCTTGAAGCTTGCTTCCAGCTTCTCGCGGTCGAGTTCGCGGCCGATGAAGACCAGGCGGCTCTCATGCTTTTCGCCGTCCTTCCAGGCACGCTGATGATCGCCCTCGATGATCATGTGCACGCCCTGAACGACGTAGCGCTCCGGATCGTCCTTGAAGGCGATGATACCCTTGAGGCGCAGGATGTTCGGCCCTTGCGTCTGGGTGATCTTCTGGATCCAGGGGAAGAAACGTTCCGCATTCATCTCGCCGCCACGGAGCGAAACCGACTGCACGGTGACGTCATGGATCGGCGACAGGCCATGATGATGGCCGTGATCATGGTCATGGTCATGGTGGTGATGATCATGATCGTGGTCATGATGATGGTGGTGGTGGTCATGGTCGTGATGGTGGTGATCGCAATCCGGGCCGCAGACATGATCCTCATGGCCGTGCTCGAGGAAGTGCGGATCGTTCTCGAGGGCGCGTTCCAGGTTGAAGGCGCCCTGGTTCAGCACGCGGGCGAGATCGACGCCGGAGCGGGTCGTCTTGTAGACGCGGGCAGCCGGGTTGATGGCGCGGACGACGTCTTCGATCTGGGCCAGCTCTTCCGGCGATACGAGATCGGATTTGTTGATGACGACGACATCGGCAAAGGCGATCTGGTCTTCCGCCTCGCGGCTGTCCTTCAGGCGCAGCGGCAGGTGCTTGGCGTCGACCAGCGCGACGACGGCGTCGAGTTCGGTCTTGGCGCGGACATCGTCGTCCATGAAGAAGGTCTGGGCGACGGGAACCGGATCGGCAAGACCTGTGGTTTCGACGATGATGCCGTCAAAGCGGCCGGGGCGGCGCATCAGGCCTTCGACGACGCGGATAAGGTCGCCGCGCACCGTGCAGCAGACGCAGCCGTTGTTCATTTCGTAGATTTCTTCGTCCGACTCGACGATGAGATCGTTGTCGATGCCGATCTCGCCGAATTCGTTGACGATGACGGCGTATTTCTTGCCGTGATTTTCGGAGAGGATGCGGTTGAGCAGCGTCGTCTTGCCGGCGCCGAGATAGCCGGTGAGAACGGTGACGGGAATGGGCTTTTGCGTGGCTGTTTCGGTCATGGGAGCCTCGAAATAGGGAAGGTTGCCCCGGGGAGCGGACAAGTTTCGCGTTTCATATAAGGAGTTGGCGACGTCAGTTCAAAGGCTTTTATATGTTATAAGATCACATTGGATTGCGGATGGCCGAGCCCGCGGCCGGCTCAAGCCAGCGTCGTCGCATCGAATGCATCGACGTCCTCCAGCAGCTCGACGAGCCCGTTGACCGCGTGCGCAATCAGTCTTTCGCCCTTTGCCGCCGTCGCAGCGCCTGCATTGCCGGCGACGCCCTGCCTGCTCAGATCGGACATCTTCCAGCCGAAGGCGTGGGGACCGTAGGCGCGCAGATGTCTGAAGCGCCCGGTGAACTCCGACTGGCGGGAGGGGAAGTTTTCCGCCTTCGACATGTCCACCTTCTCCGGGTGAAGCGCGAGCATGACCGAGGTCTCGATATCGCCGCCATGGATGTCGATGGCCTTGTCTTCGGGCGCGATCAATCCGTCCGGTATGCCGAAGCGCGTCCAGCTGGTTGCGACCGCCAGCATGTGGAAGCGCACGCGCGCTTCCGTTGCGACGATGGTCATCAGCGGAGAGTTGCCGCCATGGGCGTTCAGCATCACAAGCTTGCGGATGCCAAGGCCTTCCAGCCGTTCGGCGATGCCGAGCCAGCGCCTGACGGCTTCGTCGAAGGCCAGCGTCTTCGTGCCGGCGACGTCCATATGTTCGATGGAATAGCCGACGGACTCGACGGGCAGGAAGGTGACGGGTAGATTGGCTGGAAGAGCAACCCTGAGGCGCGAAACGATTCCCCCGGCGATGAGCGCGTCGGTTTCGAACGGGAGATGCGGCCCGTGTTGCTCATAGGCGGCAAGTGGCAGCACGGCAATCCATTTTGCTCGTTCTTGCGGTGTCAATGTTTCATCATTGTCATCGAAACATGGCAAAGGATGCGCCATCTGAGAGTGTGCCTCTTGTTTATGTCAATAACCTGCGCAATGTCATAGCGTGATGGCGTAGCGACGAAAAGGTCAGCGGAATCACGATGGGCAAGAAGAACAAGGTCGGGAAGAAAAGTAAGTCAGGTAAGAAGAAGGATCACCGTGACTACACGCTTGCCGATCTGTCGCCGGCACTGACACAGGCGGCGCGGTCCATGCGCACGGCGATGACCCGCAGCCTGACGGCGAGTGGCCTCTATGCCGGGCAGGACGGCGTCATTCTCGCATTGGCTGCAAATGACGGGCTTCCGGCAGGCTCGCTGGCGCAGAAACTTGGCGTCAAGGCGCCAACCATGACACGCACCATCGGCCGCATGGAGGCGCAGGGCTTCGTCGAACGGCGGCCGGATGCCGAGGATGCGCGCCTGACCAAGGTCTATCTCACCGAGACCGGGCGAAACAGCGTCAGCGAGATCGAAAGCTCGGCGGCGAGCTGCGACGAGCTGGCCACGCGCGGCTTCTCCGAAAAGGACATCCGCTCGCTCGTGCGCTTGCTCAAGACGATCGAGAGCAATCTCCAGGCCGGGGATGACGACGAGGACGAAGACGAATTCTGAGAATCCCCGAGAATTCGTGTTGCGCGACGTGATTAAAGCTTTTAATTAAATATTTTAAATTCCGGTCTCATAAAACGAAACGGAATATGTTTACGGCTGCGTTTCACGGGGAGGGGCGCGTGGCGCAAAAGATAAAGCTTTCTACGATTGCGGAAACGCTCGGCATTTCAACGGCAACGGTATCTCTGGCCTTACGCGACAGTCCGCTGGTTGCGGTCAACACGCGCGAGAAGATCAAGGACCAGGCCCGTGCGCTGGGCTATATCTACAACCGCCGCGCGGCGAGCCTGAGGACATCGCGATCGGGCATCATCGGCGTCGTCGTGCACGACATCATGAACCCTTTCTACGGGGAAATCCTGAAGGCGATTGAAAGCGAGCTCGACCGCAGCCGTCATACGTTCATCCTCTCCAACCATTATGATTCGGTCGAGAAGCAGCGGACTTTCATCGAGACGCTGCTGCAGCTGGGCGGCGACGGCGTCATCATGTCGCCGGCGATCGGAACCCCGCCCGAGGATTTCGAACTGGCCGAGGAAAACGGCATGCCGGCCATCCTGGTCGCCCGACAGATCGAGGCGCTGGATCTCCCGACCTTTCGCGGCGACGACAGCTACGGCATTTCGCTTGCGACCAATCATCTGATCAGCCTTGGCCACCGCTCGATCGCGATGATCGGCGGCACGGACCAGACATCGACCGGCCGCGACCGCTATCAGGGCTATGTGAATGCCTTGCGCAAGGCGGGCATCGAGGTTGATCCCGAGCTGCGTATTCCCGGCGCCCGCTCCAAGCAAGGCGGGTTCGAGGCGGCGGTGCATTTCCTGTCCTTGCCGCAGAAGCCGACGGCCGCCGTCTGCTGGAACGATCTGGTCGCCATCGGGTTGATGAACGGCATTTCCCGCGCCGGCCTTGTGCCGGGGAGGGACATTTCGGTGACCGGCTACGACGATCTGGAAGAGGCGGCGATCGCGACGCCGGCATTGACCACCGTATGGAACGGTCAGGCCGAGGTCGGAAGGCTTGCAGCGCGCGCGCTTTTGGATAGGTTGGCGGGAAGCCACGAGCCGGACGGTATTCATCTTATCAAGCCCGAGATGCGTATCCGCCAGTCGACGGCTCCCTACAAGGCTCGCTAAGCGGTTCGGCTCTTCGCGGAATTCCTGAACCGTTCCATCTCATTGTTTACGCAATTCCGGACGGAAAACCGCTGCGCACTTTTCCCGGGATTGCCTGAATAGCGCCGAACCGTGTCTCAAGAGGAAAGATCCATGTCCGATAATCGCATCGCCGTCCTCGTTCCGGGGAAGATACATCCGCGTGTTCTCGAAAGGCTCGAAAAGCAGTTCGATATCGTGTCCGTCGAGCGCGATGGCGGCCCGAAGGTCGACGGGGAAATTGCGGCCCGCGTGCGCGGTGTCGCCGTTTCCGGCGGCTTCGATGCCGCCTGGATCGACGCTCTTCCGAATATCGAGGTCATCGCCAATTTCGGCGTCGGCTACGACGGTATCGACGTCAAGCACGCGGCATCCAGGGGGATCGTCGTCACCAACACGCCCGACGTGCTGAACGATGAGGTCGCCGATACCGCGATTGCCCTGTTGCTGAACACGCTGCGGCAGTTCCCGAAGGCGGAAGGCTGGCTGCGCGACGGGCGCTGGGTGAAGGACGGGGCGTTTCCGCTTTCGCCCTTTTCCATGAAGGGCCGCCGCGTCGGCATCTACGGTCTCGGCCGCATCGGTCTGGAGATTGCGAGAAGGCTGGAGCCGTTCAAGGTGAAGATCGGCTACCACACGCGCTCGCCGCGCGACTCCTTGCCCTACGACTACTATCCGACGCTAAAGGAGATGGCGCAATCGGTGGATACGCTGATCTCCATCGTGCCGAAGACGCAGGAAACGCACAAGGTCATCAATACGGAGATCCTGTCGGCGCTCGGACCGCAGGGCGTGTTCATCAATGTCGGCCGCGGCTGGTCCGTCGATGACGACGCGCTGATCGCCGCTCTCGGCAACGGAACGCTGGGTGCGGCCGGCCTCGATGTCTTCTATGACGAACCCAATGTCCCGGCCGGCTATCTCTCGCTGCCGAACGTTTCGCTGCTGCCGCATGTGGCGTCCGCCTCGGTGCCGACGCGCAATGCCATGGCCGATCTTGTCGCCGACAACATCATCGAATGGTTCGCGAAGGGCCGGCCGCTGACGCCGGTGCCGGAAACGCCGGTCAAGCCGCGCGGCTGATCACACGGCCTTTTGCTGATAGGGAGCGGCGGCGAGCCGCTCCTTGCTTGCCGCGTAGTCGCGCACGGCATCGCCGAAGGCCACGAAGAGCTTGCGCGACGGCGAATCCGTTTCCGCCCAATATTCCGGATGCCATTGCACGCCGACGGCAAAGGCCTTGGCGCCGATGACGGAAACGGCTTCGATCGTGCCGTCTTCGGCCAGCGCCTCGACCTGCAGCTTCGGAGCGGTATCGGCGATCGCCTGACGGTGCAGCGAGTTGACGCGCACCTCGCCAGGCCCGACGACGCGGGCGATGCAGGAGCCTTCCTTGACGAAAACGCTCTGGCGGATGGAATACATCGTATCGCGGTCGACATTCTGCGGCTTGCGGTGATCCCAGATGCCGGGCTGCTCCTGGATCTCGCTTGCAAGCGTCCCGCCGAGCGCAACGTTCAGTTCCTGAATGCCGCGGCAGATGGCGAGCATCGGAATGGCGCGGTCGATGGCGCGGCGAATAAGCGGGAGCGACGTCGCATCGCGCGCCGGATCGAAGGGGCCGTCGCTTTCGCGCGCTTCCTTTCCATAGAGAGACGGATGGACATTGCTTGCCGAACCGGAGACGAGCAGTCCGTCGACCCGGTCCAGAATGGCGTCCGCATCATTGTCTTCTTCGAGCGCCGGAACGATCAGCGCCATCAATCCCGCAGCCTTCACGGCGGCGCGGACATATTGCAGTTGCACCGCGTGCCAGTTCGCGCCGTCGAACTCGCGGATGTCGGCGGGAATGGCGATGATCGGTCTGGACATTCAGGGCTCCGGAAGCTGCGAAACGGTTGTGCATCGAAACCTCTGGATGACCATGATGTCAATCCGAGGGCAGATGCACGCGCCATGAACTTACGCGAAGACGGCCCGACCGGCAACGCGCAGTGGTCTTGATCGGGCTTTGTTTCCCGTCGTTACGCGGATGTACAGGAATCGCCATAATGCGGTGCAAGAGCAAACTTGAAAGACCGTGTGCGGCATGGTTAGTTCCATCGCTTGCGCCGTGACGGGGAGCGCGCCGCTCTCCAGCAATGCCGTCCGTATGGGAGAATTCGATGGATCGCCGTTCCTTCATAAGGCGGGCAGGCGCCGTTGGCGCAGGTGCTGCAGCCTCCGCGCTTGCAAGCCCGGCCCTTGCCCAGGAATATCCGAAGATCACCTGGAAGATGACCTCTTCCTTTCCGAAGAGCCTGGACACGATCTATGGCGGTGCGGAAGATATCGCCGCGCATGTGTCCGATGCGACGAACGGCAATTTCGTCATCCAGACTTACGAGGCCGGCGAAATCGTACCCGGCGCGCAGGCCGCCGATGCGGTGAGCGCCGGCACTGTCGATGCGGCGCATACCTGCTCCTACTATTTCTCGGACAAGGACCCGACCTATGCCATCGGCACGGCGCTGCCGTTTGGCCTCAATGCCCGGCTGACCAATGCCTGGTTCTACCAGGGCAACGGCAATAAGCTGATGAACGAATTCTATGCCACACAGGGCATACTGGGCCTGCCGGCCGGGAACACCGGCGCCCAGATGGGCGGCTGGTTTCGCAAGGAAATCAACACGCTCGATGACCTCAAGGGCCTGAAGATGCGCATTGCCGGCCTTGCCAGCAAGGTCATCGAGAAAATCGGCGTGGTGCCGCAGCAGGACATTCCGGTCAACGGTGTCTACGACGCATTGAACAAAGGCACGGTCGATGCGGTGGAATGGGTCGGCCCCTATGACGATCTGAAGCTCGGGCTGCAGAAGATCGCCAAATATTACTATTATCCGGGCTGGTGGGAAGGCGGCGCCGTGGTGCACGCCTTCTTCAATCTCGAAAAATGGAATGCCTTGCCGAAGAACTATCAGGTGATCCTCACCGACGCCTGCGCCTTCGCCAACACCAACATGCTGGCGAAATACGATGTGAAAAACCCTCAGGCGCTCAAGGACATCGTGCAGCAGGGCGTGACTTTGCGGCCGTTCAGCCAGGAGATCATGGAGGCCTGCTTCCAGGCAGCCAGCGCGCTTTACGCGGACCTCTCCAAATCGAACGACTATTTCAAGCGCATCTATGAGGATCAAGTTGGCTATAAGAAGGATGCGTATCTTTGGATGCAACTTTCAGAGTATACTTTTGATACATTCATGATGATTCAGCAGCGAGCGGGTAAGCTTTGATCGTATTATATAAGTCTTTAGTGATATCTTGTTTTGCTCATCGGTGACTGAATATTATATCCACGGTAGAGTGCGATGGGAGTGACTGCACTAATACGATGCGGATCGTAATCTAAATTCAACGTAAGTTACCGGTATGATTGGAAAATCTGTACAGATGCGTGCTATTTGGGCAATCAAATTTTAAAAAGTTTCAACTAGGGTGTCCGCCGCATCAGGGGAAGTCTGAATGAAGCCTCCAAGCCCGGACACCGTGCCGACGGATGTTTATCTGTCGTTCGTCAGTTCGCTTTTCGGAAACCGTAAAACACTCTTTACGGGCGTGTTCGTTCACATCCTCACATATGTCGTCGTTTTTCTCAGCACGCATGCAAGCATCTATCTCGTCCTTTGCCTGGCTTTCGCCGCCGTGTTCGGCTTGCGCATGTATTCGTTCTGGCTGTTCGATGCGGCCGACAAGCATAGTTTCAAGCGCGCCGATATCGCCAGATGGGAAACGCGCTATGTGATCGGCGCGGCCGCGACGGCCTCCATACTCGGCATCGGAAGCGGCTATGCCATCCTGATCGTGCAGGATCCGCTGGCGGAATTCATCTGCATCGCCGTCACGATGGCGTCGATGGTATCGATCGTCGGCCGCAACTACGGTTCGCAGAAGGCGATCGATCTGCAGACGCTTGCCTGCTGTCTTCCCATCATCATCGCCTGCCTGATGTCGCAGCAGCTGTACAAGGCGATCGTTTCGGTCATGCTCGTCCCGTTCGGGCTGACGACCCGCGCGATGGCGAACGGCGTGCGGGAGTTTCTCTACAAGAACGTCATCGCCTCGCGTGAGATATCGCTGATCGCCGACAGGTTCGACACCGCGCTCAACAACATGACGCACGGACTGTTCATGCTGGATGCCGACAACCGCATCCTCGTCGTCAATCGCAAGGCCTGCGAGCTTCTGAATTTCGCGCATCCGGAACAGCTCAAGGACTGCGAGTTCGATGTCGTCCTGCGCTACGGCGCGCGCAACGCCTTCATCGACGGATCGCTGCCGGGGCTTATCCAGCGGCAGATGGCGCAGCTTGTCAGCGGTACGCTGTCACGCACCCTCATTCAGTTCAACGAGGACCAGTTTCTGGAGTTCTCGGCCAGTCGGCGCGCGGATGGGATCGTGATCCTGATCTTCGAGGATGTGACGGTGCGCATCCGGGCAGAGCGCAAGATTCTGCATATGGTGCGCTATGATCCTCTGACGGGATTGCCGAACCGCGAATATTTCGTCGAACTGGTCAAGGAAAGGCTCGCTACGCGCACACGGGAAAGCCAGATCGGGATCCTGGTTCTCGATGTCGACGATTTCAAGCATGTCAACGATACCAAGGGGCACATTGCCGGCGATCGCCTGCTGGTCGCCATTGCCGAGCGGCTGAAGGAATTCGCTGGCACCTCCGCGATCGCCGCACGCCTTGTCGGCGACCAGTTCATGCTGTTCTTTCCGAATGAGGGCGGTGCGCCCGGTATCGACAGCCGCATCCGCGAACTGCACGCGGCGATGACGGGCACGTATGATGTCGATGACAACAGCTTCCGGATTTCCTTCAGCGGCGGATATGTGGCGATGTCGAGCCGGGAATTCCGGCCGGAGGAATGGCAGATCAAGGTCGATCTGGCGCTGTTCGATGCCAAGTCGCGGATGAAGGGCGGGTGCAGCGCCTTCGAACAGGAGATGGATGCACGCTATGTCGAGCGCCAGAAGCTGAAGGACGATTTGCGCGAAGCCGTGGAAGCCGGCAAGCTTCACGCCGTTTACCAGCCGATGTTCACGCCCGACGGTTCGCGCATCGACTGCTGCGAGGCCCTGGCGCGCTGGATTCATCCGGAAAAGGGCTCGATTCCTCCGAATATCTTCGTGCAGGTCGCCGAGGAGATGGGGATCGTTGCCGGCATCACCCGCTTCATGATCAACCAGGCTTGCCGGGACTGCGTTTCATGGCCTGAACCGCTCGCCGTCTCGGTCAATCTCTCGGCGCAGGATCTGCGCAGCGACGATATCATCGGTATTGTCACGGAAGCGCTCGAGGTCTCCGGTCTGGTGCCTTCGCGGCTGCATCTCGAAGTGACCGAAAGCTGCCTGATGGACGAAGTGGCGACCGTCCGATCCATCCTTGCCGATTTGCGCAGCAAAGGCATCACGATCGCGATCGACGATTTCGGCACGGGATTTTCCAGCCTCAGCTATCTCGATTCGCTGCCTGTGGACGTCGTCAAGATCGATCGGTCTTTCGTGCGCGACATCACCACGGACAGCCGCCGTTTCAAGCTTTTGTGCGGCATCGTCGATCTTTCCCGCGCGCTCAGCCTCCATATCGTGATCGAGGGCGTCGAGACGCTGGAGCAGCTGGCGCTTATCGTCGAGAAGAATCTGGCCGACATCATCCAGGGCTATGTATTCTCCGCGCCCGTGTCGCACGAGCAGATCGTCGAGATGGTCGACAATCTCAGCCGCCGGCTGCCTATCGTGCGGCAGGATCACGTCGCCTGACGTGACGAGCGGCCGCGCGTCTTTGTTCCGATTAGCACAGCGGCCTCGCAGGCGGTGATGGCAAGGCGTCGCTGCAGTCGAAGAGGACGCTCGTTCAGCGCATCCCGAGCGGCTTGTCGGGGCCAGAAATCACGCACCCCCGCTCGTTTTTAGTCTGGTGAAACAGCCGGATTGATCCCGCATAGTCCTGTCGGCAAAACAGCGAAAGCTCGATCGCTCTCGCGCAGCCAAATCTATACCGGTATTGGTTAAAGAAATTAACCTTAATGGATGAATAGTTAATAAAAGTTAAATCAAATATTGATCAAGTTCTCCGTTACTACCATTAATGTTTCGTTAACCATTACGGAACATGAACCATGACTCATATGAGTGCTTTGCAAGACAGCTTCGCCGGCAAGCTGATGGCGGTGCTCGATCACGTAGAATACCGCCGGATCGAAACCAGCGAAGACATGGAGGATGTGGCGCGGCTGCGCTACAAGGCCTACAAGTCGCGCGATGTCTTGCCAGTGGCGGCCAAGAACTTGATCGATGACATCGATTTCGATGATCATGCCTATGTTTTCGGAGTTTATTACTTCGAAGAACTGGTAAGCACGGTGCGAATACATCATGTCACGCCGGACCATCGCATATGCCAGTCGACCGGTATCTTTCCCGAGGAGATCCACGCCTTCCTCGACGCCGGCATGACGTTGATCGATCCGGCGCGCTTTGCCGTCGATCCCGATTTCGAGCTGGACTTGCCGGCTTTGCCCTATCTGACGCTAAGGCCTGCGATCGTCGGCGCGATCTATTTCAACACGGATCGCGTCATGCAGCACATCCGTCCGGCGCATGCGGCCTTTTACAAGCGCGTCTTCTATGCCGATACGGTCGTGCCGCCACGCATGACCAAGACCTACGGTTTCGAGCTGACGCTCCTGGCGTCACGCTCGAAGGAGATTCGCGGCAAGTTGATGAAACGATATCCGTTTTTCGATTCGGAACCCTATGAGCGGCGAATGATGTTCTCCCGTGGGGAGGATACCGGCTCGCCGCCCCTGACCATTTTGCCGACGGCGCGGCTGGCAAGCGGAGGCCGACGCGAAATCCGCGGGCAATTCGGTTAGGCTGCGCGCGCCGTGCGACCTTCTCGTGCATTGCATTTTTCCTCGCTTTGTGTAACCCCTCGGTAGAGGAAATTCGGTTGCGGCATCTCTTTGCGGGATGCCGCAGCTTTTGAGGACAAACTCCAGCCGCCAGATCCAGGTGATCTGCCGGAGGAGAGGATTGAGGGGAGATTTCTGAATGGCCGAACATCATACCGGACCGGTCGAAACCGGCGCTGCCATGGACTACAAGGAGCATGAGAAGACCTACAATCTTTTCGTCTCGGGCGCCAAGGTCGGATCCGCGATCGTTGCTGCGTTGCTGATCGCGATGGCGGCCGGTTTCTTCGGTCATGCCGGCTTCCTCGGCGGCATCCTTATTTTCATCGTTCTTTCCATCGCCAGCATCATCCTGTTGCGCTGACGTCCCAGGGCTGATCGACGCCGGTCCTTTCTGGTCCGAGCCTTCCCGTGATTCTGCAGGCTGCATCGCCGCCGTGTTCAGGCGTGCCGCCGTTTGATGCGAGGTATTGTCGTTGAGCAATCTGGTTTTCGTGGCCAAGGAAAGCGTGGCGGAAGAGACGCGTGTCGCGGCTTCCGTCGAGACGGTGAAGAAGATGAGGAACCTCGGCTTCGATGTCGTGATCGAAGCCGGTGCCGGCACGCTGTCGCGCATTCCGGATGCGGAATATGAAGCCGTCGGCGCGCGAATCGGCTCCATCGGCGATGCGAAGGCGGCCGACGTCGTTCTCAAAGTCAGGCGGCCGAAAGGCAGCGAGATTGCCGGCTACAAGAATGGCGCCGTCGTGATCGCCATCATGGATCCGTATGGCAACGAGGCGGCGCTTGCGGAAATGGCGCGCGCAGGGCTGACGAGCTTTGCCATGGAGCTGATGCCGCGCATCACCCGCGCGCAGTCGATGGACGTGCTTTCGTCGCAGGCCAATCTGGCCGGCTATCAGGCGGTCATCGAGGCTGCGGCCGTTTATGACAGGGCGCTGCCGATGATGATGACCGCGGCGGGCACGGTGCCGGCCGCCAAGGTGTTCGTCATGGGCGCCGGGGTTGCCGGCCTGCAGGCGATCGCCACGGCACGGCGGTTGGGAGCGCTGGTCTCCGCAACGGATGTGCGCCCGGCTGCCAAGGAGCAGGTCGCCTCGCTCGGGGCGAAATTCATCGCCGTCGAAGATGAGGAGTTCAAGGCGGCGGAGACCGCCGGCGGCTATGCCAAGGAAATGTCCAGGGATTATCAGGCGAAGCAGGCAGCTCTCGTTGCCGATCATATCGCCAAGCAGGACATCGTCATCACCACGGCGCTGATCCCCGGCCGGCCGGCGCCGCGGCTCGTCAGCCGCGACATGCTGAAGGCGATGCGTCCGGGTGCGGTCGCGGTCGATCTCGCCGTCGAGCGCGGCGGCAATATCGAGGGCGCCGAATACGGGACAGTGGCCGAAGTCGAGGGCGTCAGGGTGATCGGCTATCCCAACATGGCGGGCCGGATCGCGGCCAGCGCCTCCGCCCTCTATGCCAAGAACCTCGTCACTTTCCTGGAAACGATGGTCGACAAGGACAGCAAGAGCTTCGGCCTCAACCGCGCCGACGAGCTGATCAAGGCGACGATGCTGACCGACGGCGGCGAAGTCGTGCACCCGAATTTCGTCGACCCCGACCAGCCGACGGTCAACAAGGGAGGTCTCTGAGATGGCCAGCCAAGCAATGGAGCAGGCACTCCGGCAACTGAACGACGCCGTGTCCGCCGTCACGACCGCCGCCGCACAGGCGCCGGAGGCTGCCAGCGCCGCGACGGGCGGGGCGGTCGATCCTTTCGTCTTCCAGCTCGCGATCTTCGTGCTGGCGATCTTCGTCGGCTATTACGTCGTCTGGTCGGTGACGCCGGCCTTGCATACGCCATTGATGGCGGTGACGAACGCCATCTCCTCGGTCATCGTCGTCGGTGCGCTGCTGGCCGTGGGCATTTCGGCGAGCGGCCTTGCCACCGGCTTCGGCTTCGTGGCGCTGGTGCTCGTTTCGGTCAATATCGTCGGCGGTTTCCTTGTCACCCAGCGTATGCTGGCGATGTACAAGAAGAAAGACAAGTGAGGGTGGCATGCTGACCAATATCGCGGCCTTCCTCTACCTGGTGTCCGGCGTCCTGTTCATCCTGGCGCTGCGTGGCCTCTCTCACCCCGCAACCAGCCGGCGCGGCAATCTCTATGGCATGATCGGCATGGGCATCGCCATCGCCACCACGCTGGTTTTGGCAACGCCATCCTTCGGCGGCTTCGTGCTGATCGTTCTCGGTCTTGCCATCGGCGGCGGAGCAGGGGCCTATATCGCCCGCGTCATTCCAATGACGTCGATGCCGCAGCTTGTCGCCGGCTTCCATTCGCTCGTCGGTCTCGCAGCCGTCCTCGTGGCCGCTTCCGCGCTCTATACGCCATCTTCCTTCGGGATCGGCGACATCGGCCATATTCATACGGAAGCCCGCATCGAAATGGCGATCGGCGTCGCCATCGGCGCATTGACCTTCACCGGCTCGATCATCGCCTTCCTGAAGCTTGACGGGCGCATGTCCGGCAAACCGATCCTGCTGCCGAGCCGGCATATCATCAACGCGGCCCTGCTTGTCCTGATCGTGTTCTCCGTCATCAGCCTGGCAGTCAGTGAAAGCCACTTCGCCTTCTGGGCCGTCGTCGCGCTGTCGCTGGCGCTCGGGGTGCTGCTGATCGTGCCGATCGGCGGCGCCGACATGCCGGTCGTCGTATCGATGCTGAATTCCTATTCCGGCTGGGCCGCCGCCGGCATCGGCTTCACGCTCGGCAACCTGGCGCTCATCATCACCGGCGCGCTTGTCGGGTCTTCGGGTGCGATCCTGTCCTACATCATGTGCAAGGGCATGAACCGCTCCTTCATCTCGGTCATCCTCGGCGGCTTCGGCGGCGAGACGGTATCGGGCGGGGCCGACAATTCCGACAAGACCGTGAAGCTCGGCTCGGCCGAGGATGCCGCCTATCTGATGGCGAATGCCTCCAAGGTCATCATCGTGCCGGGCTACGGCATGGCGGTGGCGCAGGCCCAGCATGCGTTGCGCGAAATGGCGGACAGGTTGAAGGCGCACGGCGTCGAGGTGAAATATGCCATTCACCCCGTTGCCGGCCGCATGCCCGGCCACATGAACGTCCTGCTCGCCGAAGCCAACGTCCCCTATGACGAGGTCTTCGAGCTGGAGGACATCAATTCGGAATTCGCCCAGGCCGATGTCGCCTATGTCATCGGTGCAAACGACGTCACCAATCCGGCGGCGCGCGACGACAAGACCTCGCCGATCTACGGTATGCCAATCCTCGATGTCGACAAGGCCAAGACCTGCCTCTTCGTCAAGCGCTCGCTCGGCTCGGGCTATGCCGGCATCGACAACACGCTGTTCTACAAGGACGGCACGATGATGCTGCTCGGCGACGCCAAGAAGGTGACCGAGGAAATCGTCAAGGCGATGAACGAATAACACGCAGCGTCTATGCTCGGTTCCCGCGCCTTGGGGTGGGGACTGAGCCGAGCGATGAGCGCCTGGATTGCCATCGCGGCCTGCTGTCTGGCTCTGGCTCCGGTGGCATCATCGTGGAGGACCGTGCGACGTTTCGCCGTGCCGCCGAATTGACCGGCAACGAGAGAGAACCTGCTTTGTTGCTGGCGCGCGCCGAGGTTCCCCTCAGGCGGCAATAGGCTTCATGTCCGCTGTCGTTCCATCGTGTTTCGCGGCGCGGTCAGGATCCAGACGAGGCCGGTGGGCCGGAAATCGACCTCGACATTGCCGCTGAAGGAGGCGGCGGCGTGGGTTTTGGTGACGGTGGTGCCGAAGCCGCTCTCGCTCGGCGGCTTGACCGGCGGCCCGCCGCTCTCGGTCCAGACGAGGCGAATGATGGTTCCGATCTCGCCGGTTTCATTCGTCCATTCGATGGTAATCTTACCCTCCGGTGCCGACAGCGCCCCGTATTTCACCGAATTGGTCGCAAGCTCGTGCAGGACGAGGCCGAGATTCTGCACGGCCTCCGGTTTCAGCAGGAAATCATTGCCGAGGACGTCGAGCTGCTGCGGCGCCTGCAGGAAGGTCGCGAGATGGATGTCGATCACCCGGCGCAGCGAAACGCCGGACCATTGTTCACTGGTCAGGACCTCGATCGAACGCGCCAGCCCTTCCAGCCGGTCGGCGACGGCGCGCTGGAATGTATCGACGCTGTCCGTCTGCCGCGCGAGCTGCCGGGTCATCGCCTGGGCAAGCGCCAGCAGGTTCTTGGTACGGTGAACGAGCTCGTGCATGACGAAATGCAGCCGGTCTTCCGTGACGCTTCGGTCGAAGGACGCGTTGGAAAGCGCAACGGCCACTTGGTTGGCCTCGATCACGCTGGTATCGATCGGCGCCACGATCTCGCCGCGTCCCATGCGGTCCGCCATGTCGGCGATGCTCTGTATGGTAATGCGCACCTGGCGCGCCAGCGCGTAGACGGCAATCAGCGCGATCAGCAGCAGGGTCACGCCGCCATAGATCAGGAAGCGCCATGTGCTCATCAGCGAGGCCTGCGCGGAGGCTATGGGTCCCCAGACGACCGCTTTCCAGGACCAGCCGGAAATCTGCGCATAGCCCAGCACTGCGTTCGGCAGGACCTTGTCATCCTGGTAGACGCCGCTGGATGCGATCAGCCTCGGCAATATATCCTTGTTGAACATATCGCCGGGCGCAAGGGTCGTCGGGCCGCCGGCGGCAACGACATGGCCGGACTTGTCGAGGACGGCCGCCGACCAGCCTGGCGGAAGGGCTTCCGTCGTTACCAGCTTGGCGAGTTCGTCCGCATCCTGGGTCACCGCCAAAGCGGCGCCGGCGGGAGAGTGCTCGAGCGGCAGGGTGACATTGTAGACCCAGCGGCGGGCATTCGCGCCTATGAAGACATCGGATGCCTCGATGCGGCCCGAGTCCAGCGCCGATTGCAGGGCCGGCATATTGCCGGTCTTGCCAAGAGGCTTGCCGAGGGGCCAGCGCGTATTCAGCCGGAGCTGGCCATCCTTTTCCATGAGGAGGACGAAGAGCGAATCGGTGCGCAGAACCGTTTCCGTCCGGGCGAAGAAGGTGGCGATATCGTTGCGCTCCAGCTCCGGCGAGGAGGACAAGAGCCGCAGCGTCGTCGCCATGTCCTGCAATTGCCGGTCGATGACGCGCGCCAGGGCCTGGGCGTCCTGAACCGTATCGCCTTTCAGCGCATCGCGCTCATTGTCTTCCAGCTGAACCAGCAGCAGTGCGACGAAGGCCAGAATAGGCAAGGCAATCGCCAGGGCTATGGCGATCAGATAGGCTCCAATCGACGCTTTCGGGAAATGCAGTTTCCTCATGAGGCGATCAACCGATCGTGCCTCCACGACGATCTGAAGCGCCGGCAAACGCGAAAGGAATGGTTTTGGTCGTCATGCCAAGCGCCCCCGTGCCCAGACCCGAGCTACATGCTCTCGAAGCGCCCATGTTAGGGCTCGGTAAATTGCCTTGCAACATCTGAAAAGTCATTGCTGCGAATTCGTAAGCGATCCCGGGTATTTAAGATTGCGGCAATGCATCCCTTGGGTTGCGCGGACCCGGCGCTTCGCCGGGCTGGGCGAAACGGGAAAGCCGGAAGGACGCAAGCTGGGGATCCGCCTTGCCATCGACGATCTCCTCAGCTGCCAGCAGGCCGACTAGGGGCGCCAGCGTTACGCCGGAATGCAGAACGGCGAGATAGAGACCGGGTGCTGCGTCGACCTCACCCAGAATGGGGAAGCCGTCCCTCGGTGTCGGGCGATGGCCGATCGTGTGGAAATCCAGTTCAAGGGCTTCGCCGCCTTTCAGGGCTGCCTGGACCTTGGTGAAAAGTCTGCGGGCAGCGGCCTCAGGATTGTCGCCGGGATCGGTGCCGCCGAAATCGCCGCCGGCAATGATCCGTCCTTCCAGCGTCTGGCGCATATGCAGCCCCGGCGCCATCACCAGCCCGTTCAGAAGCTTTTTCGTAGGGCGGGAATGAACGATGAGCCCCGGCGGCGTTTCGAGCGGCACGAGGATATCGGCCGATGCCGCCAGTGCCGCCGTGCCCGCGCCGGCGGCAAGAACGACATGATCGGCGTGCATCACCCCTTCGCTCGTTTCGATGCCGATCATCCGGCCACCCTCCCGGAGCAGAGCTTTGACTTCGACGTCGAACAAGATGGTCGCGCCTCGGCTCCGGGCGTCGTTCAGCAGCAGTTCGGCGGCTGCGACCGGCTCGACTGCACCCTCCTCGGCGATATGCAGCGCATAGTCCGGGGGATTGGCGAGATTCGGTTCGATCATCGTGCTGGTGGCCCGATTGACCGGCTGTATGCCATAGCCCCAGCCATGATGCTGCGCCGCATAGGCGTCGAGCTCCGCTTCGGGCAGATCCCAGCACAGGCCGCCGCACCACGACAGAGGCAGATCGGGAAGATCGGCGGCAAGCCTCGACCATTCCGCCATCGAACGGTGACGGAGCTGGAAATAGAATTCCGGATTGCCCCAGCTCGCATTGATCCAGGCGAAGGAATTCGGCGTCGCAACGCCGCCGCTCTGCTGCGCGACCACGGTGACGGATGCGCCCTTGCGCTGGAGATGCCAGGCAATGGACGCACCGATGATGCCGGCACCGATGACGATGATTTTCTGAGGGGAGGGCATGTCGCTGTCTCGTTCGGATTGATGTGAACCGAGACTAGGCTTTCCATAAGGCAAAGAAAAGCCGCCGGGCGAGGTTCGCCGGGCGGCCGCTGATCCGATTGCCAGGCGCCCTTGTCAGGCGCCGGCGCCGACGCGGGACAAACCGTCCTTGGCCGGCTGGTAGCTTGGGTCGAGGTTGACCGCGTGCTGATAGGAGCGGCGGGCTTTCGCCTTGTCACCCTTGCGCTCGTAGACGAAGGCCTGGTTCGCCCAGGATTCGGCAACCTTGTTGTTCAGCTCGATGGCATGATTGAAGTCGGCGAAGGCGTTGTCGTCGTCGTTCTGCGCGAGATAGGAGATGCCGCGGCTGTTATACGGCTCCGGCGAGTTCGGCGAGAGCGAGATCGCCTTGGAGAAGTCGTCGATAGCCTTATCCTGCTGATTGCGCTTCTGGTAGATCACGCCGCGGCCGTTATAGGCGCGGCCATCCGTGGTGCCGAGGCTGATGGCCTTGGAGTAATCGTTGAAGGCGTCGTTGTCGCGGCCTGCCTGGCGATAGAGATTGCCCCGGCCGATATAGGCGACATCGTAATTGCCGTTGATCTGCAGCGCGGCGTTGTAGTCCGCGATCGCTTCCGGCAGCTTGCCCATGTTGCGGTAGATGAGCGCGCGGTTGGCGTAGGCCTGATAGAACTTCGGATTGAGCTGGATCGCCTGATTGAAGTCGCCGAGCGCGCGGTTGAAATCACCGCCGCGGCCATAGGCCGTGCCGCGCACATTGTAGCCTTCGGGATCCTGCGGATTGGCATTGATGACCGACGTCAGCGACGCGATGTTTTCCGAAGACCCCTGCGCCTTGTCGATGCGGATCACGTTATCCGTGGAAGCGGTCTGGCAGCCGGAGAGGCTGATCGCGGCAAGAATCGCCAAGGCAGGCAGCATTGCCGCGCGCTTCGAAACGAGGAAGGAGAGGTTCGAAGTGCGGAACTTTACGGAAGTCGTCATTGCCATTATCGGGTTCGCTTTCCCCATGCGTCATATCAGGCTGTTCTGATTTAATCCGATTTGCGCAGAGAATAAATCAAAAAGGCGGCGGCGAACGACTCGCCCCCGCCACACATGCATCTGAAAACGTCGAAAAAACGGCGATTACTTGGCTACCAGGCCTTCGCGCTGAGCGCGCTTGCGAGCAAGCTTGCGAACGCGACGAACAGCTTCAGCCTTTTCGCGAGCACGCTTCTGCGACGGCTTTTCGTAGTAGTCGCGCATCTTCATTTCGCGGAAAATACCTTCGCGCTGCATCTTCTTCTTGAGAGCGCGGAGAGCCTGGTCAACATTGTTATCGCGGACAAGTACCTGCACGAGAATCACGTTCCTTTGGTTTGGTTGATGCCAGCGGCGACAGCAGCGCCAGGAGGCAAAAATATAACGTTCGCGCAGCCGTAGCCTTGCGATTGGTTAGGCGAGATAGCAGATCGATTTGTCAAAGTCTAGCCAGATCGTGAGTTTGCAGGGGAAAAAGCGGCTTGTCGAGTGCCGAGTTGAGCTGACGCTGCTTTCGCCGCTTTGTGAAGGTGCGAAAATGAGGGCTCGATTTGCGATGTTTTGCGACACTGACACGCCTGTGCGAAGAATCCGGATCACAGTCATTCGCGCGTCACAGTGGCTCTGATTCCTGTGGTTGGGTGGTGCGAAGGGAGAAACGCCTTATGGACTCACTTGGCCTCGTTGCCGCCGGAAGGCTGCTTGCCGTGCCCATGCTTGTGCTCGTCGTTCTTGCTGCAACGGTTGCGCCCGCCGCAGCCGGTGACGTGCGTTTCGGCAAGAATGTCCGCGTCGGCGGTCACGATTTTTCGCACCAGACTTTTGACAGCAAGCATCGCGCGAGAATCTATCTTTATGAGCGAAAGCCGCGGAAAGAGGGATGCGCCTGGCGTAGCGGTGGTCATGGCGGGCGGGTAAAGGTCTGCCATCTGCAACGCAAATGAAGCTGTTAAGAAGATGTAAGCACGCCGTTCGAGTGCCTGGCAATCTTAACCGTGTCGAAAGCCGGTCCTGAATGCGTCGCAAAAGAGCCGTTGTGTCGGTTTTCGATTTGCGATTTGTATGACCCATCAAAAGGCGTCTTGCCTGAAGGAGTTGAGGGCGAATGCGTAAATACTCGGTTTTTGCCGTGGCAAGGGAAGCGATGCGGGCTCACAAGGGCTGGGAGGCTCAATGGACCTCGCCCGAGCCGCGCAAGGAGTATGACGTCATCATCGTCGGGGCCGGCGGTCATGGTCTCGGCGCGGCCTACTATCTCGCCAAGGAGCACGGCATCACCAATGTCGCCGTGATCGAAAAGGGCTGGCTCGGCGGCGGCAATACCGGCCGCAATACGACGATCATCCGCTCGAACTATCTCTACGAAGAGAGCATGCACATCTACGAGCATTCGATGAAGCTCTGGGAGGGGCTGTCTCAGGATCTCAATTACAATGTCATGTATTCGCCGCGCGGCGTGATGATGCTGTCGCACAATGTACACGACCAGCAGTCCTTCAAACGGCATATCCATGCCAACCGTCTCTACGGCATCGACAATGAATGGCTGACGCCGGAACAGGCGAAAGCCTATTGTCCGCCGCTCGATATTTCCAGCACGGCGCGCTACCCGATCAACGGCGCGGCCCTGCAGCGTCGCGGCGGCACGGCGCGGCACGATGCGGTGGCCTGGGGCTTTGCCCGCGCGGCTTCCGACCGCGGCGTCCACATCATCCAGAATTGCGAAGTGACCGGCATCCGCCGCGCGCCGGATGGCTGCGTGACCGGCGTCGACACGACGAAGGGCTTCATCGGCGCCAAGAAGATCGGCGTTTCCGCGGCCGGTCACACCACCGTCGTCATGCAGATGGCGGGCGTGCGCGTGCCGCTGCAATCGAGCCCGCTGCAGGCGCTCGTTTCCGAGCCGCTGAAGCCGATCTTCCCCTGCGTCGTCATGTCGAACACGGTGCATGCCTATATCTCGCAGTCCGACAAGGGCGAGCTCGTCATCGGCGCGGGCACGGACCAGTATAATTCCTACAGCCAGACCGGCGGTCTGCAGATCATCACCCATACGCTGGATGCGATCTGCGAGCTCTTCCCGATGTTCCGCCGCGTCAAGATGATGCGCTCCTGGGGCGGCATCGTCGACAACACGCCGGACCGTTCGGCGATCCAGTCGAAGACGCCGGTTCCGGGGCTCTACGTCAATTGCGGCTGGGGCACGGGCGGTTTCAAGGCGACGCCGGGTTCGGCCAATCTCTTCGCGCATCTCATTGCCCGCGACGAGCCGCACAAGTTCAATGCCGGGCTTAATCTGGATCGCTTCCGCACCGGCCGGTTGATCGACGAGGCGGCCGCGGCGGCCGTGGCGCACTGATGCTGGCGGCGGTCGGGATCCTTCTTGCAGCGGGGCTTTCTTTGCCAGCGGGAACGATCACGATCGAAGTCAATGATCTGGTTCCGGGGGTCAAGGATTTTCGCATGCAGGTGATCCACAAGGCGAAGGATGAAGCCGATTGGCCCTTCGTGGCCGAAAGCGGAACGCTGCTTTGCGCCAAGGTGTTGAACCAGCCGATGGTATACTTCGTGCCGGAGCAGACGCCGGAGGTATCAAGGGCTTTCGCACTGGATACGGATCTCTTGGGCATGAGCATGGTCAATCTGGGAATGACCAACGTGCTGAAATCCTACGAATCGCTGGAGACGCTTTTGAAGCGCATAACACCTTTCGTCACCATGGGACGGCGGCTCTGCGCCCAGCCTCCCGGTACAAGCCTTTCGGGCTCCGAGCTTTAACACAGGTAGAAAACGATGCTGCTGATTTACTGCCCCTATTGCGAGGAAGAGCGTTCGGAACTCGAATTCCGCAACGCCGGCGACGCGCATATCGTGCGGCCGGCCAATATCGCCGGAATCTCGGATGAGGAGTTCGAGGAATATTTCTTCCTGCGCGACAACCCGAAGGGCCTGATCTTCGAACGCTGGCGGCATATCCATGGCTGCGGCCGCTTCTTCAACGCGGCGCGCGACACCGTGAGCGATCATTTCTACCGCACCTACAAGGCCGGCGAGCCGAAGCCGGATCTCGCGACGCTGCTGCCGGGTGCCGCCGAGCCGGTCGTCCAGAGCCAGAACGAACAAGAACAGACGGCACAAAAAGAGGGATTTGCTGAATGAGCGGCGCCAATCGTATCGCGGGCAAGGGACGTCTGACGCCGGCCAGAACCGCCCGCTTCACCTTTGACGGCAAGAGCTATACGGCGCTCGAAGGCGACACCGTTGCCTCGGCCCTGCTTGCCAACGGCGTTCATCTCGTCGGCCGGTCGTTCAAATATCACCGCCCGCGCGGCATTCTTTCGGCCGGGGCCGAGGAGCCGAATGCGCTGCTCGATATCTCGCGCGATGCGGCGCGGCGGCAGCCGAACGTGCGCGCCAGCGTGCAGGAGGTCTTCGACGGCATGAAGGCGCAGTCGCAGAACCGTTGGCCGTCGCTGGCCTTCGATGTCGGCGGCGTCAACAATCTTGCCGCGCCTTTCTTTGCGGCCGGCTTCTACTACAAGACCTTCATGTGGCCGAAGGCGGCCTGGAAGCACATCTACGAACCTCTCATCCGTCGTGCCGCCGGCCTCGGCGTCGCGCCGACGGAGGAGGATCCGGATCACTATGCCAGCCGCTATGCCCATTGCGACGTGCTCGTCGTCGGCGCCGGCATTTCCGGCCTTTCCGCTGCATTGGCCGCTGCCGAAACCGGCGCCAAGGTCATTCTCTGCGACGAGCAGGCGGAAGCGGGCGGCGCGCTGCGCTTCGACACCGGCGTCAAGATCGATGGCGTCGAGGGCTATGCCTGGGCGCAGGACGTCGTTGCCAAGCTCAAGGCGCTGCCGAATGTCGAGGTGCTGACCCGCACGACGGCCTTCGGCTACTACAATCACAATTTCTTCGGTCTTGCCGAACGGGTCACCGACCATCTGGCGAAGCCGGGCCGTAACCTGCCGCGCGAGCGCCTGTGGCAGGTCCGCGCCAAGCGCGTCATCCTGGCGACGGGCGCGATCGAGCGCCATATGGTGTTCCCGAACAACGACCGGCCCGGCATCATGCTGGCCTCGGCCGCGCGCGCCTATCTCAACCATTACGGCGTCGCCGTCGGCGCCAAGATCGGCGTCTACACCGCGCATGATTCGGCTTATGAAGCAGCTTTCGATCTCAAGCGCGCCGGCGTCTCCGTGGTTGCCATCGTCGATAGCCGTGCGCGGCCGGGCGAGGCAGTGTTGGCCGAAGCGAAGCGGCTCGGCATCGAAGTCATGACCGATTATGCGGTCATCGATACGGCCGGCAAGCTGCGCGTTTCCTCCATGACGGTTGCGCGCAACGGCAGCTCCAGCTCCCGCAAGATCGCCATCGATGCACTTCTGGTTTCCTCCGGCTGGACGCCCTCGGTCCATCTGTTCTCGCAGTCGCGCGGCAAGCTGAAATTCGATGCCGAGAAGCAGCGTTTCCTGCCGGGAACCTATGTTCAGGATTGCCTTTCGGTCGGCGCCTGCAATGGCACGGACGGTCTGCAGGCCGCCATCGAGGAATCGCTTGCCGCCGGCGAGCTGATGGCGCGCGCCACCGGCGCCACCAATGGCGGCGAGAAAATCCAGCTCCACGCCGAGCAGGCCTTCGAGTGGACCGGCGGTATGATCGGTGCGGCCGAAGGCGCCGGGCCGGACACGAATGCGAAGGCTTTCGTCGATTTCCAGCACGATGTCTGCGCCAAGGATATCCGCCTTGCGGTGCGCGAGGGCATGCATTCCATCGAGCATATCAAGCGCTTCACCACCAATGGCATGGCGTCCGACCAGGGCAAGCTTTCCAACATGCACGGGCTGGCGATTGCCGCCGAAATGCTCGGCAAGGACATTCCGCAGGTCGGTCTCACCACCTTCCGCGCGCCCTATACGCCCGTCACCTACGGCACGCTGATCAGCCATTCGCGCGGATCGCTGTTCGATCCCGCCCGCAAGACGCCGATGCATGCCTGGGAAGAGGCGCACGGCGCGATCTTCGAGGATGTCGGCAACTGGAAGCGCGCCTGGTTTTATCCGCGCGCCGGCGAGACCATGCACGAGGCCGTCAATCGCGAGTGCCGCACGGCGCGCGAAGTGGCTGGCGTGTTCGATGCCTCGACGCTCGGCAAGATCGAAGTGGTCGGGCCGGACGCGGCCGAGTTCCTGAACCTGATCTACACCAATGCCTGGGACACGCTGAAGCCCGGCCGCTGCCGCTACGGCATCATGACCCGCGAGGACGGCTTCGTTTATGACGACGGCGTCGTCGGGCGTCTGGCCGACGACCGCTTCCATGTAACGACGACGACCGGCGGTGCGCCGCGCGTGCTGCATCACATGGAGGATTATCTCCAGACCGAATTCCCGCATCTGAAGGTTTGGCTGACCTCCACCACGGAGCAATGGGCCGTTATCGCCGTGCAGGGGCCGAAGGCGCGGGAGATCATCGAGCCGCTCGTCGAGGGGCAGGATCTGTCCAACGAGGCCTTCCCGCATATGAGCGTGGCCGAGTGCAAGGTCTGCGGCGTGCCGGCGCGGCTGTTCCGCGTCTCCTTCACCGGCGAAGTCGGCTATGAAATCAACGTGCCGGCCGATTACGGCCAGTCGGTTCTGGAAGCCGTCTGGGCTCGTGCAGAACCGCTGGGCGCCTGCGCTTATGGCACCGAGACCATGCACGTCCTGCGCGCCGAGAAGGGCTATATCATCGTCGGCCAGGACACAGACGGCACGGTGACCCCCGACGATGCCGGCCTTGCCTGGGCAGTTTCCAAGAAGAAGACCGATTTCGTCGGCATTCGCGGCCTGAAGCGGCCGGATCTCGTCAAGGAAGGGCGCAAGCAGCTTGTCGGCCTTGTTACACGCGATCCGAAGGTGGTGCTGGAGGAAGGCGCGCAGATCGTCGCCGATCCGAACGAGCAGAAGCCGATGACCATGCTCGGCCATGTCACCTCGGCTTACTGGTCCGAAAATCTCGGCCGCTCCATCGCCTTCGCGCTCGTGGCCGGCGGACGCGAGCGCATGGGCAAGACGCTCTATGTGCCGATGCCCGACAAGACGATATCAGTCGAGGTGACGGATCTGGTGTTCTTTGACAAGGAAGGAGGCCGGATCAATGGCTGATCTCGCTACCCGCAAACTGCCGCTCGCCGGCCGCCACGGCGGCTCCTCGACCGTCCGGCTGACGCCAGCCGCACCGGCCAGCCGAATCTCGCTGCGCGCTCCCGCTGATTCCGTCGGCGGTCTTTCGCATGTGCTCGGCCTGCAGCTGCCGACCCGGCCGAAGACCTCGGCCAGCGCCAACGGTCGTCATGCCCTGTGGCTCGGCCCGGATGAATGGCTCGTCATCGACGAGAACGGTGCCGAACTCGTTGGGGTCGCCGCATCGTCCGGCGTGCTGCACTCGGCGACCGACGTTTCGCATCGCAACACAGCCGTTATCGTCTCCGGCCCCGGTGCCGAAGCGACGCTTGCCGCCGGCTGCCCGCAGGACGTTTCGTTGAGCGCATTCCCCGTTGGCGCCTGCTCGCGCACGCTCTACGGCAAGGCTGAAGTGGTGATCCTGCGGCTCGATGAAGAGACATTCCGCGTCGAGGTCTGGCGCTCCTTTTCCGACTATGTCTTTGGTCTTCTGGCCGAGGGCGCGGAAGATGCAGGCCTTTAGGCTCGACAGGCTTTTGCAAGCAAAGCCGACACAAAATCGGCTCGCGGCATAACAATCGCAACTGATGGCAATCGATCTTGTTTGCCATCAGTTTCGGTCGCATAATGGTTGTATCGGCGGGATCGAAACACTCGCCTTCAACCCGCACACTGGGACGCGCGACACAAAGGTCATGCCTATGGGCTCTGACAAAGATGGCCTTGAATATGATTCCAAGTCATGGACTGGAATAGGCCTTGGAAGCATGCAGCGAGCGATACCAAGTAAATTTAACGCTTTAGATCATATTCGAAGCTACTTGACGTTTTTCATACCTACAATAATAGTTCTTCATATAATTGAGCGGGCTTTAGACGGCAAAATTTCCTTTGATGCGCTTTCCATATTTTATGCATTAACTTCCCAGATCCCGGAAGCTTTATGCGGAATTGCGGCTCTTTTGCTGATTATACTTATACAGAAAATCCGTCCCCTCCTGAAAAAGTTTTAAGACTCCTCCGGCCGATCCTTCGGATCGAACTGCGATATGGTCGTCCATGTCGCGGTCAGCGCCGCTTTGCGCTCGTTTTCGATTTCGACGGTCACGTCATAGGTCAGCATCAGCATGCTGGCGCCGCGCAGCCGCGTTTCGGCAAGCTTGAAGCGACCGCGCACCCGCGCGCCGCATTTGACCGGCGACATGAAACGGATTTGCTCGAAACCGTAATTGATGCCCATGGTCTGTTCGCGGATCTTCGGAAGGGCGCTGTAGTTCATTGCCGAGAGCAGCGAGAGCGTCAGGAAGCCGTGGGCGATGGTGCCGCCATAGGGCGTTTCAGCCTTGGCGCGCTCGGGATCGACATGGATGAACTGATGATCGAGCGTCGCATCGGCAAAGGTGTCGATCATCGTCTGGTCAACGGTGATCCAGTCGGAAACGCCGATCTCGGTTCCCGCAAGTTTCATGATCTCAACAAGCGAAATTTCGCCGGGCATTCCCATCCTCGTCGGTCTGTGCCGTTCTGTCTCTTTGCGTCCACACAATTCCGGACGAAAAACCGCCGCGCTCTTCTCCTGGAATTGTTCTGGCGCCCTTTCTGGCGAATCGGGAATGAAAGCGCAACCGGGATCAGGTTTCCAGAAGGAAGGCAACGGAGCGGCCGGGAACGACGATCCGCTCTCCGGCAGCCGTTTCGCCCGTTGCGGTCAGCAGGGACCAGCCGCCATTCTCCGGGGCGGGCGGCGTGACGGAACACTCGGCTGCGGCGCGATTGAACAGTATGGCGAGGCGTGTCGATCGGCCTGTGGCGCGATCCTCAGTTCTCAGCGCCATGCCGAGGACGCTCGCGTTCGATGCCTGCCAGTCCGGCACCGTCATCGCCGTTCCGGCCGCGGAGAACCAGAGCACATCGCCATCGCCGTGAAAGAAGTCCATGTTGCCGAAGGCGGCGAAGCGGCGGCGCAGGCCGGCGAGCCACGCGGCATGGCCGATCAGTTCCTCGTCCAACGTCTTCCAATCCATCCAGGTCATCGCGTTGTCCTGGCAATAGGCGTTGTTGTTGCCCTGCTGGCTGCGCCCGGCTTCGTCACCGGCCGTCAGCATGATCGTGCCGCGCGTGGCAAAGAGCGTCGACAGCATGGCTTCGATATCGGCACGGCGCTTGCTCTGGATCGCTGGATCGTCTGTTCCGCCTTCGGCGCCGTTGTTCCAGGAAAAGTTTTCGTTGTGGCCGTCGCGATTGTTCTCGCCATTGGCTTCGTTGTGCTTGTTCTCGTAGGAAACGAGATCCATCAGCGTGAAGCCGTCATGGGCGGCGAGGAAATTGACGCTGCGCGTCTGCGTGCGCCCGTCACGACCGAAGATGGAAGAGGAACCGGCAAGCACGGTCGCGAGATCGCCGGCGCCGGCGTCGCCGCGCCAGAAGCGGCGCAGGTCGTCGCGGGCCCGGTCGTTCCACTCAAGGAAAGGCGCCGGGAAATTCCCAAGCTGGTAGCCGCCTGGGCCGATGTCCCAGGGCTCGGCGATCATGATCCTATCTCTGAGCACGTCATCGGCCAGCATGGTGCGCAGCGTCATGCTTTCCGGATCGAACCCCTTGCTGCCGCGGCCGAGCACGGTGGCGAGATCGAAGCGGAAGCCGTCTATGCCCGCGCAGCGCACGAAATGGCGCAGGCTGTCGATGACGAGCTTGCGGGTTGCCGGCTGATCGCAGGCCACGGTGTTGCCCGTGCCGGTATCGTTGACCAGCGTGCCGGGCTGATCCGGCAGGCTGCGGAAATAGGTGGGGTTGTCGAGACCGCGCAAGGACAGCGTCGGGCCCTGGCGGTCGCTCTCGCCGGTATGGTTGAAGACGAGATCGAGGATGACGGCGATGCCCTCGGCGTGAAGGGCGGCGACCGTCTCGCGCAGTTCCCGGATGCCGCCGGGGACCAGACGCGGGTCGAGCGCCATGAAGGCGACGGGATTGTAGCCCCAGCCATTGGTCAGGCCGAGCGGGGGGAGATGCCGTTCGTCGATCCATGCCGTGATCGGCATCAGCTCGACGGCGTCCACTTGCAGGCGCTTGAGATGCGCAATGATCGAGGGATGGGCGAGGGCGCCGAGCGTGCCGCGCATCTGCGCCGGCACATCCGGATGCAGCATCGTGAAGGGCTTTACGGCGATCTCGTAGACGAGGCCGCCGGGCTGAAACAACGGCTTGGCCGGCTTGACGGCGACAGCGCGCGTGACGATTGCCTTCGGCACGAGGTCCTGCGTGTCGGCTCCGAACACTCCCAGGCGCGGGTCGTAACGAAAGGGTCGGTCGATTTCCCTGGCATAGGGATCGACGAGCAGCTTGGACGGATCGAACCACAGGCCGCGATCGGGATCGTAGGTGCCATGGGCCCGCAGGCCATAGCGCGTGCCTTCCCCGGCATCCTTCACGAAAAGACGGTGCTCGTCTCCGTCGCGGGTGAACGGCAGGCGAGCGATCTCCTTGTGGCCTTCGGCATCGAACAGGCAGAGCTCCAAGCGCTCGGCATTCCTGGACCAGACGGCAAATTCAACGCCGGCATCGGTGAGGGTTGCACCCAGGCAGCGGGCTATCGGTTCTGACATGTCTTTGGGGCTTTCCGGATGACTCGAAACTTTTCCCTCTCCTTGCTTGCGGGGAGAGGGTTGGGATGTGGGCGGAGCACTCGGTAAATCGTGCGGCTGTGATGGATTTTGGAAGGCCCCTCATCCGGCCAATTGCCGCTTCATTTCATTCAGCAGCTTCCGGCCACCTTCGCCCCGCATGAGCGGGGAGAAGGGACTTAGGCTCTTGCCCTATCAGGTGATGACCGTCGGCGCATCGCGGCCGGTGCGGCCCTTGATGTCGGCGATGTCCTGGGCTGCCGTGATGAGATCGGCCAGCGCTTCCTGGGTCTCGATATTGTGGCGGGTCGAATCGGGCTCGTAGCGCTCGATATAGACGCGCAGCGTCGCGCCTGTCGTGCCGGTGCCGGAGAGGCGGAAGACCACGCGGGAACCGCCCTCGAACAGGATACGGATGCCCTGGTGCTGGCTGACCGACTTGTCGACCGGATCGTGGTAGGCAAAGTCGTCGGCGGCGGAAACGGTGAGATCGCCGTACTTGGTGCCCGGCAGGGTCGGCAGCTTTTCGCGCAGCGCCGTAATCAGGCCGTTGGCGGCATCGGTATCGACGCCTTCATAGTCGTGGCGGGAATAATAGTTGCGACCGTAGGTGGCCCAATGCTGCGTCACGATATCGATGACGCTTTCACCGCGAACGGCGAGAATGTTCAGCCAGAGCAGCACAGCCCAGAGCCCGTCCTTCTCGCGAACGTGGTTGGAGCCGGTGCCGGAGCTTTCCTCGCCGCAGATCGTCGCCATGCCGGCATCGAGCAGGTTGCCGAAGAATTTCCAGCCGGTCGGGGTTTCGTAAATGCCGACGCCGCGCTTCTCGGCAACGCGGTCCGCGGCGCCGCTGGTCGGCATGGAGCGGGCGATCCCGGCGATGCCGTGGGAATAGCCGGGAGCGAGATTGGCGTTGGCGGCCAGGATCGCCAGGCTGTCGGACGGAGTGACGTAGATGCCCTTGCCGATGATGAGATTGCGGTCGCCATCGCCATCCGATGCCGCGCCGAAATCGGGCGCATCGTCGCTCATCATGTCGTCGTAGAGCTCTTTGCAGTAGACGAGGTTCGGATCCGGGTGATGGCCGCCGAAGTCCGGCAGCGGCAGGAAGTTGCGAACCGATCCGTCCGGTGCACCGAGGCGGATTTCGAAGATCTCCTTGGCATAGGGACCGGTGACCGCGCTCATGGCGTCGAAGCAGAGACGAAAGCCGAGGCTGATGAGGTTGCGGATGGCGCCGAAATCGAACAGCTCCTCCATGAGAGCCGCATAGTCCTCGACCGGATCGATGACCGAAACGATCATGCCGCCGACATCTTCGCGGGCGATGCGGTCGAGGTTGATGTCCGGGAAGTCCGAGATCTTGTAGCTCTCGATCACCTTGGAGCGCTCATAGATGGCGTCGGTGATCTTTTCCGGCGCGGGGCCGCCATTGCCGATGTTGTACTTGATGCCGAAATCTTCCGTCGGGCCGCCGGGATTGTGGCTGGCCGACAGGATGATGCCGCCGAAGGCCTTGTACTTGCGGATGATGTTGGAGGCCGCGGGCGTCGAGAGGATGCCGCCCTTGCCGACCATCACCTTGCCGAAGCCGTTCGCAGCGGCCATCTTGATGGCCTTCTGGATGACTTCGCGATTGTAGTAGCGGCCGTCGCCGCCGATGACCAGGCACTTGCCCTGATAGCCGTCGAGCGAATCAAAAATCGACTGGATGAAGTTTTCCGCATAGTTCGGCTGCTGGAATACGGGAACCTTCTTTCGAAGGCCGGAGGTGCCGGGCTTCTGATCCGCGTAGGGGGTGGTGGATACGGTTTTAATCATCGGGTTAAGCGCCTCTCGAGACTAGACTGGAGTATAGAGCGGCGTAGCGTTCTGCGCTCTTGCCCCAGGATACGTCGGATTTCATGCCCTGCTTTTGCATCTGCGTCCAGACCTTTCGATCCTGGAAGAGATGCATGGCACGGCGTACGGCCTGCAGCAGCCCCTCGGCGGTGACGGGGGAAAATTGGATGCCGGTCGCGACTTTTGCCTGCAGGGCGGCATGGTTGGCGTCGATAATGGTATCGTTGAGCCCGCCTGTCCGCGCAACGATCGGCAGGCAGCCGTAACGTAAGCCATAAAGCTGCGTGAGGCCACAGGGTTCGAAGCGCGATGGGATGATAATCGCGTCACAACCGGCCTGCATCAGATGCGACATCGGTTCGTTGTAGCCGGCGGAAACGCCGACGCGGCCGCGGTGACGGCCGGCTGCGGCAAAGAGCGCACCCTCCAGCGCCGGATCGCCGGCCCCCAGAATGGCGAGCTTGCCGCCCATGTGGACGATTTCGGTTGAGACGCTTGCCAGAAGATCCATGCCCTTCTGCCAGGTAAGCCGGCTGACGACGCAGAAGATCGGGCCGTCGTCGTTATCGAGGCCGAAATGCTCGATGACGCGCTGGCGGTTCACGGCGCGGTCCTTCAATGTCGTCGCACTGTAGGTCTGAGCGATCATCGGATCGCTTGCCGGGTTCCAGATGCCGTCGTCGATGCCGTTGACGATTCCGTAGAGGCTGTAAGCCCGGCTGGCGATGACGCCTTCGAGACCCATGCCGAATTCCGGCGTCAGGATTTCCTCGGCATAGGACGGGCTGACGGTGGTCAACGCATGGGCCGTCTGCAGCCCGCCTTTCAGGAAGCCGACATCGCCGTAATATTCGACGCCTTCCACGGAGAAGGCGTGGGCCGGCAGCCGCAGGCCGGGGAAGATATCGGCGCCGAACTGGCCCTGGAACGCGATGTTGTGGATGGTGAGGACGCTCGGCAGTTCCGGGGTCGGATAGTAGCGCATGTAGACCGGCACCATGGCCGACTGCCAGTCATGCGCATGCACCAGATCCGGCCGCCAGCCGGGCATGAGACCGGCGGCGATTTCCGCGCCGGCGAGCGACAGTGCGGCGAAACGCCGCCAGTTGTCGGGGTAATCCTTGCCCGTCGCATCGACGTAAGGGCCGCCCGTCCGGCTGTAATAGGCCGGAGCGTCGAGCACGAGGAAGGAAATGCCCGCGTGGTCGGCTTCGAGCACTGTTGCCGGCTCGCCGAGGAGATCCGGAAGCTCCAGGCGGACAACCGGATCGCGAATGGCCTTCATGACGGCGGGGTAGCCCGGAATGAGGGTCTTGGTTTCGACGCCATAGGGCTTGAGCGCGATAGGCAGGGCGCCGGCGACATCGGCCAGGCCCCCTGTCTTGATCAGAGGGAAGACTTCGGACGAAACCGAGAGGACCTTCATAAGTTACAAATCCAGCTTGTCGATCATCGTCTGCGTGATGAGGCAGATGCCGCTTTCCGTGCGGCGCCAGCGCTTGGCATCCAGCTCCGGATCCTCGCCGACGATCAGGCCCTCCGGAATGGTCACTCCATGGTCGATGACGACATTCTTGAGCTGCGCGCGGCGGCCGACCTTGACGCCCGGCAGCACCACTGCTCCCTCCAGCTTGGAGTAGGAGTTGGCACGCACGCCGGTGAAGAGCAGGCTGTTATAGAGGCTGGCGCCCGAAATGATACAGTCGCCGGCAACGACGGAGGACACGGCCGAACCGCGGCGGTCTTCGTCATCGTGGACGAATTTCGCCGGCGGGCTGATTTCCGCATAGGTCCAGATCGGCCAGGATTTGTCATAAATGTCGAGTTCCGGCACCACGGCGGTCAGGTCGATATTCGCCTGCCAGTAGGCATCGATCGTGCCCACGTCGCGCCAATAGGCCTCGCGCTCGAAATCCGAGCGGACGCAGGACTGCGCGAAGCGGTGCGCGACGGCTTTGCCGTTCTTGACGATGTAGGGGATGATGTCCTTGCCGAAGTCGCGGCTGGAATTCGGGTCTGCAGCATCGCGCCGCAGGCATTCGATCAGGAATTTCGTGTGGAAGACATAGATGCCCATCGAGGCCAGCGCGAAATCCGGATTGCCGGGGATGCCCGGCGGATCCGCGGGCTTCTCGACGAAATCGATGATTTCATCCTTCTCGTTGACATGCATGACGCCGAAGCCGACGGCTTCCATGCGGGGCACTTCGAGGCAGCCGATGGTGACCTGGGCGCCCGAATCGACGTGCTGCTGCAGCATCCATTCATAGTCCATCTTGTAGATATGGTCGCCGGCGAGGATGACCATGTATTCCGGGCCGTAGGGCTCGATGATGTCGATGTTCTGGTAGACGGCGTCGGCCGTGCCTTCGTACCACTGCGTTTCCGAGACGCGCTGCGATGCCGGCAGGATGTCGAAGCTTTCGTTTCGTTCGGGGCGGAAGAAGTTCCAGCCGCGCTGCATGTGGCGGATCAGCGAGTGCGCCTTGTACTGCGTTGCGACGCCGATGCGGCGGATACCGGAGTTGAGAGCGTTGGACAGCGCGAAATCGATGATTCGGGTCTTGCCGCCGAAATAGACGGCCGGCTTGGCACGGCGGTCGGTCAGCTCTTTCAGGCGGCTGCCGCGTCCCCCGGCAAGAACGTAGGCCATGGCATCGCGCGCCAGCGGTTGGAAACGTTTTTCTACCATTTTATTCCTCCCTGTCCGTAATGATCTCAGAATTCCGGTTCGAGCATGATCGTCGCCAGTGGAGGCAGCGTTATGGTCGCTTGTATGCCCCCGCCTGCGTTGACGGCCTGCACTCGTCCGCCATTACCCTTGCCGCTGCCGCCGTAGATGTCGGCATCGGTATTCAATATCTCGCGCCACCGCCCCTCAGCTGGCAAGTGCAAGGTATAATTCTCACGATAGACTGGCGTGAAATTGGTGATGACCGCAACCGGCTTTTCGCCCGGCGCCTTGCGGAGCCATGCGAAGACCGAGTTTTCGAAATCATCGACGATGAGCCATTCGAAACCGTCGCCCTCGCAATCGCGGGCATGCAATGCCGGCTTGCTGCGATAGGTGAAGTTGAGATCGCGAACGAGACGCCGCATGCCTTCGTGCATACGGTATTGCAGCAGGTTCCAGTCCAGCGCGCGCTCTTCGCTCCACTCGCTCCACTGGGCGAATTCCTGACCCATGAAGAGCAGCTTCTTGCCGGGATAGCCCCACATGAAGGCATAATAGGCCCGCAGGTTGGCAAATTTCTGCCAGTCGTCGCCGGTCATCTTGGCGATCAGCGATCCCTTGCCGTGCACCACCTCGTCGTGGGAGAGCGGCAGGACGAAATTTTCCGAGAAGGCATAGATCAGACCGAAGGTCAGCTCGTTGTGGTGATACTTGCGATGTACGGCCTCGCGGGAGAGATAGCTCAGCGTGTCGTGCATGAAGCCCATGTTCCACTTGAAGCCGAAGCCGAGGCCGCCTTCATGGACCGGCTGCGACACTTTCGGCCACGAGGTCGATTCCTCGGCAATGGTCATGACGCCCGGATGCGCACCGTAAAGCCGGGTGTTCATCGACTGCAGGAAGCGGACGGCTTCGAGGTTCTCGTTGCCGCCATATTCGTTCGGGATCCATTCGCCATGCTTGCGCGAATAATCGAGGTAGAGCATGGAGGCGACGGCATCGACGCGCAAACCGTCCAGGTGGAATTTTTCCGCCCAGAAGAGCGCGTTGTTCAGAAGATAGGCGAGCACTTCGGTACGGCCGAAATTGTAGATCGCTGTGTTCCAGTCGGGATGAAAACCCTTGCGCGGATCCTCGTGCTCGTAGAGCGCGGTGCCGTCGAACCAGCGAAGGCCGTGCTCGTCGGTCGGAAAATGTGCCGGCACCCAATCGAGGATGACGCCGATGCCGACCTTGTGGCAGCCATTGACGAAACGGGCGAAGCCTTCCGGTTCGCCGAAGCGGGCGGTCGGCGCATAGAGGCCGGTGGTCTGATAGCCCCAGGACGGATCATAGGGATGCTCGGTGATCGGCAGGAATTCGATGTGGGTGAAACCCATGTCGACGCAATAGGGGATCAGGCGCGAGGCGAGTTCGTCCCACGACAGCATCGAGCCGTCATCGCGGCGCTGCCATGAGCCGGCATGAACCTCGTAGATGCTGATGGGCTGGCGCCGTATGTCGATGCTGGCCCAATGTTCGCGGTGGGCCGAATCCTCCCACACCTGCTGCAGTTCGCTTGCCGTCACCGAAGCGGTCTTGGGGCGCAATTCGCTCCGGCGGGCAAAGGGATCGGCCTTCAGCGGCAGCACGACGCCGTCCTTGCCGCGGATTTCGAACTTGTAGGCAACGCCGGTCGGCACATCCGGGGCGAAAATCTCCCAGATGCCGGAATCCGAACGGAAGCGCATGACGTGCCGGCGGCCGTCCCAGTTGTTGAAATCGCCGACGACCGAAACGCGTTGCGCATTCGGCGCCCAGACGGCGAAATGGAAGCCCTGCACGCCCTCATGCTTCAGGGGATGAGCGCCCATCTTGTCGAAGAGGCGCAGATGCGTGCCCTGACGGGCGAAATAGTCGTCCATCGGCCCGAGAACCGGACCGAAGCTGTAGGGGTCGGTCACCGCCCATTCGGCATCGCCGCGCCTTGCGCGATAACGTACCGGCTGCTGCTTGGTGAGCTTCACGTCGCCTGAAAAGAAACCTGCCGGATCGAGGCAGTCCAGCTCACCGATGACGGAGCCGTCCAGCGCCAAGGCGGTGACGGCTTCCGCGCCGAGGATGAAGCAACGGGCCACGTAGCCTTCGTCCGTCTTGTGGATGCCGAGGACGGCGAACGGATTGGAATGCGTGCCTGCGAGAATTGCAGCAATATCGTCTGCCGAAATATCCCTCAAGCTTATGCTGTCAGCGGGTTTTTTCGGCTTTTTCATCCGGCTCTCCAGATTTCCTTGGCATACTGACGGATCGTCCGGTCGGAGGAGAACCAGCCCATGCGAGCGGTGTTGTTGATCGTCTTGGCATACCATTCGGACGGATTGGCCCAAAGGATATCGACTTCGCGCTGCGCCGAGGCATACGCGTCGAAATCGGCGGCAACCATGAACCAGTCGTGGCTATAGATGCCTTCGATCAAACCGGCGTATCGGTTGCGGTCGTCGGGAGAGAAGACGCCGGAAGCGATGGCCGAGAGCGCCTGCGAGAGCTCGCGCGAGCGCTCGATGATGGCACGGGGATCATGACCGTCATTGCGCAGGCTGGCGACCTCGTCGGCCCGCAACCCGAAGATGACGATGTTGTCCTCGCCGACATTGTCGCGCATTTCGACATTGGCGCCGTCGAGCGTGCCGATCGTCAGGGCGCCGTTGAGGCCGAACTTCATGTTGCCGGTGCCCGATGCTTCCATGCCGGCGGTGGAAATCTGCTCGGAAAGATCGGCGGCGGGAACCATGACCTCGGCAAGCGAGACATTGTAGTTCGGCACGAAGACGACCTTCAGCAGGCCCCGCACCGACGGGTCGTTGTTGACGACGCGGGCGACGTCGTTGATCAGCTTGATGATGAGCTTGGCGTTGTGATAGCTCGGCGCCGCCTTGCCGGCGAAGAGCTTGACGCGCGGCTGCCAATCCAGCTCGGGATGCGAACGGATCTGATCGTAGAGCGCCACGGCCTCGATGACATTGAGAAGCTGGCGCTTGTATTCGTGAATGCGCTTGATCTGGATGTCGAACATGGCATTCGGATCGAGCTTGATGCCCATGCGGCTGGCGACGAGGTTGGAGAGCTGCACCTTGTTGGCGCGCTTGACGGCGGCGAACTTCTCCTGGAAGGCGCTGTCGCGGGCGAACTGATCCAACGGCTTCAGCTGCTCCGCATCGTCGAGGAAGGCATCGCCGATGGTTTCGCGCACGAGGCTGGTGAGACCCGGATTGCACTGCATCAGCCAGCGGCGCGGCGTAATCCCGTTCGTCTTGTTGTTGATGCGGTCGGGATAGAGCTTGTGCAGGTCGGCAAAGACAGTGACCTTCATCAGATCGGTATGGAGCGCGGAAACGCCGTTGATCGAGTGCGAACCGACGAAGGCGAGATTGCCCATGCGCACGCGGCGATCGCCGGCTTCGTCGATCAGGGAAATCGAGCGGATTTCGGTATCGCTGAAATTGCGCAGTTTGCGTGCCTCGACGAGGATCTTCGCGTTGATGGCATAGACGATCTGCATGTGGCGCGGCAGCAGACGCTCGAACAGCGGCACCGGCCAGCTTTCGAGAGCTTCCGGCAGCAGCGTATGATTGGTGTAGCCGAACGTCTCGCGGGTGATATCCCAGGCCTTGTCGAAATCGAGGCCATGAACGTCGACCAGCAGGCGCATCATCTCCGCGACGGAGACGGCGGGGTGCGTGTCGTTCAGCTGGATGGCGACCTTCTCGGCAAGATTGGTCAGATCGTCATATTGCTGCAGGTGGCGGCGCAGGATGTCCTGCAGCGACGCGGACGAGAAGAAGAACTCTTGGCGCAGGCGCAATTCCTGGCCGGCGGGGGTTGCGTCGGCCGGATAGAGGACGCGCGTCAGGCTTTCGGCCTTGTTGCTTTCGCGCAGCGCGCCGATATGGTCGCCGGCGTTGAAGGCATCGAGCAGGATGGGATCGATCGGCTGGGCCGACCACAGGCGCAGCGTGTTGACGCGATGGCCGCGCCAGCCGACGACCGGGGTGTCGAATGCCGTGGCGATGACGCGTTCAGCCGGCTTCCAGACGTAGCGCGGCAGTTCGTCATGGCCGCTGACGGTCTCCACAGCGCCGCCAAAGCCGATTTCGTAGGAGCTTTCCTGGCGTTCGAACTCCCAGGGATTGCCATGCGCCAGCCAGGTTTCGGGCAGTTCCACCTGCCAGCCATCGGCCATCTGCTGGCGGAAGAGGCCGTGCACGTAGCGGATGCCGTAGCCGTAGGCGGGCACGTCGACCGTCGCCATGGATTCCATGAAGCAGGCGGCGAGACGACCGAGGCCGCCATTGCCGAGCGCTGCATCGGGCTCGAGGCCGGCAATGACGCGGATATCGACGCCAAGCGAAGCAAGTGCGTTGGTGATTTCCTCCATCAGCCCGAGATTGGAGATGGCATCGCGCATCAGGCGGCCGATCAGGAACTCAAGGGATAGGTAGTAGACGCGCTTGGCGTCCGTCTCATAGACCTTGCGGGTCGATTCGATCCACTTGTCGATGACGCGGTCGCGAATGACAAGGATCGTTGCCGTCAGCCAGTCGTGCGGCTTGGCGACCTTCGCATCCTTGCCGATGCGGTATGTCAGGCGCTCGATGATTTCTTCGGCAAGGATTTCAGGGCGGGAACTGCGCGGCGCGGGAACGGGGAGATCGGCCTTCGTCAAGTTATTCATACTATCAACTCTCGCCATTTGTGATTTATATTCAGGGTGTTACGCCTTCGTAAATCGAATTGCCTTTCCGTTTCACTATCAGTTTACGCATTGATGTAAAGCAGTTGCAACAAGCGAGTTGGGCAGATGCGAAAATAGCCGCGAAAGGTTTGCCGTTCACGGGAAAAGACTTGATTCCGATGGTGTTTCGGGCTTTTATTCGCGCACCGATAAAGGAAAAAGCCGCGCGATACTCGCATCGCGCGGCTTTTTCTTTTGCATCGACCTGCGGTTGCCGGGCGCCAAACGCCGGCGGTCACTTGGTCAGGAGCGTCATTTGCTTTGATGTTTCCGTAGCGATTGTCGTGAACGCCTTGAAGAGATCTGCGGCGCTCTGCGGGGTGAAGTAGTCGGAGGGTGAGGTAGCGCAATACTTCAGCAATGCCTGACCATTTGCCGGTGCCATGAAGGCAATTGTGTAGACGTGGATTCCATTGCTACGTGCTTTATCGCACTGGGTTTTCGTATCCGTGTCGGCGTTTGCCACATTGTTATCACCGTCCGTCATGAAAACGATGTACATGGTCGGATTTGTGACGCCGCTCTTAGTTTTATGCTGCTGTTGCTCATCCGTCAGTCCGGCGGTTGTCGATAGTTTCGTCAACGCATTGACCGCGATCTTAAAAGCGGGGGCCGAATTGGTGGAGCCGCTTGATGTCAGGTTATTGACATAGCTTTTGATGCCGCTTGTGCCCCACGTAAGCGATGAAGCGCTTTGGGCGGCGGAATTATAGGACACCGCGCCGGTGCGCACATACATCATATTCGGATCGGCGCTGTTCAATTGGGAGGAGAGATTGGACGTAGCAATCTTCAGCGATTCCATTTTGGTGTAATAATTGGTCGCGGTCGTTTTGCACGTCCCGTCCTGCCTCGTTTTTGTGCAAACCGTTGGCTGTTCGGCGTTAACCGTATCTGTGGCCTCGTCCATGGATCCGGAGCGATCGAGAACGAAATACATAGACAGGGCATTTTTCTGGGTTTCAGAAGTTTTTCCGCTGATCGAGGTACTCGACGTCGAAATATTCATCGAACTTTGGCCAAGCAGGCGCGTCATACTGTTCACGGGCATCGAATACGATGCATTTATCACGACGGAATAGCCTGAATTCCCCGAGGAATCGGTCGTTTTTGTTACGACCGTGTTGGTCCCGCTTTTCAGCGCATTCGCCGTCGTGGTATCTCCCGACAGGTAATTCGACATCTGGCCGAGCACGAAATTATTGCCGAAGTCCTTTGCCGTCGTCGTTGTGACGCTGCCGTCGGCAAGCGCTGTCGCCGTGGCAAGCGCGGCGGCGTCCGTCGCCTCCTGGAGCTGGCTGTGAGACAGCGACATGTTGGTAACGTCGATGGCAATGCCGCTCGCGGCTGCCAGTACGGGTATCGAAATCGCCGTCAGGATGCCAAAATTTCCGGCTCTATCACGTAGAAGTTGCTTTAGTGCGCGAAGTAAATCGGAGCCGGCAATCATCATGTCCGCCTATTGGAAAGAGTGAAACCTCAAGAATGGCGGGACTATCAATTACAAACATTAGTTGAACGTTTATGCGACCGGTTGTTTTTTAACAAATTGCTTGATCGGTCTCAATTTGAGCTGAATTTCTACTATTTCAAACTTTGCTATTTTAGAGGAATAACATCAACGGCTTGGACAGTCTTCTGGTTGCCGTAGCTCTTGAGCACGCCGATGACCGGCGCGACGTCGGAATAATCGCGGCCATAGGCGACGACGATGTGATCCGTGCCGGCGGGGATGTTGTTGGTCGGATCAAGCTCGATCCAGCCCGCGGTCTCGCCACACCAGACGCGCACCCAGGCATGCATGGCGTCGGCGCCTTCGAGCCGTTCCTTGCCGGGTGGCGGGATGGTGCGCAGGAAGCCGCTGACATAGCCGGCGGGGATGCCGAGGCTGCGAAGCGCGATAATCATCACATGCGAAAAATCCTGGCATACGCCGCGCTTGAGGCGAAAGGCCTCCTTGGGCGTGGTGTCGACCGTCGTCGCCTTGGGATCGTAGGTGAAATCCTTGTGTATCTGTGCGCAGGCCGCATGCGCGATCTGCAGCGTCGTCAGATTCGTGGCCTTCCATCGCCGGGCATAGTCGGCAATTTCACCTGTTTCGGGCAGGCGCGGGCTGCTGCCGATAAAATGATGGGGCGACGAGGGATCGATCGACCAGCAGTCGCTGATTTCCTCGGGCAACTTGGCAAGCACCGGCGAGAAATCGGCCGCCACCGGCTGGCTTTCCACCTGCACGCGCGCCTGCATGCGGATGTCGAGCCTTTCATGCGGATCGCGCACGAGGATCGAGGTTGCCGGATGCTGGAAGAAGTCGGTGAAATTCGATTGCTCGTCCGGGCCCGGGGTCACTTTCACCGAACCGGCGATCAGCCGCTGCCGATGGGGCAGGGACAGCGGCATGACGCGCAGAATATGGCGCGCGCCGCTTGCCGGCACGTCGTAGATATAGCCCATGTGAAGCGAGAGATCGTAAAGCATCACGTCATCCGAGATAGGTGCGCGCCAGCAGGTCGGAAAGCCGCTCCAATTCGCGCGCCAACTGCTGATAGACCTCGACGGTCATCGTTTCCGGCGTCATGACGGCCAGCCCCGAATGCAGGCGCATGGCCTCGCGGTAGAAGGGCGACATCTGGCCGTTGACGAAGGCGTTCGGCAGTTGCTCGACCTCGCGGTGGATCTCGTTCATCTGGAAGAGGATCGAGCGCGGGTTGAGGGGATCGAGCGCGAGGAGGTCCGTCACCGTCAGGCGGGCGGTATTGACGTTGTAGCGGCGGCGATGGGTCATGACGCTGTCGCCGATTTCCAGAAGCATGTCGAGCGCTCCATCAGGCGCATCGGGGCCCGACATGTGGCCGAGCAGCCGCGTCATGTGCAGGCCGCGTTCGATGTAGCGTCCGAGCGACAGGAAACGCCAGCCGGTGAAGCGATACATGTTTTCGTGCACCAGACCGGCAAAGCCTGCGAGCTTGCGCAAAAGGATCGTCATGGCATGGCTGGCGTCGTCGCCACGCTTGACCCTTTCCTTGAAGCGGCGCGCGGTGGTGGCGAGGTCGTTCAGGGCGAGCCAGCCGTCCGGAGAAAAGCGATCGCGGATGTTGCTGGCCGAATAGACGGCGCTGTCGATGTTGCGCAGCAGGTTTTCCGGCACGGCCTGCTTGGTGTCGATGTCGATGGCGGCGAGATAATCCGTGACGTCGGCAAGCAGCGGCTGGCTCGGGTCGGCCGCTTCGGCAAAACGCCCATGCCAGGCGCGCAGGATGCGCAAAGCGCCTTCGGCGCGCTCGATATAGCGGCCAAGCCAGAAGAGGTTGTCGGCCGCGCGGCTCGGCAGGCTGCCCGGCATGTTGCGGGTGAAGGTTTCTTCGGCCGGCAGCAGCGTATGCGCTTCGACGGGCTTGTCGGAAACGATCCAGACATCGGCGGCCGAGCCGCCCGACTGCATGGCAATGGCCGCGACGTCGTCGCCGCTGCCGATGCGTGCAAAGCCGCCGGGCATGATCTGCCAGCCGTTTTCGGTGCGGGCGGCGAAGACGCGCAGGCTCATCGGCCGCGGCGTCAGCTTGCCGTTGACCCAGGCCGGTGTGGTGGAAAGCGTGACGACCTCCTGGCCGACGAGCTTCTGGCCCTCCGTCGTCAGCCAGTCGGCGATCGAATCGCGAGCGGTGCTGCGCAACGTCGAGCCCAGCACGGACTGGCCGCTGTCGTCGAAGAAGGGCATGCAGGAATAGGCCGGGCCGATGACCATCTTCTCGATGTTGGCGGCGACATGCTCGCGCTCGCTCTTCTGGCCGCACCACCACGTCGCGATCGACGGCAGCTTCAGTTCCTCGCCGCGCAGATGCCGACAGATGGTGGGCATGAAGGCAAGCAGGGCGCGCGTCTCGAGGATGCCGGAGCCGAGCGCATTGACGATGGTCACCGTCTGCGCCCGCAATGCCTCGACCAGGCCCGGCGTGCCGATATGGGATTGCTGGTTGAGTTCCAGCGGATCGGCGTAGGAGGCGTCGAGGCGGCGCCAGAGCACGCTGATCGGCCGCAGGCCCGCGACGGTGCGCACCATCAGTTGATCGTTGACCACGGTGATGTCTTCGCCCTCCAGCAGCATGAAGCCGAGATAGCGGGCGATATAGGCGTGCTCGTAATAGGTCTCATTGGCCGGCCCCGGCGTCAGCACGGCGACGCGTCCTTCGCCGCTGCGCTTGCCGCCGAGCAGAGCATCGCGAAAGGCGCCGAAGAAGGAGGCGAGGCGATGGACCTTGGTTTCGGCATAGATGTCGGAGAAGGCGCGGGTCGTGGCGACGCGGGTTTCCAGCGCGAAGCCGGCGCCTGACGGCGCCTGCGCGCGGTCCGCCAGCACCCACCAGTTGCCGTCCGGTCCACGGCCGACTTCGAAAGCCAGGAAATGCAGATAGTGACCGCTTGCGGGCTTGACGCCGACGAGCGGACGCAGGAACTCCGGATTGGCCGCGATCAATGCAGGCGGCAGCAGCCCTTCGCTGACCAGCCGGCTATCGCCGTAGATGTCGGCGATGACCGCTTCGAGCAGATCGGCGCGCTGGCGCAGGCCCTCGGAAAGCGATTGCCATTCGCGCTCGTCGATGAGCACGGGAATATGCGAGATCGGCCAGCCGCGTTCGCTGGCGCCCGTGGTTCCATAGGCTCGATAGAAAACGCCCGCGTCCCGCAGGTAACGGTCGGCGCGCGCGAAGCGCTCCACCAGCTCCGGTTCCGACATGCGCGACAGCGCCGACAACAGGTTTTGCCAGACCGGACGGACGGTCCCGTCATTGTCGACCATCTCGTCGGCGATACCCGGCAATGGACGATAGGCAAAGGCCGGATCCTTGCCGACCCCGGTCTTTACGCTGTCCCGCCGTTCCGTCGCCGGTTTTCTACCCATGTAAAGTTAGTTCCGTCTCAAATTCCCGCCGGTCGCCTGAGGTCGAGGGTCAGCGGGAATTCCGCCGACGTGGCCTCCGGTCTCAGGGCGTAGCTACCTGCTGTATGCCCCCAAGGTTCGAATCGCGCAAGACGTCGCGCTTCCGCCTCGTTGCCGTTGACCGGGAAAGTGTCGTAGTTCCGGCCGCCGGGATGGGCAACATGGTAGATGCAGCCGCCGATCGAGCGCCGTGACCATCTATCGTAGACGTCCAGGGTCAGCGGCGTATCGATGGGCAGGACGGGATGCAGGCCCGACGCCGGATGCCATGCCTTGTAGCGCACGCCGGCGACGGAAACGCCTGACAAGCCCGTCGGCGTCAGCGGCAAGGGGCGGCCATTGCAGGCAACCGTGTAGCGTGATGGATTGGCCGATTCGAACCGCACCTGCAGCCGTTCCACCGACGAATCGACATAACGCACCGTGCCGCCGACCGCGCCTTCTTCGCCCATCACATGCCATGGTTCGAGTGCCTGGCGCAGTTCCAGCTTGTTGCCCTCGTATTCCACCTCTCCGCAGAAGGGAAAACGGAATTCGAGCTGTGCCTGGAACCACTCCGGCCGCAGATCGAAGCCGTTTTCGCGGAGATCGGCAAGCACGTCGAGGAAGTCCTGCCAGATGTGATGCGGCAGCATGAAGCGATCGTGCAGCGTCGTGCCCCAGCGCACGAACCCGCCATCGATGGGGTTGCGCCAGAAGCGGGCGATGAGCGCGCGCACCAGCAATTGCTGGGCAAGACTCATGCGGGCATTCGGCGGCATCTCGAAGCCACGGAATTCGACCAGGCCGAGGCGTCCCGTCGGTCCATCCGGGGAGAAAAGCTTGTCGATGCAGATTTCTGAGCGGTGGGTGTTGCCGGTGACGTCGGTCAGAAGGTTGCGGAAGAGGCGATCCACCAGCCATGGAAGCGGCGGTTGCCCCCCGCCGGGAGCCGGCACCTGGGCGATGGCGATTTCCAGCTCGTAGAGGCTGTCATGACGGGCTTCGTCGATGCGCGGCGCCTGGCTGGTCGGGCCGACGAACAGACCGGAAAAGAGGTAGGAGAGGGAGGGATGGCGCTGCCAGTGCAGCACCAGGCTCTTCAGCAGGTCGGGACGGCGCAGGAACGGGCTGTCGTTCGGATTGGCGCCGCCGACGACGACATGGTTGCCGCCGCCGGTTCCGGTGTGACGACCGTCGATCAGGAACTTGTCGGTGCCGAGCCGCGTCTGCCGCGCCTCTTCGTAAACCGCCGTCGTGATATCGACGCAGTCCTGCCAGTTCGATGCCGGGTGGATGTTGACCTCGATCACGCCGGGATCCGGCGCGACGCGGATGACGTTGATGCGCTCGTCCTGCGGCGGCGAATAGCCCTCGATATGGACCGGAAGGCCAAGCTCGGCCGCAGCATTCTCGGCCGCCGCCAGCAGTTCGAGATAGTGTTCGATCTGTTCGACCGGGGGCATGAACACGCAGAGCCGGCCGTCACGCGGCTCGACGGAGATTGCCGTGCGCACGGCGCCGCCGATTTCGCCGAGCGTCTGCTCGACGCGCGATTGCGCGCTTTCGTCGGCCTGGAACGAGGCTTCCGGCATGGCGCGGCCAGCCGGCACGATGACGTCGGGCAAAGGCGTGCGCGGAATGGTGGGGTCGGCGGTATGGATATAGGGATAGCGTGACGGCGGCACATAGGGCAGCGTGCCGAGCGGCAGGCGATAGCCGACCGGCGAATCGCCCGGCACAAGGAAAATCTTGCCGCGGCGGGTGCGCCACTTTTCGCTGACCCAGCGCGTGCGGCCGGCGCGGGCGTTCCATGCCTGTATGGGCAATATATAGCCGGTCGGTGTCGTCAGGCCGCGCTCGAAAACGCGGGCGATGCGGCTGCGCTCCTCGGGGTCCTTCAGTTTCGAATTGGACGGATCGACGTTTTCGGGAAGGCTGCCTTCCTTGACGATCCATTCGGCCGGATCCTCGTAGGCTGGCTGCACCATGTCGGGCTCGATCGCCAGTTCGCTGGCAATCGCGGCCAGAAGCCTTCCGGCGTCCTCGTCGTTCGCGCCGGTTTTTGCGGTTTCCTCCGCGATCAGAGCCGGGTTTTGCCAGATGGGCCTGCCGTCCTTGCGCCAGTAAAGCGAGAAGGTCCAGCGCGGCAGGCTTTCGCCCGGATACCATTTGCCCTGACCATAATGCAGGAAGCCGCCGGGCGCGAAGCGATCGCGCAGGCGGCGGATCAGCTGATCGGCCCTGTCGCGCTTGGTCGGACCGACGGCGGCCGTGTTCCATTCTTCCGATTGGAAATCGTCGATCGAGATGAAAGTCGGCTCGCCGCCCATGGTCAGGCGCACGTCATCGGCTTGCAGGATGCGATCGACCTCCATGCCGAGCGCGTTCAGCGCCTCCCAGCTTTCGTCGGAGAAGGGCTTGGTGATGCGCGGATGTTCGGCGACGCGGGTGACCGTCATCTTGAAGTCGAATTCGGTCCTGGCTTCGCCGAAATAGCCGCCCGAGATCGGCGCGGCGTTGCGGTAATGCGGCGTGGCGGCGAGTGGAATATGGCTTTCGCCGGTCAGAAGGCCCGAGGTCGGATCAAGGCCGACCCAGCCGGCTCCGGGAAGATAGACCTCGGCCCAGGCATGCAGATCGGTGAAATCGACTTCGGTGCCGGAGGGGCCGTCGAGCGCCTTCAGATCCGGCGTGAGCTGGATGAGATAGCCCGAGACGAAGCGTGCGGCGAGACCGAGATGACGCAGGATCTGGACGAACAGCCAGCTGGTGTCGCGACAAGACCCTTTGGCTCTTTCAAGAGTTTCCTCCGGCGTCTGCACACCGGTTTCCAGGCGGATGACGTAGCCGATCTCCTGCTGCAGCCGTGCATTGATGCCGACGATCATGTCGACGGTCGGCTGCTCGGAACGGTCGAGCGTATCGAGAAAGGCTTGCAGCCGTGGGCCGGTTTCTTCCGGCGTCATGTAGATCGACAGATCCTCGCGGATGGTCTCGGGATAGTCGAAGGGCCATTTGGTGGCTTCCTCTTCGACGAAGAAGTCGAAGGGATTGTAGACCGTCATGTCGGCGACCAGATCGACCTCGATCTTCAGCTCGGTCACCGGATCGGGAAAGACGAAACGGGCGAGATAGTTGCCGTAGGGATCCTGTTGCAGGTTCACGAAATGATTTGAGGGGGTGACCTTCAGCGAGTGGCTCAGCACACGGGTCTTGGAATGCGAGGCGGGTTTCAGGCGGATGATCTGGGGACCGAGGCGGACCGGATTGTCGTATTTGTAATGGGTGAGATGATAGATGCTCGCCTTGATCGCCATATGTCTCTTCGCCTTGCCCGCATCGTTGTGCGGTGATTGCTGTTCCCATGGGCAGTGTGTGCAATGCAGCGAAAGAAAGCAAGGCGTCTCTCTTTGCTTCGTCATCTCCTGCCATGTCGTCCGGAAACAGAAACGGCGGGTTTTACCCGCCGTTTTTGCAAACTCTATTGCTTTACTTCGGCTCAGCTTCTGCCGAACTCGTCGACGAGACGGATGATATCGTCCTCGCCGAGATAGGAGCCCGTCTGCACCTCGATGAGCTCCAGCAGGATCTTGCCCGGATTGGAGAGGCGGTGCACTTCGCCGAGCGGGATATAGATCGACTCGTTTTCGCGCAGCATCTGCACATTCTCGCCGACCGTCACCTCGGCCGTGCCCTTGACGACGATCCAGTGTTCGGAGCGATGATGATGCTTCTGCAGCGACAGCTTCTTGCCGGGCAGCACGAAGATGCGCTTGACCTGGAAGCGCTCGCCGTTCAGCACCGACGTATAGCCGCCCCACGGGCGGTAGGATGTCGGATGCGTTTCGGTGAGCTTGGCCGTCGCCTTCTGGCTCGCCAGCAGCTTGACGAGCTTGCCGACTTCCTGGCTTTCGCTTAAGGGGCCGACGTAGACGGCATCCTCGCTGGCGATGACGGCGACATCCTCAAGCCCCTGAACGGCGACGTGGAGACTGTGGCTCATGACGAGCGAATTCTTCGTGTTGACCAGGGTCGCGGAGCCGGCCGAGACGTTGCCGCTTTCATCGCGCTTGCCGACTTTCCAAACCGCATCCCAGCTGCCGAGGTCGGACCAGGTGAAAGGCGAGGGAACGACGGCGGCATTCGCCGTTTTTTCCATCAGGGCATAGTCGATGGAAATGTCCGGGCTCTTTGCGAAATTGTCGGCGTCGAGGCGGGTGAAATCGAGATCGCGCGTCGATTTGGAGACGGCCTTGCTGGCGGCTTTTTCGACGTCCGGCGCAAATTCCTTCATCTCGGAGAGAAGCTGGCTTGCCGAGAACATGAACATGCCCGAGTTCCAGTAGAAGCCGCCGCTTGCGACCATCTCCTCGGCCTTTTCGAGCGCGGGCTTCTCGACGAAGCGCTTGACGGCATGGGCGCCGGTCGAAAGCGCCTTGCCGCTTTCGATATAGCCGTAGCCGGTGGCAGGCTCCGTCGGCGTGATGCCGAAGGTGACGAGCTTGCCATGGTGCGCCGTATCGCGCGCCAGGCGCACGCAGTCGTAATAGGTCGCGCTGGCGTCGATCTCGTAATCGGAGCCGAGGACGTGCATGATCGCGTCCTTGCCGAAAAGTTCGGAAACGAGTGTCGCGGCGGCGGCAACGGCGGCGGCGGTGTTGCGCGCGACCGGTTCCAACAGCACGGCGGCAAGCTTCAGGCCCAGTTCGCGCGCCTGCTCCGCGACGAGGAAGCGGAATTCCTCATTGGTCAGGACGATCGGTGCCTCGTAAAGCTCCGGATCGGCCACACGTTCCAGCGTATTCTGAAACAGCGTCCTGTCGCCGATGAACTGAATGAACTGCTTCGGGGCGGAAGCGCGCGATAGCGGCCACAGTCGTGTTCCCTTGCCGCCTGCCATGATCACCGGAACGATCTTTGCCGCCATGTTTTGCCTCCCCTGAGCGTCTCATTCGGGAGCCGTCTCGACGATGCGCAACCATTGCGCTTTCGCTTACGCTCCTTCGACAACTTTCATCGCCATTGCGATATTTTTTCTTAAAGCACCAGCGTCAATGCGTCGAGATCGTAAACATTCGGCGACCTTGGTTTGGAAAGTCCGAAGAAAGTCCGCCGAAGACGTCTTCCCGAATCAAAAACGGAAGCCGTCGTAAGCGGCTTCCGTCTTGCATGCGTCACGGCTCGGCCGCGAATGGCGATGATCGCAACTCGTCTGCCTAGGCTTCCGCCCTGTCGTGCTCGTCGTTTGCCGATGCAGGGGCGAGGTTATTGCGCCTGTTGTAGCGGATCGACGACCAGAGAGAGATGCCGATCAGGGCCGCGCCGCCGAGGCCGGTGATGACTTCCGGAATATGCATGAGCGTCTGCACGTACATGATCATCGACAGGATCAATATGGCGTAGAAGGCGCCATGTTCGAGATAGCGGTAGTGGGCGAGCGTGCCCTTTTCCACCAGCATGATCGTCATGGAGCGGACATACATGGCGCCGATGCCGAGGCCGATGGCGATGATGAACAGGTTCTGCGTCAGGGCGAAAGCGCCGATGACGCCATCGAAGGAGAAGCTGGCGTCGAGGATTTCGAGATAGAGAAAGGCGCCGAAGCCGCCCTTTGCCGCAGCGCTCATCGTCTTTTGCGACGCATCCAGAAACCCGGCCAGGACCTCCACCAGCAGGAAGGTCAGGAGACCGTAGATGGAGGCGTGCAGGAAGGTCGTCGAATCATCGCCGTCGAGCAGGGAGCTGAAGACGAGAACGAGGATCAGCACGAAGGCGATTTCCACACCCTTGACGGTGGCAAAATGCGCCATGCGCTTCTCGATGAAGCCGATCCAGTGCACATCCTTCTCCTGATTGAAGAAATAGGTCAGGCCGACCATCATCAGGAACGTGCCGCCGAAGGCGGCGATGGGCAGATGTGCCGCCCGCATGATCTGCGCATATTGCTCCGGCTCGGCGGCGGCAAGCTTCAATGCCTCCCAGGGATTGATCCAGGCGGCGACGGCGACGATCATCAGCGGGAAGACGATGCGCATGCCGAAGACGGCGATGATGATGCCCCACGTCAGGAAGCGATGCTGCCAGACTGGGGTCATTTCCTTGAGCTTGTTGGCATTGACGATGGCGTTGTCGAAGGAGAGCGAAATCTCCAGGACGGCCAGGACCGCGCAGATGAAGAAGGCGGTGGCGAGGCCGCCGAAGGTGCCGGTGGTGTTCCAGCCCAGGAGGGCGCCGAGGGCAAGGCCGCCGATGGTGACGGCAAACGCCCAGCCGAAATAGCCGAGCACGGATCTGGAGGCAGGGGCCGGTGTCATCGGCGCACCTCGTTGCAAGACGAGTGACTATATCCGGGTCGCGCGCATGGCCGCATACCAAAGACGGCATGCGGGTGAGGCATGGTCAGACTGATCATGGAAAAAAATCCGCCGGCTAATCTGCAGGCGGTACCGACATCGCGAGAGCGCCGTGAAAACTCTCGCCAGAGGGGCCCGGCACCAAAGTTCAATCCGTCGCCGATGTCAGAGAGGCGCGGAGATGGCTCATAGTTAGTGAAGTCGCGACGCAGGTCAAGAGTTGAAATGGCGGCCGCGGCGGCTACTCCCGATAATTGAGAATTCCGGGAACCAAACGGAAAAGGCGGCGTTTGCCCTTGAGGCATGTTTGTGCCGCCCGCCAAGCGGATCCTAGAGCGGATCTAGTGTTTCAACGACAACGACCGACAGGAGCAGCTCCCATGAGCCCGAACCCCATTCACCGCAAAGAACAATCGGAAAAGCCGGAACTGACGGAGCGGCAGAAGAAGGCCCGGCCGAACACGCTTCGGCAGGCCCAGGTCCTGCCGCCGCATCAGGTGGACCTGACGCTGCATCCCGTGACGCATGAGGACGTTCACGTCCCGGCCCACGTCAATGGCGCGGACCTTTCGCGCGAAGCGCCGGCCGATGCCAACCACGGCCACAAGCAGAAGAGCGGCCGGCGGCACTAGTCCGGCCGCAAGTCACGCCGGGGACGCCGCTCACTTGTGTCGGGGCGCCTTGCCGTCGGAGGTGAAGTTGCCGTTGAAGCTCATTTCGGTCGATTTAGCCGAGCATTCGATGGCGATCGGCTTGCCCGCGTAGGGATTGGCGAACGTGCAGGTGCCCTTGGCTTCCACCCGGCCGGCCATCTTGTTGCCGGCACCCGTCGAGATGATATCGATCGGCAGTTGCGCGGTTCCCTTCTGGCTGCCCGGCTTGATGCCCTTGCCGTTGCCCTGGAAGCCGAGCATCTTGCCGCCGGAGGTGAAGATGAAAGTCACCGTGCCGTCAGGGGTCGTCACGCTGGCGATTTCGGCCTTGCACCCCTTGGAGGCATCGAGCTTGCCGACCACGAGTTTGGAACATTTTCCACTGACGACGGTGACGCCTTGCGACGGAAAATTTTCCACAGCGCCGGCCGACGTTGCCGTCAATACGGTTAATCCAAAAGCAATGCCTGCGAATCGCATAAGAGGGGCTCCTTTCAAGCCCCTGCAGATTCGCCGATCCAAATGTGGCAGTCAACCCGAAGCGGACACGCAGGCCTGAAGCGCATTCCGATCTTTCGAATCAGTTCGTCACGCTTCAGGCCGATGGTTCGCGATATCGCTATCACGGAACCGCTGCACGCTTTTGCGCGAGATCCCTCAGTGTGGCGCGGCTTCCGGGACGAGGGAGCCGATCAGTTGCAGCAGGGCATTCTGGCGGTTGCCGCCGCCGGCGAGGAATTCGTAAAGGGTCATGGTTTTTTCGCTGCCGCCGTCGACGGTATAGTCCGCCTGGCGGATGACGAAGACTTCGCCGCTTTCAGTATCGCGGGCGAGGTGGAACATATATTCGTCGCCATTGGGCTTGTGGTTCTTGTAGAACTGCCGCTTCATCACCGTCATCTCGTCCTCCCGTATGATCGATGCGCTGATGTGACAGTAGGATGACGGCGCGGCCGGAAGTCAAGCGGCTTGTGGCGGGAACTTGTGTCGCAGGCTTCGCGCAGCGCGCAATCCCCACGAACATCAGCATGTGATTGGCTATCGCCCAAAAGGCGATTATTCTCGACCTGCGCTCGAATTTTCGGGACGCGGCAAGTTGGAGATCGAAGCACATGAGAATGATGTTAGCGCTGGGGGCGATTTTGAGCCTGGCATGCGTCTCCGCAGGTGAGGCGCCTTCAAACTATCAGACTTACCAGGGCATTCGTGCCGACAGCGATCCGGTGGTGCTGGCAAGATATGACAGGGCTCTCAATTATTGCGAGCCGGAAGCCTATTCCTGGCATCGGGGGTCGCCGGATCCGAACAGCACCTTCTACTGGCTGGCGCTGAGGGATTGCCTCTACCGCCATGGCTTTGTCGATCGTGGCGTCTACGCCTATCCGACGACGGCAGTCTTCCGGCATTTTCTGGATCGCTGACCGCCTGCAATTCGCCTTGGCTCCCGGGGAGCCTTTGGGACAATCCGGTTCAAGGCAAACGTGACGTTCCACAGATCGATATGAAACTGAAAAGGCCTTTCGATTTCTCGAAAGGCCTTGCTTTTCAGCGAATTAGGATGGTGGGCGTGACAGGGATTGAACCTGTGACCCCTACGATGTCAACGTAGTGCTCTCCCGCTGAGCTACACGCCCATCCGATGGCGGCGCATAGATCACAAAACCTTGGTGGCCGTCAATAGGCTTTTTTCGGTTTTGTGACGAGGCCGCCGAAAGCCCTACGCGGCAAGGAGTTTGTTGACCTCGTCAACGAGTTCGCGAAGGTGGAAGGGCTTGGAAAGGACCTTTGCATCCTTCGGCGCCTTCGAATCAGGGTTCAGCGCGACGGCCGCAAAGCCGGTGATGAACATCACCTTGAGGTCCGGATCGAGCTCGGTGGCGCGGCGGGCCAGCTCGATGCCATCCATCTCCGGCATGACGATGTCAGTCAAAAGCAGCGAGAACGGCTCTTCCCGCAGCCGATCGTAAGCGCTTGCTCCATTGTCAAAGGACAAGACCTTGTAGCCGGCTTTTTCGAGTGCTTTCACGAGAAAGCGACGCATGTCGTTGTCGTCTTCGGCAAGAAGTATCTTCTGGGTCATCATCTTTTCGCTAATCAACTTTGTCTTGTTGGACTCGTCCAGCGTTTAGGTTAGCGCCACGCCGTAAACAAGCTGTGAATGGACAGCCAAAACGCGCCATTCCAGCATTTGTTCGAGGCATAGTTACTTTCCACGAAAGCGCGTTGCGCTTCCGCTGGCCGGGCATCCGGAGATTTCGATTACGGCGCTTTGGATTAAGGCCATTTCGTTCAAGTTACTATGGACTTGCGGTCATGCAACTGGCAACATGATTACTGCGACAAGTTGTTGGCATGGTAAAGACGTTGATGTCGGCGGAAATGCGTAGTTTCGAGATTTTCGAGGTATTGGAGCCCGCCTCCCAGACGATACCGTTTGTCTACAGCTCGCCTCATAGTGGTCGCGTCTATCCCCCGGATTTCATCGCGCAGTCCCGCCTTCAGGGCATCGCCATCCGGCGCTCGGAAGACCATTATGTCGACGAGCTTTTTTCGGCCGCAAGCTCGCTTGGCGCGCCGTTGCTGCTTGCCAACTTTCCGCGCGCCTACATCGATGTGAACCGCGAGCCCTACGAGCTCGATCCGCGCATGTTCGACGGCGCGTTGCCGCCCTATGCGAACATCAATTCTCTGCGCGTGGCCGGCGGGCTCGGCACCATTCCGCGAATCGTCGCCGAGAACATGGAGATCTACGCGCGCCGCGTGCCGGTGGAGGATGCGTTGAAGCGCATCGACACCATCTATAAGCCCTATCATGCCACGCTTCGGCGGCTGATCGCGCGCACCCATGTCAAGTTCGGTTTCGGCGTGCTGGTCGATTGTCATTCCATGCCGGGCAATATCCGTATCGCCGGCAGCAATGCCCGGCCGGATTTCATTCTCGGCGATCGCTATGGCACCAGCGCCTCGGCCGAGCTTTCGCGCGCCGCCATGCAGATCCTCGAGGAACTCGGCTTCAACGCCGTGCGCAACAAGCCCTATGCCGGCGGCTTCATCACCGAGCATTATGGCCGCCCCTCGCGCGGGCTGCATGCCCTGCAGATCGAGGTCAATCGTTCGCTCTATGTCGATGAGACGACGCTGGAGAAACGTCCGGATTTCGACACGGTCGCGGAAGCCATCACGCTTTTCATGAAGCGCATGGCCGAGCATGTGGAATCCTATACGGGCGATCCGGCGCTGGCGGCGGAGTGACCGTGCCGTTCGGCTCGCCAAAGGATGCATCAGCAAGTTAGATCTGCCTATGGATGATGCGGAAATCCAAAGCTTGGCGATAGGCTGAACGCATTAGATGGGCCATGCATCAGACTATCACCGTCACCTATACAGAAGAAATCGTACGCGATGCTGTGAGGACTTTTGTCTGGCGGCGGCTGATTGCCAATCAGAAGCGTCTCTGGGTCGCGGAAATTGCAATGGTTGCGCTGTTTCTTTGGCAGCTTTGGAGCGGTGATGCCGGATGGCTGACCGGTGTCTTCGGCGGCCTTGTTCTTCTCTATCCCGCTATGATTCTCGTCGCGTGGATTGCGCATTACCGCAATACTGTCGGAAAATTCCGCCGAATGCAGACCCGACAGGCGACGTTTGTTTTTTATGACGAGGGGTTTGACGTCGCGTCTGATCTGGGATCGGCGAAAATTCCTTGGTCCACCGTTATCGAGATCTGGGAGCGGCCGACCCACTGGATGATATTTACGGCTATCAACCAGTTCATGACGCTGCCCATCCAGACGGAGAAGGTCGATGTTCTCGATTTTCTGAAAACGAAGGTGCGCTCCACAATGCCGTAGCGAGCGCGGCTTCCCCCGGAAATCGCCGGTCCGGCCAAAAAAGAACCGCGCTCGTGGCGCGGCTAAGTCTAGGGAGGAAACACCCAAGGAGGGTATTTACAGTCAAAAGACTGTAGCCGGATACTGCTATCGCACTGCACAAATGTCAAGCATTTTATTGCAGTGCAAAATAATTAGGCAATTCTGAAAATTCTGCCTGATCGGCAGGCATTGCGCCTGTCGCTTCAGCATCCGGTTTGCTTCGCTGCTCATATGCGCTATGACTTCGCTCATCCCGCCACTCACTCGGATTGACCATGCTTCCCGATCGTTCGTTCTTCTATCGTCTGGCCGAGGCGGCCAAGGCCGAAACCCTGCCGCGCTTCCGCGCCGGCGTCGATGTGGTCAACAAGGAAGCCAAGGGCTTCGATCCGGTGACGGAAGGGGATCGCGCTGCCGAAGAGGCGATTCGCGCGTTGATCGAAGCCGAATTTCCCGATCACGGCATTCTGGGTGAGGAGCACGGCAATGTCGGGCTCGATCGCGAGCATGTGTGGGTGATCGACCCGATCGACGGCACGCGCGCCTTCATTTCGGGTGTTCCGGTATGGGGAACCCTGATCGGATTGCAGACGAACGGCCGTGCCGTGATGGGTCTGATCGACCAGCCTTTCACCGGCGAGCGCTATTTCGCCGATGGCTATGGCGCCACCTATTCCGGCCCGGACGGTGAAAGGCGGCTGCAGGTCCGCGATTGCGGCAGCCTGTCGAAGGCCATCCTGTTCACCACGTCGCCGCATCTCTTCGTCGGCGAGGAACTTGCCAAATATCGCGAGATCGAAAGCCAGGTCCGGCTCTTCCGCTACGGCACGGACTGCTATGCCTACGCGCTGCTTGCGGCCGGCCACGTCGATCTCGTCATCGAGAATTCGCTAAAGCCCTATGATGTCGGCGGCATCATTCCGGTCGTCGAGCAGGCTGGCGGCATCATGACCACCTGGGATGGCGGCAGGCCGGAAATGGGCGGAACGATCATCGCCGCAGGCAGCCGAGCCGTTTATGAACAGGCTCTGGCCATCCTCTCCCGCTAGAGCCTCCGCTTTTCCCTGAATCGCGAAAACGTTCCGTCCTTTTGCGTTCGCGCAATTCCGGACGGAAAGCCGCTATGCACTATTCCTGGAATTGCTCCGGGCGCTTCCAGGAATAGCGAGCTGCTTCAGCGTCACGCTTCCGCTTCTATCTCGTAGGCATTGATTTTCGTATCGCTGCCGGGGATGAAGGCGTGGATCGCGGCGAGGGCCTGGTTGCGGTAGATATCGCGCTCCTGCAGGATTTCATGCTTGGCGCCGTGGATCGGCACGAGCTGCGCGGCGCGGAAATAGCGCGACAGGCGCTCTTGATCGGCATAGGGCACGACGCCGTCCCGCGTCGGCGCGATCAGAACGGTCGGGATGGGGATCGAAAACAGGTGTTCCGGCCGGTTGACGCGCTCGATCGCCCGCAGGGCTTGCGACAGCCAGCGTGCCGTCGGCGGCCCCAGGCAGAGCTGCGGAAAGGTCGTGCCGATGCCGATATTGCGTCGATAGCGCTGCTCGTCCGTCGTCAACGGATTGTCGGCAAAGGGTTTTTCCTTGAACTTCTTGCTGAATTGCATCCGGCCAAGGCCGATGCCGCTGACGGTGCCGGAGACAAAGCGGATGAGGCCCGGCGAGGCGCCATGACCCGTGAGGCCGATAAAGGGCGCCGACAGCACCATGCGGTCGATGCGGGTTGCGAGTCCAGGGGCTGCGGACATGGCGATCAGCGCGCCCGTCGAATGGGCGAGGAGAAAGAAGGGCAGGCGGGTATCGGGCAGGACGATCTTGTCGAGGAATACGGTCAGGTCGCGCTCATAATCCGAAAATCGGCTGATATGGCCGCGCAGGGGATCCTTCAGCAGCCGCTCCGATCCGCCCTGGCCGCGGAGATCGAAGGTCGCGACCCACAGGCCCTTGGCGGTGAGATCGCGGATCGTCTCGAAATATTTCTCGATGAACTCGTTGCGGCCCTGCAGCAAAACCACGGTGCCTCTCGCGACCGGCTGCTCGCAACGGAAAATGGCGTAGCGCAGCTTGCACCCGTCGAAGCTCTCGAAGAACCCCTCGGTGCGGTTCTCCGGCACCGGATTGTCTGCCTTGGAATAGAGGATCGAATCCATGGCGATGTCGCGCCTCGCTGACAAATGGCCCACCTCAAGGGGATAGCGCAGATGGACGGAATTGCAACAGATTTGTTGGCGGTCCCCTTTTGGCTGAATCCTTGGTGCCGGCATCCCCCCATCGGCCTCTCCGACGGCAGCGCCGGCGCCTGTGACGCTTTCGACCGCGCCTTGCCACGACGTCGCCAATATCAGGCTTTCGTGGTTGTTCCGCGTCGCTCGAGTGCGGTTTTGCGGATGATCTCGGCGATTTCCGGGCTGCTGCTGGACAGCATCTGGAAGTCCGACGAATAGAGCGACAGCAGCGAGACTTCGGTCACGGCGCTGACGGTCGCCGAGCGGGGCTCGCCGCTGATGAGCGCCATCTCGCCGAAGAAGCTGCCGGAGCCGAGCTCCACGGGGTTCGGTGTGGCGACGCTGACACGGCCTTCGACGATGAAGAACATCTGATCGCCCGTATCGCCCTTGCGGCAGATTGCGGCGCCGGCCGGTACGACACGAGGTCTCAGCGCCCGCACGATTTCGATGAGTGCGCCCGACCCGAGCTTCTGGAAGAGCGGCACCGCTGCCACCAGCTGCCAATTGCGCACGAAATCCTGCCGGCGGACTTCTTCGTAGAAGCCGGTGGCAAGGATACCCGCCCATAGCGCGAAGATGCCGATTCCGCTCATCATGACCAGCCCGGCAAGAATGCGGCCGGCGAAACTTTGCGGGATCTCGTCGCCATAGCCTGTCGTGGATAGCGTGACCACCGCCCACCACATCGCCAGGGGGATGCTGCCGAATTTGTCAGGCTGGACGTCGCGCTCGATGATGTAGGCCGCGAGCGCCGCACTGAACAGAACGAGGCCGAAGATCGAGGTGACGCCGATCAGGTTGCGCGCTTCCTTGCTCAGGACTCTGCCCAGCAGGCGGAAAAAGGTCGAGCCGCGCAATGGCTTCAAGAGCCAGATGGCGCAATAGAGGCTCTGGTCACGTCCGCGGATGAAAAGGAATGCGGCCACGGGGACCAAAACCGCAAGCACGTCGACGGCGATTTCCAGCGCCCGGCCGCGAACGTCTCTCTTGCGCTGCATGATCAGCGTCTCGATCAGTTGCAGAACATAGGCAGCCCAGACGCCGGCAAGCAGGACTTCCAGGATGAGCCTGGTCTGTCCGGATATGTCCGGTGTCGTAAGCGCTGCCACCGTCAACAGACCGATTGCGGCGAGCAGCGCGTTCAGCGATGCGGAAATCTTCGAGAAAGGGAGCGCCGACATTCAATACCCCGACTGGGCTGCCATTTTTCCAGAATAGGATGCCTGCGATCCAAACGTAAAGGGGCGGAGGCATTTGCACGGCAACCAAGTGTCGACTGCACGGCAACCAAGTGTCGACCACTGAAGACGGCATTCCAAGTCCTGCGCCGTCATCGCTGCCCGACGTCAAGCGGAAAGCCCTTGAATGGCTTGATCTCCTTGAGCACGAAGGTTGTCTGCATCTCCTTGATGCGCGGCAGACGGCGAACGACGGCCATGGCGAAATCCGCATAGCTGTCGAGGTCGGCGGCAACGACCTGCAATAGGAAATCCGCGTCCCCGGCGATGCTGTAGCACGCCACGACTTCGCTCAGCTTCAGGACGTCGCGCGAGAATTCCTCGGCTTCGGCTTCGCTGTGGCTGTCGATCTTCACCCTGATGAAGGCGAGGACGCCGAGGCCGATCTGGCGCCTGTCCAGCGTTGCCGTATAGCCCTGGATGACCGCGGTTTCCTCCAGTTGCCGCACGCGCCGCCAGCATGGCGAGGTGGAAAGCCCGACTTCGGAGGAAAGCGCCTGATTGGTCAGGCGTCCGTCCTTCTGGAGCGCCTCAAGGATTCTCAGGTCGATAGGTTCGAGCGTAGAAGGCATATGTGACCCCAATGCCAGTATATTAAGGTAGAATCTACCTTCTATCATCGATTTTCAGCAATGAAAGGCAGGAACTTCCCGGATGTTGAAGATATTCTGCGGGCCAGCGTCGACAACAGCAAAAGGTTTCCCATGCTCCCCGATATTCGTCTCGCCATCATCATCAATCCGGATTTGCCGCTGGGGCTGATCGCCAATACTGCCGGCGCCATCGCGATAGGGCTGGGGGCGCGATTTCCAGCACTTGCGGCAAGGCAATTGGTCGACAGGCAACAGCGTGCGATCGACATCAGCTCGAACATGCCGGTGCCGATACTGCAGGCCGATGCCGATGCCATCCGATCGCTGTTGCTGAAGGCGCTACCTCAGCAGGGAGAGCGGGCGGTCGTTGCCTTTCCGGCTTTCGCACGGTCTCTGCACGACTACAGGGAGTATGAGGCCACATTTCCCGGCCGCGATCTTTCCGAGGAAGCCATCGACGGCCTGGGAATAGCGGGTCCATCGAAATGGGTGAAATCGCTGACGGGCTCGCTGAAGCTGCTGCGCTGAGGCCGGAAATAAAAAAGGCCGGCTCGCGGAATAGAGAAATCCGCTTCGCCGGCCGAGCAAGGACTGAAGAAGAAGGGACGATACACTTCAGTCATCGGATGATGGTGTTCCGATGATTCAGTGATACGCCCGCCAGCCTGAACGGGTTCCGAACCAACCGTTCATCTGCGGTTCACGCAATGCTTTTCCGCAGGATACGCGCAGCTGCACAGGGGTCTTGAACTCCGGAAAAGCGATCCCCATTTCCAGTCTGCAGGTGCCAAACGGGCCTGCGAAACCGTCCCGAGGCCGCCCGGAGTGGGGTCATGGGACAAACCTTGAAATCGCAATTGTCGCTCACAGGAGGACTCCATGCGCCACGTAGACTTTTCTCCCCTTTACCGTTCCACCGTCGGTTTCGACCGTCTGTTCACCATGCTCGACAGTCTTGGCCAGCCGGATCAGGCTCAGACCTATCCGCCCTACAATATCGAGCGTACCGGTGAAAACACCTATCGCATTACCATGGCCGTTGCCGGTTTCGACGAAAAGGAACTGAGCATCGAGGCCCATGCCCATGTGCTTCACGTCAAGGGCGAAAAGAGCGAGGAGCCGGCTGAAACCAGCGAATATCTCTATCGCGGTATCGCCAAGCGCGCCTTCGAGCGCCGTTTCCAGCTCGCCGATCATGTCGAGGTCCAGGCTGCTTCGCTGAAGAATGGTTTGCTGCACATCGATCTGTTGCGCAACATTCCCGAAGCCATGAAGCCGCGCCGCATCTCCATTGAGGCCGAGCCCGTGGAAACCCCGAAGGCCATCGAGGCACACATAAACTAAGACATGCGGCCGATGGCGGTCCCATACCGCCATCGGCATTGATCCTCCCAAGGTCAAACGAGAAGCGGCGCCCATTCGGGCGCCGCTTTTGTTTTGGCTCATACTTTGGAATCTTTTGGAATTCTCAGGCGGCGTGCGTCGCTTCAGCCGACTTTGCCCCGGCCTTTGCCGCTTCCCGGCGCTTGGCCGCATCGGCGTATTTCTGCGCAAGGACCGCGCAGGTCATCAGCTGAATCTGGTGGAACAGCATGAGCGGCAGCACGATGGCGCCGATACCCTGGCCGGCGAAGATGACATTGGCCATCGGCACGCCGCTCGCCAGAGATTTCTTCGAGCCGCAGAAGGTGATGGTGATCTCGTCGGCCTTCGAAAAGCCGAGTGCGCGGCTGCCGAACATGGTGATGCAGATCACCATCGCAAGAAGCACCATGTTGGCAACGATGACGGTAGCGATATCGAGCACCGAGAAGGTGTGCCACAGCCCTTCGACCACGGCTTCGCTGAAGGCCGAATAGACGACCATCAGGATCGAGCCGCGATCGACCGGCATCAGGATCTTCTTCTTGGAGCGGATCCAGTCGCCGATCCATGGCTGCAGCAACTGGCCGGCGATGAAGGGGGCGAGCAGCTGCAGCATGATCTGCCACAGGACATCCCAGGAAAAGCCGCCCTGGCCGCCGACCGAGAACAGCACGCCGACGAGCAGCGGCGTCAGGAACATGCCGAAGATATTCGAGGCTGACGCCGAGCAGATCGCGGCCGGCACGTTGCCGCCGGCGATGGAGGTGAAGGCGATGGAGGACTGCACGGTCGAGGGCAGCACGCTCAGGAACAGCATGCCCGTATAGAGCGACACGGGCAGGATGCTGTTCGGAACGATATGGCCCATGGCCAGCACCAGCAGCGGGAAGATGCCGAAGGTCGTCAGCAAAATGACGAGGTGCAGCCGCCAGTGCAGCATGCCGGCGATGACCACATCGCGCGACAGGCGCGCGCCATGCAGGAAGAACAGCAGGCCGATGGCAAAATTGGTGGCAATGCCGAAATACTTGGCGCTCATTCCCTGCACGGGAAAGAAGGATGCCGTCAGAACGGTGAGCACCAGCAGCATGGTGAAGGTGTCTGGAAGAAAGCGGCGCATCGTGCCTACCCCAATCGCAGTTACAAGTCGCAGGATTAATCCTTGCAGATAGACCTATCGTGATCCACGATGCAAGGAATAACAGTTATCGCGATACAGGATAAGCCATGCTTGATCTCACGCAGTTGCGCAGCTTCGTCGCCGTCGAGCAGATGGGCAGCTTCACGCTGGCGGCGGAGCGTCTCGGTCTTGGGCAATCGACCGTCAGCCAGCACATACAGCGGCTGGAAACCGAACTCGGGCGCAAGCTGCTGGCGCGCGACACGCATCGCGTGGTCCTGACCGGCGACGGCGAGGCCTTGCTCGGCCATGCGCGCCAGATGCTGTCGATCGAAGGCGATGTGCGGCAGCTTTTTGCCGGCAACAGCCTGCGCGGCAGCCTTCGGCTCGGCGTTTCCGAGGACTTCGTCACCAGCCAGCTCCCTGACGTTCTGGAAGACTTCGTCCGTTCGCATCCGTCCGTCGATCTTGAGCTGACGGTCGCTCTCAGCGGCACGCTTTATGAAATGCAGGACAATGGCGATCTCGATCTCGTGTTGGCGAAGCGCCGGCTCGGGGATGTCAGGGGCAAGCTCGTCTATCGCGAGCCGCTGGTGTGGCTGGCGCGCGATCCGGATCGCATTCGCAAGCTCGCGGCTCCTCTGCCGCTGATTGCCTTTCCCACGCCGAGCGTTACGCGCGCGGTGGCGCTGGAGGCGCTGCGCCGGCAGCAGATGCCGTGGCGGATCGTCTGCACCTGCGGCAGCCTCAGCGGCCTGACGGCGGCGGCGCGCGCCGGCATGGGCGTCCTCGTCCAGCCCCGGAGCATGGCGCCCGCCGGCCTGATGGAAATCGGGCCGGGCTGGCTGCCTACCCTCGAGGATGTGGAATTCGTGCTCGTGCCCCGCAAGGGGGCGGACCGGCTTCTGGTTGAAGCGCTCTCGGAGGATATTCTGGCAAAGGTCAGGGGGCCGAGATCGACCTGACAACGGTCGGGCTTACCGGGCGCGACCAAACCGTTTCCGATCCTATCGATGCGATCGGCCTCCCATCGGAAAATCTTCTGCCGGCTGAATTTTCTATCTTTGCGCGTCCCGCCCTCTCATTGCACCGGTTCAGGTCGAAGTCAGCTTTGGCTGTTATCGTTGATGGTTACGAGGGAGCTGAGCGAGGATATCCGTCCCGATGACCTATGGTGCCATCTTCATTTCCGGACTTGTCGCCTGCGTCGTGGCCATGACGGTGATCGTTCACCATGCTCCGGCATTCGCCCACAGCGACCAGTCGGCCTCGGCAATGTTCGCCCATCGGAATTAGAATTAGTCCGCCTGCGGTCTATATGAGCGCCGTCCGGCTCCGAGCCGGCTCCGGCGCTCTCTTCGTGCGTGTCAGCCCAGGCAGGCGAGGAAGTTCGCGACATCGGCCTCGGTCGTGGCGAAGCTGGTGACGAGACGGATCAGCGTCTGGTCATCGCCGACCAGATCCGGCTGCGATTCCGGGATCGGCCATTCGTAGAACTTCGCACCCTTGTCCTCGGCGGTCTTGGCCGAGGATTTCGGTATGATCGCGAAAACCTCGTTGGAGACTGTCGGCCAGGCGAGGTGGGCGCCCGGCACCTTTTCGATGCCGGCGCGCAGGCGATCGGCCATGCCGTTGGAGTGGCGGGCAAGATCGAGCCAGAGGCCATCCTGGAAATAGCCATCGAACTGCGCGGCGATGAAGCGCGACTTGGAGAAGAGCTGGGCGGCGCGCTTGCGGATGAAAGGCATCTCCTTTGCCTGCTCCGGATCGAAGAAGACGATCGCCTCGGCGCACCAGCAGCCGTTCTTGGTGCCGCCGAAGGAGAGGATGTCGACACCGCGCTTCCATGTCATGTCGGCGGGGCTCGCGCCGAGAGCGACCAGGGCGTTGGCGAAGCGTGCGCCGTCCATGTGCAGCGGCAGGCCGTTCGCCTTGGCGACGGAGGCGACCGCATCGATCTCGTCGAGCGAATAGACCGTTCCGATTTCCGTCGCCTGCGTGATCGTCACGGCGGCGGCGCGGCCGTGGTGCACGGCGTCCTGGGGGAAGCGGGCAATTTTTGCGGCGAGCGCCTGCGGGTCGATCTTGCCGGCCGCGCCCCTGACCGTTGCCAGCCGCGCGTTGCTGAAGAAATCCGGCGAACCGCATTCGTCTTCGGCCACATGCGCCTCGCTGTGGCAGAACGTGATGCCGCCCGGCTTCTGGACGCTGGCAAGCGACAGCGAATTGGCGGCGGAGCCGGTTGCGACGAAGAAAACGGCGACGTCGCGCTCGAAGACCTCGGCGAATTTGGCCTCGATCTTCTGATCCAAGTCGCTCGAGCCGTATGCGGTGGCAAAGCCACCGGATTCGGCGAGGAGACGTTCAGCGATCTTGGTGTGGGCGCCGGCCCAGTTATCGGAAGCAAAGAACATGGAAATGCACCAGTTGAAAGATTGAATTACGGCTAGGTTAAATAGGGTCGGGCGGACATTACGCCAATGCAAAAACCTATCAAGAGCATGAACTTGAAGAATGCATCACAGAAATTGATCTACGCAATCAACAAATAAAATGATGCGCCGCAGCGAAACTTTATTGCTCGATTTATACAACATGGGCAATCTTCCGTCTTTCGTTGACGAATTTTTGCCGTTTTGCTCTTGCGAAGACGTGAGCTTTCTGGCATAGAGCTGATGAATTAGGACAGGGTTGCTGTCCTATTTTGGCCGCCGAGGCCGAAGATGTGCCCCCAGGGTCCTGACGATGTCGGGATTTCGAGCTATAGTCGTCGAGAGCATGCCCTTTCAAGCCTTTCGGGCGGTGGGTACTGCGGCGGTGGAATAGCAAGGCGCGGAACGCTGACGACGGGCTCCACTCACGGGGCCACGGTTCGCGGCCGGATCTTCACAATGCAACAGCGCTGTCGCGCGTCGGATCCGGAAACGGACCGCGCGAGACGAAGGATCGCCCGCGACGCGGGCCTTACCGGAGGGAAGACCATGACGAACAGGACGACGTTCACGAGTTTTGACCAGACCGCAGCCGCCAATGCAGCTGCCACGGCCAAAACGTCGAAACGCGCTGTTGGCATCCCGCCGAAGCAGGGCCTCTACGATCCGCGCAACGAGCACGATGCCTGCGGCGTCGGCTTCGTCGCGCACATGAAGGGCCAGAAGTCGCATCAGATCGTGCGCGACGGCCTGTTCATTCTCGAAAACCTGACGCATCGCGGCGCCGTCGGCGCTGATCCGCTGATGGGCGACGGCGCGGGCATTCTCGTGCAGATCCCGGACCGTTTCTTCCGCGAGGAGATGGCCAAGCAGGGCGTCATCCTGCCGAAGGCGGGCGAATATGGCGTCGGCCATTGCTTCCTGCCGCGCGACGAGGCTCTGATCGAGCACTTCAAGGCGGCCATCAAGCAGGTCGTTGCCGAAGAAGGCCAGGTGCTGCTCGGTTTCCGCGACGTGCCGGTCGACAACTCCTCGCTGTCGAAGGCCCCCGACATCGCCGCCACCGAGCCGCATCATGTGCAGGTCTTCATCGGCGCCGGCCGCGATGCCGGCACGAACGAGGAGTTCGAGCGTCGCCTCTTTACCCTGCGCAAGGTGATCTCCAACCGCATCTATGCCGAATACGAGGGCGAGGAGAGCAACTTCTACCCTGTATCGCTGTCGAGCTCGACCATCGTCTACAAGGGCATGTTCCTCGCCTATCAGGTGGGCGCCTATTATAAGGACCTCTCCGATCCGCGTTTCGAGACGGCGGTTGCCCTGGTGCACCAGCGTTTCTCGACCAACACCTTCCCGTCGTGGAAGCTGGCGCACCCCTATCGCATGGTCGCCCATAACGGTGAAATCAACACGCTGCGCGGCAACGTCAACTGGATGGCCGCGCGCCAGGCATCTGTGTCCTCGCCGCTGTTCGGCGACGATATCTCCAAGCTCTGGCCGATCTCCTACGAAGGACAGTCGGATACGGCCTGTTTCGACAACGCGCTCGAATTCCTCGTGCGCGGCGGCTATTCCATGGCGCATGCGGTGATGATGCTCATCCCCGAAGCCTGGGCCGGCAACCAGCTGATGGCGGCCGAACGCAAGGCATTCTACGAGTATCATGCTGCGCTGATGGAGCCGTGGGATGGCCCGGCCGCCGTCGCCTTCACCGACGGCAAGCAGATCGGCGCGACGCTCGACCGCAACGGCCTGCGTCCGGCCCGCTATCTCGTCACCAACGACGACCGCATCATCATGGCGTCCGAGGCCGGCGTTCTGCCGGTCGAGGAAGAGAAGATCGTCCAGAAGTGGCGCCTGCAGCCCGGCAAGATGCTGCTGATCGACATGGAGAAGGGCCGTATCATCTCCGACGACGAGGTGAAGTCGGAGCTTGCCAGCAAGCATCCCTATCGTAGCTGGCTGAACCGCACGCAGCTGATCCTCGAAGACCTGAAGCCGGTGGAGCCGCGGGCGCTGCGCCGCGACGTGTCGCTGCTCGATCGCCAGCAGGCCTTCGGCTACACCACGGAAGACACGAAGCTGCTGATGTCGCCGATGGCGACGACAGGGCAGGAAGCCGTCGGCTCCATGGGAACCGATACGCCGATCTCGGCCATGTCCGACAAGCCGAAGCTGCTCTACACCTACTTCAAGCAGAACTTCGCGCAGGTGACGAACCCGCCGATCGACCCGATCCGCGAGGAGCTCGTCATGAGCCTCGTGTCGTTCATCGGCCCGCGCCCGAACCTGCTCGACCATACCGGCATGGCCAACGCCAAGCGCCTGGAAGTGCGCCAGCCGATCCTGACCAACGGCGATCTCGAAAAGATCCGCTCCATCGGTCACACGGAGGACCGTTTCGACACCAAGACGCTCGACTTCACCTATGATGTCGAACGGGGCGCCGAAGGCATGCCGGAGATGCTCGACCGTCTCTGCGAACGGGCGGAAGCGGCCGTTCGCGGCGGCTACAACATCATCGTGCTCTCCGACCGCCAGATCGGACCGGATCGCATCGCCATCCCGGCGCTGCTGGCGACCGCCGCCGTGCACCACCACCTGATCCGCAAGGGCCTGCGCACCTCGGTCGGTCTCGTCGTCGAAACCGGCGAGCCGCGCGAAGTGCATCATTTCTGCCTGCTGGCCGGCTACGGTGCCGAAGCGATCAACCCCTATCTCGCCTTTGACACGCTGCTCGACATGCATCAGCGCGGCGAATTCCCGAAGGAAGTGGATGCGACCGAAGTCGTCTACCGCTACATCAAGGCGGTCGGCAAAGGCATCCTCAAGGTCATGTCGAAGATGGGCATTTCGACCTATCAATCCTATTGCGGCGCGCAGATCTTCGATGCGATCGGCCTGCAGCAGGAGCTGGTGGACAAGTATTTCTTCGGTACGGCAACCATGATCGAGGGCATCGGCCTCGATACGATCGCCGAGGAAACCGTCGCCCGTCACAAGTCTGCGTTCGGCCGCGATCCGTTGCTGGCGAGCACGCTCGACATCGGCGGCGAATATGCCTACCGCATGCGCGGCGAGAGCCACGCCTGGACGCCGGATGCCGTGGCTGCCCTGCAGCATGCCGTGCGCGGCAATGCCGAGGATCGCTATCGCGAGTTCTCCGAAATGGTCAACGAGTCGGCGCTTCGGATGAACACCATCCGCGGTCTCTTCACCATCAAGGGTGCGGAAGCGCTCGGCCGCAAGCCGATCTCGATCGACGAGGTCGAACCGGCTGCCGATATCGTCAAGCGCTTCTCGACCGGCGCCATGTCCTTCGGCTCCATCAGCCGTGAGGCGCATACGACGCTGGCAATCGCCATGAACCGGATCGGCGGCAAGTCGAACACCGGTGAAGGCGGCGAGGAAGCCGATCGCTATATGCCGCTCTTCGACGGCTCGCCGAATCCGGAACGCTCCGCCATCAAGCAGATCGCCTCCGGCCGCTTCGGCGTGACGACCGAATATCTGGTCAATGCCGACGTGCTGCAGATCAAGGTGGCGCAGGGCGCCAAGCCCGGCGAAGGCGGCCAGCTGCCCGGCCACAAGGTCGATGCCACGGTCGCCAAGACCCGGCATTCGACGCCGGGCGTCGGCCTGATTTCGCCGCCGCCGCACCATGACATCTATTCGATCGAGGACCTGGCGCAGCTGATCTTCGACCTGAAGAACGTCAACCCGACCTCGGATGTGTCGGTCAAGCTCGTCTCGGAAGTCGGCGTCGGCACGGTTGCCGCCGGCGTCGCCAAGGCGCGCGCCGATCACATCACCGTCTCGGGCTATGACGGCGGCACCGGCGCTTCGCCGCTGACTTCGCTGAAGCATGCCGGCTCGCCTTGGGAGATCGGCCTTGCCGAAACCCAGCAGACGCTGGTGCTGAACGGGCTGCGTTCGCGCATCGCCCTGCAGGTGGACGGCGGCCTGAAGACCGGCCGCGACGTCATCATCGGCGCGCTGCTCGGTGCCGACGAGTTCGGCTTCGCCACCGCGCCGCTGATCGCTGCCGGCTGCATCATGATGCGCAAGTGCCATCTCAACACCTGTCCGGTTGGCGTCGCCACGCAGGACCCGGTGCTGCGCAAGCGCTTCAAGGGTGCGCCGGAGCATGTCATCAACTACTTCTTCTTCGTAGCCGAGGAAGTGCGCGAGATCCTCGCTTCGCTGGGCGTTTCCAAGCTGGACGAGATCATCGGCGCTTCCGAGCTTCTGGAAAAGGACGAGATGCTTGCCCACTGGAAGGCCAAGGGCCTCGACTTCAGCCGCATCTTCCACAAGGTCGATGCCGCCAAGGAAGAGACCTACTGGACCAAGCTGCAGAAGCACCCGATCGACGATATTCTCGACCGCAAGCTGATCGAGAAGGCCGAGCCGGCCCTGTCTTCCAAGACACCGGTCGCCTTCGAAGTCGACATCAAGAACGTCGACCGTTCGGCCGGCGCCATGCTGTCGGGCGCGGTTGCCAAGCGTTATGGCCATCGCGGCTTGAAGGACGATACGATCAATGTCACCCTCAGGGGCACCGCCGGTCAGTCCTTCGGCGCCTTCCTGGCACGCGGCGTAACCTTCAACCTTGTCGGCGACGGCAACGACTATGTCGGCAAGGGTCTGTCGGGTGGTCGCATCATCATCCGTCCGCCGGAAAATTCGAAGATCGTCGCTGAAAACTCGATCATCGTCGGCAACACCGTGCTCTACGGCGCGACCGAGGGCGAGTGCTACTTCCGCGGTGTCGCGGGCGAGCGCTTCGCGGTCAGAAACTCCGGTGCCATCGCCATCGTCGAAGGCGTGGGCGATCATGGCTGCGAGTACATGACCGGCGGCGTCGTCGTCGTTCTCGGCGAAACCGGGCGCAACTTCGCGGCCGGCATGTCGGGCGGCGTGGCCTATGTGCTCGACGAGAAGGGCGATTTCGCCCGTCGCTGCAACATGGCCATGGTGGAGCTGGAACCGGTTCCCGAAGAGGACGAACTGCTGGAGAAACTGCACCATCACGGCGGCGACATCATGCACAAGGGACGCGTCGACGTCTCGGATGACATGACACGTCACGACGAGGAGCGCCTCTACCAGCTGATTTCGAACCATTTCCACTACACGGGCTCGACGCGAGCCAAGGAAATCCTCGATCACTGGGCCGACTACCGCCCGAAATTCCGCAAGGTCATGCCGGTCGAGTACCGTCGCGCCCTTGAGGAAATGGAGCGCAGCCGGTTGAGCGTGGCGGCGGAGTAATCCGCCCCGGTTCAAACGCCAGTCGAGGGTTTCGCCTCGCATTGCGGTAGCCGTCATGGCAATCGCGAGTGTCGAACAGCGGAATCGGATTTGAATTAAAGTGCCGGACAGGGAAACTTGGATGACCCTCAGGCACGGGAGCCATGAGCTCCTCTTTTAGAGTGAGGAAACGAAAGCATGGGCAAGGTAACAGGCTTCTTGGAAATCGACCGGCAGGTGGCGAAGTATCAGCCGGCGTCGGATCGCATCCGACATTTCCGTGAATTCACGATCCCCATGTCGGACCCGGAAGTGCAGAAACAGGCAGCGCGCTGCATGGACTGTGGCATACCCTATTGCCATGGCCCGACCGGCTGCCCGGTGCACAACCAGATCCCCGATTGGAACGACCTCGTCTACAACAACAACTGGGAAGAGGCGATCCGCAACCTGCATTCGACCAACAACTTCCCGGAATTCACCGGTCGCGTCTGCCCCGCGCCTTGCGAGGAAGCCTGCACGCTGAACCTGGAAGACGCGCCGGTCGCCATCAAGACCGTGGAGCAGGCGATTGCCGACAAGGCTTACGAGCTCGGCTTCATCCGCCCGCAGCCGGCAACGGTGCACACGGGCAAGAAGGTCGCCGTCATCGGCTCCGGCCCCGCCGGCATGGCGGCTGCCCAGCAGCTCGGCCGCGCCGGCCATGAGGTTCACCTCTACGAGCGTGAAAGCAAGGCCGGCGGCCTGCTGCGCTACGGCATTCCGGACTTCAAGATGGAGAAGAACTTCATCGATCGCCGTGTCGAACAGATGAAGGGCGAGGGCGTGACCTTCCATTGCGGCGTCAATGTCGGCGTCGATGTCAAGATCGAGCAGCTTCTGGCAGACCATGATGCCGTGCTCTATTGCGGCGGCTCGGAAACGCCGCGCGAGGCCGGCATTCCCGGTGTCGAACTGGCGGGCGTCCATGACGCCATGCCCTATCTCGTGCAGCAGAACCGCCGCGTCGGCCGTGAAAACATCGACAGCGCCGGCTGGCCCGCCGATCCGATCCTCGCCGGCGGCAAGCACATCGTCGTCGTCGGCGGCGGCGATACGGCATCGGACTGCGTCGGCACGGCCTTCCGGCAGGGTGCCGTGAAGGTCACCCAGCTCGACATCCGTCCGCAGCCGCCGGAAAAGGAAGACAAGTTCGCCGTATGGCCGTTCTGGGCGACGAAGATGCGCACCTCGTCCTCGCAGGCCGAAGGCGCCGTTCGTGAGTTCCAGGTCGCGACGCTCGAATTCCTCGGTGAAGACGGTGTTCTGACGGGCGTGAAGTGCTGCGAAGTGGATGAGCGCCGCCAGCCGATCGCCGGAACGGAATTCGTCATCCGCGCCGATCTCGCCTTCATCGCGATCGGCTTCCGCGGTCCGTTTACCGACAGCGTGCTGAAGGAACTCGACGGCAAGCTGACGCTGAACACCGACCGCCGCGGCTCGACCAACGTCGTCGCCAACGACAAGGACTACAAGACGTCGGTCGACAAGCTTTGGACGGCCGGCGACATTCGCCGCGGTCAGTCCTTGGTGGTCTGGGCGATCCGCGAGGGCCGTCAGGCAGCCCGGGCGATCGACGAGGCGTTGATGGGCTCGACGGTTCTGCCGCGATAAGCCTCACGGCCGTTCCAAACAGGATCTGAAAGGCCGGGTTCGCGATGAACCCGGCCTTTTGCTTATCTGTTCGCCGCGATGTTCCAGTTGTAGATGCAGCGGTCGAGCCCGATGGCGATCTCGAGCACCGTGACAGCGTGGTCTATCGCCGGTCCCTTTTTGGCCTGGCTGCGATAGCGCTCAGGGAAATCCGTGCGTCTCGAAATCGAGCATACCTCCATCCATTTGTCGCCGTTGTCGACCTCGATATCCATCGTGACCTCGGAATAGGCCGGAAGACGGTCGGACGGCACGATCCTTGTCGGCAGATGGATCACCGAAGCGATCATCCTGCGGACCGGTTCCAGGGCGGCGGCGTGGTAGTCGTTGCCGCTGTCGGCGGTGAAGGCGCATTGGAATTCGAGCTGCCAGAATTCCTTGAGCCGCACATGCTTGGTCGGCTGATCCTGTTCGCGGCGATAGGATTTTCCCGCTTGCCAGACGCACAAGGGCAGGCGCGTTCTCGAATGATTTCCGAGAAGATGCTGCATGTAGACATAGGTTGACGGCGTCGTTTCGGGACGCAGCACGAGTTCGGCATCGGTGTCCGACAGCCGTTCCTGCACCCATATGTCCTCGTTCGAATAGGCATCCGAAACGACGTTGCGCGGCATGAGGGCAGGGGCCTCGACCCTTCGGACATCCCAGGCGGGATTTACGGATCGCAGGAAGCTGCGGACTTCATCCGAAAAGAACCGGGTAAGATCGTCGCGCAGCCGTATGTCACGCTCTTCCCAGTGAACGAGCGAATTGATGTTATAGATATTGAGCACGGTGCCTTTCTCCATGGGCAACGTTGATGTTTCGAGGCGAGGGCTTTACGTCCAGCCGCCGCCGGACGCATCAACGCCTCCGGCCGTCACGACTGGACGCGGAGACCTCGGCCGGAGAAAGCGCACGGAACCACAGCCTGCAGGCAGGTGCGGTAACGATCGATATGATCTGCGCTGTTCGTGCTCATGCTGTTCTTCTATTGGCGGCGTGCGGCGTTGTCAAACCGCCTCCGGCATATCTATCGGGCGACCGATCCCGGCAGGCGGTAGTCGTCGACGCGGCCCGCCGGTGCGGGGTCCATCTGGCCTTTCTCGACGAGAAGATCGCGCGGCGACGGTGCCGTCGCAGCGGGGGCAGGCGCGCCGCCGAGAAGTTGCGAGCCGCCATCGAGGTCCGGATCGGAAATGCTCACGGGCTGCGTACGGGTGATTTTTTCGCTCTCCGCCGCGGGCAGATTGGCTTGCTGTGCCGGCAGCGGGTTGCCGGTGTCGAGGCGGGTGATGTCGGGACTTGCCTGATCGCCCAAGATCCGTCGCGCCGACTTCTCCAGATAGAAGGCGACCTTGCGCTTGCCCGCCGCCGTGAAGTTGACCCCGTCCGCCGTTCTCAACCGCACCTGCTGGCCGTTGATATCGGAGCCGGTCACGATGAACTCGCCGCCTTGGTCCGTGAAGCCATCCCAGATGTCGATGAATTCGCCGCCGACGCTGGTCATCTGGCTTTGATAGATCTGATTGAGCTTGACGGCGCTGGCCGTCAGCTGGTCCGACCCGAATGACGGAAGCCCCACCCAGAGCAGCGGGATGTGACGGCTCGTCACGAGCTTGGCAAATTGCTGCACGCGCTCCTCATAGGCGAGGAACCAGGGATCGGTGCCGTATTTCTCGTTCAGCCCGTCACCGATCATCTGCTGACGGTCATTGGCGCCGATCATGACGACGACCATGGCCGGCTTCAGCTGGTCCATCATGCCCGGCAATTGCTGCGGCCAGTTGTAGTAATCCTGCCGAACGAGGCCGGAGGCGACATTGCCGCGCGCCTGGACGACGACGCCGGGGGCGGTGGAGAAGGCATCCTCCAATCCGGTTGCCAGGCCGCTCGCCATGAAGTCGCCAACGACGAGGATTGTCCTGGCATCGGGGAGCTTTTCGGTCGGCGGCGGCGTCTCCGGCTGGGCCACCGGCTGGCGAGGCGGTGGCGTCGGCCGCTTTTTCGGCTGCACCTTGCGTCGCGGCGGCGGCTGCTCGGCCGGCTGGTCGGGATAATCGGGCTCGGGGTTGCCGAACAGCATGTCGAGCAACGTCCTGCGCCGTTCCTGCGCTTCCGCCATTTTCGGAAGGCAGACAAGCGTCATGACGGCAGCAAGGAATGCCGTGAGAATGAACTTTGCTGTTGCCATGGTCGCGCGGACAGGTGGTTTTATCATAGCTTCTTTTCCGCTCACGCATCCATGGTCGCACAAGGACGGCTTCTCCGCCAGCGACCGCGGATTTGCTGGATGGCGGCTTACTTGCGCAAGGCCTTCAGCAGGCTCATCGACGGCTCGCCATCCGCATCCATGCCCATGCGTTCCTGAACGGCCGATATCGCGGCCTTCGAACCCGATCCGAAGTTGCCGTCGACGACGCCGTCATAATAGCCGAGCTCCTTCAGCCGCGTCTGCAGTTCGAATTTCTGCTTGACGTCGAGCGTGCCGCTGGGGCGCGGCCAGGTTTGCTGCATACCGCCATAGCCGGCGATCTGGTCGGCGAGCAGACCGACAGCCAGGGCATAGCTGTCGGAGGCGTTGTAGCGCTTGACGGTGAAGAAGTTGCCGGTCATCAGGAAGCCGGGGCCGTCCGGGCCGCCGGGCATCTTCAGCTGTGCACGGTCGGACATCAGGCGGAAACCCTTGCCGTTCGGCCGCGCGAAGCCGAGGGCCGCCCATTGGGCGATCGTATGGGTCTTGCCGGCCTGAGCGCTGCCACCCGGCGGGACGACGACTTCATAGCCCCAGGTGCGTCCGGTATCCCAGCCGTTCTTGGCCAGCAGATTGGCCGTCGTCGCCAGGGCGTCCGGGATCGAGTTCCAGATATCGGCATGGCCGCTGCCGTCCGCGTCGACCGCATAGAGCAGGTAGCTGGTCGGGATGAATTGCGTGTGGCCCATGGCGCCAGCCCAGGAGCCGTTCAGTTCCTTGCGCGAGATATCGCCGCTCTGCAGGATTTTCAGCGCGGCAATGAGCTGCTTCCTGGCGTAGCTGCCCCGCTTCGGGTCGGCATAGGCGAGTGTCGCCAGGGCGCGGGGCACGTAATGCAGCCGGTCGTTCTTGGCCAGAACGGCGCCGTAATTCGACTCCATCGACCAGATTGCCAGCATGATATTTCGGTCGACGCCGAAGCGCTGTTCGAGGGTGCGCAGCGTGGATGCGTATTTGACCGCCATCTTACGGCCAATATCAATTGTATAGGGATTGACACGGGAGTCCAGGTAATCCCAGATTTGGGACTTGAATTCCGGTTGGTATTGCGCCTTTTCGAGGACCGTGGGGTCGGGGTCCGTCACACCTGCAAATGCATCGCGATAGGTCGATTGCGTAATGCCGCTTTTGGCGGCGGTAGCGTAGAAGCCCGCGATCCATTTCTGGAACCCTGGGTCAGCATTGGCGTTAACGGGAAGGAATCCCGCGAAGGCGCCGAGCGCGAGCGCCAGAGCGAGACCACGAAGGGAGTTTTTGCGGTTTACGGTCATCTACAGCCTTGTCCATCAATCGTTGGATTTCGGTGCGGCGGATGCGCATGGCATTCGCCCAAGCGTGACGCTAAACGAACGAAGTCAACAAATTCTTTACCATGGAAGTCCGGGTCAGTCATTATTTGCAAAACAGTAGCAAATTTAATCTACTGACCTTTAGAATGGCTTGGCGCCAAGCGATTTAATGCCCAGGAGGTATGAGTGGGACAACATAAGAAGGTTCGTAAGGCAGTATTTCCTGTCGCTGGACTCGGGACGCGGTTCTTGCCTGCGACCAAGGCGGTGCCGAAGGAAATGCTGACCGTCGTGGACAAGCCGGTGATCCAGTATGTCGTCGACGAGGCGATGGAAGCCGGCATCGAACATTTCGTATTCGTGACGGGCCGCAGCAAGCACGTCATCGAAGACTATTTCGACATTCAGTTCGAACTCGAGCACACGCTGCGCCAGCGCAACAAGAACGCCGAACTGTCGTTGCTGAACGGTCTGCTGCCGAAGGCCGGCACGGCGAGCTTCACGCGCCAGCAGGAGCCGCTTGGCCTCGGCCATGCCGTCTGGTGCGCCCGCGAGATCGTCGGCGACGAGCCGTTCGCGCTGCTGCTGCCGGATATGGTCATGCGCGCCGAAAAGGGCTGCATGAAGGGCATGATCGAGCTTTACGAGCATAGTGGCGGCAACGTCATCGCCGTCGAGGAATGCAGCCCCGATCAGACCCATAAATACGGCATCGTCGGCGTCGGCGAGACGATCGGCAACGGCTTCCGCATCACGGAAATGGTCGAAAAACCGGCCAAGGGTACGGCTCCGTCCAACTTCTTCATCAACGGCCGCTATATCCTGCAGCCGGAAATCTTCCGTATCCTGGAGAGCCAGGAACGCGGCGCCGGCAACGAAATCCAGCTGACGGACGGCATGTTGAAGCTGGCGCAGACGCAGGATTTCGCAGGCTATCACTTTGAAGGCCAAACCTTCGACTGTGGCGCAAAGGATGGCTTCATCCTTGCCAACGTCGCCTTCTCGCTGGCGCGCGCGGATATCCGCCCGACCATCGAAAACGAACTGAAGGCCTTGATCGCCGCCCTGAAATAGGCGTTCGGGTCTTTGGACGCAAAGCATCGAGGCTCGGCTTGGACCGGGCCTCGTTTCGTTTGAAGAGGATGCTTGCCGCCGGGGATGGCTGCGAGGAATCCCGGGCGGCCGTTACCGCTTCACCGTCAGCCCGACGCCGGCCTGGAGCTGGCGTGTGTCGTCGCCCTCCTTCCGGGTGGTCAGCTGATAGCCGACATTGCTCGTCAGATCGAGATAGCGGTTGATCCCCCAGGTCAGGCCGAAGGCCGCGTCGTATTCGGTCTCGTCGGCCGCACTGCCGCTGGAAGGATAATCACGCCAGATCGTTCCGCCCGTCAGCTTGGCCGTGAGATCGTCACGCAGCTGATGGCTTACCGTGCTCGTGAGCTGGTAAGCGCTATAGCCGCTCAGGCCGGGCGTGGTGGATGGCTGAACGGTGGTGGAAAGGCCGATGCTGACATCGGTTCCGCGCTGCGGCGACCAGGCCAGATTGCCGTCGATCGTCGGGGAGTCAACCGAAGCGAGGCGCGAATCGTCGAATTCCGTATGCTGGTAGCCGAAGCCGAGTTCGCCCTTGAACTTTTCGCCCAGATCGAATTCGACGCCGCCCTTGCCGCCGTAGCTCTGGTTGGAGCGGGCATAGCCGTTGCTGTCTCGCGTCTGGTCGTAGATGGCGCGGCCGAGATTGACTTCGACGAAGGGAGTGATGGCCGGCGACAGTTCGTAGCCGATGCGCCCGCGCCATGTGCCGGCCGTCTGGTCGCGGTCGCTGAGCGTGACCTGGGTTCCATCCGAGAGTTCGGCATCGGAATAGACCGTGCGTGTCAGCGCCAGGGCCGTCGTGCCGCGCAGCAGGCCGAAGTCGCGCTCCAGCGAAAGCCCCGTCGTGAACTGGTTGACGGCGGATTGCTTCGAGGCGCCGGCGATGGCGTTCGGATCGCTGGTGTCCTCGCGGTAGAACTGATAGCCGGCGGTGATATGCGCGATGGTGTCGGCAGGAAGATCCAGGCGCAGGTCGGCATCGAGGCTGATCGTCGGCTTTTCTTCGCCGGTGCCGCTGATGTTCCTTTGCCAGACGCCTTCGCCGGTGACTGTCAGGGCATGCCGATCCCAATCGGAGGTCAGGGTGCTGCGCAGGTCCGTCTGCAGGAAGGTGCGGTTGTCCTCAACCGAGCCGGTGCGGTCCCGCTCGAGATTGATCGACTGATTGACCGATGGGCGCAGGGTGAACGTGCCGAGCGGTATGCCTTGGACATCAGCCCGATCCGGATACTGGCGTGTCCTCAGGCCATCGACCGTGGTTTCGGGCAGGTTGACGCGGCGTAGGTCGTCATCCAGCGTGGAGCCTGTGGTTGTGGGGTCGACCCCATCGAGGCGAAGGCGCATGTTCGGCGGAGTGTCGCTGCCGCCCGATCCCTGGCTTGCCGGTGAAGCCTGATTTATCGGTGCGCCCGTTTGCGTGTCGGTCAGCGGTCCGGTCGCGGCATCGGCCGGCGCCGCCGACGTTGTCGGGGCTGGCAAGGTGTCGTCGAGACTTTGGTCGGGCGGGAGCGATTGTGCGTGGGCCGGCAGCGGCGCGGAAAATGCGATACCCCAGCCGAGCACGGCGGATGTCGCCCATGCCGTCAGCCGGAGGGCACCATGACCCGCCTTGTCCTTGCCGATGTCCATGTTGTTTGTATCTGATCCTGCTGGAAATGCCCTAAATTCTTACCCAAGTGTAAAGCCGCGTGGTTAACGCTTGGTTGCCAAAGGACTACGCAAGGATGTGGATCGGCAATATTATCGACGTGATGCAGCAGCCCGGCGCTGTGGCCGCAGGTCGATCTTCGGTGGACAGATTTGCAGAAAAGCGTTAGGCCTCCCTCATGAACAAGAGAGCTGTAAGACTCATCGCGAACGGTGCGATCGAATCCGCTGTGCGAACGATCGAAACCGAAAGACGGGGCATGGAAGCGCTGGAACGCGCACTGACCAATGGTCTGACCGAGCCCTTCAGCCGTGCGGTAGAGATCATCGGCGATATCAGCGGCCGTGTTATCATCACCGGCGTCGGCAAGAGCGGCCATATCGGCAACAAGCTCGCCGCGACGCTCGCATCGACGGGAACGCCGGCGTTCTTCGTGCATCCGGTCGAGGCCAATCATGGCGATCTCGGCATGATCACGCAGGACGACGTCATCGTTGCGATGTCCTGGGGCGGCGAAAGCGCGGAGTTGCGCGGCATCATCAGCTATTCCCGCCGTTTCTCGATTCCGATGATCGCCATCACCGCCGGCGAATCCTCGACGCTTGCGCGCGAATCGGATGTGGTCCTGCTGCTGCCCAAGGAGCAGGAAGCCTGCCCGCACGGTCTGGCGCCGACGACATCGACGCTGCTGCAGCTTGCCATTGGCGATGCGCTCGCCGTCGCTCTGCTGGAGGCGCGCGGCTTCACGGCCGAGGATTTCCGCACCTTCCATCCGGGCGGCAAGCTGGGGGCGAGCCTCTCGCATGTGGTCGATATCATGCACAAGGGCGAGCGCGTACCTTTGGTCAAGCTTGGGACGGGTATGCCGGAAGCGGCCATGACGCTGTCGAAGATGCGCTTCGGCTGCGTCGGCGTGATCGATGACGAGGGTTGCCTGTGCGGCATCGTCACCGACGGCGATATCGCCCGCAATCTCGGCACCAGTCTTGCCGACATGCGCGTCGACGAGGTGATGACCCGCAATCCGAAGACGGTGAAGGAAACGACGCTGGCGACGAGCGCCATGGCCGTGCTCAATCGCCACAATATTTCGGCGCTTATCGTTGTCGACGACACGCGACGCCCGGTCGGCATCGTGCATTTCCACGACCTGCTGCGGATCGGCGTGGCCTGATCAGACGGGTTCCACCGTCAGGTCGCGACCGCTACTGGCGACGATCTTGACGCGGGTGCCGACCGGCAGGTCGGGTCCATTGACCGTCCAATAGGTATCGTTGAGACGAATCCGCCCCCGGCCTTCGGTGATGGGCTGCTCCAGCGTTGCCGTCCGTCCGACCAGGCTGGCGCCGCGCTGGTTCAGGAAGGGTTCGTCGGTGGTCTGGTTGTTGTTATAGAGATAGCGGCGACCGATGAGGGTGACGACGACTGCCGTGGCTGCGAAGACAAGCCCCTGCACCTGCCAGATCCAGAAGGCGCTCTCCCAGAAAAGCAGCGACAAAGCGCCGACGATGATGCCTGCAAGCCCGATCCAGACCAGGAAGAAGCCTGGCAGGATCAGTTCGGCGGCCAGCAGCACCAACCCCAGCAACCACCAGATCCAGGGGCCGAGTTCGACGGCGAGATTGTCGAGCATCTCAGCTCTCCTTCGACGTCAGCGGATTGATTGAAGGCGTGGTGCGAGCGGAGCCGGATCGCGGGCGGGGAGGCTGCGGCGCTCCGCTGCCGTCGCCATTGTCGCCGAAGACCTCGCGGGCGATGGCGCCGATGCCGCCGAGCGAGCCGATGAGGGAGCTCGCCTCCATCGGCATCAGAACGATCTTGGAATTGCCGGCGGAACCGATCGCGGTGAGGGCCTCGGTGTATTTCTGCGCGACAAAGTAATTGATGGCCTGCACATTGCCCTCGGCAATGGCCTCGGACACCACGCGGGTCGCCTTGGCTTCCGCCTCAGCCAGGCGTTCGCGGGCCTCGGCATTGCGGAAGGCCGCCTCGCGCTGGCCTTCGGCCTGCAGTACCGCCGCCTGCTTGGCGCCTTCGGCACGCAATATCTGTGCGTTGCGCAGCCCTTCGGCTTCCAGAACCTGGGCACGCTTTTCACGCTCGGCCTTCATCTGCCGGCCCATGGCGTCGACCAGATCCTTCGGAGGCTGGATATCCTTGATCTCGACGCGCGTCATCTTGATGCCCCAGGGCTCGGCCGCCTCGTCGACGACGCGCAGCAGCCGCTCGTTGATGACGTCGCGGTTGGACAGGAGCTCGTCGAGATCCATCGAGCCCATGACCGAGCGGATGTTGGTCTTGGTGAGGTTGAGGATCGCGGTTTCGAGATTGGTGATCTGATAAGCCGCCTGGGCGGCGTTCAACACCTGGAAGAAGGCCACGGCATCGGCGGAGATGCTGGCATTGTCCTTGGTGATGACCTCCTGCGTCGGCACGGCGAGAACCTGCTCCATCACGTTCATGCGTGCGCCGATCGTTTCGATGAAAGGCAGGATCAGGTTGAGGCCCGGCTCCAGCGTCCGGGTGTAGCGGCCGAAGCGCTGGACCGTGTACCGATAGCCCTGCGGAACTGTCTTGATGCCCGCAAAGAGCACCAGGATAACCAAGACCACCAGGGCAATCACGACGATGCTGAAACCACCCACAACCATCGAACTCCTCCATGGACGCGCCCGCCCGTAGCGGAATTCGCGTCGCGTAAACCGCTGCCGTTCGGCCTCTATATGCTCGGTCGAGCAAAGAGACGGCAGCTCAATCAGATGTGGTGGGTTAGCATGTTCTCGGCAAGTGAGGAATGGCCTCAAAACGGGCCATCTTCGTCAGCTCCGATCAATCAATCGCGACCCGGGTCTTGCTTCCGGCGATTGATCTTCATACCTTATTATGGAAATTTCCGGCCCACCGCCTCCCAACCTTTCGGGCCAAGCCATCGCGCATCATCATCAGGGTGAAGCTATGAACATAGATAGGACCTTGCGGTCGGTCGTGGCCGTGCACGCATCAATTCCGGAAGACGCTTTCACGGCGACGACGCTCGGCGTCCGCAGGGAAGGCAGCGGCGTCGTCATTCGGGGAAATGGTCTGGTCTTGACCATCGGCTATCTGATCACCGAAGCCGAGGAGGTCTGGCTGACGACCAATAGCGGTCGCGTCGTGCCGGGGCATGCGCTGGCCTACGATCAGGAAACGGGGTTCGGCCTGGTGCAGGCGCTCGGCCCGCTCGATGTGCCGGCCCTCGAATTCGGCGATGCCAGCAGGACCGAGATCGGCGACGAGGTTGTCGTTGCCGATGGGATCGGCCAGTTCGTCGAGGCGAAGATCGTCGCCAAGCAGGAGTTTGCCGGCTATTGGGAATATCTGCTGGACGAGGCGATCTTCACCGCGCCGGCCCATCCCTCCTGGGGCGGGGCGGCGCTTCTCGATGAGGACGGCAAGCTTCTCGGCATCGGTTCGCTGCACCTGCAGATGGCGACCCAGAATGGCGACAGCGCCGACATCAACATGATCGTGCCGATCAACCTGCTGATGCCGATCCTCGACGACCTGATCAAACGTGGTCACGTCAACAAGCCGCCGCGACCCTGGCTCGGTGCCTTTTCCGCAGAAAGCAACGGCGAAGTCGTGGTCATGAGCGTCACGGATGGCGGTCCGGCGGCCAAGGCGGGGTTGCGCCGGGGCGACGTCATTTCGGAAATCCGCGACGGGGAGGTCGACGGGCTCGCCGATTTCTATCGCAAGATCTGGCAGAGCGGACCGGCCGGCGCCGAGATCCCCATGCGGGTGCTGCGCGACGGCCGCGAGGCCTGGCTGCGCATCAAATCCGCCGATCGCGGCAGCTTCCTCAGGAAGCCGCAGCTGCAATAGGTTTTTCGCCGGGACTCTTCCCGGCGGATCATCATGCCCAGCCGAGCAGTTCCCGCCTGACCACCTTCTCCAGCACGTTCATGCCGTCCTCGCTGTCGTTAAGACAGGGGATGTGCGCAAATTTCTCGCCGCCATTGTGATGGAAGGATTCCGCGGCCTGCTCGGCGATCTCCTCCAGCGTCTCCAGGCAGTCCGAGACGAAGCCGGGGTTGAGCACGGCGATGCGCTTGGTGCCGCTTTGGGCGAGCGCCTCCACCGTCTTGTCCGTATAGGGTTGCAGCCACTCCTCGGGACCGAAACGGGACTGGAATGTAACCATGAACTGATCTTCGGAAAGGCCAAGCTTCTCGCGCAGCAAGCGGCCGGTCTTTTGACAGAAGCAATAGTAGGGGTCGCCCAGCTTGAAGTAGGACATCGGTATGCCGTGGAAGGATGCGAGGATCTTTTCGGGCTGCCAGTCCAGCGTCGAAAGGTGCCGGGTCACGGAGTTGGCCAGCGCCTCGATATAGGTCTCGTCGTCATGATATTGTGGGACGGTGCGAACCGCCGGCTGCCAGCGCATCTTCTGAAGTTTCTCGAACGCCTTGTCGTTGACCGTCGCCGTCGTCGCGGCCGCATATTGCGGATACAGCGGAAAGAGCACGATGCGCTCGCAGCCTTCGTCCTTCAGGGCTTGGATGCGGTCGCCGATCGAGGGCTGGCCGTAGCGCATGGCCCAGTCGACGCGGACGTTGGGCAGGTCGCGCAGGCGCTCGGCCATCAAGTCGGACTGGTTACGCGTATAGGTGCGCAGATAGCTTTCATTCCTTTCCTTGTTCCAGATCGTCTCGTAGGCCTTGCCGACCTTCTGCGGCCGGGTGTTGAGCACAATGCCGAACAGGATCGGGTACCATTTCCAGCGTGACCATTCGATGACGCGGCGGTCGGTCAGGAATTCGCGCAGGTAGCGGCGCATCGAGGAATAGTCGGTGCCGTCGGGTGTTCCGAGGTTGATGAGCAGCACGCCGACCTTGCCGTATTTCACGCTTGGATGATCGGACGGAAGCGCGCTCAAATCTGCTGTCATCGATTGAATTCCTCTCAAGATACGAAGCACTTCACATAGGAACAAAAGCCGGTCCGGGGAAGCCCGGACCGGCTGGGGCATGCGAGACAAATCGTCCTTACTTGGCCGGAATCCTCAACTTTTCGCCGACGGCCAGACGATGCGGCTTGATATTGCGGTTGGCCGCCAGAAGTTTGTGCCATTGCCCGGCGTTGCCATAGTAGGTCCTGGCAAGATCCCAGAGCGTATCGCCTGCGACGATGACGTGAGTCGTCGGCGTTTTGGGCGGCTCGCTGGCCTTGGTTTCGGGTGCTGTGGCGATGGGCGCCGTCGTCGCGGGCGCGGAGGCGGCCGGTGCCGGTGTCGCCGGAGTCTCGGTCGCGGGCGTGGGCGTTGAAGTGGCGGGCGCGGAGGTAGCCGCCGCGGAAGACGTCGGCGCCGCTGTTTCGGCTGCCGAATTTGCCGGAACGGATGGCGTGGCCGTCGGGTTTGCCGGCATGGTCGTGCCTGGCGTCGTGACGGCGGGAGCAGAAGAGGCCGGCGGCGTCGGTGCAGGCGAGGAGGCGGCACTATCGGCGGCAGCCGGTGCCGGTTTTTGCTCGGGCGCGGGCTGCGGCTTGGCATCGGCGGGCTTTGCCGGTTCCGGCTGGGCGGCTGGCTGTGCCGCGCCGACCTGGGTTACGCGGCCGTCCGTATAGGGCTTGTAGGGATTGTGCGCGCCAAGGTAATCGGCGACGACAGCCTCCAGGTTGGGGCCGAAATCATAGGCGTTCTTGCCGTCTTTGGCGAAGACCGTGTAGCCGTCGCCGCCGGCGCGCATGTAGTTGTTGCTGACGACGCCATAGGTCTTTTCCGGGTCGATCGGCTTGAATTCGGTGCCTTCCTGGACATCGACGGACACCAGGCGGCTGCCCGGCGGCTTCGACTTGTCGAAGCTGTATTTGAGGCCGGCCACCTGCGGGAAGCGACCGGCGCCGTCATCGATCTGGCTGAGACCGTTCTCGAGCGCCGCCTTCACATCCGCTCCGGTCAACTGGAACGTCGCGACCGTATTCTGGAAGGGCAGCACGGTCAGCACGTCGCCCATGGTGACGTCGCCTGCGCCGATGGAAGCGCGCAGGCCGCCGCCGTTCTGGATGGCGATGTTGATCCCTTGTGCCTTGGTGCGGTCGAGCATGGCATCGGCGATGAGGTTGCCCATCGAGCATTCCTGAACGCGGCAGACTTCACGCGCACCTTCGATCGGGCCTTGCGAGCTGCCGATGACCTTCTTGCGCAGTTCCTCGATCGGCTTGGCCATTTCCAGTATGCGGGCGGCGATTGCGGGATCGGGCTTGATGGAGGAATCGAGCAGGATCGGATCGCCCTTGGCATCCTTGACGGCGCCATTGTCGTCGAAGGTGACGACGAGATCGCCGAGATACTTGCTGTAGGAGGCGGCCTGAACCACCGGCACCTTATAGCCGGCGGGATTATCGACCATGGTCGGGTAGGGGCCGGCGGCCTTCGGGTCGGTATTCGACAGCAGCGTGTGCGAGTGGCCGCCGACGACGACGCTGACGCCGGCGATCTTGGCGATCTTCTCGACATCGCGCGGATAGCCGACATGGGTGAGCGCGATGATCTTGTTGACGCCCTGCGACTTCAGCGCGTCCACCTCGGCGCTGATGGCGGCGGCATCGTCGGTGATCTTCACATGCGGGCCGGGCGAGGCCAGCTCGGGCGTTTCGGTCGTCACGGCGCCGACGATGCCGATCTTCTGGCCGCCGATGTCGAGCACGATGGATTTCTTGATGCGGTCGCCGAGCTTCGACTGATCGTCGACCACCAGATTGGCCGTCACGACCGGAAACTGCGCCTTGTCGAGGAAGGCTGCGAGCGGCCCTTCGCCGTCATCGAACTCATGATTACCGACCGTCATGGCGTCGATTTTCATGTCATTGAGAAACTCGACTTCGGCGGCCCCTTTGTACGTGGTGTAAAACAGAGAGCCCTGGAAATTGTCGCCGGCATCGAGCACGACCACATTCTGGCCCGCAAGCGCTGCGCGCCTCTGGTCGATGGCAGCCTTCAGCCGCGCGGCGCCGCCGAAGCACTCGTTCTTGGCTTCTTCGGCTGCGGAGCAGGTGGCGTCGAACTTGTTGATCGACTCCACGCGCGAATGGAAATCGTTGAAGTGCAGGATGTTGAGCTGATAGTCCGCGAAGGCGGCACTTGTGCTGAGCGCCAGCAGCGTGGCGGCCAAAAGACCCACTCCGAAGGGCTGCTTCATCTGTCTCTCCTGTTGGTCATTACAATCCGGACCGCCTTTGCCGCGCAGCGGTTTCCCGCACGGATGTTTTCATCACGGCGGAGCGAGCGCAAGCAAAAGCTGTTGGCTTCATTAGGATTTTGCAAAGCGAGGGAGCGTGTCGTCAGATCAGGCGCATGCTTCGACTGCGGCGTAGGATTCTCGCAACGCGGCAGCGGCATTCCAGCCGACGCAGCAAAAGATGAGCAGGCAGCAGAGAGAGGCTGCGAGATGAAAACGCCGGCTCCGGCCCCTGTAGAAAAGGATCGTGCTGGCGCCGTAGACCAGCAAAGCGGGCAAGGCGAAAATGAGAACGCTCATCGGTCCGTCGCAATCGAGCGCTTCGATGCCTTGAGCACGGTAACTGTTTACCGGGAGGACCGCCGCCAGAACGGCGACGGGTAATGCTGCGACAGGCATCAGATAAAGGATCGGCATGCCGCGCATGATGCCTCATCTCTCCGGCGGCTAACGTCAGCCCTGGCGGTTGAGCGAGAAATGTCCGCCGGTTTCGGAGGTGCAATTGAGCTGGCTGGGATTGGCCAGGAAGCAATTCACCTTCGAGGATGTACGCTTGATGTTCGAGTAGAGATCAATCTGAATCACGCCGGAGGCATCGGTCGTGTAGGTCCCCGACGCCATCTGCTGGTTCGTGCCGTCCGTGGTATGCGTTTCGAAACGCCCGGCGGTAAATGTCGAATTCAGCCCGTTCGAATCGGCCCAGCTGCCTTCCACGGAGTTCATCCGCGGCTGGACGCCGGTGTTCGTCGCCATCGGCGGCGGTCTGGAGCCACCGAAATCGACGCAGGCAGAAAGAGCTGCCGCGGCAGCGAGGAGGGCAAGAGCGTTTCTTATCTTCATAAATGTCTCCCGCGGAAAAGGGCGGACTAGAGGCATATCGGTTGTAAAGAAGATGGCGCGACCATTGGGCTAAAGCAAGGCTTCACAGCGGATCTGCTTGATTTATCTGGCCTGCGTAACAAAAATGCCCGCACGACCTGTGCGGGCATTAGAGTGTTGGATCGGGCGAACCCTACGACTCTCAGCGAACCAGGATGTTCCGGAACTGCCAGGGATCCTTCGTGTCGATGTCTTCCGGGAAGAGGCCCGGGCGGCCGTCGAGCGGGGTCCAGTCGGTGTAGTGGCCTTCAACCGGGCCGAGATAGGGCAACTGCACTTCGAGGCAGCGCTTGTAGTCGATCTCGTCGGCTTCGACGATGCCGGCCTTCGGGTTTTCGAGCGCCCAGACCATGCCGGCGAGAACCGCCGAGGTCACCTGCAGGCCGGTGGCGTTCTGGTAGGGGGCGATGCGGCGGGTCTCTTCGAGAGACAGGCGCGAGCCGTACCAGTAGGCGTTCTTGTCGTGACCGTAGAGCAGGACGCCGAGTTCGTCGACGCCGTCTTCCAGCTCATGCTCGTCGAGAACGTGGTGAACCGGCTGCGGGGTGCCGCCGTTGCCGAACATTTCGTGCAGCGAGAGCACGGCGTCGTTGGCCGGATGATAGGCATAGTGGCAGGTCGGGCGGAAGGTGACTTCGCCGTCCTTGTCGCGCACCGTGAAGAAGTCGGCGATCGAGATCGACTCGTTGTGCGTGACGAGGAAGCCGTATTGCGGGCCGGGGGTCGGGCACCAGGTACGGACGCGGGTGTTGGCGCCCGGCTGTTCCAGATAGATGGCGGCCTTGGAGCCCTTCTTGTGCTTCTTGGCGTTCTTCGGCATCCATTCCTCATGGGTGCCCCAGCCGAGTTCGGCCGGCTGCAGACCTTCGGAGATGAAGCCTTCGACAGACCAGGTGTTCCAGAAGACGTTGAGCGGCTTCGGATGCTTGGTACGCTGCGTGTCGCGCTCGGCGATGTGGATGCCCTTGACGCCGACCTTCTTCATCAGCTTGGCCCAGCCTTCGCGGTCGTGCTGATCCGGCTCCTCGAACTTCAGGCCGATATCCTTGGCGAGGTTGACGAGCGCCTGCTTGACGAACCAGGAGACCATGCCCGGGTTTGCGCCGCAGGTGGAAACCGCCGTCGTGCCGCCCGGATTCTTTTCCTTTTCCTTGCGCATGGTTTCGCGCAGCGCGTAGTTGGTGCGGTCGGCATTCTTCAGGCTCTTGTCGAAATAGAAGCCGAGCCAGGGCTCGACGACGGTGTCGATGTAAAGCACGTCGAGCTTGCGGCACAGCTTGACCAGATCGAGCGAGCCGGTATCGACCGAAAGGTTGACGCAGAAGCCCTGGCCGCCGCCTTCCGTCAGAAGCGGCTTCAACAGATCCTTGTAGTTGTCCTTGGTGACATATTCCTTGATATGACGGACGCCATGCTTTGCCAGGATCTCCATGTCGGCTGGCTCTTCACGCGGGTCGATGACGACCATCCGGCTCTTGTCGAATTTGAAATGGCGCTCGATCAGGGGCAGCGTGCCACGGCCGATGGAGCCAAAGCCGATCATCACGATCGGACCGGTAATTTCGGCATATACCGGATAGTTCTGTTCCGTCATTCTTTTCTCCTTCGAAAGGCGGTGCGCCGTTCGGTTCATGAAACTCAATCAGAGTTTGCGCGGGGATGCGCGAGGTGAACGGCTCTAACCACAAATTGATGTCACAATAAAGAGCTGTTCAGGGTTAGCCGGACAAAGTCAAGTAAAGGCAACATACACGCCTTATGCGACGAGTTTGTTGCCTTCAAGGTTGGTTTTCGCTGACATAAGCGGAAAAAGGCCTTCTTCCATCGCTTATCCCTTTAAGGTTTCCAATCCATCGATGACGGTGGTGAAGGCGATTTCCTGAACTTCGTAGGCGGCGACACCGTGGATAGTGAAGGGATCGGCGGCGACGTAGGCCTCCAGCTCGGCACGCTCGCCGCGGGCGAAGATGACGCCGCCGGTGCGCGGCACCTTGCGGCCCGATGCGAGGAACCAGCCCCTGGCATAGCCTTCCTTCACCCAGGCCATATGCGGCTCCATGTGCTTGTCGGCTTCGTCATTGCCCTTGAGGTAGGTGAGCGAGAGGATGAACATGCGTCAATTCCATATGAGTTGCGCGCGGATCAGGCCGCGCAGGGAGTTTCCGACGTAAAGGGTGCGGTCCTTCAGATCGTCGAGCCGGATGCGGCCGACGCGGGCCTTGCGCTGGCAGATGAGTTCGGTGCGCAGGACGCCGGCGAGCAGGCCGGCGGAAATGGGCGGGGTGCGCAGCGTGTCCGGATCATCCTCGACGAAGACCGAGGTGATCGTGCCTTCGCAAACCTCGTCCTTCTCATTGAGCAGCAGCACTTCGTCTGCCTCGTCGGGCCGGTATTCCGCGCGCGCCGCTTCATAGACCGCGCGGCGCGTGGTCTTGACGCGCAGCAGCTTGTCGGAGGAATCGAGGCGGGTTGCCGCAATGCGGACGCGCCAGACGGTATCGGGCAGCAGCGGGACAAACGGCGCCGTCGTCACCTCCGTTTGTCCCTGGCGATCCAGCGTCAGCCGAACCCTCAAAGGTGCGGCGGCGCCGGCGACCGCATGGTCCAGTTTCCCGAGTAGGTTCTGCGGAGCTGAAAAGCCGAGGCGGCGGGCGGACCGTTGCAGCCGGGCGAGATGAAGGCGCAAACGGACAAAGCCGGTTTCCGGCTCGTATCGCAGCGTCTCGATCAGAGAAAAATCCTCTACCGGTCGATCCATCGGTCCCCCACGGCGAAGCGCGCCTTGAGGAGGCATTCTTCATATTCCGCTTCCGCCGTCGAATCGAAGACGATGCCTCCGCCGACATTGAACACCGCGCGGCCGTCTTCGAAAAGCGTGATCGTGCGGATCGCCACCGAAAAACGCATGGCGCCGGTGGGGGAGATCATGCCGATCGCGCCGCAATAGGCGTCGCGTGGGCCGTCTTCGAGGTCATGCAGAATCTCCATCGCCCGCATTTTCGGCGCGCCGGTGATCGAACCGCAAGGAAAGAGCGCTGCAAGGATATCGCGAACGGACATGCCCGGAAGCAGCCTTGCCTGCACATGGCTGACCATCTGGTGCACGGTCGGGTAGGTTTCGATGTCGAAGAGCTTGGGAACGTCGAGCGTGCCGACCTCGGTGATGCGCGAGATATCGTTGCGCAGCAGGTCGACGATCATGCGGTTTTCCGCCTGCGTCTTCTCGTCGGCGAGCATGGCGCGGATGATCTCGGCATCTTCGGCCGCACTCGCGCCGCGCTTGGCCGTGCCCTTCATCGGATGCGTCTCGATCCAGCCGTCATCGTCCGTGCGGAAGAAGAGTTCCGGCGAGCGCGACAGGATGACCGGGCCGCCGAGATCGACGAGTGCGCCGTATTTCACCGGCTGCCGTTCGATCAGCGACCAGAAGGCTGCCCGCGCATCGCCATTCCAGCGGGCATGGATCGGCATGGTGAGGTTCGCCTGGTAGCAGTCGCCCTGGCGGAGGTGCCAATGCAGCCTGTCGAAGCGTTCCTTGTAGGTTTCGAAATTCCAGGCCGCTTTCGGCTCCGTCAGGAATTCCCGGTTTTCCAGGCGCTGGGCCGGCTGGCCAAGGGGATGGCCATCGGCGGCCGGGCCGTCGAAAACGCCGAAGCAGAGCAGCGGCGTCTCCCTGTTCTCCTGGGCAAAGGATGCGAGCTTCTCTTCGAAGAGATGGCCGGCCTCATAGGCCATGTATCCGGCAAGCCATTTTCCCTGCCGTTTGGCCTCTTCCATGCGCTCCAGCGCATCGGAGAATTGCGCGCGCGTATGGGCGATGATGATCTCCGCCGGCTCGGCGAAGATCATCACTTGTCCTGTGCTGTCGTCCCTGAAGAGGACGTAGGGTATGGCGTCGGCCATGCGCGGATTTCGATCGGGTTCTGGTTATGTCGATTGTCAGGCACGTCCGTCATTGCCGTAACTTCCGTATCTAGCCCCTCACCCTAGCCCTCTCCCCGCTTGCGGGGAGAGGGGACTGGCTCAGCATCCACCGCATCGTTCCTTGCAAACGACGGTATAGCGGCTGCGGTAACTCCCTCTCCCCGCACGCGGGGAGAGGGTTGGGGTGAGGGGCATGCAGAAAGCTGCAGCAATGACGGACGTGCCTGACCTGCTCCTGCGAGCAGACTGAATTTCAATTCTTATCTAGCGCTTCCAGCTCGTCGATCAGCCCTTCGATCATCGACAGGCCCTTGCTCCAGAACGACGGATCGGTCGCGTCGAGGCCGAAAGGCTTCAGAAGTTCGGAGTGGTGCTTGGTGCCGCCGGCCTTCAGCAGCTCGAAATACTTCTCCTGGAAGCCCTTTTCGGCATTGCGGTAGACCGCATAGAGCGAGTTCACCAGGCAATCGCCGAAGGCATAGGCATAGACGTAGAAGGGCGAATGGATGAAATGGGGGATATAGGCCCAGTAGGTCTCGTAGCCTTCCGAGATCTTGATGGCCGGGCCCAGGCTTTCCTCCTGGACCGAGAGCCACAGCGCGCCGATGTCGTCCGACGTCAGCTCGCCATTCTTGCGGGCGGTATGCACCTTGCGCTCGAATTCGTAGAAGGCGATCTGGCGCACGACCGTATTGATCATGTCCTCGACCTTCTGGGCGAGCATCGCCTTGCGCTCGCGCTTGTCGGTGGTCCTGTCGAGCAGGGCGCGGAAGGTCAGCATCTCGCCGAAGACCGAGGCGGTTTCGGCCAATGTCAGCGGCGTCTGGCACATCAGAGCGCCCTGGCCGCCGGCCAGCACCTGATGCACGCCATGACCGAGCTCATGTGCGAGCGTCATGACATCGCGCGGCTTGCCCATGTAGTTGACGAGGACGTAAGGGTGAGCCGACGGTACGGTCGGATGCGCGAATGCCCCCGGCGCCTTGCCCGGGCGCACAGGGGCATCGATCCATTCCTCATCGAAGAAGCGCTTGGCGATATCAGCCATTTCCGGGGCGAAATTGCCATAGGCTGACAGCACCGTGTCTTTCGCATCGTTCCAGGGGATCAGCGCGTTGGGCGTTTCCGGCAGCGGCGCATTGCGGTCCCAGAAATTCATCTGGTCCATGCCGAGCCACTTGGCCTTCATCTTGTAGTAGCGGTGCGAAAGGCGCGGATAGGCGTCGCGCACGGCGGCGGCCAGCGCATCCACCACCTCGCGCTCGACGCGGTTGGCCAGATGCCTCGAGTCGGCGATATCTTCGAAGCCGCGCCAGCGGTCGGCGATTTCCTTGTCCTTGGCGAGCGTGTTGGTAATGAGCGTGAAGGTGCGCAGGTTGGCCTTGAAGGTTTCGGCAAGTGCCATGGCCGCCTTGCGGCGCGCTTCCGGATCCTGCTCCTGCAGCATGTTCAGGGCGACTTCCAGCGGCTGCTTTTCGCCGTCGATCTCGAAGCGCAGCTCCGCCATCGTCTCGTCGAACAGCCGGTTGAAGGCGGCGGCGCTCGTCATGGATTTTTCCAGGAACAGCTGCTCCAACTTGTCGTCGAGCTGGTGCGGCTTGTCCTTGCGCAGGTCGACGATCCAGGGGCGATAATGGCCAGCGGCGGGGTCGTTCGCCATGCAGGCGTCCATGACCGCATCGTCGATGCGGTTCAGCTCCAGCGCAAAGAACAGCAGATGCGCGGAATAGTCCGTCAGCTTTGTCTGGACGTCGCCGTAAAGCTTGCCGTTGGCCGGATCGATTGTGTTGGAAAAATAGGTGAGGCCGGCGAAGGAGCCGAGGCGGCCCATGACGTCGTCCAGCGCCTCGTAGTCCTTGATAGCCGCGCCGATGCCGGCATCGCCTGATTTGGCGGCGGCATCGGTAAGCTTTCCCTTCCACTTCTCTTCGAAGGCGACGGCCATCTTGCCGGCCTTTTCCATGTCGCCGAGGAACTCGGGCGAGGTCGCGGACGGATAGAGATCGCTGAGCTTCCAGGCTGGCAGGTCTCCGAGCGCGCTGCCGGCGGCCTGGCTCGCGGAGAAATTAAGGGATCGATGGAGCGAGGTCGGGCTCATGGGCGATATTTCCTCTGCTTTTATTGTTCGGAACGTCCGTTCCGTTGGTGTCTATTCGGCTGGAAAGCCCGCCGCAAGGCCTGATTTTCCTGCACTGTCGGTTGAATCATAAGCGATTTTATATTCGTCATAATGATTAAAATGCGATGGTTTGGCAAAACTTCATGTTCAAGCCTTTCTGCGAGTGTTCGCTTCAGGTTTCGCATGAAGTGAGGCACCAATGACCGGTTACAATAGCGCCAAGGGGGGCGCGCAGATTCTCGTTGTTGAGGATGATCCGATTCAACGTCGTCTGCTGAAGAATGCCATCGAGCGGCACGGACACGTTGCCCATTTGGCAGAGAACGGCCGTCTCGGCCTTGAGTTCTTGAAGCGTGGCATCGATCAGATCAGCGTTATCGTGCTCGATCTGATGATGCCGGAGATGAACGGCATAGAGTTTCTCGGCGCGCTGAACGATATGGGCATCGACCTGCCCGTCATCGTGCAGACGGGGCAGGGCGGCATCGATACCGTGGTGCAGGCCATGCGGGCCGGCGCCTTCGATTTCGTCGTCAAGCCGGTATCGCCGGAGCGCATCGCGGCATCGATCGCCAATGCGCTGAAACTCGATCAGCGCGAGGCGAAGGCCCGCGCCGGACGCAAGTCGCGCTCGAGCAGCATCACCTTCGACGATATCGTCTCGGCAAGTCCGGCGATGATGCGGGTGATCGATCTGGCTCATCGCGCCGCGCAATCCAACATTCCGGTGGTGCTGGAAGGCGAATCGGGCGTCGGCAAGGAGCTGGTGGCCCGCGCCATCCAGGCCGCAAGCGACCGCGCCGGCAAGCCGTTCGTGACCGTCAACTGCGGTGCTATCCCGCACAATCTGGTCGAGAGCATCCTCTTCGGACATGAAAAGGGCGCGTTCACGGGTGCGGCCGAGCGTCACATCGGCAAGTTCATGGAGGCCGACGGCGGCACGCTGTTCCTGGACGAGATCGGCGATCTGCCGCTGGAAGTCCAGGTCAAGCTGCTGCGCGCCGTGCAGCAGGGTGAAATCGAGACCGTCGGCGCGCGTGTCGCGCAGAAGGTCAACGTGCGGCTGATTTCGGCGACCAACAAGGATCTGATCGAAGAGGTGAAGGCAGGGCGGTTCCGCGAGGACCTTTACTATCGCCTCAACGTTTTCCCGATCACCATGCCGGCCCTGCGCCGCCGCAAGGAAGACATTCCGCACCTGGCACGCGCCTTTGTTGACCGGTTCGCGCTCGAGCAGAAGCTCGATCACCCGCTCGGCATCAGCAACGACGCGCTGGCGCTGCTGACGGCCTATGATTGGCCGGGCAATATCCGCCAGCTCGAAAACGCGATCTTCCGGGCGGTCGTTCTGTCCGAAGGGCCGGAGTTGCTTGACACGGATTTCCCGCAGATCGCCGCGCAGCTGCCCGGCTATTTCGCCGCCGAGCATCCGACCTTAGTTGTGGATAATTCGCATGGTCATCCGGCCGATGCCGTCGCCGTCGAACGGGGCGAACGCATGGCGCACATGGTTTCGCACGGGGCGGCTGCAACCTCTCCGCTTTCCGCGGCCGATGCATCGGCAAGCGCTTCCGACAATGTCATCGTCAGCACCAATATAGCCGGCGACGTCAGGAAACTGGCGGATGTCGAGGAGGAACTGATCCGATTCGCTCTGAAATTCTATCGTGGGCAGATGAGCCAAGTGGCCAGAAAGCTTGGCATCGGGCGCTCAACTCTCTATCGTAAGTTGAAGGATTATGGTATAGACCCCGACGACCCGCAGAAAAACGCTGCATGAGTGAATGCTTAACGTTTAGGCAAGCATATTTTGTTACCCGTCGTAAGGCACTTGTTAGTGCATCGTTCACCATGTATGAAGAGGGCGACCATGTGTGGCATTTTTGCCATCGTGTCACCGCAATTGACAGCCATTTGGAACACGATGCGACATTGTCTGTCGGACGGGGATCGAATTGCCGAATTTGAGTGGAAATACCAAGCCTAATAGCTTGAGCTGGCATTCTGCGTGCTCTGACATATTTCGCAAGGTGGCCAAGGTAGTAGCCGTTGGCCTCCTTGCTTTGGCTGTTTCCACTCCTGTTTTCGTCGGCACGCCCTCGCAGGCGGGCGGCGAAACCCGTAGCCTCAAGATCTATTACGTCCACACCGGCGAAAAGGCCGTCATCACCTACAAGCGCAATGGCAAGTTCGATCCGGACGGCCTCGAGAAGCTGAACCGCATCCTGCGCGACTGGCGCAAGAATCAGCCGACGAAGATGAATCCGCGCCTGTTCGACCTGATCTGGGAAGTCTACCGCGAAAGCGGTTCGCATGAATTCATCTACGTGATTTGCGGCTTCCGTTCGCCCGGCACCAACGAGATGCTGCGCACGCGCTCCGCCCATACCGGCGTTGCCAAGAAGAGCCAGCACATGCTCGGCAACGCGATGGATTTCTACATTCCCGACGTCAAGCTCACCAAGCTGCGCGAAATCGGCATGAAGCTTCAGGTGGGCGGCGTCGGCTACTATCCGACCTCCGGTTCACCCTTCGTCCACATGGATGTCGGCGGCGTGCGCGCATGGCCGCGCATGGACCGCCAGGATCTCGTCCGCCTCTTCCCGGACGGCAAGACGATGCATATTCCGGCTGACGGCCGGCCGCTGCCGGGCTACCAGGAGGCCGTGGCCGATTACAAGCGCCGCATGTCGTCGGACAATATCCAGATCGCCAGCTCTTCTTCGCCTCGTCGCGGCTTCTTCGCCCGCCTGTTCGGCGGCGGCGGTGGTGCGGATGAAGAAGAGGACAATGCAGATACGGGCACGGCCGCAGCGCCGGTGGCTGTCGCTTCGGCTGCCCGCAAGGGTCAGCCGGCTCCGGCCGCCAGCGACGAGGGTGACGATAGCCCGGCTCAGGCTCCCGCCCAGGTTCAGGTTGCCAGCGTAAACGCGCCTGTGCCGCAGGTTCGGCCCGCTTTTGGCAATCAGCCTGCCGGCAGCGACGTTGCTTCCGCTCTCGTCTCGCCGTCTCGTAACGCGGCTCAGGATGCGCTCGCCGCCGCCATGCCGAATACGGACGATCAGCCGCAATATGCCGATCTGCGCGCCTATCATGTGCCGGTGCCTTCCCTGTTGGATCGCCGTGCTCCCGGAGATGCCGAAGTGGCATCGGCCGAGGCTGACATGAGAGGTCAGCTGGCTGCCGTTCCCGTCCCGGCACAGCGCCCCGAACTGGCCGAAAGCCTTCTGGCTTCCGCCGACGCCGATCAGGAATCGATCGACGATCAGGCCGACGCAGGTACGCTTTCGCCGTCGATCGTCGCTGCACTGGAGCAGAGCCGGCCGGATCGGTCGGATGCGAACAATGCGGTTCCGATGACGCCGCCGTCCAACAATGTCGCCTCCAAGGATCAGGTTGCGCCCGTAAATAGCGGCATGGCGACCGACAACGATGCGGCCCAGGCGATCGCTTCGGTCCTGCCGCAGCAGAGACCGGCCCAGCAGATGCCGATGCAGGTGGCGGCGCTGGCGCCGATCCGCAACGAGGTAAAGGCGAGCACTCATCGCTTCAATGACAGTTTCGACACGGTAACGCCGCAGGAACGTGCGATTGCCGCAGGCATTGCAGCCAAGGGCGGGCGGCCGAGCAAGCAGGATGCGGCCGATGCCGATGCCGGCCGGGCAACGGTGACGACTGCGCCGAAGCTGACCGACAAGATGATTTCGCAATGGGCGATCGCGAAGGCTCGCGTCGAGATCGGGAATCGCCCGGTCAAGGCACCGCGTTTCGTGAGCCCGACGCTCCGCGCCCAGCCGACCGCCGTTTATACGGATGGCTTCAAGGTGCAGACGGCTTCCATCGATCCCGAGCGTTTCAGCGGAACCGCCGTGAATTTCCTTCAGGTGAAGAAGTTCAATTCGGTCGAATAGCCTGTCGTTCCGAAGCGCATATCCTCGAGGGAGCCTTTCGGCTCCCTTTTTCTTTCGGTCATGCGGTCGCGGTCCGGAAGGATCAGTCGGCTGCTGCGGCGCATAGTCGGTTGGAATGGTTTCGGTCGGCACGCCTGTTGCTTGCGGGCGACATTGCGCGTGCTTTCAGGTTCGTGTCAGAATTTATGCTTTCCATGCCTCGTTCGTTCAGTTTGGCTTCATCCAGCTCCAGTAGGCCGACAAGCTCGGACGTGATGGATAACGGCATTTGAACCGCAAGACGGCAATCATAATCGGCAACGGCAAGCTGCAGCGCGATCTCTCGGAGATCGTCGACAATGCCGAATTCACGATGCGCTTCAACGAACCGAAAGCGTCTATCGGCATGAGCGGATCCCGCACGGACATTCTCATGCTGGCAGCCTCCAGCAAGCCGATGCAGCGCCGATTGACGGATCCGACCTTCCTGACCAGCGCCACCTTCCGGGCCGCCAGGGAGGTCATGCTCGCCTATCATCCCGATATCATCAGAAAGTACCATCCCAAGCCCAATTTCCTGTCGCGCCTGAAGGGCAGGAGAAGCGACTGGACGATGCGGACGATCGAGCTGGTCGGCGCTGCCGGCAAGGAAATCCGCATCATGCCGCCGCAATTCTATATCGAAGGCTGTGCGGAACTCGGGGTGACCGAAAGCCGGATGCACCAGCTCTTTCCGAGCACCGGCTTTTTCGGCATCCGCTATGCCCTGTCGCAATTGCCCGCCGACGAATGGGACGTGAAGCTGTGCGGCTTCAGCTGGGAGGGATGGAAGCGTCACGCCTGGCTGGACGAGCGCCGCTGGGTCGATGACAGGATAGGCAGCGGACGTATCAGCCTGCTCGTCTAGCCCGGCAGTTGCCAAGATCGGTTGAAAACAACCGTTTTCAGTTTCGCCTCATGTTTGCCTAAGCCCGCTTTCATTCACGGTTGCTAGAGCCTCGCAGAAATGACCGAGGTATTCTCAATGCGAACCCACGAATTCAGCCCGTCTTCGGCGATGCCGCTCGAAAGATCTCTTACGGGATTCGAGTTCGATCATGCGTCCGGTCTGATCGGCATCAGACTGGACGAACCGAAGCAGCCCATCATTCGCGGTTTTATCATCCATTTGCATCGGGCATATGACCGTATGCCTCAGGTCGAAAAGCTCGCGGCAAAGCTTCCGGTGCCTAGCGAGGTCATCGACGCGGTCGATGGCCGCACCCTGACGGCCGATGAAATTGAGCGTGTCTATCGCCGCCGGCTCCAGAAGCCGTACTATCCATTCGAATTGAGCGCAGGCGAGATTGCCTGCTTCCTGTCGCACCGGAAGGCTTGGGCAGCCATCGTCGAGCAGGGTGTCGATGCGGGGCTGATCTTCGAGGACGATGTCGAGATCGACGATACGTTTCACGCGGCCTTTGCCGCGGCCAAGGTCTGTCTGAAGCCGGGCTCGTTCATTCGTTTCCCGTTCCGCATGGGCAAGGAGCATGGCGAGTGCGTTCTCTCGCAGGGAGAAACCAATGTCATTCAGCCCAAGCGCATCGGTCTGGGCATGGTGGCCCAGCTTGTCAGCCGCGATGCCGCCATCCGCCTGCTGGAAGTGACGTCGGTCTTCGACAGGCCCGTCGATACGACCATGCAGATGAGCTGGTTTACCCGCGTGTCTCCGCTCGCGGTCCTTCCGGGCGGCGTGCGCGAGATTTCCCCGCAGCTTGGCGGCAGCACCATCAAGACCCCCAGGACATTGGCGGAACGGCTCTCCAGAGAAGTGTTGCGGCCGCTCTATCGTGCGAAGATCGCTCTTCGTTCGCATCGCATCGTCTGAGATCCCGCATCGTGGCTGTTCCGATTCTCGCATATCATCAGATAGCGGTGCCGCCGTCGCACACCGTGCCGTTCAGAAGCATGGTCGTTCATCCCGCGGCCTTCCAGCGCCAGATGGAGTGGCTGAAGAGGCTTGGCATCCAGGGGTTGTCGTTGCGCGACGCAATGCCCTACATCCGGGGCGAAAAAACGGGCAAGGTTGCCGCCATCACCTTCGATGACAGCTATGCCAATGTCTATGACAATGCCTTGCCCGTGCTGCAGGAGCTCGGCTTCACCGCCACGAATTTCGTGGTCGTGAACCAGATCGGCGGCAGCAACGTCTGGGACACGCCCATCGGCGTGGCAAAAGCGGCGTGCATGTCGGTGGAACAGTTGCTCCGGTGGCATAGCCTGGGCCACGAGGTCGGATCGCACACGCTCGACCACGTTCATCTTCCGCAATTGCCGATGGAGGAGGCGCGACGGCAGATCACGCATTCGCGCGAGCTGCTGGAAGACCTGCTCGACGAGGGCGTCTCGTCCTTTTGCTTTCCCTATGGCGACGAAACGCCGCTCGATCGCGTGCTGACCTATGAGGCTGGCTATAGTGCCGCGACGACCACGCGGCGCGGGCGGGCACGGCCGGATAACGACCCGTTCGGCCTGCCGCGCGCGACCGTTCGGCGCAACGACAGCTGGCTGCATTTCGTCAAGAAGTGCGTCGTCGGCTAGCGACAGCTACGGTGAAACCGTAGCTGTCGCTGTTTTTCTTTCGGATGCGGCCGCTCGCCGGCTGCCGCCGGCAAGCGGCTGCAGGGGTTATGGCTGCTTTGTCGGCGCGGGATTCTCGATGGCGTGGCCATTGCTGTCGCTGAGCGTGATCGGCCCGCCCACATGGCTCTGTCCCGTCGCGGTCGGCGGCATGAGCGTCCATGTAAAGTAGGCAATCAGGCCGCAGACGCCGAGCAGGAAGACGGTGAGGATCGCCGGAATGGACCATTCCTTCGCGAACACAGGCGTTTCCTGGCGAGGTTTGAAAGTGGCTCGGCGCCCTGCCGTCGTCTTATTGAGCTGTGTCGGCATTGTCGCCTCCAGTGGCATAAGTCTCGGCGGGGCAGGGGCCGAAGGCAGCGCAATGGCATATCGATCGGATCATGAGCGGGTTCCTTGGGGAGTTCTGCGCCTCGTGGCAGGTTCTGCCGCAAGGCTTTTTATGAGAAGAGGCGTTCGCCAGGGTCGCACGGATGTCGATCCGTCGCAGGCGACCGGAATGCCACGAGACCGTCAATCACAGCATTTTCGCTGAAGCGCAGGCTCAGGCAAAGTTTTGGAGAGCAGGGGGCGCGCGTGGCCTGCCATTGGGGGGATAGAGCTCTCGCCGGAAGGTCTCGCTGACGGGAGCGACCACATCCTGCCGCACGAATGCAAGATGGCCGGAGGGATCGGCCGGCGGGGCTGGAAGCAGCGTAGCGGCGGAAATACGGCAGGCTCCGCAGCCCGGCATATGCGCCTTGCCATGCTGCTTGCCGTCGGATGTCTTCTCCGTCGTGCAGATGATCGGCAGGGTTCCATCCGGCAAGCGGTACTGTGAAAGCTCCAGCGGCAGTTCGGGGGCGCTGGAAACGGTCGGATGGTGGGCAAAGCCGACGGATATCAACGCGACGGCGCACAGAATGCGCATCAGCCTTTGCGTTGTTGCGAAGATCCGCTTCTGCACGATCTCTCCTCATCATCTGTCTGGATGAAGCACGTACGACATTCGCCGTTTCAGCTCAATGCGGCAATTTGGTATGGCCGTCGTCGTGCCCGTTTACACGCCGCGTCGAGCTCGGCTACAGATGGCGGCGGGGGCTCGCGCTGGCGGATTGGCGAGCCTCATATCGTTCATCTCATCGTGCGGCCGGTTCGCTCACCGGCGCCTGCGCGAAAAGGAATTGGGATGCCTATCGAGTCCTGGAACGGCGGCGAGGTCGATGTTGCCGTCATCGGCGCGGGTGCTGCCGGCGTGGGTGCGGCCCGGCAACTGCAGTTGCTTCGGCCTGATCTGTCGATCCTGCTGCTCGAAGCCTCCGACCGCGTCGGCGGCCGCGCCCGGTCGATCCATCCATTCGGGGTCGATGGCGCCGCGCTCGATCTCGGCTGCGGCTGGCTGCATGGTGCGCGCACCAACGCCTGGACCGGTATTGCCGAGAAAATCGGCCTGACCGTCGATCGCACGCCGGCCCCCTGGAGCGATGGCGGTCATCGGCTGGAGCAGGACACTCCCGACGCAAAGGCCGCCGCCGCCGCCGTCAACGACTTTTTTGAGCGCGTCGATGATTACGACGGCGATGAGGATGCGGATCTGACCGCGATGGTCTCGCCGGGCGAACCGTGGAGCGAGCGGATTTACGCGGTCGGCGCATTCATGACCGGGGGGGAACTCGACAAGTCGTCGGTGATCGATCTCGGCCGCTACGATCCCGGCCCTGGCCCCGACTGGCGCGTGCAGCAGGGCTATGGAACGCTGGTGGCGACCTACGGCCTGCCGGTTCCGACCGTTCTTGGCGTCGAGGTCCGCCGCATCGATCACAGCGCCGCGGGCCATATCGTGCTTTCGACGAACAAGGGCGAGCTGCGGGCCAGAGCCGTCATCGTCACCGTTTCCACAAACGTCCTGGCGGCCGAGCGCATCGCCTTCTGGCCGCCGCTGCCGGAGAAGATCGAGGCGGCTTCGCGTCTGCCCCTTGGCCTGGCAAACAAGCTGTTCATTCGCACCGCCGAGCCTGACATGTTTGCCGAGGATACGCATGTCATGGGATCGCAGCATAGCCGCCGCACAGGCGCCTATCAGCTGAAACCGTTCGGCGCCCCTGTCATCGAGGCCTATTTTGCCGCCGATCTCGCGCTCGATCTGGAGCGGCAGGGCATCGATGCCGTGTTCGATTTCTCGGTGGAGCAGCTGAAGCGCGTCTTCGGCTCGGATGTCGGCGCGAAACTGTCGCCCCTCGTCATGTCCGCCTGGGCGGGCGAGCCCTTTGTCGGCGGATCCTATTCCTATGCGACGCCCGGCGCGTCGGATCTGCGCGGGGTGTTGGCAGCCCCTTGCGACGACCGTCTGTTCTTTGCCGGAGAGGCCTGCTCGCGGGCGCGATATTCGACGGCGCACGGCGCCTATGAAAGTGGCGTTGCGGCGGCGGAAGCCGTCGTAAAAGCGCTGTGATCGAGGCTTGACGGTAGCAATGAGCCATTTGCCGGCGCGAAATAGCGATTTGCCTCGCAAATTTCTGAAAATCGCTCTTAAACTTGCGCAGGAACAGGCGTAAACGCAATCAAATACCACCCGATTTGATTTACACCATCCTTCGGGAGATGGGCGGCGAAAGCCGCGACAAATAAAGCATTGGAGGAGCCATGAGCAACGGCGACGCACTAACCTTCGACATCCAGAAAAACCCCAGTCCCGCGACGGCTAGCGAGCGGGAAGCGCTGCTGCAAAATCCGGGCTTCGGCCGCGTCTTCACCGATCATATGGTGACGATCCGCTATTCGCAGGACCGTGGCTGGCATGACGCCAAGATCGAGGCGCGCAAGGCGCTGGCTCTCGATCCGGCGACCGTGGTGCTTCACTATGCGCAGGAAATCTTCGAAGGGATGAAGGCCTACCACCTGCCCGATGGCGGTGCTGCTCTCTTCCGTCCGAGCGCCAACGCCCGGCGCTTCAACAATTCGGCCGAGCGGCTGGCCATGCCGACCTTGCCGGAAAATGTCTTTGTCGAGTCCGTCCGCGAGCTGGTGAAGATCGATCGCGAGTGGATCCCCACCGCGGAAGGCGCGTCGCTCTATCTCCGGCCGTTCATGATCGGCTCGGAATCCGCGCTCGGCACACGGCCGGCGACCGACTACCTCTATTGCGTCATCGCCTCTCCGGTTGCCTCCTATTTCAAGGGCGGCGCATCGGCTGTCACGCTTTGGGTTTCCGAGAATTTCACGCGCGCTGCTCCTGGCGGCACCGGTGCCGCCAAGTGCGGCGGCAACTATGCGGCAAGCCTTTCCGCACTGGCTGAAGGCCAGCGCGAAGGCTGCGAGCAGGTCGTCTTCCTCGACGCCGTCGAAAAGCGCTGGATCGAAGAACTCGGCGGCATGAACGTGTTCTTCGTCTTCGACGACGGCTCGCTGCAGACGCCGGCATTGACCGGTACGATCCTGCCGGGCATCACTCGCGACTCGCTGATCAAGCTCGGGCGCGACATGGGCTTGACCGTTCGCGAGGAGCCCTATTCCATCGATCAATGGCAGGCCGATGCCCAAAGCGGCCGCCTGCGCGAAGCCTTCGCCTGCGGCACGGCAGCGGTGGTGACGCCGATCGGCAAGGTGAAGGGCCGCAAGTACGGTTTCACGATCGGCGACGGCAATGCCGGTCCTGCCACCCTTCGCCTGAAGGCTGCGCTGACCGATATCCAGTTCGGCCGGGCGCAGGACAAGCATGAGTGGCTGGACCGCCTGTTCTGAGCGGAAAGCCCTATGATCCGCGCCGGGTTTTGACCGGAGCATGATCGATACCCGGCGGGAAACGCTCCCGCCGGGCTCTGACACGAGAGATCGCATAGTCACCCGAACCATCGGAGTTGTTGTGATGACCAAGGTCAGCGAGCGTCCCGGCACCGAGCCGGGCGAGGAGATCGGCTTTGTCGGTCTCGGCGTCATGGGCCAGCCGATGGCCCTCAATCTTGCAAAAGCCGGTACGAAACTCGTGGTGTGGAACCGCTCGCCGGCCGCGGCAGATCCTCTGCGGGAGGCTGGTGCCGCCGTGGCTGCGAGCGTCGAAGAGGTGTTCGGGCAGACGCGCATCGTCATTCTGATGCTTGTCAACGAAGAGGTGCTGGACGCGGCCCTGCAGCGCGGGACGCCCGCCTTTGCCAAGCTGGTTGCCGGGCACATCGTAGTGTCCATGGGGTCCAATTCTCCCGACTATTCGCGCGGGCTCGCCACCGAGATCGCTGCCGCCGGTGGGCGCTATGTCGAGGCGCCGGTTTCCGGCTCGCGCAAGCCCGCGGAAACAGGGCAGCTCGTCGCACTGTTGGGCGGCGATGCGGACGCGGTTGCAGAGGTGCGGCCCTTGCTTGCGCCCATGTGCCGCGAGACGATCCTGTGCGGCCCGGTCGGCAATGCGTTGCTGATGAAGCTTTCCGTCAATCTCTATCTTTGCACGATGCTGGCGGGGCTCGCCGAGGCCGCGCATTTTGCCGAAAGCAACGGGCTCGACCTTGCGACTTTTCAGGCCGCCATCGACAGCGGCCCGATGGCCAGCGATCTGACGCGCGTGAAAATTCCGAAGCTTGTTGCCCGGGATTTTTCAGTGCAGGCGGCAACGGCCGATGCGTTCAACAGCACCAAACTGATCGCGCAGGCGGCGCGCGCCGCCGGTTTGGCGTCGCCGGTTCTCGACCTTTGCCGCGAGCTCTATGGGGAAAGCGTCGAGCTCGGCAACGGCCGGCTCGACATGGTGTCGGTGGTGGCAGCCATCGAGGCCCGTACCGCGGCGCTTCGTCGCTCCTAGCAAACCACGGTCCGATGCCTATGTTCGGTTGAGATTTCATCAGACATTCCTGAAAGGAAAACGGACATGTCTGCCCCTGTGGACAGCAATCTCTTTCAACGGCTTGGTTTGAAGCATCCATTGGTCGTCGCGCCGATGGCCGGTGGTCCTTCTTCGGTGGAACTCGTGGCGGCCACTTCGTCTGCTGGCGCTCTCGGGGCCATGGGAGGCGCCTATTCCAATGCCGCGGCCATCGAGGCTTTCGCGGCGCAGGTGCGACAGCGGACCGACAAGCCGTTTTCGATCAACCTCTTCATTCCGCACTCGATCCCAGAGGTCGCAAGCGACCGGGTTGACCGCGCGGTGGAGGCGACTGCTCGATATCGCCAGGAACTGGAACTGCCGTCGCCGCAGCTTGAGGCGCCCTACGAGGAGGATTTCGACGCGCAGTTCGAGGCCGTGCTGCGCCTCAGGCCGGCATGTTTCAGCTTCGTCTTCGGTCTGCTGCCTGCCGAGCATGTCCGCGCGGCGAAAAAGGCCGGCATTCCGCTAATCGGCACGGCGACGACGCTCGATGAGGCGAGGGCGCTGGAGGAGAGCGGCGTGGATGCGGTCACGCTGCAGGGCTTCGAGGCCGGCGGCCATCGCGGCATTTTCGATGCCAGGGCGGCGGATCCGGAAATCGGCCTTCGCGATCTCCTGGCGCAGTGCGTCGGCACCATTCGCGTGCCGCTGATTGCGGCCGGTGGCATCATGACGGCCGGCGGCATTCGGGCGGCGCTGCAGGCGGGCGCGCAGGCCGTGCAGATGGGTACGGCGTTCCTTGCCTGCGCGGAGGCCGGAACATCGGTGCCCTATCGCAGGAAGCTTCTCGAAACGCCGGAGCGCAGGACGCGTACGACCCGCGCCTTTTCCGGCCGCTTCGCCCGCGGCATCGAAAACCGCTTCATGGATGAGATGGATGGGAAACCAGAAGCCATCCTTCCCTTCCCGGCGCAAAACAAGTTCACGCGCGACATGCGTGGCGCATCGACGGCGAAGGGATCGCCGGATTTCCTGTCTCTTTGGTCGGGAACCGGCAAGGGCGAACTCTGGCAAGGCAATGCCGCCGCGCTGATCGACCGTCTTTTCGCGGAATGACGTTTTCTCACGCTCCAAAAAGAAAGGAGCCGGCAAGCCGGCTCCCGATCATTTCGCAAGGCTGACGAGAGCCTCGATCATTCCATGCCGAGTGCGGCCATGTAGGTCTGCAGGATGGATTCTTCTTCCAGCCGTTCGTTCGCGTCCTTCTTGCGAAGGCGGATGATGGTGCGGATCGCCTTGGTGTCGTAGCCACGACCCTTGGCCTCGCCCATCACATCCTTGATGTCGCTGCCGATCGCGGCCTTTTCTTCTTCCAGGCGTTCGATCCGTTCGATGAATTGACGCAGTTCCGCCGCGGCCACGTTCTCGACGCTGTTCTCTTCCATGCACTTCTCCTAAAGGGTCCTAAAGGGTCGCCTGCCGCCGGTCGCAAATAAGATCGGTGGATCACCGATATGGAACATCGCTTCAGGCGAGCGCGGTATTTCGAATTCGATCGGGCAGTTGACGTGCCGCGAATGGCGCGCAAGGTCAAGCCGTATTGGTGAAGGGAGCGTTAATCTTTCGGCTTGTTTTGCTCGAAAGCGGCTTTTTGCACAGGCGAGGCTTCTTTCTGATGCAGGTTCTTCCAATCCTCGTAGGGCATGCCGTAGATCATCTCACGCGACTCGTCCTTGCTGACGGGCAGGCCTGCTTCTTCGGCCGCTTCGCGATACCAGTTGGAGAGGCAATTGCGGCAAAAGCCGGCGAGGTTCATCAGATCGATATTCTGAACGTCGCTCCGCTCGCGCAAATGCGCGACGAGATGGCGAAATGCGGCGGCCTCGAGCTCCGTCTGCTGTTCCCTGGTGAGTGTGGTCATCTCTTTTTCCTCGATTTGCTGGCGGTGCCGCGCCTCATGCCAAAGCCTCGTAAGGCCCGGTGCGTGAAGGATACCGCCTATATTCGTGCAAGGCCGGGTCGCCGTTGATCTCGGCGAAGATCGGCGACAGCCGGTCGGCCCATTCCACAATGCCGGTCTCGTCGCCGATCAGATCCTGGCGGACTTCCAGCAGTGCGTGCGGAATACCCTTCATCATGCAATGGCGGAACATGGTGTCGTTGCGCAAAGCGCCGTCATAAGGCTCGTTGTCTCCGACAACGAGATCGGTATCGGCGCCGAGCTTTGCAAGGAGCGGCGCGACGGCGCGCTCGTCGCTATCCCACAAAACGCTTGCGTGCCAGGGTCGCGGCACGCCTTTCCACGCCGGCGTGAAGGAATGCATCGACCAGACCAGGGGGGCCTTGCCCGTCGCTTCCGCCACCGCGGAAATCGTCTCGTCGACGGCTTTGTGGTAGGGCCGGTGGAAAGCCTCTATGCGGTAGTTCCATTCTTCATCCGTGATGGGATGATTGCCCGATATGATCGCTCCGTCAGAGATCTTCATGACCAGGGTCGGGTCGTCCTCGCCGCGGTTCGGATCGATCAGCAGGCGGGAGAAGCCGCCGAGCACGCCCGGCACGCCCAATCTCTGGCAGAGATGGCGGCACAGGCCTTCGATGCCGATATCATAGGCGATGTGGCGGGAAAACGCGGCTTCCGGCAACCCAAGGCTGCCGTAGCGCTCAGGCAGGTGCCGCATGGCATGATCGCCAAGAATGACCATGCCTTTGTCACGATTGCCGGGTATGATTTCGAAAGCTTTGAAGTCGGCCATGCGGATTGTCGGTTATCGTAATTTTCAACTCTTTGTTTGATTGCATGTGCGGATGGAAGGTGCAAGGTTTGCAGCTTCGATCGGATGAAGAGCGGCGCGTCGCGCCGTGACCGTCCGCGAAGAAAATATAATCGATTAGAGTTGCGTTGACATTCATGGGATGGCGGCGCAAGAAGACGCAACAACGAATAACCGGGAGCCAATTGGAAGCCGTGTCCAGCCAAGTCGCGCCACGTTTCGTTAAGCGGTCAGGTCCGCTAGCCCGAATCGCCTTCCTCATTCTCGCTGCGGCTGCGCCGTTCTTCTTCATGCCAAATGCGGCCCACGCCGATTTCCGAACTTGCAACGGCACGCAGAATCTCGTCGGTGTGGCGATCGGCTATCGCGCGAAAGAAGGCTGGGTAACGGAAGGCTGGTGGCAGATTCCCGCCAATACCTGCGCCACCTTGATCGAGGGGCCGCTCCAGTCCCGCTATTATTACCTCTACGCAGAAGATGCGGCCCGCGGCGGCCGCTGGACGGGCGACGTCGAAATGTGCGTGGCGGAAAACGAATTCAAGATCCCAGGCGTGAAGGACTGCTACGCGCGTGGCTACCAGAAGATGGGATTCAAGGAATACGACACGGGGCGTCAGGCGAGCTGGATGGTTCAGCTCTCCGATACCCCGGGCAGCCAAGAGAGCCAGAATTGATGAAACGAAACAGAAAAGTCAAAATCCTCGCAACGCTCGGTCCGGCTTCCTCGACGGAGGAAATGATCCAGAAGCTTCATGAGGCCGGGGCAGACCTGTTCCGCATCAACATGAGCCATGCCAGCCATGATTTGATGCGCACGCTGATCCAGCGCATTCGCGCCGTCGAAGCCCGCTGTGGTCGTCCGATCGGCATTCTCGCTGACTTGCAGGGTCCCAAGCTGCGCGTCGGCAAGTTTGCCGAAACCAAGGTCGATCTCAAGCCGGGCCAGACCTTTACGCTCGACAATCAGGATATCCCCGGCGACAACACGCGTGTCTACCTGCCGCATCCGGAAATCCTGGAATCGGTTCAGCCCGGCCACCGCCTGCTGATCGATGACGGCAAGCTGGCGCTGCGTGCCGAGAAATGCGACGGCAAGAGCATCGTCACGACGGTCATTTCGGGCACGAAGATTTCGGACCGCAAGGGCGTCAGCCTGCCCGATACGCTGCTCGGCGTCGGTGCGCTGACCGAGAAGGACCGTGTCGATCTCGATGCCGTCCTCGCCACCAACGAAGTCGACTGGGTGGCGCTTTCCTTCATCCAGCGCCCGGAAGACCTGACGGAAGTCCGCAAGATCTCCCATGGCCGCGTCGGCCTGATGTCGAAGATCGAGAAGCCGCAGGCCGTCGAGCGCATCGAGGAAATCATCGAGCTTTCGGATGCGCTGATGGTGGCCCGTGGCGACCTCGGCGTGGAAATGCCGCTGGAATCCGTTCCCGGCATTCAGAAGCAGCTGATCCGCGCCTGCCGCCGCTCCGGCAAGCCGGTCGTCGTCGCCACGCAGATGCTGGAATCGATGATCTCCGCGCCGGTTCCGACCCGCGCCGAAGTTTCCGACGTCGCGACCGCCGTCTTCGAAGGCGCCGATGCGGTCATGCTCTCGGCGGAATCCGCATCCGGCGATTATCCGGTCGAAGCCGTTTCCATGATGGCCTCCATTGCCGGCACCATCGAACGCGAGCCGCATTATCCGGGCATCATCTATGCCCAGCGCGCGCTTCCCGAAGCGACCGGCGCCGATGCGATTTCGCTCGCTGCCCGCCAGATCGCCGAAACGCTGAAGCTCGCCGCCATCGTCTGCTACACCTCGTCCGGCACCACCGGCCTGCGCACCTCGCGCGAGCGTCCGCAGGTTCCGATCCTGGCGCTGTCGCCGATCATCCAGACGGCACGTCGCCTTTCCGTCGTCTGGGGCATGCACTGTGTCGTCACGCACGATGCGACCGACCTCGACGACATGGTCAACAATGCCTGCCGCATCGTCGCCGAAGAAGGCTTCGGCAAGCCCGGCGACCGCATCATCATTTCGGCAGGTGTGCCGCTCGGCACGCCCGGCGCCACCAACATGCTGCGCATCGCCTATATCGGTTCGGACGGCCAGTCCGGCGTGTGATTGCCGATGTAAGATTGCGGCAAGCACCCTGAAATATCCGAAACCCGCTGTCGCAAGACGGCGGGTTTTTTCTTGAGGCCGACGTGCCCGCGATTGCCCCAACAGGCGGATTGAAAAGGAAATCCGCCCATGAAAGTCGGATTGATCGGATTGGGTCAGATGGGCAGTGCCATGGTTGCCGCGACGGTGGCGGACGCTGGGTTGGTGGAGTAGGTTACGGCCAGTAGCCCTTGGCAGCCTAGTCTGTGGGAAGTGCGCACCCCCCTCTGTCCCTGTCGGGACATCTCCCCCACAAGGGGGGAGGTCGTCGGGAGCTTGCCGCGTGTTCTGTTCAAGCCGATGAACTACAGTTTCTGTAGATTCGATGTTCGTTTGAGGTGTGTCGGCGCCGCAGGTAACCAATCTTCCCCCTTGTGGGGGAGATGTCCTGAAAGGGACAGAGGGGGGTATCAGCGGCTCGGCATACTGGAAGCAAGCCCCTCTTGCTAAGCACCGCACCACATGCAACCTTCCTCCCTTCAAGAGGAGGGACACATGCATCTGACCACGTTGCTCGCCTTCGCCGCCGTTTCCTTCATCGGTATCGCGACGCCGGGGCCGACCGTGCTGCTGGCGCTGACGAATGGTTCGCGCTTCGGCGTCAGGCGCGCCTTGCCGGGCATGGTCGGTGCTGTGCTTTCCGATGCGGTTCTCATCAGTGCCGTCGCCATCGGCCTCGGTGCGCTGCTGGCGGCTTCCGAATTCTGGTTCTCCGCCCTGAAATGGGTGGGTGCGGCCTATCTCGCCTTTCTCGGCATCATGATGCTGCGCTCGAAGGGAACCATCGACGGTGCCCTGCAGGCCGGCGCGAGCCAGCCGAGAGGAACTGTCTTTTCCATCGGCCTGAAGAGCTTCATGGTCGCCGTCACCAACCCGAAGGGCTATCTCTTCTTCTCGGCCTTCCTGCCGCAGTTCATCGATCCGGCGGCGCCGCAAATGCAGCAATATATCGTTCTGGGCGGTATCTTCGCTGCGCTCGATTTCGCGATCATGTTCGGCTATGCGGTTTTCGGCTCGCAGGCCGTGCGCGTGCTGAAGTCGGAAGGAGCGAAATGGCTCGAGCGCGCCTGTGGCGGCGCGCTGCTGGCTCTGGCAGGATCGCTGGCGCTGTATCGTCGCGCCATAAACTGAGGATTTAGTGGCGGCTGAGCGCCGCTTCGAAGACATCCTGATCGACGTTGCCGCCCGACGTGACGGCGATCACCGTATCGCCGACGATGTCCTGCCCGTGGAAAAGTGCTGCGGCCAGCGCCACGGCTCCTCCCGGTTCAACGACGATCTTCAAACGAGTGAAGGCGAGCGCCATGGCCTTCTGTGCCTCTTCGTCCGACACGACGAGTCCCGGACCGCAGAGGCGTTTCAGGATCGGAAACGTGATGTTGCCCGGCTGCGGCGTGATGATGGCGTCGCAAATCGAGCCTTGCAGCGCGGCGTTGCGCTCGATCCTGCCTGACGCCAGCGAGCGGGCGGTGTCGTCGAAATTCTCCGGTTCGCATGGGTGAACCTTGAGGCCAGGCGCGCGGGATTCGAGCGCGAGCGCGATGCCCGAAGTCAGGCCGCCGCCGCCGCAAGGCACGAGCACGCTTGCAGCCTCGATGCCTTCCTCCGCAGCCTGTTCGGCGATTTCCAGCCCGGTCGTTCCCTGGCCGGCGATCACCTGCGGCTCGTCGAAAGGCTTGATGAGCGTCAGGCCGCGCTCTTTCGAAAGGCGCGCGCCTATCTCGTCGCGATCTTCCTTCACGCGATCATAAAGCACCACGTCGGCGCCGAAGGCGCGGGTATTGGCGATCTTCAGCTTCGGCGCGTCCGTCGGCATGACGATGACGGCGGGGATGCCGTGCAGCCTTGCGGCCAGCGCCACGCCTTGCGCATGGTTGCCGGACGAGAAGGCGATGACGCCCTTGGCGCGCACGGACGGCTCCAGCGCGGAAACTGCCGACCAGCCGCCGCGGAACTTGAAGGAGCCGGAGTGCTGCAGGCACTCGGCTTTCACGAACAGGCGGCGCCCGGCGATCTCATCGAGAAAAGGGGAGGAGAGAAGCGGGGTGCGCCGCGCCCGACCGCCGAGGCGAGTACGGGCGGCTTCGATCATTGCGATATCGACCATGGAGGGATCACTCTTCTGATTTAGAAAGGCTTTCCATCCATAGAGCGCCCCGCTTCTCATTAAAACAAGGAGATTGTCTCCGTGACACTTCAGGCGGCGTCAGGCAGCGAAAGATGCCCGACATTGTAAATCTGCAGACCCGATCGGGCCGGATCTTTCGGCGGCTCGGCCAACAGGCGGAAGCGAACCAGCGTCCAGTGGGTCGGCTCGAAAGCGACCACCGAGGCGAGTGCGCCGCCATTCGATATTGCCTGAGCTGCCGCCTCGCTCTCCTCTATCCGGAGTTCGGCAAGCGATGCGTGAGGCTCGATCGGGACGACCTCCCGTGCCGCAAACTTCGCGCTGCGAATATTGGCGGCGGTGTCCGCACCCCAGACGACCCATATATTGACCTGGGGTCTGCCGAAACTCCCGGTCAGTGCCGCGAAGCCGGGGCCGTAGATGAATTCGCTCAGGCCCTCCTCCTGCTGCCAGACATAGAAGGGGGAATAGAGGTTTTCCCGGCTCCCCGTCACGGCATCGCCCTTTCTTGCCGAGAGATAGGCCTTGAACTTCAACCCCGGGAAGTTGTCGAGCAGGGGACCCTTGTCGCGGATGCGGCGATCGACGATCGTCATGTCGTAGTCCGCGGGCAGGGGAATGTTATACTGCATGCCGATCATGGCCGTTCCTCCAGCCAGGTCACGGCGCTGCCGTCCTGCGCGGCCTGGATGCTGATATAGGAGAAGGTGCTTTCCGGTGCTGCGCCATGCCGATGCCGCTCGTTCGGCGCGAAGGTGATGCAATCGCCGGCCCGCAGTTCTTCAGCGGAGCCGCCGAAGCGTTCGGCGAGCCCGACGCCTGACAGGACATAGAGGATCTGTCCGTGCGGATGCGTATGCCAGCGTGTCATGACGCCGGGCTCGAGGGCGCAGCGTAAGGCAGTCAGGCCGCCGTTTTCATTGCTTTCCACGAGAGATTCCACCCAGAAAGGGGCGGTGGCGATACCTGCGGGCGATTGACGCATGTCCGTGCCGGCACGGTGAATGGCGGGAGATTGGCGGGCGGTGGTTTGGGACATCGCTCTCAAGCCTGCTCGATCATCTGGGCGCGGCCGTCGGCAAAGGACCAGTCCTCACGCGTTGCGGTCGTGATCGTAATCATGATGTCCTCGGGACGAACTCCGGGCGCATCGCCAAGCAGTTCGGCGACCCTGCGATAAAAGGCCTTCTTGACCTCGGTGCTGCGCGGTTTGCCCGTCGTCACGTCGAAGAAGACGTAATCGTCCGAGCGCGGAGTGCTGGCGAAATAGGTCCGGTCGAAGACCAGCTCATGCGGCTCCAGCTGGTGAATGGCCTGGAAGCGATCCGTCGGCGGCACCTCGAAGGCTTCCACCAGAGCGCGGTGGAAATTGTCGGACAGTGCCTTGAGGTATTCTGGCGACTTGCCGCGCAGAAGGGTGATGCGGGTGAATGGCATGGGATGCTCCTGTCTGTGTGTCACTTGACGAGCATAGATTGCCACGAGATAATCATCCTGAAAATTGGATAATTCTGGACTAATAGTCCCAAAAATATGGATGGTTTTCCATGCGGAAAGTTATCTTCGATCTCGATGTCCTGCGCAGCTTCGTCACCGGCATGGACCTCGGCAGCTATGCCAAGGCGGCGGATCGGCTCGGGCGTTCGACCTCGGCGATCAGTGCCCAGCTCAAGAGGCTGGAAGAGCAGGCGGGCGCTCCGATCTTCCGCAAGGCAGGCCGAGGCCTGGCGTTGACGGAGGCCGGCGAGACGATGCTCGCCTATGCGCGCCGGTTGCTGGATCTCAACGACGAGGCGGCCAGCGCGCTGCACGGAACCGAGCTCGAGGGATGGGTGCGCCTGGGTTTGCAGGAGGATTTCGGGGAAACGCTGCTGCCCGAAGTGCTCGGACGTTTCGCGCGCGCGCATCCAAAGGTGCGCATCGAGGCGCGCGTGGTGCGCAATGTGGAGCTGGTCGAGCGGGTAACGTCCGGCAAGCTCGATCTGGCGCTTGCCTGGAGCGATGGCTTTCGTACGGCCCATACGGATCGTATTGCGGAGGTACCGCTCTGCTGGGTCGGGCCGGCCAATGGCGCGGTGCACTGGCGTGCCGACAGCGGCGAGACCATGCCGCTTGCCTCATTGGAGGCACCGTGTCTGCTGCGGAACATCGCCACGAAGGCGCTCGATCGTGCCGGTATCGGCTGGCGGATATCCTTCGTCAGCCCGAGCCTCGGGGGGCTTTGGGCGGCGACGGCGGCCGGCCTCGGCCTGGCGTTGCGCACGCCGCTTGGCTTGCCTGACAAGGTTCGGCAACTGATGCCGGGCGAGGCCGGCCTGCCGTCTTTGCCGAAGCTGGATCTCGTGTTGCATCGCGCCGAGGCGGAGGCGAGCCCGGCGACGGAACGACTGGCATCGATCATCCTGCAGTCGGTGCGGCAGACGGTCGAGGCCGTGCCGCAGAGCCGGCTGTTCGAGGATGCGCGTGACTACGACGCTGTTACGGCCTGAGATGGCGATGGCCGCCCGGATGCATTGCTGCCGAAGCTGGCGATGCGGATTTCTGCCTGTGCGGCAAGTTCTTGCAGATCGCGCGGCTGGCCGGCCAGCCGTTCGATGGCGGCGATCGCGACATCCGTCGTCACGTAGTCCGGCTTGTGGCCGAGATTGCGGATGGTGACGAGCTCGGCGCCGGCGATATCCCGTGCAAGACCGCGCGAGTGCAGTTCCTCAAGCACGATATCGTCGCTGTCGCCGGTAATGATGACCGTAGGCGCCTTGATCTCCCTATAGCGCGGCGCGTGAGCGGAGACATAGGCGAGGAGGTTGACCACATCGGCGGCGTTGTTGCGGAAGGTATGTGGCCGCAGCACCAGTTCGGGCGCGGTTTTCATGATGTAGTCCGCCGGTCGCTCGTTCGGGCGGAAGATGCTGAGCGTGCCGGTTTCGACCCGGCGCAGGCCGATCGGAATGACGAACAGATGGGTGAAGAGCCAGCCGAGGACGGGCATGGCGGCGAGCGTATAATACCAGTCGACGCCGCCCGGCCAGGGATGTGTCGCCGGAGCGAGAAAGAGCAGCCCCTCCGTCCTGTCGGGATGGCGCAAGCCGAAGGCGGCGGCGATTGCGCCGCCGAAGGAGTGGCCGATGATGATGGCGCTCTTGATGCCGCGCTCGTCCATCAACCGCGCGATGGCATCCGCCTGGCCGGAGGGAAGGGCGTTTTCGGCCGTTCCGCGCTCGGAATAGCCATGGCCGGGACGATCGACGAACAGCATTTCGGCCCGGCCGCTCAAAGGCGCTGCAAACGCTTCCAACTGATCGCGCAGATTGCCGCTGGCGCCATGGATGAACACCAGGGCCGGCAGGTCCGCCGTTACCGGGCGCGGCAAGTGCACGGCATTGAGGCGATAGCCGCCGATATCGGTCAGTTCGCCGATATTGGGATAGGTCTGCTCGATGGCGCGCGTCTTGTAGGCGGAAAAGCCTGCAGCGACGACAAGAAGCATGACAACGGTGGCGAGCAAAGAATCGATCATTGCGGCACGGATCAAATATCTCGAGCTACTTATCTAGCGCATTGTTGCGGCTTTTCATCCCTTCCTGCCTGATTCGAATGGCGGGACGGGCAAAGCCTCGGCCAAGACGTCAGGTGCGGCTTCCGGCAATCTTTTCCGACAGCTTGTCCGCTTCTTCCTGGGCCGACCGATTCGCCGGATAGACCTCCAGAAAGCGCTCCCAGGCCTTGAGGGCAAGCGCGTCGTTGCCGCGTTCGGTCAGGATCGCCGCCATGCCGGCCAGCGCGCCGAAATGGCGCGGCTCGATGCGCAGGACCTGATTGATGTCTTCCATGGATTTGCGGTAGTCGCCAATGGCGAAGTTCAGCGTCGCCCGACGATTCCAACCTTCGACATAGTCGGGCTTCAGCGAAATCACCTGATCCAGATAGTCCATGGCAGCGAAATTGCGCTTGTCCTGGATGGCCTTGTCGGCCCACTGCATCAGAAGATTGATCGTGGCGCTGCCGGAATCGCTGAGCTGGGTATTGATCTGTTCCGCGATCAGGTTGGCCTGATCCGGATCGCGCTGGCGCTTCAGGGCTGTGAACAGATTGTCGAGCTGCTGCTTGGGCGACAGGCTGCCGGAGGAATCTCCGGGATCGGTCTTTTCCACTTGGCTCGTCTCATCCGCCAGCGCCGCATGGGGGGCGGTGGCAATCAAGGCAAGCAGAATCGGCAGGGCTAGATATGACAAAGCAAAAACGCGCATGGCGGGCATAGTAGCCCGCCAATGTCGAAGATCAAAACAAATTTGATGCGATCAACTAAAACTGAGCGCCGGACCCACAGGATCCGAGCCGCGCGCTAAATCAGCCCTGACGAGCCTTGTAACGCGGGTTCAGCTTGTTGATGATATAGATGCGGCCCTTGCGGCGGACGAGACGGTTGTCACGATGGCGCGCCTTGAGCGACTTGAGCGAATTCTTGATCTTCATTTTTCTGATCCGCGATGTTCGAGGGGGAATGTCACATTCGCCCGTGTCTTTAACAATCAAAAGCGCGCTCAGGGCGCGCTCTTTAGGGTGGGGAGCAAATACCCTGTCATACTGGGCCTGTCAACCACACGGCGCTACTTTTGGGGTGGGATCGTCGAATATGCAAGGTAAAAGTCGGTCGTTTGACGCTTTATTAGCGCGGGCACCTTTAGCTCTCGGGATGTAGCAAAGCACTTTTATAGCTGGTTCCGGAAATTTGACGTCGCGCGCGACGGCTGCTTGTTTCTGCTTCCAGCTCCGACGAATAGGAATAAATGCTGTCTAATTCACAATGTGAGTCGATGCCTCGAACAATGTCTGCGATCGCATTCTTCGCCAAATAGATCTTGGGGTCCTTGTCGCTCAAGAACGTCTGATCAACGCGAAAGACCAACTGCACCTTTCCGACCAGCAGATTGACGGTAATGTCCCCGGCAATCTCGACAAAATATACGGCTACGTCCGATGGGTGCCATATATCCGCGGACAAAAAGCCTAGCGGCGTCGTGCGGCCGGTGAGTCCACCCAAGGCGAGGACCAAATTGCTTGTGAAAATCTCGAAGTCGCCTTCCAGATCGCCTGCCCATTCGATCTGGAACCAGTTCGCTCTATATGGCGCATCTGTATCGAACTGGATTTCCAGTTTTCCATAACACCAGTAGAGAGGTACGCCCCCGTCCGATCTCGTTCCGAGTTTGCTGGGAGCGCCCAGCGCAGCTACCACCTCGGATATGGTCAATCCTGGCCTTATGGTACCTAAAACTCCGGTCCTTAAGAATTCTCGGAACGAGGCGAGCGTTTTTACAGTCAGCTCTCAAGCTCCATGTGCAAGGGTGGTAACATGCCCCATCTTGCGGCCCGGCCGTGCTTCGGTCTTGCCGTAAAGATGGACCAGTGTACCGTCAAGGCGCAGCCATTCCGGCAGTGCCAGGATGTCGTCGCCGATCAGATTGGTCATGACACAATCCGAATGCCGCCGGGGATTTCCGAGCGGCAGGCCGGCGACGGCGCGGATATGCTGCTCGAATTGCGAGATGACGCAGGCGGCTTCCGTCCAGTGACCGGAATTGTGGACGCGCGGCGCCATTTCATTGGCAATCAGGCTGCCGTCGGCAAGCACGAAGAACTCTATGCCGATGACGCCGACATAGCCGAGCGCCGTCAATATCTTCTCCGCAGCTTCGCGAGCGGCGGCGGCCGTCTGCTCCGAAATACCCGATGGCAGCGTGGAGGTGTGGAGAATGCCGTTCCGATGAACATTCTCGGCCGGGTCGTAGCAGGCAACCGTTCCGTCGATCCCGCGTGCGGCGATGATGGAAATCTCGCGCTCGAAGGATACGAAGCTTTCGAGAATCAGCGGCACGTTGCCCAATGCCGCGTAGCCGCCCTCGGGGCTATCGGCGTCGGAGCGATAGACGCGCTGTCCCTTGCCGTCGTAACCCAGGCGGCGGGTCTTCAGCACGCCTTGCCCGCCGAAATCGGCAAGAGCCTTTTCGAGGTCGGCCTGGCTGTCGACGGCATGGAAGCGGGCCGTCGGGATGCCGCAGCCATTGATGAACTGCTTCTCGGTCAGCCTGTCCTGCGCCATTTCCAGCGCTTTCGGCGGCGGATAGACCGCTACCCGCGAGGCCAGTTCCTCGGCGGCGGAAACCGGGACGTTCTCGAATTCATAGGTCACGACGTCGCAGCGCTTCGCCAGTTCGGCAAGGGCTGCCGCATCGTCGTAAGCGGCGGCGATCTGTTCGTTGGCGACCTGGGCTGCCGGACAGTCCGCCTGCGGTTCGAGGATGATGGCGCGGAAATTCAGGCGCGCAGCCGCCATGGCCAGCATGCGGCCGAGCTGGCCGCCGCCGATGATGCCGATCGTCTTCGCGCTCATAGGTCGTCCATCGGATATTCGGCAACGGCAGCGCTCTGGCGCGCGCGCCATTCGTCGAGCCGGTCGGCGATTTCCTCGTCACCGAGCGCCAGGACGGCCGCGGCAAGGAGGGCGGCGTTGACGGCGCCGGCCTTGCCGATCGCCAGCGTTCCCACAGGAATGCCGGCCGGCATCTGTACGATGGAGAGGAGGCTATCCTGCCCGGACAGCGCGCGGGATTGCACCGGCACGCCGAAGACCGGCAACGGCGTCATGGACGCGGCCATGCCCGGCAGATGTGCCGCGCCGCCGGCGCCGGCGATGATGACCTTGAAGCCCTCGTCCCTTGCGCCCTTGGCAAAATTCACCAGCCTGTCGGGTGTGCGATGGGCGGAGATGATGCGCGCATCATAGGTGATCTCAAGCGCTTCCAAAGTGTCCGCGGCATTCTTCATGGTCTCCCAGTCGGACTGGCTTCCCATGATGATGGCGACAGGCGGTCTTTCGGTCATCATCGTTCCGTTCTGCTCCTCAGGCTATGATGTCGGGGATGATCTGGTCTTCCAGCTTGCTCAGCTTGTCCTTTATGACGAGCTTCTTCTTCTTCATGCGCTGGATACGAAGGGCATCGCAGCCCGTCTGAATCATGGCATTGATTGCGGCGTCATAATCCTCGTGTTCCTGACGCAGACGCGCCACGATCAGCCTGATTTCCGCCTGTTCCTGATCGGCCATGTTTCTTTCCCCAGCATATTGCGGAATCGCATTCGTCCCGCCTCCTGAATCTCGCAAGCTCCTATCATCAAATGACGATAACGGGAAGTTATCCTTCATCACGAATTTGCCGCCTATAGGACACGTTTTCGCCTTCGACAAAGGCTCGATGTTATGGCAGAGTGCGAGGGTTGACACCTAGGGCCTCGGCGAATGGATGGTTGAGGCTCTTCAGAGGAAGGAAGGGTCATATGACTGTTCAAGCTCATCTTGAATCGCTCGAAAAGAAACATGTCGCGCTTGAGGAGGCGCTGCATATGGCAATGTCATCTCCCTCTATCAATGATACGGAAATAGCCGATATCAAACGCAGGAAACTGCGCGTCAAGGACGAAATCCAGCGTCTGCGTTCCTCAGTTCACTAAGGTAACGCCTTCAAAGTTCAAAAAGCCATCGATCTTGGGGGCAAGAGAGGCAGATCGAAAGGTCTCAAGGCAATTTCAGCCAGGATCGATGAGCATTTCCGTTAAAACGGATGCGCCGGCTTCATAGCGTCGAAAGTAGGGGCTGGCGCAATTTTCCCGCTAGAGGACGGTTCGGGCATGGCTCCCATCGTTCGGACCAGAGTAAGTCGGACCAACCACTTTCGAGGCATCGTTCCCCGTCCGATATCTCAGCGATTTCGCAATTTTTCCAGAATGTCGGCAAAGCGAAGGCTCAGGACCAGAACTGATCCAGCCATAAATTGAGCTTGTCGAAACCGCGGCTGTTGACCGCGTATATGCGTTTCGTGCCTTCGTTGGTGACGGATACGAGATTGCTGTCGAGCAGCGCCTTGAGATGCTGCGAAACCGCCGGCCGGCTGATCGGCAGGCCCTGCGCCAGTTCGTTGACCGTTTTGGGTGCGCGGCGCAACTCCTCCAGCAGGTGACGCCGGTTCGGATCCGCGATGGCTGCGAAGGGGTCCATGGTCGACATGGCGGAAAGCTACGTCAAACGCCAAAGGGCGGCAAGCTAATTGTGCGCTGCACGATATATTGTGCGATCCCGCAGATTGCTGCGGTTGCGGGAGCAATTCGTTTTCGTGCGGACAGGCGGTTTCGGACGCTGCCTCTTGTCAGAGAGAGCTAACGGATTTACTCACGACTATCGAACCGGTGTGCCATCGCTGACGATGGAAGCCGAAACAATGGAAGCTCGTATGACCGTGCCCGAAGATCGTTGCCGCCTCGTTCTCATCGTTCCCGATATTGCCGATATCGAGCAGAAGACGAAAGCGGTGGCCGATGCTCTCAGGGGCGGGGACGTCGCCTCGGTGATCATTCCTCAATATGGTCTCGATGACGGGACGTTCCAGAAACATGCGGAGAAGCTTGTGCCGGTGGTACAGGCGGCGGGTGCCGCGGCGCTGATTGCCGGCGACAGCCGCGTGGCGGGCCGCGTCAAGGCCGACGGGTTGCATATTGCCGGCAAGTTTCCGGAGCTTGCCGAGGCCGTGGAAAAATTCGTGCCGAAGCTGATCGTCGGCGGCGGCAGCGCGGCCGACAGGCACAGCGCTCTGGAAATCGGCGAGCTGCGGCCGGACTATATCTTTTTCGGCAAGCTGGATGGCGATATCAAGCCAGAGGCGCATCCGAAAAATCTGGCGCTCGGCGAATGGTGGGCCTCGATGATCGAGATCCCCTGCGTCGTCATGGGCGGCACCGATCCGAAATCGGCTCTGGATGTGGCTTTGACGGGTGCCGAGTTCGTCGCGCTGCACGCGGCGGTTTTTGCCGATCCCGCAGCGGCCCCGTCGATCGTTGCCGAAGTGAATGCGCTTCTCGACGAAAAAGCGCCACGGTTTGAGGATTGATAGCGATTCATGTCGTTGATGCCTCGATTCCGCCATCGATCCTTTGTTGCCGTGCTTGCAGCCGGGCTTGCGTCATTTCCGTTGCTGGCCGCAGCGCAATCGAGCAATGGCGATACGTCGCTGCCGGGCGTCGCGGCGCCGGCGGAAAAGGGCGCTCGGCCGGATGAGCAGGCGCAACCCGACGACGAATCCACCGTGCCGGACGCGCCGGCGCGCGACAGCAGTATCGTGACGCGGCCGCTGGGCGCCGATGCCGGCAGCTTCAAGACCGAGAACATCCAGCCGGGAGCCGAACCGAAGGCCGACGGTGGCGTCAAGCCATCGCAAGGCGTTGGCGTCTTCGAGCGCATGGGAGCCAATCTGCCGGATCTGCCGCCGGAAAAGCCGTTTACGGGCAAGGTCGACGACGCCTATGGCGCCTTCCAGCGCGGCTACTACCTGACGGCGTTTCAGAAGGCGCTGCCACGCGCGCAGCTCGGCGATCCGGCGGCACAGACGCTGATCGCGGAGCTGATGTCGCAGGGCTTGGGCGTCAAGCGCGACCCCAAGGATGCGGCCTTCTGGTATAGCAAGGCGGCCGAGGGCGGGGATCCGACCTCGATGTTCAAATATGCGCTGATGCTGATTGAAGGGCGCGATGTTCCCCGCGACAAGAAGAAGGCGGATGAATGGATGAGGAAAGCGGCCGATGCCGGGCAGCCTTCCGCCGAATTCAATGTGGCCCAGATGCTGACGGCGGAAAATCCGGGCCTGAAGGGCCTGCAGATGGCGCTTCCCTATTATGAGAAATCCGCCGAGCAGGGCATTGCAGATGCGCAATATGCCGTCTCGCAGCTTTATCTCAATCTTCCCGATCTGCCGCCTGAGAAGAAGGCGCGCGCCCGTGAATGGTTGTCGCGCGCCGCCAATGCCGGCTTCGATACCGCGCAGCTCGACATGGGCATCTGGCTGATCAACGGCACCGGCGGCAAGCAGGACCTGGAAGACGGCTTCAACTGGATGCGCGTTGCCGCCTATCGCGGCAACGTCGTCGCGCAGAACAAGCTGGCGCATCTTTATATCAATGCGATCGGCACGAAGCAGGATCCGGTGGCCGCGGCCACATGGTATGTCATTTCCCGCCGTGCCGGCCTGAAAGATCCCGAGCTCGAGGATTTCTATCAGGGCATCGAAGACTATCAGCAGAAAGCGGCCATCGACGCCGCCAACAAGTTCCGTCGCGCGCAGTAGCGGCGGGCCAAATTCGATCGTATCGGGGCTGATGTGAGGTCAGTTTGCGCGTGCCATAGCCTCACCACTTGAAATTCTCCCGATTTTATGATCTTGAGGCCGCCAATCTTTTATTTCGCTGACGCTCCCGCTCCGTCGGGGCCTTCTTTCAGGCCCGATCAGCGCTTTCTGCATTATCCAAGGAAACCCGATGGCCCGTTCTGCTCTTCTCAATGTCATGGTTCAGGCTGCCCTCAAGGCAGGCAAATCACTCAGCCGCGATTTCGGCGAAGTGCAGAACCTGCAGGTTTCGGTGAAGGGACCGGGCGATTTCGTCAGCCAGGCGGATTTGAAGGCGCAGAAGATCATCCGCGACGAGCTGTTGAAGGCACGCCCGACCTACGGGTTCCTCGGCGAGGAAGGCGAAGAGGTGCCGGGCACGGACGGCGCGCATCGCTGGATCGTCGATCCGCTGGACGGCACGACCAACTTCCTGCACGGCATTCCGCTGTTTGCCGTCTCGATCGCCCTGGAGCGCAACGGCGAAATCGTCGCCGGCGTTACGTTCAATCCGGCGACAGACGAACTCTATACGGCCGAACGCGGCGGCGGCGCATTCCTCAACGACCGCCGCTTGCGCGTTGCTGCGCGCCGCGTGCTGTCGGATAGCGTCATCGGCTGCGGCGTTCCGCATCTCGGGCGCGGCAATCATGGCAAGTTCCTCGTCGAGCTGCGCCATGTCATGGGCGAAGTCGCCGGCGTTCGCCGCCTCGGCTCCGCATCGCTGGATATCGCCTATGTGGCGGCCGGCCGCTTCGACGGCTTCTGGGAAACCGGCCTGTCTCCCTGGGACATCGCAGCCGGCATCCTGCTCGTCCGTGAAGCCGGCGGTTTCGTTTCGGATTTCCATGGCGGCACCGACATGCTCGGCACGAATTCGATCATCTGCGGCAACGAGCACATCCAGAAGGCGCTTGCCGAAGTGGTCAAGCGGCCTGTCCCGACGAAATAGGTTTAGCTTCGGCTGCTTTTCGAGCGATAAAACAGTCTGTTGCCAACGGGCTGTTTTGTGCTTTCCGTCTCTTCAATTCGGCGCAATGTTGCTCTAGTCTCCGCCTGCGGAAAATGCGGTGGCGGAGCGTATAATGGAAAATGTGAATCTGTCGGATCTGGGATCGACCGACAACGTATCGGGCAGCTACGCCTACAAGCTCTCAAGCCCGATGGCCTTCTTCTGGACGATGATCCTTTTCCTGATCATCGTCGGTTTCATCGTTTCCATCCTGTTTCGGCAAGCCCAGGTCGCCTTCATGCACAATCCCGGCCTGAACGGCCTGATTCTGGGCGTGCTGGCCGTCGGTATCCTGCTGGTTTTCAATCATGTGCTGATGCTGAGGCCGGAAGTTCGCTGGTTCAATCATTTCCGCGCGGTCGGCAATGCCGACAAGGTCGGTCGCAATCCACGGCTCCTGGCGCCGATGCGGGCGCTGCTCGGCAACCGCCGCGCCATGCAGCTGTCGACGACGACGCTGCGCTCCATCCTCGACTCGATCGCCACGCGCCTCGACGAATCACGCGATACGTCGCGTTATCTCATCGGCCTGCTCGTCTTTCTCGGCCTGCTCGGCACCTTCTGGGGTTTGATCGGGACCATCGGCTCCATCAACGACGTCATCCAGGGGCTCGATGCCGGCACCGGCGACAGCGGCGATATTCTGAGCGCCTTGAAATCCGGCCTTTCCGGTCCGCTGGTCGGCATGGGCACGGCGTTTTCGTCGTCGCTGCTCGGCCTTTCCGGCTCGCTGATCCTCGGCTTCCTCGACCTGCAGGCCGGCCGCGCGCAGAACCGCTTCTATACCGAACTTGAAAACTGGCTGTCTTCCGTCACCGATGTCGGCTCCGATCTTGCCCCGGTCATCGAAAGTGCCGCCGGCGCGTCCTCGGAGGACGTGCGGGCGTTGTCGGACTATCTGCGCAAGATTGCCGAGGAAGGCGGTGGCCAGCGTTCGGTAACGGCCATGGCGAACCTTGCCGAAGGTATCCAGGGCCTGGTCAAGAACATGCGCAACGAACAGCAGATGCTGCGTGACTGGATCGAGGCGCAGCAGGAAGAGGCGAAATCGATGCGCCGCACGCTCGACCGCCTCGCCGACCGCATTGGCCACACCGAGAAGACCGGGAGCAAGTAAGCCATGGCGCTCGCCCGCAACCGACGCCACCAGAGAAGCGTCGACTACTGGCCCGGTTTCGTCGATGCACTCTCCACGCTGCTGATGGCCATCATGTTCCTGCTGACGGTCTTCGTCGTCGGCCAGTTCATCCTCAGCCGCGAGATTTCCGGACGTGACGAGGTGCTTACCCGCCTGAACAGCCGCATCAACGATCTGGTGCAGCAACTGGCGCTGGAGAAAAGCGGCAAGCAGGATCTCGAGGATGCCGTCGCCAATCTGCAGGCATCGCTGTCATCGGCCGAGAGCGAGCGTTCGCGGCTGCAGGCGCTGCTTGCCACGGGTTCCGGCAACAGCCAGGCTGCCGAGCAGCGAGCCGGTACGCTTTCGCAGGAACTGGATGAGCAGAAGCAGGTGAGCGTGCGGGCTCTGAGCCAGGTCGATCTGCTCAATCAGCAGATCGCCGCGCTGCGCAGCCAGATTGCGGCGGTGGAAGCGGCTCTTCAGGCATCGGAGACCAAGGACCAGTCATCGCAGGTGAAGATCGCCGATCTCGGGCGTCGGCTGAACGTGGCGCTGGCGCAGCGTGTTCAGGAACTGAACCGTTATCGCTCCGACTTCTTCGGCCGGCTGCGCGAAATCCTCTCCGACCGCGACAATATCCGGATCGTCGGCGACCGTTTCGTCTTCCAATCCGAAGTCCTGTTCCCGTCCGGTGCCGCGGATCTCAATCCTGCCGGTCAGGCGGAGATGGCCAAGCTTGCGGCAGCGCTGATCGATCTCGCCAAGGAAATTCCGCCTGAAATCAACTGGGTCCTGCGCGTCGACGGCCATACGGACAACGTGCCGCTTTCGGGCAACGGCCGCTATCCGGATAACTGGGCACTGTCGTCAGCCCGCGCCATCGCCGTCGTCAAGTTCCTGATCGCGCAGGGCGTTCCCGCCGACAGGCTCGTTGCGGCGGGCTTTGGCGAATTCCAGCCGATCGCACCCGGCGACACGCCGGATGCGCGCGCCACCAACCGTCGCATCGAGCTGAAACTGACGGAAAAATAGTCGCTTGGAGCAATTCCAGGAAAACTGCGCAGCGGTTTTCCGTCCGGAATCGCGTAAAAACAAAGAGAAAGAGCGGTTCCGCGAATCCATGAAACGCGGAACCGCTTTAACCATTCCTGGATGAAATGGACTTGAGGCGTTGCAGAAGAAATCGCCGCACCGCCTCGCTGCTGCTCAATCCGATCGCCGTGCGGTACGCGCTCATCGCATGTTCCACATCGCCGGCTTCGGACAGTAGATGCGCCCGAACGGCCCAATAGGGCTGATAGTTGACGATATCCCGCTCGGCCATCCGGTTCAGGAGTTCCAGCCCGGCGGCGGCACCCCGCACCCTGGCGACAACGGCTGCGTGACTGATGCGCGCGCCCGTCGTCGGCTTCATCATCAGAAGTGCCTCGTAAAGCTTGGCAAGCGCTCGCCAGTCGGTCGTGCCGAAGCGCCGCCGCTCCGCATGTACGGACTGAATCGCGGCCAGGCACTGAAACGGTCCGAAGCGAGCGAAAGCGCCTGCTTGCCGTAGAAGATCATCAGCTTCGGCGATCATTGCAGCGTTCCACAGGGCAGTATCCTGCTCATCAAGCGGTATGTAGTCTCCGTTCGCATTCCGGCGTGCGCCGTGGCGGGATTGGCTATAGAGCATGAGCGACAGCAGACCCATGGCTTCCGGTTCCTGCGGCAGGGTGGCGTTCAACGCGCGGCCAAGCCAGATGGCTTCTTCCGCCAGCGAGCCTTGCTTCTCGTTGTCTCCGAGCCCCTCCCACCCGAGGCCGTAGGCTGCATAGATCGCCGCAAGCACCCCGGCCAGCCGGTCCGGCAGCAGGGGCTGCTCCGGAACGGTGAAGGGAATGCGCGCATCGCGAATTTTGATCTTTGCGCGAACGAGCCTCTGGCTCATGGCCTCCGGTGAAAGGATGAAAGCCTTGGCTATGGTGGCCGCATCGATGGCGAGCACGGTTTGAAGCATCAATGCCGCGTGTATCGAGGCGTTGATGGCGGGGTGGGTGCAGGCGAAGAGGAGCTTCAGCCGTTCGTCCGGAAAGGTTGGATGATCCGCATTCATACGCTCCTCCGCCTCTTCCATCGCCATCGCTATTCCGGCCCGGCCCGCGGCTTTGACAGTCTCATGCCTGGCGCCGCGAAGCAGGTTGCGCCGCGCGGCGACCAGCAGCCAGGCTTCCGGGCTGTCTGGAACGCCACGGTCCGGCCAGCTGCGCAGCGCCGCCGCGATCGCTTCGGACAAGGCATCCTCCGCTGCCGGCACATCATGCGAGCGCGCGGCGAGAAAGGCGATCAGCTTGCCGTAGGATTGGCGCGCCACCCGTTCGGTGGCGCGTTGAGCATCGGATAGCATGAAGGCCTACATCTGCAGGCGCGGCCGGACCTCGACCGAACCCTGCTGCGAGATCGGCACCCGCACGGCCCATTCCAGCGCCGCATCGAGATCCGGCACGTCGATGAGATAGAAGCCGCCGAGCTGTTCCTTGCCCTCCGGGAAAGGGCCGTCCTGCACGTCATGATCCTCACCGCGGCGGCGGATGACGGTTGCCGTCTCAGGCGGAGTGAGCCCGGCGCCGCCGGTCATGATGCCGGCCTGGACAAGGGCCTGGGTATAGGCGACCCAGCCATTCTTGTAGGCAGGGTCTTCGCGGCGTTTGAAATCCTCGGGTGCTTCCCGGATAATCAAGGCGTACTGCATGGAGCTACTCCCGTTCTCTATGTTGGCTTACGAACCGGACGACGGCATCATTGTGGACCTGATTCCAGAATGAGCAAACGCTGCCCGCGAAACGACATCCTGCCGCTTCGATACAATGAGCCGCGGACGAGGATGATTTCGACAGAGGCGGCCGGATTTTTCGAAATTTCTTTTCGCAAAGACAAAACGGCCGGCATGCCCGAGAGGCAGCCGGCCGTGAATGGCTTTACAGCAGACGCTTGACGCGAAAGTCTTAGGCGGTAGCGATGGTCTGATCGTCGATGACGGCGCCGCCGACATGAGCCTTGATGGACTCGATGGCATGCAGGGCCGAGGCCTTCGCCTTGTAGCCTTCGGAACCGAACATGGTTTCGCCGTTAGAGGCCTTGAAGCGGAAGCGAAACTCGCCGGCCTTGTCCTTGTAGACTTCAAATTTATACATGGCTTTCGTCTCCTAGAATCGCGTCAGCGCGAGATAACGTCGAAAATCTAGCTCAATTCCAAAGCTATTGCCACAAGGTTGTATTGGACGCGACTTACCCGGCGATCGCTATTTTGCAATGAGCATGTGTTCTTCTATGCCGGCATCGAACTGCAGGCGTGCGAGCTTGGCGTAAATGCCGCCGTGACGGATCAGGCTTTGGTGCGTGCCTTCCTCGACGATGCGGCCCTGGTCGAGCACCAGAATGCGGTCGGCCTTGAGCACGGTGGCGAGACGATGGGCGATGACGAGGGTGGTGCGTCCCTCCATCAGGCCTTCCAGCGCTTTCTGAACAAGGGTTTCGCTCTCGGCATCGAGGGCGGAGGTCGCCTCGTCGAGCAGGAGGATCGGCGCATTCTTCAATATGGCGCGGGCGATGGCGATGCGTTGCCGCTGGCCGCCGGAAAGCGTGACGCCCCGTTCGCCGACCTGGGTGTCGTATCCCGTCTCCAGGCGCGAGATGAACTCGTCCGCCTGTGCGGCGATGGCGGCGGCGCGCACGTCGTCGCGCGAGGCGTCCGGGCGGCCGAAGGCGATGTTGTCATGGATGGAGGCGGCAAAGATCGTGGTGTCCTGAGGTACGATGGCGATGCGCTCGCGCAAGGCCTCCGGCAGGACGTCGCGGGCATCGACGCCGTCTACGGCGACGCGGCCTTTCTGCGGATCGTAAAAGCGCAGCAGCAACGAAAAGATGGTGCTCTTGCCCGCACCCGATGCTCCGACGATCGCAACCGTCTCGCCCGGCTTCACCGAGAAGGAGAGCCCGTGCAGCGCGGATCTGCCCGGCCGCGACGGATAGAAGAAATGGACGTCGGAGAATTCGACGCGGCCCTGCGGCGGTTGCGGCAAGGGCAGGGGATTGGCCGGAGGCGCGATCGGCGATACTTCGGCCAGCAGCTCGCCCAGGCGGTCGGCCGCGCCCGCGGCCTGTGACAGCTCGCCCCAGACTTCCGACAGCGAGCCGAGCGAGGAGCCGGCGATGACGGAATAGAGCAGGAATTGGCCGAGCGTTCCGGCCGACATCGTGCCGGCAAGCACGTTCTGCGCGCCGACCCAGAGAACCGCGACAATGCTGCCGAAGACCATGGCAATGGCGAAGCCTGTCAGCAGCGAGCGGGATTTGATCGCCGCGCGCGCCGCCTGATAGGCGTCCTCGACCGCGCCGCCGTAGCGCTTAGAGGCGGCGGCCTCGCCATTATAGGCCTGTATGGTGCGGTTGGCCGCGATGGTTTCGTTGGCATAGGCCGACGCCTGCGCCAGGGTATCCTGGGCGGCGCGCGAGCGCTTGCGCACGGAACGGCCGAAGCTGACCAGCGGCAGCACGATGATCGGGATGGCGATCAGGACGATGCTCGAGAGCTTCGGGCTGGTGACGATCATCATGATCACGGCGCCGAGACAGAGAATGAGGTTGCGCAGCGCGACGGAAGCCGTGGCGCCGACCGCGGACTTGATCTGAGTCGTGTCGGCCGTCAGCCGCGAGACGATCTCGCCCGACTGATTGACATCGAAGAAGGAGGGCGACAGACGCGTGACGTGATCGAAGACCTCGCGGCGCATGTCGGAGACGATCCGCTCGCCGATGGAGATGACGAAATAGTAGCGCAGCGCGCTCGCCGCAGCGAGCAGCAGGGCCATGATCATGATCGCGACGAAGTAGCTGTCGATCAGACCTCGGTCGACCTGATCGAAGCCGTGATCGATCATGCGCCGGACGGCGACCGGCAGGGCAAGAGAGGTGACGGCGGCAATCACGAGCGAAACGAGCGCTCCGGCCACCATGCCTCGATATCGCCTGAGGTATGGCGTCAGTCGTCCGAGAGGACGGATCGATCTGTTTTTCTTTTCCTCTGCCTGGCCAGTCTCTGACAAGTCGTCTCCAATCCCCATATCAGCAAGGGACTTGACGTTTCGCCCCTTGTTATCGCTGCTGCCTTCATGTATAGGCACGCCATCTTAATTGGAAGCCGTGGCCTTTAGCGGACTGCGGCTTCATTTATTCAATCGGTTCGGTTGCCGCAATGGCTTGCGACAAATGGACCCTGGCATGACAGGAAGATTGTTATGAAGGCCAACATTCATCCCGACTATCACACCATCAAGGTAGTCATGACCGACGGCACCGAATATGAAACCCGCTCGACCTGGGGTTCTGAAGGCGCTGTCATGAACCTCGAAATCGATTCCAAGTCCCATCCGGCTTGGACGGGTGGCAACCAGCAGATGGTTGACCGCGCCGGCCGCGTTTCGAAGTTCAACAAGCGCTTCGGCGGTCTCGGCATCTAATCGCTTTGCGATCTGCCGTTTGAAAAGAGCCCGGCCTTGCCGGGCTTTTTTGCGTTTTTGTCTCGTCGGCTCACGTGGGAGTGTTTTCGTTTTTCTTCGAACCGCCAAAACACTCTATCTCTCTATGTTCGTAGTTCCGGACGGAAAGCTGCTGCACATTTTCCTGGTATTATCACCAAAAACAAAACCGGCCGCGCCAAGCGCGACCGGTTCAAATTCACTGGCGATGTCTCGAGCGGCTCAGTTGCCGCTGAAGGCGGTCTGCAGCAGGGTGAGCTGTGCCTTGACGCTGTTCTGGTTGTCCGGAACGATGGCGGTTTCCACAGGGCGGTAGATTTCGCGGTCGAGCAGGGCGACGCGATTCTGCAGGCGCAGCGAACGCTCGACGAGGTCGCGGAAGGATTCGGGAAGGTCGTTCCAGCCCGGAGCGCTGCGGTCGACGTTGAAGCCGTCGAGGCGAACCTTGTTCTTTTCGGCCAGCACCTGGTCGCGCGACATTTCGCCGTTGTTGACGGCGCGCTGCAGCAGCAGCCAGGAGGCCATCTGCATGAGGCGGGTCGTCAGCCGCATGGATTCGGCAGCATAGAGAACCGAGGCCATGCGCGGCAGAACCTTGGAAGCGGCGCGGCCCTGACCGTCGAGATAGCCGGCGGTTTCCTCGACCAGCGACATGCCTTCAGAATAAAGTGCCCTGAACTGTGCCGACGATGCGGCATGGCCAGCAAAGCTGATCGTGTTCAACCCAAGTTCCGACATCGAATAAATCCCTGCTTCACGCAACACTTTTGTTCAGGAAAAGCCGGTTAAGTCCCTAAGAGCTTTCGGCATCTGCTTTTATGACTTTAGGATGCTGGTTTTAACTGAAATTCGCAAGGTGATTCTTAAGAAAGGGTTAATCTCCACAGTTTCGGCGAGGGGCGTGATACAGGCCAAAAAAGAAGAGCCGCAAAAGCGGCTCTCAAGGTAAAACAGGGAGAAAAATCAGACCAATTCGCCAAGTGGAGGAACTGTCTGAGTCCAGAGCGAATCTGGATGTCCATAGTAATATGTCGTAAAGCTTAATATTCGGTTGAGCATGCCTTGTTCTTGGGCGCCGGCGCACAGCTTTTGTGCTGCTTCCAGCCGCCTCAGAAACGAAAGAGGCCCTCTGCGGCCTTGCGGCCGGATGTCTTGGCGGCGATTTCCTGTTCCAGCCGGCCGATCTCGCCCTGCAGCAGCGCCACGCGGTTTTTAAGCTCATCCACGGACAGCAGCGAGAGATCGCTGCCGATCTCGTGGGCGGACGGCTGCTTCGGGCGGTCGTCGTCGAATATGCTCATTTCGGCTCCTCCTTTCCCTGCAATAGGATCAGGTGCCGTAATTTACAGTTATATCATCCTTTTTTGAAGTCTCGCTTCGCGCGAGCGACATGCTCTCCGGCGTTATCATCTGGGCATTGGCGGACGGCATCGTCGTATAGGCGTCGCGATCGCCCGCGGGCCTGGCCGCCCGACGGCGGCTGCGGAAGATGGAATAGGCGGTGATCAGCACATGAGCGACGGCTGTCACGAAGAAGAGGGAATAGGGGCCGACGGCGGACATGACCGGTCCGCCGAGCGTCGGGCCGATGATGGTGCCGATGCCATAGAGCAGCAGCAGGCCGCCGGAAACCTTGACGAATTCCTCGGGCGCGGCGAAGTCGTTGGCGTGAGCGACGGCGATCGGATAGAGCGTGTTGGCAACCGCGCCGTAGACCACGACCATGCCGATCAGGAAATAGGGGCTGGCGGGTTTCAACACGAAGAGCAGCAAGCCGTCCAGAGCCGCGATGGCGGCCATGCCCGCCAGCACGTAGCGGCGGTCAATGCGGTCGGAAAGACGTCCAGCCGGAAACTGCATGACGGCGCCGGCAAAGATCGTCGAGCTCATCATGATTGCGATATCACGGTCGGACAGGCCGGCATTGGCGCCAAAGACGGCGCCGAGCGTGCCGTAAGCGCCATTCGCGATGCCAACAAGCAGGATACCGAGGGAGGCAACGGGCGAATTGCGGTAGAGCGCCTTCAGATCGAGGCTGACGGCTTTCAAAGGCTGCGGGGAGGCTGCGGTCGACAGCGTGGTCGGCAGCATGGCGACGCAATAGCAAATGCCGCACATCATGAAGAGAATGGGCGTATGGATGTCGGCGAAGGGCACCATCATCTGGCCGGCGACGGCACCGATGAGGGTGATGCCGATATAGAGCGAGAAGATCGCGCCGCGGCTCTCATTGGTAGCGCGCTCGTTGAGCCAGCTCTCGATGATCATCGACGTGCCGGCGGTGCAGAAGCCGGTGACGGCGCGCAGCACCACCCACCAGGTCGCATCGACGACGATGCCGGTCAAAAGCGCGATGATGGCGATGACGGAAATGAAGCCCGAAAAGGCACGGACATGGCCGATGCGCCTGACCAGTTTCGGCGCCGTCAGGCAGCCCAGCACGAAGCCGGTGGCCCAGGTCGTGCCGAGCAGGCCGAGCGTCGTCGTCGCGTAACCTTCCGCCGTGCCGCGCACCGGCAGCAGCAGGCTATGCAGGCCGTTTCCCGTAAACAGGAAGAGCGTGCCGAACAGCAGGGCCAATACGGGCAAAATGTTTCTTTTCATGCTCCCCACCTTCATGCGGCTCCGTTTAAGGAACCGATAAGGCAGGATCCCGCCCTGCCTGTCTTCGCTATTGATTGTGTCCCGGATTGCCGCTATCGGCGTGTAGAAGCAGTCTGTTGGCGCGGAAAAATGTCCGTCCTATGACGATTAGAGCATGATCGCGAAAACTGCGCAGCGGTTTTTGGTCGCGGCCATGCTCACTCTTGCGCAAACGGGGAAAAATAGCGTGACAAAAGCCTTAGGGTTGCTGCTTCTGCTCGCTATGGCAGTGCATATCATCAAGCCCTTGGGGCTGCCGGGCCTGAGGCGCAGGGCCGACTTCTGGAAGATAGCCATCTTCGCCTTCGCCATCTGGACGGTCGCGCTTGTTATCAACGAGGCGTTTTAGCGCGTTCCAGGCCAGGATTCGGGTTCTCCAGCGATCGTGCGGGCTTCTTAAAGCAGCACCTCGCCGCGCATCACAGAGATGCTGCTGCCCGACAGAAAGACTTCGTTTACCGTGCCGGCAGATTTCCTGACATCGACACCGATGACGCTACGTCTTCCCATCTCCACGCCCTGCTCAATGGTGATTTTCACCTCGACATCCCGTGCCGGAAGCAGGGAGGTCAGATAGGCGCCGAGGGCTGCCGAGGCGCTGCCGGTTGCAGGGTCTTCCGTCACATTATCCAGGGGCGCAAACATGCGGGCGCGGATGTGCCACGGATTTTCGGCGGAGCGTGTGTAGAGAAACAGCGAAAATCCGGTCTTGTCTTCCTTGTGCCTTGCCGCCGCTTCGGTGAAGACAGCCGCATTCGGCCAGGCCTTGCCGAGCGTTTCGAGGCCATCCACTTCAGCAAAGGCGAAGGGCAGGCCGACGGAGGCAAATGTCGGCGCATGTGTTGCCCGGCGGATGGAGCCAGGATCGATCTGGACGCAGCGTGCAATCAGCTCGTCGGCGATTGTCTCTCCGATCGTAAGCCTGCCCGGCGCGCGTATGCTCGCGCCGATCACGCCTTCGCCACTGCGCAGCAGCGTCACATTCACGAGGCCGGCATCCTCTTCGAAGGTCAGCTTGTCCCCTATACGCTTTCCGAAGATCTCCAGTTGCTGGCCAAGCGCGAAAGCGGTGCCGACGTTGGGATGGCCCGCGAAGGGAATTTCGGCCGTCGGCGTGAAGATGCGGACGCGCGCCGTATGATCGGGATTTTCCGGGGGCAGTACGAAGGTCGTTTCGGAATAGTTGAATTCGGTCGCGATCTTCTGCATCGCCTCGTGGCTCAGGCCACGGGCATCGGGGATGACGGCCAGCGGATTGCCGACGAAACGCTCCGAGGTGAAGACATCGACGGTGACGTAGGCAACGGTGTTCATGGCAGCCTCAGGAGTTTTGATGAAACTGCAGGGATTTAGCCGCTGCCCGGTTGCGCGCGAAAGCGTGAACTTGTGCCCATGACAAGTTCACCGTCGGCTCCTTCCGCGGATCGCCGAAGCGGATATGCTGCCGCGCAAAAGAAAAAGCCCCGATCGCATCGCGATCGGGGCTCTGCTCATTCGAAGGCTGGCCGGTGTCAAGCAGCCTGTTCGCGATCCTTCGTCCAGCTGCCCTTGGCGGCGAGATAGTTCATCTCGGCGCGGTGCGTGAAGGCGCGCTGGCCGGCAGCGACGTTTTCCGCCTTGCCGCCCCATGCCTTCAGGGCGCTGTCCTGCAGGGCGCGGCCGTAGGAGAAGGTCACTTTCCAAGGCAGGTCATAGCCGGAGTTGATGGCGGAGAGATGAGCGGTGGCTTCTTCGGTGGACTGGCCGCCGGAGAGGAAGGCGATGCCGGGAACGGCGGAAGGAACGGTTTCCTTCAGAACCTTGACGGTGCGTTCGGCAACCTGCTCGACGGAAGCCTTGCGGGCCTTCTTGCCGTCGATGACCATGCTCGGCTTCAGGATCATGCCTTCGAGATTGATGCGGGCTTCCGCGAGTTCCTGGAAGACGATCTGCAGCGTCCAGCGGGTCACTTCCTCGCTGCGGTCGAGACTCTGGGTGCCGGGCTCGCCGTCCATCAGCACTTCCGGCTCGACGATCGGGACGATCTTGGCCTGCTGGCAGAGCGCGGCATAGCGGGCGAGCGCGTGGGCGTTGGCCTTGATGGCGCCATAGCTGGGCAGGGCGTCGGAAATGGCGATCACGCCGCGCCATTTCGCAAAGCGGGCACCGGCATCATAATATTTCGCCAGACGATCGGCGAGGCCGTCGAGGCCTTCGGTGACGGTCTCGCCTGGGAAGCCGGCCAGCGGCTTGGCGCCGATATCGACCTTGATGCCCGGAATGCTGTCTGCGGCCTTGATGACGTCGACGAAAGGCGTGCCGTTGGCGGCCTTCTGGAAGAGGGTTTCCTCATAGAGGATGACGCCAGAGATGTACTTCTTCATGGCATCGTCGGAGCGGAAGAGCATCTCGCGATAGTCGCGGCGGCTCTCTTCCGTGGAAACGAGAGAGATTGCGTCGAAGCGCTTCTTGATTGTGGCGGTGGATTCGTCCGCTGCGAGGAGGCCCTTGCCACCGGCAACCATCTTTACGGCAATGTCTTCAATGCGTTCGCTCATTTTGTTTCTCCAAGGCGATTTCAGTCGGCGACAAGATCAATATAGATCGGCGATAACAGAAGTATAGAAGGAGGGAAATGGCTGGCTAACTAATTGAAACGATTGAAATGATTTCAACCGTTTGAATGTTTCGGACATCATCCTAGCACTCATGGAAAAGCCGCGAAAGGCTTAGCTTTCGCGGCTTGCGTCATTCCTGTCAAAGAGGCCTGATTACTTGCCGGCCTGCAGAACGGCAACGCCCGGAAGAACCTTGCCTTCCATCCATTCGAGGAAGGCGCCGCCCGCCGTCGAGACATAGGTGAAATCGTCGGCAACGCCGGCATGGTTGAGTGCCGAAACCGTGTCGCCGCCGCCGGCGACGGACGTCAGCTTGCTGGCCTTGGTGCACTCGGCGGCATATTTGGCAGCCGCGACGGTGGCGGTATCGAAGGGGGTGATTTCGAAGGCGCCGAGCGGGCCGTTCCAGACCAGCGTGGTGGCGCGGCCGATCCAGCTCTTGACGGCCTCGATCGACTTCGGGCCGACATCGAGCACCATAGCATCGGCCGGAATGGCCTCGATCGCGACGACCTCGTTGTCGGCGCCGGCCTTGAACTCGCGGGCGACGACGCCGTCCTCGGGCAGGACGATGGCGCAGCCGGATGCGGCAGCCTCGATCATGATCTGCTTGGCGGTGTCGGCAAGGTCATGCTCGCAGAGCGACTTGCCGACATTGGTGCCGCGGGCGGCGAGAAAGGTGTTGGCCATGCCGCCGCCGATGACAAGCGCGTCGACCTTCTTCACGAGGTTCGTCAGAAGATCGATCTTGGTGGAGACCTTGGCGCCACCGACGATGGCGACGACCGGGCGCACCGGATTGCCCAGACCCTTTTCCAGGGCTTCAAGCTCTGCCTGCATGGTGCGGCCGGCATGGGCGGGAAGCAGGTGGGCGAGGCCCTCGGTCGAGGAATGGGCGCGGTGGGCGGCCGAGAAGGCATCGTTGACGTAGATATCGCCATTGGCGGCGAGCGCCTTGGTGAAGGCCGCGTCGTTCTTCTCCTCTTCCTTGTGGAAGCGGGTGTTTTCAAGCAGCAGGATGTCGCCGTTGTTCATCTTCGCAACGGCGTCGGCTGCCGGGGCGCCGATGCAATCCGACGCGAAGAGAACTGCGTGATCCAGAACCTCTTCCACGGCCGGCACGATGAGGCCAAGCGAAAGATCCGGCGAGGGGCCATCCTTCGGGCGGCCGAAATGGGCAAGCAGGATGACCTTGGCGCCCTTTTTGGACAGTTCGAGAATCGTCGGGGCGACACGTTCGATGCGGGTCGCATCGGTAACCTTTCCATCCTTGACCGGCACGTTGAGGTCGACGCGCACGAGCACGCGCTTGCCGGTGATGTCGGTGAGATCGTCGAGAGTCTTGAAGGCTGCCATGGGAGGATCCAATGTTGTTGGTGGCGTGAAAGTGCGCCGACCATACTACGGATGATCGGAGACGCAAGGCCATTCAGGCGTCGTTTTTTTCCGTATTTGAATCGTTTGAAACGGCTTCTTCCGGCCGTTCCCGCCGCTTTCGCAGGTAGCCGCGGACGCTTTTGAAAATATCGTGGAGATTGATGAAGATCGGCAGGAGGACGGGCGGCTCCACCGCTTCCAGCGACATGCCGACGGACTGGATATGGTCGTTCTCGTCGAGGTCGCGGACGATGAGAATGATCTCGCCCAGGCGCACGCGATCCGCATAATCGGCCTTGCCGCCCAGACGGTGGCGCATGAGGTCGGCGATGGTGAGGCCTTTTTCCTGCTCGCTCAGCAGGCCCGGCCCATAGGCGGCATCGAGATCGGCGGCCGGGCGCAGCGGCGAGATCGAGAAGGCGCCGAAGAATTCGGCATCGTCCGGATCGACCGGCGCGCGGCTGGCGAAGATGCGGTCGAGCAGGCGCGAATAATTGGGCGAGACGAAAAGATAGACGACATCGTTCTCGCGCAGGCGGCCGGCATATTGATATCGCATGGATTTGCCGTCGCGCACGACGAGCGAGGGCATGGCCCAGCGCGGGATGCGCTCGCCGCGCAGAACCGGGCTGTCCTTGACGACGCGATAGGAGAGGAGTTCGTGGTTGACGGTGCCCGGCAGGTCGACCTCGACCTTGTCGATCGCCCCCATGCGCGGGGGAATGATGAGGCCGAGGCGTTTCGCCATCGGCTTGATGGTCCATCCCTGCACGAGCAGCGACACCAGCACGACGATGAAGGCGACGTTGAAATAGGTCTGGCCGGCCTGAAGGCCGCCAAGAATGGGCATGATCGCCAGAAGAATGGAGACCGCGCCGCGCAGGCCGACCCAGGCGACGAAACCGGTCTCGCGCTGTGTATAGTCGAAGGGCAGCAGGCAGAGCCACACGGCGATCGGGCGGGCGATGAAGATCAGGAACAGCGCCAGCGCCACGGCGGGTATGGCGATGGCGGGAAATTCCGACGGAGTCGCGAGCAGGCCAAGAACGAGGAACATGATGATCTGCGCAAGCCAGGTCATGCCGTCCTGGAAGCGCTTGATCGAGGCCGAAGCCGGCATCTTGCGATTGCCGGCATAGATGCCGGCGACGTAGACGGCCAGAAAGCCGCTGCCGCCGACGGCGCCGGTGAAGGAAAAGACTAGCAGCGCCAGCGCCAGCACGAAGATCGGCGTCAGGCCGCGATCCGTTTCCAGGCGGCTGACGATGAGGACGATCATCATGCCGCCGAGCAGGCCGAGAATGAGGCCCAGCCCCATCTGCTGCACGAAGGTGACGAGCATGGCGAGATTGATGCCCGCATAACCTTCGCCGCTTGCCAGCAGCTCGACCAGCGCGAGCGTCAGGAAGATCGCCATCGGATCGTTGGTGCCGGATTCGACCTCCAGCGTCGAGCGCACCTTGTCGCGGATGTTGATGCCGCCGATGCGCAGCAGGAAGAAGACGGCGGCGGCATCCGTGGAGGCGACGATGGAGCCGAGGAGCAGGCCCTGCAGCCAGGTGAAGCCCAGCAACCAGGTGGCGGCGAAGCCGAACAGCGCCGCCGTCACGATGACGCCGACCGAGGCGATGGTCAGCGCCGGGGCGGCGGCAAGCTTGAAGGCCTGGATCGGCGTGCCATAGCCGGAATCGAAGAGGATGATGGCAAGCGCCAGCGAACCAAGGATATAGGCGAGGTAGTTGTTGGAGAATTCGATGCCGAGCCCATCGGTGCCGGCCGCAAGGCCGATCATGAGGAAGAGCAGCAGCAAGGGAGCGCCGAAACGGAAGGCAAGGAGGCTGGAGAAAGCCGCAATGAGAATAAGGACCGTGCTGATCAGCACGATGACGTAAAATGCCTCCACCTTTTCTTCCCCTTTCCGTGCGCCGCAGCCAGGCCCAAAGCCCGGAATGCCGGAAATCTCTCCACTCTCCATCATGCCGCCGTGCCTGGCAAACTGGCAAACACGGAAGTCGTTCGGAGGAGAGCTTACTGATTGAAACTCTTTCCGGCGACTGCAACGTCATGGTGTGATGCGCCTTGCCAGAACGGCGAAGCGGCTTGGAATGCCCTGGGAGACTTCCTGCTTCAAAATTTACTGGTAAATCTGGACGATAGCAGGGCAGCGCCGAAAAAAATCGAAATGTTTTTAAGATGATGCGTGAAGCGGTGGCGTCGGCGCCTCAGAGAGCGGCGCGTTTGAAATAGATCGGGTAGTCGATCACCAGCCCGTCGTCGTCAACCGGAAGGTCGATGGTGAAGTCCCTGTCCTCGGCGGCATAGCGATAAAGCTTCTCCGGCACGATGCAGGTGTAATGCTGTCCGTCGCGCACCGGCTCGAAGGTGTCGAACGGGATATAGAGCATGGAGAGCCTGGCGGTTCCGTCTTCCGGCTTCGGTTCGAGCCGGCGGATCGGCAAGCTGTTGGTGAAGGGCGAGCCGTAGAGATCGATATCGATGCAGCCGTCGAATTGCGGCAGGGCATCGCCATCCTCGCTACGCCAATGTCCCTTGCCGTCCGACATCAGCGCGAGACGGCGGCCGTCGGTGGTTTCGACGGAAAAGGAGAGGACGGCCCAGCCGGCGGTGCAATCGATGCGGTACGAGACGCCGTAGGGCGTGCCGCCACGCGCGCCAACGATAATGCCGGCGGCACGGATGGCCGCGCCGCCGGCATTGTCTATGGGAGCGATCGTCAAATGCTCCAGCCCGTCTCCTTCCATGGGACGCCAGCGAACCGTCGTCGGAAGGAGCGGGCGGAAGGCCATGGTCAGATCAGCTTTGCGAAGGCGACGGCCGTGTCCGACATGCGGCTGGAGAAGCCCCATTCGTTGTCGTACCACGACAGGACGCGCACGAAGTTGCCTTCCATGACCTTGGTCTGGTCGGTCGCGAAGATCGACGAGTGGCTGTCATGGTTGAAGTCGCGCGAAACCAGCGGCTCGTCGGTGTAGCCGAGGATGCCCTTCAGCTTGCCGTTCGATGCAGCCTTGATGGCCTCGTTGATTTCGCCGACCGTCGTTGCCTTCTTGGCCACGAACTTGAAGTCGATAACCGAGACGTTCGGCGTGGGAACGCGGATCGACGTGCCGTCGAGCTTGCCCTTCAGGTGCGGCAGAACGAGGCCAACGGCCTTTGCGGCGCCCGTCGAGGTCGGGATCATGGACAGGGCTGCGGCGCGGGCGCGGTACAGGTCCTTGTGCATGGTGTCGAGCGTCGGCTGGTCGCCGGTGTAGGAGTGGATGGTCGTCATGAAGCCATGGTCGATACCGACGGCGTCGTCGAGAACCTTGACGACCGGCACCAGGCAGTTCGTGGTGCAGGACGCGTTGGAGATGACCAGGTGCTCCTTGGTGAGCTGGTCGTGGTTCACGCCGAAGACGACGGTCAGGTCGGCGCCGTCGGCGGGAGCCGAAACGATGACGCGCTTGGCGCCGGCCGCCAGGTGAGCGGCGGCCTTGTCGCGGGCCGTGAAGATGCCCGTGCATTCCATGGCGATGTCAACGCCGAGATCGCGGTGCGGCAGGGTTGCCGGGTCCTTGATCGCCGTGACCTTGATCGGCTTGCCGCCGCCAACGATGATCGTGTCGCCTTCGACCTTCACTTCGGCCGGAAACTTGCCGTGGATCGAATCGTAACGCAGCAGGTGGGCATTGGTCTCGACCGGGCCGAGGTCGTTGATGGCAACGACTTCGATGTCGGTGCGGCCGGATTCGACGATCGCACGCAGAACGTTACGGCCGATGCGGCCAAAGCCGTTAATGGCAACTTTTACAGTCATTGAAATTCACTCCCGTTCACTCAGGGTGTTTATCTATTGGATTTGAGAGCGCTTGTCAGCGCCCTCAGGAAAGCTTTGCCTCTGCGGCGGCGACAACGGCTTCCGTCGTGATGCCGAAGTGCTTGTAGACGTCCTTGTACGGAGCGGAAGCGCCGAAGCCCTTCATGCCGATGAAGGCGCCTTCCGGTCCGATGAAGGCATCCCAGCCTTCGCGAACGCCGGCTTCGACGGCAACCTTGACCGGCGAGTTGCCGATGACTTCCTTGCGGTAGGCGTCCGACTGCTCGAAGAAGAGCTCGGTGCAGGGAACGGAAACGACGCGCGTCGAGACGCCCTTGCCTTCGAGAGCGGTGCGAGCGGCGACGGCGAGTTCGACTTCGGAGCCCGAAGCGAAGATCGTCACCTTGGCGTCGGCATTGCCGGCCAGCGTGTAGGCGCCCTGTTCGCAGAGGTTCTTCTCGCTGTATTCCGTACGGGCGGCGAGCAGGTTCTGGCGGGTCAGCGCGAGGCCGGACGGACGGTTGGTCGTCTTGATCGCGATCTGCCAGCACTCAGCCGTTTCCGTGGCGTCCGCCGGGCGGAACAGCTGGAAGTTCGGGATGGCGCGCAGGCTGGCGACCTGCTCGACCGGCTGGTGGGTCGGGCCGTCTTCGCCGACGCCGATGGAATCATGCGTCAGGACGTGGATGGCGCGGATGCCCATCAGGGCGGCGAGGCGCAGCGGCGGACGGCAATAATCCGAGAAGATCAGGAAGCCGCCGCTATAGGGGATGAGACCGCCGTGCAGCGCGATGCCGTTCATGGCAGCAGCCATGCCGTGCTCGCGAATGCCCCAGTGCATGTAGCGGCCGGAGAAATCGGTCGGGGTGATCGACTTCATCTGGCTGGTCTTGGTGTTGTTCGACGGCGTCAGGTCGGCGGAGCCGCCGATCGTTTCCGGGATGAAGCCGTTGATGACCTCGAGCGCATCTTCCGAAGCCTTGCGGGTGGCGACCGTCGGCTTGGTTTCGGCGAGCTTCTTCTTGTAGTCGCTGATGGCGGCGTCGAAGCCGGCCGGCAGCTCATGCGCGAAGCGGCGGTTGAATTCGGCCTTCTTGCCAGCGTCGGCGGCGGCAAGGCGGCCTTCCCAGGCTTCGCGGGTACCGATGGAACGTTCGCCGGCAGCGCGCCATTCACCGAGGATGTCGTTCGGGATGACGAAGGGCTCGTAGGGCCAGTTCAGGGCGACGCGGGTGGCGGCGATTTCCTCGGCGCCGAGCGGCGAGCCGTGAACCTTGTGGGTGCCCTGCTTGTTGGGGGCGCCGAAGCCGATGATGGTCTTGCAGGCGATCAGCGTCGGGCGGTCGGACTTCTGTGCAGCCTCGATGGCGGCGCCGATGGCGGCCTGGTCGTGACCGTCGACTTCGATCGTGTTCCAGTGAACGGCCTTGAAGCGGGCGACCTGGTCGGTGGAATCCGAAAGCGAAACGGCGCCGTCGATGGTGATGGAGTTGTTGTCCCAGAACAGGATCAGCTTGTTGAGCTTGAGATGGCCGGCAAGCGCGATGGCTTCATGGCTGATGCCTTCCATCAGGCAGCCGTCACCGCACATGGCATAGGTGTAGTGGTCCTGCAGCTCGGAGCCGAACTCCTCGCGCAGCTTGCGCTCGGCGATCGCCATGCCGACGGCATTGGCAATGCCCTGGCCAAGCGGGCCGGTGGTGGTTTCGATGCCGGTGGCGTGGCCGTATTCCGGGTGGCCGGCGGTCTTGGAACCGAGCTGGCGGAAGCGCTGCAGCTCATCGACCGTCATGTCCGGATAGCCGGTGAGGTAGAGAACCGAATAAAGCAGCATCGAGCCGTGGCCAGCCGACAGCACGAAACGGTCGCGGTCCGGCCAAAGCGGGTTCTTCGGATCGAAGCGAAGATATTTGCTAAAGAGAACGGTGGCGACATCAGCCATCCCCATCGGCAAACCGGGGTGACCGGAATTGGCCTTCTCGACAGCATCCATGGCAAGGAAACGGATCGCATTCGCCATCCGGTCGTGTTGTTCGCGAGAGTTCATGGGTTTTTCCGCAGTGTTCCGGGTTCGGGGGATGGCCGCACGCTTGGGAGGGAGGGCCATCGGTTGAAAGGCGGGATGAAAGGGAGACCGTCCTCCGAACTCCATTTTCAACGTCGCCTCAGGCGGTCGAGACATAGCAGTTGGGGCGAGCAAGTCAATAAATCGAGGGCCCAATCCGGGTCTCCCGCGGCAATTTTTTGACATTTGCCCGTTCACTTTTACAAAAGACGACAATGATGCGACAAGGCCTGTATGATCGGCAAAGGCGTCATTCATCCACAGAATAGGGGGGGTGTCACATGACGGCCTTTATTGACGTGCTGTTGCCGAGTTGAATATTGTTGCGAAATCAGACAAGTGGCCGGATGTTTTGATTCGGGCCTTGCGCGGAGAAGCGAAGGGTATGACACCTTCAGGCAAAACGGTGGACGCGGCGCTCGCCCAGTTGCGCCAGGCGCTCTCGACTTTGGAGAGTGCCGTTGACGGACGGTTCGAGCGGGAACGCGCGCAGAGCGACATAGAAGGCGAAGTGCGGCGGGTTCATGCCGATCGCTCCCGCCTTGCCCAGGAACTGGATCAGGCGGAGTTCCGCGCGAACCGGCTCGAAGAGGTTAATCGTGAAGTGTCACGCCGGCTCGTCACGGCGATGGAAACCATAAGAGCCGTGCTGGACCGCTGATCCCTCGGGAGGCAGCCGTCGCAGTGCGGCAGTGATCGGAAAGTCGAATGGCACAAGTAACGGTAACGATCGACGGCAAAGCCTACCGGATGGCCTGCGAAGAAGGCCAGGAAGACCATCTGACGGATCTCGCCAATCGCTTCGACCGTTATGTCATGCATTTGAAGAGCCAGTTCGGCGAAATCGGCGACCTGCGGGTGACCGTCATGGCCGGCATCATGATCATGGACGAGGTGTCGGAACTGACGCGCCGCATGTCCACGCTCGAGGCCGAGCTGGAATCGCTCACCAGCAACCGCGATACGACGCTTGCCGCCAATGCCCGTGCCGAGGAGACGCTGGCGAGCGTCATCGACGAAGTGACGACGCGCATTCACGGCATCACCGAGAAGCTTCTTGCCCGGCCGGGCGCCGAGCAAGCTTGAGTTTATTTCTGCGGATGCCAGCTGCGGCCCTCTGGTGCGAGGGCACAATCCGCTCTATATAGTTCAGGCGGTCTGCGCTTCCCGACAGGAACCACAATCCCTGGGGCCATACTCGATCCAAAGGGAGCTGTCCCTGACCAGGCCCGTGGGCTTGGACATATGGCGCCCACCTACGTTTGTAGGCACCCAGGATCGTAAACATCCATCGGTCGTCGTGGATCGCTCTTCAATCTTCCTGCCGATGGCAAGGAAGGCGCCGCGCAGTTCTTTCGCCGCGCTGACGCCACTCCTCCTCCCCTTAACTTTTCGACCGCAGGTAGGCACCGCGCTCGAGTTCCGCGCGGTTGGACGCGCTGCGCAGCCGCAACAGATCCTTGCGGGCAATGAGGCCCACGAGGCGGCCGGTCTGCGGCTCGACGACGGGAACGCGCCCCGTATCGGCATGGATCATGATATCGGCGACGCGGCCGACCGTATCTTCGGCATGGGCGACCGGGAGCGACGTATCCGAGATCACGTCATACAGCGACTGATCCATGAGCTCCGGCTCGCTCTGCCAGCGCAGGGCGTCAGCGCGCGAGATCATGCCGACGAGGCGGTCATTGTCGCCGACGACGGGATAGAAGCGATGCGCGTCCGGCCGATCCGTCATCTGTTGCAGCGCTTCCGACAGGCGCATGGAGGCAGGCAGGGTATCCACCTTGGCGATCATGATGTCGCGGGCGCGCGTCAGTTCGAACGGGTCGATGCCATATTCGCGGGTGATGTGCTGGCCGCGCCGGGCGATCTTTTCCGTGAGAATGGATCGTTTCAGCAGGAGCACGGTGACGGCATAGGCTGCGACCGTTGCCGCGAGCAGGGGCACCAGCGCGCTCGTGTCTCCCGTCAGTTCGACCGCGAAGAAGGTGCCGGTGAGGGGCGCGCGCATGGTGCCGCCCATCATCGCCGCCATGCCGAGCATCGCCCAGAAGCCGGGGTCGCCGGGCAGGACGAGGCCGACGAGCCAGCCCAACGCGCCGCCGAGGATGAGCAGCGGCGCCAGGACACCGCCCGAGGTGCCTGAGGAAAGCGCCACCAACCAAATGCCCGCCTTGACCAGCAGGATCGCCAGCACGGCGCCGGCGGCGATGCGGCTGTGCAGCAGGTCGGCGATGATGTCGTAGCCGACGCCGAGGGCGCGCGGCTCGATCAGGCCGCCGAGCCCGACGACGAGGCCGCCGAGGGCGGGCCACCACATCCAATGGATCGGCAGCTTCTCGAAGGCATCCTCGATCTTGTAGAGCAAGGTCGTCAGCAGGCCGGATTGCAGGCCTGAGACAATGCCGACCCCGGCGGCGAGCAGAATGCCCCACCAGGAGAGCGCCATGTCGAAATGCGCCGGGAAAAGCGCGCCGCTGCCGATCAACAGCGGGCGCCAGACGACCGAGACGCATGCGGCGACCGCGACCGGAATGAAGCTGCGCGGCTTCCATTCGAACAGCAGCAGTTCGACGGCGAGCATGATGGCGGCGATCGGCGTGCCGAAGACCGCGGTCATGCCGGCCGCGGCACCGGCGACAAGGAGCGTCTTTCGCTCGGCTGCGCTGAGATGGAAGAGCTGCGCAAAGAGCGAGCCGATGGCGCCGCCGGTCATGATGATCGGGCCTTCCGCGCCGAAAGGTCCGCCGGAACCGATCGAAATGGCGGAGGACAGCGGCTTGAGCACCGCCACCTTCGGTGACATGCGGCTGCCGCCGATCAGGATCGCCTCGATGGCTTCGGGAATGCCGTGGCCGCGGATCTTCTCCGAGCCGTAACGCGCCATGAGGCCGATGACGAGGCCGCCGAGAATGGGCGCCGCCACCATCCAGGGCGAGCGCGCCACCACGGTAAAGGATAGCGGCTCGGTGCTGATCTTGAACAGCCAGACGGCATTGCTGACGAGCGCGATGAGATTGATGAGCACCCAGGCGGCGAATGCGCCGCCGGTGCCGACGACGAGCGCCATGGCGATCAGCACCAGCACGCGCCTGTCCGTGGTGAAATCGCCATTGTCCTTGCGGGAGGCCCCGCCGGAGAAATCGTGAGTGTGCGTTTGTGGGGTAGGAGTGTCCTGCATCGGAGGCCTTCTGTGCTCAGCGTGCGCGGCCGTCCGTCAGCCGCTCTCCGCTTCGAGATGGCAAATATATCGTAATGCGATATAAATCAACCAAAGCGTATCGCGATCTCCAAGATTCGCTTCCCGCGCTTTAGGTCCTTGATCTTGAGCACGTCGTTGCCGCAAAACCGCTGAACGCTTTTGCGCGACATGCTTTAGGACCGCGAATTGCGGCAGTGAGGACGATTTGATGGTGCGACGTTTGGAGCAAGCTCTCTCACAGGCGGATTACGAGGCGCTGGCGACCTTGCGCTATACCCTGCGCAAGTTCATGGATTTCAGCACCTCGGCGGCGCACGAGGCAGGCCTGCCGCCACAGCAGCATCAGGCGCTGCTCGCCATCAAGGGGAACGGCGCCGGTGAGGCGATGACGATCGGCATGTTGGCGGAAAAGCTGCTGATTGCGCCGCATACGGCGACGGAACTGGTCGGGCGATTGATCGACGGCGACTATGTGACCCGGCATCCCGATCCCACGGACAAGCGGCGGCAGACCCTGCGATTGACGGAGAAATCCGAGGAGGTTCTCCAGCGGCTCAGTTCGATCCATCTGGTCGAGATCCGCGACATGGCGCCGAAACTGATCGAAATCCTCACGCAGCTTCAGGCGGATGCCCGAAACGGCTAGAGGCGCCATTGCCGGTATCGCCGGCAATGGCGCTGGGAATCATTGGCCGAGGCGGATGCCGCCGTCGCAGATCAGCGTGTGACCGCTGGTAAAGCCGTTGCCGATCAGGAAGGCGATGGCGTCGGCGATCTCCTGCGAGCTGCCCACGCGGCCGACCGGTGTGCGTGCCGCGAAGCCGGCAAAGGTCGGCTCTTTCTGTTCCGCGGTCAGGAAATCCCACCAGGGGGTATCGACGACGCCGGGCGAAACGCAGTTCACCCGGACAGGCTTGAGTTCGACCGCGAGAATCGGCGCCAGAGCGGCAATCGCGGCGTTGATGGCCCCAAGCCCAGCGGTTCCGGGCATGGCCGCCTGCGCCGAGACGGCGGAGACGAAGGTGATGCTGCCCTGTTTGGAGAGATGGGGAAGGCAAGCCTGGGCACAGGCGAAATGCGCCAGCGTCTTCTGCTCGAAGCCTCTTCTGACATCGGCAAGGTCGACGATGGCGAAGGGACCGGCCCCATGTCCGCCACCGAGCGCCAGCACGAGATGGTCGAGCGGTCCAATCGCCTGGAAGGCTTTGCCAAGGCCGGCAAGGTCGGCCGCATCCATGGCGGCGGTGGCGACATCGCCGTCGAGGCTCTGTGCGGCTGCCTGAAGTTTCGCCGCGTCGCGACCCGTGATCGTGACCCGATATCCTTTTTCGAGAAGGTGGGCGGCCGCGGCAAGGCCGATGCCGGAGGAACCGCCGATGATAACGACATGCTGAGACGACATGGGTGTCTCCTTTCTGAGGTTGAGATGGGAGGAGGGACGTTCGTGCTCAGGCGAGGCCGGTGAGGCTTTCGCTGAGTATTCGCAGGCGCTGCCGCGCGGATGCGTCATAGGCCTGGGCGGCGGCGCGGGAGGGACGCAGGCCGTCGTAATAGAGGCCGCTCTGCCCTTCCAAGGCGTTGCCGACGGCGAGATTGAGGATGGCGTCGGCGCCTTGATCGACGGAACTCAGCGGTGCGACACCCGCCTGGCGCACCATGGTCGTGTCCATGTAGGTTGCCGGATGCAGGCAATTGACGGTGACGCCGGAGCCGGCCAACTGCGCGGCGAGATCGAAGGTGAACATGATCTGTGCCAATTTGCTCTGGCAATAGGCGCGCACGCCGCTGTAGCCGCGCGTCAACATGATGTCGGAGAAGTCGACCGCCTGCTGGCCGGCGGACGAAACGTTGACGATGCGGGCAGGAGCGCTCGCTGTCAGCAGCGGCAGCAGGCGGCCGGTCAACAGGAAGCCCGCGAGATAGTTCACCGCAAAGCGCAGCTCGTATCCGTCGCGGCTTGTCCGGCGTCCCGCATCGCCGCCCGTACCGATGCCGGCATTGTTGATCAGGAGGTCGAGGCGAGAGTGATCGCGTTCAACGGCATCGGCCAGGGCGCGGACCTCGTCCAGCGAGGAGAAGTCGGCAAGATAGATCGCTGCTTTCCCGCCATTGTCGCGGATGCCGGAGGCCAGCTCTTCGGCGCGGGCCTTGTTGCGGCCGTGAACCAGCACCGTGGCACTCGTCGCCGCCAGCCTTTCCGCAACCCGGCGGCCGACGCCATCCGTCGAGCCTGTGATCAGGACCGTTCTGTCGCTCATATCCATCGAAACCGCCTCTCTGTTGTCTGTATGGCGATATTTGGCAGCTTGCGGAGGCGGCAAACAGTTCTGACTTTATCCTAGTATTGATCCTGCTATGATAAGCCATGACCATCAATCAGAGCCAGACCATTCTCGAAGCCAGGCGTCGCGAGTTCGGCGCTTTCCTGCGTTCCCGCCGCGAAAAGCTGACGCCTGCAGGCGTCGGGCTCGCGGAGGGGTTTCGGCGGCGCACGCCGGGGCTCAGGCGCGAGGAAGTGGCGCTTCTCGCCGGCGTCGGCACCACCTGGTACACATGGCTGGAACAAGGGCGGGATGTCCGCCCCTCCGCGGAGGTTCTGTCGGCGCTGGCCGACGCGCTACGCCTCGATCCGGCCGAGCGCCGGCATCTCTTTACCCTCAGCGATCGGCCGACGGCGGAGGTTCCGTCGCGCGGGCCCGAGGATGTGCCGGACGCGTTGCGGCGGATGCTCGCGAGCCTTGCCGGGCAGCCGGCCTATGTTCTCGGCCGACGTTGGGACCTGCTCGCCTGGAATGCGGCGGCTGTCGCGCTTTTCGGCGATTACGCCTTGCTGCAGGGCGATGCGCGCAACAGCGTCCATCGGGTGTTTACCGATCCTGCCCACCGGCAGCTTCTCGTCGATTGGGAGATCGTGGCGGCGAATTCGCTCGCGATGTTCCGCGCCGACAGTGCCCGCTACGCCGGCGATCCGGATTTCGAGCGGTTGATCGCCACCCTGACCCAGTCCAGCCCCGAGTTTCGCGCCTGGTGGCCGAGACAGGATGTGTTGCGGCCGCTGACGGGTCACAAGCGCCTGCGCCATCCTGAAGGCGGGCTGATGACCTTCGAATATACCGCGCTTGCCGTCATGGATCGCGCCGACATGAAGCTGGTGGTCTATACGCCGCTCGACGAGGACGGAACGAGCGACAAGCTGAAGCAATTGCTGCGCCGGGACGTTAAGGCCTGACGGCGGTTTCCGCCGGTCGCTGCCATCCCTTCCTCTCTTTTCAGCCTTCCAGATCGTTCTTCAATTGATCGAGAATGGATAGCGCATGGCCGGCGTAGGCGCTGATCCAGCGGTCGTGGATCTGCTTGATCGGCAGGCTGTTCAGGTGGTTCCAGCGCTCGCGTCCGTCCCTCTTTGCGATCACGAGATCGGCCTCCTCCAGCACCTTCAGATGCTGCATGACGGTGCAGCGATCCATGTCCGTGAAGGCTTCGCAGAGCATGCCGGTCGTTCGCGGCGCATCTTTCAGCATGTCCAGAATCTCGCGCCGGCGGCGATGCGCAAGAGCCTTGAAAATGAGGTCGCTTTTCGATTCGTTTGACATGTTATATTTTTATAACATAATGGGGCCGGTCGCAATGGAGCGATGCGACAAACAACGGAGGAGATGCCATGGCATTGAATGTTCGGATTTCAGGGCGGATCGGCCGCAAGGTCGACGAAGTCTTCGATGCGGTCGTCAATCCGAAGAAGCTTTCGAGCTATTTCACCACCGTCGGCGGGGCGAGCGCGCCGCTGGTGGCGGGGACGACGGTCGTCTGGTGGAAGAATGCGCCCGTCGAGGTCAACCAGGTCGAGGAAAACAGGCGCATCGTCTTTCACTGGGAAGGCGGCACCGGCGAGGACGGCGTTCGCTACAGGACCAAGGTGGAGATGACCTTCGACGCTCTGGACGATGGCGGCACGCTTGTCATCATCGAGGAAACCGGCTGGCGAGAGGATGAGGCCGGCCGCCGCGGCACCTATCTGAATTGCGAGGGATGGACGCAGATGCTCTGCTGCATGAAGGCCTTCGTCGAATACGGCATCAACCTGCGCGAAGGCTTCTTCCTGAGCGAAATGCGCGGCGAGCCGGCGGAGGCGCCGGATCGTTGAGGCTCTGACGCGGTGCCTCGGGCATCGATCGCCCATCGGGCGTCTGATCCCTGCATTCGCCCAATCCCACCAAGGCCCGGCAAGAACGCCCTTGCCGGGCTTATCCGTTTCCTGAAGCCGGACACGTTCGAAGTCTTCGGCATCGTTGCTATCGGAACACTTGATTGATCGAGCCGGGGTGTGGTCTATTTAGCGTTGTGGTGGGGGCGAGATGATCGTAGGGGATGCGTCACTTCCGTTCGAAATCGTTTTGCCGATGCTGCGCGCCGCACGGGTTTTCCGCATCCGCAAGGCAAGAAGACCGAGTCGCGACGTCCTGACCGGGCTGCGCTGAACGCAACATGGGAAGGTCATTTTTGTGTGTGGATAAGCTTAAAAGCCGGGTGAATGACAAAATCCTTTCAATAAAAACAGATTCATTGCCGGCGGAACGGGGCCTGCGCCAAAATTGCCTAAATTGAGAATGATGGGACGCGCGTCACAACGGGCCCGTCGAAAGAAGCGTATATCGCAACACGAAGACGCGTCGCCGATATTACTGGACGTCCGGACCATCGGAACCAGCGAAGATCAATATAAACAGGTAGAGCATGTCGAGCCCAATCGATCTGGAAAATGCTGATGAGGAGCTGGAGGAGCGGGGCGGCGTCGTCGGTCTGCTGAACCGCTATCGCGCCCTGATCGTTGCTCTTCTCACCGTCGCGGTCTTCAGTATTGCCGCCTATGCGATCTTCGACCTGACCAACGAGGTGCGTTACGACGACGTCGTGCACGCGTTGACGACGACGAAGATCTCTTCCGTGCTGCTCGCGCTGCTCTTTACCGGCCTGAGCTTTGCCTCCCTGATCTTCTATGACCAGAACGCGCTCGAATATATCGGCAAGAAACTGCCGTTCCCGCATGTGGCGCTGACCTCGTTCAGCTCCTATGCGGTCGGCAACACGGCCGGCTTCGGCGCGCTCAGCGCCGGCGCAATCCGCTATCGCGCCTATACCCGGCTTGGCTTGTCGCCCGACGACATCACCCGCGTCATCGCCTTCGTCACGCTCGCCTTCGGTCTCGGCCTTGCCGCCGTCGGCGCCATCGCGCTTCTGGTCATCGCCGATGAGATCGGTCCATTGATCAACGTCGATGGTTTCTGGCTGCGGCTGGTTGCCATCGTCATCCTCGCGGCGCTGGCTTTCGTCGTCTATGCCGGGCGTAACGGCCGGGAGGTGCGCATCGGACCGATTGCCGTCCGTCTGCCGGATTCGCGCACCTGGTCGCGGCAATTCCTCGTCACCGCATTCGATATCGCCGCCTCGGCCTCCGTGCTCTATGTGCTGCTGCCGGAATCGTCCATCGGTTGGCCGGGCTTCTTTGCCATCTATGCCATCGCCGTCGGCCTTGGCGTGCTCAGCCACGTTCCGGCCGGCTTCGGCGTCTTCGAGACGATCATCATCGCCTGGCTCGGCAGCTCGGTGAACGCCGATGCGGTGCTGAGCTCGCTGGTCCTCTATCGCGTCATCTACAACGTCATCCCGCTCGTCATCGCGATCGCGGCGATCTCGGTGGCGGAGCTGCGCCGTTTCGTCGACCATCCGGTGGCGTCGAGCATGCGCCGCATCGGCGCCCGCGTCATGCCGCAACTGCTGTCGGCCTTCGCGCTGCTGCTCGGCATGATGCTGGTGTTCTCGAGCGTGACGCCGACGCCGGACCAGAACCTGATCGTGCTCTCCGGCTACCTGCCGTTGCCGCTCGTCGAAAGCGCGCATTTCCTATCGAGCCTTCTCGGGCTGGCGATCATCGTGGCGGCGCGCGGCCTCAGCCAGCGTCTCGACGGCGCCTGGTGGGTCTCGACCTTCTCCGCGCTGCTGGCCCTGTTCCTGTCGCTCGTGAAGGCCATCGCCATCGTCGAGGCCGGCCTGCTCGCCTTCTTCGTCTTCAGCCTTGTCGTCAGCCGCCGACTGTTCAGAAGGCCGGCATCGCTGCTCAACCAGACGCTGACGGCCGGCTGGCTGACGGCCATCGCGGTGATCTGCATCGGCGCCATCGTCGTCCTGTTCTTCGTCTATCGCGATGTCGGCTACAGCAACGAGCTTTGGTGGCAGTTCGAATTCGCCGACGAGGCGCCGCGCGGCCTTCGCGCAGCGCTCGGCATTTCCATCCTGTCGTCGGCGATCGCGATCTTCAGCCTTCTGCGCCCCGCGACGAAGCGGCTGGAGCCGGTCTCCGACGATGCGGTGACGCGTGCCGTCGAGATCGTCCGCAGGCAAGGCATCGCCGATGCCAATCTGGTGCGCATGGGCGACAAGAACATCATGTTCTCGGAAAAGGGCGATGCCTTCATCATGTACGGCAAGCAGGGCCGCTCGTGGATCGCATTGTTCGACCCTGTCGGTCCGCGTCAGGCGCTGCCCGATCTCATCTGGCGTTTTGTCGAGGCGGCGCGGGCGGCGGGTTGTCGCTCGGTCTTCTACCAGATCTCGCCGGCGCTTCTGTCCTACTGCGCCGATGCCGGTCTTCGCGCCTTCAAGCTCGGTGAGCTGGCCGTGGTCAACCTTGCCAATTTCGAGCTGAAAGGCGGCAAATGGGCCAACCTGCGGCAGACCGCAAGCCGCGCGGTTCGCGATGGACTAGAATTTGCCGTTATCGAGCTTCAAGATATACCCGAAGTCATGGATGAGCTTGCCCATGTGTCCGACACATGGCTTGCCGATCACAATGCCAAGGAAAAGAGCTTCTCTCTCGGCGCGTTCGATCCGGACTATGTGTGCTCACAGCCGATCGGCGTGTTGAAAAAGGATGGTAAGATCGTCGCTTTTGCGAATATCCTGATGACGGAAACCAGGGAAGAGGGTTCCGTCGACCTGATGCGTTTTTCGCCCGATGCCCCGAAGGGTTCGATGGATTTTCTGTTCGTGCAGATCCTCGAATACCTGAAGAGCCAGGGCTTTCAGCGCTTCAACCTCGGCATGGCGCCGCTATCGGGCATGTCGAGACGGGAATCGGCGCCGGTTTGGGACAGGGTCGGTGGGACTGTCTTCGAGCACGGCGAGCGCTTCTACAATTTCAAAGGGCTTCGTGCCTTCAAATCCAAGTTCCATCCCGAATGGCAGCCGCGCTATCTGGCTGTCTCGGGAGGTGTCAGTCCAATGATCGCGTTGATGGATGCCACATTCCTCATCGGAGGCGGACTTAAGGGGGTCGTGAGGAAATGATCTTGAAATACGCAATGTCATTGGCTTTCGCATGCATGGTGTCGACGGGCCTGTTGATGTCCGGTCCAGCACGGGCGGAAGCCGACGATGCCAAATACGATCTGGGCATGATCCCGGCGCCGCATATCATGCGCCCGCAAGGCAAGGTTTCGAGCGAGGTCGTTCTGATTTCCGATCTTGCCGGCTGGGGCGACAAGGAAAAGGCGGTCGCCGACAAGCTCGTGGCCGACGGTTCGCTTGTTATCGGCATCGACTATCCGTCCTTTCTTGCTTCGCTCAACAAATACGATGTCAGCCAGAACGACGGCTGCATCTACATCGTCGCGGATCTGGAATCGCTCAGCCAGCAGGTGCAGCGTTCGTTTTCCGACAGCACCTACCAGCTGCCCATCATCGCCGGCGTCGGCGCCGGTGGAGCCATGGCGCTGACGATCGCGGCCCAGACGCCGGATGCGACGGTCGCCGGCACGCTGGCCGTCGATCCGGCCGCCGGCATCGGGCTGAAGCAGGAACTCTGCACGCCGGCCGAAAAGAAGACCGATGGCGACATGGTGTCCTTCGGCCTGCAGGAAGGCGCGCTGCCGAATCCGATCCTCGTGACCTTCACGCCGAATGCACCGAAGGACGGGCGCGACCATGTCGAGGAGATCCAGAAGGAGCATCCCGAAGTCCAGTCGACGGATTCGGACAATGCGGATACCTATGCGACGCTCGAGGCTTCGCTGGCCGACCTGATGAAATCGATCGACAGCGCCAAGTCGCCGCTCGGCCTGCCGGTCGACGTCATGGAAACCACGCCGACCGAGGACACGCTCGCGATCGTCTATTCCGGCGACGGAGGCTGGCGCGACATCGACAAGGAAGTCGGCAGCTATCTGCAGGATCAGGGCATTCCGGTCGTGGGCGTCGATTCCCTGCACTACTTCTGGTCGGAGCGGGACCCGCAGCAGACGGCCGACGATCTCGCCCGGATCATCCAGTTCTACACCAAGCGCTTCAAGGTCAAGCATGTGGTGCTGGTCGGCTATTCCTTCGGCGCCGATGTGCTGCCGGCAAGCTACAATCGCCTGAAGCAGCCGGAGAAGGACAAGATCGTCCAGATGTCGCTGTTGTCGCTGTCGCAGAAGGTCGACTACGTGATCTCGGTCATGGGCTGGCTCGGCGCTTCGAGCGAAGGCAAGGGCGGCAATCCTGTCAACGATCTCAAGTCGGTCAATCCGAAGATGGTGCAATGCGTCTACGGCAAGGATGACGACGAGGATGTGGCGTGCCCGCTGTTGAACGGCACCGGCGCCGAAGTCATCGCCATGGATGGCGGCCATCATTTCGACGACGACTACGAGGCACTGGCGAACCATATCATAAATGGTCTGAAGAGCCGCCTCGGCGAGTAATCGACGCACTCCGCGCGTGGTCGGCTTGTGCCGCGCGCGGCTGTTCCTGCGGCCTCTTCGCAAGGAAAGGTCCTTTTCCGTCCATGTCTCGCCGGCGCGAACGGAGTGCTTATTCCGCGGCCGTTGCCCAGCAATCATTTGCTTCTTGCCGCGGCTGACGTTAGTCGGAGGAAGCATTTGTTACGAGTGGCGCGATCCGCTCGGCCGCTCGTTCTTACGTCCAGAAAGGTTCAGCATTGTCTTCCGCCTTCACCAAGACCTATTCCGGCTTCCTGTTCGATATGGATGGCACGATCATCAACTCGATTGCGGCTGCCGAACGCGTCTGGGGCAATTGGGCTCGCAGCAAGGGTCTGAACGTCGAAGAGTTCATGCCGACCATGCATGGCAAGCGCGGTGTCGATACGATCAGCCAGCTGAACCTGCCCGGCGTCGATCCGGTTGCGGAGTCGGCCGGCATCATGGAAGCGGAGATTGCCGATGTCGAAGGCGTCGTCGCCCTGCCGGGCGCCGCCGATTTCCTGGCGTCGCTGCCGCCGGAGCGGTGGGCGATCGTGACATCCTCCCCATATCGCCTGGCGATGGCGCGGCTTGACGCCGCCGGCATCCCGGTGCCGCGCTTCATCGTGACCGCGGAGGACGTCAAGGTCGGCAAACCGGATCCGCAGGGCTACATTCTTGGCGCGGAGCGTCTTGGTTTGCGCACCTCGGATTGCCTGGTGTTCGAGGACGTGATGGCCGGCATCAAGGCAGGCGAAGCGGCGGGCGCGGATGTAATGGTGATCACCGCGACCCATTCCCATCCCATCGAAACCAATCACTCGTCATTGCTGAACTATGAAAATGTCCGCGCGCATGTGAACGGCGAAGGCAAGCTGTCCATTGTCCGGAGCGGCGGCTGATAATGCCGGCCCGGCCATAGGATCGCTGCATGTCGCTTTCGCGCATTGCAATGGGCCGCCGGCTCATTATGTTTTCGTGATATTATGAATTTTCGCGAAGATCCGATGACTCCCAAAGAACTGAAAGCCCAATATCGCAACGAGCGCCTGGCGGCACGCGATGCCATTCCGGACGAAGACCGGATCGAAAAAGGTCTCGCCATGGCCGCGCACGGCGGGGATGGCATCGAGGTCGGGGCGGGGGACATCGTATCCGGCTTCCTGCCGATCCGTTCCGAGGTGGATATAAGGCCGTTGATGGCGCATCTGCGGACGCGCGGCGCGCGGCTTTGCGTTCCCGTCATTCTCGACCGCAGCACGATCGTCTTTAGGGAACTCGTGCCGGGGGCGCCGCTGGTGCCGTGCGGGTTTGGAACGTTCGGGCCGGGACCCGACGCGGCCGAGCTGGACCCGGATGTCATGCTGGTGCCGCTCTCCGCCTTCGACAGTACCGGCCATCGCATCGGCTACGGTGCCGGCTATTATGATCGCGCTATCGACCGCCTGCATCAAAAAGGGTTGAATCCGCGGCTGATCGGCATTGCATTCGATTGCCAAGAAGTGCCATCAGTACCCGCTGAGCCGCATGATGTCCGTCTTGACGCGATTTTGACCGAGAGCGGACTCAATTTCGTTTCGGAAGTGATTGGATAGCGAATGCGGCTGCTTTTTCTGGGTGACATGGTCGGCAAGACGGGACGAACCGCGGTGTGGGACCGCCTGCCGGGGCTCGTATCCGACCTGAAGCTCGATTTCGTCATCGTCAACGGCGAAAACGCCGCCGGCGGCTTCGGCATCACCGAGGATATCTTCCTCGAAACGATCAATGCCGGCGCCGATGTCGTAACGACAGGCAACCACGTCTGGGACCGGAAGGAAGCCGTCGTTTTCTGCGAGCGCCACGACCAGTTTCTCCGCCCCGCCAACTATCCGGCCGGCACGCCCGGCCGCGGTTCCGGCCTCTATTACGCTCGCAATGGCGCCCGTATCCTTGTTGCCAACATCATGGGCCGCGTCTTCATGCATCCGGAGCTGGACGATCCCTTCAAGTCGGCCGAGGCCATCCTCGATGCCTGCCCGCTGAAGGAGCAGGCCGATGCCATCGTCTTCGATTTTCATGCGGAAGCGACCAGCGAAAAGCAGTGCTTCGGCCATTTCGTCGACGGCCGCGCCAGCTTCGTCGTCGGCACGCATACGCATGTGCCGACCGCGGACGCGCAGATCCTGAACGGCGGCACAGCCTACATGTCGGATGCCGGCATGTGCGGCGATTACGATTCCTCGCTCGGCATGGAGAAGGAGGAACCGCTGAACCGCTTCATCTCGAAGATGCCGAAGGGCCGTTTCGAAGCGGCTTCCGGGCCCGCCACCATCTGCGGCGTCGGCGTGGAGATTTCCGACGCCACCGGATTGGCCGAAAATATTGCGCCGCTGCGGCTGGGGCCTCGGCTTGCGGAAACCATTCCGGACTTCTGGCGCTGATCGCTGCACGATAATTCATCATCGCCATTCGATGACGCGATTGTGAGCAATCGCGCCTGATTGCCGCTGGACCTGTGTCCGCTCATGCCGCATCCTTCCGCCACCGTCGGGCTTGAGGGGGTGGCATGATGCCGCGATTTCCTGTTCTTGCCGCATTCTTCCTGTCGATGATTTTCTGCTGGAGCGTGGCGCATGCCCAGCAAAAGCTGGTTCGCCCGCAACCCAGCCAGTGTCAGGCGATCGCGCAATCTCTTCCCAAAGCGAGTTTTGCCAGCTTTTCTCCCGCCGGTCCCACACTTGCCAATGATCCCATCGATGGCGACGTGAAGATCACGTTTCTCGGCCATGCGACGCTCTTCATCGAAACGCCTGGCGGTGTTTCCATCGCCACGGATTACAGCGGCGCCTATCCGCCGCCCTACACGCCGGAAGTCGTGACGATGAACAAGGCGCATCCGAGCCATTATACGCTGACGCCCGATCCAGCGATCAGATATGTGCTGCATGGCTGGAGCGATACGCCCGGAGAGCCGGCGAAGATCCGCATGACCGTGGGCGACACGCTGATCCGCAATGTCGTCACCGACATTCGCTCCTGGGGCGGCGGTATCGAGGCCAACGGCAATTCGATCTTCATCTTCGAGGTGGCGGGGCTTTGCATCGGCCATCTGGGACATCTGCATTTCGAGCTCACCGACCAGCAATATGCCGAGATCGGCCGGCTCGACGTCGTGATGGTGCCGGTCGACGGCGGCCTGACCATGGGGGCCGACAGCATGAGCCGCGTGGTCAAGCGGCTTCGGTCCTCGCTCATCCTGCCCATGCATCGCTGGGGCCCGCCGATCGACCAGTTCCTTGCCCTGTTCGGCCCGGACTTCGATGTCGGCTACGCGCCGACGCCAAGCGTCACGGTGTCGGTGAAGACCCTGCCGCGCAAGCCGCTGATCTATGTGCTGAAGGGGCTTTGATCGTCGCGACCGCCTCCGCGATCCCCTTGATATGCAGTGTCCTCCATCGCCATTATCCGGCTTTTTACTTGAATGAAGGTCGCTTCGCTCTTATAAGGCGGCCCATTCCCAACAAAAGACGTGAACAGGGGTGCCATGGCTGGCCATTCACAGTTTAAAAACATCATGCACCGCAAGGGTCGTCAGGACTCGGTGCGTTCGAAAATGTTCTCGAAGCTGGCGCGTGAAATCACCGTCGCCGCCAAGGCGGGCCTGCCTGACCCGACCATGAACGCGAGCTTGCGCCTGGCGATCCAGAACGCCAAGGCCCAGTCGATGCCGAAGGACAATATCGACCGCGCCATCAAGAAGGCATCCGGTGCCGATACCGAGAATTACGATGCGATCCGTTACGAAGGCTACGGCCCAGGCGGCACGGCGATCATCGTCGAAGCGCTGACCGACAACCGCAACCGTACGGCTTCCAACGTCCGCTCGATCTTCACGAAGGCCGGCGGTGCGCTCGGCGAAACCGGTTCGGTGTCTTTCTCCTTCGACCATGTCGGCGAAATCACCTACAAGCCGTCCGCTGGCGATGCCGACAAGGTCATGGAAGCGGCGATCGAAGCCGGTGCCGATGACGTCGAGAGCGACGATGAAAGCCATGTGATCATCTGTGCCTTCGAAACCCTCGGCGAAGTCGCCAAGGCGCTGGAAGCGACGCTCGGTGAAGCCGAAACGGTCAAGGCGATCTGGCGTGCGCAGAACAACGTGCCGGTCGACGAAGAAAAGGCCCTGTCGCTGATGAAGCTGATCGACAGCCTCGAAGACGACGACGACGTTCAGAACGTCTATTCGAACTTCGAAGTCTCGGAAGAAGTGCTGGCCAAGCTCTCGGCCTGATCTGCCCACACAATCGAAAAGCCGGCTGCACTGATGCGGCCGGCTTTTGTATGTCACGGGTTGGTCGCGCGCGTGAAATCGTCGCGGAAGGCGGCGAGATCGGCTGTGGCGACATCGGAGACTGCCCAGAAGACCAGTCCGTCCGCGTGCCATTCGACGAAATTGTAGCCGTCCTTCTCGGCATTGCCCCGAGCCTGCGAAGCGCCGGGCCAGATGAAGAGATTGATGATGTGGCCGTGCCGGCGATAGATCAACGCCGCCACCACCCGGCCGTCGAGATAATCCACCCTGCCGCCGACTAACGGAAAGCCCTGAGTCGCGAGGTCGACCACCGGCGGCGAAAAATCGATCTTGCCGTCGAACCATGGCTTGACGGTGTGCTGGTCGGAGGTCAGCACATCGGTCAGATGATCGGCCAGCATCGAACGGACATGGCTGGCAAGAAGCTGGTCCTCGATGGTCTGGCTCTGCCGCGGCACGTTCAGCACCAGCATGAGGCTCGCCGCCAGCACGGCAAGCGAGGGAACGAAGCTCCATTCGCGGACGACCCGCCAGAAGCGCTGCCATGGGCTCTCCGTCCGGCGCGTGGCCATCGCCGCGCGAGCCAGCATGGACTGCTCCAGCGCGAGCGACGCCTGGATGCGTGCATGGACGGCATCCGGCGCTTGCCATTTCACGCCTTCGCGTGCGGAAAGGCGCTTGACCATCAAGGCATTCTCCATCTCGTCGGCACAGTCGCGGCAGGTCGCCAGATGTGCCTCGAACCGTGCCGCATTGGCCGCGTCGAGCTCGCCGTCGATGAAGCCGTGCAGCAGGTCCGCCCATTCGCCATGCTCGTCGCGCTCCCCGCCGCTCATCGTGCCGCCTCGTTCTCGTCGAGACTGCGCCAGATCTCGCCGAAATCGCGGCGGGCGCGGGCGAGGCGCGACATGACGGTGCCGATCGGCGCATCGATGATCTCGGCGATTTCCTTGTAGGAAAGATCTTCCAGTTCGCGCAGGACCAGCACCTCGCGCATGGCGTCTGGCAGCCCATTGATGACCTCGCGCACCCGCTGCGTTTCCGACTTGCGGATGAATGCCGCTTCCGGCGTATCCTCCTCGGAAGCGGGATCGGGCGACGGCGAGCCTTCGTCCTGCTCCCTTTCATCGGTCATCGGCTGTTCGTAACGGGTCTTGCGCCGGCCTTCCTGCAGCCAGGCATGATAGCAGTTGCGGACGATGGTGAAGGTCCAGGCACGGGCGTCGCCATCGCGAAAGCCGCCAAAGCCGCGATAGGCGCGCAGATATGCCTCCTGCACGATGTCCTGCGCGGCGTCGGCGTCCCGGCTCAGGAAACGTGCGAAATTATAGGCGGCGTCCAGATGCGGGATGATGGTATGCTGGAAGCGGCGCATCGTCTCGTCGGAAGAGGAGACCGCACGCTTCAATGGCGCGGCATTCGCCGCGGATTCAGCGATTGTCATGAGGGCGGCGTGATCGCCCCGCTTCCCTTCGGCAATGAAGAGACGCAGGCGAGCCAGCAGCTTCACCAGCCTGCTCGTCGCGGTATTTCGCGGCTTGCGCCATGTCCATGCGTGGAACTGGCCGCCGAGCGTCATCGAACTCATAAGTCGGGCGTCTGTCATCATGATCCCCGCAAAACGCCGATGCCGACTGTAGGCCTCGGATACGGTGCTTGCAATGTTGCCTCAAAGGCTAGATCGCGCTCGCGCGGGTTTTATTCCCGATCGGATGCAAAAAATCGCGGATGCCGAATTCACGCACCCGCAATCTTGGTAGTCCAACCCGGAGATGCAAAAATAAACCAATTTATTTCAATGACTTGATGGAATTCTTCTTGCGGTGAGGAATAAGCGCCCGCCGTCGCCGATCTTCTTCCTCAGTGGATGGCCGTCATCTGTTGCGACCTCCGCCTGGCCCCGAAGGCCATAACCCTGAGGAGATAGTGCGATGTTTGATATGACCCGCCGCGCCGTGCTCGGCACGGCCGCCGCTGCGGCAGCCTTCGGGCTGTCGTCGAAGCTGGAATTCATCCCGCAAGCCTTTGCCGCGACGCCGCTGGAACCGGCGGTCGGTTTCTACAAATACAAGGTCGGTTCGATTGAGGTCACGGCCGTCTATGACGGTATCTGGCGCAAGCCGCACGACCCGGCCTTCATCAAGAACGCCTCTGTCGACGATACCAAGGAGGCGCTTTCCAAGGCCGGCCTGACGACGGACTTCATGCCCATTCCGCTGACGGTCGTCGTTCTCGATATCGGCGGGCGGAAGATCATGATGGATGCCGGCTCGGGCGTTGGGCAGTGGCAGACCAATGCCACGCATCTGCCGGCCAACATGGCGGCGGCCGGCATCGACTACCGGAAGATCGATACGATCATGATCTCGCATTTCCATCCGGACCATGTCTGGGGGCTGATGGAAAAGGGGACGAATGCACCTGTCTTCCCGAATGCGGAGCTGATCGTCAACGCGGTCGAATACAATTGGTGGACCGATCCGGGCCGTGTCGACAAGCTGGCGGAGGGCCGCAAGGACGCCGGCCGGCGCATCGCCTCGGTCTTCCCGAAATGGAAGAACTGGAAGCTGGTCGACGATGGCGCGGAAGTGGCGCCGGGCATACACATGCTGGCCGCATACGGCCATACGCCGGGCCATTCGGTCTTTCTCATCGATGGCGGCAGCGAGCAGCTTATGGTTTCGGCCGACATCATGTACGTGCCGGCGTTGCTCGCACCCCATCCGGAATGGGAAGGCAGCTACGACCAGGACGGCCCCATGGCCGTCGGCACCCGCCGCAGGCTGATCGACCGCGTCATTGCCGACAAGATCAGGATCTGCGGCTCGCATTTCCCGTTCCCGGGCTCCGGCACCTTCGTCAAGGACGGCAACGCCTACGGATTCACCCCCACCATCCAGGCCTGAAGGGCCACGCAGAGGAGCAGAACCATGTTCAAGTATGCCATTTTCGGGATCGCCGGCCTGTGCGCCGTCACCATCCTGCCGGCAGCCACGGCGGGCGTCGCCTTCGCGGTCGACAATATGGAACCGACCGACGCGCCGGACCTGACCTCGGTGCGCGCCAAGATCGACGCGAAGGACTATGCCGGCGCGCTCGCCGAGCTTCGCGACATCGCCGAGGAGCACCAGCAGGCCGACGTCTACAACCTGATGGGCTTCACCCTGCGCAAGACCGGCGATTTCCGGACATCGCTGACCTACTACACCAAGGCCCTGGAATTGCAGCCGGATCACAAGGGCGCGCACGAATATCTCGGCGAACTCTATGTCGAGACCGGCGACATGCCCAAGGCCCGCGAGCAGCTTGCGGTGCTGACGAAGCTTTGCCCGGCAGGATGCGAAGAGCTTGAGGATCTGACCAAGTCGATCGCCGCGAAGGGCGGCAACTGAGATCTGGCGCCAACCGGTTCCGGCGGCGCTTGCGCTCGGCTCGGCCTGCGGGAGTGCCGCCGGAGAAACGCTTGAAATATCCGAATTCTAGCGTGGAGGAAAAATCATGGAATTCGAAACGGAGAGTACCGTTCTCGTCAACCTCGCCGACATGGCCTTGCTGTTCGGGCGCTTGTTGCTGTCGCTGCTTTTTCTGGAGGAGGGTGTCGAGCTGGCCAGCCATTTCGACAGCGCCCTGTCGGCCATGGCCCAGCTCGGCGTCGCCGCACCCATCGCGACCGCGACCATCGTGGTGCAGCTTGCCGCCGGCATTGCCATTGCCGCCGGGTTCATGACCCGGCTTGCCGCATTCGGCCTCGGCCTGTTCTGCCTGCTGACGGCGACGCTCTTTCACACGAACTTCGCCAGCCACAACGAAGTCCTGCACTTCGAAAAGGACCTGGCCATTGCCGGCGGGATGTTCGTGCTGATCGTCGCTGGCGCCGGCAAGCTGTCTCTGGACACGCTCATCCAGCGCCGCTGGAAGACGAGGCTCGTTTCCTGAGCCGCGTCCATCGCCCGGCGAGCCGCAGCGACAAGAGCGGCCGGCCGGGCAATCTTCCTGGCGCTGAAAATCAGGACACTTTCTTGAAGCTCGGCAGCGTCGCGAACAGTTCCACCGACTTCAGCCGTGCCTCGATGTCGTGGATCGGCATCGAAAGGATGACTTCGTCGGCCTCGGTATCCTTGATGAACTGCGAAAGCTTTACCTCCGCCGTCGCGGGGGAGCCGACCACGGCGTAGCGAAGCGTGTGTTCGACGTTGAGCTTTTCCATCGGCGTCCAGAAGACGTCCATATCCTTGCGCGGACGGGGGAAGGGGCCGCGCACGTTGCGGCGCAGGTTGACGAACTGCTGCTGTGCGGAGGTGAAGTGATATTGCGCCTCCTCGTCCGTATCCGCCACGGAGCCCATGGCGCCGACCATGACATAGGGCTTGTCGAGCGTTGCCGAGGGCGTGAAGCGCTCGCGGTAGATGGCCACGGCATCCAGCAGGGAGTCCGGGGCGAAATGTGAGGCGAAGGCATAGGGCAGGCCGAGCATGGCGGCGAGATGGGCGCTGTAAAGGCTGGAACCGAGGAGCCAGATCGGCACGTTGGCGCCATGGCCGGGAACGGCGAGAATGATCTGGCCTTCGTCGGCGGGGCTGAAGAGGTGCTGCAGCTCGACGATATCGTTGGGGAAGCTCTGCGCACCGGCCTCCATGTTGCGCCGCAGGGCCTGTGCGGTGCGCATGTCCGTGCCCGGCGCACGGCCTAGGCCGAGATCGACACGGCCGGGAAACAAGGCTTCCAGCGTGCCGAACTGCTCGGCAATGACGAGGGGCGAATGGTTCGGCAGCATGACGCCGCCCGAGCCGATGCGGATGCGCGAGGTCGCCGCGCCGATATGGCCGATGACGACCGATGTCGCGGCGCTGGCGACACCAGGCATGCCGTGATGCTCCGCGAGCCAGAACCGGTTGTAGCCCAGCTCTTCCGCCTTCTGCGCCATGCGCCTCGAACTGTCGAAGGACTGGCGGATGGTGCTGCCTTCGGCAACGGGCGAAAGATCGAGGATGGAAAAGGGAACCATGGCAAGAAACCTGCGTGGTTGAAGGGAGGGTCGCTCCCACATGTAGGAGCGCGGCCGCCGCATTCCAAACCCTGTCGCCGCAATTTCGTCACGATGGTTTCAGCGTCGTCCCGGCGATTGCAATCTATGTCTTGTTTTTGTTTTGTTCACATTTTGCTGGCACATGTCAGGCCTGAAAGATAGGTTGACCCATGCAAAATACGATTCGCATCATCGGCATCGATCCGGGCCTGCGCCGCACCGGCTGGGGGATCATCGACACGCTCGGCAATTCCCTGCGCTTCGTGGCGTCCGGAACCGTGACCTCGGATGGCGACATGGATCTGGCGTCCCGTCTTTGCCAGCTGCATGACGGGCTTGCCGAAGTCGTTCACAGCTACCAGCCGGACGAGGCAGCCGTCGAACAGACCTTCGTCAACAAGGATGCGGTGGCGACGCTGAAGCTTGGCCAGGCGCGCGGCGTCGTCATGCTGGTGCCGGCGCGCGCCGGCCTGCCGGTATCGGAATACGCCCCGAATGCGGTCAAGAAAGCCGTCATCGGCGTCGGCCATGGCGAGAAGCAGCAGATCCACATGATGCTGAAGATCCTCATGCCCAAGGTCGAGTTCAAGGGTAACGACGCCGCCGACGCACTCGCCATCGCCGTGTGCCATGCCCATAACCGCGGCGCCAGCCGGCTGCGGCAGGCGGCACTTGCAGGATAGTTTGTTCTTGACTTGTTCTTGTTTACCCGCTAGGTATTACTGAAGAGGTATTACCATGCGTGTGACAGAAAAAGGTCAGGTGACCATCCCGAAGGAAGTTCGGGACAGGCTTGGCATTCGTCCAGGCTCCGAGGTTGATTTCATCGCGTCGGGCAATGGTGCGATGCTGGTAAAGATCGCCGAGGCATCGGAGCCGGCCATTCGCGATTTCGACGATTGGCTGGAACGTGTCAGGGGTATGATCGATCTCGATGGCATGACGACCGACGAATTCATGGAGTTTCTGAGAGGTCCGCGTGACGACGTTGACCCTCGTTGATACCAATATCTTCATCGATATCCTCGGCCCGGCTTCGATCCAGCGGCAATGGTCGGCAAAGCTTTTGAAGCAATGCATAGGCGAGGGCGACCTTGTCATCAGCCCGGTCGTCTGGTCGGAGCTTGCCGCATCGTCCTTGGGCGAGGAGGAGTTGACGATTGCCTTGTCCTGGCTTGAGATGAAGCGTGAAGCCATACCCTTTGAGGCGGCGTTTCGAGCAGGCAAGGCGCATCGCCTCTATCGGCTTGCCGGTGGGCAACGGGAACGGACGCTTCCTGACTTTCTGATCGGCGCCCATGCCGAATGGCGAAGGCACAGGCTGCTGACACGAGATGCCTCCCGCTACCGATCCTATTTTCCTTCGATTGACCTCATTTCCCCCGAAACCCATCCCTGACGGACCTCACCCATGATCGGCAAGCTGAAAGGCACAATCGAAGAGATCGGCGAAGACTATGTGCTCGTGGACGTACATGGGGTCTGCTACGTCGCCTTTTGCTCGGCCCGCACGCTGTCGAAGCTCGGTTCCGTCGGCGAGGCCTGTGTTCTCTTTATCGAGACCTATGTCCGTGAGGATCAGATCCGGCTGTTCGGTTTCATGAGCGCGCTGGAACGCGAGTGGTTCAACATCGTGCAGACGGTTCAGGGCGTCGGCGCGAAAGTGGCGCTGGCTCTGCTGTCGACGCTGACGCCTGCCGAGCTTGCGAATGCGATCGCGTTGCAGGACCGTGCCGCCGTTTCGCGGGCGCCGGGCGTCGGCCCGAAGGTCGCGATGCGCATCGTGACCGAACTCAAGAACAAGGCGCCGGCCTTTGCCGGCGATGCCGCCAATATCGGGTTCAAGCAGGAGCTGGGCGAAGGGGTCGCCTCGGCACCCGTTGCCGATGCCGTTTCGGCGCTGACCAATCTCGGCTATTCCCGCGATCAGGCGGCCAATGCCATAGCGGCGGCGATGAAGACGGCCGGCGAGGGCGCCGACAGCGCCAAGCTGATCCGCTTCGGCCTCAAGGAACTGTCGCGGTGAGGCTTTGCAGCTTCCGCGTTCCTTACTATTGTCTCAAAGTCGGGAGATCGACTTGCGATGCTCTTTCGTCGAAAGCTATCTTGAGTGCGGCCGAACGGATGCCGCCTCCGGCGCGAGAGACGCAAAACGCATATCGGGAATGGAACCTCTGACATGAGTGAAGCCGCACGTCTGATATCGCCGGAAAAGCGGGGCGAAGACATCGATGCGACTCTCAGGCCGCAATCGCTGGACGAATTCACCGGCCAGGCGGAAGCGCGCGCCAACCTGAAGGTCTTCATCGAGGCCGCCAAGGGGCGTGGCGAGGCGCTGGACCATGTGCTGTTCGTCGGTCCGCCCGGCCTCGGCAAGACGACGCTGGCGCAGATCATGGCCAAGGAGCTCGGGGTCAATTTCCGCTCGACCTCCGGCCCGGTCATCGCCAAGGCCGGCGACCTGGCGGCGCTGCTCACCAATCTCGAGGAGCGCGACGTGCTCTTCATCGACGAAATCCACCGCCTCAATCCGGCCGTTGAGGAAATCCTTTATCCGGCCATGGAAGATTTCCAGCTCGATCTCATCATCGGCGAGGGGCCGGCGGCGCGTTCGGTGAAGATCGATCTCGCCAAGTTCACGCTCGTCGCCGCAACGACGCGCCTCGGGCTGCTGACGACGCCGTTGCGTGACCGCTTCGGCATCCCGGTGCGGCTGAGCTTCTATACGGTCGAAGAACTGGAGTCGATCGTCCGGCGCGGCGCCAGGCTGATGGGCCTCGGCATGACCGACGAGGGTGCGCGCGAGATTGCACGCCGCGCCCGCGGCACACCGCGCATCGCCGGCCGCCTGCTGCGCCGCGTGCGCGATTTCGCGGAGGTCGCCAAGGTCGAAGCGGTGACGCGGGTGATCGCCGACGAGGCACTGACGCGGCTTCTGGTCGACAATGTCGGTTTCGATCAGCTCGACAAGCGCTATCTCAACATGATCGCGGTCAATTTCGGTGGCGGCCCCGTCGGCATCGAGACCATTGCGGCCGGCCTGTCCGAACCGCGCGATGCGATCGAGGACATTATCGAGCCCTACATGATCCAACAGGGTTTCATTCAGCGCACGCCGCGAGGCCGTGTCCTGACCGCGATTGCCTGGAAACATCTCGGCCTGCAGCCGCCCAAGGATCTGGAGGCGGCCCAGTTCCGGCTGTTCCAGGAGGGGGACTGAATGCTTGGCCGTCGCGCCTTCCTGAAGCTTTTCGGCGGCAGCGTTTTCGGTTTGATGGCACTCGGAGGATATGCCCTCGGATATGAGCCGGTCATCCGCCTGGATGTGACGCGCTATGCGGTGACGCCGCCGGGATGGACACCGGGGCTCAAGCTCAGGATCGTCGCGCTTGCCGATTTCCATGCCTGCGAACCGTGGATGACGGCCGAGCGCATCGGCTCGATCTGCGTGCATGCCAACGATCTCGGCGCGGATATCATCGTGCTGCTGGGCGATTATACGTCGGGAACCGATCTCATTACCGCACGCGTCGATCATAGCATCTGGGCGGCGGAGCTGGGAAAGTTGAAGGCACCGCTCGGCGTCCACGCCATTCTCGGCAACCATGACTGGTGGCATGACGCGACCGCGCAGAGAACCGGCCACGGGCCGACGTTCAGTCATCGGGCATTGGCGGCCGTCGGCATCGAGGTCTATTCCAACCGCGCCGCGCGTCTGGAAAAGGACGGACAGGGGTTCTGGCTTGCCGGCGTCGAAGATCAACTCGCCCTGCGGCGGAGCATGCGATGGAAACGCCCCTTTACCACGGGGCTCGATGATCTCGGCGGCACGTTGGCGCAGGTCGGTGACGCCGCGCCGGTCATCCTGCTCGCGCATGAGCCCGATATCTTTCCCGCGGTGCCGTCTCGAGTGTCGCTTACGCTTTCCGGGCACACGCATGGCGGCCAGGTCAGGATTTTCGGCTGGTCGCCTTATTCGCCCTCGCGCTATGGCGACAGGTACGTCTACGGCCATATCGTGGAGGAGGAGCGCCATATCATCGTATCCGGCGGCCTCGGCTGCTCCATCGCGCCGGTCCGCTTCGGCGTTCCGCCTGAGATCGTCGTGATCGACGTGGGATAGGGGATCATGCCGAAACGCAAGCTCATCAGATTGAATGCCGGGCGCACGCGCTTTCAGGTGCGGGTTGCCGGGCTCGGATTTCGCGACGGCCATGTATTGGTGCATCGCGCCGTGCATGAAACCTTCTGGACCTTTCCCGGCGGACGTGCGGAGGTCGGCGAGACGTCCGAAGAGACTTTGCGGCGGGAGATGATGGAAGAGCTCGGCGTTGATGTTACCGTCGGGCGTCTCCTCTGGTCTGTCGAGAATTTCTTCCACTACGAGCAGCTGGACTGGCATGAGTTCGGTCTCTACTACCTGATGGATATTCCTGCCGGTTTTCCCTTCGATCCCGAGCGGATCGTGCATCGCATCCAGGATGGCGACAACGATCTGGAGTTCAAATGGGCGCGGGCCACGCGCGAGGCGCTGGTTGCGCTCGACATCCCGCCCTATTTCATCGCCGAAGAAATCGAGAACCTGCCGTCGACGTCTCGTCATCTGGTCTGGCGGGATGGCGATCTCGACAAGGCCTGAAGCGTGTGGCGATCTTTCTGTGTTGCTTCGTTCGCTTCAGGCTTTTGATGTTTCGCATGTCGTTGTCGCAAAACCGCTGCATGCTTTAGCGAGGAGGCTCCATGTCCGCTTTCGATCCGGTCCGCGGCTTTCGCAAGCTTGCCTGCAACAACGCCTTGGCGACCGTCCGTCTGCATCGGGCCTGCGCGTCGCTGCGGCCCGGCGAGTTCGAAGCGAAGCGCGTCAGCTTCTTTCCGTCGATCAAGGCGACCCTCAGTCACATCCTGACGGTGGACTGGTTCTATGTCGATGCACTGGAAGGCGGCACCCTGGGCCTGAAAGCTTTTGAGGTCGATGAACCCTATGATCGTCTCGACGAATTGAGCCGGGAGCAGGCGGAGGTCGATCACCGTCTGGTGGCCTTCTGCGAACGGCTGACGCCGGAGGCGGCCATGCGAATTGTCGATATCCAACGTACGGGCCGCATCCAGCAGGAGAGGGCGGACGACGTGCTGAACCATCTGTTTCAGCATCAGACGCATCATCGCGGCCAGGTTCACGCCATGCTTTCGGGAACCAGCGCTGCACCGCCGCAGCTCGATGAATTCATCGTCGCTGACGATGCGCGGTTCAGAGGCGAGGAATTGGCTGCGCTCAATTGGGACGAGATGACACTGATGCGCTGACGCCGGTGGGTCGCGGTGTTGATTTTGCCAGTGCCTCTATCGTTTGCCGCAGCAAGGTTTTTCCGCCGCCCTGCCATCCGAGCGTGCGGATCTTCGAGGTATCCATGGCGCGGACCGCGCCCTGCTGCGCGGATGCGGGTAGTGCGTGGGGACAGTTCGTCGCGTTCTGAAGATGCCCGAGGATTTCGTGCGTATCGGTCAGAATATCCGACAGGTTGAAGGCTTCGCGGTCTATCCGGCCTGCTTCCGTTTCCAGCAAAAGTCGGAGGGCGCGGCCGAGGTCGCGGCCGTGAACTTCGGTTCCGGCGCGGGACGGAACGGGCCTGCCGTTCAGATAGTCATCGAACAGCTCGTCCCATTTGTTGGGCCTGAGGTCGCCGTAGACGCCCGTCGCCCTCAGACTCGCGGTCACGAAGCCGGGCGCTGACAGGGAGAAGAGCGCATGCTCGGCGTCGCGCTTCACCTCGCCGTAGAGTGTGTTCGGCGTGGGCTTCGTCGCTTCGGTCAATGCCTCGCCGGCAATCCCGTCGCCATAGACGGCGCGGGAGGAGAGGAAGATGCAGCGGCGAATGCCGGCTTTCCTGGCCGTCTCGAACAGCTTGACCGTGCCGGCGAGATTGAGCCGGCGAAAGCTTTCCGGATCGTCACCTTCGCCGCCGCGATACCTGCCGGCGACATGGCTGAAGGCCGCATGCACGAAAAAATAGGCATCGTCGAAAGCGCAGCTCTGGTTTTCCGATGGATCGAGACTCATGGGAACATAGGCGACGGGCTGCGGGAAAAGACCTTTTGGCGGCGGGTTGCGCCCGCCGATCGCAACTTTGTATCCGGCCGACAGCAGCTCCTCGGCGATGTACCGGCCGACGAGGCCCGTTCCGCCCGAAATGAGGATTTTCATGCCGCTGCTCTCGGATTTGCGAGCGTCGCGATATCGGGCATGTTCCGGCCGGTATGGAAGCTATGCCACAGCTCGATCAGCGGTCTCAGCTGCTCGGCCTTGGGATGGTTTTCCTCCCAGGGCTTCTCATACTGATAGTGCAGGATCGACACACTGTTCCAGTCCCAGAGCGCGGGCATGCTGAACCAGACATATTGCAGCATGTTCATGAATACAGGCAGTCCGTGCCAATCCGGGAAGAATGTCTCGAGAAAGGTTTGATCCGTGCGCCGCCAGAAGACATCGGGGCGATCGAGCTGCTCCAGCATGTGCCGGAAGGTCGCAAGCGACGGCTTGGCGACGAAGACGCCCGAGTTCAGCCGATGGAAATCGGCGAGGCTTTCATAGACGTTCGGCGCCGCGGAGAATTCCGGATAGTCGAACAGCCGATCGACATTCTTCAAGACCAGCGCATCCGCATCGATGAAGACGCAGGTGTCGTATTCGATCAGCTGCCAGAGCCGCAGCTTGCAGAAATTGTCGAGCGGCGTGTGAAAGGAAGGCTTGCGGCCCTTGGTGAAGGGGGCGGCCGCATGAAGATTGCCGCGAGCATGCCGCTCGTTGAACGCGTCCGACAGCGGCAGGTGCTCGACTTCGACCAGCCGGCAGTCGAGCGCCGTCAGCGGAGCGAGGTCTTCTTCGCAGACCCCTGCGGTATGAAGCACGACGATATCGGCCTTCGTGCCGCTATGAACGATCGAGCGGGCGAGCGCCAGCGCACCCATGGCGTAATCCGCATTCGTGACGAGCGTCACGAATGCCTGGCCGGAGCGAGGGCGGGTTTGCGGGCGTAGCCCCTGCAGCATTTCGCTTCCCGGCATCATGACACGGACTTCAACCTCTTGCCTTCGGGATCGTGATTGACCGTCGCGGCGAGATCCTTGGTCCAGGCGGAAACGGCCGGAACGCGCGAGCGGTCGACGCGGTAGGCATATTTCTTGGCGACATCGACGATTTCGTTGAGCAGGCCGGCTTCCAGCGTGATCGGCGCCAGGCCGAGGCCGAGGAACTTGTCGTTCTTGACGATCAGTTCGTTCTCGGGGGCTTCCTTGCGCGGGTTGGGCAGGCGGACGACTTCCGCGCCGCTCATCTTGGCGATCATGTCGGCAAGATCGCGCACGCGATGCGTTTCCGTCATCTGGTTGAAGATTTCGACGCGAGCGCCGCGGGCCGGCGGGTTCTTCAGGGCAAGTTCGATGCAGCGCACGGAATCCTGGATGTGGATGAAGGCGCGGGTCTGACCGCCGGTGCCGTGCACCGTCAAGGGGTAGCCGATCGCCGCCTGGATGAGGAAGCGGTTGAGCACCGTGCCGTAGTCGCCGTCATAGTCGAAACGATTGATCAGCTGCTCATGCCGGCGCGTCTGCTCCGTATGCGTGCCCCAGACGATGCCCTGATGCAGGTCGGTGATCCTGAGCCCGTCGTTCTTGGCATAGAACTGGAAGAGCAACTGATCGAGGCATTTCGTCATATGGTAGATCGAGCCGGGATTGGCCGGATAAAGGATCTCCTGGCTGACGGTACGGCCATCGGTGGTCTCGATGCCGACGGGCAGGTAGCCTTCGGGGATCGCAGCGCCGATTGTCGAATAGCCGTAGACGCCCATCGTGCCGAGATGCACGAGATGCGCGTCGAGATTGAGTTCGACCAGCGCGTTCAGGAGATTGTGCGTGGCGTTGACGTTGTTGTTGACCGTGTAGTTCTTGTGGCGGTCGCTTTTCATCGAATAGGGCGCGGCGCGCTGCTCGGCGAAATGCACGATCGCATCGGGGCGATGCTCGGCCAGCCACTTCTTCAGAAGCTCATAGTCCTTGGCGAGGTCGATGAGGTTGAAATGGATGCGGCGCCCGGTTTCGGCGTGCCAGATGCGGGTGCGTTCCTGGATCGAATCCATCGGTGTCAGCGATTGGACGCCAAGCTCCGTGTCGATCCATCGGCGCGAGAGATTGTCGAGAATGTGGACCTCATGACCGGCGTCGGAGAGATGGAGCGAAGTCGGCCAACCGATGAATCCGTCGCCGCCCATAACCGCTATTTTCATGAGAGTTTTCCTTCTGCGCCGATCCGCTAGCCGGCACCATTCCGGATAGTCGGAGTTTATGACAATTGTTCAAAGCTTGCTTGATGGCAGAACTTCGGCCAAAGAGATGCCGGACATTCAAGGAGATGCGGCAACGATGAACAGCCCCTTTCTGATAGCTGGGGAACTGGAAGCCGGCAGCCACCGGCTGGTGCAGCGAGTCTACTATGAGGATACGGATTTTTCCGGCCTCGTCTATCACGCGCGCTATCTGCATTTCCTCGAGCGGGGGCGCACGGACTATCTGCGCTGTCTCGGCGTGGAACAGCGCGAGCTGCTGAATGCCGATGAGGAAGGGCTGGTTTTCGTCGTCCATCGCATGGAAATCGACTTCAAGGGACCGGCGCGCATGGACGACGTGCTGACGATCCGGACAGTCACCGAAAAGGCCGGCGGCGCCAAGATGGTGCTGTCGCAGGAGATAAGGCGCGACGATACGCTGCTGATCGCAGCCAAGGTCATCATCGCCGTCATCAACGCGAAGGGCCGCCCGCGCCGGCTTCCGGAAAAGCTGGCGGCGCAGATGCTGGCGGCATCGGAAAACGCCGGCTAGGCGAAGGGGCCTTGCCCGCGTCCGTCGTCGGCTGCTTGCAAAGATATTGCGATTGTCAACGGCCGCCTTGCAATAACTTGAGTTTTATGTGAAGGAATTCGGCACGCAAGATCTGTCTGCGTTTGTCGCCGGTTTCGTCCGGTCAGTTCTTCCCTGGAGCTAGAATAACTGCCGCCGCCGTTAAATCCTTCATGTTTCGACGCTAACATTCTTTTAACCATAATAGTGTCTTACTGGTTATGTCGGAGTTTGTGCGGTGCACGCCTTCCTTTGACCAAATTTGACGGCAAGAAGGCAGTTGTAAGCTTGGAAGGCTTGACCAGGGCGTTCAGCGGCGGCTGCCAAACATTTCTTGTGAGATCACTTTTAGCCGCCCGGTCTAGCGCCGGGCGTTTGGATTCGGGGATTTTGGATCAATGGAACAAGTAGCATTGGCGGCGGCCACCACACCGGACATCACGCTCTGGTCGCTCTTCATGCAGGCGGGCTTGGTGGTCAAGCTCGTCATGATCGGTCTGCTGGCGGCGTCCGTATGGACCTGGGCGATCGTCATCGACAAATATCTGAGCTACGCGCGAGCGCGCCGCCAGTTCGATCACTTCGAGCAGGTCTTCTGGTCTGGCCAGTCGCTCGAAGAGCTTTACCGCACGCTTTCTGAGCGCAACAACACCGGCCTTAGCGCCATCTTCGTCGCGGCCATGCGCGAATGGAAGAAGTCCTTCGAGCGCGGCGCGCGTTCGCCGATCGGCCTGCAGATGCGTATCGACCGCGCCATGGACGTCACCCTGGCGCGTGAATCGGAACATCTGATCGCCCGCCTCGGCTCGCTCGCCACCATCGGTTCCGCCGGGCCGTTCATCGGTCTGTTCGGTACGGTCGTCGGTATCATGACCTCGTTCCAGGCGATCGCCGGCTCGAAATCGACCAACCTTGCGGTCGTCGCGCCGGGTATCGCGGAAGCGTTGCTGGCAACCGCTATCGGTCTGGTCGCGGCTATTCCGGCGGTTATCGCCTACAACAAGTTTTCTGGTGACGCCGGCAAGCTTTCGGCGCGCATGGAAGGTTTTGCGGATGAATTCTCCGCCATTCTTTCGCGCCAGATCGATGAGAAGCTGCAGCCCCGCCAGGCGGCTCAGTAAGTAGCGGACAGAACCGGAGTAGTTCATATGGCAATGTCTGTTGGAGGCAAGGGTGGCGGCGGTGGCCGCCGGGGCGGTCGTCGCGGTGGAGGCCGGGGCGGCCCGATCGCCGATATCAACGTGACGCCGCTGGTCGACGTCATGCTCGTGCTGCTGATCATCTTCATGGTGGCGGCGCCGATGATGACGTCGGGTGTTCCGATCGATCTGCCGCAGACGCAGGCAGGCGCGCTCAACGCCCAGACCCAGCCCATCACCATTTCGATCAAGGCCGATGGCCAGGTGTTCCTGCAGGAAACGCAGATCGACGTCGCCGAAATCGCCGCGAAGCTGCAGGCGATCGCGACCACTGGCTATAACGAGCGCATTTTCGTGCGCGGCGACGGCAAGGCGCCTTACGGCGTGATCGCCGACGTCATGTCGCGCATCCAGGAGGCCGGTTACAAGAACATCGGTCTGGTCACGCAGCAGCAGACAACGGATCACTGACGAACCGACATGAAGCGCAGTCTTGCTACATCTGCTGTCTTTCACATCCTGGTGCTGATCGGCGCCATGGTGACGCTGAGTGCGCCGGCGCCGCTTGAGACGCCGGAAAGCACGGCGATGGATGTCGATATCGTGCAGGCGGATCAGCTCCAGCAGGGCGAGAAGAAGGCGCCGGTGACGGATCACGTCTCGCGCAAGCAGACCACGAAGCAGGACCAGGTCGCCAATGCTCAGAACGTCGGCGAGAACAACGTCGATATCAAGAACCCGGTCGTGCCGACCCAGCGGCCGGAGAGCGATACGGCAGCGCTAGCGCCGAAGAAGGTCGACGTGCCCGTTCCGCAGAACGATCCTCGGCCGAATGACGTCAAGACGATCGAGCAGAAGGAAACGGAGGCCGCGCCGAAGGAAGTGGCCGCTGTTCCGCAGCAGAAGCCAGATGTGACGCCGACCCCGCCGAAGACCGATCCCACGCCGCCACCGCCGACGCCGAAGGCCGACGCAACGCCGACCCCGCCACCGACCGAACAGCCCACGCAACAGGCTGAAATTCCGGTGCCGAACAATGTTCCCGTGCCGGATGTGAAGCCGCAGCCGACGCCGCCGAAGACCGTGGAGCAGAAGCCCGACGTCAAGCCGACGCCGAAGCCGGACGTGAAGGTGGCCGACGCCAAGCCGACGGACAAGACGACGACGCAGAGCACGAGCAAGACCACGTCCACGGACGACGGCAAGAAGGACGCCGACAAGAAGCGCGAGATAGCCAAGGCCTCCAACAAGGGCTTGGACGACGGCCTTGCCGACGAGATCGCCGACGTTCTGAACAATACGTCCTCGAAGGGCGGTGCTGCGCGTTCGTCCAAACAGGCTTCCGCGGGCGCCGATACCCAGGTCGCCTCGCGCGGCGGCATGAAATCGCTTGGCGCAGGCAAACTCAGCCAGAGCCAGCAGGACGGTTTGCGTGATCTGATCCAGAAGTACTGGAATCTTCCTCCCGGACTCGAGGGTGCCGGCGATGTGCGTATCAAGGTGCACTTCAAGCTCGACAAATCCGGGCAGATCGTCGGCCAGCCCGAGGCGACGACCAACGGCGGACCGGCTTCGACGCAGGGTGCCATGCAATCCGCTGCAGTACGCGCTGTCCTACGCGCGCAATCGGAGTTCATGACGATTCTTCCGGCGGATAAGTATGACGACTGGCAGGAAGTCGTCGTCAACTTCAGCGCAGCCGATCTGGGGATGTGATGCGGGGAATGCAGCTTTCGACGAACCACTGTCCCCGTATCGGCCTGAGCCTGCTTGTGGCCTTCGGGATGATGCTGGCTGGTTCCGCGTCGGTGCAGGCTGCAAGCGCTACGCAGCAGCCTGGAAATTCGGCCGGTGGCCGCCTGCGCGAGGACGTCGCCAAGAACTGGAACATACCTCCGGGCATGGAGGGAGCGAAAGATGTCCGCGTCCGGGTGCATCTCAGGCTCAGCCGAAGCGGAAAGATTGTGGGCGAGCCGAAGGTTACCGTGACCGGCGGCCCAAAGGGGACGCAGCAAGCCATGGCGGCAGCTGCGATGCGAGCCGTGCTCCGGGCTGCCCCGTTCAATAATCTGCCAATAGATCAATATGACGACTGGAAAGAAGTCACCATCAACTTCGAACCGGCTATCTGACGAATTAATGCTGAAAGGCTTGGCACATATGATCAGAAACTCCCTCGTTCGTCTCCTGCTGGTGCTGGCAGGCCTGACGGCAGTTCTCGCAACTCCGGCCTATGCCGTGGTCGAGCTCAACATCAACAAGGGCAATGTCCAGCCCATGCCGATCGCTATCACCGACCTTCTGTCGAATGATACGCTCGGCCAGCAGATTTCGGGCGTGATCGCCGCCGACCTGCAGCGTTCCGGCCTGTTCGCGCCGATCAACAAGCAGGCCTTCATCGAGAAGATCACCAATCCGGATTCGACGCCGCGCTTCCAGGACTGGACGTCGATCAACGCGCAGGCGCTGGTGACCGGCCGCGTGACGCAGGAAGGCGGCCGCCTTCGCGCCGAATTCCGCCTGTGGGACACATTCGGCAATAGCCAGATGATCGGCCAGCAGTTCTTTGCCCAGCCGGACAACTGGCGCCGCGTCGCGCATATCATCGCTGACGCGATCTACCAGAAGATCACCGGCGAGAAGGGCTACTTCGACACGCGCGTCGTCTTCGTTGCGGAAAGCGGCCCGAAGACGGCCCGCAAGACGCAGCTCGGCATCATGGACCAGGACGGCGCCAACGTGCGCATGCTGACCGACGGCAGCGATCTCGTGCTGACGCCGCGCTTCTCGCCCAACCGGCAGGAAGTGACCTACATGTCCTTCGCCAACCAGCAGCCGCGCGTTTACCTGCTGCAGCTGCAGACGGGCCAGCGCGAACTGGTCGGCAACTTCCCGGGCATGACCTTCTCGCCGCGCTTCTCGCCGGATGGCCAGCGTGTCATCATGAGCCTGCAGCAGGAAGGCAACGCCAACATCTATACGATGGACCTGCGCTCGCGCACCACGACGCGCCTGACCTCGACGGCCGCCATCGACACCTCGCCGTCCTATTCGCCCGACGGCACGCAGATCGCCTTTGAAAGCGACCGCGGCGGCAAGCCGCAGATCTACGTGATGGGCGCCGATGGCTCCAACCAGCGCCGCATTTCCTTCGGCGACGGTTCGTATTCGACGCCGGTCTGGTCGCCGCGCGGCGATCTCATCGCCTTCACCAAGCAGTCCGGCGGAAGCTTCTCCATCGGCGTCATGAAGACGGACGGTTCGGGCGAGCGCCTGCTGACCACGGGCTTCCACAACGAAGGCCCGACCTGGGCGCCGAACGGCCGCGTCATCATGTTCTTCCGCCAGCCGGCCGGTGCAGGCGGCCCGCAGCTCTACTCCATCGATCTGACCGGCTACAACGAGCAGAAGATCCCGACCCCGGGCTTTGCTTCCGACCCGGCATGGTCGCCGCTTCTCGAGTAGTTCGGCACTTGCCACTTTATCGCCGCAAAGTCCTGTGAGTTGACCGTTTCGCGACAATTTTAGGACATTATTAACCATACTTGTTGGAATCGGATTAACCGAATTCGGTTACAGTCTGGCAACCCTGATAGAGACTTAAGGAGAGACCGGCCATGAGCCGCATCGCAACCCCGGCCGTTGGCCACATGCAGAACCTTGCCCGCAACCCGATCATGATCGCGCTTTTCGTTGGCCTTTCGTTGGCCGGCTGCGCCTCCAAGAAGGGTCTGCCGAACGATGCCAACGGTCTTGGCCTGAACGGTGCCGGCAATGCTGCTCCTGGTTCGCCGCAGGATTTCACGGTCAATGTCGGCGACCGCATCTTCTTCGACACGGACAGCACCTCGATCCGCGCCGATGCCGCCCAGACGCTCGATCGTCAGGCGCAGTGGCTCGCCCGCTATCCGAACTACGCGATCACCGTCGAAGGCCATGCCGACGAACGCGGTACGCGCGAATACAACCTGGCTCTCGGTGCCCGCCGTGCGGCTGCGGCCAAGGACTATCTCGCTTCGCGCGGTGTTCCGGCCAAGCGCATGAAGACGATCTCCTACGGTAAGGAACGTCCGGTTGCCACCTGCGACGATATTTCCTGCTGGTCGCAGAACCGTCGCGCCGTCACCGTGCTCAACGGCGCCGGCTCCTGATAGGTCAAACGGCCGGTCGAGATGTATAAAGGCGGCCACATGGTCGCCTTTACTTTTTTGACCACACTTTGGCCGAACTCCGTTGCTTTTTGAGAGCAATTGTAAAAATCTCCTGTTCGAGCCCCCTGGCCCGAAGAATCAATGAGACAGGACGATCCATATGAGAAAACTTGTCGTGGCGAGCATGCTTTGTCTCGCTGCCTTTGCTGGTAGTGAGCGCGATGCTTCTGCCTTGTCGCTGTTTGGAATGCACCTCGGGGGCCGCGATGCTTCCGCGCAGCCGGCTCAAAACAATGCGGATCAGAGACAAGCACAGTACGGTCAGGCACCCCTCGTCAAAGTTCAAAACAGCGACGCCGAAGTTCGCCTGCAGCAGCTCGAAGACCAGATGCGCCAGCTGAACGGCCGCGTCGAGGAAATGAGCTATCAGCTGCTGCAGATGCAGGAACAGATCCGCAAGACGCAGGAAGACAACGAATTCCGCTTCCAGCAGCTTGAAAAGCGCGGCGGCAGCGCGCCCGCGGCCGGGGCGACGATGAAGAAGAGCGAGGCCGATGCTCCGGCGCAGAGCTCCGGCGGCCAGCAGGATGATATTGCCGGCGTCATCGGCGATTCGCAGAATAACGATGTCGCTTCCCAGCAGGGAAGCGGCGGCGGCAAGCCGCCGAGCCAGCTCGGCTCCATCCAGTTCGACCAGAGCGGAAACCAGCTTGGCTCGTCGATGTCGGGGGCCAGCAATGGCTCGGGTGCTGCGCCGAGTGCCGGCTCCAGCACGCAGACCGCTTCGCTCGGCAACGAGAGCGATCAGTACAAGGCTGCCTATGGCCACGTCCTGTCCGGCGACTATAGCGTCGCCGAACAGGAGTTCCGCCAGTATATCGAAAGCTATCCGAGCAGCGCGCGGGCTGCTGACGCGAATTTCTGGCTCGGCGAGGCCCTTTACTCGCAGGGAAAGTACAACGATGCCGCCAAGACATTTCTGAACGCGCATCAGAAGTATAGCGGCTCCGAAAAGGCGCCGGAAATGCTCTTGAAGCTCGGCATGTCGCTTGCGGCGCTTGATAACAAGGATACGGCCTGCGCCACCCTTCGCGAAGTGACCAAGCGTTATCCCAAGGCTTCGAAGGCCGTGACCGGCAAGGTTGCCAGCGAAGAGAAGCGGCTTGCCTGCTGATTGCCATGTCTGCTGATGCTGTGATCGGCGGCGCCGCAGTTCTCACGCCTGAAGATGCCGCAACTGATTTTCTTCATTCTCTATCGAAGCCTGCGCATATTCTGGTCGCCGTTTCGGGCGGCAGCGATTCCACCGGGCTTCTGATTGCCCTGGCCGAACGGCTGAAAACCGATCCTCACGAAGATGTTACCCTTGCCGCCGCGACGATAGATCATGGCTTGCGGGCTGAAGCGGCAGAAGAAGCGCGAGAGGTCGCCGCACTCTGCGCCTCGCGCGGCATTTCCCATTTCGTCCGTCGCTGGGAAGGCGAGAAGCCGAAGACCGGGATCATGGCTGCGGCGCGCGAGGCGCGCTATGGTCTGCTTGCCGATCTCGCCGATGAGATTTCCGCCGATCTGATCGTCACCGCCCACACGATGGACGACCAGCGCGAGACGCTGCTGATGCGCGGCAAGCGCCGGCCGGACGACGATGACAGCGCCCGTACCGGCATCGCCGACGAGGTGCTGTTTGACCGGCGTATCTGGATCGCCAGGCCGTTTCTATCCTGCTGGCGGATGGATATCAGAGCCTATCTCGAAGCGCGTGACATTTCCTGGCTCGACGATCCCAGCAATGAGGATGTGACGTATGAGCGCGTCCGGACACGCATGGATCTCGCACAGGAGCAGGCGAGGGCGATGCCCGCGGACGACGGCGCCAATCGTCTCGCCCTTTCCAGCAGGGCAGCCGCATGGCTTGATGCCCACGTCACCATCCATGCGAATGCGCTTTGTCTTGTCGAGCGATCCGGCCTTTCGGCTGACAAAGCGGTCGTTGCCTATGCCTTGTCCCGCCTTGCGGCCGTCTTCGGCGGCAAGGCTTACGCGCCTGGGCGCGCGCAGATGGAGCGTGTTCTCGAATTTGTGAATGGCGCCAATTCCGGTCGCCGCACGGTTGGCGGCGTGGTCTTCGATCTGCGCCGCGATGCACTTTATCTCATGCGGGAAAGCCGCAACATCGGGCCGATATCGATTCCCCCGGGCGCAAAAGGCAACTGGGACGGCCGTTTCGAGATCAGCAATTCAGGACGGCTGCCGCTTAGCGTGCATCCCTCCGGAGCGGAAAATGCCATGGCTTTTCCGCCGAATCTGCCGAAAGGGGCGGTGCAGCGCGCTCGGGCAGCGATGCCGCTGATCGTGACGGCAGAGGGGGCAAAGCCGGCATCGGTCGCGATTGCGCCTTATCTTGCGCCGTTCGACCGCTTTTTGACACGATTTGACCTCACATTCGCAGATCGTCTTTCGATCGCTTTTGGACGTGAAGCCTATAGGCGGCGCCCGTTTTCGGCCCTATAGACGGAAAAGACATGCGGCGATGCGGTTTGCCTTGGCAAGGGCTTGGCGCAACCCTATGTTAGGGATCAAGTAATGCCGCCGTTCGACGGCGGAAGTTTCAGTGCTGGGGAGTTCGATGAACCCTAATTTTCGTAATTTCGCTTTGTGGGCAATCATAGCTCTGCTGCTGATTGCCCTGTTCAGCATGTTTCAGAACGCGCCGGCACAAACAGGCTCCAGGGAAATTCCGTATTCGCAGTTCCTCCGGGAAGTTGATTCCGGCCGGGTTCGTGACGTGACCGTCACGGGCAACCGCGTCGTCGGCAGCTATGTCGAAAACGGCACGCCCTTCCAGACCTATGCTCCGGTCATCGACGACAGCCTGCTTGAACGCCTGCAGACCAAGAACGTCAACATCGTCGCCCGTCCGGAATCGGACGGCTCTTCGAGCTTCCTGAGCTATCTCGGCACGCTGCTGCCGATGCTCCTGATCCTCGGCGTCTGGCTGTTCTTCATGCGCCAGATGCAGGGTGGCTCGCGCGGTGCTATGGGCTTCGGCAAGTCGAAGGCAAAGCTTCTGACGGAAGCGCATGGCCGCGTCACCTTCGATGACGTTGCAGGCGTGGACGAAGCCAAGCAGGATCTTGAGGAAATCGTTGAATTCCTGCGCGATCCGCAGAAATTCCAGCGCCTCGGCGGCCGCATTCCGCGCGGCGTTCTGCTCGTTGGTCCTCCCGGTACGGGTAAGACCCTTCTGGCGCGCGCCATCGCCGGCGAGGCCAATGTGCCATTCTTCACCATCTCCGGTTCCGACTTCGTCGAAATGTTCGTCGGCGTCGGCGCAAGCCGTGTCCGCGACATGTTCGAGCAGGCCAAGAAGAATGCGCCCTGCATCATCTTCATCGACGAAATCGACGCTGTCGGCCGCCATCGTGGCGCCGGTCTCGGCGGCGGCAACGACGAGCGCGAACAGACGCTCAACCAGCTGCTCGTCGAAATGGACGGCTTCGAGGCCAATGAGGGCATCATCCTGATCGCTGCCACCAACCGTCCGGACGTTCTCGACCCGGCATTGCTGCGTCCGGGCCGTTTCGATCGTCAGGTCGTGGTTCCGAACCCGGATATCGTCGGTCGTGAGCGCATCCTCAAGGTTCACGCCCGCAACGTGCCGCTCGCTCCGAATGTCGACCTGAAGACGCTGGCGCGCGGTACACCCGGCTTCTCCGGCGCCGACCTGATGAACCTCGTCAACGAAGCCGCCCTGATGGCTGCCCGCCGCAACAAGCGCCTGGTGACCATGCAGGAATTCGAAGACGCCAAGGACAAGATCATGATGGGCGCCGAGCGCCGCTCTTCGGCGATGACCGAGGCGGAAAAGAAGCTCACTGCCTATCACGAGGCCGGTCATGCGATCACGGCGCTCTATGTCGCCGTTGCCGACCCGCTTCACAAGGCGACCATCATTCCACGCGGCCGTGCGCTCGGCATGGTCATGCAGCTTCCCGAGGGCGACCGCTATTCGATGAGCTATAAGTGGATGGTGTCGCGCCTCTGCATCATGATGGGCGGCCGCGTCGCCGAAGAGCTGACCTTCGGCAAGGAGAACATCACCTCCGGCGCATCCTCCGACATCGAGCAGGCCACCAAGCTTGCCCGCGCGATGGTGACCCAGTGGGGCTTCTCCGACGAGCTCGGCCTTGTTGCCTATGGCGAGAACCAGCAAGAGGTCTTCCTCGGCCACTCCGTATCGCAGTCGAAGAACGTTTCGGAAGCGACCGCGCAGACGATCGACACCGAGGTACGCCGCCTGATTGACCAGGCTTATCACCAGGCCAAGGATATCCTCACCGAACAGCATGACGGGTTCGTGGCGATCGCCGAAGGCCTGCTCGAATACGAGACGCTGACCGGGGAAGAGATCAAGGCGCTTATCCGCGGCGAGAAACCCGCACGCGATCTCGGTGACGATACGCCGCCAAGCCGTGGCTCGGCCGTGCCGAAGACCGGTGCGAAGAAGGACGGCTCGCTCGGCGCCAAGGGTGACGAGCCCGAAGGCGGGTTCGAACCGCAGCCGCGCTAACCGCGCGAGACGTTCAAACATCGAGACAAAAAGGCCGGCGACCTGCGAAGGGAGCCGGCCTTTTGCTTGCGGGATGGCAGGCGTGGCGCACCGGACATCGCATGGGCAGCATACAATCGCCGTAGCCGAAGGAAGTAATACGGGCACCATATGCTGTGAATTGGAATATTGCCTATCCCCACCTGGTGCAGTTTTTTAGTGCTTATTAATGGTAACGCGTTGTAATAGGCGGTCTCGGTAATTTAAGTGCCGAGTTTTACAATCTGTGGCATGAGCCACAAGCATCGATGCTCGTAGCGTCTCCGGATTGAGAGCGGCGATCTCGATGCCGCTGCATGTTCCGCAAGGATGCAGCAACGACAGGAGTGCTTATGAAACGTCGCTATTTCGGAACGGACGGGATTCGCGGTCAATCGAATATCTATCCGATGACGCCGGATCTTGCCATGCGCGTGGGTATCGCTGCCGGCACGATCTTCCATCGAGGCAGTCACCGCCACCGCGTCGTGATCGGCAAGGACACCCGCCTTTCCGGCTATATGCTGGAAAACGCGATCGTGGCCGGCTTTACCGCCGCCGGTGTCGACGCCTTCGTTCTCGGCCCTATTCCGACGCCGGCCGTCGCCATGCTGACGCGCTCGCTGCGCGCCGATATCGGCGTCATGATCTCCGCGTCGCACAATCCCTATGAAGACAACGGCATCAAGCTTTTCGGCCCGGATGGCTACAAGCTGTCCGACGATCTGGAAATGAAGATCGAGGACATGCTCGACAGGGACATGTCCGAGCATCTTGCCAAGTCGGAAAATATCGGTCGGGCCAAGCGTGTCGACGGCGTGCACGACCGCTATATCGAACATGCCAAGCGCACATTGCCACGTGACGTCACATTGCAGGGGCTGCGGATCGCCATCGATTGCGCAAACGGCGCTGCCTACAAGGTTGCTCCGGCCGTCCTCTGGGAGCTCGGCGCGGAGGTGGTGACCATCGGCAACGAGCCGAACGGCACGAACATCAATCTCAACTGCGGTTCGACCAGCCCGGTGGCGCTGCAGAAGAAGGTCGATGAGGTGCGCGCCGATATCGGCATCGCGCTCGATGGCGACGCCGACCGCGTCATCATCGTCGACGAGACCGGCACGATCATCGACGGCGACCAGCTGATGGCGGTCATCGCGGAAAGCTGGGCCGAGAGCCAGGCGTTGCGCGGCAACGGCATCGTGGCGACGGTCATGTCCAATCTCGGCCTGGAGCGCTTCCTGGAAGATCGCGGCATGTCGCTTGCCCGCACGGCCGTCGGCGACCGCTATGTCGTCGAGCACATGCGCCAGCACAATTACAATATCGGCGGCGAGCAGTCCGGTCATATCGTCCTGTCCGACTACGGCACGACGGGCGACGGCCTTGTGGCCGCGCTGCAGATCCTTGCCGCTGTAAAGCGTACGGGCCGGCCGGTCAGCGAGGTCTGCCGCCGTTTCGAGCCGGTGCCCCAGCTTTTGCGCAATGTCCGCATTTCCGGCGGCAAGCCGCTGGAGGATATCCAGGTGCGTCAGGCGATCGCCGATGCGGAAAGCGAGCTTGCCCGCAACGGTCGCCTGGTGATCCGCCCGTCCGGCACGGAACCCCTGATCCGCGTCATGGCGGAAGGCGACGATCGCGGCCAGATCGAGCGCATCGTCGGCGGATTGATCGATGTGATCTCGAGCGTCCGTTCGGCGGCCTGAACGGCCGAGGATTGGCAGACAGTTTTTTTCATGGCCGCCTTATCGAGGTGGCCATATCGTTTCAGATTGCCCCGATGCGTTCGGCTTACTGGAACATTTCTCCGGGATAGGCGCCCCAGAGCTTGTCCTGCCTGACATAGCCTCGCGCCGAATGCTCCCTTACCGAAACGCGGCACCATGTTCCCGTGCAGGACTGCAGTGAAACGAGCACGCGTGGCTGCAGCTCCACGATCGCCCTTGCAGCCGGATTGGCATCGGCGCGCAGCATGGCATTCTTCGTCAGCCAGGGTGCGATGACGGCCGTGCGGACCCCGGAGAGCAGGGCGCTGTGCATCCAGCCGGTCACTCCGGTATCGTCGCGGACCTGCCGCCAATGGCCGTATTCGTCGATGATCTCCAAGGGAAGGCCGGGCTTCATATAGATCCATTTTGTGGCATAGATCGTCGATGGCCCCACGCGTATGCGTGCCTTCTGTGCCCTGAGCGAGACGTAGCGCGGGATCGGCAGCCCCGTTTCGCGGCCCTTGTTCCACACCGTCGCCGTGACGGGCTTTATCGGCATCGCGCCGGCCGGAACGGCGGAGTTCAGGACCATACCGACAAGCGCCAGGCAGGCCCACATTCTTCGATGGCAAGTCAAAGAGTTCCTCCTGAGTTGGCTTCCCGACCACGGCACTCTAAAGGCGCGAATCTTGCCAATTGGTTTAGATATCCGATCGTCGGCGATACCTGCGGGCCGTGTCTCCGGAAGGACCGGAGAGAGGCGAACGACCGCATCCTGTTCTCTTTATTATAAAATCACGGATGCCTAATATTCAAAACGAAGTATAGCCTCTGAATAAACAGGGTAAATATTCGTAGTTAATCAGGTTTTAACTCCTTTTCAGCATTATCGCTGCCATGTCTTTTCCATTGGCAAGCATCTGCTGTGCCACAGGCAAGAAATTTGGAGCCAAAGCCATGATGAAATCCCTGATCGGGGCACTCGCCACCTTGCTTGTCGGCACGTCGGCCTTTTCCGCCGACCTTTATACACCGGAGCCAGCACAGCCGACGCCGGAGGTGGCTGTCGCCCAGTCCAGCGGCTGGTATCTGCGCGGCGATGTCGGCTACACCTTCACGAACCTGCGCGGTGCCAACTACTTCCAGGGCTCCAACTCGAGCCTGGTCGATTTCGATCGCGCAACGCTTGACGACAACGTCACGCTCGGCGGTGGTGTCGGTTATCAGATCAACAACTACCTGCGCACGGACTTGACGTTCGACTATCTCTTCAAGTCCGATTTCAAGGGCTCGACGAAGGGCGATTGCGGCGCCTGCGGCCCGGGCTTTACCCCGACTGCGGCGACCTCGCGTGACCTTACGTCCCTGACGGCCTACAGCCTGCTGGCCAACGCCTATGTCGATCTCGGCACCTACGGCATCTTCACGCCTTATGTCGGTGGCGGTCTCGGTGGCACATACGTCAAATGGGACAAGCTGAAGAATACCTCCTGCTCGGACGCCAATCCGGACTCGTGCGATGGCACGGTTTCGCACAATGGCCGCGGCAGCTGGCGCTTCACCTATGCGCTGATGGCCGGTACGTCCATCGACCTGACTTGCAATCTCAAGGCTGACGTCGGCTATCGCTATCGTCACGTCGAGGGCGGCGACATGTTCGGCTACGCCGAGAATGGCGGCCCCGGCTATGACAAGGGCCTGAACCTGCACGAAGCCCGCATCGGTGCTCGCTACACGTTCGGCGGCTGCCAGACCGCAAGCTACATGCCGCCGGCCGATATCCCGGTCCAGCCGGTCTACAAGTAAGCGCATTTCGAACAAGCCATTGAAAAGCCGCCCGGTTTCCTCCGGGCGGCTTTTACTTTTTATCCCTCCCGTTAAGCAATTCCTCGCAGCTTTAAAGCTTCATTAACCATGAATTCCCTATGGTTAATGAAATGAGAATGGCGGCTTTCAGCAGAGAGCGCTCCTTTGAGACGTCTCGTACGGTAGGGGCAGGCCAGCCGGTTCGACGCGCGGGCGTTCGCCCGAGGATGGAAGGCGAGGGGTAATGATCCGTTTTGACGCTTTGGCGCTGGCCGCAGCGATGGCAGGCGCATCGGCGGGTGTTGCCTTGGCGGGCGATGCTCCTCCGGAAATCAAGATGCCCGAAGTCAGCGTCAAGGATGCGAAGGGGTGGTATGTGCGCGGTGATGTCGGATATGCCGTCAATGCCAGCCGCAACGATACGACATTCCGCGCCTATGATCCCGCCGGCGGCGACTACAGCTCCGGTCACTTCGATTCCGACCGCTTCGGCGGCGACTTTTCCGGCGGCCTGGGCGTCGGCTACCAGTTCAACGATCTGTTTCGCGCCGATGTCACCGGCGACTTTTTCAGCGGCGACTTCAACGGCCGCATCTCGAGCGATTCGTCTTGTTCCGGCGGAGCGGGCGGAACCGGTTGCTCCACGAAGGCGCATTCCTCCTTCAGGGCCGATAGCCTGATGGTCAACGGCTATGTCGATCTCGGCACGCTTGCCGGCTTCACGCCTTATGTCGGTGCCGGCCTCGGCGCGACGCGCGTCTCCTGGAGCAGCGTCAATGCCACAGGTTCCTGCGTGGATGGCATCTCGGGCTGCGCCGGCGCAGCTTCGGTCAGCACGCGCTATCCGGGCGAGAGCGACTGGCGCATGACCTATGCCCTGATGGCCGGCGTGGCCTACGAGGTCGCGCCGAACGTCAAGGTCGATCTTGGCTATCGTTTCTCCCACACGGCGGGCGGTGACATGTTCGGCTACTCCGCCGCCGATTCGGCTGCGGGTGCTGGCGGCACCATGGGACGCGACGGCGCGCTCTCGCGTCACGAAATCCGGATCGGCCTCCGGATCACGACCTGGTAGTTCCAACGCCTACGGCGTCGTTACGACGTAGGCGAGGCGGCGGAAGAAATCCAAAGTCCGGAAGAGATGCGCCGGTATGCGCCGCCAGGGAGAGGATTTGGCGGCGCGATAGTCGCGGCGCCAGCCGATCATGGTGTTTTTCTGCAGCCGGCTGAAACCGGCGATATTCGTGCGCGTGCTGAAGATGGACACCCGCATGTCCCAGCCCCGTTCCACGGCCACGTCCCATGGCAGCGACATGACCGCCAGCGATTGCACGATCTTTCCGGCGCCGCTGCGGGTGACGAGATAGCAGGCCGTCGAGCCCTGCGGGCCGAACAGGCTGCGGCCGACGATATCTCCCCTGCTGCTGCGGCTCACGGCGCGGAAGCCGCCCCAGCGGTGATTGACGAGCTTGACGAGGTCGGCCGTGGGCGCGGCTTCCTTTGCGGCCATGGCTCTTGCGAGGAAATCGGCATCCAGCGCGACATCGTCCTCGATAATCACGGCCATCTCGTCGCCGCTCGCCAGAAACCGGCGCAGCGCCATGAGGTGGCTGCGGTAGCAACCATATTCACCGGGCAGGATGGTTCGGCCATGTCTGCGCTGAAAGCGCTCGTGATCGACGTCGATCCATTGGTCGCGCGGAACGAGGGTGCCGTCGAGGCCGTGGATGCGTTCGAATCGAAAGCCGAACTCCTCGCCCTGCCGCCGGATTTCCGCGAGCCTTTCCGTCGCTCTATCGATATTGATCAGATAGACAGGCAAGGCCTGCGCAGGGGTGAACGGGCTTTCGGCGAGTGCGGTTAAGGACATCGAGCACACTTGTTATTTTCGTCGGCGCGACCAGCGAGCGTCCAACTTTATATGATTGTGCGGTTGCACAAAAACCAGCTTTTGGGAGACTAAATTTAGCTTAATTTGATTGCGCGTAACTTGCGTACCGTCAAATTTCTTGCACGACTTCGTGATGGAGCGCCATCCGTAATTTTTACTATTGCGCTTGCGAGCGGCTTTCAATATATCCGGCGGCGGGACACCCTTCCCCAACGAAGGGCTTTCTATCTGAGAGGATAGCATTATGACTAAGCTCGCCAAGCCGGACATCCGTCCGAACAATACCCATTTCTCTTCTGGCCCCTGCTCGAAGCGCCCCGGTTGGACGCTCGACGCTCTTTCCGACGCGGCTCTTGGCCGTTCGCACCGCGCGAAGGTCGGCAAAGCCAAGCTCAAGCAGGCCATTGATCTTACCCGCGAAATTCTGGAAGTACCGGCGGACTACCGCATCGGCATCGTTCCGGCTTCTGACACCGGCGCCGTCGAAATGGCGCTGTGGTCGCTGCTCGGCGAACGCGGCGTCGATATGGTCGCCTGGGAAAGCTTCGGCGCCGGCTGGGTAATCGACGTCGTCAAGCAGCTGAAGCTCAAGGACGTTCGCAAGCTCGAAGCCGGCTACGGCGAGCTGCCCGATCTTTCCACGATCGATTTCGATCGTGACGTGGTCTTCACCTGGAACGGCACCACGTCCGGCGTGCGCGTTCCGAACGCCGATTTCATTCCGGCCGACCGCAAGGGTCTGACGATCTGCGACGCCACCTCGGCCGCCTTCGCGCAGAACCTCGACTTTGCCAAGCTCGACGTCGTTACCTTCTCCTGGCAGAAGGTTCTGGGCGGCGAGGGTGCGCATGGCATCATCATCCTTTCGCCGCGCGCCGTCGAGCGCCTGACGACCTATCAGCCGGCCTGGCCGCTGCCGAAGATCTTCCGCATGACGAGCGGCGGCAAGCTGATCGAAGGTATCTTCACCGGCGAGACGATCAACACGCCGTCAATGCTCTGCGTCGAAGATTATATCGATGCGCTTCTCTGGGCCAAGGATCTCGGCGGCCTGAAGGCGCTGATCGGCCGTGCCGACGCCAACGCCAAGGTCATCCACGACTTCGTTGCCGCAAACGACTGGATCGCCAATCTCGCCGTCAAGGCCGAGACGGAATCCAATACCTCCGTCTGCCTGAAGATCGTCGACAAGGATGTCGTTGCTCTCGATGCCGATGGCCAGGCGAACTTCGCCAAGGGCCTGGTGGCACTCCTGGAAAAGGAAGCCGTTGCTTTCGACGTCGGCCACTACCGCGACGCACCGTCGGGCCTGCGCATATGGGCTGGTGCGACGATCGAAGCTGCCGATATGCAGAAGCTGATGCCCTGGCTCGCCTGGGCTTTCGAAACGCAGAAGGCGACGCTCTCCCAGGCTGCTGCCTGAGGCTTTGAGCGTTCACGGCTCCGCCCGGAAGGCGGAGCCCAGCATTCGGAACGTCTTTATTTTCACGCAATTCCAGACGGAAAGCCGCTTCGCACCTTTCCCGGGATTGCTCGTCTCAGCTGACCTTTTTCAGGAGGCCTCAATGGCACCTCGCGTTCTCGTATCCGACGAACTGTCGGAAACCGCCGTCCAGATCTTTCGCGATCGCGGCGTCGAAGTCGATTTCCAGCCGCAGCTTGGCAAGGACAAGGACAAGCTGTTCGAAATCATCGGCAGATATGATGGCCTTGCCATCCGCTCCGCCACCAAGGTGACGGAAAAGATCATCGAAGCGGCCAAGAACCTCAAGGTCGTCGGCCGCGCCGGCATCGGTGTCGACAATGTCGATATTCCGGCCGCCTCGCGCCGCGGTATCATCGTCATGAATACGCCGTTCGGCAACTCGATCACCACGGCCGAGCACGCCATCGCGCTGATGTTCGCCGTTGCCCGCCAGCTTCCGGCTGCCGACGCCTCGACGCAGGCCGGTAAGTGGGAAAAGTCGAAGTTCATGGGTGTCGAAATCACCGGCAAGACGCTCGGCATCATCGGCGCCGGCAATATCGGCTCCATCGTCATTGCCCGCGCCCTCGGCCTGAAGATGCACGTTCTTGCCTATGACCCGTTCCTGTCGAAGGAGCGCGCCGAGGAGATGGGCGTCACCAAGGTAGAGCTCGACGAGCTTTTCGCCCGCGCCGACTTCATCACGCTGCATGTGCCGCTGACCGACAAGACCCGCAACATCATCGACGCCACCGCGCTCGCCAAGATGAAGGAAGGTGTTCGCATCATCAATTGCGCCCGTGGCGGTCTGGTCGATGAGGCAGCTCTCGCCGCCGCCATCAAGTCCGGCCATGTCGCCGGTGCGGCCTTCGACGTGTTCGAGGTCGAGCCCGCCAAGGAAAGCCCGCTGTTCGGCCTGCCGAACGTCGTCTGCACGCCGCATCTCGGCGCCTCCACGACGGAAGCTCAGGAAAACGTTGCTCTGCAGGTCGCCGAGCAGATGGCGGACTACCTCGTCAAGGGCGCGGTTTCGAACGCCATCAACATGCCCTCGATCACCGCCGAGGAAGCGCCGATCCTGAAGCCGTTCATCAAGCTTGCCGATGTTCTCGGCGCTTTCGTCGGCCAGGTCACGGAAGATCCGATCAAGGAAATCGAGATCCTTTACGACGGCGTCACCGCGAACATGAACACGAAGGCTTTGACGAGCGCATTGCTCGCCGGCCTGATCCGCAATCAGGTTGCCGACGTCAACATGGTTTCGGCGCCGATCATGATCAAGGAAAAGGGCGTCGTGCTTGCCGAAGTCAAGCGCGACAAGACCGGCGTCTATGACGGCTACATCAAGCTGACGGTCACCACCGACAGCATGACGCGCTCGGTCGCCGGCACCGTCTTCTCGGACGGCAAGCCGCGCTTCATCCAGATCAAGGGCATCAACCTCGATGCCGATGTCGGCAACCACATGGTCTACATCGCCAACACCGACGTTCCCGGCATGATCGGCTTCATCGGCACGGCGCTCGGCTCTGCCGGCGTCAACATCGCCAACTTCCAGCTTGGCCGCGACAAGCAGGGCGGCGATGCCATCGCATTGCTCTACGTCGACGGCCCGATCAGCGACGATGTGCTTGCCAAGCTGACGGCGCATCAGGCCATTCGTCAGGCAAAGCCCCTGGTGTTCAACGTCGACTGAGCCTGCCCGCTTTCGAAGGGTGGCAGCCACGCAGTTCGCTCCTCCCAAGAGCCAATCCGGAAGCCCGGCGCGACATGAGTTGCGCCGGGCTTTCTTCATGATTGCTTGGGTTGTGGATAAGGTCGGGTCACGGACTATCGAGGCCGGGCAAACCCGCCTATCTCTTGTGTCATGGAGGCACTGCGGAAGAACATTCTCGGTGAAGGGATGGGTACGCCGATCGAATGGCTGGCCAAACCCGTTTCCGTGGCGATCGTATTGTTTGCGCGGGCCATTACCGCCGTTCGGGCGATCTGGCCCGAGAGCGGCATGCGCACCCGCCGTTGCGTCTATTTCGCTAACCATTCCAGCCATGGCGATTTCATCCTGATCTGGACTGTTCTGCCGCCACGGCTACGCCGGCGCGTCCGGCCGGTGGCCGGCGCCGACTATTGGCTGAAATCGCCGCTGAACAGCTTCATCGGCCGGGATGTCTTCAACGCCGTGCTGATCGAGCGGGATCGCGAGGCGCGCAAGGAGGATCCGGTCACGCAGATGACGCAGGCGCTCGATGCCGGCTCTTCCCTGATCCTGTTTCCGGAAGGCACCCGCAACCTGACCGAGGAGCCGCTGCAGCCCTTCAAGAGCGGGCTCTTCCATCTTGCCCAGGCCCGCCCCGATATCGACCTCGTTCCGGTCTGGATCGACAACCTCAATCGCGTCATGCCGAAGGGCGAGTTCGTGCCCATTCCGCTGATCTGCACCGTCACCTTCGGCGAGGCGCTGCATATCGGCGCAACCGAGGAGAAAGCGGATTTCCTGGCGAGGGCGGAAGCCGCCCTGCTGGCGCTTGCGCCCAAGCGGGCGGGAGAGCGCGCATGAGTGCGGCAAGCGCGGATCTGATCCATCTCGTCCTTGGCATTTTCGGCGTCCTGATCGTCGCCTCCATCATCGGCTACGTGCTGGAAAAGCGCCTGTCGCCCGACGGATCGAATGCCGCGATCGAAAACCTGAATGCGCGCATCAAGGCCTGGTGGGTGATGGTGGTGCTGATCGGCATCGCCTTCGTGGCGGGCCGCGCCGGCGTCATCCTGCTCTTTGCCTTCTGCTCCTTTGCGGCGCTCCGCGAGTTCGTGACGCTGATCAACACGAAGCGGGCTGATCACTGGGCGCTTGCCGCCGCCTTCTTTGTGGCCCTGCCGGTGCAATATTACCTGCTCTGGGCCGAGCAATACGGCATCTACTCGATTTTCATCCCCGTCTACGCCTTCCTCTTCATGCCGATCATCGCCGTGCTGCGCGGCGATACCGAGCGGTTTCTGGTGCGCATCGCCGAGGTGCAATGGGCGCTGATGATCTGCGTCTTCTGCGCCTCGCATGTGCCGGCGCTGCTGACGCTGCACATTCCCGGCTATGAGGGCCGCAACGTGCTGCTGATCGCCTTCCTGGTGATCGTCGTCCAGCTCAGCGATGTGCTGCAATATGTCTGGGGCAAGCTTTTCGGGAAAACGAAGATCGCGCCGCGGCTGTCGCCATCGAAGACGGTGGAGGGGTTTGTCGGCGGCGTCATCAGCGCGTCGCTGATCGGGGCGGCTCTGTGGTGGGTGACGCCGTTCACGCCTCTGCAGGCCGGGCTGCTGGCTTTCGTCATTACGATCATGGGCTTCTTCGGCGGCCTGGTGATGTCGGCGATCAAACGGGATCGCGGCGTCAAGGATTGGGGCCATCTCATCGAGGGGCATGGCGGGTTGATCGACCGGCTGGATTCGGTCGTCTTTTCCGCGCCGATCTTCTTTCATCTGGTGCGCTTCTGGTGGTCGGTTTGACCGGCGGCAGGCTCAAGGCTTTTGCCGGCAGCAGCATCGTGCACGTCCTGTTTGCTTTCCTGGCGATGGGCGGCTGGGCCGTTTTCGCCAATCGTCTGTATCCGATGCCGCGCCCGCTGATATCAGGCATCGTGCAAGGCGTGCTTTCGGGCTGCCTGACGCTGTTTCTGAAGTCTGTGGTCGAGGCTTTGTCGAGGCGATTCAGCGGCTTTACGGTCCTCTGGGCGCCGCCGCTGATCGCTTGCCTGGGTTCGGCAACCATTCTGATTGCCATCCATGCGCTCAGCGGCACGCCGGAGATCCTGAAGACCATTGCCGTGCCGCTGCTGGTCTCCTCCAGCTATGCGGCCATCCACAATTATTCGATATCAGGCGGGAGGCATCGAGGCATGAGCGGTGAGAACCATGACAGGTGAGGGGACAGGCGACAGGCGGCCGCTGGCCAGCCGGAACACGCGATGGGCTCAGTCTCTGGCACGGCGCATGACCGCGCTTTCGGTGACGCCGAACCGGATCTCGCAGGCAAGCATGGTCATGGCGGCACTGGCGGGGGCCTCCTTCGGGCTCTCCGGTGCCGCCGGCAGCGTCGGGACGCGCGTAACCTTGCTGATTCTTGCGGCTCTGTTCTGCCAGTTGCGCCTGCTCTGCAACCTGCTTGACGGCATGGTGGCGGTCGAGGGCGGGAAGGGCGAGGCCGACGGGCCGTTCTGGAACGAGTTTCCGGATCGGGTTGCCGATATCCTGATCTTTGCGGGTATCGGCTATGGCATCGCAATGCCGGGGCTTGGCTGGGCGGCCGGCGCCTTCGCGGTGCTGACGGCCTATGTGCGGGAACTCGGACGCGCCACCGGCAACCCCAGCGATTTCGGCGGACCGATGGCCAAGCAGCACCGCATGGCGGTCGCGACGGCTGCGGCTTTGCTCTCGATTATCGAGGCGCTATGGAACGGCGGCAGCTGGGTTTTGACGATCGCGCTCTGGATCGTCGTCTTAGGATCGGCAGTGACCGTATTGCGGCGCAGCTTCAATCTGATTCGGCATTTGAAGGCAAAGGGGTGATTCGCGATTTCGCGCACCCCTTGCATGGGATGGCAATCCTTTCTATATCCGTCCACAATTGAGGCGAGCCGCTAAAGAGCGGCCAAAAGCCCCGCATGATGGAAATTCGCCGCTTTTGCATGGCATCCGGCGGTCAGAAGCATGATCCCGAAAAGTGCGCAGCGGTTTTGGATCAGATCATGCGATATTAAATAACAAGATCGTGACGGCGTTTCGAAGAAAAGCCATCCCGTTCTCGGCAGCATCGAAGATCGTTCAAGACTGGCGGCAACGACCGTGAATACACTGGATTTTGACAAGAGGCCGGAAGATACCCGCGTCGTCGTCGCCATGTCGGGCGGCGTCGACAGCTCCGTCGTCGCCGGCATTCTGAAGCGGCAGGGCTATGACGTGCTCGGCATCACGCTGCAGCTCTATGACCATGGCGCTGCCGTTCATCGCGCCGGCTCCTGTTGCGCCGGCCAGGATATCGACGATGCGCGCCGCGTCTGCGAAACGCTCGGCATCCCGCATTACGTGCTCGACTACGAAAAGCGCTTCCGCGAGACGGTGATCAATCCCTTTGCCGAGAGCTATGTCGCCGGCGAAACGCCGATCCCCTGCGTTGCCTGCAACCAGACCGTCAAGTTCGCCGACCTTCTGTTAACGGCCAAGGAACTCGGCGCCGATGCGCTGGCGACCGGCCACTATATCCGCTCGCGCCCGAATCCATCGCCGGAACACCCGCATCGCCGCGCACTTTACCGCCCGGCGGATGCCGACCGCGACCAGAGCTATTTCCTCTTTGCCACCACGCAGGAGCAGATCGACTATCTGCGCTTTCCGCTCGGCGGCATGCCGAAGGCAGAGACACGCGCGCTTGCCGAGGAAATGGGCCTCGTCGTCGCCAAGAAGGCCGATAGCCAGGACATCTGTTTCGTGCCGCAGGGCAAATATTCCGACGTGATCGCCAAGCTGAAGCCGAATGCGGCGCTCGCCGGCGAGATCGTCCATCTCGACGGCCGCGTGCTCGGCCATCACGAAGGCATCCTGCACTACACCATCGGCCAGCGTCGCGGCATCGGCATCGCCACCGGCGAGCCGCTCTATGTCGTCTATCTCGACGCCCGCTCGCGCCGCGTCATCGTCGGCCCGAAGGAGGCGCTGGAAACGCACCGCGTCTATCTGCGCGATGTCAACTGGCTGGGCGACGAGCCGCTCTTGCAGGCGGCGTCCGGCGAAGGCTTTGCCTGCTTCGCCAAGGTCCGCTCCACCCGCGCTCCGGCGCCGGCCGTGCTGCATGCGGACGCCAGCGGCATCTATGTCGACCTGACGATCGGCGAGGCCGGCGTGGCCCCGGGCCAGGCCTGCGCGCTCTATTCCGCACCGGGCGACGACGCCCGCGTCTACGGCGGCGGCTTCATCGAGCGCTCGGAACGCGAGCCCGTGGCGGAGGCCTCGCTCAAGGCGCTGCTGGCAAGCCCGGTGGCGGCCTGAAGGCCGGATGCGCCTGCTTGAAAGAAAGCACTGATTTTTCCAAATCATCCGCTTGACACCAAGCCGAACCGCACCTTATAAGCCGCTCAACCGACGAGCTAACGCTTTCGAGCGACGGTTCGTTTGACCTTTGCGTGTGATGTTCATCATCAGACGTAGCGTGGCGGAGTAGCTCAGTAGGTCAGAGCAGAGGAATCATAATCCTTGTGTCGGGGGTTCAAATCCCTCCTCCGCTACCAAAAAATCTATAAGTAAATCAAAGACTTACCCCGATTCCTGCGGATGATTCCCAGTTTTTCCGTTGTATTGCAGCCGGACGCGACTTCCCGGAATTTTTGGTTTGCTTAAAAGGGCTTCAAGGCCCCCTTTACGTCGCTCAAAATCTAAATGGCAGCCGTCACTGGTGCTATCGGCTTGCGCACGCCACCGCGAGGTGGCGGCGATAGCCAAGGGTTGCATCTCTCTTTGAACTTAATCAAACGGAAAATCAAATGTGCGCGATCGATCATCGCCAATCCGTTTGGGGAGGTGATCGATGGCCCTTTCGATACCAAGCCACCGCCTGAAAGGCCCTTGATCGCCTTGACCAGTAGAATGCAATCCCCGATCGGCTGAAGAGCAAAAAAGGTACCGTGGGGCAAACCTGACCATAAAGCCAAAAAATAGCGCCGAAAGGAAAAGCGGCGGGCTGTACGGGCCGCAAGACAGGAACGCCAGATGAATGTCAGGTCTTCGAAGACGCAAGTCGGGTTCGGAGTGCCGCTGTCGTGAAATTCGCCCCAACCGGGAATTGGGCGTATCGTGATTACAAGCTTGGGACGCTTGGTGTAGCGTCCGAAATCAAGGGTATCGATCCCGCTGCATATCTTGCCGAGAAAGCATCACGGGAGCGAAGTTAAAGGATAACCGTCGTCAAATAAGGAGCGCATATGACCGAGACAGCAGAAAATATTGCAGAGGCAGCGAAGAGCTTGTGCGATAGGCTTGGCATTCCGGCTGATCACGGAACGGTCTTTGCCATTACCGATGAAATCATGAAGCACGTCCTGGCCGAACGGGAGAGATGCGCGACGAATGCGGAACGGGGAAGCGCAGCGCTCGGCGCAACTTATGGCGATAATTGGTCGGCCCAGACTCCGTTGGATATCGCGATAGCTATCAGGATGGCCGAATAAGCGATCGTAGCCCGATTGAGGAGCGATTCAGGAGGATGAAGGCTAAGCTTGGGCGCCGGCCCAGCGGATCCTGTCAACGAGGATCTCGAGGCGGAATACCATCGGATCATGGGGCGATGTGACCTCACTCCTCCTTCATCGGTATTTTGGCTTCTTTGACGGCATCGATAAACGCCAGACGGGCGTCCTCAGGTGTTCGCTTGCCGCTGATCACATCAGCGCATATCGACAAAGCTCGGTCCAGCGCCGTGGCTTCCTCAAGCGGCCAATCTTCGATGAGTGCCCAGCTCGCAGCTTGGGTCGTGTCGATGACAACCCATTCGTCGGGGCTCTCAAGAGCGATTGTAACCGCCTTGCTCCATTTTCTATGCGTCACGGCAGATCCTCGAATTTGTGGGTGCTCATCTTTGGGCTCGTACGCCAATTCATGTCGTCTGGCGAGGCGGTTTCGATCAGCACCAGTGTTCGGTGGAGTGTTTTACGGGAAGCCGCGCGCATATGATCTAACGCACTGGTTATCTATGCAATATCCCTAGAGAAAATCGCCGCCGCAGAGATTGTCCGCGGCAAAGAGATCGGGAAGGAGTGACATCTATCCGCCTATGCTACGGCATGGCTTCCCGGTCCTAATTCGTCCTCACAGCTCAACAACTAGAGCACCTGATTTCTAATTACATCATTAGTATTGTCGTCAGCACTTCAATGAACCCTCTGGGTGAATATGCAAATGGCGCGCTGACCACGAGACCAACAAATCCAAGCGCGATCGCCGCAACCAGGCCATGCTTATGCCAGCCCCATGCCGCACCGAATCCTACGGCGATCGCGGTTATCGCGACTGCCCAAACACACCGAAGAACGATGTTCAAAGCCTTTAGCATTCCCAGCCCCTCGGCGACGGAAGATATCCCATCATCATCAGGTGGTTACATCGCTGCAAGGTTGCAAGTATGTAACCTCGGCGCTTGCTCGCAGTTCAGCGTGTCACCGCGGAGGCCTAGCGGCCGAGCCGGGAGGGTAGCCCGGCAGCAATTGGCAGCCCGATCCGCATAACTGCTGGTCGGGCTTTTCTTCTCGAAGGGAGCGGGCTTTTCGACTTATCCCCGGCGACAAGAGCATGGCCTTCATTCGTAGTAGAATTTGCCGTGCTGCCGCTCCCAGGCTTTCCTGCCTTCGTAGTCGGCGCCAAGTTGGCCAGCCAGTAGCGAATTTTGACCTTCTTCCAATGCCTCAAGGACCTGCAGCTCTGCGAGCAACTCAGCGCGTCTGCGGTCAACAACTATTCGCCTGGCGTCGATAGCTTTCGCAATGATTTCGTTGAGTTCCATTAAGCTATATTTTGAAAAATCAGATTCAATCACGAATATACGCCTCATCTGATTGAGAACTGTCACAGCGGGTCACTGAAGTCTTTCAGCCTATTGTGGATGTATATCAGGAGAGTTACTTCATGCAAGTTTGTTATCTCTATAGAGAGCTCCAAATTTAGCAATGGTTAACCCATGTCAGTTCTGAAAGATGTACGGCATGAGAGTGGCCGGACTTTGAGCGCCAATTAACGCAATTTTAGTCGGCCGGATAGCGGGCAGAAACATGACAGGCATCCCCGTAACCTACGAAATCGGCATCACCATCAACCGCCGCTTCGAGGATATGATCCGACGATCAGACGACAAGTCCGAAGAAAGCCGGTCAAAGGTCCATCGCCGGATGGACGAAATGGTCGATCGAGTTGGCAAGGTCGAAGGCAATGTGCATCAAGTGCAGGAAGATATCGCCGAAATGAAACGGGTCACCGACGACGTGAGGCGCTGGAAGCTCATGGGGCTTGGTGCACTCGGCATGACCGGGATTGCCGGTATGGCGTTCGGGGTATCCATTGCCGACGCACTGAAGCGAATGGGGCTGCTACTCATTGGGAAATAGCGACTGCAGTCTTGCCTGGAAGGGAGTATTTGGAAACAGGAGAAGGACAGAGAGAAATAGAACGAAAAAGCCCGAACAAATCGGCGGGGCAGTTGGAGAAACAACGCCCGTGTGGAGTTCGAACGAGCCAGAGGATATTGAAGCAATTCCTCGTGCAGTGCCTAGGTGGGATCGGGCCATTTCGGTACGACACGAAAGGTCTGCCAGTAGCGGGCTATGGGGGCATGACGGCTTGCGAATGTCGGGAGGAGATGTGCGCCGATAGCGCCCTCCATGCGTCTATGGGAATGACCTGCGAAAAAAAGACCTGCGGCGATGCTGACGACCTGCGCAGATTATAATCGCCTGCAATTATGCATATGACCTGCGCATATTTGCACGACCTGCGCATTGTGATATCTCCTGTACATGGAAACTTAAAGTGGAGATAACAACGGTCGCAGGTTTAGATAGAATAATCCAGAACCACGAAAAGTCGCTGGAAGAAAGGCTGGAGCCCTCTAGGCGTTTTTAAATCGAAGATTTACGCCGTTTCCAATTTGCGGGCCGGGATTGGAAAATCTACGATTTCTTTCAATCTTGCATATATGTTTTCAAGGCAGGCCAATACTTCGGTCTTGGATGTTTGCCCACAGAGAAATCTAACCGAATCAATCATGCAAGGACAAAAGGCCGCTGTAACCATTGCAGAAGCGCTTCGCCCGCGAGTGCTCGGTCCCGCATTCGGCGTCGATCCAGATGATATTTCTTATCGGCTAAGCAGTTTGAACGACAACTTTAAAGGCGGCAAAAAAAGCTACTTTATCCCAGGTGACGGAGATTTGTTTTCTTTTCCTTCCTCACTTTACCAGCAACTTCAGCAGGCAATTGTGCTGCCAGCAACAAGAACGCCGTTAAGAATATTCTGCTCAGTCTGAAGGAAATAATTGAAGATGAGATGGGCGATAAGAACTGCTCGCAATGCCTAATTGATTGCAGCCCATTCTATGCCGGCGCGACACATTTGGCATGGTGCCGTTCGGATGCGTTGATAATTCCTGTCCGTTTAGATGAACATTCGATTGATTCATTGGATCTGACACTGAAAATGCTTCATGACCCTCAAAGCGACTTCAATACGTGGGCGATGCGCGCTGGCGGCTTATCTTCCCCAAAAGTTGCAGCCATAGTAATGACCATGGTTGGTGCTCGCAGTCCGAAAAAAGGCGTCAAAGATCTGGCATCTCGTATGTACGTGGAGCGCGCCTATAAGGTTGCCGCGGCATACCCAGATTTATTCCAGCACCAAGACCCGGCGGATGCATTTGCTATTACGGACGACTTTATGTCGGCCGGACGCATCAGTGGTGCAGAATGCATTCCCATCCCAATGTTGCAGGTAGGTAGTTTCAAAACGATCGACGGCAAGCGCCTCCAGGTGAATAAGTCGCAGGTAAAATATAAGAGGGAACTTGAGTATCTGACGGATATTCTATGAAATCGCAACCAAACCGGCCGCGCGCGCTTATGCGGCCGGTTTGCGTAGACGATTGTTGTGATACTTCCCCGACTTTCGGCGTCATTGGCATTGTTTCAATAGGCGTGCGGCCTTAAATGCTCCATCGGGCGCGGCTTCTTCATGCGAGTTAACTGGATCGTCCGCATCCTCTCAGTCGAGTGGCATGTGCGAGCAAGATCACTATCCTGTTTGTGAAATCCATGAAAACCGTTCCAGATGTATCTGGATACTTCGAATACCCAGGTGAAGCGGAAATCTGGTTGTGGCTTATATTCTTTGTTTCGAATAAACGACAATATATATCGAGAAAATATTCCGGGAAGTATAAGTGTGAACCAAATCATCATGACTTTATCGGAATTCTCGTAGAAAATACAAAATGATACCAATGAAGATGTTATAATTATTCTATAAACAAGAAGATATATTCTTGCTTTCATTCCGTGCCTTCCCGCTTGGCCCGATTCATCACCCAATGCAATCTAAGCTCTGGATCGTTCATATCGCATACGAGTTAAGAAGGGCAGATCCTATGCTCCTTGATAAGCTCCGGAGCTGCAGCAAAGACGCTGCCATTATCTCGTGCATTCTATCTTTGACCGGCTGATGGACCCATCCCTGTAGAGAAATTTTCCGTCCGATGTGCAGGAGGCGATCCCACCCTTCTTCCCAGAACACAGCGTATTTCGTGCATCGACCAATGTGGGAACCATCGCAATTGCAATAGACAGAAATAGAATTGCGATCTGTACTATTCTTTTCGACATTGCTCCCTCCGATGCATGTCGTATTTTACTGAAATATCGTAAAAGTCGAGTCGTTCGATATTAATATGTTCTGCAACCCCTAGTGCAGATTAACCCGGCTGCAGGCGGACCAAACGAGGAGATCGTTGATCACTGCCGCGATGCCTGGTGAAAACTGCGTGACCAACCTATGGAGGCTCATGTTCACAGGTCGATGGCAAGGGGAGCATGAATTTCGATCAATTAGGGTTGGTATTACAGCCTCTGTGGGGGGGCGTTTGCCGCGGGTCATACTTCGAACTGCATCGGCCTCACCTTAAGTAAGTCTCTCTTGATTGAGCGCTCGTGCCGTGCATTGATTGCTGCGGTTGTGGAGCGCTGGCGATGTCTGTCATTAGGTCTATTTGCGTCAGAACAGCAAACAGTTTGCTGAGAGCGCTCGCCATCACGGCCTTTTTGGGCTGTTTCGTTGGAAGTGCTGCCGAAGCTGAAGAGCCACCGACGCGTATTATCGTTATGCATGGTGCGGCTGACTGGATTTCGGTTGAGGGTTGGATCGGCAAAGATTCCGCTTCCGATCTTCGGATTGTCTTAGACAGCTTGGGGAATCGAAAGCTGCCTATAGTTCTCGATTCTCCGGGTGGAAGTGTCACAGCGGCACTTAAAATGGGAGAGATGATAAGGGCGGCTCGCCTGTCTGTGGCGGTTGGTCATACTTGGCATTGCTCTGACCTAAAGGCGAAATGCAATTCGATATCTGCGAGGACATCAGAATGGGAGGGCAGGGTCGATCCGACGCAAGGTGTTTGCTATTCGGCATGCCCATTCATATTGGCAGGTGGCGTGCGACGGATGCTCAGTCCATTCGGGTATCTCGGCGTCCACCAGACCGTACTGGTGCAAGATGAAACGTGGAACCAAGATGAGTTTATATACAAAACCATCCACGGAAAACGGCATGTCGTCGATCGCTACGTCATCAACAGCAAGACCTTGAGCGAGCGACGAACCCCCGATTTGTCAGAAGCAACTCGCAGTAAATTTCTTGATTACTTCAAGAGGATGGGTGTCGATCCATCGATCGTAGACATGATGATGAGCGCGCCGCCTGATAAACTTAGAATGATCTCGGTGGACGAAGCTATGAAGATCGGATTGTTGACCGATCCAGACTCGGCATACGATCTCGTTGCTGCTGGCGACTGCCCTGTCGGGCAGGCGATCAAAACCTGCAAAGCCGCACCGCCAACTACTCCACTAGTGGTGCACGGCAACGGACAACCGGCGGCGGAGCCGGATTTGTCCGGAAAATGGATGTTCGATCTTATGACGCCGTCAGTGAAACAATAGCACCGCACCTGATGGAAAGAGGCAGAGAACTGTTAGAAAATGACGCCGAGCTAGGTTGACAGGTAGTTTTACGAATTTGTTTCCACAACCGCGGTGTCAATATGGTTGCGCTCGATAGCACATCTCCGCTTATAGCTAGAGCTTCACGTTTTTCCACACCGGCTTGTGAATAATCCTGATTTGAGCCAGCCGGCGTACGCTCATGCCGTCGAGTTCCTTTGAGGAAGAATTGACTACGTTGGCTGTCAGGTAATCCTTCCTGTCGCATTGCTCGCACCGAAACTGCTTTGCGGCCCGACGTACAGAGATGCTTCCGCAGGGCTGCCGACTTCATCAGCCCACGATCTTTGAATGCTCGTCGTAACACCGAATGCTGACATGCTGCATGGATTCATGGAGAGCGATTGCATCGCTGTCGCTGATAGTCATGGCGGTAGCTTTCGACTTCGGCTCGCCGCCGCACTCGTCAGGATCATCTTTCAGATAGATCACGTCACCCATGGTTGATCTCCTCCAGGCTTGAGCCTTCGTAGGCGCCGATCCCTTTCAACACGCTTCTGGCCTCACTGATGTGCCGCTGAAAACCGTCTGACTTGGCGAATGCACCATCTCCTCGACGCTGGTCAAAAACATCCTCGCCAAGGAATGCGACGAGATCCCTAAAAGCCTCCGCATCGAGGGGCGTGATTTTGTAATTGGCCGATTGCATGGCGCACGTCTCCGCTCCGCCGGTCAAGGGCGGTCCTAATGATAAAAATTCTGGAAAACTGAGGCCCGTTAAGTCATTTTGTTCCCGAAATGTTCTCTTCTTGGAGAAGAGTCAAGCCTAAGAGAACTGGCGAGATAGAGCTCTTGCTAATGCAACTGAGGACGTGAGAAAGATAGCTTAAGAAAATCCAGGCAAACCGATCTAAATGCGTGACTCAATGAAAGTGAAAGCGGTCCTTTGGGCTGGCAGGGTCGCGGCGACCTTGCCCTTCGCGTTGTTTTTCCTTGCATTCTTGTCTGTCTTTTCAACAACGTTTGGATACGGCTACGTCCCATCCACGTATTGGGCGGATGCGACGAGCTCCGTCCGCATGGTGGTGGGTCTTGTCACCGCATTGTTGTCCATTGTCGCTGTAATCAAGGGTTTGCATACTGTTGAAGGAGAATTGAAAAAGATCGGTGCTGTATTGATGGCGCCGTTTTTAGGCTACCTTCTGGGGAGCGTGTCGATCCTTGTCAGCGCCCCCATGGTTGCGGCTGCAGTCGCCGGTCACCACGTCGAGCTCATGTACAAGGTGGCGGAAGCTAATGGGAAGGATCATAAGGGATGCCGTTCACCGGTGGACCTTCAGGGGCTGCCGCTTTTTTTTAAGAGCCTATGCCGAGTTTCGGATGACTTCAGGCTGACGCTCGCACCGGGCACTCAAATTGTCGTTGAGGGCAGAGGTACGAGCCTCGGCGCCTATGTAACGGCGTTTCATCGGGTGAGATGATGAGACTTCTGGCAGCTTGATCCTCATTTTCTTGGTCACGACACCCACACTTGCGGTCTTCAATACGACCCGTGCTGGGCAGCCCCTCACGGACGAAATCTCCGTCTGCTTCACACTGGCAGAACAATGTGAGAGCGGGATAGTCGATGCGATAGATCGCCAAATCTTCTAGTTGCGTCCAGGCTTACGGCTTCACGTCGCTCCCGATTATCCATGCGTTGCAGTGGGCTGCAGGCGAGGGCGTCGAAGTCTTGGCGATCCTCGACAAGGTGAACGAGCGGAAATATTCCGGCGCCACGCTACTGGACGCCGCCGGCATCCCGGTCTGGATCGATTTCGAACAGGCGATAGCTCACAACAAGGTTATAGTGATCGACGGGCATCTGACTATCGGCGGGTCGTACAACTACACCACCTCGGCGCAGAAGCGGAATGCTGAGAACATCACCTTCACTGAGAGCCGAGAATTGGCTCGCGAATACTCGGCGAACTGGGACGGCCGACTGAAGGTGTCGAGAACTTTTGATGGACATGGCCTAGGCAACTGGACTCGTGTAAAACAACCAGAAGGTTCAGCCGAAAAGGTCAAGGAATGCTGGCGGCAATTGCGTTTATCAATCGCTTTCTTGCTTTCGCGTTGGCCTTCACAATCCTGGCAATTCTAATTTTGCTTGCAGTCGCCTTTCTGGCGCTGGTTGTTACCGCGCAGGTTGTCTGTCCTTTTACTCAATGCATCGGAGAGGCACAGGATCTCTGGGCATATGCGGCCTTTTCCAGCATCGTCGGAATTCCTACAATTTTGCTTTTGGGCCTGATGTTTTACTTCCACCGCCGCGGCTGACGGAGTGCCACTTACATTTGCCGCTCGAGTGATGCGCTCGATATCGGCTTGGCGGAAGGCGGCTCGGATGATTGTCGTGTTCGATCTCGTAGCTGCGAATTCAAATGCGCTGAACAGGTCCAAGTTTGTTAAACGTCTCTGATTGCTCCTGAGATGCCGTTGCAGGCACCAAGAAGCGCGCTATTTTCCCGACCGTAACGATCTTCGTTACAGCATCTAAAGCGTCCTCGTAACTTTCATGGTGCTCTGAGCCCTCGGCAGATAAATCGCCTTTTGCATAGCTTCCATATACCAGTGTAGGACATGCCTCTTCTCCGCCGTCTGGCCCACAATCGAGCAGTGATCTATCCATCTTAGAACATCCGAAAGCCTAAACGTTGTCCCGATTGGACAGATTCCGCCGCGTCGCCTTAAAACTTCCGTACCCATTCCTGGGCTAAAGCTAGCACCTTTCAAAGGAAGAGCGAATGTCGGAACTCGATGATCTTTTGCGGCAGAAAGCTGAGTTGGAAGCAAGAATCAAGGAAGTGATGGTTGGCGAGGTCGAAAGGCTGAAGCTTGATTTTGCTGAACTTGCCTACAAGCTTAGGGAGTTGGGCATGCTCCCGAACGCGGTTGTGGAAGCTTTCACCGACAAAGCCGGCACTTTTAATTCCTATCGCACGATGAAGGTGAAGAAGACTTAACCGGAGCGAGCAAGATTGTCTCTAGCGTACTTTGCGAAGAACGCAGCAACTGCTCAACGGATGCGCGCGAGACTGGAAAGATCGGGGTTTACGCCCAACGGAAATAAACTTTGGACCCCGATCGAAGACGACTTTTGCAGGCTGCTTTATTTCGATCAATTTGCCCTTAGGAAGCTTCTTCCCCATAGGACTCACAGGGCTATTCAGGCTCGTTGCCGTAAATTGGGTCTCGGAAAGCGATATCAGCGATGGGGACCTATGGAGAGGCAGAAGCTTCGAAGGATGTATCCAGAAGGTACGCGGGAAGACATTTGTGCTGCATTTCCAAACATCGATTGGGTGAATATCCAGGCGGTTGCCCGATATTATGGGTATAGGAGAAAAAAGAAGCCCTATAAGATCACTGGTATTGCGGCCAACGATCAAGCTCGGATTCGGTGCTACGAGATTGGCTGGATAATGCGTGATCTTGATGAGGAGAGTGGAACCGGGCGATACTTTCAGACCCGGGGTCACAGGTCGAAATATCCGAACTTCAAAGCCATCAATCGCGCGGTTGTGGCGCTAGGCGGCTATCTTGAGGCCCGTTGGAGCGATGAGTAATCCAAAGGCAGCATGCGAAATCAATTGAGCTTCTTCTGACTATTCGTATCGGCTTGTTCATCGTTCGATTAGCAGGATATCTTTATTTTCAGATACTTAGCTATCGCTCACCCCCAGCGGAATTCGCCCTGTTCCCAGGCTGATCTCGGCCCGTTCCTGCTGTCGGCTGTCGTGACCAGAACGGAACTCCGCTGCCATTCCTCCCCAAAAACAAGTAGAAAAACCGCGATCAGGCGAACTGGGGTCGATCAGGCGAACTGGCGTTGGAGAGGCGGCAGGAGTTCTTTTCCGAAGCCGAGGCGTGTGGTGAAGGCGTGCAGTTCGGCGAGGTTGCAATGGCGCAGGAAGAAGTGATCGGCGGAGACGTCGATGGGGCGGCGGCGGCCGAAGGGGAGGTCGGAAAAGGCGATCTTCATGCCGTTTCCTGCAAGCGCGACTTTCTTTTCCGGGCTTAGCGCATCGTCGGATGCGGCAACGCGCGTGTAGTTCTCGACGAATTTCGGGATCATTGCGCTGCGGAAGATCAAAATGCCGGTCTGCAAGGGTTGCGGGGTTCCCGCGCCGTTCGGCGCGATGATGTCCGCGTCGGGATGGGCCGCGATCTGGCGTTCGATGATGTCCTTGCCGTAGAACAGTGTGCCCTGCTCGACAAGCACGGTATAGAGGTCGCCATTGGCAAAGCCATAGCTCAAGCCGAGCAGAAGTGCGCGCGACCAGCCGCACAGCGCGCTGTGGCCCTGAACCGCATGTCCGTAATTGCGCTTCAGATTGACCCAGCTGATGCGGGGATCCTCCGGCATTCGGGGGCGCAAGGGAGAGGCCGAATCGATGACCAGGATATTGCTCGGCGAGGTGAAGGCGCGAATGCAATGATACCAGATATCGAAGCATTCCGCCGAGCGGACGAAATCGTCGCCATAGGCCTTGTAGTCGCGGGCCCTGTTGTCTGCGTACCATCCCGTCACGATGCTGTAGGACATGTCGTCGCCTTTCGTCCTGCGCTCAAAGCCGCTTCTGCAGCGCGACCATCTTGAATTGCCAGTCGTTGATGCCGCCGCGGTTGTTGCGGTGGACATAGACGTTCTGGATCTGCGAGGCGACCGCGCTGAGATAATCCGGATGGGCGAAGGGGATGTCGAGCTTGCCGGTCTTCAGGAAGGTTTCGAAGACGTCCGCGCTCTTCTTGCAGGGCGGCAAGGCGCTCTCGAACGGCGGCTGCCAGTGGAAATCCTCGATGAGGTAGAAGCCGCCCGGCTCGACCTTGTCGAAAAGCTTGAGGAAGGCGAGCTGCTGGTGGAACGAGGCGTGCGAGCCGTCGTCGATGAGCAGCTTCAGAGGGGGCAGGGCGGCATTCAGGCGGTCGAGGTCCTCAATGCTGCCGAGATCGCCGCGGTGAAACTCGAAACGGTCCAGCCGTATGTGCGAGAAATCGGAGAGGTCGAAGCCGTAGAGCTTTGCGCGGGGGAAGTAGTTGAGCCACATGCGGATCGACGGCACGTCGCTGCCGACGCGATCGACGGAGGCTCCCGCTTCCACGCCGCCCCGTTCCAGGCCGATTTCGAGCATGGAAAACGCCTGGTCGCGGAATTGCTCGAAGAGGAACGAGTACAGGCTCGCATAGTTGTGGGCGTGACCGATCTGCGTTCCCTTGTCGGTCTTGTAGTAATCGGCAAGCTCTACGAGTTCAGGCATGAAATTCCTTCCAAACGATAGTGGTCAGGCGCAGCCGAGCGCCCGGCGAACGCTGCTTTCTTCCGCCGTGTGGCTGCTGCCGTAAATCGAGCGCAATTCCATCTGCTGCGACAGCATTTCGTAGAGTGCCGTCGTCACCGCGACGAGCGATGCGTCGTCCAGGGCGAAGACCTCGTGGAGATCGTAGTTCTCCATGAGCCGCAGGCCGGCTCGGAAGCAGTCCTGCTGCGCCTCCACGATCGCAAGCGTCTCGGGCGAGCGGTTGTCCTCCGCGAAGACCGGAATGGCGAAATCCTGGATCAGGCGCACATCTTCGACCATGCCGTGCGTGGCATAGTTGCACATTTCCAGCATGGTGTTCTGCACCACTGCCTGCCCTGCTGGGACGAGGCTATGGAACTGGCAGGTCTGCGGCGTTGCGGCCATTGTCTCGTAGGCCGCCGCCGCCGGCAGCTTGTGCACGAAGAAGACCGGGACGTTCCTGAGGCCGATGGTGGCCGCGAAATTGGCGAGCGACCAGCCGGTGCCGCAGAGATCGACAATCAGCGCATCATCCGAAATCAACTGTCTGGCGTAGCGCGTATAGCTCGGCGACGGCTGCATCTTGGCAAGGCGGCTGGTGTAGAAATAGGTCGACCGGCAGGTGAAGCCGATCCGCTGGGCCACCTTGTCGAACAGCGGCATCCAGGAATCGCAGTCGCGGCTGGAAAAGAGGATCGAGCGCTTTCCGAGCCGAGCGGCGAGCCTTGCCAGAGCGACGCTTCCCAGCAGCATGATCGGAAAGTTGAGGCTCGCCTGGACGACCTGCACGGTTCGGCTCTGGGGATTGGCCGACCAGGTCGAAAGGCGGGTTTCGCGGCAGAGCTCGGCAAGCTGCCGCAGGCCGATCTGGGTCAGAACGTCCTCGACGGGATTGAGGCCGAAGATGCCCGTATGGCGGTTGGCAATATCGTAGCGGCCGGGCATCTCGACATCGGAATGAAGGTTGTCGCCGAGATGTTCCTCGATCGAAAGATTTGCCTGTACCAGCGGCCAGATGGCACCGGACCGCTTGCCGTCGGAGGTGACGATCAGGCTTACCTTCTTGTCGAGCCCGGCCTTGTCGAGCAGCTTCCGGATCATGTCATGGCCGAGATACATATCGGAGATCAGCACGTCGCCATGGCGCACCAGGGCCATGTTTTCCGCGATCGGGATGACCTGCTCCAGCTCGACGTCGATCTCCAGCGCCTTGAGCGCGGCGGCCTGGATCGGATCGAGCTGCAGCGCCGCCGCCAGCTCGTCGTAGATCATGTCGAAATTGTAGGGATGCTTCGCGATCTTCGCTTCAGCCTGCTTGCGCGCGGCCGCGAACCCAGGCAGATCCGCCCGCTTCCCGACGATCTCGAACACCTTGGCAGGTTCGACACAGCGCCGCGCAATCAGCGTGTCGAAGACATCGAACGTCCTGACGGATGGCAGGGCACGCTCGTCGCGCACTTCAGGCGATGCCGGAAGAGCTGCAGCCGGTCCGGGTTGGGCATTCGGCGCGCCGATGAGATACTGGGAGAACTGGTTGGAGTTCGGAGCTGTATTCACGTCTTGTTCTCCAGCGTCGCCTCGCTCGTGCCTGAGTCCCGAGCCTCATGGGAATGACTTCCGGCCCGTGTCCGGAAATTACGCAGGCGGCAGACACAGTCCGGCGTCGGGAGCGGAAACCTCTTTATCCAAGCGATAGTCCCGGCCCCTTATCCTGCGGCATGGAAGCTAGGTTTGTCAGCTTGTGCCAGGCTTGAGCGGGTCAGGCCGTCAAGGTGAGATGGCTTTGTCCGATGCGGAGCGACAGTGCATTTCACAGGAATTCGACGCCCATGCTGTTGATTTTCCGCCAGCGCACCTCGCATGGCAGCAGCCGGGCGTCCGAAAGCTGCAAGTCGAAGGCGTTCGGGGCGGAGAGCGGATTTTCCATATGGATCAGGGCGCCGGTTTCAGACAGATTTCTGACGATGCAATCGAAGACCGAATGCCCATCGTTGAATATGATCTTTGCGCCGAGAAGCGTTCGTTTGCGAGCGGATGCGCGGCCTTCGGGCGAGAATGTCGTCATCTCACGGGTTCCCTGAACCTGGATATTCCTAATTTTCAATATTCTAATATCAAGGAGTTAACAGGGTCCTGCCGGGCGCGCGTTTTTCAGGCCGGAGAGCATGGGACACGGGAAGAACCTTTAGGTGCGGCAACTGGTTGCGGTCGCCAAGGCCGGCGCCTGGCGACGTATGCCGGCTCAAACTCCGGGCTCGATTTCACGATAATGCAGCGACCGGCGAAGGCATCGATCCCGGCAGCGAACAAGTTGCCGCCGACTGCGTTGTATTGTCAGACAGCCACCGGAAAACCGCGCTAAATGCCTTGCAAGACGAAACATGCTCTGGCACCGTGCCGCCATAGGGGATCGGGGTTTTCAATGAGATTGTTTTTGGCGGTGACCACTGCGCTAGTGGTCGCCAATTCCGCAATGGCTGCCGACGACGCCGTGAACAATGCGTTCCGGGTTTGCAAGATGATCGACAATACCGGCCTGTTCACCGCGCCATGCCAGGTTGCCAACCGACGAAACGCCGTCGTGGCGACGATAGACCTGCCGATCGCCGATGCCAGAAAAGCCTGCGTGCAGATCACCGGCGTGGCTTCTTCCAAGGGATTCCATTTCCCCGGCGCAGAATGGACCGTGCAGATCAGGTCTCCGACCAGCGGCGAAAAGTCGATCGCATTTTGCAGATTGCCGAAATAGCGCCGTCAGGCCAAGGCGTTCAGTTCCTCGTCGGCATAGGCAAGCTGCAGTTCCATCTGGACTGCATGCATGAAGAGCCCGGCCTGCCGAGAGATTTCGCCGTCCTCCACTCCCTGCTCGCGCAGGGAGCTGGCAAAGCTTGCCATTTCCGAGCGCCAGAAGCGATTTGCCGCCTCTCCGTGAAGCTGCTGCAGGGCTATGGCACACCGCCTGACATCACTGGTACGCCTGTCGGCCGGGAATGGTAGAAGCGACATATTCTCTCCGTCATTGGCAAGGCGAATCGCCTGCCCTTAATGGAAACATCGCTGGCACTGGTTCATAAAAAGTGAATTGTGTCCGAGAGATATCGACCAAGGCCGGAGGAGCGGGCGGCTGGTTCATTGCATGACGGATATGCCGGCTTCCCGCGCGGCCCTGATCAGGGCTTCCCTCACGGCTTCGGGCGGCACGGCCCCGAGCATGGCTTCGAGGCAGACACGGACCGCTGCAACATATTCTTCACCATTTTCGACCGGCCAATGTTGCAGCAGCAACTCCGAGACCTGATGCACCGAATTGATGCGGCGGGTCCCGCCACTCTCTCCCATCACCAGCGTAACGGCTGGAAAAGGCCGTAAAGTGTTTCGTTTCAAAACGCATTACCTCCGAAACATATATGCTTCGGTAACCTAGCAAGAAGCATTCCGGACCGAACGCCGACTGCCCGAGGTCATCGAGGCTGGTTTCGTTTGCCTGCCGACGAGGCTCAATCGTCGGCCTTGGATGCAAGACGCGAGCGCTCGCAAGCCATTTGGCTGTGTCGGATTATCGCACAGCTTTCATGGAACCGAACCCGGCTAAAAGCTCAGCAGACATACGACCGAATATGTTCGAAAAGCTGCCAGTCCGGCCGGGTCCCTAAGCCGATCGGATCTTATGACGGCAATGTCACGCCGATCCTTGAGTATGCACGCCAGGATACCGGCAGACGGCTTACGCCTCGCGGTCGGCGGCAGATTCAATTTCCGGATGACGACCTAGTCAAGGACGTCGGCTTCGATGCAGGCCTCGACGAACATCTCTCTGGCTTTGCGGCAGAGAAGGGGATTGGTGTTCGCCTCAAGGCAGAGGCTCCGGGCTGCATTGTACTTCTCGCCTCTGATGGCCGGCCAACGGAAAAGGAGGTGATTGCAGGCTTCTTTCGGGCTTCTTATCGCTTCCGGCATGCCATAACCGATACGGAGATAGACGGGCTCCTGCCAACGAATATCGCCGGTATTGAAGATCATGTTCATTTCGATGGTACTCCGACATTCCCATCGAAACTCCTGCGGCGGCAAAAGGTTTCGCAATTTCTGGAAAATCGAACGCGGCCGGTTTCAAAATGGGGCGGCGGCTAACGGCTGCGCAACCGGTCAGCACTATATGGCGATCAGCAGCAGGATGACCGCGAGGAGCGCCAATCCTGCGAAGAGGGTGCGCAATATGCCTCGAAACATCGCCGCAAGGAGGATGAATACCAAAAACGCAACGATCATGAGGGGCCGGCGCTGGAATTTTCCCGTTCAGTGTATCGTGCCTGTCCGATAATGAGACAGGCAGCCCCGCCGCACGCGAACAAGGGTGCCTTAAGGTCGCTTTTTCCTATTGAACCACCGGAATTTCGATCGGCACACCGGCCTCCGCCGCTGCCGCGAGAAAGCTGTTTCGAGCCTCCAGCGACTGTCCTTGACCTCTTTCGACATCGGCGCAGATCTGCAATGCGATCATGAACGCCTTGCCTTCAGCCACGGGCCACGCATTCAAAAGGATGTCCAGTGCTTCCTTGGTGCTGGCGACCGTATAGATTTTTCCGGTACGCTTGCAGATGACCATGACGGGATAGTTCCAGTCTTTATTATTCATGGCACGAGGCTCCGATCCGATGCCGCCGAAATTAACGCCACGCTGCGTGAAATCTCAAGTTAATTTCAAGGCGATATCTGGAGCAGTCTGGAATTGTTTCAATCACCGGCAAAATCAATTCGACCGTCAGCGCGATCAACTTTCGAGTCACGTCTTCACAAGCGATCATTGTGCGGAGATTACTTGCATGGCGGCGTAAGATCATAAAAGACTTGGCGGACAGCACAGCCGAACGAGGGACGCGATGGGAAGCTTTGCGGAGATTGAGGAGCGCGCCGAGAAACGCAAGGGCGGGGCCGATGGGTTGATGGCCTTGATGCCGCAGGCACCGAACCAGGATGTCCTGCGCGGGCTTGCTGACGACCGGATCCTGTCGGAGATGACGCGCTATATCTTCTATGCGGGCTTCGTGCGCAACGTCATCGATTCCAAATGGCCGGGGTTCGAGGCTGCCTTTTCCGGGTTCGATCCGGCGTTTCTCAATCTTGCGCCCGACGACTATTGGCATGACCTGACCTCCGATACGCGGGTGATCCGCAACGGCGCCAAGATCATGTCCGTGCAGGCCAACGCTCAGTTCATCCGCCGGCTTGCCGACGAGCATGGCAGCGCCGCGCGTTTCTTTGCCGATTGGCCCGTGGAGGATCAGATCGGCTTGCTTGCAGTCCTCGACAAGCAGGCGAACCGGCTGGGCGGCATGACCGGGCAGTATTTCCTGCGGGCGATCGGCCGCGACAGCTTCGTGATGAGCCACGACGTTCTCGTCTGCTTGCGGCTCGCGGGCGTGCCCATTTCCGAGGGCAAGCCGGGCAAGAAGGATCTGCGGTTGATCCAGGATCAGTTCAATGCCTGGCATGCGGAGACCGGTCTGCCGTTCACCCATCTCTCGCGCATCTGCGCCTTCTCCGTCGGAATGCCTGGCGAAGAGGACGAGGTGGATTGATCTCACCCGTCGAATGATATTGGATCGCCTCCCGAGACGGGGAGGAACAGAATGACGACCGACAGCAGACCCTTGGCCATCAGCGCGCCGGAGCCGCGCTCGCTCGAGCTTATTTTCACCAGGGACGCGCTGTCGCTCCTTCACGCGAAATATCGCATCGTCGAGGGGGATCCGGAAAATATCGCCGGACTGGGCGACGAGGTGCTCGGCGAGGCACGCTACATCATCGGCCAACCGCCCTTGTCGAGGGAGACGCTGGACCGCATGCGGCAACTGCGCTGCATCCTCAACGTCGAGAGCAATCTCATCAACAACATGCCTTATGAGGTGCTGTTCGAACGCGGCATCCATGTCGTCACCACCGGGCAGGTCTTTGCCGAGCCGGTGGCCGAAATCGGCCTGGGATTTGCGCTCAGCCTGGCGCGCGGCATCGTCGATGCCGATCTGGATTTCCGCGAGGGTAGGGAGCTCTGGGGCGGTGACGGCAACGCCAAGGCGCGGCTCGTTTCCGGCAGCGATATCGGCATCGTCGGCTTCGGCGATCTCGGCAAGGCGCTGAACCGGGTGCTTTCCGGTTTCCGCGCCAATGTCAGGGTGTTCGATCCCTGGATGCCGCCCTCGATCCTTCGGGAACATGGGGTTCAGCCCGCCGGATTGGACGAGGTCCTCGCGGGTAGCGATTTCGTTTTCGTGGTTGCTTCCGTCACCAGCGAAAACAAGGGTTTTCTCGGCGCCGAGGCTTTTGCGAAGATGCGCAAGGGGGCGGCCTTCATCCTGCTCAGCCGGGCCGATGTCGTGGATTTCGATGCGCTGATGGCGGCGGTCGCCTCCGGCCATATCGTCGCGGCGAGCGATGTCTATCCGGAGGAGCCGCTCGGCCCCGATCATCCGGTTCGCAAGCTGAAGGGCTTCATTCGTTCGGCTCACCGTGCCGGCGCGCTCGATAGCGCCTTCAAGAAAATGGGCGACATGGTGCTGGAGGATATGGATCTCATGGATCGCGGCCTGCCGCCGATGCGCTGCAAGCGCGCGGAGCGGGAAACGGTATCGCGCATGCGTTCCAAGCCGGTCACGCGCAACTGATCGCCGCGCTCCATTCCCGGCGCAATGTCTTTTCGCGCCGGGAACGAGTTCATGACGACAAGGCTAGCGGCGATCGAGCCGGGTAGCCAGGCGATCGCCCAGCCACTGCATGCCGCAGACCAGAATGATTAGCACGACGACAACGGCGATCATGACGCTGGTTTCGAAGCGCTGGTAGCCATAGCGGATGGCAAGGTCGCCGAGGCCGCCGCCGCCGATCGTGCCGGCCATGGCGGACGCGCCGATCAATGTGACCAGAGTGACCGTGAAGCCCGCGACGATGCCGGGCATGGCTTCCGGCACCAGAACCTCGCGGATGATGGTCCAGCGATTGCCGCCCATGGCGCGCACCGCGTCGATCAGGCCGCGATCGACTTCGCGCAGCGAGACTTCGGCAATACGGGCATAATAGGGGATCGCGGCGATGGTCAGCGGTACGATCGCGGCCGTCGTGCCGAGCGAGGTGCCGACGATCAGTCGCGTCAGGGGAATCAAGGCAATCAGCAGGATTACGAAGGGCACGGCGCGAAAGCCGTTCACCAGCGCCGCAAGGATGCCGTTGATCGTCAGCTGCTCGGCAATGCCGCCGCGGCTGGTGACGACGAGGGCAAGGCCGAGCGGCAGGCCGATGACCAGAGAAAGCAGGCCGGATGCGCCGGTCATCCAGACGGTTTCCCAGAAGGAGCGCCACAGCAGGCTGAGAATAACGTCAGTTGTCATAGCCGAGAACCTCCACCCGGGCGGAGCGGGCTTTCAGAAAATCGCCGACCTGTGCCGGCAGGGTCGCTTCCCGCGTCGGCACGGCGATGAAGAAACGGGCGACCGGCTGGTTCTGGATGTGATCGATGCCGCCGTGGACCAGCCAGAAGGAGCGCGGCAGGGTTGCGGAAAGCTCTGCAAACAGAGCCCCTTGCGCGGCCGGGCCGGCAAGATCGACACTGAGAATGGCTTCGGCGCCCGATGTCGGCGACAGGCGTGCCGCAATGTGCTCCGGCAGCTGCGGGCGGATGCCGCCAAGCAGGCTTGCCGTGATTTCCGTTTGCGGATTGGCGAAGACGGACCAGACCGAGCCCTCTTCGACGATCTTGCCCGCATCGATGACGGCGACGCGATCGGCGATGGAGCGTATCACTTCCATCTCGTGGGTGATGAGCAGGATCGTCAGGCCGAGCTTGCGATTGATGTCCTTCAGCAGCGCCAGAATGGAGCGGGTGGTTTCCGGGTCGAGCGCCGACGTCGCCTCGTCGGACAGCAGTAATGCCGGCCGGGCGGCGAGAGCACGGGCAATGCCGACGCGCTGCTTCTGGCCGCCGGAAAGCGCTGCCGGGTAGGCCTTTGCCTTGTCGGCCAGGCCGACGAGGTCGAGCAGTTCGCGGGCACGCTGCAGCCGCTCGGCCTTGCCGACGCCTTCGATCTTGAGCGGCAGGGCGATGTTCTCTTCGACCGTTTTTGCGGAGAGCAGATTGAAATGCTGGAAGACCATGCCGATGCGACGGCGCAGCGGCTGCAACTCCTGCTCCGAAAGGCGGGCGATATCGCGGCCTTCGATGTGGATCTCGCCGCTATCGGCGCGTTCCAGCCCGTTCAAGCAACGGATCAGCGTCGATTTGCCGGCGCCGCTGCGGCCGATGATGCCGACGATTTCGCTGCGGCGGGCAATCAGCGATACGCCGTCCAGCGCGGGCGTCGTGTCGAACCGGCGGCGAACATCGACCAGGCGGACGATTTCGTCGCCCGTCGCCCGTTCAGGCGGCGCCTGCCCGTCGATTGATGTGGCGGGGATGAAGGAGTTCATGTCTGCTTCCCGATCTTCTTTTCTTGCGTTCGGCGCGGGTTGAGGGCTGGGCTTTAAACACCGAAGGCGGCCCGGGCAAGATGCCCCGGCCGCCCGCCGCTCAGCGCTGTCCCCCGCGCCGTCCGGTTATCAATAGGCGCTCTGGCCGGTACCCTTGTAGACCTTGTCGAATTCGGCCTTCACGGTGTCGTTCTGGTAGGAGGCGACCAGCGTCTTCACCCAGTCCTCCTTCTCGCTGCCCTGCTTGACGGCGATGAAGTTGCGGTAGGGATTGCCTTCGGTCGGCTCCTGCGCAATGCGGTCCTTCGGCGTCAGGCCGCTCTTCAGCGCCCAGTCGGTGTTGACGACGGCGGCGTCGAGGTCGTCGATCGAACGGCCGACGATACCGGCATCCAGTTCCTTGATCTCGACGTTCTTCGGGTTTTCCGCGATGTCGGCGGTGGTGGCGAGGATGCCGGTGCCATCCTTGAGCTTGATTACGCCTTCATGCTGCAGGACGAGAAGCGCGCGGCCTTCGTTGGACGGATCGTTCGGAACACCGATGACGGCGCCCTTCGGAAGCTCGGCCACGGTCTTATACTTCTTGGTATAGAGGCCGATCGGCCAGATGCCGGTGAAGCCGACATTGACGATATGATAGCCGTGCTGCTTCACCTGGTTGTCGAGGTAAGGCTGGTGCTGGAAGGCGTTGGCGTCGATTTCTCCACGCTCCAGAGCTTCGTTCGGCTGCGTGTAGTCGTTGAAGACTACGGGCTCGACCTTCAGGCCCTTCTTGGCGGCTTCGGAAACAACGACCCGCCAGACGTCCTCGTCCTCACCGCTCATGATGCCGACCTTGATCGTCTTGTCGGCGGCGAAAGACTGCGGGGCGGTTGCCGTCAAGCCGAAAACGGCGACAGCGGAAGCAAAGATGGCGGCAAGGCCGGCCCTACGGGAAAGGCGCAGCGTGCCGAGACCTTTGGAAAGCTTTTCAGTCATGGGAAATCCTGTTCCAGATGATCGAGATCGTTCTCTCGTTGACGGCCCAATCATCTCAGACGCGCGTTCGGCCCGCGAAGCAGGATCATGCGTTGTGCGCTGCGGTTCTGAAAAACTCTTTTCTGTGCGATGCGAAAGAGCAAACTAATTTTCTATAAATACTGTAGATTATTTATACGGCAAAATAGGCATTTGCTTAAAACTTGGGCGCGATCAGCGGTGGATCGGGTCTTTCCAGAGGACTTCCTCCGGCTTTTCCACCGGTTCGATGTCGAGATTGACGACCACCGGCTCTTGCCCGGAGCGGACCAGAACGCATTCGAGCGTTTCGTCGCGGCTGGCATTGATTTCCTGGTGCGGCACATAGGGCGGCACGAAGATGAAATCGCCGGGGCCGGCTTCGGCGACGAATTCCAGGTTCTCGCCCCAGCGCATGCGCGCCTTGCCCTTGACGACATAAATGATGCTTTCGAGATCGCCGTGATGGTGGGCGCCGGTCTTGGCGTTCGCGTGGATCGTCACAGTCCCGGCCCAGATCTTTTCCGCGCCGGCGCGGGCATTGTTGATTGCGGTCGCGCGGCTCATGCCCGGTGTCTGCGCCGTATTCGGATCGAGGGCATTGCCCGGAATGATCTTGATGCCGTGTTCGCGCCAATCGACGGGTTGATGACCGTGATCGTTCCCGTGTTCATGCCCATGCTCATGATCGCCGCACATAGTCGTCCTTTCGGCCTTGCAGAGAGATTCGCAGCCCCGTCCACAGGATCGCTGTTGTCTTACTCTATCCGAAGCCATTCAAAAATAAAGGGAATTGCAGAAAGTTGTCAAAGAGGCTTTTCAAGTCGTGATTAATCTATAGACTTGATCAAGTTAAATGACCGGTGGGAACATTTTGTGTGTGTCCCGCGTTGCGCCGGTCACAAGATGGTTTGCCGCGCCACTTGCCCCCATGGAATGCGTTTCGGGGCGCGCCAAACTGAAGAAGCAGCGCCTGGTCTCGGAGGAGACCGATACTTTACATATCATGCGCCGGACTTCCAATTGAAAGGAGACAGACATGTCTAATGCCTTGCCGCCCCTTCATGAGGGTCATGCCCCCATCACCCTGCAGCAGCTCTTCCGTGAAGCGCTCTATGCCTTCGAGGAATGGGACAGCGAAGTGACCGAACCGATCGTGACGTTCGAGGGACGTATCCATCCCATCAGCGTCGTGTTCGAAGCCATGCGCGAATGCACAGACATCGTGCCCAACAACATCGTCTCGGCCGTGACCGAGCGGCTGACCAAGCCCTGGGAGGGTGAAGGTCCGCTCGACACGATGACCTTTTCGACCGCCGCCCGCGTGATGGGCGTGCTGGTTCGCAAAAGGCTGCTGGCGGTCAACAACGGCCTCACCGTCGCCGTTCTTGCGGCGGATGCCCAGGCGCCGGAAAAATCGGACCGCTAAAGGAACGATATTCTCGTATCGAGGGCCCGCCGGCACGTTCCGGCGGGCCTTTTGCGTTCAGCGCCGGCTGACATCGAATTCAGGATCGACGGGGATTTGCATCGCCGTGACCAGGTGGTTGGTCTGTCCGGCCAGCCCGATGACCGCCATCAGCTCCGCATGCTGGGCGTCGGTCATCCCCTTCGCCTTTGCCGCTGCCGTGTGGGAATGGACGCAATAGGTGCAGCCGTTTGCCGTGGAGACGGCGATATAGATCATCTCGCGCACGAGCGGATCAAGAGCGCCCTCCGCTATCATGACGGCTTTCAGCCCTTCCCAGGTCCGCTTCAACAGAGCAGGGTCATTGGCGAGGCCGCGCCAGAAGTTATTGACGAAGTCGGACTTTCTCACCGCGCGAATGTCGTCGAACACCGCCTTGACCGCCGGGACTGCCTCCACCTCCGCATCATCAAGCAACTTGACCGTCGTCATTCTGTTTCTCCTTTCAGCAACCCTCATCGCGTGGCAGCATAATGCATTTCCCGAAGACCGGGGTGCGTGGAGCTTCCATTATCCTGCCTCTTTTCGTTTGCAAAAATCATCCATATGTGAAAATACTATTCACATAAGAAAACTGAGGCGGATGCGAAAGCCGGTTGTGGGGGCATTCCTCGACGCGGTCAGGCATTTCTAGCCGGGGTGATATCAGGGGAGCGGGAATATCGATGGCGCTGAAGAAGGACTTGCCGCTGGCCGGCCTGGTCGTCGTCGACATGAGCCAGTTCCTGTCTGGTCCTTATTGCACCCTGCGGCTGATGGATCTCGGCGCCAGGGTCATCAAGATCGAGCGGCCAGCCGGGGGCGATCTCTCGCGCGGACTCTATCTCAGCGATCACGAGCGCGGTGATTCCACGATCTTTCATGCGATCAACCGCTCCAAGGAGAGCCTGGCGATCGACCTGAAAAACGAGCGCGACATGGGTGTGCTGCGCAAGCTCATCTCCAAAGCCGACGTTCTCGTGCAGAATTTCCGCCCGGGCGTGATCGAGCGGCTGGGTCTGGGCTACGAGGCTGCGCGCGACCTCAATCCGCGCCTCGTCTATTGCTCGATCAGCGGTTACGGCGAAGAAGGGCCGTGGGTCTCGCGGCCGGGGCAGGATCTTCTGGCGCAGTCACGCTCCGGCGTCATGTGGCTGAATGGCGACGAAGGGCAGGGGCCCGTGCCGTTCGGCCTCGCTATCGGCGATATGCTGGCGGGTGCCGCCGCGGCCCAGGGCATTCTCGCGGCGCTGGTTCGGCGCGGCGTCACGGGCGAAGGCGGCCTGGTCGAAACCAGCCTGCTCGAGGCTCTGGTCGATCTGCAGGTCGAGGTGCTGAGCGTGCATATGAACAGCGGCAACAAGTTGCCCGAGCGCTCGCATGTCCGCAGCGCCCATGCCTATCTTTCCGCGCCCTACGGTGTCTATCCCGCTGCCGACGGTTATCTCGCCATTGCCATGACGCCGATTTCCAAGCTGGCCGATCTGCTGGGCATGGCGGAACTGGCACCCTATCGCGACGACCCGAAAAGCTGGTTCACGTCGCGCGACGAGATCAAGGCGCTGATCGCGGCGCGCATTGCCACCCGAAATGTGGACGACTGGCTTGCGATCCTCGAGCCGGCCGACATCTGGTGCGCACGGGTGCTGAACTGGCCGGAGCTGCTGGGCAGCGAAGGCTTCCGCGTTCTCGACATGCTGCAGACGGTCGGGCGCGATGACGGCGTCAGCCTGCATACTACCCGCTCGCCCATCCGCATCGACGGGCAGCGGCCGAAATTCGAGCGTGCGGCCCCGCACGTTGGCGAGCATAATGCGGCGCTCTGGGAGGAGTTCGACCTTGGCTAAAGGGGTCGAGAGGTTGCCGATGGATTTAGAAGGAGTTTTCCAATGACGCGCATTACCAATCTTCGCGTTTTCGATTTGCGCTTCCCCACATCGCAGAGCCTCGACGGTTCGGATGCGATGAACCCGGATCCGGACTATTCGGCAGCCTATGTCATCCTCGATACCGACAGGCCGGGGCTTGTCGGCCATGGACTGACCTTCACCATCGGGCGCGGCAACGACATCTGCTGCATGGCGATCGAAGCGATGCGGCATCTCGTCGTCGGCACGGAGCTCAAGACGGTGCTGGAAAACCCCGGCAAATACTGGCGGCACCTGACCAGCGACAGCCAGCTGCGCTGGATCGGCCCGGAGAAGGGCGCGATGCACCTGGCAACCGGCGCCGTCGTCAACGCGGTCTGGGACCTGCTCGCCAAGGAAGCCGGCAAGCCGGTCTGGCGTCTGGTTTCGGAGATGGATGCGGAGCAGATCGCCGATATCGTCGACTATCGCTATCTCACGGATGTTCTGACGCGGGACGAAGCCGTCGCCATCCTGAAGAAGGCGGAGGCCGGCAAGGCCGATCGCATTGCGACCCTCGAACGCGAGGGCTATGCCTGCTACACGACGTCCGCTGGCTGGCTCGGCTATGACGACGCCAAGCTGCGCCGGCTCTGCCAGGAAGCCATCGACGCTGGCTTCAACCATGTGAAGATGAAGGTCGGCCGCGATCTCGAAGACGATATCCGCCGCCTCACCATCGCCCGCGAGGTGATCGGCCCCGACCGCTATCTGATGATCGACGCCAACCAGGTCTGGGAAGTCAATCAGGCGATCGACTGGGTGCGCAAGCTTGCCTTCGCCAAGCCTTTCTTCATCGAAGAGCCGACCAGCCCGGACGATGTCGCCGGACACCGCAAGATCCGCCAGGCCGTCGGCCCGGTGAAGGTCGCGACCGGCGAGATGTGCCAGAACCGTATCATGTTCAAGCAGTTCATCGCCGAGGGCGCGATCGACATCGTCCAGATCGATTCCTGCCGCATGGGCGGTCTCAACGAAGTTCTCGCCGTGCTGCTGATTGCCGCCAAGTACGGACTGCCGGTCTGGCCGCATGCCGGCGGTGTCGGTCTCTGCGAATATGTGCAGCACCTGTCGATGATCGACTACATCGCCGTGTCAGGCACCAAGGACGGCCGCGTGATCGAGTATGTCGATCACCTGCACGAGCATTTCATCGACCCCTGCATCATCCGCGACGCCGCCTACATGCCGCCGAGCCTGCCGGGCTTCTCGATCGAGATGAAGCCGGAATCGATCACGGAATATACCTTCAAGGGTTGATTCCCTGCCGTGAACCCCTTCTCCCCTCGGGGAGAAGGGGTCTGCGACAAGTCGGCCCTACACGTTCCGCTTTAACCATGCCTGAATGACGGGCACATCCGCGTCATCGAGATCGTGACCGGCAGGCACGGTCGCAAGCTCGACCTTCGCGCCGTCGCCGCGCAGGCGTTCGACGAGCGGCTGCGCATATGGGCCATACAGATCCTTCTCGCCGGCGATGATCAGCACGTTGGCGTCCGACATGTCGGCTGCCGGTGGGTCGGCCAACACGGCCATGGACCGCAGCAGAACGGCGCGGCGGATGAGATGCGGATGCAGCGACAGCATGGCGTTCAGCAGGTTGGCGCCGTTGGAATAGCCGATATAGACGATGCGCTGCGGATCGAGTCCATAGGCATGGATCGCGCCATCGATAAAGGCGGCAAAGGCTTCGGCTTCGCTGGCGATATCGGCCTGATCGAAGGTCATCGGTCCCATCCGGCGAAACCAGCGCGGCGCACCTTCCTCGAGCGCGCGGCCACGCACGCTCAGCAAGGTCGCATCGGCGTCGATCTTGTGGGCGAGCGGCAGCATCGTCGTTTCATCGGCGCCGGAGCCGTGCAGCAGGATGAAGACATCGCCGTTCGGCTGCTCGGGCGTGAAGAAGCGGTGGATGAAAGGCAGGTCGCGATAGATGACGCGCGGCTCGCCGGGCATGGAGAACTGCGGCAGAATCACGTTCAGCTCGGCCAGAAGCGCCGGCTTGTCGCCGGGGGCAAACAGACGCGTGCCAAGCGTTGCCTCGTCCTCGTCGACCAGCATGCTGGGCGCATCCGTTGCGAGCTCGAACAGGATGCGGCCGGGCTCGCGGACGTAGAGCGAGCGGAAATATTTGCGGTCATGCATCGCCGTCGGCCAGGAATTGACCGCCTGCAGCGCGGCGCGGACCGACTGCAGTTCGGCATCGTCCCTGGCGCGAAAGGCGACGTGATCGACCGTGCCGGTGCCCGGCGCGCTTGCCCAGAAGCCGCGTGCATCGCGGATGTCGAGGATATCGCCCGGCTCGGAGACCAGCCGGCTGATGGCGCCGCTGGTTGCCGACGGCCGGTAGTCGAAATGATCGACCAGGGTCGCCTGCGTTTCCTCCGGCGTCTCGCTGAAGAGCGTCGCACCGCGGATGCGGCGGATGGCGTGCTCCCGCGGAATTGTATCGCTTGCCCAGGGAGCCGTCGGCTGCAAAGCGTTGGTTCCCACCAGCTTGACGATAACGCCGTCCGGATCCTTCAGGCGCAGGACCGGCTCGCCGAATTCCTCCGAGGGGCCTTCCGGCTTGAGGCCGGCGCTGAGCGCGCGCGTCAGCCAGAAGCCGATGCTCGCCGGATCGATGGCGAGTGAAATCTCGCCGACCTGACCGACGCCGGCCCGGCCGGGGGAACCGTCTTCCCAGACGAGAAAGGTGATCAGCGAGCCGGGCGAGCCCGTGGCGTCGCCGTAGAGCAGGTGAAGCTGCGTGGCGTCCTCGAAGCCGCCGGTACGCTTGACGAGGCGCAGGCCGAGGAAGCCGACGTAGAAATCGACATTCGCCTGTACCTTGCGGGTGATGAGCGTGATGTGATGGATGCCGGCGACCATGGGATGCTCCAGACTGTCATTTCGTGTCTGGTCGCTATCTAGGCCGCTGCTAGTGTTCAATGCAATGCGCCTGCCATGGAGGCACTGTTCACAAAAGTCGCTATTGTTTGTGCCAGCCGGCGGCGAGCCTCAATGCTCGCCGAGGCTCTCTTCCGGCGATTTGCGGCGGTGGCCGCTGATTTCGGAGCCGGCGGTGCGCGAGAAGCTGGCGTTCCAGATCACCGCCAGAAGGGCGATGGCCGTGACGACGATGAAGGCGATGGAGAAGTCGGCCATCTCGGCTTTCGCGTGGCCGAAGAATTGCATCGAGCCATGCAGGGCAAGGGCGGCGACGCAAATGCCGAGCGAAAGCATCAGCTGCTGGAAGGTCGAGTAGAAGCTGGTCGCGATGCTCATGCGGTCCCGCTCGATCTCGTCATAGGCGATCGTGTTGTAGGCCGTGAACTGAAACGACATGAAGAAGCCGCAGAAGAACAGGATCATGAAGATGACGGGCAGCGGCCAGTCGGGCTTGAAGATGGCGCACAAGCCATAACCGAGCGTACCGATCAGGCCGAAGATGATGAGAGCGGTGCGGAAGCCGAGTTTCCTCAGGATACGGACCTGGAAAGGTTTCATCGCCATGGAGCCGAGCGCCGTCGCAATGGCGATCTGGCCGGCTGCCGCCGCCGATAGGCCGAAACCGAGCTGCAGCATCAAGGGAATCAGGAAGGGATGGGCCCCCTGGCTGATGCGCGTCAGCGAGCCGGCGATGACCGAGGTGCGGAAGGTCGGCACCTTCATCAGCGAGAAATCCATGATCGGCGAGGGATGCTTGCGGGCGTGGCGCAGATAGGCGATGCCGAACAGGAGGCCGATGGAGATCAGGAAAATGGCCAGATAGCCTTCGCCCTCGCGGCTCGACATTTCGAAGCCGAAGAGCAGCGATCCGAGCGAGATGCCCGATAGGATGAAGCCAGAGAGGTCGAAGCGCCCGGCACGGGGGCCCTTCACCTCTTCGATGAACATCGTCACGAGGACGAAGCCGATGACGCCGATCGGCACGTTGATGTAGAAGATCCAGCGCCAGTCGAGATAGGTGACGAACATGCCGCCGACCGGCGGCCCGAGGATGGGGCCGACGAGCGCCGGGATCAGCAGCCAGGACATGGCGTTGACCATGTCCTTGCGGGCGACGCTGCGCATCAGCACGAGGCGGCCGACGGGCAGCATCATGGCGCCGCCAAGACCCTGCAGCAATCGCGCGAGCACGAGGAAGAACAGGTTCGGAGCCTGCGCGCACAGAAGCGATCCCACGACGAAAACCGCGATGGCGGAGCGGAAGACGGTGCGCGATCCGAAGCGATCGGCAATGGCGCCGCTTGCGGGAATGAAGATTGCGAGGCTGAGCAGATACGATGTCAGCGAGATACTCATGGCCGGCGCGCTGACGCCGAAGTCTCTCGCCATCGTCGGAAGGGCCGTCGCGAGCACGGTCGCGTCAAGCTGCTCCATGAACATCGCGCTTGCTACAATAAGCGCCACTACACGAAAATTCGGTGCGGCCCGCCGGGTGGGGGCGGCCTGGAATATCTGATCCGACATTGTCGGGGATCGCTCTCGATGGTGCGGTGGGGTCCTAGGACAGAACCGCAAGTCTGGTCATGGCGCGAAGGCCTATTTGAACGGCGGTGTGTATACTCCTGCCACGGCCTGATTGCCATATCAGAAATCACAAATCTTATTGATGGGATGAAAAAAATGACGCACGTACGCCGAAAATCCGCAACAAATGAACGCGAGGTGAATGAATGGGCCGGATATCTCGCCGAAATGCTCACGCTTGGTTTTGCGGCGTAAGATAATGTGCTCGTCTCGTCAGACATTTACGCCGCAAAGGGCCGGTGCCGGGGATAGCGGCACCGGTCTCAGTCATCGGTATCGGGCGAGCGCTCAGTAGCCTGCCGCCAGTCCGGAACCGGCGCGGCTGTCCATGGCGCCGTTGTAGCGGGCGCCGCCGCCCTTGGCGATGTCGCCGAGGCTCTTGCCGCCGACGAGGATGCCTGCCGATTGGCCCCAGATCGGCCAGTCGTTGTCGACCTGAACCGTGTAACCCATACCCGTCAAAAGCTTGACCGTATCGGGCGAAAGCGCGTGCGGCTCCATGTAGACCTTGTCCGGCAGCCACTGGTGATGAATGCGCGGCGCGTCGATCGCTTCCTGGATGTTCATGCCGAAATCGATGACATTGATGATCGCCTCGAGCGTGATGGTGATGATGCGCGATCCGCCGGGGCTGCCGATTACCATGAAGGGCTTGCCGTCCTTGGCGATGATGGTCGGGCTCATGGACGAGAGCGGCGTCTTCTTCGGCTGGATGGCGTTGGCTTCGCCCTGCACCAGACCGTACAGGTTGGGTACGCCGGGCTTGGAGGTGAAGTCGTCCATCTCGTTGTTCAGCAGGATACCGGTGCCCGGTGCGACGACGCCGGCGCCGAAGGAGCCGTTCAGGGTGTAGGTGACGGCGACGGCGTTGCCGTCGTTGTCGATGATCGAATAATGCGTCGTCTCGTGGCTTTCGCCGAGGCCCTTGGGCATCAGGTCCTTGGAGACGCCCGCCTTGTAAGGGGAGATGCCGTCGCGGATCTTCTGGGCATAGGCCTTATCCAGAAGCTTGCCGACGGGATTGTCGACGAAGTCCAGGTCGCCAAGCGCCGAGTTGCGGTCGACATAGGCGTAGCGCATGGCTTCGACCATGTAATGGACCGTGTCGGCCGAGGCGTAGCCGGTATAGGAGAGCGGATAGCCTTCCAGTACGTTGAGGATTTCGCAGATGATGATACCGCCGGAAGAAGGCGGCGGCGACGAAATGATCTGGTAGCCGCGATAGTCGCACTTCACGGGTTCGAGTTCGCGCACCTTGTATTGCTCGAAATCCTGGTTTGCGAGAATGCCGCCCTTGTCCTGGCTAGCCTTGACGATGGCGTTGGCGACCGGCCCCTTGTAGAAGCCGTCCGGTCCCTGATCCGAAATGCCGGAAAGGGCGCTGGCGAGGTCCGGCTGTGTCAGCGTATCGCCTGCCGCGAAGGGCTTGCCGTCCGACTTGGTGAAGATCGCGGCGGTGGCCGGATCGCGCGCGAGCCACTTCTTGCCCTCGTTAAGCTCCGCCGCGTCGGCCTGGTTCAGCGTGAAGCCTTCCTTGGCGTAACGAATGGCCGGCGCCATCAGATCCTGTCGGGACTTCGTGCCGTATTTCTCGCGGGCGGTCTCGAAGCCCATGACAGAGCCGGGAACGCCGACGGCGAGATAGCCATCCGTGCTGGCGCCTTTGACGATGTTGCCCTTGTCGTCGAGATACATGCCCTTGGTGGCCGCCAGCGGCGCACGCTCGCGGAAATCGAGGAATGTCGTCTTGCCGTCCCGCAGGCGGATGGTCATGAAGCCGCCACCGCCGATATTGCCGGCCGTCGGATAGACCACGGCGAGGGCATAGCCGACCGCAACGGCTGCATCGACGGCGTTGCCGCCGTTTTTCAGCACCTCCACGCCGACATCGGTGGCCAGGTGCTGCGCCGTGACCACCATGCCGTGTTCGGCCTCCACCGGAGGCGGGGCGGCGGCTCTCGCCATCACCGAAAAGAGCGCGAATGTGACCAGGGTTACCGACGAAATCACCCGCTGGTGGAGCTGGCGCATGATGGCTATGCCTCCCGTTGTCATATTGATGGAAAATGCCCCGTAAATGACATGGTGCCTAGCGTGAAAATGGCGATATCCGCCGCTACAATTTTTTAGATGCCGCCGGCATGGTTGGGGTCGGGGTCGATCCGCGAAGAGTTGCACATATGCAACGGCGAATGCCTCGTTCATGCCGACTGCAAGATGGCGTCGCAGCTGCAATATTTTATTTATTAGTGGCTGCTACTTCATGCCTTGTCGAGCAAGACCGGGTGTTGCGTGGAGGGCCATGATGGCTGTGACGAAGCTGGAGCAGCGGAAGAGCGAGCGCTTGACGAAGGTCAAGCCGGTCATCGTTTCCGAAAAGACGCATATCATTGAAATCGAATGCGGCCATTGCAGCCGGCACTTCTTTCGCTGGTCGTCGATGGCGGCCGTCTACCGGCGTTGCGATGATTGCAGCGCCATCGGCTGATGTGGCTTGTCGCGCGAGCCTACACGATCAGGATGGCGCGGAAATCGTTAACGTTGGTTCCTGTCGGGCCGGGCACGAATAGATCGCCGATCGCGTTGAAGGCCGTCCAGGCATCGTTGTTTGCCAGCATGTCGGCCGGCACCAGTCCGGCATTGCGCAGCCGCGCCACCGTGCCTGCATCGGCAAAGGCGCCGGCATTGTCCTCGCTGCCATCGATGCCGTCCGTATCGGCTGCCATCGCGTGAATGCCGGTATGGCCGTCGATGTCGATCGCCAGCGACAGAAGGAATTCAGAGTTTCGTCCGCCCTTGCCCTTGCCTTTCAGCGTCACCGTCGTTTCTCCGCCGGATAGCAGCACGACCGGTTTGGCGAAGGGACGATTGCGGTGAAGCACCTCGCGCGCGATGGCGGCGTGAACATGGGCGGCTTCGCGGGCCTCGCCCTCGATGGCGTCCGAGAGGATGGCCGGTTCGATCCCGGCCGCGCGTGCCACGTCCGCCGCCGCCTCCAGCGAGACGCCGGCGGATGCGATGAGATGAACTTCATTGCCGGCAAAGCGCGGATCGTCCGGGCGTGGCGCATCCGCTTCGGCCTTCTCGATATGGGCGAGAACGGCGGGTGGCAGCTCGATGCGGTAGAGGCGGATGAGGTCGAGCGCTTCGGCGCGTGTGCCGGCACCCGGCACGGTCGGGCCGGACGCCACCAGAGCCGGATCGTCGCCGGGAATGTCGGAGACGACGAGGGAGACGACCTTGGCCGGATGGGCCGCGGCGGCGAGCCGGCCGCCCTTGATGGTCGACAGGTGCTTGCGAATGACGTTCATTGCCGAAATCGGTGCGCCGGATGCGAGCAGCGCCCTGTTGACGGCGATCTCGTCGGCGAGACTCAGCGTGCCGGCCGGCGAAGGCAGAAGCGCCGAGCCGCCGCCGGAAATCAGGGCGATCACCAGATCGTCCTTCGTGAGGCCCTCGACAAGCTTGAGAAGCCGGCGGGAAGCGGTAAGGCCTGCTTCGTCCGGCACCGGATGCGCCGCTTCGATGATCTCGATCCGGCGGCAGGGAGCGGAGAAGCCGTATCGCGTCACCACCAGACCCTCCAGCGGGCCGTCCCAGCATTGCTCCAGTGCCGCAGCCATCTGGGCGGAGCCCTTGCCGGCGCCGATGACGATCGTCCGGCCCTTTGGCCTGGCCGGCAGATTGGCGCGGATGCCGGTCAGCGGATCGGCGGCGCGAACGGCGGCATCGAACAGCGAGGTCAGGAAGGCGCGGGGATCGGAAACGGTCATGTCGAAGGGCCTGTCTTGCGATGAACTTGTAACCATTTGGTGGCTTAACTGACTGGAAGACGCAAGGGGCGGGAACTGCAATTGTGTCCGGCGCCATGAATCCCTATGTTGAAGAAAGGAGTTTCCCTCTTTTATTTCAAGGATTTTCGAAATGGCCGAACTGAAAGTGAAGACGAGGCAGACGGGCGCGACCGCCACGCTTGGCCGCACTGGCTTTCCGCATGTGACCTCGGTGACGGGCGGCGAGATCGACATCGTCACCTCGCCGTCGCAGCCCGGTTTCAACCCGCTCGATCTGCTCTACTCGTCGCTTTCCGCCTGCCTGGTCTTAAGCGCCCGCATGGCGGCAAGCAGCCTCGGCGTGCTCGACAAGCTGACAGAAGTGACCGCCGTCGTGACAGGCGAAAAAGCCACCGAAGGTCTTTCGCGCGTGGAGAAGTTCAACATCGCATTCACCATCAAGGGCGATTTCAGCGATGAGATCCGCAACGCGATCGCCCATGCGGCCGAAGACGAAATCTGCACCGTGAGCAACACGATCCGCGGCAATCCGCAGTTTTCGACGACGATTTCGGGGTGAGGTTGGCTTTATCCCGCCCCTTGCGGGCGGGAAAGCAAAATCAGCATTTAGCCGGAAGGCTAAGTGCTAGATTTTGCAAGGGCGGGGGTAGGCAGAGACGCACTTGCTTGCCAGAATTAGAATGAGCTAGAAGCAGTCCCCCTCTCTTGCAATTTCAATGGCTTAGAAATTACGCGAGGCTTCCTGCAGGTGGAGTATCCTGTGCCGCAATTCCTAAACCAATGAAATTGCTTTCTCGCCCGCCAAGGGCGAGATGGCTCCTCACTTCGCGGGAAACTCAAACCCTTCCAGATAGGGCCCAAGCTCCGGATCGATGTCGACCTTCACGGCATTGTTGTAGATCGCTGTCGCGATCATGATGCCGGCGAAGGCGACGAGGTTGGCGAGGGTCGGTTCGTCATAGCGCGCCTTCAGCCGTGTCCACACATCTTCGGGAATGGCGTTGGAATCCCTGACGATCGCTTTGCCGAACTCGATCAGCAACGCCTCGTCTTCGGTCGGTACGATCGTTTCCGGTTTCAGCCCGGCATTGATCAGCGCGCGCCGGAAAAAGCCGACGGGGATGATCGATCGGCACTCCAGAGCGATGGCATGGCAAAGAAGCCAGACCGCGCGGTCGTCGAGCGCCGGGCGCAGCTCTTCGCGCAAGGGAAACCATTCCGCATAGATGCGATGCGCCACCGGCGAGTGCAGCAATGTTCGCTTCATGTTCGTCATGCGGCCGCGCAATTGTACCTCGCGGTCATGCTCGGCGCGCACGGCCTCGGAAGCGGTTTCATACTCGATCGGCGTGATATGGCTCATTTCATTCTCTCTTACTGTGCTGCCGCCGCCGTTGCCTGGAAGAAGCGGTTTTCCGGACGCGGCAAGCCAAGGTGTTCGCGTAATGTCGTGCCTTCGTAGTCGCGGCGGAAGATGCCGCGGCGCTGAAGCTCTGGAACAACACGGGTCGTCACGTCGAGAAGGCCCTGCGGCAGGAAGGGGAAGACGACATTGAAGCCGTCCGAGCCTTCTTCCCGCAGCCATTGCTCCATCTGGTCGGCGATACTCTGCGGCGTGCCGACGAAGGCAAGGCCGGCATAGCCGCCGAGGCGCTGGGCAAGCTGGCGCACCGTGAGCTTTTCCGCTTCGGCAAGGGCGATGACGCGTTCGCGCCCGCTCTTGCTGGCATTGGTTTCCGGAATCTCGGGCAAGGGACCATCCGGATCGAACTTGGAAGCATCGTGGCCGAGTGCGATCGACAGCGATGCGATGGCGCTGTCGTAGTGGACGAGGCTGTCGAGCTTCGCCCGCTTGGCTTTCGCTTCCTCGATCGTGTCACCGACGACGATGAAGGCGGCGGGCAGTATTTTGAGATGGTCCGGGTTGCGGCCGATCGCCTTCATCCGCCCCTTGATATCGGCGAAGATCGCCTTGCCGTCGGCGAGATTGCGGGGTGCCGCGAAGACCGCTTCCGCAGTCTCGGCGGCAAGCTGGCGGCCGGCATCCGATTGCCCGGCCTGCACGATGACCGGCCAGCCCTGCGGCGGCCGGGCGATGTTGAGGGGGCCGCGAACGCTGAGCTCTTCCCCCTTATGTCCCAGGACATGCATCCGCTCGGGATCGAAGAAGATGCCGCTTTCGGCGTCATGGATGAAGGCGTCGTCGGCAAAACTGTCCCAGAGGCCGGTGACGACATCGTAGAATTCGCGGGCGCGATGATAGCGCTCGCCATGTTCCATATGCTCGTCGAGGCCGAAATTAAGGGCGGCATCGGGATTGGACGTGGTGACGATATTCCAGCCGGCGCGGCCGCCGCTGATATGATCGAGCGAGGCGAAGCGGCGGGCGATGTGATAGGGCAGGTCGAAGGTGGTCGATGCGGTTGCCACGAGGCCGATCCTGTCGGTAACGGCGGCCAGCGCCGAAAGCAGGGTGAAGGGCTCGAAGGACGTGACGGTATGGCTGCGCTTCAGCGCCTCGATCGGCATGTTGAGGACCGCCAGGTGATCGGCCATGAAGAAGGCGTCGAATTTTGCCTTTTCCAGCTCCTGGGCGAAGCTTTTGATATGCCGGAAATTGAAGTTGGCGTCCGGATAGGCGCCGGGATAACGCCAGGCACCGGTATGCAGGCTGACGGGACGCATGAAGGCCCCGAGCTTCAATTGCTTCTGTTCGGTCATCGGCTCTCTCTCGAAAATCGTCAGGCTGTCGTGACGACGAAACGGCATCGCCAGCGGAATGATCCACTACGACGTAGGCGCGCCGATTGCGCATTCAAAGAGCCGATTTCATTTATTTGATCGCTTTCATGGAATATTCATCCCGCCTGGGTTTCCACGCCGTTCCGTTCCGCGAAAACCTTGACCAGCCAGTCTATGAAGACGCGGACGCGCGGCGAAAGCTGCCGACTGCGGGGGTACAGCATCGAGACGGGCGTTCGCGTTGGCGGATAATCCTGGAGGACATGCAGCAGGTCGCCGGATCGCAACGCTTCCTCGGCGTGATAACGAGGAACCTGGATCAGGCCGAGTCCGAGCCTGGCTGCGGCAAAATAGCTTTCGGCCGCGTTGACGGAGATGGTGGCGGGGAGGATGACCTCGCGCACGGCGCCGCCGATCTCGAATTCCAAAGGCAGCAATCCGCCGGTTGCGGAGGAACGGAAGCCGATCATGCGATGGCCGTCGAGCCTGTCCGGGTGGGCTGGCATGCCGAAGCGCCGCACATAGGCCGGTGCTGCAAGCGTCACCTCTTCCAGCATCGCCACACGCCTGCCGATCATGTCGCTGTCCTGCAGCGTGCCGACGCGCAGCACGCAGTCGATCCCCTCGCGGATCAGATCGACGAACCGGTCGCCCTCGGTAATCTGCAATTCGATATCGGGATAGGTTTCGAGGAAGGACGGCAGGTTCGGCAGCACGAAATGCCGGGCCAGCGTGCCATGCACGTCGACGCGTAGCACCCCCTTCGGCTTGGCGCCGGCGAAGGCGCCTTCCGCGTCCTCGATATCGGAGAGGATCCGCTGGCAGCGCTGATAATAGGCCTCGCCGTCGAGCGTCGGACTGACATGCCGTGTCGTGCGCTGCAGCAGACGCACGCCGAGGCGAGCCTCAAGCTGCTTGACGGCATCCGTCACCGTCGAGCGGGGCAGGCCGGTGTCTTCGGCCGCCAGTGTGAAGCTGCGCCGATCCACGATCCGGCAAAACACGCGCATGGCATCGAATCTGTCCATCTATTTGTTCGCCAATTTCGGATAGTGATGGCGATTAATGGCTGATTATCCGCTGAATGGAAAGGGGCATCCTGTTCTCATCGAAACGCGCTACGGCGCAAACAGTAAAGGATGAGGAAAATGAGCAGCAATTCCAATAAGGTCGCAATCGTTACCGGCGCCTCCCGCGGGATCGGTGCCGCCATTGCCGAGCGCCTGGCCGAGGATGGCTTCACCGTCGTCGTCAACTATGCCGGCAGCGAGGCCGCCGCCGAAGAATTGGCCCGCAAGATCGAGGAAAAGGGCGGCAAGGCGCTGACCGCGAAGGCCGATGTTTCCGATGTCGAGGCCGTGCGACGCATGTTCGACGCGGCCGAGGCAGCCTTCGGTGGCGTCGACGTGCTGGTCAACAATGCCGGCATCATGCAGCTCGCCCGGATCGCCGATGCTGACGACGCGCATTTCGACCGCCATATCGCCATCAACCTCAAGGGCACGTTCAATACGCTGCGCGAAGCCGGCAAGCGCCTGCGTGACGGCGGCCGCATCGTCAATTTCTCGACCAGCGTCGTCGGCCTCAAGCTGGAAACCTATGGCGTCTATGCCGCGACCAAAGCCGCTGTCGAGACGCTGACGGGCATCATGGCGAAGGAGCTGCGCGGCCGGTCGATCACGGTCAATGCCGTGGCGCCCGGCCCGACGGCCACGGATCTCTTCCTGAACGGCAAGAGTGACGAGTTGATCGACCGCATGGCCAAGATGAACCCGCTGGAGCGCCTGGGCACGCCGCAGGATATCGCCGCCGCCGTTTCCTTCCTCGTCGGTCCGGATGGCGGCTGGGTCAACGGCCAGACGCTGCGCGCCAATGGCGGCATGATCTGAACCCATCAGGCGGCAGGGCAAAGCCTGCCGCCGATCCCCGATCCCGACAATCGTCAACAGCCGATAATTTCACGAAGGAGCAAGATCATGAGCAAGCAAGTTATCGTCATATCAGGCGCATCGAGCGGCTTCGGCGCTCTGACGGCGCGTGCTCTCGCGAAGGCAGGCCACACCGTCTATGCCGGCATCCGCGAAACCCGGGGGCGCAATGCGGCGCAGGTGGCAGCGGCAGCAGCATTTGCCGAGGAGAACGGCGTCGATCTCAGGACCGTCGAACTCGATGTCGCATCCGACGTTTCCGTGGAAGCCGGTATCGCCGCCGTCATCGCCGAGCAGGGCCGCATAGACACCATCATCCACAACGCCGGCCACATGTCCTTCGGCCCGGCCGAGGCTTTTACGCCCGAGCAGTTCGCCGAACTTTACGATATCAACGTGCTCAGCACCCAGCGCGTCAATCGCGCAGCGCTGCCCCATATGCGCAAGCAGGGCTATGGTCTGGTCGTCTGGGTTTCCTCGTCCAGCACGCGCGGCGGCACGCCGCCCTACCTCTCTCCGTATTTCGCTGCCAAGGCCGCGATGGATTCGCTCGCCGTCTCCTACGCTTCGGAGTTGACCCGCTGGGGCATCGAGACCGCCATCATCGTGCCCGGCGCCTTCACCAGGGGCACCAACCATTTTGCCCATTCCGGCTCGCCCGCAGACAGGGCCCGCGCTGCCGAATACGACAACGGCCCCTATGCCGGCGTGCCCGACCAGGCGTTGAAGGGGCTTGCTTCACTGGAGCCGGCGGACGCCGATGCCGCCTCTGTAGCAACAGCGATCGTCGATGTCGTCGACATGCCGTTTGGCACACGGCCGTTCCGTACCCATATAGATCCCTCCGAGGATGGCGCGGAAATCGTCAACGGTGTTGCCGACCGGGTTCGGGCGGAACTCTTCCGGCGTATCGGTCTGGAAGATCTGCTGAAGCCGCACGCAAGGGCCTGAGGCCCCCGCAACCATCCTTCGAACGTGTCAAATCGCCGCTTCTGTGCCACAGAGGCGGCGATCTGTTGCTTACATCAAGGCTATTTTGCTTCGTACGGCATTCCAAGCCCATTCGTTTCGTACTAAAGCGAATCCTTCAGAGGGTCGGGAGACATCCATGGACGCGAAGGACATTGGCGAAATTGCCAGCTGGCTCATGCAGGCCGGCCTCAAGGGCATGGCGGAGGCCGACATCCTGGCGGGCTTCTGCGAGCAGTGCCGTCAGCATGGCCTCAACGTCGACCGGGCCATGGCGCTGATGGATACGCTGCACCCGGTCTATGAGGGTCGCGCCTTCCGCTGGGACGGCAACCAGGTGGTCGAGCGCGAGTTCGAATACGGCCCGTCGCATCAGGGCATCGCCTCCGAAAATTGGCAGCGTTCCGCCTTCTATCATATGTTGACGACGGGCGGAGAAGAGGTGCGCCGGCGCATCGGTTTTGGCGAGCCGGCCGATTTCTTCGGGCTCGATACGCTGCTGGCCGATGGTCACACCGACTACATCGCCATGGTGCACCGGTTCGAAGAAGGCGGCACGATCGGCGAGATGGATTGCTTCTATTCCAACTTCGCCACGGCAGCCGAGGTCGGCTTCCCGGAAGACGATCTGCGCGTGCTGCGCAAGCTGACGCCGGCGCTGGCGCTCGCTATCAAATGCACCGGCATGAGCCGCATCGCCCGGACCATCGCCGAGGTCTATCTCGGCGAGGATGCCGCCCGGCATGTTCTCGAAGGCAAGATCACCCGCGGCAAGACGGAGCGGATTTCGGCAGCCCTCTGGTTTTCCGATCTCGCGAACTACACGCGCATCTCGGATACGGCCGAGCCCGACGAAATCATCCCCATGCTGAACGCCTATGCGGATGCCGTCATCTCCTCGATCCACGAGGCCGGCGGCAACGTGCTGAAGCTGATCGGCGACGGCACGCTGGCGATCTTCAAGGCCAGGAATTCCGCCGATGCCTGCGCTGCCGCGCTGATGGCGGAATCGCTGCTGCGCCAGCGGCTGGGTGACTTGAATTCGCAACGGCAGATCGAGGGCAGGCCGGTGACGGACGTCTATCTCGGCCTGCATATCGGCGATGTGTTCTACGGCAATATCGGCAGCATGGACCGGCTTGACTTCACGGTCATCGGGCCGGCCGTCAACGAAGTCAGCCGCATCGCCTCGATGTGCCGCTCGGCCGATCGCAATATCCTGATGTCCTCGAATTTCGTCGAGGCGCTGTCGAGCCAGAACAGCAACGATCTCGTTTCCGTTGGACGTTATGCGCTGCGTGGCGTCAAGCGGCCGCAGGAACTGTTCACGCTGCTCTCTTCGGCAGCCTGACAGCGACGGGAACCGCTCTCAGCGGCGACCGGCAGCAAACATCGGACCGCCCTTGCTCGAGGGGAAGCCGTAGCCGTTGATCATGACGAGGTCGATATCGCTTGCGCGTGCGGCGATGCCTTCCGAAAGCAGCGCCTCGCCTTCGCCGGCCATGGCCTTCAACAGGCGGGCGACGATCTCGTCTGCCGGGAAATGCCGCGGCGTAATGCCTTTCTCGGCGCGTGCGGCTTCGATCATCGCCGTCACCGCCGGATCGACGGTGCGCTTGCCATCGGGATAGGCGTACCAGCCACGGCCGGATTTCTGGCCGAAGCGGCCGGCTTCGCAGAGCCGGTCGGCGATGACGACGTAACGCTCACTTGGGTCACGGGTTGCGGAATGCCGCTTGCGGCGCGCCCAGGCGATTTCCAGACCGGCCATGTCAAAGACGGCAAACGGGCCCATCGGAAAGCCAAAGACTTCCAGCGCCGCATCGATCTCCTGCGGCAGGGCGCCATCCTCGAGCATGTATTCGGCTTCGCGGCGATAGGCGGAGAAAATGCGGTTGCCGATGAAGCCTTCGGTGACGCCGGAGACGATGGGCAGCTTGCCCAACCGCTTCGCGAAAACAAGGGCCGTCGCCAGCACGTCGGGCGCGGTCTCCTTGCAGTTCACCACTTCCAGCAGCCGCATGATGTTGGCGGGCGAGAAGAAATGCAGCCCGACGACGCGTTCCGGCAGCCTGGTGGACGCGGCGATGGTATCGGGATCGAGGTAACTCGTATTGGTCGCGAGGATCGCGTCGGCGCGGACGATGTCGTCAAGTCTTTGGAACAGCTCCGTCTTGACGGAGAGATCGTCGAACACGGCTTCGATGACCATATCGGCCTTGGCGAGTTCCTGCATTTCCACCGTCACCATCAGGCGGCTGAGGCGATCGTCCCGGCCCGCGGCGTCGAGGCGGCCCGATTGCACGGCCTTGTCGAGGAGGCCGGTGATGCGCTCGCGTCCCTTTTCGGCCGCTTCGGTGGTTTGTTCCACGCCGATGACGCGGTAGCCGCCGTTGAGCGCCGAGACGGCAATCCCGGATCCCATGAGCCCGGTGCCGACGATGCCGACGGTTTCGATCCGGCGCGGAGTGACCGCATCCAGGCCCTCGACCTTGCCGGCTGCGCGTTCGGCGAAGAAGACATGCCGCAACGCCGCAGCCTCTTCGCTGTCGCGCAGCTCGACGAAGGTGCGGCGCTCCTCGGCAAGACCATCCGAAAGGGAGGCGGTTGCCGCCAGACGTATGAGGCGGACGGCTTCTGCGGGTGCGCGCTGGCCGCGCGCCTTGCGCAATGCGTCCGCTGCCGCCTTGTCGACGGCCTTGGGAGCTTCCGGCTGGACCGTCAGCGATCCGGTGCGGCGTATGGCGGCGGCGATGGCGGCCTTGGCATCGGCAACGGCCTCAGCGATCAGCTCGCCGCTGGCCGCCGCGTCAATGATGCCGAGCTTGAGGGCTTCGGCTGCGGAGACGATACGGCCATTGGCAATCATGTCGATGGCGGCCGCAATTCCGGTGAGACGCGGCAGACGCTGCGTGCCGCCTGCGCCGGGTACGATGCCGAGCTTGACCTCGGGAAGGCCCAGCTTGGCGGTAGGTGCGGCAAGGCGGCGATGGCAGGCAAGCGCCACCTCCAGGCCGCCACCGAGGGCCGCGCCATTGATCGCGGCGACAACGGGTTTCGGAAAGGCTTCGATCCGGGCAATGACGTCAGGCAGAAACGGCTCGACCGGCGGCTTGCCGAATTCCTTGATGTCGGCGCCGCCGATGAAGCTGTTGCCTGCTCCCGTCAGCACGACGCCGGCAACATTGCCATCGTTTTCCGCGTGCCCGAACGCGGCCATGAGGCCGGCCCTGACATCGGCGGAAAGCGCGTTGACGGGCGCGTTGTCTATGGTGACGACGAGGATCCCGTCGGTCAGCGCCGCCGAGATGGTGTCCGAAAAACGCGATGCCGACATGATTTTACCAGCCTGTCCGATATTATTCCGGGATGACGGCGGTCGCCTGGATCTCGATCTTGGCGCGATCTTCGACGAGGGCGACGACCTGCACGGCAGCCATGGCGGGGAAGTGCCGGCCGATGATCTCGCGATAGGCCTGGCCGAGACCCTTCAGACTGCCGAGATATTCCTGCTTGTCCGTGAAATACCAGGTCATCGAGGTGATGTGCTTCGGTTCGGCGCCGCCTTCGGCCAGGATGGCGACGACATTCTTCAATGTCTGGCGCACCTGATCGACAAAGTCGTCGCTTTCGAATTCGCAGGCGGCATTCCAGCCGATCTGGCCGCCGACGAACACCGTGCGGCCCGTCGCCGCTACGCCATTGGCATAGCCGATCGGCTTGGCCCAGCCTTCAGGTTGCAGGATGGTGTGCATCGGTCTTCTCCAGATGAGAGGTCAGCGCGGCACGGAGATCCTCCGGCCATTCAATGGATTTATGCGTATCGAGCGAGGTGGCGACGACGCGGTGCCTGGCCGTCCACAGCACATGGCCGTTCGCCGAGACCTGATGTTCCAGGTCGAGCGAGGAGCGGCCGATGCCATGAACCGTCAGCAGGAATTCGAGATCGTCGCCCTGAAGGCCCGGCTTCATGAAGGTCAGATCGAGCCGCACCGTCGGCACGCCGAGCTGACGGTCGTCGATCAGTTTTCTCCAGGGAAAGCCAAGCGAGGCGAAATAGTCTTCCAGCACCCCGACGAGGATGTTCAGATAGGATGGGAAATAGGCGATCCCAGAGGGATCGCAATCTCCGAAACGCAGAGGTCTGGTGGTTTTGAACGCCAAGGCGGGCCTCAGTTCGAAAAGGCGGCGATGCCGGTGATGGCGCGGCCGAGGATAAGCGCGTGGATATCGTGCGTGCCCTCATAGGTGTTGACCACTTCGAGGTTGACGAGGTGACGCGCGACGCCGAACTCGTCCGATATGCCGTTACCGCCCAGCATGTCGCGGGCGGCGCGGGCGATATCCAGCGCCTTGCCGCAGCTGTTGCGCTTGACGATAGAGGTGAGTTCGACAGGCGGATGGCCCTCTTCCTTCATGCGGCCGAGGCGCAGGCAGCCCTGCAGGCCGAGCGTAATCTCAGTCACCATGTCGGCAAGCTTCTTCTGGATGAGCTGGTTGGCGGCCAGCGGCCGCCCGAACTGCTTGCGGTCGAGCACATATTGCCGAGCCTTGGCATAGCAATCCTCGGCAGCACCCAAGGCGCCCCAGGCAATACCGAAGCGCGCCGAGTTGAGGCAGGTAAACGGACCCTTCAGCCCGGACACGTTCGGCATCAGGTTTTCTTCCGGCACGAAGACATTGTCCATGACGACTTCGCCGGTGATAGAGGCGCGCAGGCCCACCTTGCCGTGGATGGCGGGCGCCGACAGGCCCTTCCAGCCCTTTTCGAGGATAAAGCCGCGGATGAGGCCATCCTCGGTCTTCGCCCAGACGACGAAGACATCGGCGATCGGCGCATTGGAGATCCAGGTCTTGGCGCCGGTCAGGCTGTAGCCGCCATCGACCTTCTTTGCCCGCGTGACCATCGAGCCGGGGTCGGAGCCATGGTTGGGTTCCGTCAGGCCGAAGCAGCCGATCCATTCGCCGGTCGCGAGCTTCGGCAGATACTTCTGCTTCTGCGCGTCCGAGCCGAAGGTTTCGATCGGCACCATGACGAGAGAGGACTGGACGCTCATCATTGAGCGATAGCCGCTGTCGACGCGTTCGACTTCGCGGGCAATCAGGCCGTAGGCGACGTAGCTGAGGCCGGCGCCGCCATATTCGGGAGAAATCGTCGGGCCGAGCAGGCCGAGTTCACCCATCTCGCGGAAGATCGCCGGATCCGTCTTTTCGTTGCGGAAGGCTTCGAGCACGCGGGGGCTGAGCTTCTCCTGCGCGTAGGAATGCGCAGTGTCCAGCACCATGCGTTCGTCGTCGCTCAGCTGCTCCGTCAGCCGGAACGGGTCGGCCCAGTCGAAAATCTCGCGGCTCATGCTCTTAATCTCCCATTGGGGCAGTTCGGTATTTCTTGCAGGGGCCGAACCGCTCAATTTCTTTATTTTACGCAATTCCGGACGGAAAACCGCACGGCATTTTTCCTGGAATTGCTCTAGGTCTTCAGAAGTTCGCGCGCAACAATGAGTTTCTGAACCTCCGTCGCACCTTCGTAGATGCGAAGCGCGCGGATCTCCCGATAGAGTTTTTCCGTTATCTCGCCCGACCTCACGCCGCGCCCGCCAAAAAGCTGGACCGCACGGTCGATGACGCTCTGCGCGGTTTCCGTCGCCGTCATCTTGGCCATGGCCGCTTCGCGCGTCGTCGGCAAGCGCTGCACGTCGCGACGCCAGGCCGCCCGGTAGGTGAGCAATGCCGCCGCGTCGATGCCGGTCGCCATGTCGCCGAGAGCGGCCTGCGTCAGCTGAAGGTCGGCGAGAGTGGCGCCGAACATCGGGCGTGCACGCGCATGGGCAAGCGATTCATCCAGGGCGCGGCGGGCAAAGCCGAGGCCGGCCGCGGCGACAGAGGCGCGGAAGATATCGAGCGTGCGCATGGCGATCTTGAAGCCTTCGCCCGGGGCCCCGAGGCGGCGCGACGCGGGAATACGGCAATTGTCGAAGCGGATCGTCGCGAGCGGATGCGGCGCAATCACCTCGATGCGTTCGGCGATCGAAAAGCCGGGGTCATCGGCAAAGACGACGAAGGCGGAGATGCCGCGCGTTCCCGGCGCTTCGCCGGTGCGGACAAAGACCGTATAGACATCGGCGATGCCGCCGTTGGAAATCCAGGTCTTTTCGCCGTCGAGAACGTAGTGATCGCCGTCGAGGCGTGCGGCGCAGCTCATGGCCGCGACATCGGAACCGGCATCCTTCTCGGACAATGCAAAAGCAGAGAGCCAGTCGCCGGAGCGCACCTTGGGCAGAACGGCCGAACGTAGTTCCGGCGAGCCGGAAAGGCCGATGGCCCCGGTGCCGAGGCCCTGCATGGCGAAGGCGAAATCGGCAAGGCCGTCGTGCCAGGCGAGCGTTTCGCGGGCAAGGCAGACCATGCGGGAATCGATCAGGGGTTCGCTATCGGACGAACCGGTCGCGGCGGTCAGAAGCCCGGCGTCGCCCAGCGCCTTGACCAGCTTGCGGCACGCGCCATCGACATCGGCATGATCGATGGAAGCCATGACGCCGGACTTGGCGAAGGCGTCGACCTCGGCGGCGAAACGGCGATGGCGCTCCTCGAAGAAGGGCCAATCCAGATGATCGCGTGTCGGGCCGGGAAGGCTGCTTGCCGTGGACATCAGCTCAATCTCCCTGGAATTCCGGCCGGCGCTTGGCCGCGAAGGCTTCGAAGGCGCGGCGGAAATCCTGCGTCGCCATGCAGATCGCCTGTGCCTGCGCTTCGGATTCGATCATCTCGTCGATACCCATCGCCCATTCCTGGTTCAGCATGGTCTTGGTCATGCCGTGGGCGAACCAGGGACCATCGGCCAGCGAACGGGCAAGCGCGAGGGCCTCGCGTTCCAGATCGGCGTTGGCGTGCAGGGCGTTGTAGAAACCCCAGGCATGGCCTTCGGCCGAAGTCATCGACCGGCCGGTAAAGAGAAGCTCGGCGGCACGGCCCTGGCCGATGATGCGGGGCAGGATGCCGCACGCGCCCATATCCGCACCGGCAAGGCCGACGCGGGTGAAAAGGAAGGCCGTCTTGGCTTCGGGCGTCGCCAGCCTCAGATCGGAGGCCATGGCGAGGATCGCGCCGGCGCCCGCGCAGATGCCGTCGACCGCCGTGACGATCGGCTGCGGGCATTTGCGCATCGCCTTGACGAGATCGCCGGTCATGCGCGTGAAAGCCAGAAGCTCGGGCATGGCCATGCGGGTCAGCGGCTCGATGATCTCGAAGACATCGCCGCCGGAGGAGAAGTTGCCGCCGGCGCCGGTCAGCACGATGGCGCGGATATCCGATGCATAGGCGAGGTCGCGGAAAAGGTCGCGCAGTTCCGCATAGCTGTCGAAGGTCAGCGGGTTCTTACGTTCGGGGCGGTTCAGGCGAATGGTGGCGACGCGGCCGTCCTCGCTCACTTCCCAGAGGAAGTGCTGCGGCTTGTAATCCTTGAAGGGCTTCAGATGGCCTTTCATCGTCATGTCCCGATCGCTCATCGCGTTCAAATCTCCCCACCGGCAACCGCGATTGCCTGTCCATTGATCGATGCCGCAGCCGGCGATGCCAGCCACAAGACGGTATCGGCGACCTCTTCCGGCTTGACGAGCCGTCCCTGCGGATTGGACTTCGTGAACTCTGAAAGTGCCTGCTCCGCCGTACGTCCGGTCTTGGCGACGATCGTCTCGATCGAGCGCTGGATGATCGGCGTGTCCGTGAAGCCGGGGCAGACAGCATTGACCGTGATGCCGGTCCTGGCAAGCTCCAGCGCCAGCGAACGCGTCAGGCCGACGACGCCATGCTTGGCGGCGACATAGGCGGAAACGTAGCCGTATCCCTTCAGGCCGGCGGTCGAGGCGATATTGATGATACGCGCGCCAGGGCCGTAAGCTTTCAGGTCGGAAAGGGCTGCCTGCGTCACCACGAAAACGCCTGTCAGGTCGACCGACAATACGTGGTTCCAGGCCTCAAGGCTCGTCTTCTCGAAAGACGCGCTCGGCGCTTCGCCGGCATTGTTGACGAGGATATCCACCGGGCCGAACGTTTCGCGTGCCTTGGCGAGACCTTGAGCCACGGCTTCGGGGCTCGTGACATCGAAGCCATCGACAACGAATGCGGCCGCACCGAGTTCGGCGGCGACCACTTCCAGCGGCTCTCTGCGGCGACCCGCCAGGCTGACATGCGCGCCTTCGGCCGCGAGCGCCTTGGCGATCGCGGCGCCGATGCCGCTGCCGGCCCCGGTGACGAGGGCGTGACGGCCGGCGAGTTTGCCCGAAGTCGTCATCTCGTCCTCATTTCGCCGGTGCGGCGGTGGCAGCGCGGGCAAGGTTGGTTTCGTACTGCAGCTTGCCGGAAACATATTGCTTCGGCCAGGGAATGGAAGTCACGCCGATCTTGGCGGCTTCATGCAGCGACCAGGCCGGGTCGGCCAGATGCGGGCGGGCGACGGCGCAAAGATCGGCACGGCCGGCGGCGATGATCGAATTGGCGTGATCGGCCTCCGATATCGCACCGACCGCAATCGTGGGAATGCCGATTTCGTTGCGGATCTTGTCGGAGAAAGGCGTCTGGAACAGGCGGCCGTAGACAGGCTTTTCCTGTTTCGAGACCTGGCCCGAGGAGCAATCGATCAGGTCGGCGCCGGCTTCCTTGAACATGGCGGCAAAGATTGCCGCATCTTCCGGCGTGTTGCCGCCATCCGTCCAGTCGTGGCAGGAAAGGCGGACCGAGATCGGCTTGTCTGCCGGCCAGATCGCCCGTATCGCCTTGAAGATCTCCAGGGGATAGCGAGCGCGGTTTTCATGGCTGCCGCCATACTCGTCGTCGCGCACATTGGTCAGCGGCGACAGGAAGCTCGACAGCAGATAGCCGTGGGCGCAATGCAGCTCCAGCCAGTCGGCGCCGGTTTCGATCGCCAGTTCGGTCGAGCGAATGAAATCGGCCTTGACGCGGTCCATATCGGCGCGGTCCATGGCCTTCGGCACCTGGCTGTTCTTGAGGTAAGGAATTGCCGATGCGGAGATCAGCGGCCAGTCGCCTTCTGCCAGCGGCTGGTCGATCCCTTCCCAGGCGAGCTTCGTTGCGCCCTTGCGCCCGGCATGGCCGATCTGGATGCCGACCTTGGCGGCGCTGTTCGTATGAACGAAGTCGACAAGCCGTTTCCATTGCGCCATCTGCGCTTCGTTCCAGAGGCCGAGGCAGCCGGGCGTGATGCGCGCATCCGGGGTCACGCAGGTCATTTCCGCGAAGACGAGCGCCGCGCCGCCCATGGCGCGAGAGCCGAGATGGACGATGTGGAAATCGTTCATCACGCCATCCTCAGCCGAATACATGGCCATCGGCGAGACGACGATACGGTTGACGAGCTGGACATCGCGCAGGCGGTAGGGCGTGAACATCGGCGGCAGGCACCGGTCGTTGCCGACGGTGAGGCCGGATTTTTCGGCGAACCAGCGCTCGTAGCCCTCGAGCCAGGTCTTGTCGCGCAGCCTCAGGTTTTCGTGGCTGATGCGCTGCGAGCGTGTCAGCATCGAATACATGAATTGCGGCGGCTCGAGCGTATCGGCATAGCGGCGCCCGACGACTTCGAACCATTCCATTGCGTTGCGGGCGGCATTCTGGATGCGCGCGACATCGACGCGGCGGATTTCCTCGTAGGTATCGAGGACGGCCGGTATCTTGTCCTTCTCGTGTCCGTGGATCTGGAACTGCCGGGTGAGCTCGATGGCGTCATCGATGGCGAGCTTGGTGCCGGAGCCGATGGCGAAATGTGCCGTGTGGGCGGCATCCCCCATCAGGACGACATGGGAGTTGCCGTTGAAGTGGCTCCACTTGCCGCAGATCAGGCGATTGAAGTTCAGCCAGGCCGATCCCCTGAGGTGACGGGCATTGGTTATCAGCGGCGCGCCTTCGAGCACTTCCGCAAACAGGTTCTCGCAGAAGGCGATGGAGCCGTCCTGGTCCATCTTGTCGAGGCCGTGCGCCAGATAGGCTTCTTCTGTCGTTTCGATGATGAAGGTCGAGGTCTTGTCATCGAACTTGTAGATATGCGCCTGGAACCAGCCGTGATCGGTGCGGCGGAAATCGAAGGTGAAGGCGTCGAACAGTTTGTTGGTGCCGAGCCAGATGTAGCGGTTCGGCCGGGTAATCATGTCCGGCTGGAAAACCTCCGGATAATGATTGCGGATCTTGGAGTTGAGACCGTCCGAGCCGATGACCAGATCGGCGTCGGGGTAATCGAGATCGGAGTTGACCTCCGTTTCGAAGATCAACTCGACATCGAGCGCCTCGCAGCGGCGCTGCAGGATGTTCAGCAGCTTCTTGCGGCCGATGCCGACGAAGCCGTGGCCAGACGTGCGCTGGCGCGTGCCCTTGAACAGGACCTCGATGTCGTCCCAATGGTTGAAGGCGTCCTCGATCTCGGCGGCGCTTTCAGGGTCCCATTCGCGCATCGAGACCATCGTCGCGTCGGAAAAGACGACGCCCCAGCCGAACGTATCATAGGGACGATTGCGTTCGACGACGCTGATCGAATGTTCAGGATGGAGCTTCTTCATTAGAAGCGCGAAGTAGAGCCCTGCGGGGCCGCCGCCGATACAGACGATGCGCATCGCTTATCCCTCCTCTGAGGCCGAAGCCGATCTCGAAATCATTTAAGTTTAAAATATCTCGTCATCATCATTCGTCAAGGCTTTTCCTCTCCGACTCTGTGGCCCATCAGGGGTCGCAATAGCTCGAAATTCAAGAATTTCCTTTTAGAATCAATGAGAAATGAAAAATATTTTAGACTTAAAATTTCTCGCTTGAACTATTCAATCTTCAGTGCGATCTTTTTTAGCACGCTACAGGCGCCACCTTGGGAGAGGTCGGTGATGGCGATTTGATCGAGAAGAATGTGGGAGCGAGGCAATGCTGGGACCGACCGGTCATACCGATACATTCACGCGGGATAATCTGCCGCCTTTCGGCGAATGGCCCGAGTTGCTGATGGATGGTTTCGACTACCCGGAGTGGCTGAACGCCGGCTTCGAGCTGAGCGACCGGATGGTCGAGAAGGGCTTCGGCGACAACGTGGCCCTGATCGGCAACGGCCGCCGCCGCACCTACAAGGAGCTGGCGGACTGGACCAACCGCATCGCCCATGCGCTCGTGGAAGACTTCGGCGTCAAACCCGGCAATCGCGTTCTCATCCGCTCCGGAAACAACCCTGCCATGATCGCCTGCTGGCTGGCGGTGACGAAGGTCGGCGCCGTCGCCGTCAACACCATGCCGATGTTGCGGGCGGGTGAGCTTTCGAAGGTCATCGACAAGGCGGAAATTTCCTTCGCGCTCTGCGATACGCGGCTGCTGGAGGAACTCGTGGCTGCCGCCAAGGACAGCCGCTTCCTGAAGCAGGTGGTCGGCTTCGACGGCACCGCCAATCACGATGCCGAACTCGACCGTATCGCCCTCAACAAGCCGGTTCGTTTCGAAGCGGTGAAAACCGGACGTGACGACGTGGCGCTGCTCGGCTTTACGTCGGGATCGACCGGTGTGCCCAAGGCCACCATGCATTTTCATCGCGATATCCTGATTATCGCCGATGCCTATGCCAAGGAAGTGCTGCAGGTCACGCCCGACGACGTCTTCATCGGTTCGCCGCCGATCGCCTTCACCTTCGGGCTGGGCGGCCTCGTCATCTTCCCGCTGCGCTTCGGGGCATCGACGGCCCTGCTCGAAAACGCCTCGCCGAAGAACATGGTCGAGATCATCCAGGAATACGGCGCGACGATCAGCTTCACCGCGCCGACCGCCTATCGCGCCATGCTGGCGGCGATGGAGGAGGGGGCTGACCTTTCCTCGCTACGCATTGCGGTTTCCGCCGGCGAGACGCTGCCCGGACCGATCTTCGAAGAATGGACGCGCAAGACCGGCAAGCCGATCCTCGACGGCATAGGCTCGACGGAGATGCTGCATATCTTCATCTCCAACCGACTGTCCGACGCCAAGCCGAACTGCACCGGCAAACCGTTGACGGGCTATGAGGCCCGTATCGTCGATGACGAGATGAACGAAGTTCCGCGCGGCACGATCGGCAAGCTCGTTGTTCGCGGGCCGATCGGCTGCCGTTATCTTGCCGACAACAGGCAGGCCGACTATGTGCGTGCTGGCTGGAACCTGACGGGCGACAGCTTCATTCAGGACGACGAAGGCTATTTCCATTTTGCCGCGCGTTCCGACGACATCATTCTTTCGGCCGGCTACAATATTGCCGGGCCGGAAGTCGAAGCTGCGCTTCTTTTGCATGCCGACGTGCTGGAATGCGCCGTCATCGGCAAGCCGGACGAGGAGCGCGGGCATATCGTCCAGGCTCATGTGGTGCTGGTGGCCGGCGTGACCGGATCTCAGGTTCTGGTCAAGGCGCTGCAGGATCACGTCAAGGCCGTGATCGCGCCCTACAAATATCCCCGTTCCATTATCTTCGTCGAGGCCTTGCCGAAGACGGAATCCGGCAAGATACAGCGTTTCCGCCTCAAATAGCGGAAACGCTCAATCAGGCTGGTGCAGGCGGCATTTTTGAAGCCGCACGCAGTTACTCATTGTTGCCGACATTGCGCTTGCGTGCGGTCGCGGCCGGTCGAGCCGCGGCGGTGCCATTGCGCAACCTTCGAGCCTCGCCCAGGGCAGGTATCACTTGGCCGGATCTTTCGGATTCCACAGCAGGGTTTCGGCGCCTTTTTCATAAGCCATACCCTTGGGATAGCTGATGGCCTCGAATTGCAAGCCCCATGGCGCCTGGAAATAGAGGATCGACTGGCCCGCTGCCGGACCATCATTGATCGGCAACGGCCCCAGCCGTGTTTCAATGTTCCTGCTGTCGAGATAGGCCTTTGCGGCATCGATATCGTCGACGTAGAGCGAGATATGAAACGCACCGATGTCGCTGTTCTTCTGCTTGAGGTCTCGCTGATCGGGCGCTGAATATTCGAACAGCTCTATGTTCGATCCGAAGCCGCAGCGAACTTGCACTATCTGCTTTATTTCAGCCTTGGGGTGGACACCGAGCAGATCCGTCATGAAGGTGCCCTCGTCGTCGGCAAACGGTCCAAATGACATTGCGACCTTGCAACCGAGCACATTCTCGAAGAAATCGATGGCCTGCTTCATGTCCGGCACCGTCAGTCCTGTATGGTCGTGACCACGAAGACCAGGCAGCCCGGTGGCTTTTGCCCCTCCCGGCCCAACAGTTGAAGCTTTCATTGCCGCTGACTCCGGGTCTTTCATCGCTACTCCCTTTCTGTGTGCGGGTATTGTTGAACTCTCGCCGATACCCGCGGCTCCAGTGTTAGCCTTGCCCTGGCGTCGGGCCGCGGTTCAGGCGTCGGACGCTTCTGCAACCACGCTCTCGCGGCCGAGCCAGCGCGGGTCGACCTCCGGCAAGGGGATGGCGTCGAGCAGCATGCGCGTATAGGCCGAGGCGGGTGCGGTGAAGACGCGCTCGCAATCGCCTTCCTCTTCGACGCGGCCATGGCGCATCACATAGACACGGTCGCAAATGGCGCGGATGACGGAGAGGTCATGGCTGATGAAGGCCATGGAAAGGCCGAGATCGCGCGAAAGCTCCTTCAGCAGATTGAGCACCTGTGCCTGGGTCGACACGTCGAGACCGGAGACGATTTCGTCGGCAAGCACGAAGTCCGGCTTCAGCAAGGCCGCCCGTGCGATGCCGACGCGCTGGCGCTGACCGCCGGAAAGCTCATGTGGATTGCGGTCGAGGCAGGCCTGGGGCAGCGTCACGCGATCGAGGATCGCAGCGACCTGTCGTTCGGCCTCCTTTCGGTCGGAAGCCAGCCCATGCAGGAGCAGCGGCTCGACGAGGATGCGGCGGATCGTGTGGCGCGGATTGAGCGAGGCCATCGGATCCTGGAATATCATCTGCATGCGACGGCGCAGCGGCCGCATGTCGGCATCGGGCAGCTGGGTGATGTCCCGACCGTCGAAATGGATGGTGCCCGCAGTGACATCGACCAGCCGCAGCAGGGCGCGGCCCAGCGTCGTCTTGCCCGAGCCGCTTTCGCCGACGATGCCGACCGTCTCGCCGCGGCGGATGTCGATATCGACGCCGTGCAGCACCTTGATGCCAAGGCCCGATGGGCCGAAAAGATGCGGCTTGGCGCCGTAGGTGACCTCGATGCCCTTGGCCGAAAGCAGGCTATCGGAAACGCTCATCGGCCGCCCTCCGGAATGCCGATTTCGCGGCGCAGTTGTTCGAAGACCGCCTGCGGCACCGGCGTCAGCCCGGCATCCGGCCGGTCGTAGCGCGGGCCGGCGGCAATGAGCGATTTCGTGTAGATGTGTTGCGGATGCGCGAGCACGTCACCCGTTCGCCCCTCTTCGATGACCTTGCCGGCGTAAAGCAGGGTGACGCTGTCGCAAATCTGGGCGACGACGCCGAGATCGTGCGTGACGAAGACGACGGCGGTGCCATGCGCCTCCTGCAGGCCGCGAATCAGCCGCAGGATCTGCTTCTGCACGGTGACGTCGAGCGCGGTGGTGGGCTCGTCGGCCACCACCAGCTTCGGTTCCAGCGCGAAGGCGGCGGCGATCAGGATGCGCTGGCGCATGCCGCCCGACAATTCATGGGGGTAGGCGCGCAGCACGCGCTCGGGATCGCGGATATGCACTTCCTCCAGCAATTTCAGTGCGCGCAGCCTCGCGTCGCGCGACGACATTCCGCGCTTCAGCCGCAGGCCGTCGGTCAGCTGCGCCTCGATGCGCCGGCCGGGATTGAGTGCCGTCTGCGGGTCCTGCGGGATCAGCGAGATTTCGCTGCCCATGATGCCGCGCAATTCCCTGGTGGAAAGTGTGAGAAGATCGCGGCTCTCGAAGAGGATCGAGCCGGCGGTGATGCGGACGCTGCGCGGCAGGATGCCGAGCAGGGCCTTGGCGATGGTCGATTTTCCGGCGCCGCTTTCGCCGACGAGCCCGCGGACCTCGCCGCGCTCCAGCGTGAGGGAGACATCGCGCAGGATCGGTGCGCCGCCGTCGCGGTCGGATACGGCGCTGAGGCCGGCAATGGAGAGAAGCGGAGATGTCATCGGCGCATTACCGGATCGAGGGCGCGGCGCAGGCCGTCGCCGAGTTGATTGAAGGCAAGCACCGTGGCGAAGAGGGCGATCAGCGGCACGACTAGCACCCACCAGCCCTGGTAGATCATCTGCCGCCCCTCGGCGATCATGCCGCCCCAGGTGGGCGTGTCGGATGAGACCGACAGGCCGACGAAGGACAGGATGGCCTCGACAATGACGGCGATGCCCATTTCCAGGCTGACGAGAGCGATCAGCACGGGCGTCACATTGGGCAGGATCTCGCTGAAGAGGATCCTGGCTCGTGAAAAGCCGATCGTGTGGGCCGCAGTCACATAATCCATCCGGGCCTGCGCCTGCGTTTCTGAGCGTACGACGCGACAGAAGCGCGTCCAGTCGATGATGACGATGGCCGCGATGACCGAGTGGACGCCGGAGCCGAAGACGGCGACGAGCAGGATCGACAGCAGCACGGGGGGGAAGGCCATCCAGATATCGACGAGGCGCGAGATCACCTTGTCGATCCAGCCGCCATACCAGCCGGCGAGAAGGCCGAGGAGCGTGCCGACGAATGCGGCAAGCCCGGCCGCGACGAAGGCGACAGTCAGCGCGATGCGCGTGCCGAAGATGACGCGCGACAGGACGTCCCGGCCGAGGTCGTCGGTGCCCAGCAGGAAGCCCGGATCGGAACCGTCGATCCACGCCGGCGGCAAGGTGCCGGACATCAGGTCCTGCTCCAGCGGATCCTTCGGCGCGATATAGGGCGCGAAGATCGCGAGGATGAGGAGGATGAGAATGAAGCCGCCGCCGAAGATCACCTTTGGCTCGGAAAGCATCGCGCGAATGCGTTTCGCCGTTCTCGACGGTGTTTTTGGCATGGCGGGCGAAGTGACGTCAGCCATGGGCGAGCCTCGGATTGAAGGCCGCGACCAAAAGGTCGACCGCCAGATTGACGAGAATGAAGAGGGCGCCGAAGACGAGAACGAGGCCCTGGATCAGCGGCAGGTCGCGGTTGATGACCGCATCGATCGCCATGTTGCCGATGCCGGGATAGGCGAAGATGCGCTCGACGATGACGGTGCCGCCGATCAGAAAGGTAAACTGCACGCCGGTGAGCGCGATCGTCGGCCCGACGGCATTGCGCAGCGCCTCCTGGAGAACGAGCCGCAGCTCGGACATGCCCTTCAGCTTGGCGAGCAGGACATAATCCTGCACCATGGCCTCGGAGAGCGCGGCTTTCAGCACGCGGGCGATGATGGCCGCCAGCGGCAGGCCGAGCGCCAGGACCGGCATGACCATATGGGCGCAAATATCCGCGAAGATCCCGAAGCGAAGCGTCACGAGGCTTTCGAGGAGATAGAAGGGGGTCGCGAACTGCACGTCGATGCTCGGATCGATGCGGCCGGAGAGCGGGAAAAGCGGAAAGAGAACGCCGAGGACAAGGACCAGGGCCAGCGCCCAGACGAAATCCGGAATGGCGAGGAAAAGGCCGTTGAGGCTGTCGATGACCGGCTCGAAGACGGTGCGGCGGGCGAGCGTGCCGACGATGGCGACCGCACCGCCGAGAAGAACCGCCAGCGCGAGGGCGGCAAAGGCCAGTTCCAGCGTCGCAGGGAGGCGTTCTCCCAGCAGCGACAGCACATCGCGCTTCAGGGAGATCGATGTGCCGAAATCACCCATCAGAACCGATTTCAGCCAGATGCCGAACTGGGTCGTCAGGCTGGCATCGAGGCCGTAGTGGGCGCGGAGCGCGGCGATATCGGCTGGGCTTGCGCCCGGCGAGATCATCATGGCGATCGGATCGCCCGGCACGACCCGCAACAGGACGAAGACGATCACCGCCACGCCGAAGAGCGTGATGGCGGCCATGATCAGGCGGTTGAAAATGGAGACTGCTATCATTCGTTATGAATTCCGATCGCGCGGCTATGGCGCTGAAGAGTCCCAAGCCCCTCATCCGCCCTGTCGGGCACCTTCTCCCCGTCATGACGGGGAGAAGGGAAGGAGGCACCTGCAGCCTACCCTCAACCGCCTGTTCAAGCGAGAGAACAGAGGTCGTTCCCTCTCTCCGTCCTGAGCTTGTCGAAGGGGCGGGGAGAGGGCTAGGGTAAGGGGCAAGGCTACGGGCTCAAGGCTCGACGCATCAACCCTTCGACACCAGCGTCGGCTGCAGCGCGCCCGACACGTTCGGGGTCACCTTCAGGCTCGATTTATAGACGATCGGCTGGGCATATTGCAGCAGCGGGATCACATAGCCTTGCTCGGCGATGTACTTGATTACCGCCTTCCAGCCGTCGATGCGCTTCGTCTCGTCCTTTTCGACCCAGAGCGGCCCCATCATGTCGTCGACATCCTTGGTCTTCCAGGCCGAATGCGGCGAGGGGCCGAACATGGCGAAACCCGTCGAGGTCGTCGGGTCGCCGATGGCGTTGCCCCAGTTGTAGAAGGCGGCGGGGCCGAGCTGGTGGGCGGCGCGCAGTTCGTAGTGCTTGGCGATTTCGTAGACTTCGATCTCCGCCTCGATGCCGACCTTGCGCCACATGCCGACGATCGCCTGGATCATCTCGTAGTCCTTCGGCTTGAAGCCGCGGGTCGTCTTGATGCCGAACTTCACCGGCTTTGCCGGCGAATAGCCGCTGGCGGCCAGAAGCTTCTTGGCCTGCTCCGGATCGTAGGGGATCTTGACCGAGGCGTCGTAAGCTTCGTATTCCGGCGCTTCCAGCGTCGACAGAGGCTTGCCGTAGCCGCGCAGAAGCCGCTTGATGATCGCTTCCTTGTCGATCGCCATGTTGGCGGCGAGGCGGACGTTCTTGTCGAGCATCGGATCGACATTGCTGATGAAGATCATGCCGATGTCGGAGATCGGGGTCGCGACGCCGGCGAGGCCGGACTTCTTTTTCAGCCGGTCGAAATCCTCATAGGGGATTTCCAGCGTCACGTCGGACGAACCGGATTCGATTTCCGCGACGCGGCTCGTCGTGTCGGGCACGAACTTGAAGATGACGGTCTCGAACGCCGGCTTGCCGCCGAAATAGTTGGGGTTCGCCTTCAGGCGCAGATAGGAATTGCCCTCATAGGCGTCGACCATATAGGGGCCGGTGCCGACGGGCTTCTTTTCGAAGCCTTCGGCGCCCACCTTGGTATAGTAGTCCTTCGGCAGGATATAGCCGGTGAGGAACGCCATCCATTTGAAATAGGTCGGCTCGAAACGGACGACATCGCCGGTGATCCGGTTGCCTTCCACCTTGTAATTGTTGGCGGTCGACCAGATGAACTGGATCGGATTGCCGGTTTCCTGCTTGGCGGCGCGCTCCAGCGACCAGACGACATCGTCGGGGGTAAACTTGGAGCCGTCGTGCCAGGTGACGCCTTCGCGGACGTCCATCCAGACCTTGGTCTTGTCGTCGTTCCAGCCCCAGGCGGTCAGCAGGCCCGGCTGGAATTGGAGATCCGGTCCCTGGCCGATGAACTGGTCGAAGATCGAGCGATAGATCGCCTGGATCGTCGGGTTGACGGCGGACGGGCCGGTCGTCGGATCGAAAGAGGGCAGGTTGACGTTGAAGGCGATGGTCAGCGTGCCGGCTTCGGCGGCTTCCACCGGCGTTCTGCCTGCGAGAATCCCAGTAATGAATGCAGCTGCGCCGAGGCTAAGGGCCTCGCGCCGAGTAAGCGTTGTCATGGTCACTCCGTTCCCCTGTTAAGCGGCAAAAAAGCGTGACGCCGCCTGCCGCTGGCGATTTATTGTCGGAATGTTTTAATCTTAAAATACGTATTTCGGAGCGGCAAGCGCTTTCTCGGGTGTTTCGCAAAATCCTGGCCGTTATTTTTCGGCAGGCTTCGACTATTCGCAAAAATTTTATGCATATGCATATATTTTGACGATGCATCGCCTTGTTGCCGACGGATTGCGATAGCCGCCCGATATGGTTGGAAGGTCGATAGCGCAAACGAGAATGGCGAGATCCGATAATTGTTCGTTGACAGTTCAGGGAAGTTCAAAATATGATTTTGCAAATGATTTAGAAGAAGCCCATCGGGGCAAAGGGGTAACGTCTATGGCCGAGCGATCGTTTGCGCGCGAGGTCGAGGATCTGAAGCTCGGGGAAGGTGATATCTTCCGCGGCGAGGGTATTCTCGCGATCACCAAAGCACTTCTGCAATCCGGTGTCTCCTATGTGGGAGGCTATCAGGGTTCGCCGATTTCCCATCTGATGGACGTCCTGGCCGACGCCAAGGACGTGATGCAGGATCTGGGCATCCATTTCGAGACATCGGCGTCGGAAGCGGCGGCCGCCGCCATGCTGTCCGCCTCCGTCATGTATCCGGTGCGCGGCGCCGTCACCTGGAAATCGACGGCCGGAACGAATGTCGCCTCCGATGCGCTTTCCAACCTGTCTTCGGGCGGGGTTACGGGCGGCGCGCTGATCATCATCGGCGAAGACTACGGCGAGGGCTCGTCGATCATGCAGGAGCGCAGCCATGCCTATGCGATGAAATCGCAGATGTGGCTGCTCAATCCGCGCCCGAACCTGCCGTCGATCGTGCAGGCGGTCGAGGAGGGCTTCGAGCTTTCGGAAGTGTCGAACACGCCCGTCATGCTGCAGGTCGGCATCCGCAGCTGTCATGTGCACGGCCAGTTCGTCGCCAAGGACAACAAGCGGCCGGCCTATACGCTGAAGCAGGCGCTCGAGAATCCCGTTCGCGACGTCAACCGTATCGTGCTGCCGCCGGCATCCTTCATTCATGAGAAGGAAAAGCTGGAGAAGCGCTGGCCCGCGGCCGTCGATTTCATCAAGAAGCGCCAGCTCAACGAGTATTTCGGCCCTTCGGAAGGCGAAGTCGGCATCATCCTGCTCGGCGGTGCGTATAATGGCGTCATGCGCGCGCTGCAGCAGCTCGGGCTTGCCGATGTCTACGGCAATTCCGCCGTGCCGCTTTATGTTCTCAATGTCGCCTATCCGCTGGTCGACGACCAGCTCGCCGACTTCTGCGCCAACAAGAAGGCCGTGCTGATGGTCGAGGAAGGGGCGCCCGAATATATCGAGCAGTCCCTCAACACCATCCTGCGCCGCCGCGATATCCAGACCAAGGTCGCGGGCAAGGATGTCCTTCCCATGGGCGGCGAATATACCGCGCCGGTGCTGATGAAGGGCATCAAGAACTTCCTGGAGATCCATCAGCGCGTGCTGCTCGGCAACCAGCCGCCGCTGCCGGATCCGACGCCCATCCTGAACGATCCGAAAATCAAGGCCCTGGCCGAAGTCGTGCCGCCGCGTCCGCCGGGGTTCTGCATCGGCTGTCCCGAGCGTCCGATCTTCGCGGCGATGAAGATGGTGGAGAGCGAGCTCGGCCAGCATCATATCTCCGGTGATATCGGCTGCCATCTCTTCTCGATCCTGCCGCCCTTCAATATCGGCAGCACGACGATGGGCTATGGGCTCGGTCCGGCTGCCGCTTCGGCCTTCAATGTCGCGGCCGACAAGCGCGTGATCTCGGTCATGGGCGATGGCGGCTTCTGGCACAACGGCCTTGCGACCTCCGTCGGCAATGCCGTCTTCAACAAGCAGGACGGCGTCATCCTCGTCGTCGACAACTACTATTCGGCGGCGACCGGCGGTCAGGACATACCGTCCTCGCGCGCCCTCAATCCGCGCCGCAAGACCAACAATTCCATCGTTAACGCCGTGAAAGGCATCGGCGCGACCTGGGTGCGGCAGATCGACCGGACCTACGATGTCGCAAAGATGCGCGACACGTTGCGCGAGGCCCTGACCTCGAAGGAGCCGGGCCCGAAGATCATCGTCGCCTCTTCGGAATGCATGCTCAACAAGCAGCGCCGCGTGAAGCCGCAATTCGCCAAGGCGGTCAAGGACGGCAAGCGCATGGTCAAGGAGCGCTTCGGCGTCGACGAGGACGTTTGCACCGGCGATCACGCCTGCATCCGTCTTTCCGGCTGTCCTTCGCTATCGGTCAAGCATACCGACGATCCGCTGAAGGACGATCCGGTGGCGGCGATCGACAATAATTGCGTCGGCTGCGGCAATTGCGGCGAGGTCTCGGAGGCGGCGGTGCTCTGTCCCTCCTTCTATCGCGCCGATATCATCCACAATCCGACGGGTTGGGATCGCTTCGTCGCCGGCTTGCGTTCCCGCGTCATCGGCTGGCTGCAGGCGCGTCGCCGCGCCGGCCGTATCGTCTTCGCGGATTGAGAGGGCGATATGAACGAGCATGTAAAAATGAGTGATCTCGGCGCAGGCCGCCTTTCCACGGACAAGCCGCTGTCGCTTGCCATCCTCGCCATGGGCGGGCAGGGCGGCGGCGTGCTGGCCGACTGGATCGTCGGCCTTGCCGAAGCCGAAGGCTGGATGGCGCAAACGACCTCGGTGCCCGGCGTGGCGCAGCGAACGGGCGCGACGATCTACTATATCGAGATGCTGCCGGCCCGCGACGGCCACGAGCCGATCTTTTCGCTGATGCCGACGCCGGGCGATGTCGATGTCGTCATGGCGGCGGAACTGATGGAAGCCGGCCGCTCCGTACTGCGCGGCCTGGTCACGCCGGACAAGACGCTGCTGATCTCCTCGACGCATCGCTCCTTTGCGGTCGCCGAAAAGGAGAAGCCGGGCGACGGCATCGGCAATCCCGAGGTCGTGGTCGATGCGACCGACTTCGCAGCCAAACGCACCATCGCTTTCGACATGGAAGCGCTGGCCGTCCGGAATGGCAGCGTGATTTCTGCCTCCATGTTCGGCGTGCTGGCTGCTTCGGGGGCGTTGCCCTTTGCAAAGCAGGCTTTCGAAGCGATGATTCGCGCCGGCGGCAAGGGTATCGAGCCCAGCCTGAAGGCGTTCAATGCCGCGTTCGAGAGGGTCAAGGAGAAGCCGCGCGACGCGGTTTCGGCGACGCCGCCGAAGCATTTCGACGCTCTGCCTGAAACCGCCGGGCACCCCGCGCTGGACCGGCTGGTCAACCGCATCCGATCCGAATTTCCGGAGGTGGCATGGCCCCTGCTGTTTGCCGGCGCCAAGAAGCTGACCGATTATCAGGATCCGGCCTATGCCGATGGGTATCTGAGCCGTGTTGCAGCGCTTCATGCGCTCGACCGAAAGGCCGGCGGTGCGGACAAGGATTTTGCCTTTACCGTTCAGGCTGCCAAATATGTCGCCGTCGCCATGGCTTACGACGATGTCATCCGGGTTGCCGACCTGAAGGTTCGCGGGTCGCGTTTCGAGCGCGTTCGCAAGGAGGTCGGCGCCAAGGACGACCAGATCGTCTACATGACCGAGTACATGCATCCGCGCATGGACGAGGTTTGCGGCACCATGCCGAAAGCCATGGGTCTGTGGATCGAGAGCCGGCCGCGCCTGTTCGAGCGGCTCGACGGCTTCATCAACAAGGGCCGTCGCGTCAAGACCGGCACGCTGTTCTGGTTCCTTGGCCTCTATACGGTTTCGGCGCTGCGGCGTATCCGCCGCGGCACCCTGCGTCATGCCCGTGAAGTGGAGCATCGCGAGGCCTGGCTTACGGCGGCATCCAATCTGCTGGCCGTGAACTACGATCTCGCCGTCGAGGTGCTCGGCAATCGGCGCCTCGTCAAGGGCTATTCCGACACGCATGCGCGGGGTCTTTCCAAGTTCGATCGCGTCATGTCGGCGCTGCCGTTGCTGCGCAATCGCGAAGACGGCGCCGCCTGGATGCGGCGTCTGCGGCAGGCAGCGCTTCTGGACGAGAAGGGCGCGGCGCTCGACGGAGCGCTGAAAACGGTCGAAACGCTCTGATGCAGCCGGACGGGGCGGATATTCCGCCCCGCGCGCATTCGGGTCGCTGACGATATCGGCCGAGACCGATAATTTCCAACAGGGAACAATCGCATGGACAGTCTCCGAAGTGGTGCTGCGAGGGATGTTTCAGGTCCCCGCGGCGGGGAAATCTCGCATTCCAAAAGCCTCGTCGTCGTTCTCATCTGCTGGTTGGCGATCTTCGCGGAGGGATATGATGTCGGCCTTCTCGGCGCCATCCTGCCGGCGCTGTCCACGGATAATGTCTGGCACCTCACCCCACTCCAGCTCGGGGCAATGGGCAGCTACACCGTCTTCGGCATGCTTGTCGGCGGCATCGTCGTGGGGATGCTCAGCGATCTCCACGGCCGCAAGCCGATGTTTCTGGCCTGTCTTTCGCTGTTTGCCGTTTGCACGGCGATCACCGCCTGGTCTCCGACCCCGATCTGGTTCGGTGTCAGCCGCTTTGCGGCCGGTCTCGGCCTCGGGGGCATCATTCCGCTGGCGGCGGCGCTGACCATCGAATATTCGCCGGCGGCCAAGAAGAATCTCAACTACGGCATCATGTATTCCGGCTATTCCCTCGGCCTTTTCGCCGCAGCGCTCGTCGGCCGATGGCTGTTGCCGGATTACGGATGGCGGCCTGTCGTTCTGGTCGGTGCGCTTCCGGTCCTGTTCGTGCCTGTCATGGCATGGCTGCTGCCCGAGTCCCTTGATTTTCTTGTGGCACGCGGGCGGAGCGAAACTGCGAGGCGGCTGGCCGACCGGCTGGGCGTTGCCGTTCCCGCGGGGAGCGCACCGAGGAAAACGAGCCTCGGCTGGCGCGCCGTGCTGGGCGAGATCTTTTCGCCGAGAAACGCCTTTGCCACCGCCTGTTTCTGGATTGCCCTGTTCATGGGGCTGCTCCTTGTCTACGGGCTTGCCCAGTGGCTGCCGCAGATCATGCGCAAGAGCGGCTACGATCTTGGCGACAGCCTGCTGTTTCTCGCAGTTTTCAGCCTGACGTCGGCGATCGGCGGCATCGTGCTTGGCCAATGGGCGGATCGTTTCGGCGTGCGGCTGACCGTGACGCTATCCTACCTGCTCGGCGCTGTCGGTATCGCGCTTCTCGCCTTCAAGGGTTCCATCTGGCTGAACTATACGGTCGTTGCCATTGCCGGCTTCGGCACGGTCTCGGCATCGCTGATCCTCACCGGCTATCTTGCCGCCTATCTGCAGCCGTTCGTGCGGGCGGCCGGCACCGGCTGGGCGCTGAGCTTCTCGCGCATCGGCGCGCTCTCCGGCCCGTTGATGGGAGGATACATCGCCAGCCTGAACGTCGGCCCTGAATGGAATTTCTACGTTTTCGCCATCATCGCCGCCATCGCTGCATTGGCGACGGCGCTCATTCCGAACAAACGGTGAGGCGAGTTGCAGCGGCGGCGTCCCCGCCGCTCAGATCTCGTGCTTGCGGATGTTGTGCAGCACCTTGTGCAGAGTCGAGATGAAGGCGCGGTATTCGGCTTCCTCGACGCCGTCGAACATCTGCAGGAACAGGTCGTACATGGTCGGCCACACCTTCTCGAAGGCGACGCGGCCTTCTTCGGTGATCGAAACGTCGCGGATGCGCATGTCTTCGACCCGTGGCTGGCGACGGATGTAGCCCTGCTGCTCGAGGGAGTCGAGCGTGCGGCTCATCGTCGATTGTTCGGTCACCGCGAAGACGGAGAGCTCGTTGATGGTGACGCTGGAGGATACGCAGAGGACCGCGAGCGCCCGCATCTTGGCGGTCGTCATGTCGTATTCGCGTAGTTCCTCCGACATGTTGGCGTTCCAGCGCGCCATCAGCCGGTTCATCAGATAGGGTGCGAAGTGATTGAGGCCGATTTCGCCCATGGTCGGGCGCTTTGCGTTCTCATCGCGCTTGCGCCTCAAAACGGTGCCTGAAAACCGTTCCTCCATCGACGACACTCCTCCTGAAACCTATTACTTCAGCGATGATGCGAGCAGGAAACCGGAGCCCCCGCCGAGACCTGGACCGGGATGCGCCGAAGCGCCGATGTGGTAAAGGCCCGTAACGTGGGTGCGGTGGTTAACAGATGACTTGAAGGGGCGCCAGATGAAAAACTGGTCGAGGCCGCAATAGCCGCCGTAAGGGTCGCCGCCGACGAGGTTCATGTTCATCGCCTCCAGATCACCCGGAGAATAGGCCCGGCGTGCGAGCTTTATCTCCGAGAAGTTCTCGATGTGGCTGGCGAGCAGCGCTTCGATGCGGTCGGCATAGCGTTCCCGTACCTCTTCCGTCCAGCGGCCGTCTGCAGGCGTCGCAATCTCGCCCGCCGCGTCGCCCTTGATATGACGCGGCGCTTCGGGAAGCTGCAGCCAGAGAATCGATTTTCCTTCCGGTGCGCGGCTGGGATCGAGCGCGACAGGCTGTCCGACGCAGATGGTGGGTTCGGCCGGCAATAGCCCGCGATCGCATTCGTTGGCGGCGCGTGAGACGCCGTCGAGGCCTGGGGTCAGGTGCAGCAGCGCCACCTTGCCGAGTTCGGCATCGGCCTTCCAGCGCGGCGGTGCGGAAAGCGCGTAGTGGATCTGCATGTCGCCCTTGCCATAGCGGTAGTTGGCAACGCCCGTCTTGACCTCCGCCGGCAGCGGATCCGGCCACTCTCCCATCAGCCGGTCGTAGAGCTGGTTGGGCGTGACCGAGCAGATCACTCCGGCTTTTGCCCTCAAGGTTTCGCCACCTGCGAGACGCACGCCGTCGGCGCGGCGACTGGGGCCGGGAATGATGGCCTCGACATCGGCGCCGACACGGATTTCGCCGCCATTGTCGGTAATCAGCCGTTCGAAGGCCGTCAGCAGTTTCGTGGCGCCGCCCTTGACGATCGGTGCGCCGGCCAGCTCTATCGCGAAGCCGATCACCTTCAGCATTTCGGCGGAGTAGGCGCTTTCCGGGCCGAGACCGCAATGCAGCACCCAAGGCGCCCACAGCGCATGGATGTCCTCGGACTTATAATTGGTTTCGAGGTAGCCGCGCGCCGGCGTCAGCGCGTCGCCAAACCAGGCCGCGAGCTTGCGCAACCCGCGAGTCCAGCCTTGCTTGCCGACGGTCTTGAGGGTCGATCCCGACCATAGCGCGCCGCCGAGCAGGGAGAACAGGAAGGGAGCATCGGCGCCAAGCGCATCCATTTCGCGGGAGAATGTCTGCCCGTCGCCGAGCGACAGCTCGTCGAAGGTGGCGATATTGCGCCGCCGGTCCTTGGAAAAGATAACTCGAGAGCCATCGGGTCTCAGCACGCCGGTCGGCAGGTCGGCATGGGCAAATTCCAGGCCGCGCGCCTCCAGATCCTTGCCGATGGCGCCATAGGCCGGCGAGGTGAGGAACAGCACCATGGTCGTTGCCATGACGTCGTGTATGAATCCGGGCTCGGTGATCTCCTCCGTGCGCAGGCAACCGCCAATGCGGTCGTTGCGCTCGAGGATGAGCACCTTATGGCCCTTTTTGCCGAGCATCGCGGCTGCGACAAGCGCATTAATGCCGCTGCCGACGATGATATAATCATAATCGCCCATTGCCGCTGCCCCTCACAGCCAGGATGAATGGAAAGGCGGAGCCGAACTTGCCCCCAGGCGTCCGCCTTCCCAGCCTATCATGCAATCAACGCCAACGCACGAACCGGCGAACCGGTGCCTTTGACGAACTTCAGCGGAGCGGCGATCAGCACGGCGCCCTTGGCCGGAAGCTGATCGAGGTTGGAGAGGCTGGCAAGACCATATCGGTTGGCCTTGTGCATGAGGTTGTGTGCCGGGAAGGGCGGGTTCATGCCGCCGGCGGAACCGGCATCGGTGCCGACCGTTTCCGAGCCCCAGCCGATGATGCCCTTGCTCAGCAGATACTCGATCGCCTCGGCCGTCGGGCCGGGAGAGTGCGGGCCGTTTTCATCGGCGTTCAGGAACGTATCGGTGGAGCCGTTGCGCTTGTACCAGTCGGTGCGCAGCAGCACCCAGCTGCCGGCTTCGATGGCGCCGTTCTGGGCTTCCCATTCCTTGATGCTGTCGACCGTCAGCAGATAATCGGGATCGGCGGCGGATTCCTTCGAGCGGTCGATGACATTGACCGGAGCGACGAAATTCTGCGGCGGGATGGTGTCCGTCGTGTTGTTCGGATTGTCCTTGCCGGTGATCCAGTGACAGGGCGCATCGAAATGGGTGCCGGTGTGCTCGCCGAGTTCCAGCCAGTTCCAGGCCCAGAAGGGGCCGTCCTGATTGTATTCGGAGATCGTGTGGACCGCGACCTTGGGCGTGTTCTTGCCGAACTGCGGCGGCAGGTAGAGCACCGGAGTATCCGGGCCGAGCGGCGCGGTGAGGTCGACGACCTTGACGGACCCTGAAAGCAGGGCCGAGGCGAGGCTGGCAAGTGTGGTAGCGGTCATATGTTGGGTTCCCTCTAGTTGTCGCACGACCCCATACGAAAAGCCGCCACGCGGACCTTTCGATCGGGATCAAGCTTGAAGTCGGTATCGCCAGGCGCGGGGTGCCTTTCCTCCTGGCACCGGGTCCGCGCAGCAGCGGCATGAAGCGGAGCCTATGTCACAATATATGATATTGCAAGCATTCCGGCGCGGTTCCGGATGTCAAAATTGATGCTTCGTTCACAGGCTGAGAGATATCCGTAAATCGCTGAAGTCAAACAACAAATCGCGACGAAACTTGAGGATATGCTACTTTAGATTGCGCTTTCGACTCGTATTTCGTGCCAACAGGTACTTGAAGCTTAAAGCTCAAGATGTATGCATGTGACAATAATAATAATCGATGAAAGAGGGGCAGACGATGAGCTATGATGCGATCATAGTCGGGGCCGGTCATAACGGCCTGGCGGCGGCGGTGCATTTGGCCGCCAAGGGCTGGAAGGTTGCTGTAATCGAGGGCAATGCGGAGCCCGGCGGGGCGGTCAAGACCCGCGAGGTGACGCTGCCCGGCTTCCGGCATGATCTTTGCGCCATGAACCTTTCCATGTTCGCCGGCTCGGCTTTCTTTGCCCAATACAAGAACGAGCTTTCGGCCGAGGGGCTGGGCTTCGTTCCGGCTGCGGATTGCTTTGCCAGCGTCTTCCGCGACAACACCTATCTCGGCGTCAGCACCGACCTCGAAAAGACCACGGGCGCCATCGCCGACATATCGCCGCAGGACGCCGCGGCCTGGCGCAATATGCTCTCGCAGTTCGGTGCGGATGCGCCCCACATTTTCGGCCTGCTCGGCTCACCCATGCCCTCCATGGCGGCCGCCAAAGTCGTCTGGAAGGCTTGGCGCGAAAAGGGAACGGGATGGGTCTACGACACGGCGCGCATGCTGTTTGCCTCGCCGCGCGATTTTCTCGATGCGCGTTTCCAGAACATCAAGCTCAAGACGATGATGGCCGCCTGGGGGCTGCATCTCGACTTTGCCCCCGATGTCGCCGGCGGTGCGCTGTTTCCCTATCTCGAATCCATGGCCAATCAGGCCTTCGGCATGGTGATCGGCAAGGGCGGCGCCGATACGATCATCAACGCCATGGCGGCGGTGCTGAAAAGCAAGGGCGGCGAGCTGATGCTGGGTACGCGCGTCGACAAGATCGTCACGGCGGGCGGCAAGGCGACGGGGGTCGTTTTGGCCGATGGGCGCCGCTATGACGCGAAGCGTGCCGTCATCGCCAACGTCCATCCGCAGATTCTGTTCGGCAAGCTTCTGGATCGGGATCCGTCGCGTCAGGAGTTCGACGGCAAGGTTTCGCGCTTCCGCGCCGGACCCGGCACGATGATGATTCATCTGGCGCTCTCGGGCCTTCCGGATTGGACGGCGGGCAAGGCGCTGCAGAACTTTGCCTATGTGCATATCGCGCCGGATCTCGAGATGATGTCGCGTGTCTATGCCGAGGCCATGGGCGGGCTGTTGCCAGCCGAGCCTGCGCTGGTGGTCGGGCAGCCCACGGCCATCGATCCCTCGCGCGCGCCGGCCGGACAGCATGCGCTCTGGATTCAGGTGCGCGTGCTGCCGGCGGAGTTCCGCGGCGATGCCGCGGGTGAAATCACCGGAACGAGCTGGGACGCGATCAAGGATACCTACGCGGAACGTGTTCTGGATATTCTCGAGCGCTATGCCCCGGGCGTGCGTGGCAAGATATTGGGACGCTCCGTCTTTTCGCCCGTTGATCTCGAGCGTGAGAATCCGAACCTCGTCGGCGGCGACAACCTCTCCGGCAGCCATCATCTCGACCAGAATTTCCTGTTCCGTCCCGTTGCTGGCTATTCGCGTTACAAGACGCCCGTGGGTTCGCTGTTCATGTGCGGAGCCTCGACGTGGCCGGGCGCGGGGACGGGGGCCGGCTCCGGTTTCATGTTGGGGAAAATGCTGGCGAAGTGACAGCCGTACGACTTGACGCCCAAACCTTTGACATTTCAAATATTGCTCCCTAGATCGCTTAGATCAGCGATGTGGAACGATAGACCGAGGCGATGCCATGACAGAGTCAGAGAGTGCAACCGTTGACCTGGAGATCATCGTTCAGGGAACGCAGGAAGGCAAAAAGCTGGAGCTGCGGCTCTGGCTGCGCATGCTGTCCACCACGAAGCTGATCTCGCAGGAAATCCGCCGCCGGCTGCGCAACGAATTCGGCGCGACCTTGCCGCAGTTCGACCTGATGGCGCAGCTCTATCGCGAGCGTGAGGGCTTGCGGCTCGGGGAGCTGTCGAAGCGAACCATGGTCACGAACGGCAATGTGACCGGGCTCGTCGAGCGGTTGGAGACGGATGGGCTTGTCCTGCGCGTAACGCCCGACGGCGACCGGCGCGTGACGGTCGCCAAGCTGACGGCAAAGGGCGAGACGCTTTTCAGCGCCATGGCAGCGGCCCACGAAGGCTGGCTGCGCGACATGATGGCGGATGTCGATCCCGCCATCGTCAGCGAGCTCTGGCGGGATATCGGCGCCGTGAAGTCATCCGTCAGCAATCATCTTTCGGATGCCGACTTCGATTGATGGCGGCGCTTATCTGGCCCGTTCGTTCTTGAACTTCTTCTCGAGCACGCTGACGAGACGCACCATCGGCCACAGCAGGATGACGTAAATCACAGCGGCCATGATCAGCGGCGAGGGGTTGGCGTAGAATCCTTGCGCGTTCTGCCCTTCTTTCAGCAGTTCCGGCAGGGCCACGGTCGAGGCAAGCGACGTGTCCTTGAACATCGACACGCAGTTGCTCGTCGTCGGCGGGATGACGATGCGGACTGCCTGCGGCAGCACGACCTTGTAGAGCGTGATCAGAAACGGAATGCCGAGCGCGGCGGCCGCTTCGAACTGGCCGCGCGGCACGCTTTCGATGCCCGAGCGGAAGACTTCGGCCGAATAGGCGGCAAGCACGATCGAGAAGCCGAGGATGGCCGACCACCAGGCGGAAAAGCTGATGCCGACGAAGGGCAGGGCATAATAGATCAGGATCAATACGACCAGCATCGGCATGGCGCGCATGATGTCGATATAGGCGATCATCAGCAGCTGCAGCGGCTTGGGGGCGTAGAGGCGGATCAGGCTGATGATAAGCCCGCCGGTCACGCCGATCAGGATGCTGACCACGCCGAGCGCGATTGTCATCCAAAGCCCGCGCAGCAGCTGCGGGAAAGCCGAGATCATGACGTCGGAATTGAGAAAGGTATCGACGAAAGACATTGGCACTCCCGTGTGCAAAACGAAGATAAGATTTCTTACATCTACGCCGGTCGTTGCGACCGGCGTAGTCTCATTTCAACGATGATCTTTTGATCACGCCTTGGGGATAGGCAATTCGGTGACGGTGGACGAACCAGCCGGTGCCTTGCCGCCGAACCACTTCTCATGGATCTTTTCCAGCGTGCCGTCTTTCTTCATCGCGGTGATGGCGTCGTTGATCTTGCCGAGAAGCGGCGAGTCCTTGGTCATCATCAGGCCGTACTGCTCGCCGGTCTTGATGCGATCCTTGATGGCGAAGCCCTTGGTCTTGACGAAGAGATACTGCATGCCCGGAATGTCGCTGACGACGGCGTCGATGCGGCCTGCGCCGAGATCGAGGAACATGTCCTGCTGCGAATTGTAGCCCTTGACGTCGGCAAAGCCTTGAGCGGCCTTGTTGTCGTTGACCCATTTTTCACCCGTCGAACCCGACAAGACGCCGACAACCGTGCCCTTGAGGTCGGCAAGCGCCTTGATCGAACTGCTTTCCTTGGTGGCGACGCCCATGTCCGAGTCGTAGTAGGGCTGCGTGAAGGACTGCGACTTCAGGCGCTCCGGCGTAATGGTGATGGACGAAATCGCCACGTCGATGCGCTTGGAGCTCGTTGCCGCGAACAGGGCCTGGAAGCCGTAGTCGGCGATATTGGTGGTCATGCCGGCGCGCTTGGCGGCTTCGTTGACCACATCGACTTCGAAGCCTTCGAAGCCGCCATTGGCGGTCTTGTATTCGAAGGGCGGGTTGTTCGGGTAGGAACCGACGTTCAGCGCATCGGCGGCATAGGCGAGGTGGCTTCCGCCGGCCAGGCCGACGGCGGTCGCTAGGACCAGCAGACTGCGACGAGTAATATGCATTTTCTTAGTCTCCCTCTGGTTATGGCTGCGGGCTTTTCCTCTCACCCGCGGGTATTCCCGGCCGCCCGGACGGGCGGTCGTATCATGCCATCGCATCGACCATGCGGTCGAGCGCGATACGCATTTGTTCGGTTTCGCGGAACGTGCACATGCGCAGGAATGCGCGGGACGACTCGCCGAAATGATATCCGGGCGCCAAACCGACGCGGGCCGTTTCCAGGATGCGCTCGCAGAGCGCCGTGGCATCGGCTTCGCCCTGCAGCGCAAAGAAAGCATACATGCCCCCGCGCGGCTTTTCCGGCAGGATCATGCCCGGTATCTTCGGCAGCTTTTCATAGGCAAGGTCGAGGCCGGCCTTGATCCGTCCACGGATTTCGGCAACCAGCGGCTCGCCTTCGCGCAGGGCGGCTGCTGCTCCGGCCTGAACCATGGCCGAGGTGCCGCTGTTGATATATTGCGTCATGGCGCCGAGCTGGTCGGCGATGGCCGACGGGTGCGTCAGCCAGCCGACGCGCCAGCCGGTCATCGCCCATGCTTTCGAGAAGCTGTTGATGGCGATCACGCGATCGCCGTCTTCCGCTACCTGCAGGATCGAAGGCGCGATTTCGCCGTCGAAATAGAGGCGGGCATAGACCTCGTCGGAAATGATCCAGATGCCGGTGCGGCGGCTGAAATCGAGCAGGGCCTGCATCTCCTCGCGCGAGGCCGTCCAGCCCGTCGGATTGGCAGGCGTCGACAGGAAGATTGCGCGGGTGCGGGCATCGCAGCGGGCGAAAAGCTTGTCGAGATCGAGCCGCCAGTCGGTGTCGAAATCGAGCGATACGGCGCGCGGCTCGCCGCCGATCAGGTGGATGGCGTTGTGGATGTTGGGCCATTGCGGCGCCACGTAGACGACATTGGTGCCGACATCGACGAGCAATTCGAGCGCCATATAGAGAGCCTGCATGCCGCCGGGGGCGACCGTCGTGCGCTCGATGGGGATCGGGTGCTGGTGCCAGTGCGTCTGATACTCCGACAGCGCTTCGTTCAGCGTTGCCAGCCCGCGCATGTTTGGAACGTAGAAGGTGGCGCCGTCGTCGAGCGTCTTCTTCGCCGCCTCGCGGATAAAGTCCGGCGTCACCATGTCGCCTTCGCCGAACCAGAGCGGAATGACGCCGCCGAGTTCGCGGGCGCGCTTGGCAAGGACGGCGATGTTGTCGGTGCGCATGTCGCGGATCTGGGCGCGAATGCCTTCGAGGGCGTCGCGGCCTGACATCGCGTTCGGCAGGTTATGCTGCGGCAGAAGAGACAAGGAATTTCCCCTGGGAATCCGGTGTTGAAGGGTTGGAACGGCGGCGGAAGCTTTCGCTTGGACCACCCTTCAATTTCGAATGGTTATCCAAAAACGGATGCATTTCAAGGACAAAGTTTAAGCTTAAAAAGTCTATTTCGCTGCTCGATTCCATATCATGGGCTTTCGTGGTAACTCTATGATAAAAATCAGCTTTCTTTCTTCTTTCCGGCTTGCTTTTCCTGTCTTGCGGCATCGACGCCCGCCGTCAGGCCGGCACCGAGGAACATCGTGTCGCTCGCCAGGATGAAGAAGCTTATGCCGGCCTTCGACCACGCGCCGACATCGTCTGGCGAGGGGCGGAAGATGCCGACCGCGCGACCGGCGGACAGAGCCGTTTCCGTGATGGTCCTGATGGCCGCATCGAGCCTTTCCTTGCCCGCCGGTCCCATGGCATCGATCGAAACCGAAAGGTCGCCGGGGCCGATGAAAATGAGGTCGATACCGTCGACGGCCGCGATCTCGGCGATATTGGCAAGTCCCTCCGCCGTTTCCACCTGGATGGCAAGCAACAGTTCCGCATTGGCCTTGGCGAGGTAATCCGGAATGCGGTAGCCGTAAGCCGCTGCGCGACCCGGGCCGACGCCGCGCGCGCCGTGCGGCGGATAGCGGGTGGCCTTGACGGCTGCGCGAGCCTGCTCCGCCGTCGAGATCCGCGGCACGAGAACGCCTGCGGCGCCCGCATCCAGAACGGCCGCGATGTCCTCCGCCGCATGGCCGGGCACGCGGACCATGGCAGGAACGCGATGGACATCGGCGGCGCGGATCAGATCCTCGATACGCTCGCGGCTGATCTGCGAATGCTCCCAGTCGATGCAAAGGAAATCGACGCCCGCGGCTGCCGTGACTTCGATGGCGACCGGATGCGGAATGGCCGCAAACGTACCGACGAGCAGCTTGCGCTCGATACAGTTCCGTCGGAAATCGCTCATCGTCATCCTCACATTTCAGCGGTCCTCTCAACGAGGGATAGACCGAAAAGATACAACTGCGAAGCGGCAATCTGTTCTGAATTCAGGACAGCTTTCCGTGCCGGTCAATGCACCGGCACGGAGGATTTGCGGTGGCGGAGTTGTTCGGGCGCCGCCACCGCTCACAGGCGCGGCTTACTTGCGCCGCGCCATGATCTCGGTGAGAACCGCGTCGAACCGCGCGATCTCTTCGACCTTGTTATAGTGCACCAGCGATACGCGGATGGCGCCCGTTTCCATCGAAAGGCCGAGACGCTTCATCAGGCGCGGCGCGAACATGTGACCGTCGCGCAGGCCGATGCGTTCCTTGCCCATCTCGGCGGCAAATTCCTGCGGGGTGATGCCTGGCATGTTGAAGCAGATCGTCGGAACGCGCTGCTCCAGGCGAGCCTCGTCGGAAATGCCGTAGATCACAGCGCCATGGCGCTTGAGCACCGCGATCATTTCGCGCGAGAGCATCAGTTCGTATTGACGGATCGCGCCCATGGCGGCCGCGAGCGCCTCACGGCGGCTATGCTCGCCGGTCGGCAGGAAACGACGGCCGAGGCTTTCGAGATACTTGACCGCGGCATTCATGCCGGCGACGTTCTCGTAGGTGAAGGTGCCGACTTCGATCTTGTAGGGCGGCACGTCCGGAATGAAGTCTTCCTTGAATGTGGGAAGCTTGACCAATGCGTCGTAGCGGCCCCAGAGGAAGCCCATGTGGGGCGAAAAGTTCTTGTAGCCGGAGCAGACGAGATAGTCGCAGCCCCAGGCCTGCACGTCGATCAGGCCATGCGGGCCGTAGTGCACGCAATCGAGAAAGGTTTCCGCGCCGGCGGCATGCGCCAGTTTGCAGACCGCTGCGACATCGACGATCGTGCCGATCGAATGCGCCGTGACGGTACAGGCGACGAGGCGGGTCTTGTCGTTGAGCAGCGGCTTCAGATCCTCGGTATGCAGCGTGCCGTCCTCGCGCATGCGCCACCAGACGATCTTGGCGCCGTCGGCTTCCAGCGCCATCCAGGTGGCGATGTTGGCATCGTGATCCATGTCGGTGACGACGATCTCGTTGCGCTCGCCGAGTAGCTTGGCGATGCCGAGGCTCACAAGGCGGATGAAGGAGGTGGCGTTCTGGCCGAAGGAGATTTCTTCCGGGCGGTAGGCGTTGACCAGCATGGCGACGCTTTCACGCGCCTCGTCGAGATTGCGGTCGACGCCCTGGCTGTGCTGGTATTTGGCCATGCGCTGGACGTTGAAATCGATGAGGTGGTTGGCGACTGCATCGACCACCGCCTGGGGAACCTGCGCGCCACCGGCATTGTCGAGAAAGACGAAATCGCCGGCCTTCTGGATGGCCGGGAACAAGGCGCGGACCTCGTCGACCGGGAAGCTGTTGTGGCCGGTGAATTGCGATGCGGAAGGGGCGGAACTCATGGCGATCTCGCTCTGGATGTTGGGATTGAAATCTCTAGTTTGATCATTTGATCACAAAATAGTTTAAGGTTCAACCAAATTTCTCGAACTCTCGGCGTGAGATTCAAAAATGTCGGGCAAAACTGTGCGGCGGCCTTCCGATAAACGCCGGCTCAATCGCAAGGATCCCAAATCGCGAACAGCGAATCCCGCAGGTCGCGATGCACTTCAGCGGCGGGCCAGGCCCGAGCCCTTGCGCGGCTCGTCCTGCGTGGCCGGGCAATAATCCTGCAGGATTTCATGGGTGCGGCGAATGTCGGCCACGACACCGTCGCGGGCTCCGGCAAAGTCGCCGGCCTTCAGCGCCTTGACAATGGCAACATGCTCGCCGGCAGGATCGAGCTCGCCGCTGCGCATCAGGGGCTCGACCGAGGCGGAGAGCATGCGCATGTAAGGGCCGAAGCGCAGCCACAACGTCTCGATGAGCTGCTGCAGCACTTCGGAACCGGAAGCGCGGTAGATGGTGAAGTGGAATTGCTGGTTCCTGGCCATGAGATCGTAGACGTTGGCGCCGAGGCCGATCACATGCTGTTCGCCGGCGATGCGCTCGAGGGTCGCGATGTCGGTGGGGGTGAGGTTGGGCATGCCGAGTTCGGCGGCGAGACCCTCCACCGCAATGCGGGCGCGGCAAAGGTCGTCCAGCCGGGCGAGCGTGACGATCGGAATCCGGGCCGAGCCGTTGGCGGCGACTTCAAGGGCATTTTCGGCCGCCAGACGGCGCAGGGCCTCGCGGACCGGCATGTTGCTGGTGCCGAAGGTTTCGGCGAGCGAGGCGATGGTCAGCGTCTGGCCGGGATCGAAATTGCCGGCCATCAAAGCGTTTCTCAGCTGCTGATAGACGCTCTCCTGGATCGTCGTTCTGGTGGACACCGGTTCCAGGGCTATGCGCACGCTCGCTTCCTTTTCGCTTCTCGGGACTCGTTCATGGTAGAACGAAGCGTGGCCGAAAGGAAAGGGGGCCTCTCGGAGCGCATGTCAAGCTTCCTCTGTCTCCCAGTTCGGCTCGTCCGTTTCGGGAGCGGTCTCGCCGTTCCTTGCCCGAGCTTTCCGTAAGCCGAGGCCGACACCGACGAGGGCGAGGGCGCCGCCGATGGCATGATAGGAATGCAGCTGTTCGCCAAGAAGCGCCCAGGCCAATGCCGCAACGACGATGGGCAGAAGATTGATCAGCAGCGACGTCCGGCTCGCCCCGAGCTTATGAATGCCGATCATCCAGCAGAGCGGCGCGACGAGGGACGTCGGGATCGCGGCATAGAGGATCAGGGGCAGGTTTGCGGTGGTGACCGGCGAGATATCGCCCATCAGGAAGACAGGGATCAGCAGCAGGGTCGAAAAGCCGATCTGCCAGAAGAGTTGCTGCCAGATCGGGATCGGCATCGCCCAGCGCTTCAGCATCACACCATAGAGCGCATTCGACAGGACGGCGATGATCATCAGGCCGTCGCCGATATGGAAGCCGCCATTCAACAGCCGCATCGGATCGCCCTGCGAGGTCAGATAGACAAGCCCGATCAACGAAATCGCGCCGCCGGCAAGGCTTGCCACAGTAAGCCTTTCGCCTGCAAGAAGGCCCGCGAGCACGGTCGACAGCAGCGGCATCAGGGCTATCATGACGCCCATGTTGACGGCCGATGTGGTCTTGGCCGCCTCATAGGCAAGGCTCTGGTAGATCACCATGCCGAGGGCGCCGAGGGTGGCGAGCTTCAGCCAATGCTGCCGAAGCAGTGCCCGGTTCTGCCATGCCGCGCGGCCGACGAAGGGCAGGAGCACGACGAAGGCAAGGAGCCATCGGTAGAAGGAAATGGAGCCAGGAGAGATCACGCCGGCGGACGCCTTTGTGACGACGGTATTGCCGGACCAGATCAGCACCGTCAGCAACGGCGCAAGACCGGCCGCGCTGACGATGGATGCGGAAGCGTTCGGCTGGGTGCTCATGGGGGTGGTCTCCCGTCGTCTTTTGGCTTGGGGCGAAATGCAGGAGGGTGACATGGTTCGCCATCCTTCGGCTGTTCTACCTTTTGTCCGAATTCTGGTATATAGCGAGATCAAGACAAGCGATAGTGAAATGAGGACATGTCTGTCAGGTCTCCACGCATCGAAGGCGATCCGCCGAACCCGGTTTCCTTCCGGACCGAGAATTACAGGGCGGGCACGGTTTTTCCCAAAAAGAGCCAGCCCTGGGGCGAGCTCAACTATGCACTCGTCGGCGTCTGCGAGTTCGACATTCAGGGCGTGCCCTATCTGTCGCCGCCGCATTATGCCATCTGGCTGCCGCCGGACACCATGCATGGCGCCCACAACAAGCACGACCTGCGCTATGTGACCGTCTATGTCGAACGCGCCCTCTGCATCGATCTGCCGGACAAGCCCTCCACGCTTAGCATCAGTCCACTCTTGAAGGCGATCCTCGCGGATTTCGCGGCGCGCGATGTGACGATACCCGAAACGGCCGAGGACTTGCGGCTTGCGCAGGTTCTGGTCGACCAGATCCGCGTGGCGCCGCGCTGCGAGAGCTACCTGCCGTTTGCCGACGATCCGCTACTCGGCCCGGTGCTGGCCGCGTTACAGGCCGATCCCGGTGATCGGAACTCCCTGACGGAATGGGCGCGCAGGATGGGAACGACCGAGCGCACATTGTCGCGCCGGTGCCAGGACGACCTCGGGCTTTCCTTCAACGAGTGGCGACAGCGGCTGAAGCTGGTCGCCGCGCTGTCGCTGATCGAGAGTGGCGAGCCCGTGCACCGGATCGCATCGCGGCTGGGCTACAGCAATGCGTCCGCCTTCATTGCGATGTTTCGCAGGCTGACGGGCACGAGCCCGACGCATATGCGTTAAAAGTCTAGGGTTCGATCAGAACGATCTCGAGCCTGCGTAATTCTTGCGGATCGGCCATCGCGTCGATGCTCGCGATCACGCCGTCCGCGCTGACCGCGCAATGAAGCGCGATGCGCAGCTGACCGCCGATCACCACGATGGCGCCGACCGCGCCATTGATGACGGCGAGCCGGGCTGCCTGCGCGCGACCGTTGAAAGCCCTGGCGACATCGGCGCGCCCGCGCATTTCACTGACCGATCCCATGCGGGCGGCAACGGCATCCGGTCGGAACACGGCTTCGGGATCGAGGACGTCCAGCAGTGCCTGCATGTCGCCGAGCCGCGAGGCGGTGAAGAAGGCATCGACGACGTGGCGCTGGCGCGTGAGGTCGGCCTCGGTCGATGTTGGCGTGTCCTGCACGCGGCGGCGGGCACGGCTGGCAAGCTGACGGGTCGCGACCGCCGTGCGGCCGACGATCGGGGCGATGTCGTCGAAAGACACGTCGAACATGTCATGCAGGACAAAGGCGAGCCGCTCGGCCGGATTGAGCTTTTCCAGCACCACCAGGAGGGCCAGGCCGACGGAATCGGCCAGCAATGCATCTTGTTCCGGGTCGGTGCCGTTTCCGGCCTCGTGGATCACCGCAGGTTCGGGGATGCGAAGGGTCAGCGGCTCCTCGCGGCGGGATCTGCGGGCACGCAGCAGGTCGAGGCAGATGCGGGCCGTGACCGTCGTCAGCCATCCGCTGAGATTTTCAACATCGGACGTATCGCTTCGCATCAGGCGCAGCCATGCTTCCTGCACCGCATCCTCGGCCTCGGTGCGCGAGCCGAGCATGCGATAGGCGACGGCGCGCAGATGCGGCCGGTTCGCCTCGAATTTCTGGGCCTGCCACTTTTTCCCGTCCATCGGTCACATTCCCTCATCCTGTTTCGTCAGACCCTATGACGAACGAAATCCGGCCGGTGTGACAGCGGATCGGCAGGAAAGTGCATCGTCAGGACATGAGCCGCAACAGCGCTCTCACACTCAGAGGAAACGAATATGCAAGCTCGTATGAAGAATCCCGTTCTCGTCCTGCCCGAAACGCTGCAGGCGCTTCTGGCCGTCAGCAACTCCATCAAGGATCGGGGCCTCTCCGAGACCGTCATGGACCTTGTGCATCTGCGTGTCAGCCAGATCAACGGCTGCAGCGTCTGCACCGACATGGGCTTTCGCAAGCTCCAGAAGGCGGGCGAAGCGATGGAGCGCATTGTGGGGGTCTCCGCCTGGCGCGAGATGCCCTATTTCTCCGATGCGGAGCGCGCGGCTCTTGCGCTCGGGGAAGCGGTCACCCGGCTTGCCGACCGGCCGGACGCCGTCACCGACGAGATCTGGAGCGAGGCCGCAAGACACTACGACGAGAAGGCGCTGTCGGCCCTGATCGTCTCGATAGCGATCGACAATGTCTGGAACCGGCTGAACTCGACGGTCCGCCAGCCCGCAGACGCATCCTGGGCCTGACTGTCAGTAAGGAGGGCCACTTTCTTCTCGCATGATGGGCAGAAGGTGGCCCGTATGTCAGGCTTCGCCGACTCGCGAAGTGACCAGCAATTTTGCCAGCCAGTCGACAAAGACGCGCACCTTGTTGCTGAGGTGCCGATTGGGCGGGTAAACGATATGCAAGGGCAGCGACGGGCGGCCCCAGCCGGAGAGGACCGGCACAAGTTCGCCGCTGGCGAGCGCGTCCCGCGCCATGAAACTGGGCACTTGCGCGATGCCGAGACCGGTCAAGGCCGCCTGGACATAGCTGCGGCTGTCATTCACCGAGAGGATATAGCGCGGGCTGATTTCCAGCGATTCGTTGCCGCGTTCGAACATGAAAGGAACCGTGCGGCCGGTTTGCGCGCGGAAATAGCTGACCGCATAGTGGCTGGTTTCCAGATCCTCGGGGCGTTCCGGCATGCCGTGCTTCTCGATGTAAAGCGGCGCCGCGCAGGTCACGAGATGTATTTCGCCGACGCGGCGGGCGATCAGCGACTGGTCGCTCGGCATTCCGGCGCGCAGGGCGCAATCGACATTCTCGGCCAGATAATCCACGAGACGGTCGCCGACGCCGAGATCGATGTGAATGTCGGGGTAGCGCTGATGGAAGTCGCAGAGCGCCGGCATGACGATCTTCTCGGCAAAGGCGCCGGCCATTTCGACGCGCAGGCGGCCGCTCGGCAGGCTCTGCGAATTGCTGATGCTGCCGTCCAGCTCCTCGATTTCGGAGAGGAGCTGAACCGCGCGCTCATAATAGAGCGCACCATCCGTCGTCACCATGACGCGGCGGGTCGTCCGGTTGAGAAGCTTGGCATGAAGATGCGATTCCAGCGACTGGATGAGCGTCGTCACCGTCGCCTTCGGCATGGAAAGGGCCGCCGCGGCGCGGGTGAAGTTACCCGTTTCCACCACGCGCGCGAATGCCCGCATTGCTGACAACTGATCCATTCTGTGATGCCCTTCGACCGCGAAGAAAAGAGGTCGATTGTTTGTTATCCTGAATAGTCTGATCGAATATAGGCTACTTATTCTCGAAGCGGAATAACAATATGTTTTTATCGAGATTGATGCAATGCGGCATGGGGGCGCCAGGGACCGCATTTTCGAGAATATGATCGTAAAGCATGATAAACCGCTTCTGGATTGGATCATATTTACTCGAGCAGACAGGGATTTTGGTCGATGAGTGCGCCGTGGAAAGATGTTGTGCTGGAAAACGTGCCTACGGGGCCGGTGGCAGCTCGGATCTATAACGGCGAAGGTTTGAAGAAGGCGGCGCCTCTCGTGCTCTATCTGCACGGCGGCGCTTTTCTCGACACCGATCACGCGACCAACAGACCGGTAGCGGCGAGCCTCGCGGAGGCCGGCGCCATCGTGGTTGCAGCGGATTATACGAGCTGCAATCAGAATGCTTTTCCGAAGGTGCTCGAATGCGCCTACGGAATTCTTGCCTACCTCAGCAACAAGCGGAACATGCTTGCGTTGGGTGGGGCGAAAAAATCGCTGTTGTTTGTCGCCGGAGAGGAATCGGGTGGCAATGTCGCAGCGGGTGTCGCTTTAAAGGCGCGCGATCAGATACCCGGTTCGTTAGACGGACAGGTTTTGATTTCGCCTCTGCTCGATCCCTTCATGGGATCGAAATCTTTCCTCCAGGCGGAGGAAAGCGGCATGCGCGAGCGCTGGACGGAGGGTTGGAACCGTTACCTGGGTTTCCTGGGCGGTGTCTGTCACCCTTATGCCGCGCCTCGATACTGTTCGCGGCTTTCGGGCCTCGCGCCGGCATTGGTGCTCACGGCCGAGGACGACCCGCTCCGCGACGAGAGCATGGAATACGGCAGTCGGCTGAAAGCGGCCGGCGTCCGTGTTCGCCAGCAAGTCCTTCCCGCCGGGACAGGCTGGCCCACACTCTACGGCGGGCAGTCGAAGGACAGGGCCTCGTGGCAGCAGGATATCTGCTGCTGTTTCAAGGGCTTTGTCGAAGACGTGCAGGCTTGATCGACCAGGGTATTCCGTCCGCAAGGGATAAGCGCGGATGGGATGAAACGTCGAAGGCACAAGACCGGAGCAATAGTCACGCGCATGCGCGACGCTTCGGCCCCCCGATTTATTGAGACGATAGGAATTTTCGGCCCCGTATCCCAAGACGGAGCCAAAGGAGAGACCAACATGAAGTCCAACGGTAAGAGCTGGGCCCTGTGGGGCGCCGGCATGGGTGTTGCTGCGACTGTTGCAGGCGCGGCCTTCTATCTGGAGCTGCCACGCGGCGCTCAGGCAACCGAGGCGGCCAGCCAGGCGGCCCCGCCTGCCATTCCCGTCACCGTTGCTGCCGTCGAACCGCGCGACGTTACGGCTTGGCAGGAATTTTCCGGCCGGCTCGAGGCTATAGACCGTGTCGAGATCCGGCCGCGCGTCGCTGGCGCCATCCAGTCCGTGCATTTCCGCGAAGGTGCCCTGATCAAACAGGGCGACCTGCTGGTGACGATCGATCCCGCACCCTATGAGGCGGCCGTCGCCCAGGCTCAGGCCGAGGTCGGAGCAGCAAAGGCCAAGCTCGATCTCGCCAAGGTCGAGGTCGATCGCGGCCAGAAGCTCTCCGACAGCAAAACGATCTCGCAGAGCGACATGGACACGCGCGCCAGCAACTATGCCGAGGCCGTTGCCAATCTGAAGGCCGCCGATGCGGCTCTGCAGACGGCGCAGCTCAACCTCGACTACACGCAGGTCCGCGCCCCGATCGCCGGTCGCGTCGGCAAGATCGCCGTCACCGTCGGCAACCTCGTGGCCGCCGGGTCTTCTTCTCCGGCGCTGACGACGCTCGTTTCGGTCGATCCGATCTATGCGAGCTTCAGCGCCAACGAGCAGACCGTGACCCAGGCCCTGGCCGAACTGCCGGCAACCGGCGGCGCTGTTCCGCCGGTCGAGCAGATCCCGGTCCAGATCGGCACGGCAAGCGATGACGGCACGCCGATCAAGGGCAAGCTGCAGCTGATCGACAACGAAGTCGACGCGGCGAGCGGCACCGTCAGCGTTCGCGCCGTCTTTGACAATCCCGGCGGCCGTCTCATCCCCGGTCAGTTCGTGCGGGTTCGCATGGGCCAGCCGAAGGCCGAGAGCAAGCTCGTCATCAGCGACCGCGCAATCGGCACCGACCAGGACAAGAAGTTCGTCTTCGTGGTTGATGGCGACAACAAGGTCAATTACCGGCAGGTCCAACTCGGTTCGCTGGTCGATGATCAGCGGGTGATCGAGGACGGCCTGAAGGTCGGCGAAAAGGTCGTTGTCAACGGGCTGCAGCGCATCCGTCCCGGTGCAGTCGTCGCCCCGCAGCTGGCAGAGAAGGTCGCGACCGCTCAATAAGACTTCGCCTTCTGCCCATGGGCGGAAGGCCGACATTCCAATTCGCATGATCCGCCGGCGGCTCTGAATTCGCCGGCCAGGGATTTTGCATCCGTTTTTACCCCGGAGAGGGCTTTGCTATGAACATCTCCAGATTCTTTGTCGACCGCCCGGTCTTTGCCGGTGTTCTTTCGGTCCTCATCGTGGTCGCCGGCCTGATCGGCCTCAGGGCGCTGCCGATCTCCGAATATCCGGAGGTTGTGCCGCCGTCGATTGTCGTGCGCGCCACTTATCCCGGCGCCAACCCGACCGTTATTGCCGAAACGGTGGCGACGCCGCTCGAAGAGCAGATCAACGGCGTCGAGGGCATGCTCTACATGTCCAGCCAGGCGACGTCCGACGGCGTTCTCAACGTGACGGTCACTTTCAAGCTCGGCACAGATCCGGACAAGGCGCAGCAGCTCGTGCAGAACCGCGTTTCGCAGGCTGAGCCGCGCTTGCCCGCGGAAGTCCGTGCCCTCGGCATCACGACCGTCAAAAGCTCGCCAGACTTCATCATGGTCGTCAACCTCGTCTCGGACGGGGCCGACCACGACATCACCTATCTGCGAAACTATGCAACCTTGAACGTCAAGGATCGGCTTGCCCGCATCGAAGGCGTCGGGCAGGTGCAGGTCTTCGGCGCCGGCGACTATTCCATGCGCGTCTGGATCGATCCGCAGAAGGCGGCCGAGCATAATCTTGCCGCCAGCGACATCAGCAATGCGATCAGCTCACAGAACGTCCAGGCTGCGGCCGGCATCATCGGTGCTTCGCCCAGCCGGCCGGGCGTGGATATGCAGCTCAACGTCAATGCCCAGGGCCGCCTGCGCACGCCCGAGGAATTCGGCAACATCATCGTCAAGACAGGGGCCAACAGCGAGATCACCCGCCTTCGCGACGTCGCTCGCGTCGAGCTGGGTGCGGAAGACTATACGCTGCGTTCGCTGCTCGACGGCAAGCCGGCCGTTGCAGTCGCGGTTCTCCAGGCACCCGGTTCGAACGCGATCGAGATCGCCAACAATGTGCGCTCGACCATGAACGAGCTGCAGCTGGCCATGCCGGCGGGCGTCAAGTACGAGATCGTCTACGACACGACAAAATTCGTCCGCGCCTCTATCGAGAAGGTGATCGACACGCTGCTCGAAGCCATCGCGCTGGTCGTCCTCGTCGTCATCCTGTTCCTGCAGACATGGCGCGCCTCGATCATCCCGCTGATCGCCGTTCCGGTGTCGATCATCGGCACATTCGCCGTGATGTATGTCTTCGGCTTTTCGATCAACGCGCTCAGCCTGTTCGGCCTGGTGCTGGCGATCGGTATCGTCGTGGACGACGCGATCGTGGTGGTCGAGAACGTCGAACGCAATATCGAGAACGGGCTCAGTCCGCGAGACGCCACCTACAAGGCCATGAAGGAAGTCTCCGGCCCGATCATCGCGATCGCGCTGGTTCTCGTCGCGGTCTTCGTGCCGCTTGCCTTCATCTCCGGCCTGTCCGGCCAGTTCTACCGCCAGTTCGCCCTGACGATCGCGATCTCGACCGTCATCTCGGCCTTCAACTCGCTCACCCTGTCTCCGGCGCTCGCATCCCTGCTCCTGAAGGGCCATCATGCGCCGAAGGATCGGTTGACGCGGGTCATGGACGCGATCTTCGGCTGGTTCTTCCGCGGCTTCAATCGGGCCTTCGGAGCCGGTTCGAAATACTACGGCAAGGGCGTCGGCGGCCTGCTGTCGCGCAAGAGCATCGTCATGGTGATCTATCTTGCGCTGGTAGGAGCGACCTATAGCCTGTTCACAACGGTTCCGGGCGGTTTCGTGCCGTCGCAGGACAAGCAGTATCTGATCGGCTTCGCACAGTTGCCGGATGCAGCAAGCCTCGACCGTACGGAAGACGTGATCAAGCGCATGACGGACATCGCGCTGAAGCAGCCAGGCGTCGCCAATGCGATCGCCTTCCCGGGCCTGTCGATTAACGGCTTCACCAATTCCTCGAATGCCGGTATCGTTTTCGTCACGCTGAAGGACTTCGATGAGCGTAAGACGCCCGACCTTTCGGGCGGTGCGATCGCCATGGCGCTGAACCAGAAGTTCGGGGTCATCCAGGATGCCTTCATCGCCATGTTCCCGCCACCGCCGGTCAACGGTCTTGGCACGACAGGCGGCTTCAAACTGCAGATCGAGGATCGCGCCGGCCTCGGCAACCAGGCGCTCGACCAGGCGGCCAAGGCCGTGATCGCCAAGGCCTACCAGACACCGGAACTCGCCGGGATCTTCTCGAGCTTCCAGATCAATGTGCCGCAGCTCTTTGCCGATCTCGACCGCGCCAAGGCCGAGCAGCTCGGGGTCTCCGTCACCGACGTCTTCCAGACGCTGCAGATCTATCTCGGTTCGCTGTATGTGAACGACTTCAACGCCTTCGGCCGCACCTACAGCGTCCGCGTGCAGGCCGATGCCAAGTTCCGCGCTCAGCCGGAAGATATCGGCCAGTTGAAGGTTCGTTCGGCATCGGGCCAGATGATCCCGCTTTCGGCTTTGCTGAAGGTCGATGCCACCACCGGTCCTGAGCGTACGAACCGCTATAACGGCTTCCTTGCGGCCGACATCAATGGCGGCCCGGCACCCGGCTTCTCGTCGGGCCAGGCACAAGTGGCGATCGAGAAGATTCTGCATGAGACGTTGCCGGCCGGTATAGACTTCGAATGGACGGACTTGACCTACCAGCAGATTCTGGCCGGCAATTCCAGCGTCGTCGTCTTCCCGCTGGCGCTGCTGCTGGTCTTCCTGGTGCTCGCCGCTCAATACGAGAGCCTGACCTTGCCGCTCGCCATCGTCATGATCGTGCCGATGGGCGTATTGGCGGCGCTGACCGGCGTCTGGCTCACGGGTGGGGACAACAACATCTTCACCCAGATCGGCCTGGTGGTGCTCGTCGGCTTGTCGGCGAAGAACGCGATCCTGATCGTGGAATTCGCCCGCGAGCTGGAATTCGAAGGCCGCACCCCCGTCAAGGCGGCAATCGAGGCCAGCCGCCTGCGTCTTCGCCCGATCCTGATGACCTCCATGGCTTTCATCATGGGCGTCGTGCCGCTGGTCACCTCGACGGGTGCCGGTGCCGAGATGCGCGCCGCCATGGGTGTCGCCGTCTTCTCCGGCATGATCGGCGTCACCTTCTTCGGCATCTTCATGACGCCGGTCTTCTATGTGCTGATCCGCAGCCTGACGGGCAACCGTCCGCTGAAGCAGCATCATCATAACGACAACGATCATTCGGCGGAGGTACTCCCGATCGCCGCCGAATAGAGGCCGTGCCGAGCGGTACTCCAGTGCTCGACATGCCATGGGCGGGACCGAAAGGTCCCGCCTTTCGCTTTTTGAGCGGTACTTTTATTCTGCTGGCTGACTTCATCTTTCGGAGAATTTGCCGCATGGCCGCTGATTTCCTTTGCATGCTGGCACCATAGGTTTATCAAGCTCTTGGATGAGTTGACTGACGTACGTCGAGCGTGGGGAGCCGCCAGTGGGCCAGGAGGGGTTTGAGGGCGATAGCGGGCAGAAGGTCGTTGCCGGATGCGCCGGCATGATCGGCCGCGATGCCGACTCGAGCCCTGTGCATTCCAATTCGAAGGATAGTCTATGAGCGGCAGGAAGATCGCTTTTCTCGGGACGGGGTTGATGGGCGCGCCGATGGTCCGGCGGCTGCTGGCTGCCGGCTTTGCCGTGACCGTCTGGAATCGCGACCGGAGCAAGGCCGAGCCTCTGGCTGCCGATGGCGCGACCGTCGCGGATACGGCGGTGGAGGCGGCGCGGGGAGCATCGATACTTTTCACCATGCTCACCAACGGCGGTGCCGTCAGCGAAGTTCTGTTCGGCAGCGGCGTTGCCGAGGTGCTGGAGGCCAGCGCTACCGTGATCGACACCAGCTCGATATCGCCAGCCGTTGCCCGTGAGCATGCGGCAAAACTTGCCGAGCGCGGCCTTCATCATATCGATGCTCCCGTATCGGGCGGCGTGGTCGGGGCTTCAGCCGGAACGCTTGCGATCATGGCCGGTGGCGAAGCCGACGTCATAGACGGTGTCCGCGATGCCATGGCGCCGCTCGGCCGTGTCACACGCGTCGGCCCGAGCGGCACCGGACAGCTGGCAAAGCTCGGCAATCAGCAGATCGTCGCGGTGACCATCGGCGCTGTTGCCGAAGCCATGCTGCTGGTCGAAGCCGGCGGCGGATCGCGGGAAGCTTTTCGTGCCGCCATTCGCGGCGGCTTTGCGGAAAGCCGGATCCTGGAGCTGCATGGCCAGCGGATGATCGAGCGCAATTTCGAGCCGGGCGGAACCGCCCGCAACCAGTTGAAGGATCTGGATACCGTTATTGCCGCCGCTGAGAGCCTGTCCCTTCGACTGCCTCTGACGGAAGCGGTCAGGGCGGAGTTTGCCGAGTTCGTCGAGAATGGCGGCGGCGAGCAGGATCACAGCGGTCTGCTGCAATATCTGGAAGACAAGAATGCCCGAGGAAAGGCTTGAGGAAGAGATGAGCGATAAGGGTGCATCCAAGCGTCGTCTGCGTTCGCAGGACTGGTTCGACAATCCGGATCATATCGATATGACCGCGCTCTATCTCGAGCGCTTCATGAACTATGGCATCACGCCGGAAGAGTTGCGGTCGGGCAAGCCGATCATCGGCATTGCGCAGAGCGGCAGCGACCTGACGCCCTGCAACCGCCATCACCTCGATCTTGCCAAGCGCGTGCGCGACGGCATTCGCGATGCCGGCGGCATTCCGATCGAGTTCCCGACCCATCCGATCTTCGAGAACTGCAAGCGCCCGACGGCAGCGCTCGACCGCAATCTTGCCTATCTCGGCCTGGTGGAGGTGCTTTACGGCTATCCGATCGACGGCGTGGTGCTGACGACCGGCTGCGACAAGACCACGCCATCGGCGCTGATGGCGGCTTCCACCGTCAATATCCCGGCAATCGTTCTGTCCGGTGGCCCGATGCTCGATGGCTGGCATGACGGCGAGCTTGCCGGCTCCGGCATGGCGATCTGGCGCTCGCGCCGCAAGCTGGCGGCCGGCGAAATCGACGAGGAGGGCTTTCTGGAGGCTGCACTCGCGTCCGCTCCCTCGGTGGGGCACTGCAACACCATGGGAACGGCATCGACCATGAACGCGATGGCCGAGGCGCTTGGCATGTCGCTGACCGGCTGTGCCGCCATCCCCGGCGCTTATCGCGAGCGTGGCCAGATGGCCTATCGCACGGGAAGACGGGCGGTCGAGCTGGTATTGGAAGATATCAAGCCTTCCGACGTTCTGACGCGTGAGGCCTTCCTCAATGCCATCCGCGTCAATTCCGCCATCGGCGGCTCGACCAATGCGCAGCCGCATCTGGCTGCCATGGCCAAGCATGCCGGCGTCGAGCTTTACCCCGACGACTGGCAGGTGCATGGCTTCGACATTCCGCTGCTGGCCAATGTGCAGCCGGCGGGCGCCTATCTCGGCGAGCGCTTCCATCGCGCCGGCGGCGTTCCGGCGATCATGTGGGAACTGCTGCAGGCGGGCAAGCTGGAGGGCAACTGTCCGACGGTGACGGGCAGGACGATGGCGGAGAACCTGAAGGGTCGCGAGGCAACCGATCGCGAGGTCATCCGTCCCTTCGCCGAGCCACTGAAGGAGCGCGCCGGCTTCCTCGTGCTCAAGGGCAATCTCTTCGATTTCGCGATCATGAAGATGAGTGTCGTGTCGGAGGATTTCCGCAGCCGCTATCTGCAGGAGGCCGGCCACGAAGGGGTCTTCGAGGGCAGGGCTGTCGTTTTCGATGGCTCCGAGGATTACCACAAGCGCATCAACGATCCGGATCTCGGTATCGACGAGAGGACCATTCTGGTCATCCGCGGCGCCGGGCCGATCGGCTGGCCGGGGTCAGCGGAGGTCGTCAACATGCAGCCGCCGGATGCGCTTCTGAAGCGCGGCATCCGCAGCCTGCCGACCATCGGCGATGGCCGTCAGTCGGGCACGGCAGACAGTCCCTCGATCCTGAACGCTTCGCCGGAAAGCGCTGCCGGCGGAGGGCTTGCCTGGCTCAGGACCGGCGACATCATCCGCATCGATTTCAACCACGGCCGTTGCGACATGCTGGTGGACGAAGCGGAGATCGAGCGACGCAAGGGTGACGGCATACCGCCGGTCCCGCCGGACGCGACCCCGTGGCAGCGCATCTACCGCCGTTCGGTCACGCAGCTTTCCGATGGTGCCGTGCTCGATGGCGCCGCCGATTTCCGCAATATTGCCGCCGTTCCGCCCCGGCATAATCATTAGCCGGGGTCTCGGCACGCCAATGCGCCGCCATTAAAGTTCGTGAAAGGGAGTAGTGCATATATATTTAGCGGCAGTTATGCGGTCTCTTCAAATTCCGAAGGGGGTGGAGCTCTTTGGCAGAGACGACATCAGGGCGAAGCGAGGAAGAGTTCCAGGACCTTTTGAGAAGGCTGGAGCTGGCGCTGGAGGCGTCTCAAATCGGCGTCTGGCAGCATAACGTCAACGACCAGGAACTGCTCTGGGATCTCCAGATGCATAGGCTCTACGGAACCCGCCGCCACAATCGAAGGGTTTCGTCCGATGTCTGGATGAAGGCGCTGCATCCCGAGGATCTCGAAAGGGCGATCAGGGACTTTGACGTTGCCCTGGAGAACAAGGGGTTCTATAATTCCCAATTCCGCATCCTCCTGCCCGGTGGGGAGGTGCGGCACCTGCGCTCCCGCGCGCATTATTACGAAGGCCCAGACGGAGCGCCGTCGTTCATCGGCGCCGAATGGGATGTCACGGCCGACGTTCTGCTCAATCGCGAACTCGCCAGCCAGAAGGCCATCGCGGAAGCGCGCGCCGTGGCGCTCGAGCAGAGCCGATCGCGGATCGAGCATGCCGCCGATCACGACTACCTGACCGGCCTTCCCAACCGCCGCTATTTCGACCGCCGGCTGGCCGAATTGCGCAAGGACGCCTCGGTCGAGACCTTGGCGGTTCTTCACATCGATCTCGACGGTTTCAAGGAGATCAACGACAAATGGGGTCATGCGGCCGGCGACGCGACGCTGCAGAGCGCCGCCGCCCGCATCTCCGGGGCGATCACCGCCAATGATGTCGTGGCGCGCATCGGCGGCGACGAATTCGTGACCGCATTGGTCAATGTCGGCAGCCTCGAAAGGCTTGCGGCGATCGCGGACGATATTTTCTCGCGCTTGCGCCGCGAGGTGCGCTTCGGCAACGAGATGCTGAAGATCGGCGCGTCCATCGGCGTGGCGATGAGCCAGGCGAAAAGCGCGGGAAACCTCCTGGCGGAATCCGATGTCGCCCTGTTTCAGGCCAAGAAACTCGGCCGCAACCGCGTGGAGTTCTTTACGCCGCAGCTTCAGTCCGATCTGCAGGCCGAACGGCGGCTTGCCGATGAATTGCGGCTGGCGCCGGTCTTGCGCCAGATCGAGCCCTTCTATCAGATCCAGGTGGATGCCCGCACCCGCAGCATCGTCGGGCTGGAAGCTCTGGCGCGCTGGCGGCATCCGGAAAGAGGCCTGATGAGCCCGGCTGCCTTTCTCAAGGTTGCCGATGAATATGGGCTTACTGCCGAGATCGATGCCGCCGTGCTGAAGCGTGCGCTGGCAGACCGGGCGGCCTGGGTGTCGCAGGGTCTTTCGCCGCCGCGCATCGCCGTCAACATCTCCGGCCGCCGGCTGGCCGATCCGGATCTGATCGATGGATTGCGGGCGCTGAGAATACCTCGCCAGGCCATCGCATTCGAGCTGGTGGAGACCATCTTTCTCGACGATCCCGACGACAGGGTGCTTGCCAATATCGCCGGCATCAAGGAGATGGATATCGATATAGAGATCGACGATTTCGGCTCGGGCCATGCGTCATTGATCGGCCTGGTCAAGCTCAAGCCAAAACGGTTGAAGATCGATCGGCAGCTGGTGACGGCGATCACCGTATCCGACGAACAGCGTCGCCTCGTCGGTTCCATCGTCGAGATTGCACAGGCTTTGAATGTCGAGGTCGTGGCCGAAGGGGTGGAAACCGAGGATCACGCACGCGTTCTTGCCGAGCTGGGCTGCGACGAGCTTCAGGGCTACGCTATCGGTTATCCTGTCTGCGAGAGCGAGACCGCCGCTTTGCTGAAATCGACCCTGGCAGGAAGCCGGGGTCGATCTTCGAGCGGCGGTGGCGTACGGGCTACTGAATCTGTAGGGCAAGGATCAGACCGTAGCTGATGGCGCCCAGCGTCAGCAGCGACAGCGTGGCTGCCGCGATCACCCTGCCGCCGGCATGGGCGACGGAGCGGATGTTTACCAAGAGACCGAGCGCAGCCATGGCGATGACGGTCAGGATGCCGGAAACCGTTTGCATCGGTGCTACCAGAGCATCCGGGATGAGGCCGAAGGAGCGCAGGGCCATCAGTCCGAGAAAGCCGCAGATGAACCACGGAACCAGCGAGTGGTGGTGGCCGGTGCGTCCGTCCGTGCCGGCTGTCTCGGCCTTGGTGATGACGCCGAGCAGGAAGATGACCGGACCGAGCATCAGGACGCGGACGAGCTTGACGAGCGTGCCGGTCTGGACAGCAAGCAGGCCGACGGGAGCGGTCGCGGCCAGCACCTGCGGCACGGCATACACCGTCAGGCCGGCCAGGGTGCCGTATTGCGGAACGCTCATGCCGAGATGGAAATAGAGAAGCGGCAGCAGGAACACGGCTGCGATACCGAGGACGGCGGTGAAGGCGAGGGCTGCGGCGATTTCCTGCGAATCCGCCTCGATTACCGGTGCAACGGCGACGATAGCCGAGTTGCCGCATATCGAATTGCCGCAGGCGATCAGCGTTGCGAGCTTCGGCGGCAGACCAAGCACCCGCCCGATCATATAGGTGGCGGCGATCGACAGGACGACGACGATGGCGATCCCGGCAATCAGCCAGACGCCCGCACCGCGGATCGCCGACAGGCTGATGGAGGCGCCGAGAAGGACGATGGCGATTTCCAGGAGGAACTTGGCGCTGAAATCGATGCCCGGCTTCATGGTCGGCTTCAGCGGCTTGATCGTGCAGACGACGATGCCGAGCGCTATGGCAAGCACCAGACTTTCGATCCATCTGCCGCCGAGAAGGCTGGTTTCAACATGCTCTGCTGCATAGGCTAGAAGGGCTACGGCCGAGGTGAGCGCGAGGCCTGGGAGGATCATATTTGCGCGTTGGGTAATGGACATATCGTGCCGTCATTCGTTTGTTATGCTTTGGTGACGGTAGGAAAGTCTCATCTGTCTATGTCGACATCCATCGAATATTATCCTATGTTTCGTTCGATTAATTAGAATGATTTCCCATGACCTTCGAGCAGCTCGCCATTTTCGTCGCCGTCGCCGAGCGGGAGCATCTGACGCAGGCCGCGGAAGCCATCCATCTCACGCCGTCTGCCGTCAGCTCCGCGATCAAGAATCTCGAGGCCTACTACGGCGTGGAACTCTTTCATCGCGTCGGCAGGCGGATCGAGCTGACGGAGACCGGCCGCTCCTTCCTCGGCGAAGCCAAGGCGACGCTTGCGCGGGTGCGCTCGGCAGAACTCATGCTTGCGGAATTGGGCGGGCTGCAGCGCGGCCGGCTCAGCCTCTATGCCAGCCAGACCATCGCCAGCTACTGGCTGCCGCCCTTGCTGATGCGGTTCCATCGCGATTATCCCGGCATCGAGCTCGACCTGACGATCGGCAATACCCGTACCGTGACAGAGGCCGTCGTCGATGGCGGGGCCGAGCTGGGTTTCATCGAGGGCGAGGTGGATGCGCCCGCCTTGTCGATGAAGATCGTCTCGCAGGATGCGCTTGCCATCGTCGTGCCGCCGCACCATCCCTGGGCGGACGGCCGGCAACTGACGGCCGCCGATCTTGTCGGCGGCACCTCCTGGGTGATGCGCGAGGAGGGGTCGGGCACGCGTTCGGAATTCGAGAATGCAGTCGCCAAGCTTGGCGCGGCACCGCAGGATCTCGATGTGGCTCTCGTGCTGCCGTCGAATGAAGCCGTGCTGTCGGCGGTTTGCGTGGGCCAAAGCGCGGCGGCTATTTCAAGCGCGGCGGCGAAGGCCTATCTCGGTCAGGGCCTGCTGATCCAGGCGACATTCGATCTGCCCGCCCGCAGCTTCCGGCTGCTGCGCCATAAGGAGCGTCATGCCAGCAAGGCGGCGCAGACGCTCGAGGCCATGTGCAAGAACTATCGCAAGTCCATCGCCTTCGATGAGGATGAGCATAGCCTGTCGCTTGAGGCCGACACGAGCGCCTAGCTTCGATGCTGGTTGCCTGGGCTGATCGAAGAACCGAGGCGGTCTAGCGGCGCTCCGCTCGCTGCCTGTTGGCGATGACCAGCTCGATCTCGTTGCGGTCCAGCATGGCGCGGATGTCGGCCGGAGGCGTGTCGTCGGTAACCAGTACGTCAAAGGATGCCGGTTCGCTCAGCACGATCGGCGCGCTGCGTCCGAACTTGGCGCTGTCAGCGACGACGATGCGATTTTCGGCGCGGCCGGCCGCCTCCCGGGAATATTCGGCCTCTTCGAGGTCATGCAGCATGAAACCCGAAGCCGCATTGATGGCGCCGACCGAAAGGACGGCGTGGCGAACATTGAAACGGCGCAGGAAATTGGCGGCCTCCATGCCGAAGGCGCCGCCGTCGTGGCCGCGCAGCTCGCCGCCTGCAAAGAAGACGCGGTTGCCGTTGCGGGTGGCAAGCGCGTGGGCGACGGCAACGGCATTGGTGACGACGAAGAGGTTCTGGTGCTTCTGCAGCGCGACGGCAATGAAGGCGGTGGTCGAGCCGACGTCGAGAAAGATTGTGTCGCCGTCCTCGATCATGGCGGCGACCGAGGCTGCGATCATCCGCTTGGCTTCGGCATTCTCGTTCATGCGCAGATGCAGCGGCGGCTCGTTCATCGAGTCCTTGATATGGACCCCGCCATGCACCTTGGTCACCAGCCCGTTGGCTTCCAGGCTGCGGATGTTGCGCCGAATGGTTTCCTCGGAAACGCCGAGCCGTTCGGCCAGGAACTGTATGCGGCTTGCGCCGCCGGCCAAGCGCAGTTCCTCCAGGATCTCGCGTTCGCGATGATTGGAGTGAAGCGGCTGGGATGTGCCCGACATGGTCCTTGATCCTACTGAGGTATTGATCCCAAAACGTGTGTTACCCGCGAAACCGCGGTCTTGCCGCCGGCAGAGACGTCAACGCGCACAACCCGATCCGGTTGCCTCGCGCTTGAGTTTTTAAGACAAATCTCACCTACGGTGAAGCGTCGTATTTGCAATATCCATAGCTCATACGCTGGGAGTTTGTCGCTTGAATCCAACAAAAAACCAAATATTCGTTTCATTTTGTGGATCGGTTCTTGACAGCTCTGCTTTTGTGAGGAACCTTTCTCATCCGAAGGATGCTCGGCAGTAGCACCGGAGGGGGAATGACTGCGACGCCGGAAGACAGGATACAGTCTCTCGCCATTTGGAACGGGCCGATCGAGATCGCCCCGCTGGTGGGCGGCATTACCAATCGCAACTATCTGGTCGGCAATGCGGGCCGACGCTTCGTCGTCAGGCTGGGGTCGGACATTCCCGTTCACCACATCAGCCGGGTCAACGAGGTCGCGGCGAGCAGGGCTGCCCATGCTGCCGGCCTGTCTCCCGCCGTCATCCATCACGAGCCCGGCATACTGGTGCTTGACTATATCGATGCGGGGCCGCTGTCCGCGGAGGATATCCGCGAGCCTGCGATGATGGCGCGGGTGGTGAATCTCGTCCGCTCCTGCCATCGCGATGTCGGCCGGCATTTTCGCGGCTCGGCGGCGATCTTCTGGGTCTTCCATGTGGTCAGGGACTATGCGGCCGCCTTGGACGCGGGCGGCAGCCGGCACAAGGCGCTGTTGCCTGCCTTTCTGGAGATCGCCGAGCGGCTCGAACGCGAGGCCGGTCCGTTCGAGATCGCCTTCGGCCACAACGATCTGCTGGCCGCCAATTTTCTCGACGACGGCAAGCGGCTTTGGCTGATCGATTGGGACTATGCCGGTTTCAACACGCCGCTTTTCGATCTCGGCGGCCTTGCCTCCAACAACGAATTCTCCGAGGCGCAGGAAGAGGCGATGCTGGAAGCCTATTTCGAGGCTGGCGTCAGCGACGATCTGCGCCAGCGCTATCAGGCGATGAAATGCGCCTCGCTCCTGCGCGAGACGATGTGGAGTATGATCTCGGAAATCCATTCCGACATCGATTTCGATTATTCTTCCTATACAGCTGAAAATCTGCGGCGGTTCGAGAGCGCCTGGCAGAGCTTTCGCAACTCTTGAGGTGACACGATGAAGGAACTGCCGACCACAGCGAAGACCGTCGTCATCGGCGGCGGCATCATCGGCTGCTCGACGGCCTACCATCTCGGCAAGCTCGGCTTCACCGATACCGTGCTGCTGGAGCGCAAGAAGCTGACCTCGGGCACGACGTTCCATGCCGCCGGTCTCGTCGGCCAGCTGCGCACCAGCGCCAACATCACGCAGATGCTCGGCTATTCCGTCGATCTCTACAAGAAACTGGAGGCCGAGACCGGGCTTGCCACCGGCTGGAAGATGAATGGCGGTCTGCGCCTCGCCTGCAACGAAGAGCGCTGGACGGAGGTCAAGCGGCAGGCGACGACGGCGCAGTCCTTCGGCCTGCAGATGCATCTGCTGACGCCGCGGGAGGCGCTCGATCTCTGGCCCTTGATGGATGTCGACGACCTCGTCGGCGCCGCCTTCCTGCCGACCGACGGCCAGGCCAATCCCTCCGATATCACCCAGGCGCTGGCGAAGGGCGCCCGCATGGCCGGCGTCTCGATCTTCGAGGATACGGAGGTTCTCGATCTGGAGATCGACAAGGGCCGAATCCGCGCGGTCATCACCGAGAAGGGCCGTATCGAATGCGAGCGCGTCGTCGTCTGCGCGGGGCAATGGACGCGGACGTTCGCCGCCCGTTTCGGCGTCAATGTGCCGCTCGTCTCGGTCGAGCATCAATATCTCATCACCGAATCCTTCGGTGTGCCCTCCAACCTGCCGACGCTGCGCGACCCGGACCGGCTGACCTATTACAAGGAAGAGGTCGGCGGGCTGGTCATGGGCGGCTATGAGCCGAACCCGATCCCTTGGGCGCTCGACGGCATTCCAAAGGATTTCCACTACACGCTGCTCGACAGCAATTTCGATCATTTCGAGCAGATCATGGAGCAGGCGCTCATCCGCGTGCCGGCCTTGCAGACGGCGGGCGTCAAGCAGCTGCTGTGCGGTCCGGAGAGCTTCACGCCCGATGGCAATTTCATTCTCGGCGAGGCGCCGGAACTGAGGAATTTCTTCGTCGGCGCCGGCTTCAATGCCTTTGGCATCGCGTCTGCCGGCGGCGCAGGCATGGCGCTTGCCGAATGGGTGGCCAAGGGCGAGCCGCCCTACGATCTCTGGCCGGTCGATATCAGGCGCTTCGGCCGCCCGCATTTCGACACCGACTGGGTGCGCACCCGCACGCTCGAGGCCTATGGCAAGCATTACACCATGGCGTGGCCCTTCGAGGAGCATTCGAGCGGGCGGCCATGCCGCAAGTCACCGCTCTACGATCGCCTGAAGGCACAGGGCGCCTGCTTCGGCGAAAAACTCGGCTGGGAGCGGCCGAACTGGTTTGCCGATCTTTTCGCCGGCGAGGAGCCGAAGGACATCTATACTTATGGCCGTCAAAACTGGTTTGATGCCGTCGGCCGGGAGCATAAGGCGGTGCGCGAGGCGGCCGTCGTCTTCGACCAGACCTCCTTCGCCAAATTCGTGCTCAAGGGCAGGGATGCCGAGGCAGCGATGTCCTGGATCGCCGCCAACGATGTTGCCAAGCCTGTGGGTGCCTTGACCTATACGCAGATGCTGAACGACCGGGGCGGCATCGAGTGCGACGTGACTGTCGCCCGCACTGCCGAGAACGAATTCTACATCACCACGGGCACCGGCTTCGCCACCCATGATTTCGATTGGATTGCCCGGAATATTCCGGCCGACCTGCACGCCGAACTGGTGGACGTGACCTCGGCCTATTCGGTGCTGTCGCTGATGGGGCCGAAATCGCGCGAGATATTGCAGGCCGTGACCTCGGCGGACGTTTCGAATGCCGCATTCCCCTTCGGCAAGGTGAGGACCGTCGGCATTGCCGGCTGCCCGGTGCGGGCGCTACGCATCACCTATGTCGGCGAACTCGGCTACGAGTTGCATGTGCCGGTGGAATACGCCGCTACCGTCTACGATGTGCTGATGGCAGCCGGGCGTGAGCATGGCCTCGCCAATGCCGGCTATCGCGCCATCGAAAGCTGCCGGCTGGAGAAGGGCTATCGTGCCTGGGGTTCCGATATCGGGCCGGATCATACGCCGATCGAAGCCGGGCTCGGCTGGGCGGTGAAGATGAAGAAGGATGTCGCATTCCGCGGCAGGGAAGCGATCGCGCGGCAGCTGGCCTCCGGCGTGAAGAAGATGCTCGCCTGCTTCGTGCCCGACGATCCGGAGATCGTGCTTCTCGGCCGCGAGACGATCTACCGCGACGGGCAGCGTGTCGGCTGGCTGTCGAGCGGCGGCTACGGCTACACGATCGGCAAGGCCATCGGCTACGGCTATGTCCGCGATCCCGGCGGCGTGACGGAGGATTTCGTGCTGTCGGGTCGCTATGAGCTCGATGTCGCGCAGAGCCGCGTGCCGTGCCAAGTGTCGCTGAAGCCGCTTTACGATCCGCAGATGGCGCGCATCAAGGCGTGATTGCGAAAGGGACTTGTCCGGCCGGCATGATGTGGGCTCGTAACAGATCTCATCAACCTGCGCGGGATGGTGAGATTGGACGGTATCCGCCAGAAGCGGCCGTCCGGCCGTATGACATGAGCCTTAGCCGGGCCTGGTGCTTCCCGCATCTACTATCGCCTGAACAACAAGAGCGATGCGTTTGTCGCGCATGCCGGGCCTAACGCGGCCCGAACGTTCGAGCTCAGCAAGCCCGTGAAGGGCTGCCCAGAAAGTCTCGGTTGCCGTCTCCGCATCAGCGCAGAACGGAGACACGGCTGCGGCAATTGCGTCGAAACCGGCTCTAAGCTCCGATCTCGTTTCAGCTTCGGCGAACTTCAATTGGGTCGGCAGGTTGAACATGGCGTCGTAGAGCGCCGGCCGGCTCAGCGCGAAGGTAAAATAGCCCATGGCGACGTTCATGAGGGCGTCTCGTCGTCCAGCTGCCTCGTCTGCCGCTGCCTTGAGAACGATCGCGAGATCCTTGAAGCCTTCGATTGCAACTGCCGCAACGATGGCATCCCTGTTTTCGAAATGCGAATAGAGAACTGGCTGGCTGTATTCGATTTCCTTAGCCAGACGGCGAATCGTAACGGCGTCCCATCCTTCGCTTTCCGCGATCATACGCGCCGCCTCGACGATGCGATCTTCCCGTTCGGCCCGTTCTCGACTTTTCCGGTCTGCGCCACTCATTCCAGGATCTCCATGCCCGTAAGGCAACTATGCGCCGAAATTATAACGGCGCTTGACTAACTAGCAACGCTAAGGCAATAACTAGCAATGATAGATTATATTGCATCGCTAGGAGAATTGCAAAATGTACTGGCTTGTTAACGGCATCGGTTTGCTTGTGGCCCTCGCGATTATCGCGATCGGCACCAGCTATATTGCGAACCCAATGGCCACGACGCGCAGTTTCGGCCTGCCGCCGCCTGAGGATGGTCCAAATATCCCCTGGTGGCTTCGCCTCAAGGGCGTTCGCGACATCGTAGCGGGATTGCTCGTGCTTGCATTTATGCTGTGGGGTGCCCAGCGGGAGGTCGGCATCGTCCTTCTGGTCGAAGCGATTATCCCCGTCGGCGACATGCTGCTCATTCTCGCGGCGAAAGGCTCCGGCAAAAGCGCCTTCGGCATTCACGGCCTCACGGCGGCGATTATGGTCCTGGCTGCCATCCCCATGACGTTTGGGGAGTTCTGAGATGGTTCATGTTCTTTCAATCTGGTTCCTGATCGTCGCATTCGCTGGCGCCGGCATTGTCAACGCGATCGGTGCCGCCGGTGCGCGAAACGAATTCGCTCGATGGGGCTATCCGCGTTGGTGGAATATCCTGACCGGTGGCCTGGAGATAGCGAGCGCCGTCCTGATTGCGTTTCCTGTCAGCCGCATCGTCGGCGTAGTGCTCGGGGCGGTAATCATTGCGGCGGCGCTATCAACTGTCCTGCGTCACCGCGAGTATGCACATCTTGCGCCGTTGAGTGTCTTTGTCACCTTGATCGCTCTTGTCGCGATCTCATCCTAGGCGCTGCCAGCAACGCCGCTTGCCTGCGACGGGCCGAAGACCGCCGTTGCCGGCAAGGGGTGCCTAAGATCCGGATCAGGCCGCTCCGCTTCGAAAACTGTGATCTCCCGCCATCGCGTCAGCCATTTTCTTGACACGCCGCCGCTTTCATCCTCAATCGACAGGCTGACAACAGACGGAGGCGAAAGACGATGGCGGAAGCGGGCATCAAGCTGGAAGAGAGCTGGAAAGAGGCGCTGTCGCAGGAGTTCGAAAGCCCCTACATGCAGCAGCTCAAATCCTTTCTCGTCGAGGAGAAGCAGCGTGGCAAGGTGATCTTTCCGCGTGGCAGCGAGTATTTCCGGGCGCTGGACCTGACCCCGCTCGACGAGGTGCAGGTGGTCATCCTCGGGCAGGACCCCTATCACGGCGCCGGCCAGGCGCATGGGCTCTGCTTCAGCGTGCGTCCCGGCGTGCGCATTCCGCCGTCGCTGGTCAATATCTACAAGGAACTGGAAACCGATCTCGGCATTCCGCCGGCACGGCACGGCTTTCTGGAAAGCTGGGCGAAGCAGGGCGTGCTGCTGCTCAACAGCGTGCTGACGGTCCAGGAATCGCAGGCGGCATCGCACCAGGGCAAGGGCTGGGAGCGCTTCACCGACGCCGTGATCCGCAGGGTCAACGACGAATGCGACGGCGTCGTCTTCATGCTCTGGGGCTCCTACGCGCAGAAGAAGGCCGCCTTCGTCGATACCGAGCGCCATCTGGTGCTGAAGGCGGCGCATCCTTCGCCGCTGTCGGCCCATAACGGCTTCCTCGGCTGCCGTCATTTTTCCAAGGCCAACGCATATCTCTCCGAACACGGCAGGGAGCCGATCGACTGGACCCTGCCGAGCAATCCGGACGCTCCGTAAGGTGTCGCTTCTCGGAAGCGCGGCTGCGGATCGGTGAACGATCGGAGTTTTTCGTTCACTCATTGAAGACAATCCGTTTGGCTATTGGGGGCTATCGAAAAGGGCCTCGCGAGACCATCTTCTGCTCATGAGAAACGCCTGCCGGTGCAGGCGAGACAAGGGGTTAGAGATGCTTAACCAGATCAAAGGTCTTCACCACGTTACCTCGATGGCGGAAGACGCCCGGACCAACAACAAGTTCTTCACGGACACGCTCGGCCTGCGCCGCGTCAAGAAGACGGTGAATTTCGATGCGCCCGATGTCTATCACCTCTACTATGGTGACGAGATCGGTACGCCCGGCACGATCATGACCTACTTCCCGTTTCCGAAGATGGCGCGTGGTCGCCCAGGCACCGGCGAAGTCGGCAGCACGGTTTACTCCGTTCCGGAGGGCGCAATCGGTTATTGGACCGAACGGCTCGGCCAGCATGGCGTCGAGGGCTTGAAGGTTGACGAATCCTTCGGCCAGAAGCGCCTGCATTTTGCCGGCCCGGATGGCGATGGCTTCGCTCTCGTCGAGGTCAAGGACGACAAGCGTCTGCCGTGGACGCATAACGGCGTCGATGCCGAACATGCCATCAGGGGTTTTCATTCCGTCGCCATGCGGCTGCGGGACGAGGGCGCCACGGCCGAGCTGCTGAAATACATGGGCTATGAGGTGGTCGATACGCATGAAGGCGTCAAGCGGCTCGCCATGCCTGGCGGCAACGGTGCCGACTATGTCGACCTCGAAACCATGCCGAATATCAACCGTGCGCTTCCGGGTGCCGGCTCCGTCCACCATGTCGCCTTTGCCGTCGAGAACCGCGCAAAGCAGCTCGAAGTGCGCAAGGCGCTGATGGACACGGGCTATCAGGTCACGCCGGTCATCGACCGCGATTACTTCTGGGCGATCTACTTCCGTACGCCAGGCGGCGTGCTGTTCGAAGTCGCCACCAATGAACCTGGCTTCAACCGCGACGAGGATACGGCTCATCTCGGCGAGGCGCTGAAACTGCCCGAGCAGCATGCGCATCTGCGCGGCCTGATCGAGCAGCACCTCGAACCGCTGGAAGGCTAATCCAGGGGAGGACATCATGACGGATACGAGTTATGTGCACCGGCTGAAGGCCGGTGCATCCGGAAAGCCCATTTTCTTCACGTTCCATGGTACCGGCGGCGACGAGAACCAGTTCTTCGATTTTGCTGCCCGGCTGCTGCCGGACGCGACCATCGTATCGCCGCGCGGCGACGTTTCCGAATACGGTGCGGCACGTTTCTTCCGCCGGACAGGCGAGGGCGTCTACGATATGGCCGATCTTGCCCGGGCCACGGAAAAGATGGCAGCCTATGTTTCGGAAATGGCGGCGCAATACGGAGCATCGCAGGTGCTTGGCCTCGGCTTTTCCAACGGTGCCAACATCCTCGCCAACGTTCTGATCGAGCATGGCGATCTGTTCGATGCATCGGTGCTGATGCATCCGCTCATCCCGTTCCAGCCGAAGGACAATGCCAGGCTGCAGGGCAAGCGCGTGTTGATCACGGCGGGCGAGCGGGATCCGATCGCGCCGGCGCCGGTGACCAAGGCGCTGGCCGATTACTTTGCGCGTCAGGATGCCGAAGTCACGCTCGACTGGCATCCGGGCGGCCACGATATTCGCCCCAACGAGATCGAGGCCATCCGCACCTTCCTTGCTCCCTATGCCTGAGCGCGGCCAATGACCGGATCACGCGGCGGAAGACCTCTGTCGCGTGGTTTGCTATTTGCCGATCAGCCGGAGCATCGCCTTCGCCTGCGAGGCGGCAGCGAGCTTTCCCTTCTCGTCGATATAGTCCGTTCCGCAGAAGCGGCTGAGATTGGTAAAATCCATGCTGTCCGGCAGAGCGTGATTGGCTTCGGCTATGACCATGCGCCAGGCGCAACCGAGCATCTTGTCGGGCTGGATCGCTCCGTCGCAACCGGTGCTCAGGCATAAAGCGACATGTTTCTGCGCGCGATATCCGCCTGCGATGGCTTCCTCGTAATCGATCTTCCAGCTGTCGCGCGTATGCTCGCAGCGGGCCGGATTGCTGCTCTGGCTGCATTGCACCGTCTTATCGACATAGGTCTGCGCCGGCGGCCACAATGGACCGTCGACCAGGCTGACGCAGCCGCATGCAAATAAAGTGGCCGACAGCAGGCGCAACTGATTCTCCTTCGACCGGGATCGCCAGAAACCTAAAGCGATCGCAAATATGTGCAAGATCAATATGATCTTGCCAACAGCGGCGAGGCGGAGGGAGCTGGCCCGATCGGATGAACGGGCATTGGCCGTGGCCTTCCTGCAACCCTCGTCATCTTCCGGCACGAGCGACAGGTCGCGGCGCAAGCTTGGCTTGTGGGCATCGTTGCCGCCCGCTAATGATCTGCCACCAAGGGGCGGGGGATTCCATCGTGACGCTGGCGGAACAGCAACAATACAGGCTGGGCGTGATTTATGTCGCGCTTTCGGCGCTTGCCTGGTCGACGTCCGGCCTGTTCGTGCGAGCGATCCATGCCGATCTCATGACCATTCTGTTCTGCCGCGGAATCGTCTCCGGTCTCGGGGTGTTCACCCTGTTTTTCTATATCGAGCGCCGCAACGCCTTCCGCATCCTGCGCTCCATGCGCGGCCCGTCGCTGGCGGCAACGATCTTTTCCGCGGCGTCCATGATCAGCGGCATCGGCTCGATCTACTATACGTCGGTTGCCGATGCCATGGTCATCTACGCGACGGTGCCCTTCGTCACCGCAGGGGTCGCGTTCCTTTTCATCGGCGAGCGTCCGAATATGAGGACGCTTGTTGCCAGCGGCATTGCTTTCATCGGCGTGCTCGTGATGCTTTCCGGACATGGGAGTGACGGCGGCAGCTGGCTCGGCAAGGGGCTTGCTGCCATCATGACGCTGACCGTCGCCGCCCTTGCGGTCATCATGCGCCAGCACCGCAATGTGCCGATGCTGCCGGCCATGGCGCTTTCCGCGTGGCTGTGTTCCTTCGTTACCTTCTGGTTCGCTTCGCCGCTTTCGATCTCGGGCCAGGACCTCGGTCTTATCATCGCCTTCGGTATCGTTCAGAATGCGATGGGCCTCAGCCTCTATACGTTCGGTTCCCGGCTCGTCCCGGCTTCCGATGCCGCCCTGCTGACCGCGCTGGAGGTTCCTCTCACTCCGCTGTGGGTCTGGATGGTCTTTGCCGAGCGTCCCTCGACTGCGACGCTGATCGGCGGCCCTATCGTCCTGGCCGCGCTTTTTGGACATATCCTGTTGGAAGTACGGCGAAATCGAGTGGTAACCTCGGCGAAGGCGCATTGACCGTCTTGCTCCTTTCATCTCAAAATGCTGAAATTCGCTTAGTCATCAGGAGTCGGAATCGATGAAAAAGGTATTCAATCCCCCATCCGTCCGCCGCCCTTTCGGCAACTACAATCATGGCCTGCTGGTGCCGCCGGGCGCCAGCCTTCTGGTTACGTCCGGCCAGCTCGGCATCGGTCTCGACGACCGCATTCCGGCCGACGTCACGGCCCAGGCCGAGATGTGCTTCGAGGCGCTTAGGGCCATCCTAGACGAGGCCGGCATGAGCTTTGCCGACGTCATCCGCATTTCCGGCTTCGTCACCACGCGAGAGGATTTCCCCGCCTATATGGCCGTGCGCGACCGCTACATCCTGGATCCGAAGCCCGTTTCCACATTGCTGATCGTCGGCGGCTTTACCCGAGCCGAGTTTCTGGTGGAGGTCGAGGTCACGGCGGCGAAGGTGATGTGACCCTTCGCAGCGGTTTCGGCTTCTCAATCGATGCTGGCAGATCGACACCGTCGATCTGCAGGAGACGAGCATGACTCAGAATATCTACGACGATCCAGGTTTCTTCGCAGGCTATAGCCGCCTTCAACGTTCGGTCGACGGGCTGGCAGGGGCGGCGGAATGGCCGGCCATGCGCGCATTGCTGCCTGACATGAAAGGCCTCGATGTCGCGGATCTGGGCTGCGGGTTTGGCTGGTTCTGCCGCTGGGCCGCCGAGCAGGGAGCCGCCGGTGTTTTGGGACTCGATGTCTCGGAGAAGATGCTGGAGCGGGCGCGCTGCGAGACGATGGATATGCGTGTTCGCTATGACCGGGCCGATCTGGAGAAGCTCCGGCTTGCCAGGGCGAGCTTCGATCTCGTCTATAGTTCGCTGGCCTTCCACTATATCGAGGATTTTGCCGGGCTTCTGGCAACGATCCGTCAGGCGCTGAAGCCGGGCGGGCGGCTGATCTTCTCGATCGAGCACCCGATCTACATGGCGCCGCGGCAACCCGAATGGCAGGTCGATGCCGAGGGCGGCAATATCTGGCCGCTCAGCGCCTATCAGATCGAGGGCAAAAGGCTGACGAACTGGCTTGCCGAAGGCGTCGTCAAGCAGCACCGCACGATGGCCACGACGCTCAACCTGCTGATCAAGTCCGGTTTCATCATCGCCCATGTCGAGGAGTGGTCGCCGAGCGATGACGATCTTGCCGCCCATCCGGATTGGGTGACCGAGCGCGAGCGGCCGATGTTTCTGCTGATTTCCACCCAGACCTGACGGCGGATTTCGCCGAGTTGCACAGAGGTTTTTTAGGCGGCATTTTTCGGGATGCGGTGCGCTTGGCTATCTTTCTGTTTGTTGATAGTTTTTATAGAGAATTAATTGCTCGCCGGATACGACTTCCGTAAAATGTCGTTTCTTGAGATGTGCAGGCCCGTCCAATAGCCTAGCCTGACCGATGCGCGTTGGGGGATATGGAATGAACATGAAGACGTCCGTGGCCGTAGAGAAGGCAGTGGCCGTCGCCGATCCCGATATCGCGCGCGCAGAGTTTCGTAACGCCATGGCACGGATGGCCGCCGCCGTGAACATCGTCACGACCGATGGCCCCGCCGGGCTGGCCGGCTTTGCGGCAACCGCCGTCTGCAGCGTCACGGACAATCCACCCACCTTGCTCGTCTGTCTCAATCGCGGGGCGTCCGTTCATCCCGCCGTGACGCAGAACGGCGTGCTGTGCGTCAACGTCTTGTCGGAGGCACATCAGGATTTGTCGCGGCTTTTCGGCGGCAAGACGCCGGTTGCGGAGCGGTTCGCCGCCGCTGCATGGTCGGCGCTGGCGACCGGTGCGCCTGTGCTTGAGGATGCGCTTGTGTCGTTCGATTGCCGCATCGTGCGTCAGGCCGATGGCGGAACGCACGACATCCTTCTCTGCGAGGTCGATGCCATTCGCCGGCGCGACAACGGACAGGGGCTCGTCTATTTCGACCGGGCCTATCACCCGGCCGGTTAAAGCAATTCCGGAAAAAATGCGCGGCGGCTTTCCGTCCGGAATCGCGTAAAAACAAGGAGATGGAGCGGCGCCACGATTCCGAGAAGCGCGGAACCGCTCCGGCAGATTTCCTCAGTAATTTTCCTGATACCACTCGACGAAGCGGCGTACGCCTTCGTCAACCTCGATCTGCGGCTTGAAGCCGGTCAGCGCCACCAGCAGGTCCGGCACGGCATAGGTGTTGTGCACGTCGCCGGGCTGCATCGGCAGCATCTTGCGGATTGCCTGCTTGCCAAGCATCGTCTCGATGGTTTCGACAAAGCTCATCAGGCCAACCGGTTGACCGCCACCGATATTGACGACGCGGAAGGGCGCATTTTTCGACAGGGTATCGATAATCGTATCCGATACCACCCGGTTCTCCTCCGAGGGCACGACGCCGATCAGGCGCACTATGCCTTCGACGAGATCGTCGATATAGGTGAAATCGCGGCTCATCTTGCCTTCGCCGTAGATTTCGATCGGCCTGTCGTTGCGGATGGCATCGACGAATTTGAACAGCGCCATGTCCGGACGGCCCCAGGGGCCGTAGACCGTGAAGAAGCGGAAAGCGGTGGTCGGCACATGGAAGAGATGGGCGTAGCTGTGCGCCATCAGTTCCATGCTCTTCTTGGTCGCGGCATAGATCGTCATCTGCTCGTCGGCCTTGTCGCTTTCGGCAAAGGGGATCTTTTCGTTGGCGCCGTAGACGGATGAGGTTGATGCCAGCAGCAGGTGCTTGGGCTGCAGGTTTCTTGCCAGTTCCAGCACGTTGAATGAGCCGGTGACGTTGGAATCGACGTAGGAACGCGGGTTTTCGAGGCTGTAGCGCACGCCGGCCTGGGCGGCGAGGTGGACGATTACGTCAGGTTCGGCGAGTTCCGCCGCGTGATCGAGCGCCGCCTTGTCCTCCAACATGCCGGTCACGGCCTTGAAGCCGTTGGAACGCGCGAGGATGGCGGTCCGCTTCTCCTTGAGCCTGACGTCGTAATAGGGCGTCATGCCGTCGAAGCCGACGACGAAATGGCCCTCGTCGAGCAGGCGCCTGGCAAGATGGAATCCGATGAAGCCGGCGGTGCCGGTGATGAGATAGCGCATGGAGCGGCCTTTGCTGAGAGCATTTCCAGGAAAAGTGCGTAGCGGTTTTCCGTTCGGAATGCGTAAACGCTTTAAAGCGTGTCGTCGTTCGAGGGTCTACCGACGCTTGTATAGGCAAATCCGTGCTTTGTGACCTCGTCGTGGCGATAGATATTTCTGAGGTCGACGAGCACCGGCGCCTTCATGATGGATCTGAGCCGGTCGAAGTCCAGGGCGCGGAACTGGTTCCATTCCGTCACGATGACGATCGCGTCGGCGTCGCGTGCGGCGCCATAGGCGTCTTCGGCATAGGCGATATGGTCGATGACCTGGCGGGCATTGTTCATGCCTTCGGGATCGTAGCCCGTCACGGTGGCGCCGGCATCCAGAAGCGTCTGGATGATCGAGATCGCCGGGCTGTCGCGCATGTCGTCGGTGTTCGGCTTGAAGGTCAACCCGAGGACTGCGATCGCCTTGCCCCTGATGTCGCCGCCCATGGCCGCGATCACCTTGCGGCCCATGGCGCGCTTGCGGTTGTCGTTGATGGAAACCGTCGTCTCGATGAGGCGCACGGGGCTGTCGTAGTCCTGGGCGGTCTTTGCCAGCGCCAGCGTGTCCTTCGGGAAGCAGGAGCCGCCATAGCCCGGGCCGGCATGCAGGAATTTCGAGCCGATGCGGCCGTCAAGGCCGATGCCGCGCGAGACTTCCTGCACATTGGCGCCCACCTTCTCGCACAGATCGGCCATTTCGTTGATGAAGGTGATCTTCATGGCCAGGAAGGCGTTGGCGGCATATTTGATCAGCTCGGACGTGCGGCGGGAGGTGAAGAGCAGCGGCGCCTGGTTGAGGTAGAGCGGCCGGTAGACTTCGGTCATGACCGAGCGGGCGCGCTCGTCGTTGAGGCCGATGACGATGCGGTCCGGCCGCTTGAAGTCCTCGATGGCGGCGCCTTCGCGCAGGAATTCCGGGTTGGAGACGACGGCGACGTCGGCATCCGGATTGGTTTCGCGCACGATGCGCTCGACCTCGTCGCCGGTTCCAACAGGCACGGTCGATTTGGTGACGATGACGGTGAAGCCGTTGACATGCTGGGCGATCTCGCGGGCGGCGGCATAGACATAGGAAAGATCGGCATGGCCGTCGCCGCGCCGTGAAGGCGTGCCGACCGCGATGAAGACGACGTCGCTGGCGGCAACGCTTTCCGCCACTTCGGTCGCAAACGAGAGACGGCCGGCGCGGACATTGTCGGCGACGAGCTGCTCCAGGCCCGGTTCGAAGATCGGAATCTCGCCCCGGCGCAACGCCTCGATCTTGCTGGCGTCCTTGTCGACGCAGATGACGTCATGGCCGAAATCGGCAAAGCAAACGCCCGACACGAGCCCCACATAACCCGAGCCGATCATCGTGATGCGCATGAAACTTCAATCCTCTTGCTGGGCCGGCCTTCTGCCCCGAAGCAAAGCCGACGTTGCGATCGACTGCGCTTATACACAGGATCGCCAGTGACGCCTATATGCGATGCTCGTGCGTGGCGATTTGCGACAGAAGTGTCACAATGGGCTGCTTGCATTCTCGCCGCTCTATTGATGCAACTCCCTTTCTTTCCAAGTGAAACGAAGCCTTTGTACTTTAAGCTTATCATTGCCTATTGCTTGTGATTGGCATCATGTTACCGCATGATGGACCGGGCATAATCGTTCCGCGGGGAACGGGTATCGAGTGGGCGGTTCGGGACTTTTGCATGAAATCGATTTTTGCCGTGCGTAAAATGCGAGCCGGCGAGTTGGAACTCGCTCTGGAGTGGGCTCGGCAAGAGGGCTGGAACCCTGGGGTGGACGACGCCCCGGCATTCTGGGAGGCAGATCCGTCCGGTTTTCTCGTCGGCGCGATCGGCGAGGTGCCGGTTGGCTGCATTTCCGTCGTCCGCTATGGCGAGACCTTCGCGTTTCTGGGCCTTTACATGCTTCACCCCGAATTTCGCGGCAGGGGATACGGCAAACAGCTCTGGAACAAGGGCATGGCGCTCGCCGGAAATCGCACCGTCGGCCTGGACGGCGTGGTCGCGCAGCAGGAAAACTACCGCCGGCATGGCTTCGAGGCCGCGTATCGAACGGTGCGCTACGGCGGCGTCCCGCAGGCGCTCGATGTGGACGAGCAACAGGCCAGGCAAGTCGTGGCGGTGACGGACGGCAAGCTTGACGGACTGCTGCACTACGATGCCGAAATTTTCCCCGGCTTGCGTTTTTCCTTCATCAAAGCCTGGTGCGGCGCTCCCCACAGGCGCAAGTCCTTCATTGTCGGCGGCGGCAGCAGGGTTCGCGGCTTCGGCACGATCCGGCGCTGTTTCGAGGGCTACAAGATCGGTCCGTTGTTTGCCAACAAGCCGGAGATCGCGCGAGCCCTGTTGAGCAGGCTGCTCGCCGAGGCCAAGGGAGCTCCCGTCTATCTGGATGTGCCGGTGGACAATGCGCAGGCCGTCAGGCTTGCCGAAGATTGCGGCTTGTCTCCCGTGTTCGAGACGACGCGCATGTATCGCGGCAAGGCGCCGGAAACACCCCTTGATCGCGTTTTTGGCGTCACGACGCTCGAGCTCGGCTAGCCGCATCGCTCCCGCGCCATGCGGGAAACGAAGCGCCGACATTAACCTTAACAAACGATTAATTGCCGTATCGGGACCTTAATCAACCCTAACGGGCTGCATATTCGGCCCGGTCATTATATAGACGGTCCGGGGGCGCCAAGGGGTAATTGAACAATGATTGTTCATTTCCGTATTGGAGTCGGCAATGCATGTCATGGAAAGTATTAACCGGCAGACCTGGCGTAATCCCTGGGCCTTGCGCGACTACCGCCGCAGCAGCGGCTATCTTAACGAAGGCGAGCGCGCGGCTTTTGCCATCGGTGCTCCACGGACAGGCAGGGGGCGTGTCCTGGATATCGGTGTCGGCGGCGGCCGCACCGCGCAGCTCTTGCGCGATGTTGCAAGCGACTACATCGGTGTCGACTACACGCCGGAAATGGTCGAGCTGTGCCGGAAGAACCATCCGGATCTGCGCTTCGAGCACATGGATGCGCGCGATCTGTCGGCTTTTCCGGACGGCAGCTTCGATCTGATCGTCTTCAGCTATAACGGTATCGATTCCGTCGATGCCGCAGGGCGGCTTGCCGTCATGCGCGAAGCGGCACGGGTGCTTGCCTCGGGCGGCGCCTTCGTGTTTTCGACATTCCACCGCGGCTGGCGCGGCTTCGAGCATCGCATCGACTATCGCCGGCTGGAATGGACCTCCAATCCGGTGCGGCTCGGCCTGCGGACCCTGCGTTATGTCGAGGGGCGTATTTCCGGGACATTGCGGCAACGCCGGCTGAGGCCGCTCGAACAGCGCGACGGCGAACATGCCATCATGCTGCATGGCGCACATGATTTCGGTGTCATGGTCTATGCGACGACGCCGGCGCAGGTTCGATCGCAACTGGCGGAGGCGGGTTTTGCCATGCCGGCGCTGGTGCTCGATCTGGATGGAAAGCCGATCGGCGCGGCAGCGTCGGCCGAGCACGAGTATTTCCATGTCGTCGCACACAAGCCGGGCCTTTGACGGGCGAAGGCTGCCGACCCGATGGGGCTATTCGTGGCCGCCGTCCGGCCGGTAGCCGGGAAAAATCCTGTTGGAGGTGCTGATTCGTCATGCAAAAAGCCGAATCTCCTGAGACAACAGGGTCGCTTTCCCAAAAACAAAGCTTTATAGATGCGCGGGTTTGAGCAAGGCGCGCCTCCGCGCGCAGGAAGCGGGAATGGATAAATGACGAACGTTGTAGTGATCGGCTCGCAGTGGGGCGACGAAGGCAAGGGCAAGATTGTCGATTGGCTTTCGGAACGCGCCGATGTGATTGTACGCTTTCAAGGCGGTCATAATGCCGGTCATACGCTCGTCGTCGATGGTGTCAGCTACAAGCTCGCGCTGCTGCCCTCCGGGCTCGTGCGCGGCAAGCTCAGCGTCATCGGCAACGGCGTTGTCGTCGATCCCCACCACTTCGTCGCCGAAGTGGAAAAGCTGCGCGCCCAGGGCATCGCGGTCACGCCCGACGTTCTGCGCGTTGCCGAGAACGCGCCGCTGATCCTGTCGCTGCACCGCGATCTGGATGCCTTGCGCGAAGATGCGGCTTCCAACAGCGGCACGAAGATCGGCACGACGCGCCGCGGCATCGGTCCGGCTTATGAAGACAAGGTCGGCCGCCGCGCCATTCGCGTCGTCGACCTTACCGAGCCGGAAACGCTGCCGGCCAAGATCGACCGTCTCCTGACCCATCACAACGCCCTGCGTCGCGGCATGGGTCTCGACGAGATTTCCTTCGATACCCTGCATACCGAGCTGACCTCGGTTGCGGAGCATATTCTCCCCTACATCGATCAGGTCTGGCGGCTGCTCGACGAGCAGCGCAAGGCGGGCGCCCGAATCCTTTTCGAAGGCGCGCAGGGCGCGCTGCTGGACAACGACCACGGCACCTATCCGTTCGTGACCTCGTCCAACACGGTTGCCGGCCAGGCCGCCGCCGGCTCGGGCCTCGGTCCGACGGCGCTCGGCTACGTGCTCGGCATCACCAAGGCCTATACGACTCGCGTCGGCGAGGGACCGTTCCCCTGCGAGCTGCACGACGAGATCGGCAAGCACCTGTCGACGGTTGGCCGCGAAGTCGGCGTCAACACCGGCCGTCCGCGCCGTTGCGGCTGGTTCGACGCGGTGCTGGTGCGCCAGACCGTGAAGACTTCGGGCATCACCGGGATCGCGCTCACGAAACTCGATGTGCTCGATGGCCTTGACGAGTTGAAGATCTGCGTCGGCTACAAGCTCGACGGCAAGGAAATCGATTATCTGCCCGCGAGCCAGGCAGCGCAGGCCCGCGTCGAGCCGATTTACATCACGCTCGAAGGCTGGAAGGAATCCACCGTCGGCGCCCGCAAATGGGCCGATCTGCCTGCCCAGGCGATCAAATATGTCCGGCAGGTGGAAGAGCTGATCGGCGCTCCTGTGGCGATGCTTTCGACCAGCCCGGAGCGCGAGGACACCATACTTGTGACTGACCCTTTTGAGGGCTAAAGTTGCGAACCTATGACGAATCCCGGCCCGGCTGCGCGCCGGGCATCATGAGAAAGTGCTGATGGCGGATTTTGTAGCAGTTATTCGACGGGCCGTTGACGGCCTGACGGACAATACTCCCGAGATGCGGGTCAAGGTTTACGATCGAGCTCGTGGTGCCGTGCAGCGGCAGCTCGAGAGCATGAAGCCGCGCCCGCCCGAGGAAATGCTGCGCCGCCAGCTCGACAAGCTTGAGGCTGCGATCGTCGAGGTCGAGGCCGAGCATGCCGAGGCCTTGCCCGATGGTGAAGAGCAGTCGGTTGCCGAAGCGTCGGTTGTGTATGAGGAGATCGCTCCCGAACCCGTCGCGGAGCATCGTGCGGCGCACGCCGAGCCCCATGCGGAAGAGCCTGCGGCCGTTCCTGCCGAGGCTCATGTCCATGAAGAGCCGAGGGTTTCCGAGCCTGTTCACGAGGAACCCGCCTACGAAGAGCCGGCCGCACATGTCGAACATGTGCAGGAGCACCAGCCCGTAGAGGAATGGAGCGAACCGCATCGCGAGGAGGAGCCCTATGCTCCGGCCGCCGCGCATGCCGGCGTGGAGCACCATGCCGAGGTTCCCGCTGAGCCGACCCCGGAACCGGTCTATCACGACGAGCCGCAGCATCATGTGGAAGAGGCGCCGGCTGTTGCCGTGGAGCCTGTTCACGCTGCGCCTGCGACGCCCGTGCAGGCAACGCCGGTCGATGATGTCATAAGCCAGGTCGAGCAGATCTGGGCGGAGGTCGATGCGCCGGTTCGTCAGTCTGCGCCGGAGCCGGTAGTCTCGCCTCCGAGCGAGCCCGTCATGCCGGCCGCGGCTTTTGCGGAAGCGCCTTTCGGGCAGCCGGTAGGGTCGCCCGAGGCCGTCAAGGCACCAGCCGGCAACAAGGGCTTCGCCTGGGATGCTGATGTCTTCGAAGAGTTGGAGCCAGTCCCGCCGGTTTCCAAGCCGACCCAGCAGCCGGCGCGGCAGATGCCGGAAAACGCCTTTGACGACGTCGATCTCTTTGCGGACGTGCATTCGCCCCGCAAGACGGCATCCGATGCCGATGCTGCCAATGACGGCTGGCGCGAGCTCAAGGAGCTTGCCGGTTTCGACAAGCGCGCGGAAGACGACCGGGGCAGTGGTCCCTCCGTCCCGCCCGATCTCGACCAAAGCATGGCGGCGAAGCTGCAGGGCCGAAGCTTCCGCATGGAGCCGAAGCGTCGTCGCATCAATGCCACCGGCATCATCGTCACGCTCGTCGGCCTTGCGGTCGTCGGTGGCGGTGGTTACGCAGCCTGGCTGAACCGCGATGCGCTCAACAACATGGTGACGAAGCTCGTCAGCTCGGCGCCGAAGAATGCGGCAGCGCCCGCGACGTCGGATGCAGCGGCAAACAGCAGTCCCGCGAACAACGACACCCCCGCTGCAGCGCCTGCCGCCCAGCAGCAGCAAGCAGCCATACCTCCGCAAAACAACACGGCAGCTCAGAAGCCACCGGCTGCCGGCAATACGGATGTCGCCGCGTTAAGCGATCCGAATACGGTCAATACGAAGTTCACGCAGCGTCTTCTGGCCAATGGCACCGAAGAGGACGAGGGTCCGGCTCCGAACGGTCAGCCGGGCGTTGCCGAAGGCAAATCCGTTGCGGAACAGAATGTCGCTGCCGCGGCACCGTCTGCAACGACAACGCCGCCGCCCGCCGCTGCCGATGCCGGCGCTGCTCAGACGCAGGCGCCTGCGGCTGCTGCCGCTACGCCGGCTACACCGTCCGCCGCGACGGACCAGCAGGCACCTGCCGCCGACCAGCAGCAGCAAGCATCCGCCAATCAACCGCCGCCGGTTACGCAACAGACGGCACCGGCTACGGACGGGCAGAAGGTTTTTCTCTATGAAGAGCGTCTTGGTCAGACCTCGCCTTCGGCCTTCCAGGGTACGGTCACCTGGTCCGTTCAGGAAGGCAAGGGTGCCGATGGCCGGCCGGAACCTTCGGTGCAGGGCCTCATCACCGTTCCGGATCGCGGTTTGACCGCTACCATCACCGTTTCGCGGAACTCGGATTCCTCGCTGCCGGCTAGCCATCTGATCGAGCTGGCCTTCCAGGTGCCGCCGTCATTCGAAGGCGGAGCGATCGACAATGTCCAGCGCGTTGCATTGAAGGCGACCGAGCAGGATCGCGGCGATGCGCTGATTGCCGTGCCCGCGAAAGTCACCGACGATGTCTACATGGTCGCGCTGAACGATTTCCCGGACGCGCGCAAGACCAACCTCGACCTTCTGAAGAATCGCAACTGGATCGATATTCCGGTCGTCTATCGCAATGGCCGTCGCGCCCTGCTGACGATGGAGAAGGGTCCGACCGGCACCGATGCCTTCAACAAGGCAATCTCGGAATGGCAAGCGCTCGGCGGCGTAGCCTCGAGCGGTCAATAATCCTTCCGGCATCGATGAACATGGAAAAGGCGGGCTTTTGGCCCGCCTTTCTTTTATCCGTCAAGACCTTCGAAGTCGGAGGCGTTACGCTGTCGCTTCGACGACGCGGAGCGCCTTGGCGCGCTCCAGCGCATCCTTCTGCACGGCTTCCTGGACCTTTTCGAAGGCGCGAACCTCGATCTGGCGCACACGTTCGCGGCTGATGTCGAATTCAGCCGAGAGGTCTTCCAGCGTTACCGGCTCATCGGAGAGGCGACGTGCCTCGAAGATGCGGCGCTCACGATCGTTCAGAACGCCCATGGCGCGCGCCAGCATGCGACGGCGCGTCTCAAGTTCGTCCTGCTCGATCAGCACGTCTTCCTGGCTGTCGTGATCGTCAACCAGCCAATCCTGCCACTGGCCGGAATCGCCTTCGGAAGCCTTGATCGGCGCATTCAGCGAAGCGTCGCCCGAGAGGCGGCGGTTCATCGAAACGACTTCCTCCTCGGAGACCTTCAGCTTGGTCGCGATCTCGGTAACATGCTCCGGCTTCAGATCGCCGTCGTCGATGGCCTGGATACGGCCCTTCAGACGGCGCAGGTTGAAGAACAGGCGCTTCTGGTTGGCAGTCGTGCCCATCTTCACCAGCGACCACGAGCGCAGGATATATTCCTGGATCGAGGCCTTGATCCACCACATGGCATAGGTTGCCAGGCGGAAACCGCGTTCCGGGTCAAACTTCTTCACGGCCTGCATCAGGCCGACATTGCCTTCCGAAACGACTTCGCCGATCGGCAGGCCATAGCCGCGATAGCCCATGGCGATCTTCGCCACGAGACGCAGGTGACTGGTGACGAGCCTGTGCGCGGCCTGGCGGTCGGCATGTTCCGCATAGCGCTTGGCGAGCATGTACTCTTCCTGCGGTTCCAGCATCGGGAACTTGCGGATCTCGTCCAGATAACGATTGAGGCCGGCTTCTCCGGCGGCAATGGATGGTAAGGTATTACGGGCCATGATTGTGCACCCTCCTATTCGAGATTTGGTTCCTCCTGGGGGCGTATTTTGCGCGCCTTCTGCGAAGCGGACCAAGGCGTGCGGGTCCGGGGACCCCGCACTGAACCAATGTAAAGATAAGTACGGCGAAACGGTGATTCAAGGATGTGGTCACGCAAGTGTTATACCAGCGTGACCATAGGCCCCGCCGTGATATTGCCCTTGGGATTATCCTCCCGAATGCTCCCGCGCCGGATGATAAATTCGTGTCTGCCTCCAAAACGCGGTCGCGTTTTCGGCAAGCACAGGCGCTCGGACTTCGGTCCTTCATGTCTGCTATTATAGGGCGGCAAGGGACAGGCGTCCAGTCTGGCGACTGCCAAGCCTGTCGCTCATCCCCGCAGCGCCGCCGCCAACTCTTCCATGTCATCGGGCAAGGGTGCCTCGAAATGCATGACCTCGCCGGTGCGCGGGTGTTCGAACTGCAGCATGTAGGCATGCAGGGCCTGACGCGTGAAGCGGCCGACGACTGCCCTGGCTGCTTCCGGCAGAAGGTTGGCCTTGGTCTTGAAGCCGCCGCCATAGACGGCGTCGCCGAGCAACGGGTGGCCGATATGGGCCATATGCACGCGGATCTGGTGCGTGCGGCCGGTTTCCAGATGGCAGTCGATCAGCGAAGCGAGGGCGGTCGCGTCCGGCGTTTCGAGAAAGCGCTCGAGCACCTCGTAATGCGTGATGGCCTCATCGGCATCCTGCGAATCCGGGCGCTTGACGGCACGGCGCGTGCGGTCACTGCTCGACCGGCCGAGAGGGGCGTCGATGGTGCCGACGAGCTGACGGGGCCGTCCCCAGACGATGGCCTGATAGGCGCGCTCCAGCGATGTCGTCCTGCCGTGATCGGCAAACTGCTGGGATAGATGCCGGTGAGCGACGTCATTCTTGGCGACGACCATCACGCCTGTCGTATCCTTGTCCAGCCGGTGCACGATGCCGGGGCGGCGGACGCCGCCGATACCGGAAAGGCTGGCGCCGCAATGGTGGATCAGCGCATTGACCAATGTCCCCGTCCAGTTGCCCGCGGCGGGATGAACGACCAGCCCGGCGGGCTTGGAGATGACGATGACGTCATCGTCCTCATAGAGCACGTCGAGCGGGATATCCTCGCCCTGCGGCGTCGGGTCCTCCGGCTCGGGCATCGTGATCTCGTAGACGTCGCCGGGGCGCACCTTGCGTTTTGCATCCGTTACCGGCGTGCCCTTGAGCGAAACCGCGCCCTCCTTGATCAGCGCCTGCACGCGACTGCGGGAGAATTCCTCGCCGATCTCGGCCGTCAGCCATGAATCGAGCCGTCCTTCGGCACTTTCATCGGCGGTAAGGACTTTTCTATTGCTCGCGGCTTCTTTAAAGGGGTCGCTCAAACGTATTTCTCCGGCGCACAAAGCGCTCTACTGGAAGCAAGGACGCATCGATGACGAATCTCGAGCCAGACGATCAAGAGGAAAAGCCCCTCGATCCGGCCCTGGAGAAAGTCCGACGCAAGATGATCCGCCTGCAGATAGTCTCCGCGGCCGTCATGGTGGTGAGCCTTATGGCTGTCTTCGGCGCCGTTGTCTACAAGACGATGAAGCCATCGGCGAAGCCCGCGGGGCAGGCGGCGTCCGGCATCCCCTCCGATGCCCCCGTTGCCGTGACGGCTATGCTGCCGGCGGGCTTCACCGTCCAGTCCACGGCGCTGTCGGGCAATCAGGTGCTGTTCTACGGCACGCTTGCCGGCGGCCAGCGCCAGGCCATCGTCTTCGACTACGGTATCGGCCGCATCGTGGCGACCATATCGCTGTCCAACTGACGGCCGCATGATGACGAGCGAGCGGCTCATCGAGATCACACGTCCCGACGATCCGCGCATCGCCGAGTTCCGCGATATCCGCGAACGCGACCTCACCGGCCGCGAGAGCCGCTTCATTGCGGAAGGCACGGTCGTATTGCGGCTTCTCGCCGGAGCGCACGAGGCGGGCGGCGATTTCGTCGCGGAGAAAGTGCTGCTGCTCAAAAATCGCGTCGCCGGGCTAGCTGACATCATCGACAGCTTTCCGGCCGACGTCCCGATCTACGCCGCGGAGGCCGAGGTGCTGGACGGCATCGTCGGCTTTCACCTGCATCGGGGTGTCCTGGCCTTGGGGCGCAGAACCGAGGAAGGCGGGATGAACGCCTTTCTCGACCAGCTTGCGAAACAGGCGCTCGTCCTTGTCGGCTGCGGCATTTCAAATCACGACAACATGGGCTCCATGTTTCGCAATGCCGCGGCCTTCGGTGCGGATGCGGTGCTGCTGGACGAGAGCTGCTGCGATCCGCTCTATCGAAAGGCGCTGCGGGTTTCGGTCGGCTCGATTCTCACGGTGCCCTATCGTCGCCAATTGAGCGGCGTCGAACTGCTTACGGCGCTTGCCGAGCGCGGCTTTGCGATCTGGAGCCTGTCGCCACGAGGGGCCGTCGATCTTCGCGAGATCCCGACCTCGGAGCGCATGGCGCTTGTGGTCGGCACGGAAGGCGATGGGCTGCCGCCAAGTATTCTCGCCGCCTTCAGCAGCGTGCGGATTCCACAGGCACCAGGGCTGGATAGCCTGAATGTCGCGACGGCGAGTGGCATCGCTCTTTTCGAGATGGCTGCCAGGAACCGACGAATCTAACGCAATTCCAGGAAAAGTGTCTTGCGGTTTTCCGTCCGGAACTGCGCAAAAACGAAAGGATAGAGCGTTTTCGCGATTCGAAGAGAGGCGGAAAGGCTCCAGGCACTTCCGGCTCGGTCTGTCCAAGGCATGTCACGCAAAAGCGTGCAGCGGTTTTATGAAAACGACATGTTTGAAATCCAAGACCCGAAGCGCAAGAAGCGGATCTGAAAAATCGCGATGCGCTTCAGGGGTGCTTTTGCAGCATCGCTGCCACGCGATCGGCAAGGCTGGCGCGTGCGCCCGGGTCGAGGGGATCTCGATCCTTCGGCAGAAGATCGAATATCGGGGAGCTGTCACCTTCCTTGAGCGCCGTCAGCGCCACCATATTGGCGGCAATCTTGGCAATTTCCTCGCGCATCGCATTGTCGTGCGCCGGCGAGCGGGCTTTCAGCAAGCGGTCGGATAGGGCGGCAGCCCGATTGCGAACCTCTTCCGTCATTTGGGCGATCTCGTCTTCCACTGTTCGTTCCGGTTCCGCCGTTTGCGGCTGTTCCGTCATCTTCGCCTGCTCGTCGGCCGTGCCGGCGATCATGGATGCGGCGGAGAGCTTCGGCATCTTTGCCGGCTTCTTCGGCGATGCGAGGCCGGCGGCTCGCAACGCCTTGCCGGCTTCCCTCGATTCCCTGACGGCCGCCTCGAGCCGCTCTCTGAGGCGAATGACATCCTGAGCATGGCGTTCGATCGCCGTTTCCTTGTCGGCATTGCCGGCGATCTCGCGATCGAGGCGCTCCTCGAGCCTTTTGCTCTTGTCACTTTCCTGGCGCAGCGACTGTTCGGCATCCGCCGCGCGCTGGCTCACCGCGCTTAGATCCTGACGCAATGCATCACGTTCGTCCCGCAAGGTGTTGATGCGCAGTTTCAGGCTCTCGATCTCGGTTTCGCGGGTTGCGAGGTCGATCTTCAGATTGTCCGCGTCGGCGCCCATCTTCGTCATCCGCTTGCGCAGCCCGTCGATATCAGCCTCCTTTTCGGCGCTGGCCTGTTCGGCGGTATGGATGCTCGATTTGAGCTGGCTGATGTAGCTTTCTTCCTGGCGCAGTCGCGAGCGCAGCTCGCCCGCTTCCACCTCCAGATCGTCGATGCGCGTCTGCAGCTCGGTGCCCCCGGCAGAGAGACGGCTGGCTTCCTGCTGAAGTTTGCCGTTATGGATCTGCAGCGCGACGGTCTTGTCGCGTTCCTGTGTCAGGGCATGCTCGGTGCGGGCGTTTTCGGCCGCGAAGAGGGCGCGGGCCATGTCTTTCTGCGCGCGCACTTCCTGCGGGCTCAACGGCATCGTCGCTCGCATGCGCTTTTCGGTGAACCAGACGATGCGGCGATGGATTGCCGGCGCGATGAGGAAGACCAGAAGAGCGGCCGTCAGAAAGCCCAATCCGAACAAGAGAGCATATTGAATCACGACGCGGCCAGTATCCTGGAGTTATGTTCGATCTCGATAAAATGATTAATCATGGGTTAGCCATGCGGGCAAGCGTTTAAGGCGGATATGGTTTATCGGCTCGAGACGGGTTCTGGTGAAAGAAAAGGCCCGCAATGCAAGCGGGCCAAGGCGTGTGCTGCCTGGGAGATGTTGTGGCGGAAAGGCTCAGAAAGGATTCCAGGTGGGATTCGGCGTGACCTTCAGGTAGCCCAGATTGACGCCGAGACGAGCGCCGAGCCCGGTGCGGATCGGGACAAGCACGATGTTGTTGTTCTTGAGGACGGTCATGCCGAAGCCGGCGACCACGAATGCCTGGCCGCTGACGCCGCCGAAGCGGGTATAGACGCTGTCGATGCTCGGCAGATCGTAGACCAGCATCATGACGCGGGTGCCCTGGCCGCCGTAGTCGAGGCCGAGCGAGGGGCCCTGCCAGTAAAGCGGGTGCTCGCCGGCGTTCTTGGTGTTGAGCTGGCCCTCGCCGTAGGTCAGGCCCGCGAGGAAGGCGCCGGAGCCTTCCTGGCCAAGGATGTAGCCGTTCGGCAGGCCGTACTGCTGGAAGGCCCGCTCTATCACCTTGGCAAGACCGCCGCTGGTGGAGCCGAAAAAGGAATGACCGGCATCGACGATTTCCTGCGCCGAATATTGATTGGTGGGCGCGGCGGAGGCCTGACGGACCGGTAGCGCGAAGCTCACGAATGCGACAATGGCCAGGATCAGGCCTAGGCCGAGCGTCCTGGTGCCGGGATTTGGCATTCTCTTCAGGAATTCATAGCGCATGAAATCATCCGTTCATCATGGTCGGTGCGACGGGGGCGGACGAGCAACGCATTCGACCGAATGCGCACGCATGGTTCGCCCCCATTCTCAGACCATTCCGCCCATCCATCGCAGGACGATTCGCGTGCGAAAAAGTCTGATGGCAATGAATGCATTTTGCGTCGATGGTCTTAATAATCGGTTTACCAAATATGGTGTCATTATGGCGCGCGGTACACTGGCTGCGACAACCCTCGGGCAACCTTACCGTGGCAACGTGGACTTTACTGCGTTTTGCCTTGCCAGCATTCAGGAGACAATGAATGTCGAAGAATCCAAATCTCACTCTGACCGGACCTGATCTGGCCGCGCTGCTTTGCAGCCGCGTTTGCCATGATGTGATCTCGCCGGTCGGGGCGATCAACAATGGTCTGGAGCTGCTCGACGAGGGTGGTGCCGATGCCGACGCGATGGACCTGATCCGCACGAGCGCGCTCAACGCCTCCGTCCGCCTGAAATTCGCGCGCCTTGCCTTCGGCGCCTCCGGCTCGGTCGGCGCCTCGATCGACACAGGCGAAGCAGAGCGGGCAGCCAAGGATTTCGCCGCCGCCGAGAAGAAGACCGAGGTCAACTGGATCGGCCCGCGCGCCATTATCGCGAAGAACCGCGTCAAGCTGCTGCTCAATCTCTTTCTCGTTGCCTATGGCGCCATCCCACGCGGCGGCGTTCTCGACGTGACGCTGGAAAATCCCGAATTCGACGCGAAGTTTACGCTGACCGCCAAGGGGCGCTTGATGCGCATACCGCCGAAGTTCGCCGAGATCTGCTCCGGCACGCTGGAAGAGGCCGTCGACGCCCATTCGATCCAGCCTTACTATACGGTTCTTCTGGCTGACGAGAGCGGTATGGAGCTTTCCTACAATGCGACGCCGGAGGAATTGACCTTCGTGGCGACCATGGCCGCTCAATAACGGATCGGTTCACGCGCATCCTTCGCCCGCGGCCCCGAATCGGCCGCGGGCTTATTTTTTCGTGTATTGAGAATTTTGTGCAATCTCGGAGTTGTCCGCGCAATTGATAATGTAGCGGTAACGAATCCTTAGCTTGCTGCTCCTATCGTCTCAATTTGAAGCCGCCGTTCGGACAATGGTGGCTGATGCCAGGGAGCTCACACATGCAGCGGTTCATGATAACGGATAGTTCGGATGTCGTACGGAAGGTCGGCAAACGAATCCTGTCCGAGCTGGATTTTCTCGTGAGCGAAGCCGGGGATGCGCGCGAGGCGCTGACGCGCTGCCAGGCGGAAATCCCGGACTACCTGATCGTCGATGCCGGCATGGAAGGCGCGCTCGATCTCATCGCCAGCATTCGCGCCATGCCGAACGGCAAGGATGTAAAGATCTATTACTGCGTGGTCGAGGCCGACCTTCGCAAGCTGATGGCCGGAAAACGCGCGGGCGCTTCGGATTTTCTGCTGAAGCCCTTCGATCGCAAGATCCTGACGGCCATATTCGGCAATCGTGCCGCAGCCGCCTGATTTCAACGAAAACAGAGATGCCGCGATGGCCGCCCCTTAGAGGCGGCCATTATTTTTTTGTTCTCTTTTGGAGCGCCAATAAAAAATCCCGCCTGACGAGACGGGATTTTTTAATTTCGGCGGATATGGCGGGGAGGGGTATCAGGCGCTTTCGGCGAAATCGCTGCTGTCGGGCTCGCGCAGCACATAGCCGCGTCCCCAAACGGTTTCGATGTAGTTGGCGCCGCCGGCGGCATTGGCCAGCTTCTTGCGGAGCTTGCAGATGAAGACGTCGATGATCTTCAGCTCCGGCTCATCCATTCCGCCATAAAGGTGGTTGAGGAACATTTCCTTGGTGAGGGTCGTGCCCTTGCGCAGCGAGAGCAGCTCCAGCATCTGATATTCCTTGCCGGTCAGATGCACGCGCTGGCCACCGACTTCAACGGTCTTGGCGTCGAGGTTGACGATGAGCTCGCCGGTCATGATCACCGACTGGGCGTGGCCCTTGGAACGGCGGACGATGGCGTGAATGCGGGCGACCAGCTCATCCTTGTGGAAAGGCTTGGTCATGTAGTCGTCGGCGCCGAAGCCGAGGCCGCGAACCTTGTCCTCGATGCCGGCCATGCCGGAGAGGATGAGGATCGGCGTCTTGACCTTCGAAAGGCGCAGCGTGCGCAGCACTTCGTAGCCGGACATATCGGGAAGGTTGAGATCGAGAAGGATGATGTCGTAGTCGTAGAGCTTTCCGAGATCGACGCCTTCTTCACCGAGATCGGTGGTATAAACGTTGAAACTCTCGGATTTGAGCATCAGCTCGATGCTCTGCGCTGTCGCGCTATCGTCTTCAATGAGTAGAACCCGCATAATTGTCCCCTTTACCGCCGCCGAAAGGTCGTCAGCCCCCTGAACGCGATACCGATCAAATCACTGCTTGATTTGGAAGCTGCCATGCAATGGTTAACAAATTCTGATTCACTCTGGCAAGTCGTATCGAATTTATTAAATAATTTTTCCATTGCACTGTTTTCCAACGACAATCAGTAAAATCGTCTCCTAAAGTATCGCATTAAGAACCTACGCCAAGTGATTCACCTGACTCACCAATGTCGACATGTCGAATTTCGACCACAACATTTACTGAGCCTTAAATCATTGCGCCTATCATTAACGATGCCCGTAAACGAAAGGTTACCAGCGGTAGGCTTTTATTAAGATCGCTGGAAATTTTTTTAACCAAGCCGTGTCAAAGCGGTTCGGCGGGCGGGAATATCGAGAGCCGGGGTCTCGCATCACGGGAGTAATGCGTATGAAGTCACGTGAGAGCCTTGTTCGCCTGAAAGAGTTTCAGGTGAACGAAAAACGCCGTCAGTTGCAGCAACTGCAGATGATGATGGCGGAATTTGACCGCATGACGAAGGAACTGGAAAGCCAGATCGTGCTGGAAGAGAAGAAGTCCGGCATTTCCGATCCGGGCCACTTTGCTTACCCGACCTTTGCCAAGGCCGCCCGCCAGCGTGCGGACAACCTGCAGGTGTCGATCCGTGAGCTGCAGGTTCAGGAAGAGGCGTTGGAAACGTCGCTTGAGGAAATGCAGGCGGAATATGCCAAGGCCGCTGCGCTCGAAGAGCGCGATGGTTCGGGTCCGGCGCGCGCACGCGCCTGAGTCGTCATTCCGTCGCCTTTTCGGATCAATCGCGTTCCGATACGGGGTCCATCTTCGGAATGCGAGCGATATGAAGAAAGGCGCATGAAAGCTGCGCATGACTGGCCGTGACGGGGCCGGCCATGCGCAGCTTTTGCATTTTTAAGATTAATCCGACCAAGCGGACGGATTAGGGTTCGGCAGACTCATGCTGTCCTGGGCGTGCGAAGGCTTCGCTTGCCGCCGAACCTAAAGATTGACAACGTCGCGCCAGTCATCGTGGCGTTGTGCCTGCGCCTTGAAGAAGGGGCAAAGCGGGATGATCTTCCAACCGCCGCGGCGGGCTTCCTCCACGGCATGAAGCGCCAGCGCCTGTCCGACGCCCTTGCCGCGCAGGGCATCCGGCACGCCGGTATGATCGACGATGATCAGTTTGGGTGAGGTGCGCGAGAACGTCATCTCCGCCTCGTGACCTTCGACGGTTGCGACATAACGGCCGCCGGATGCATTGTTTTCGTTGCGGATATCCATAAATTTCTCCCTCGTCGCGTTGCAGATGCGGATGATTGCACGCGCCCGCCGCGCTGCCAACCGCCGAAGGATATATGGCAGACCAGCTTCCCGGCGAATTGAGACGGGTACAGATCTCAAATTTGATGGAAGGGTGTGGTTGCCCGTTACTGGGGAAATCGGTGCGATCGCTCAGCCGGCTACGCCAAATAATTCGGGCCTCTTTTGTCCCGTCTGAGGAAAAGAGGCCCGAACACAGGATCGGATTAAGGTGGTGCTGTCGTTGCTGTCAGTGGCGATACTGCTGTATGCGTGTCGTCCGAAGGCCGGCGAGGCCATGGGTATTGATGGACGACTGCCAGGAGAGGAACTCTTCGACGGTCAACGTATAACGTTCGCAGGCTTCTTCCAAGCTGAGCAAACCACCACGCACGGCGGCGACAACCTCTGCCTTACGACGAATGACCCAGCGGCGCGTATTCGGCGGCGGGAGGTCTGCTATCGTCAGCGGGCTGCCATCGGGGCCGATGACATACTTCACTCGGGGACGTATCATTTCGGTCATTGGACTCTCTACACACACTCAAGACCACGAGTGGCACTCTATCTTGCCACATTTAAAAATTGCCTAAGCCCATGGTAAGACTTTGCTAATAATTTTAATGAATGTGGCGGCCCGCTGATTTGCCGCGACGATGGCCGGGTAAAATACCGGCTAGTCCCCTGATATTCCGGGGGAAATGGCGTTCATGCTATGATTTTTTGTCAGTGAAAACTTACGCTTCTATCCCGGAAATTACTCCGCCGAAGGAAAGCAGTCCTCCGGGCCGACCGAATAATTCTAAGCGTGTGCGTCGTTTTTCTTACCGCCCCAGCAGATGAAATGCGGGTTGGCGAAATCTGAATCCTGGCTCTGATCGGTCTTGCCGTAAGCCAGAAGGCGGCCGTCTATCGTCAGCGTGGTGCCGCCGGCGGCGCGCAACACGGCATCGCCTGCCGCGGTGTCCCATTCCATGGTGCGGCCGAAGCGCGGATAGACATCGGCCTTGCCCTCGGCGAGGAGGCAGAATTTCAAGGAAGAGCCGATCGACGTGCAGGCGGAAACCGCATTATCGGACAGAAAGTCCTCGGTCTTCGCGTTGCTGTTGCAGCGGCTTGCGAGCGCCATCAGATGGGCGGGGCGCTCGCGTACGGTGATGGTCACGCGGTCGGAGACGCCGAAATGCTCGTCGACGATCAACTTGCGCGCCCTGCCGGGCTCGCCGGTAAAGGCTATTCCGAGTGCGGGCGCGTAGACGATGCCGGTCACGGGAACGCCGTTCTCGATATAGGCAATATTGACGGTGAACTCGTCGCGATGATCGATGAATTCGCGGGTGCCGTCGAGCGGATCGACAAGGAAGAAGGCGCGGCCGCGCACATCCGGGATATTGCCTGCGGAAACCTGCTCCTCGGCAACGGCCGGTATATGCGGAAAATCGCGCTCGAGATGTCTGAGAATGATGTGTTCGGCGCGCTCGTCGGCGAGGGTAACGGGGCTCATATCCTGCTTCAAGGCAACCGCATAGCCGGCACGATAGACCTCCAGTATGGCCTGTCCCGCCTCGATAGCCGCCTTTTCGAAAGTTGCAAGCATCTACGTCTTCCGCGCCTTTTCCGCGCTTCAAGTCTCCGGACACTATAGATAGGAAGTTCCGATTGCGAAGTTTAGACTTCCAATGCCACGGCTTCCTACGCCTTAACGCCAGAACGCAGCATTGGCAACAAAGCTTACTCTATATGACTCTCGCCGCTACGGGAACTGCCGCCATGCCGGGGATGCGTTTTCCGGGAAAGCTGCACTGAACCGTGTGTGCGCAATCGACAAAGAACATATCCTGTTTGCGAAGCTTTTTCGTCCTTTCGGGACTTGTCGTTTTTATTGCATATGCGAATGTGCGGCCGGGTAGCATCGGGATGAATGCATGCGATATTCGGCATATCAGCTTCTAAAACAGGCGTTTTCAGGCAATCGTCATTGGCAGCCGGTGTGGCGGACGCCGGAGCCGAAATCGCATTACGACGTGATTATCGTTGGGGGCGGCGGGCATGGGCTGGCAACGGCCTATTACCTCGCCAAGGAATTCGGCATCACCAATGTCGCGGTGCTGGAAAAGAGCTATATCGGCTCCGGCAATGTCGGCCGCAACACGACGATCATCCGCTCCAACTATCTGCTGCCCGGCAACGAGCCTTTCTACGAGTTCTCGATGAAGCTCTGGGAAGGGCTCGAGCAGGACTTCAACTATAATGCCATGGTTTCCCAGCGCGGCATCGTCAACCTGTTCCATTCCGATGGCCAGCGCGACGAGGCGGCCCGGCGCGGCAATGCCATGCGGATGCATGGGGTCGACGCGGAGCTGCTCAATCGCGAGCAGGTTCGGCGGATGATGCCCTATCTGAATTTCGACCATGCGCGCTTTCCGATCTTCGGTGGCCTGCTGCAGCGGCGCGGCGGCACTGCGCGCCACGACGCGGTCGCCTGGGGTTACGCGCGCGGCGCCGACAGCCGCGGCGTCGATCTCATCCAGCAATGCGAGGTGATCGGCATCCGCCGCGAAAACGGCATCGTGACCGGCGTCGAGACCAATCGCGGCTTCATCGGCTGCAACAAGCTGGCGCTCGCTGCCGCCGGCCATACGTCGATCCTCGGCAACATGGCCGATCTGGAGCTGCCGATCGAAACGCATGTCCTGCAGGCCTTCGTGTCCGAGGGGCTGAAGCCTGTCATCGACAACGTCATCACCTATGGCGCGGGCCACTTCTATATCTCGCAGTCGGACAAGGGCGGCTTGGTCTTCGGCGCCGATATCGACTACTACAGCTCCTATGCGCAACGCGGCAATCTGGCCACCGTCGAGCATACGATGGAGGAGGGGGTGTCGCTCATCCCCGGCCTGTCGCGCGTGCGGGTTCTGCGCGCCTGGGGCGGCGTCATGGATATGAGCATGGACGGCTCGCCGATCATCGACCGTACCCCCATCGACAATCTCTATCTGAACTGCGGCTGGAACTATGGCGGCTTCAAAGCGACGCCGGCCTCGGGCTTCTGCTTCGCGCATCTGATCGCCAAGGGCGAGAGCCACGACGTCAGCCGCCTTCTGCGTCTCGACCGCTTCGAGCGCGGTTTTGCGATCGACGAAGGCGGCAAGGGTCCGCAGCCGAACCTGCATTGAGGGCACAATACCAATGGCAAGCTTGATCAACTGCCCGCATTGCGGCGCGCGACCCAAGGAAGAATTCTCCATTCGCGGCTCCGCTTCCGTGGTCCGTCCGACGCCGACGGCACCGGACGAGAACTGGAACCGCTATGTCTTTGTCCGTGACAACGAGCGCGGCCGGATCGAGGAATATTGGCACCACGGCGCCGGCTGTCGCCGCTGGCTGGTCGTCGACCGCAGCAATGTCACCCACGAGGTCTTTTCCGTTGTCGATGCCGAGGACAAGGCGAAGGAGGCGGTACGATGACGGCCTATCGTCTGTCGAGCGGCGGTCTCGTCAATCGCAGCCGCCCGCTTTCCTTCAAGTTCGACGGCAAGGAGATGAAAGGGCTGGAGGGCGATACGCTCGCCGCCGCACTTCTTGCCAATGACCAGCTGCTGGTCGGGCGCAGCTTCAAGTACCATCGGCCGCGCGGCATCCTGACGGCGGGTTCGGCCGAACCCAACGCGCTCGTCACCATCGGCAAGGACGGCCGGACCGAGCCGAATACGCGCGCCACGGTCGCCGAGCTTTATCAGGACATGACGGCTGTGAGCCAGAACCGCTGGCCGTCGCTGAAGCACGATATCGGCTCGGTGAACGGGCTCCTGTCGCCCTTCCTCGGCGCCGGCTTCTACTACAAGACCTTCATGTGGCCGGCTCCCTTCTGGGAGAAGGTCTACGAGCCGCTGATCCGCCGCGCCGCCGGCCTCGGCAAGGCGGCCATGCAGGCCGATCCGGACCGGTACGAAAAGGCTTGGGCGCATTGCGACCTGCTTGTCGTCGGCTCCGGTCCTGCTGGATTGATGGCGGCCCTGACCGCTGCCCGCGCCGGCCTGCGCGTCGTCCTGGCCGACGAGGGTTTTCGCCTCGGTGGTTCGCTGCTTTCCGAGCGTCTGACCATCGGCGGCGCGTCCTCCGATGTTTTCGTTCAGGCCACGCTGGAGGAGTTGCAGAGCTTCGACAACGTGACATTGATGCCGCGTACGACCGTGTTCGGCTGGTATGACGGCAATGTTTTCGGTGCGGTCGAGAAGGTGCAGAAGCATGTGGCGATGCCATCGCCCGACCTTCCGGTGGAACGCCTCTGGCGCATCGCGGCAAAGCGCGCCATCCTCGCCTCGGGCGCGGAAGAGCGGCCGCTGGTATTCGGCGGCAACGACCGGCCGGGCGTGATGATGGCCGGCGCCATGCGCAGCTACCTCAACCGCTATGGCGTCGTCGCGGGGCAGAAGGTCGCGGTCTTCACCAATGGCGGCTCCGGCTACCGCACGGCGGCCGATCTGGCTGCAGTGGGCGTCGAGATTTCGGCGATCCTCGATACCCGGCCAGGCTCGGCCGACGTTGCGCCTCAGGGTGTCCGCGTGGTTCAAGCGGCAAGCGTTCACGCCACCAAGGGCAAGTATCGCATCAGCGGCGTCATCGCCGATCGCGGTGGGCTGGACGAGCTGATTGCCTGCGATGCGCTTGCCATGTCGGGCGGCTGGTCTCCGATCATCCATCTTGCCTGCCAGCGCGGCGCCAAGCCGGTGTGGTCGGACGAGCAGCAGGCCTTCATGGCGCCGCTCGTTGGCGGCGAGCTGGAGATTGCCGGCTCGGCGGCCGGTGTCGAGAGCGTTTCCGGTTGTCTCGCCGACGGTGCGGAAAAGGCCCGGCTGATCGTCCAAAGCCTTGGCCGCACGGCTCATGCGGCGAACCTTCCCGAGGTCGAAGGTGAATATGATGCGTCCTTCGCGGCGATCTGGCATGTGCCGGGCGCGAAAGACAAGGCGTTCGTGGATTTCCAGAACGACGTCCACGCCAAGGATCTGGGGCTCGCTCTGCGTGAGGGCTTCGGCCATGTGGAACATGCCAAGCGCTATACCACCAGCGGCATGGCGACGGACCAGGGCAAGCTCGGCAACGTCAATGCCGCCGGCCTCATCGCCGGCATGCGCGGTGTCAGCCCCGCCGCAGTCGGCACGACGACGTTCAGGCCGTTCTACACGCCCGTTTCGTTCGGCGCACTGGCCGGTACGGCGCGCGACAAGCACGCGCAGCCGGTGAGGGAATCGCCATTGCATGGCTGGGCGAAGAAGAACGGCGCGACCTTCGTCGAGGCCGGTCTCTGGTATCGTTCGTCCTGGTTTGCCCGGCCGGGCGAGAAGGGCTGGCGCGACAGCGTCGACCGCGAAGTGCTGAACGTGCGCAACAATGTCGGCCTTTGCGACGTGTCGACGCTCGGCAAGATCGAGATTTTCGGCAAGGATGCGGCGGAGTTTCTCAATCGCCTCTATTCCAATGCCTTCCTGAAGCTGCCGATCGGCAAGGCGCGCTACGGGCTCATGCTGCGCGAGGACGGCATGGTCTTCGACGACGGCACGACGAGCCGGCTGACGCCCGACCATTTCTTCATGACGACCACGACGGCGATGGCCGGCGAAGTGATGACGCATATGGAATTCTGCGCGCAGACGCTTTGGCCGCAGCTCGACGTTCGTTTCGTCTCCTCTTCCGATCAATGGGCGCAGATGGCGATTGCCGGCCCGAAGGCGCGGCTGGTGCTGGAGCAGATCGTCGAGGACGATATTTCCGATGCGTTCTTCCCGTTTCTGGCTGCTGCCGAGGTTCTGCTGAAGGGCGGTTTGAGGGCGCGGCTGTTCCGTATCTCCTTTTCCGGCGAACTCGCTTACGAGCTTGCGGTTCCGGCCGGCTATGGTGAGGCCGTGGCCGATGCCGTCATGGAGGCCGGCAAGGCGCATGGCATTTGCGCCTACGGCGTCGAAGCCTTGAACGTGTTGCGTATCGAGAAGGGACATGTCACCCATAGCGAGCTCGATGGGCGCACCACGCCCGACGATGTCGGCCTCGGCCGCATGATGTCGACGCAGAAGCCGGATTTCATCGGCAAGAGACTGTCGACCCGTTTTGGTCTGACCGCCGCCGACCGCGTTCAGCTCGTGGGTCTGAAGCCGGTCGATACGGCCAAGGAAATTCATGCCGGCGCGCATCTTCTGAAGGAGGGCGCGCGGCCCTCGACCGTGAACGATCAGGGCCATGTTTCCTCGGTCTGCTTTTCGCCTACTCTCGGCCATTTCATCGCTCTCGCCTTCCTGAAGTCGGGCCGGGAGCGGATCGGCGAGCGCGTGATCGTCTGGGACGGGTTGCGGGGCGAGGAAGTGGCGGCGGAAGTCTGCAGTCCCGTCTTTGTCGATCCCGACAACAAGAAGCTTTTGGGGTGAGGGTTGATGAGCGTCGCGTTTCAGAACAGACATGTGCTGGAAGATCACATTTCCGGCTTCGAGGCTGCCGCCAATCCGAATCACCTCGCCGTCGTGCGTCGTCCCGCCATCTTTTCCGTACTCGGCAGGGCGGGGGATCAGAATGGCGTCCTGGCAAGCCTGAAGGCGATCAGGGACGTGTCGATTCGCATTGCCGGACCGAGGGAATGGCTCGTCGTGTCCGAGACGCTTGGCGCCGATAGCGTGGCGCGGGATCTCTTCACCCTCGATCCCGCCCAGGCTTCCTTTTTCGAGCAAAGCGATGGCCGCGTGCTGCTTCGCATATCCGGCCCCAGCGTTCGTCGCATCCTCGCCAAATGCGTGGCCGTCGATCTGCATCCGCAGGTCTTCGCCGAGGGGCATTCGGCCAACATGCTGTGCTGCCACGTCAGCGCCAATGTCGCCCGCACCGGACCGGACCACTTCGACATCATCGTGCCGCGCTCCTATGCCGGCAGCGTTTTCGAGGAGATCATGGAGATGGGACGGGAGTTTGCGCTGACGGCCGCCTTCATCGACTGAAGCCCCCATGCCGATCGACTTCGGATGCGTTGCCGGCCGGCTTGCGCATCTGATGGCCGATGGCGCGATCCGAACAATTGCGATGGCGCAAACAGACATATCGGTTTCGCAGTTCGGGCTATTTGGCCTCTCGGATAGTCTCTAGGTTTCCTCTCAAATGCGGTCGGTCGCGCGGGAAGACACCCAGCGGCTTCGTACCGAAAACAGGGGATTCCTAGATGAAAAGCCATGCCAAGGTCGTCGTCATCGGTGGCGGTGTCGTCGGATGTTCGGTGCTTTACCACCTCACCAAATTCGGCTGGACGGACGTGGTGCTGCTGGAGCGCTCCGAGCTGACATCCGGCTCGACCTGGCATGCCGCGGGCGGTATGCACACGATCAATGGCGATCCGAACGTCGCCAAGCTGCAGAAATATACCGTCGAGCTCTATAAGGAGATCGAGGAGTATTCCGGCCAGGACATCGGCCTGCACCTGACCTCCGGCCTGATGCTGGCGGCGACGCCGCAGCGCTTCGACTGGCTGAAGTCCATTCTCGCCAAGGGCCGCTACAACGGGCTGGAAGCGACGCTGCTGACGCCGAAGGAAGCGCATGAGATGATGCCGCTCCTCGATCCAGATCAGTTCGTCGGCGCGCTCTACGATCCCGTCGAAGGCCATCTCGACCCCTACGGCACGACGCATGCCTATGCCCGCTCGGCCAAGAAGAACGGCGCCGATATCTATCTGCATACCAAGGTCGAGGAGCTGATACAGCGCGAGGACGGCTCCTGGCGCGTCGTCACCAACCAGGGCGAGATCATCGCCGAGCATGTCGTCAACGCCGCCGGCCTCTGGGCGCGCGAAGTGGGCCGCATGGTCGGGCTGGAGCTTCCGGTGCTGGCCATGGAGCACATGTACCTCATTACCGAGGACATGCCCGAAGTCATCGACTTCAACAGGACGACGGGCAAGGAGCTGATGCACTGCGTCGACTTCGACGGCGAGATCTATCTGCGCCAGGAGCGGCAGGGCATGTTGATGGGCACCTATGAGAAGGCGTGTCGCCCATGGTCGCCGGTAACGACGCCCTGGGATTTCGGCCATGAGCTGCTGGCCGAGGATATCGAGCGCATCACGCCGGAGCTGGAAGTCGGCTTCCGCCATTTCCCGGCCTTCAACAATGCCGGCATCAAGAAGATCATCAACGGACCCTTCACCTTCTCGCCGGATGGCAATCCGCTCGTCGGCCCGGTGCGCGGCCTGCGCAATTACTGGTCGGCCTGCGCCGTCATGGCCGGCTTCAGCCAGGGCGGCGGCGTCGGCCTGGCGCTCGCCAACTGGATGATCTACGGCGATCCGGGCTTCGACGTCTTCGCGATGGACGTCTCCCGCTACGGCGACTACGCAACGCTGGCCTATACGAACGCGAAGGTCCGCGAGAACTATGCGCGCCGCTTCTCCATCCGCTATCCCAACGAAGAACTGCCGGCGGCCCGTCCGCTGCTGACGACGCCGATCTACGACAAGCTCAAGCAGGCCGGCGGCGTCTTCGGCGCTTACTATGGCCTGGAGCAGGCTCTGTGGTTTGCCCCGCAAGGCGAGGTCGATCAATTCTCCTGGCGCCGTTCCAACGACTTCGATGTGGTTGGCGCCGAGGCGAAGGCGGTGCGCGAGAGCGTCGGCCTGATGGAAACCTCGGGCTTTGCCAAATATTCGGTGAAGGGATCGGGCGCGGAGGCTTTCCTCGACAAGCTGCTGACCTGCCGCATTCCGGCCGTGGGCCGCATGACGCTGGCGCCGATGCTGAAGCATGACGGCAAGCTGATCGGCGATTTCACGCTGGCGACGCTGGCAGAAGGGGATTTCCTTCTCATCGGTTCCGGCATCGCCGAAGCCTATCACATGCGCTGGTTCGAAAGCCTGCTGCCGAAGGACGGCTCGGTTCAGCTGGAGGCTCTCGGTCTTTCGCTGCTCGGCCTTTCGATCGCCGGCCCGAATGCCCGCAAGCTGCTGCAGAAACTGACGCATCAGGATCTCTCCACCGCAGCTTTCCCCTTCATGTCGATTCGCCGGATAGACCTCGGCATGGCGCCCGCCATCGTCGGCCGTGTCTCCTATACCGGCGATCTCGGCTACGAGATCTGGATGAAGCCGGAATACCAGCGCCACATCTTCGACCTTTTGATGCAGGAAGGCGCCGAGTTCGATATCCGGCTCTTCGGTTTGAGGGCGCTGAATGCGCTGCGCCTCGACAAATCCTATGGCAGCTGGGCGCGAGAATACCGGCCGCTCTACGGGCCTCTGGAAGCCGGCCTCAACCGATTCGTCGCACTCTCCAAGGAAGCGGACTTCGTCGGCAAGGCGGCTGCGGCCAAGGAGAAGGCGGAAGGCGGGACCTTGCGGCTGCGCACCTTCATCCTTTCGGCGAAGGATGCAGATGTCATCGGCGACGAGCCGATCTATCATAACGGCGCCGTCTGCGGCTGGGTGACGTCGGGCGGATATGCCCACGCTTCCGGCCTTTCGGTCGCGATCGGATACGTGCCGAAGGAGATTGCCGACGATGGGCAGGGATGGTCGATAGAGTTGCTCGGCGAACTTCTGCCGGCAAAGCTGCAGGCCGAGCCGCTGTTCGATGCGGACGGTGCGGGGATGCGTTCTTAAGGGACGACGATACCGGCGATGACGGCGGGCCAGGCACGGCCCGCCGCTGACGAAAGCTTTTCAGAGCGAGCGTTTTGCCAGGCGTTTTTGGCTAATTTTGAGCCACGCGCTGCCGCTTTTGTGTCATTTTTGGTCGGTTTCGCATCAGCGCACGGCGATTTGAAAAGAATTTGTCAATTTCTCGCCTTTTTGGCTTCACATTTCCTTCGAAAGCGGTATGGAATCGAGCCTATGGGCCTCTCGAAGGAACCCTAAAAAGTAATAAGAGATGTGGTCGCTTGACGCCGCATCCAGGGGAAATGACATATGGATTATTTTATCCAGCAGCTCTTAAACGGGCTGACTCTCGGGTCGATCTACGGCCTCATAGCCATTGGCTATACCATGGTTTACGGCATCATCGGCATGATCAATTTTGCCCACGGTGATGTTTTCATGCTCGGCGGCTTCGCCGCTCTCATCACCTATCTGGTTCTCGTTTCGCTCTTTGCCGGCCTGCCGGTGGCGGTTCTGCTTCTGGTGATGCTCATCGTCGCCATGCTGATGACGAGCCTGTGGAACTGGGTGATCGAGCGGATCGCGTACCGGCCGCTGCGCGGCTCTTTCCGCCTTGCGCCGCTGATTACGGCGATCGGCATGTCGATCGTGCTGTCGAACTTCATCCAGGTCGCTCAGGGCCCGCGCAACAAGCCGATCCCGACGCTCGTGGGTGATGTCTACAACCTCGGCGGCGTATCGATTTCGCTGAAGCAGATCATCATCTTCATCGTTACGATCGTTCTGCTTGCCGCCTTCTGGTATCTGGTCAACAAGACAGCGCTCGGCCGCGCCCAGCGCGCCACGGAGCAGGACCGCAGGATGGCAGCGTTGCTTGGCATCAATGTGGACCGTACCATCTCCGTGACCTTCATCATGGGTGCCGCGCTCGCTGCCGTGGCCGGCACGATGTATCTGATGTACTATGGCGTCGCCAATTTCACGGACGGTTTCGTGCCGGGCGTCAAGGCCTTTACGGCGGCGGTTCTGGGCGGCATCGGCTCGCTTCCGGGTGCCGTTCTCGGCGGCCTCATGATCGGCCTCATCGAGTCGTTCTGGTCTGGCAATTTTCCCATCGCGTATAAGGATGTCGCGACATACGGCATCCTTGCCTACGTGCTGATCTTCAAGCCGACGGGTATTCTCGGCCGGCCGGAAGTCGAAAAGGTATAACGCCATGGCAAATTCAAACTTCGTTGCAGGCAAGACCGGCCCCGGCCTTGTCCAGAAAGGCATTACCGATGCCCTTTGGACCGCCGTCATAGCTTTTGGCATGTTCGTTCTCTATATCGGCCTCAAGACCGATCAGAACATGGACAACAAGCTGATCATCGTGCAGCGCTGGGGCCTTCTGGCCATCATCGTCGCAATTGCCGCCGTCGGCCGCTTTGTCATGACGGTCTTCGTCCAGCCCTATCTGGCGGCGCGCAAGGCAGCCAGGGCCAAGGTCGTGCAGGTGGAAGGCGAACCTAGCTTCGCCGCCAGGCACTTCAACAAGATCGCGCTCCTGCTCCTGCTGATCTATCCGATCGCGGCGGTGGTGCTCTTGGGGCCGCAGGGATCGCTGACCTATGTCGACAATTTCGGCATCCAGATCCTGATCTATGTGATGCTCGCGTGGGGCCTGAATATCGTTGTCGGTCTCGCCGGCCTGCTCGATCTGGGTTACGTCGCCTTCTATGCGGTCGGCGCCTATTCCTATGCCCTGCTCTCGATGCATTTCGGCCTGTCCTTCTGGCTGCTCCTGCCGATCTCCGGCATCCTCGCCGCGCTTTGGGGCATGATCCTGGGCTTTCCGGTCCTGCGCCTGCGGGGTGACTATCTGGCGATCGTGACGCTGGCCTTCGGTGAAATCATCCGCATCGTGCTGACGAACTGGACCGATGTGACGCAGGGCAGCTTCGGCATTTCCAACATCACCAAGGCGTCGCTGTTCGGCATCTATACATTCGACCTCAAGGACCCGCACAACTTCATCCGGTCCTTCGGGCTGCCTATGTCGTCGGCCTGGTACAAGATCTTCCTGTTCTACGTCATCCTGGGCCTCTGCATGCTGACCGCCTATGTGACGATCCGCCTGCGCCGCATGCCGATCGGGCGGGCGTGGGAAGCACTGCGCGAGGACGAAATTGCCTGCCGTTCGCTCGGTATCAATACGGTGACGACCAAGCTGACCGCTTTTGCCACCGGCGCCATGTTCGGCGGCTTCGCGGGCTCCTTTTTCGCGGCGCGTCAGGGCTTCGTTTCGCCGGAATCCTTCGTGTTCCTCGAATCCGCCGTGATCCTGGCGATCGTCGTTCTCGGCGGCATGGGATCGCTCAAGGGCATCGCGATTGCCGCGATCGCCATGATCGGCGGCACGGAATTGCTGCGCGACATGGATTTCCTCAAGCTGGTCTTCGGTGAGGATTTCACCCCGGAACTCTATCGTATGCTGATCTTCGGTCTCGCCATGGTGGTCGTCATGATCATCAAGCCGCGCGGCTTTGTCGGCACCCGTGAGCCGACCGCGTTCCTCAAGGAGCGAAAAGCGGTCTCCGGCAGCTTTACCAAGGAGGGCCACGGCTGATGAATGCTGTGACCAACACCCCCGACGACATCCTGCTGAAGGTCGATCACCTGTCGATGAAGTTCGGCGGCCTGATGGCGATCAACGACTTCTCCTTCGAGGCGAAGCGCGGCGACATCACGGCGCTGATCGGGCCGAACGGCGCCGGCAAGACCACCGTGTTCAACTGCATCACCGGCTTCTACAAGCCGACGATGGGCATGATCACGCTCAACCAGAAGAGCGGCAAGGACTATCTGCTGGAGCGGCTTCCGGATTTCCGGATCACGCGCGAAGCCAAGGTGGCGCGCACCTTCCAGAATATCCGTCTGTTTTCGGGCCTCACCGTGCTCGAGAACCTGCTGGTGGCGCAGCATAACAAGCTGATGCGGGCCTCCGGCTATACGATCCTCGGCTTGCTCGGCATCGGTCGCTATCGGGCCGAGGCGAAGAACGCGATCGAGCTGGCGCGCTTCTGGCTCGAAAAGGCCGATCTTGTCGATCGCGCCGACGATCCCGCCGGCGACCTCTCCTACGGCGCGCAGCGTCGCCTGGAAATCGCCCGCGCCATGTGCACGGGTCCAGAACTTCTTTGCCTGGACGAGCCGGCAGCCGGCCTCAATCCTCGCGAATCCCTGGTGCTCAACGAGTTCCTGCGCAGCATCCGCAAGGACACCGGCACGTCGATCCTGCTGATCGAGCATGACATGTCCGTGGTCATGGAAATCTCGGACCATGTCATCGTGCTCGAATACGGGCAGAAGATAGCAGACGGCACGCCGGACGAGGTCAAGAACGATCCGAAGGTCATCGCCGCCTATCTGGGTGTCGAGGATGAGGAAGTGGAAGAGGTGATTGCCGAAGTCGAACACCTCCAAGAGGGTGAAAATTGATGGCGGGGCAACCACTTCTGAAAGTCGCGGGTGTCGAAACCTTTTACGGCAATATCCGGGCTCTTGCCGGCGTCGATATCGAAGTCAACAGCGGTGAGATCGTCAGCCTGATCGGCGCCAACGGCGCGGGTAAATCGACGCTGATGATGACGATCTGCGGCAGCCCGCAGGCGCGCACCGGATCGGTCACCTTCGACGGCCGCGATATCACACGCATGCCGACGCATGAAATAGCGCGGCTGCGCATTGCGCAGTCGCCCGAGGGTCGTCGCATCTTCCCGCGCATGACCGTCTATGAAAACCTGCAGATGGGCGCGAGCCTCGACAAGCTCAAATATTTCAACGAGGACGTCGAGAAGATCTTCACGCTGTTCCCGCGCCTGAAGGAGCGTCAGTCGCAGCGCGGCGGCACGCTTTCGGGCGGCGAACAGCAGATGCTGTCGATCGGCCGCGCGCTGATGGCGCGTCCCAAGCTGCTGCTGCTGGACGAACCGTCGCTGGGTCTGGCGCCGCTGATCGTCAAGGGCATCTTCGAGGCCATCAAGGTCCTGAACCAGACTCAGGGATTGACGGTGTTCCTCGTCGAGCAGAACGCCTTCGCGGCGCTGAAGCTTTCCGACCGCGCCTATGTGATGGTCAACGGCCGGGTGACGATGAGCGGTTCCGGCAAGGAACTGCTCGCCAATCCGGAAGTGCGCGCCGCCTATCTCGAAGGCGGTCATCATTGAGTTTCGTTCTGCGGAGAATCTGACATGCAGGGACTTTTCTTCGACAGTGATACCGGTGGCCGCATAGTCATCCGCGCGATCATCGTCATTCTCGGCTTCTGGACCGCATGGCGCGCCGGCCGCGCCGTGGCTTCTAATTGGGAATCCTATCCGCTTGTCGTCATCTATTGCTTCTTGATCGGCCTTGGACTGCAATTCCTGCACCATGCGCTGTTCGATGGCGCGGTGTTCGATCCTGTCATCTATGTCATCGACGTTGTTCTTCTGCTGGTCTTCGGGACAGCAGGATACCGGTATCGTCGTACCGACCAGATGGTGAATAATTATTACTGGCTTTATGAAAAGACCTCGGCCTTTTCTTGGAAGAAGAAGAATTGACAGTGTGCTTAAACTAGGCACAGTCTGCAGATAGAGTGGCGTCATCCTGCCCATAACAACAAATGACACAGGGCAGGGTCATGCTTCCAGAGTTCGGAATGCAAGCGTTACCGGCGTGATGATTGGTGGGTATCGCGCAGGGCAGATCAAACGGAACCCGCTCAAAAATTGGGAGTAATAATATGAAGAAGTATCTTCTGTCGGCGGTGGCTCTGTCGGCGATGATCGCTTTCGGTGGTGTTGCGAAGGCCGACATCATTATCGGTGTTGGCGGTCCCTTGACGGGTGCGAATGCTGCGTTTGGCGCGCAGCTGCAGAAGGGTGCCGAGCAGGCAGCTGCCGATATCAATGCGGCAGGCGGCATCAATGGGGAAAAGGTCAAGATCGAACTCGGCGACGACGTCTCCGACGCCAAGCAGGGTGTTTCGGTCGCCAACAAGTTCGTCGCTGACGGCGTCAAGTTCGTCGTCGGTCACTTCAACTCGGGCGTTTCCATTCCGGCTTCGGAAGTCTATGCCGAAAACGGCATCCTCGAAGTCACCCCGGCCTCCACCAACCCGCAATATACCGAGCGTGGCCTCTGGAATACGTTCCGTACCTGCGGCCGTGACGACCAGCAGGGCGCAGTTGCCGGCAAGTACATCGCCGACAACTTCAAGGGTGCAAAGGTTGCCGTCGTTCACGACAAGACCCCCTATGGTCAGGGCCTTGCCGACGAAACCAAGAAGAACCTCAACGCTGCCGGCGTGACGGAAGTTCTTTATGAAGGCATCACCCCCGGCGACAAGGACTACTCCGCCCTTATCGCAAAGATGAAGCAGGCTGGCGTCGACTTCGTCTACTACGGCGGTCTGCACACCGAAGCCGGCCTGATCATGCGCCAGATGGCCGACCAGGGCGTCAAGGCTCACTTCATGTCAGGTGACGGTATCGTGTCGAACGAACTGGCTTCGATCGCCGGCGACGCCGTCGATGGCACGCTGATGACCTTCTCGCCGGATCCGCGCAAGAACCCGGCTTCCGCCGATCTCGTCGCCAAGTTCCGCGCTGCCGGCTATGAGCCGGAAGGCTACACGCTGTACTCCTATGCTGCGATGCAGGTCATTGCCGCCGCCGCCAAGGCAGCCGGCTCCAACGACCCGATGGCTGTTGCCGACGCACTCAAGGCAAAGGGTCCGTTCAAGACCGCTATCGGCGACCTCGGCTTCAACGCCAAGGGCGACATCACCCGTCCGGACTATGTCATGTACAAGTGGTCCAAGGGTTCCGACGGCAAGTACAACTACGCCGAAATCGAAAAGTAAGCTCCGCGCTGCCGATTTTCGGCACGCTGACGATGCAAGGAGCCCGGCCACTGGCCGGGCTTTTTCATTCCCGCGGTTTTCATGCAGGACGATGGCGATCGCCATTTCCTTTGCGGCAGACCTGTTTTAAGTCTGCTCCTCTATCGGCAGGAGGATGGCAGCATGAGCAAACCCCGTATTCTCGTCACCCGGCGTTGGCCGGTCGCGGTCGAAAAGGTTCTGTCGGAGCGCTTCGACGCCACGTTCAACACGGACGACGTCGCCCTCGATGCCGGGCAGTTGCGCGAGGCGCTGCTGACCTATGATGCGGTTCTGCCGACCGTTTCCGACAAGCTTCCGTCCGCGCTCTTCGAAGGGCAGGCGCTCCGCACGAAGATCCTCGGCAATTTCGGCGTCGGCTTCAATCATATCGATATCGCCGCTGCCAGGGAAAAGGGCATCGTCGTCACCAATACGCCCGGAGTCCTGACCGACTGCACGGCCGATATCGCCATGCTTCTTCTTCTCTCCGTTGCCCGTCGCGGCGGCGAAGGCGAGCGCGAGGTCAGGGCCGGCGCCTGGACGGGCTGGCGGCCGACGCATCTGGTCGGCACCAAGGTCACCGGCAAGACCGTCGGCATCATCGGCTTCGGCCGCATCGGCCGGGCTTTCGCGCAGCGCTGCCATTTCGGCTTTGGCATGGATGTCGTCTTCTACAATCGTTCCGCCATCGATCCGATGGAGGCCGCGCGTTATGGCGCCGTACAGCTGCAGACGGTGGAGGACGTTCTCGAGGTTTCGGATTTCGTCTCCCTGCATTGCCCGGGCGGAGCCGAAAATCGTCATCTGATGAATGCGGCCCGCTTTGCGGCAATGAAACCCGGCGCGTTCCTGATCAATACGGCAAGAGGTGATGTCGTCGACGAGGCAGCGCTGATTTCGGCTCTGGAACAAGGGACTATCCGTGGCGCGGGGCTCGACGTTTATGAGGCGGAGCCACATGTTCCCGAGCGGCTGCGGTCGCTGGACAATGTCGTGCTGCTGCCGCATCTCGGCAGCGCCACCGAAGAAACGCGCACGGCCATGGGCATGAAGGTGGTGGACAACATCACAGCTTTCTTTGCGGGCCGCGAGCCGCCGGACCGTGTGGTCTGAGCCAAGAGGGCGTTGGTCAAGGTTGAAGGCACAAGCTTGCCGGCGAAATTGCGCATCGGCAGGATATTGGGCGTCAACCGAATGAGATGCTGCCGCGCATGCCGATTCTCGGCGAGGAGGGACATTGTCCGAGAATGACTATGATGCGTTCGCCGCCGCCTATCAGGCCGACAACGAGAACAATGCCTGGAATGCCCATTACGAGCGGCCGGCGATTCTTGCGTTGGCTGGTGATGTCGCTGGGCTTCGGGTTCTCGATGCGGGGTGCGGCGGCGGCGCTCACGCCGCGGCTCTCATTGATCGAGGCGCGATCCTGACCGGCGTCGATGCCAGCGCCGGCTTGCTCGAAATCGCGCGACGTCGCCTTGAAGGGCGGGCGCGGCTGATGCTGGCTGACTTGAATGAGCCGCTACCGTTCGAAGATGGCGCCTTCGATCTGGTGATCGCCTCGCTGGTGATGCATTATCTGGCTGACTGGTCACTCCCGCTTGCGGAGTTCAATCGCGTTTTGTCCGAAAGCGGCCGTCTGGTCTTTTCGACACACCACCCCTTCATGGATCACGACCTAGCCGGCCACGACAATTATTTCGAGACCTATCGTTTCAGCGAGACATGGCAGCGTGGCGGCCGGGCCATCGCCATGCGTTTCTGGCATCGGCCGCTCCATGCCATGTTCGATGCGCTTAAATCGGCTGGATTTCACATCGATGTCCTGAGCGAGCCGCAGCCCGACCCAAAGGTCGATACCCTCTTCCCGGCGGCTTATAAGAGCCTGACGACCAAGCCACGGTTCCTGTTCTTCTCGGCGGTGAAGGCGTGAATATGGTCCCCTGAAGGGCTGTTCACACTTCATGCAGGACATGCGCGGCCTTGACGGCGGCGGATGCGCGGTTTTCGACGCCGAGCTTCACGTAGATCTGCTCCAGATGCTTGTTCACCGTGCGGGCGGATAGCCCGAGGATTTCGCCGATGTCGCGGTTCGACTTGCCCTTGGCGAGCCAGAGGAGGACCTCGGATTCGCGTTGCGTCAGGGAGAAGTGCTGGCGCAGGATATCGTCGTCGGCGCGCTGGTTGGTGGCCGTGAGGCGAAAGAGATATTCGTCGGCTCCGATGGCGCCGAGGAAAGTGAATTGCAGGGCGGTTTGGCCGCCATTGCTGATCGACAAAAGATTGTCGCGCCCCGGCCCAAGCCGCTCGCGCTCCAGCATGAAGGCGGCGATGTGTTTGGAGGCGAGATCGAGGCCGTCGTCGCTGCCGGTGGCGGCATTGATGAGGCGGGTCGCCTGCGGCGTCGACCAATGGATGGCGCCGTTGCCCTTGACCGCCAGAAGATGGCGGCCCGCGGCGTCGAGCGCCACCCTGGCGCTCTGGGCGGAGCGGGCGTTGCGCAGGTGGACGCGAATGCGGGCGCGCAGCTCGTCGACATTGATCGGCTTGGTGAGATAGTCGACGCCGCCGGATTCCAGCGCATGAACCACATGCTCGGTTTCGGTCAGCCCCGTCATGAAGACGACGGGAATCTGGGCGATGCCGGCATTGGCCTTCAGCCGGCGGCAGGTTTCGAAACCATCCATCGCCGGCATGACGGCATCGAGCAGGATGAGATCCGGCGTGATGCGCTCGACGATGTTCAGCGCAGCCGATCCCGAGGTTGCGATCAGCACGGAGAAGCCGGATTGCTCCAGCGCATCGGTCAGAAAGCCGAGCGCGTCAGGCGAATCGTCCACCAGCAAGACTATGTCGCGGGGAAGGGTGGGCTCGGCCAATCTATTCTACCTTTTCAGTGTCGAAGGTGCGCAGCACGGTAAGGAAGCCGTCGAGATCGAAGGCCTGAACATAGCTGCGCAAAGCATCTGTGAACGGTCTGTTGTCGTCGAGCTTGGCGAGGTCCGCAAGCTTCGCCTCGATGCCCCTGATATAGCCAATCTCGCCGAGCCGCATCAGCTCGCGCACATGATCTGTGCCGGGGCTCTTCAGGGGTGGCGGCGGCTTCGGCACGATCGGAACGATGGCATCGGCATAGATCCATTGCAGGCCGAGATGCAGCGCCAGCTTGTCGCGAAGCTGGCGGATGTCGACCGGCTTGGATATGGCGTCGTTATGGCTGTCGTCGCTGTCCGTCGCGGCGGCTGCATCGCCGATATTGGCCGACAGCATCAGGATCGGCGCCGTCTGGCCGTTTTCCCTGAGCCGCGAGACGAGCTGCCAGCCATTCATGCCGGGCATGGAGATATCGACCAGAAAGAGATCCGGCTTGATGCCTTCGATCAGCGTCAGGCAGTCGGGGCCGCCGGCGGCGGTCAGCACGATGAAATCGAGCGGCGACAGGATCTCGCGCATCAGCTCGCGATGGTCTTCGTTATCGTCGACGACGACGATGGTGCGCCGCGGCCCCTCGTAGCCGGCGATGCGCTGCTCCTGGGCCGGCGGCTTCATCGGGCGGATGACGGCCGACAGCATCAGGCGCACGCGGAATGTCGAGCCCTTGTCCTTTTCGCTGGTGACGGAAATCTCGCCGCCGAGCGTGTTCGTCAGCAGCCGCGTGATGGTCAGCCCCAGACCGAGGCCCGGCATCGGCCTCACGCTGTCGGCCTCGCCGCGCTGGAAGGGCTCATAGATGCGGGTGATATCTTTCTCGGCAATCCCCCGGCCCGTATCGGCGACGGTGACGGTGGCGACCTGGTTGCGGTAGCCGACATCGAAGCGAACGCTGCCCGTATCTGTGAACTTGATGGCGTTGGAGAGCAGGTTGACGAGGATCTGCCGCAACCGCTTCTCGTCGGTGCGGACATAATCGGGCAGGGCGGCGGCGCGCTCGTGGATGAAGGCCAGCCCTTTCGCCTGTGCCTGCGGACGGAACATGTCGACGATCTGGTCGAGGAAATCCTGGATATTGATCTCGTTGGAATAGACCTGCAGGCGGCCGGCCTCGATCTTCGAAATATCCAGCAGCCCGTCGATCAGGCCGGAAAGATGCTCGGCGCTGCGGCGGATGACCTTCAAGGAGGATTGGCGGGGAGCGGGAATGGTCTCGTCGCGCTCCAGGATCTGCGCGTAGCCGAGCACGGCATTGAGGGGCGTGCGCAATTCGTGGCTCAAGCCCACGACATAGCGGCTCTTGGCGCGGTTCGCCGCCTCGGCTGCCTCCTTGGCGCTCTGCAAAGCCGCATCCGTCTTTTTGTGGGCGGCAATCTCTTTCAGCAGCAGCGTGTTCTGGCGCGAGGATTCCTCCTCGGCGACCACGCGGCTGTCATGGGCGAGCACGTAGAACCAGCAGACGACGCCGGCGATGACGGCAAAGACGAAGAAGACGATCAGGATGGTGCGGTCGACCACGAAGGCCGTTTCGGGGGAAGCGGCGCCGACCTGATGCGCGATCATTGCCAGAATCGCGCCCATGGCGGTCAGCGCCAAGGCAACGGCAATGCCGTAGCGGCCGAGGCGTGTGGCGAGCTTCGCGACGATGCTTTCCGGCAGCAGGGTCTTTGCGACGGTGCCGACCTGCGTATTGAGCCGCGCCTTCGGCTTGCACATGTCATGGCAGCGGCTGTCGAGCGAACAGCAGAGCGAGCAGATCGGCGCGGCATAGGCCGGGCACCATGCCATATCTTCCGGCTCGAACGGATGTTCGCAGATAGAGCAGGTGATGGTGGTCAGGTTTTTCCAGCTCTGTCGCGGCTTGCGGGCGAGATAGTATTTGCCCTTGGTGGCCCAGGCGATGGCGGGCGAGGCGATGAGCGCGACGATCAGGGTGATATAAGGCGCAAGCGAAGCGGCGACCGTGCCGAAGGCGCCGAAATGCGCAATCAGGGCGATGGTTGCGGAAAGCGCCATGGCGCCCAGGCCGACCGGGTTGATGTCGTAGAGATGCGCGCGCTTGAATTCGATACCCGGCGGCGCCAGTCCCAGCGGCTTGTTGATGAAGAGATCGGCCGAGATGGTGCAGAGCCAGGCCATGGCGATGATCGAGAAGATGCCGAGCGTCTCCTCCAGCAGCCGGTAGATGCCGAGTTCCATCAGCAAGAGCGCGATGGCGACGTTGAAGACGAGCCAGATCACGCGGCCCGGATGGCTGTGCGTCAGCCGCGAAAAGAAGTTCGACCAGGCGAGCGAGCCGGCATAGGCGTTCATGACGTTGATCTTCAGCTGCGAGATCATCACGAAGGCGGCCATCAGCAGCAGCGCGGCATTGTGCCAGGGGATCATGTAGCCGAAGGCGGTGAGATACATCTGCGCGGGATCGGCGGCGCGATCGGCCGGCACGCCCGAGGTCAGCGTCAGGACGACGAGGAAGGAGCCGGCGAGCAGCTTCGGCGCGCCGATGATGACCCATCCCGGCCCGGCAAGGAAGATCGCCAGCCGATGCCGCCACTTGCGATGCCCATCCGGCGGCAGGAAGCGCAGGAAGTCGGCCTGTTCGCCGATCTGCGACATCAGCGCCAGGATGACGGCGGACGCGGCGCCGAACTCCACCAGATCGAAGGGAGCGGCGCTGCCCGGCGCGCTGGCAGGATGGTGAATACCGGCAAAGGCCCGCCAGAGATCGAACTTGCCCCAGTCGGATAGAGCGATGAAGACGAAGGGCAGGACGTTGAGAACGATCCAGAAGGGTTGTGTCAGCAGCTGGAACCGGCTGATGAGGCGCACACCATGGGTCACTAGTGGAATGACCATGACGGCGCTGACGATATAGCCGATCCATACGGGTATGCCGAGCGTCAGCTCCAGCGCGCCGGACATGATCGAGGCTTCGATCGCAAACAGCATGAAGGTGAAGCTGGCATAGATCAGCGAGGTGATGGTCGAGCCGATGTAGCCGAAGCTCGCGCCGCGCGTCAAAAGATCGATATCGACGCCGTGGCGGATGGCATAGCGGCTGATGGGCAAGCCCACCGCCAGCATGACGAGGCTGGCGACGATAATGGCGTAGAAGGCGTTGGTGGTGCCGTAGGACAGCGTGATCGCGCCGCCGATCGCCTCAAGCGCCAGGAAGGAAATGGCGCCGATCGCCGTCTGCGAGATGCGCTGCGAGGAGAATTGCCGCGCGCTCTTGGCGGTGAAACGAAGGGCGTAGTCTTCCAGCGTCTGGTTCGCGACCCAGCGGTTGTACTCGCGTCTCACAGGTATGATGCGTTGCCGCGCAGCCATGCTTACCCTTCAGCAGTCCCGCCATCGTAATTCCGGCAGTCCAGAGATGTCGTAACATGGATCCATACGGCGCTTAAGGGCACGAGGGCGCGCAAAGCTGCACATTTCGCCCCGACGCCTACGTCATATTACGTATGTGGTTTCCCCAGTGGCTGCCGGATAGTCGCGAAAGGCAACGGTTAATCTTCGTTTACCGGCCGTTGCGGCAGACAAAAAGAGGGGAACCACGATGAAATTCAAGACTCTCGTCTCCGGCGCGCTGCTTGGCGCCATCATGTCCACGACCGCATTCCACGGCGCCTTTGCCGCCGACGATACCATCAAGGTCGGCGTGCTGCATTCGCTGTCCGGCACCATGGCGATTTCGGAAACGACGCTGAAGGACGCCATGCTCATGCTCATCGACGAGCAGAACAAGAAGGGCGGCGTTCTCGGCAAGAAGCTCGAGCCCGTCGTCGTCGACCCGGCCTCCGACTGGCCGCTCTTTGCCGAAAAGGCCCGCGAGCTGATCGAGAAGGACAAGGTTTCCGCCGTGTTCGGCTGCTGGACCTCGGTGTCGCGCAAGTCCGTTCTGCCCGTGTTCAAGGAACTGGATTCGATCCTGTTCTATCCGGTGCAGTTCGAAGGCGAGGAGTCCGAGCGCAACGTCTTCTACACGGGTGCTGCTCCGAACCAGCAGGCGATCCCGGCCGTCGACTATCTGATGAAGAACGAAGGCGTGCAGCGCTGGGTGCTCGAAGGCACGGACTACGTCTATCCGCGCACGACCAACAAGATCCTCGAAGCCTATCTGAAGTCGAAGGGCGTCAAGGACGAAGACATCATCATCAACTACACGCCGTTCGGCTTCTCCGACTGGCAGACGGAAGTCTCCAAGATCAAGGCCTTTGGCGCAGCCGGCAAGAAGACAGCCGTCGTCTCCACGATCAACGGCGATGCCAACGTTCCCTTCTACAAGGAGCTGGGCAACCAGGGCGTCAAGGCCGAGGATATCCCGGTCGTCGCCTTCTCGGTCGGCGAAGAGGAACTGGCAGGCGTCGATACCAAGCCGCTTGTGGGGCATCTCGCCGCCTGGAACTACTTCCAGTCCGTCGACACGCCGGCCAACGCCGCCTTCATCAAGGAATGGCACGCCTACACCAAGAACGACAAGCGGGTGACCAACGACCCGATGGAAGCCGCCTATATCGGCTTCAACATGTGGGTGAAGGCCGTCGAGAAGGCCGGCACGACCGATCCCGACAAGGTCATCGATGCGCTCGTCGGCGTCTCGGTTCCGAACCTTTCGGGCGGCTATGCCACCATGATGCCGAACCACTACATCACCAAGCCGGTGCTGATCGGCGAAGTGCAGGAAAACGGCCAGTTCGACATCGTCTCGCAGACGCCTGAAGTGGTGGGCAAGGAATGGTCGGACTACCTGCCAGACAGCAAGGATCTGATCTCGGATTGGCGCATGCCGATGAACTGCGGCAACTTCAACGTTTCCACCGGCAAGTGCGGCGGCAAGGGCTCCTGAGATCCGCCATCGATGCGAGACCGCCGCGGGCAGGCTTCTCTGCCCGCGGCAGCTTGAGGGGACGGGCGCAATGTTCGACAAATTCGTTTACCGCATGGCCCTGGCGCTGGTCGCCGGCTTCTGCCTGGTGCTGGTGCTGACGGCCACAGGCCTGCGCGCCCAGGAGGATGCGCACGGGCTGATCAATTCGCTCGGCCAGGCCAATTTCCAGAAGGCCGGCGAGATCGTCCAGGATCTTGCAAAGACTGGCGATCCCAAGGTGGTGCCGGCGTTGCAGGCCTTCTCGGACGGCGATCTCTACGTCCGCAAATCCGACAATCAGGTGTTCATCGCCAAATCCTCCGGTGAGACGATGGACCTGCTGGATCCTCTGAGCGGGCAGGCCGGCGGGCAGGAAGCCAAGGACAATCTCAGCAAGATCAAGATCAACAACAGCCTCCGCCGCGCCGTTCGCGCGGCTCTCGGCAGTCTGACGCTGATGAGCCCGGATCGCGGCGTTCGCCTGGAAGCAGCGCAATCGGTGTTGAAATCGCCGAGCGCGGATTCGCTGGAGGCGGTCGAGACCGCACTGCAGAACGAGAAGGATGGAGAGATTCGCGCCGTGCTCGAACGGGCAAGGGCTGTTGCCGTGCTCGGCTCCGACCGTCCGCTGGAGGACAAGAAAGCCGCGATCGAGACGATCAAGAACGAAGGCGGCCGGGATGCCATCGGCATTCTCTCCTCGGTTTCCGTCGATGATAGTCTCAAGCCGGATGTCGCCGCCGCGATCGCCGGCATTCAGGAGCAGCTGAAGTTCTGGGATGCGGTGCAGAATGTCTGGTACGGCCTGTCGCTCGGCTCGGTGTTGCTGCTGGCCGCCATCGGCCTTGCCATCACCTTCGGCGTCATGGGCATCATCAACATGGCGCATGGCGAGATGGTGATGCTCGGTGCCTACTCGACCTTCGTCGTTCAAAGCATCATCCGCACCTCCTATCCCGCGCTGTTCGACTGGTCGCTGGCCATTGCCCTGCCGGTTGCCTTCATCGTCACCGGCGCCGTCGGCCTCGTCATCGAGCGCGGCGTCATCCGTTTCCTTTATGGCAGGCCGCTGGAGACGCTGCTTGCCACCTGGGGCATTTCGCTGATCCTGCAGCAGGCGGTGCGCTCGATCTTCGGGCCGACCAACCAGGAAGTCGGCAATCCCTCGTGGATGTCCGGTTCCTTCGACCTTGGCTATCTCTCGATCACCTGGAACCGTCTCTGGATCATCGTCTTCTCGCTCGGCGTCTTCGTGGCGCTGCTGCTGCTCCTCAAGCGCTCGGCCTTCGGGCTGCAGATGCGGGCGGTGACGCAGAACCGCCGCATGGCCTCCTCCATGGGGATACGCACATCCTGGGTCGATGCCTTTACTTTCGCCCTGGGATCCGGCATTGCCGGCATGGCGGGCGTCGCGCTCTCGCAGATCGACAACGTCTCGCCGAACCTCGGTCAGAGCTATATTATCGACAGTTTCATGGTCGTGGTGTTCGGCGGTGTCGGCAATCTGTGGGGCACGCTCGTCGGTGCCTTCTCGCTCGGCATCCTCAACAAGTTCCTCGAGCCCTATGCAGGAGCGGTGCTCGGCAAGATCCTCGTTCTTGTCCTCATCATCCTCTTCATCCAGAAACGTCCGCGCGGGCTCTTCGCGCTCAAGGGAAGGGCGGTGGAAGCATGATTACCGCCTTCATTCTTCGTTCGCTCGACCGCCGCATCAGCATCGCCATTGCGATCCTGCTTGCCGTCGCAGTGCTGGTGCCGCTGTCGAACCTGCTGTTGCCGGAAACGAGTGCGCTGCATGTGCCGACCTACCTGATGTCGCTGCTCGGCAAGTATCTGACCTATGCGCTGCTCGCTTTGGCACTCGATCTGGTCTGGGGTTATTGCGGCATTCTTTCGCTCGGCCACGGCGCGTTCTTCGCGCTCGGAGGCTATGCGATGGGCATGTATCTGATGCGGCAGATCGGTTCGCGTGGTACCTACGGCAACCCGATCCTGCCCGATTTCATGGTGTTCCTGAACTGGAAGGAGCTGCCGTGGTTCTGGTACGGCTTCGATCAGTTCTGGTTCGCCATGCTCATGGTTCTGGTCGCGCCCGGCCTGCTCGCCTTCGTCTTCGGCTGGTTCGCCTTCCGCTCGCGCGTCAACGGCGTCTACCTGTCGATCATCACGCAGGCAATGACCTATGCGCTGCTGCTTGCCTTCTTCCGCAACGACATGGGCTTCGGCGGCAATAATGGCCTGACCGATTTCAAGGATATCCTCGGCTTCAACATCCAGGCCGATGGCACGCGCGCCACGCTCTTTGCCGTGACGGCGTTGTTCCTGGCGTTGGCACTGCTATTGTCCTCGGCCATCGTGCGCTCGAAGTTCGGCAAGGTGCTGGTCGGCGTACGCGACGCCGAAAGCCGGACGCGCTTCCTCGGCTACCGCGTCGAACACATGAAGCTCTTCGTCTTCGTCGTATCGGCGATGATGGCGGGGATCGCCGGTGCGCTCTACGTGCCGCAGATCGGCATCATCAACCCCGGTGAATTCGCCCCGGCCAACTCGATCGAAGTGGTCATCTGGACGGCGGTCGGCGGACGGGCAACGCTGATCGGCCCGATCATCGGCGCCATCCTAGTCAACGGCGGCAAGACCGTTTTTACCGGCCTGTTTCCTGATTTCTGGCTGTTTGCGCTCGGCGGCCTGTTCGTCGCGGTGACGCTATTCCTGCCGAAGGGCATCGTCGGCACCATCGCGCAATATCTCGGCAGGAAGCGCAAACCGGCAAGCCCGCCGCCAAAGGCCGCGAAGGATGACACCCAACAATCGGTGCAGGCTGCGGAGTAGGACCATGATCCCGGATATCAAGCCCAACAGCATGCTCTATCTCAACAACGTCTCTGTCTCGTTCGATGGCTTCAAGGCTTTGAACGCATTGTCGATCGTGATCGAACCGGGGGAGCTTCGCGCCATCATCGGCCCGAACGGCGCCGGCAAGACCACGATGATGGACATCATCACCGGCAAAACGCGTCCCGACGACGGCGAAGTGTTCTTCAACGGCCAGATCGACCTGACGAAGAAGGACGAGGCCGATATCGCCCAGCTCGGCATCGGCCGGAAATTCCAGAAGCCGACCGTCTTCGAAAGCCATACCGTCTGGGACAATCTCGAACTGGCGCTCAACCGCAATCGCGGTGTTTTCGCGACGCTCTTCTATCGGCTGACGCCTGCCGATCGCAGCCGCATCGAGGAGATTCTTGAGACGGTGCGCCTGTCACATCGCCGCGACGAGCTGGCGGCCAACCTCTCCCATGGGCAAAAGCAATGGCTGGAGATCGGCATGCTGCTTGCGCAGGAGCCGAAGCTTCTGCTGGTGGACGAACCGGTGGCCGGCATGACGGATGCGGAGACGGCGGAGACGGCAGTGTTGCTGAAGGAGATCGCCAAGACGCGCTCGGTGGTGGTCGTCGAGCACGACATGGGCTTCATCCGAGACCTCGGCGTCAAGGTGACATGCCTGGCGGAAGGATCGGTTCTGGCGGAAGGGTCCATCGATTTCGTCAGCAGCGATCCGAAGGTGATCGAGAACTATCTGGGGCGGTGAGATGCTGACAGTCGAAAACGCAAATCTGCATTATGGCGCCGCGCAGGCGCTGCGCGGCATCTCCATCAAGGCGGAGATGGGCAAGATCACCTGCGTGCTCGGGCGCAACGGGGTCGGCAAGAGCTCGCTGTTGCGCGCCGTCACCGGGCAGCATGCATTGTCGGCAGGTACGGTTGCCTTCAATGGCGTGGCGCTGAACGGCATGGCGCCGTTCGCCCGCGCCAAGCAGGGGATCGGTTACGTGCCGCAGGGGCGCGAGATTTTTCCCCTGCTGACGGTCAGGGAAAATCTCGAGACCGGCTATGCGCCGCTTGCCCGCCGTGACCGCACTATTCCGGATGATATCTACAATCTGTTCCCCGTGTTGAAATCCATGCTGTCGCGTCGCGGCGGCGATCTCTCCGGCGGCCAACAGCAGCAGCTGGCGATCGGCCGGGCCATGGTGACGCGGCCGAAGATGCTGGTGCTGGACGAGCCGACCGAGGGTATCCAGCCGTCGATCATCAAGGATATCGGCAGGGCGATCCGCTATCTGAGGGATTCCACCGGCATGGCGATCCTGCTGGTCGAGCAATATCTCGATTTTTGCCGCGAGCTTGCCGACTACGTCTACATCATGGATCGCGGCGAGATCGTGCATGAAGGGCTGGCGGAGACGCTGGATACGCCCGAGGCCCGCAGGCACCTGACCGTCTGAGGCGGTTGCCTTTCTTTTCGGCGTTTGGTGAAAAATGCGGCTGGGGCGCACGGCGGCAGGCCATGATCGCGAGGGATCGCATAAGGCACAGAAATTGCTTGCGTTTATTCTTTGCCGGGTTTCAATGACCGGGCATCGGCATGATGTGGTGTGTGGAGAGGCAGATGGCAATGACGGCGGCAGGCACAAGACCGCAGCGGGCGCGTGGTCGCGGCCATCTTGCGGCCAAGTGGCTGGGCGGCCGAACGCGCCTTGCCGAGCTCTATCAGGAGGGGGCGGCCAAGATCCGATTGCCCGAGACCTTCGACCACTCGATAGAAGCAGTCATCATCAACACGGCAGGCGGCCTGACCGGCGGCGACCGGATGGACTGGAGCGTCGTTGCCGCGCCGGGCACGCGCATCGATGTGACGACGCAGGCCTGCGAAAAGATCTACAAGGCTTCGGCCGGCACGGCCGAGGTGGAGACGTCGATCAAGGTCGGCAGCGGCGCGAGGGTCGATTGGCTGCCGCAGGAGACGATCCTGTTCGACCGCGCCTCGCTTTCGCGTGCGTTGAACGTCGAGCTTGACGACACGGCGGAATTCCTGGCCGTCGAGGCGATCCTGCTCGGGCGGAAAGCCATGGGCGAAGCGATGGAGCAGGGGCTGTTCCGCGACCGCTGGCGCATCCGTCGCGGCGGCCGGCTGGTTCATGCCGAGGAGCTGCGCCTAGACGGCGATGTCGCCGGATTGACGGCCAAGGCGGCCGTGTTGAGCGGTCAGGTTGCCTTTGCGACCCTGCTTTATGTCGGGCCGCAGGCCGAAACCTATCTTGGCCGGATCCGGCCCCTCCTCGAAACCCATATGGGAGGCGCCAGCCAGTGGGGCGAAAAGCTCGTCGTGCGGCTCGCCGCCGCCGATGGCTTCGCGCTCAGAAAAATCCTCATCCCGATCATTTCAGCCTTGCGCAATGGAGCGCCTGTGCCGAAAGTCTGGAACCTGTAGTCCCCGGAGGTAGATGACTTTAGGCCCGCTTGACCTGAAATCATCCGGCTCCAAAATCAAAGAAGCGGAGCATGATGCCGTCCGAAACCCGCTCACACTTTTCGGCGTCGCGCTCTGAAAACCGCAATCACATAGGTAGGCGATGAACCTCACTCCGAGAGAAAAAGACAAGCTGCTGATTTCCATGGCGGCAATGGTGGCGCGGCGGCGGCTGGAGCGCGGCGTGAAGCTCAACCATCCCGAAGCCATCGCGCTGATTACGGACTTCGTCGTCGAAGGCGCGCGCGACGGCCGGCCGGTTGCCGAGCTGATGGAGGCCGGCGCCCACGTCATTACCCGGGATCAGGTGATGGAAGGCATTGCCGAAATGATCCATGACGTTCAGGTCGAGGCGACATTTCCCGACGGGACCAAGCTCGTGACCGTCCACGAGCCGATCCGGTGAGGCTGCCATGCTGGAGCTGAGGCCTAATTGCGAATGCTGCGACAAGGATCTGCCGCCGGAAAGCAGCGAGGCGATGATCTGCACCTTCGAGTGTACGTTTTGTGCCGATTGCGCCGATAATGTCTTGGATGGCGCCTGCCCGAATTGCGGCGGTGACTTCGCCCGTCGCCCCGTCCGCCCGGTGGCGTTGCTTGCCAAATATCCTGCTTCGACCAAGCGTATTCTGAAAGCAGAGGGATGTGCGCCCGTCCGGGCCGCATGAGGAGAAAATCATGATCCCAGGTGAAATCATCGCTGCGAGCGGCGACATCGAACTCAATGCCGGAGCGCCGACCGTGTCGCTGGAGGTGTCCAATACCGGCGACAGGCCCGTGCAGGTCGGCAGCCACTATCATTTTGCCGAAACCAATGCCGGGCTTTCCTTCGATCGCGACCAGGCAAAGGGGATGCGGCTCGATATTCCCGCCGGGACGGCTGTGCGTTTCGAGCCGGGGCAGACGCGTTCCGTGACGCTGATCCCCTTGTCGGGCAAGCGCGAAGTCTACGGCTTCCGTCAGCAGGTCATGGGCAAGCTTTAGGTTTTCTTGGGGGGAATTGCATGTCGATGAAATTGCTTATGCCCGCTGCAGCTCTTGCCGCAATCCTGCTCTGCGGTTCCGCTTTTGCACAGAACGATGCGGATGAACCGAAGATCGATTGCGCCAAGGCGGAAGCGCAGACGGATCTGAACATTTGTGCCGCGCGCGATTTCGACACGGCCGACAAGGCGCTGAACGTGCAATACAAGAAGACGCGTGCTGCGATGATCGCCATCGATGCCGATCTGGACGACGATATGAAGGGAGCCGAAAAGGCGCTCATCAAGGCGCAGCGCGCCTGGGTGGACTATCGCGACGGCGAATGCGAGGCGCAAGGGTTCCAGGCGCGCGGCGGTTCCATGGAGCCCATGCTCGTTTCAGGCTGCAAGGCGGACCTGACCACGAAGCGCACCAAGGAATTGAAGGATCTCGCCGACGGGCCGGAGGGCGATCAGTGAGCGCCAGGCGCAGCGTAATGATCGTCGGCAATGGTGAGATTGCGGCAGGCTCAGCCGCCGCGATCGACGCCGCCGATCTCGTGATCCGCTTCAACGATTGCCGCTCGATGGGCGCCGGGGGCAGCCGGACGGATGTCGTCGCCGTCTGCAACACCGGCCGGCCGGCGCGCGCCATGCTCGGCTCGGCCGAGTGGCGCAAGAGCCCTGCCGTCGCTTCTGCATCGGAAATCTGGAGCGTGCGCGATCCAGGCAAATTCGCCGCGCTGCGTGCGCCGCTGGCGATCTCGCATCCGGAACTCGACGATTTCTGCGATGACTATACGGACCAGTTCGCCGCCTTCTGCCAGGCAACGGGCAAACGTCATGCGGTGATCGGCCAGTCCGTCCACGAGGGCGTCGATGCCGCGCTCGCCGACCATGATCCCGGCTCCTACGTGGTGCCGAGCAGCGGCATGATCGTCATTGCCGATGTGCTGTTGCGCCATCCGGACGACGATGTCGCCATTACCGGCTTTAGCCATACCGGCTGGGAGGAGCATCCGTTTGCCGCCGAGAAACGGCTGGTGGACGCTTATATCTCTCTCGGCCGCCTGAAACGCCTTGCCGACACGAACCTCATCTCTGCCTCCCAAGGAGACTGATTCATGCCCTACAAGATTTCCCGCGCCGCCTACGCCAACATGTTCGGACCGACGGTCGGCGACAAGGTTCGTCTCGCCGATACCGAGTTGTTCATCGAGGTGGAGAAGGATTTCACCACCTATGGCGAGGAAGTGAAGTTCGGCGGCGGCAAGGTCATTCGCGATGGCATGGGGCAGAGCCAGGTGACGCGGGCGAACGGCGCCGTCGATACCGTCATCACCAATGCGGTGATCCTCGACCATTGGGGGATCGTCAAGGCCGATATCGGCCTGAAGGACGGCCGCATCGTCGCGATCGGCAAGGCCGGCAATCCGGATACGCAGCCTGATGTCAACATCATCGTCGGACCGGGCACGGAGGCGATCGCGGGCGAGGGCAAGATCGTCACCGCCGGCGGCATGGACAGCCATATCCATTTCATCTGCCCGCAGCAGATCGAGGAAGCGCTGATGTCGGGCATCACCACCATGCTTGGCGGCGGCACCGGCCCGGCGCATGGGACGCTGGCGACGACCTGCACGCCGGGTCCCTGGCACCTGGCGCGCATGATCGAATCCTTCGACGCCTTTCCCATGAACATCGGCCTGTCGGCCAAGGGCAACGCGTCTCTGCCGGCGGCGCTGGAGGAAATGGTGCTCGGCGGCGCTTGCGCATTGAAGCTGCATGAGGATTGGGGCACGACGCCAGCGGCGATCGACTGCTGCCTCAGCGTTGCCGACGAATACGATGTCCAGGTGATGATTCACACGGATACGTTGAACGAAAGCGGCTTCGTGGAAGACACGATCGGCGCCATCAAGGGCCGTACGATCCATGCCTTCCACACGGAAGGCGCCGGCGGCGGCCACGCGCCCGACATCATCAAGATCTGCGGTCAGTCGAACGTCATTCCCTCCTCGACCAATCCGACGCGGCCCTACACGGTTAATACCATCGCCGAGCATCTGGACATGCTGATGGTGTGCCATCACCTGTCTCCGTCGATCCCCGAGGATATCGCCTTTGCCGAAAGCCGCATCCGCAAGGAGACGATCGCGGCGGAGGATATTCTCCATGATATCGGCGCATTCTCGATCATTTCATCGGACAGCCAGGCCATGGGCCGCGTCGGAGAAGTGGCGATCCGCACCTGGCAGACCGCCGACAAGATGAAGCGCCAGCGTGGCCGACTGGCCCAGGAGATTGGCGACAACGACAATTTCCGCGTGAAGCGCTACATCGCAAAATATACGATCAACCCGGCGATCGCGCACGGCGTCAGCCATGAGGTCGGGTCGATCGAGGTCGGCAAGCGTGCCGATCTGGTTCTCTGGAACCCGGCCTTCTTCGGCGTGAAGCCCGAGATGATCCTGCTCGGCGGCTCCATCGCCGCGGCACCCATGGGCGATCCGAATGCCTCGATCCCGACGCCGCAGCCGATGCACTACCGGCCGATGTTCGGCGCCTACGGCAAGAACCGGACGAATTCCTCCGTGACCTTCGTTTCCCAGGCCGCGTTCGATGCCGGGCTTGCCGGCAAGCTCGGCATCGCCAAGACGCTGCTGCCCGTCCGGAACACGCGCGGCGGCATCTCAAAGGCGTCGATGATCCACAACAACCTGACGCCGCATATCGAGGTGGATCCGGAAACCTACGAGGTGCGCGCGGACGGCGAACTTCTGACCTGCGAACCGGCGATGATGCTGCCGATGGCGCAACGCTATTTCCTCTTCTGAGGATCTTTTGGCCATCAGCCATCGGCGAATGTGAAAGCCCCGGCAATCCGGGGCTTTTCTTCTGCTGCGCACTGAATACAGCATTATCGAAGATGGGAAGCGGCGGCGCCGCGGTGTCGCATTCTTGTCGGCAAACTGGATTTTGCGGGTGTGTGCTTCCTGCTGTTCACAACTTGGGAAATGCCGCGCATTTTAATCATTGCATTAAAGACCTGGAAGCGTCTTGGCCCCTATCTCACATGTTCGAAACGGTGGGCTGAGGAAGGTGAATCGCATGAAACAATGGATTTCGCTGCAGGCCGAACTCGGTAACTTTCAGCAGCGACGTGCGATTTTTATTTTCGCGCTTAAGATGAGTTTTGTCGCCGTCATCATGTCGCTTGCGATCATTCTGACGTTATTGCTCGTGCTGCAATGGCTCGATCTTCTGCCGCTGCCGATTCTGGAGGCGATGCGCCTCGGCGTTCTCCTGGCCTGGATCATCGGCGGAACCGTGTCCGGCGCGCTGGCGATGCTGGCCGGCTTTTCGATCCACAAGCTTGCCGTTTCCCGCGCCGAGTTCGAGCGGTTGAGCCGCACAGATACGCTGTCCGGCCTCCTCAACCGCCGCGCCTTCACCGAAGCGTTGAACATGGCTGGGGACGGCGCGTCTCTGGTGATCTTCGATGTCGACCGCTTCAAGACCATCAACGATCGCTTCGGGCACGCATCCGGCGATGCCGTGATCGTTGCCGTGTCGCAGATGTTTTCGGATGTCTTTGTTGGAAACGACGTCGTTGCGCGGCTCGGCGGGGAGGAGTTCGGTGCCATCATCCACGGCGGCGATACGGCGGAGCGCATCGCCCGCGTCGAAGAGGTCAAGGAGCAGATTGCCGGGCATTCGATTTCTGTCGATGGCGGGTCGGTGAAGATCACCATTTCCGCCGGCATCGCCGATATCGGCAAAGATCGCAAGACGGAGACCGTCTATGCCGCGGCCGACAAGGCCCTTTATCTGGCCAAGACGCTCGGCCGAAACCGCGTCATGCACGAGCGCGAGCGACTGTCCCAGGTCTGGCAACGCTGTGCGACCGAGCACGAACAGGAAGCGACGACCGATGTGAGGGAATTGCAACGGTATGTGCAGCGGATGTAGTCGCGCCAAGCGCCATAGCCGCTTGCACTGAGGGCGACTATTTTGCATGGTCTGACAAAGCTCTCATTTGGAACCGCCATGCAACGCGTTACCTCCTATCTGCCGGCCGGCACCCCTTCCTCCAATCCGATCGATCGCGTCGTGCTGCCGCACGATCTGCGCCATTTGCGCCGCAAGCTGCTGCATCTCGAAAACGGCGAGATGGTCATGCTCGACCTCAAGGAGCCGGTGCTGTTCGCCAGTGGCGATCTGCTGGTGCGCGAGGATGGCGAGCTGATCGAGATCGTGGCTGCGGACGAAAAGCTCTTCGAGATCCGTCCGCGCGACCGCAGGCATCTGATCGAACTTGCCTGGCATCTCGGCAACCGGCATCTTTCCGCACAGATCGAGGAAGAGCGCATCCTAATCCTGCGCGATCATGTGATCCGCTCCATGCTCGAAGGGCTGGGCGCGACGGTGAGCGAAGTGAGCGAGCCTTTCCAGCCTGCCCGCGGCGCTTATCATTCCCATGGCGGCCATTCGCATGGCCACGGCCAGCATCATGACCATGGGCACGATCACCACGACCACTCGCATGATTGAACGCCGATGACCGATACGGCGGTGACGGACAATAGCGATCTGCAGGCGCTCCTGCGGTTGATGGCTTGGCTGTCGCCCGCGTTTCCGGTGGGATCCTTCGCCTATTCCGGCGGCCTGGAGCGTGCCGTCCACGACGGCCTGGTAGGCGACGGCATCGGGCTCAAGGATTGGATCGAGGCCCTCATCCGGCATGGTTCGGTGTGGAATGACGCGGTGCTGCTGGCCGAGGCGCATCGCGCCGGTGGGGACATGACGCGGCTTGCAGCCGTTGCCGAACTTGCCGAGGCGCTGGCGGGCTCGAAAGAGCGCCATAACGAGACCATGCTGCTTGGCGATGCCTTCCTCTCGGCCGCGGGCGCCTGGCCGCACGAGATCTTTTCCATGCTTCCGGCAAGGACGGCTTATCCGGTTGCGGTAGGGGCCGTCGCGGGAGCGCATGGCATCCCGGCCGAAAAGGCCACCGCCGCGTTCCTGCATGCGCTCGCCTCACAGATGGTTTCGGCCGGTATCCGCCTCGGCGTCGGCGGACAGAGGGAAGGCGTCGCAATCCTTGCGCGGCTGGAGGATCTCCTTGCCGATGTGGCGCGGCGCGCAGCGCACTCAAGCCTTGATGAACTCGGCTCGGCGAGCGTCCACGCGGACATTGCGAGCCTGAGGCATGAAACCCAGGGCACTCGGCTCTTTCGTTCGTGATGTCCATTGCCGGGAAAATACTGAAATCGAAGCACGGCCTACGTCATTCGCCGCTGTGCGGCGGCGGGGTGCTTCGCTATGCTATCGCTTTATCGGAGTTGCGAGCATGAAATCGAGAAATGGACCCTTGCGCGTCGGCATCGGCGGCCCGGTCGGTTCGGGCAAGACGGCGCTGACGGAGAAGCTGTGCAAGGCGATGCGCGACGAGTATTCCGTCGCCGTCGTCACCAACGATATCTACACGACCGAGGACGCCGAGGCGCTGGTGCGGATGCAGGCGCTGACGTCGGATCGCATCGTCGGCGTCGAAACGGGCGGGTGCCCCCATACGGCAATCCGCGAAGACGCGACGATCAACCTGCAGGCTATCGCCGGCCTGAACGAGCGGCTTCCCGACCTGGACGTGGTCTTCATCGAATCCGGCGGAGACAACCTGGCGGCAACCTTCTCGCCTGACCTTGCCGACATCACCATCTACGTGATTTCGGTTTGCCAGGGCGAAGAAATCCCGCGCAAGGGTGGCCCCGGCATCACCAGATCGGACCTTCTCGTCATCAACAAGAAGGATCTGGCGCCCTTCGTGGAAGTCGATCTCGACGTGATGGATCGGGACGCGGCCCGGATGCGTCAGGCTCGTCCCTTCGTCTTTTCCGACATGAAGCGAGGCGAGGGCGTCGGCAGGATCGTCGATTTCCTAAAGGAACAGGGCGGCCTTTGAGCCGCCCCGTCATTTCTCGTATATCCAGTTAGGCCGTCTTATTCCGCCGCGAAGGGCGGGAGCTTCAGCACATTCGTGCCTGCCGGCTTTGCGCTGCGCGTGCCCCTGCTTTCCATGGCCTCCAGGCGCTCTTCCAACGTGGCGAGCGACTGCCGGTTTTCGTTGACGGCGGCCGCCAGGCCTTCCTTGGTCACGACCTCGTCATCCGCATCCTTCCTGCCGACAAGCTTGCCGAAGAGGAAGCCGAGCAGGCGCGACAGGTCGTTCATGATCAGGAAGAAGGACGGCACGACCACCAGGCTGAGCACGGTGGAGACGATGATGCCGCCGATCACGGCAATGGCCATCGGTGCGCGGAAGGAGCCGCCTTCGCCGACACCGAGGGCGGACGGCAACATGCCGGCCGACATGGCGATCGAGGTCATGATGATCGGGCGGGCCCGCTTGCGGCCGGCTTCGACGACCGCTTCCAGCCGCGGCATGCCCTGATGCATCATCTCGATGGCGAAATCGACCAGAAGGATGGCGTTCTTCGTCACGATGCCCATGAGCATCAGAATGCCAATCATGACGGGCATTGAAAGCGCGTTGCCGGTCAGGATCAATGCCAGCGCCACGCCGCCGATCGCCAAGGGCAGCGACAGCAGAATAGTGAAGGGCTGGATGATGTCCTTGAACAGCAGGATCAGCACCGTCAGAACAAGCAGAAGGCCAAGCAGCATGGCATTACCGAAGCTCTGCTGCATTTCCTTCTGGACCTTGGTGTCGCCGCTTTCCGCCAGATGCACCGTTGCCGGGATCTTGGCGTTGTTGACGATGTCGAGGAAGTGTTCGGACGCCGTATCCAGCGCCACACCCTGCGGCAGGTCGGCGCCGATGGCGACGACGCGGTAGCGGTTGTTGCGCTTGATGGAAGACAGGCCTTCCGAATAGTCGATGTCGGCAACGCTCGATAGCGGAACCGTGGTGCCCGAGGCGGTCTTGATGCGCAGGGCGCGGATCGCCGCGAGATCGCGACGCATGCCGAGCGAGGCCTGAACGCGGATCGGGATCTGGCGGTCGTCGAGCGAGATCTTCGCGAGCGAGGCGTCGATATCGCCGATGGTGGCCACGCGGATGGTATCGGAAATCATCTGCGGGGTGATGCCGAGGCGCGCGGCCTCGTCCTTGCGCGGATAGATCTGCAGTTCGGGACGCGGCAGGGCGCCGTCGGCGCTGACATTGGCGAGCGCCGGGTCGGTCCGCAGCTTGGCTTCCAGAATGCCGACGGCCTGGTTCAGATCCTTCTCGCTACGCGAGAGGAAGTTATAGGTCAGGTCGCGGTCGCCACGGTCGTTCAGCTTGGTGATGCGGACGTCGGGGATCGAGCGCAGTTTCGCAAAGACTTCTTTTTCCACGTCCCACTGCGGCCGCACGCGGCCGTGGACGGCGACCTTCGGCAAGTAAGGGCCGATGACCGGCAGCGAGCCGAGAACATCGTTCACCAGCTTCTTCGTCAGCGACTGGTCGAGCTTGCCGAGCGTCAGCGTCACGGTTGCGCGGCGCAGTTCCAGATCGCCCTTCGGCGATGCGCCGCCGAGAACGAAGACGTTTTCAACGCCGTCGATATCCTTCACGCGCCGATAGATTTCGTTGGTCGCAAGTTCCGTATCGTCGAGCCGCGCATTCGGCGGCAGTTCGGCCGACAGCACGATACGCGAGGAATCGTCCGGCGGAATGAAGCTGCCGGGGACGAACATCACGAGAGCGACAACGGAGGCGACCGAGAAGGCGAAGGCGGCAATCAGCGTCGGATAGCGCGTGTACCAGCGCTTCGTCGTCTGCCGCACCAGCCAGCTATAGCCGCGCATGAAGCGGCCGTCATTGTCGTGATGGTCTTCGACGCCATCCTCGGCGCGCATCAGATAGGCCGCCATCATCGGCGTTATCAGGCGCGCCACCAGCAGCGAGAAGAACACCGAGAAGGCGACCGTGAGGCCGAACTGGATGAAATACTGGCCCGGGATGCCCGGCATGAACGAGACGGGCACGAAGACCGCGATGATGGTGAATGTGGTCGCGATGACCGCCAGGCCGATTTCGTCGGCAGCATCGATGGCGGCCCGATATGGCGTCTTGCCCATCTTGATGTGGCGGGCGATATTTTCGATTTCGACGATGGCGTCGTCCACGAGAATACCGGTCGCCAGCGTCAGCGCCAGGAAGCTCACGAGGTTCAGCGAAAAGCCGATCTGGTGCATGACCCAGAAGGTCGGGATCGCAGACAGCGGCAACGCGACCGCCGATATCAGCGTCGCGCGCCAGTTCCGCAGGAACAGGAACACCACGATAACGGCCAGCAGGGCGCCTTCGAGCAGCGTATGCATCGCGGACTCGTAGTTGCCATAGGTATAGTAAACGGCGTCGTCGATCATCTCTATCGAGACGTTCGGGTTCTCCGCGCGTACCTTGCTGAGTGTATCGGCCACCGTCTTCGCGACCGTTACTTCGCTGGCGCCCTTGGCGCGGAACACGCCGAAGGTGACGACAGGCGCGCTGTCGAAGCGCGAGAAGGATTTCGGTTCCTGATAGGTGTCCTTGATCACGCCTAGATCGGAGAGCTTGACGAAGCGGCCGTTGGTGAGCGCGATCGTCGTATCGGCAAGCTGGGCGACATTGCGGGCGTCGCCGAGCACGCGGATCGCCTGTTCGCTGCCGGCGACCTGGCCGCGGCCGGAGCCAAGATCGATATTGGTGCTGCGCAGCTGCTGGCTCACCGAAAGCGCCGTGATACCGTAGGCGTTCAGCTTGTTCGGATCGAGCTCGATGCGCACTTCGCGGTCGGCGCCGCCGTAGCGATCGACGCGGCCGATGCCCGCCTGGCCCTGCAGGGCGCGCTTGACGGTATCGTCCACGAACCAGGACAGTTCTTCCAGCGTCATGTTCGGCGAGGAAACCGCAAAACTCTGGATCGCCTGGCCTTCGACGTCGACCTTGGAGACGATTGGCTCGTCGATCGTGGAGGGCAGGTTGCCGCGGATGCGGTCGATGGCGTCCTTGGTGTCCTGAACCGCCTGCTCCGTCGGCACTTCCAGGCGGAAGATGACCACGGTCTGCGACTGGCCGTCGGTGACGGTCGACTGGATCTCGTCGATGCCGTTGATGCCGGCGACCGCGTCTTCGACCTCCTTCGTCACCTGCATTTCGAGCTCGGCCGGCGAGGCGCCGCTCTGCGTTACGGTGACGTTGACAACCGGCACATCGATGTTCGGGAAGCGGGTGATCGGTAGATTGAAGAACGCATGCGCGCCCACCACCATCAACAGGAAGAAGCCGAGGAGCGGCGCGACCGGATTTCGGATTGACCAGGCGGAGAAGTTCATCTTGCCGTTCTCGCTCAGTTGGAGGCTTGCGACGCGTCGCGCACGGGCGTGATGTGATCGCCGTCGCGAACGTAGGCACCGGCCTTGGCGACGACTTCGTCGCCCGCCTTGAGGCCGTTGAGAATCTCGACGTAACCGCCGTCCTGAATGCCGGTCTCGACATTCACGAACTTGACCACGCCGTTGTCGACCTTGCGGGCGGAGGAGCCGTTTTCATCGCTGTTGACGGCCGTCAGGGGCAGGGCGACGCCATCCTCCTGGCGAATGATGATCTCGGCGCTGCCATACATGCCGGCGCGAGCCTTCTCGCCATCGTCGATGGAGATATGCACCGCGCCGAGACGGGTGACAGGATCGACGATCGGCGCAACGAGACGGACGGCTCCGGCAAGCTTCTCGCGGCTGCCGGAAAGCGCCATGAGAGCCTTCTGCCCGATGGCGATCTTGGTAATGTCGCTCTCGGACACATCGACCACCAGTTCGAGCTGGCTTTCGCGGATGATGGTGAAGAGCGGATCGCCATTGCCATTGGCGATGGCGCCGACGCGGGCGTTGCGCGAGGCGACGGTGCCCGCAACGGGGGTCTTGATGCCGGTGCGGGCAAGCTTGAGGTCGGTGTCGGCGATCTGGCTGTCCGTGACCTTGAGGTCGGCCTCGGCAACCGCGATCGCCTGTTCGGCGGAAACCACGCGCGCCTTGTTGGCGGCGGCGGCAGCCGTCGCCTGCTCGACCGAGGAGGTCGATACCGTGCCCTTGGCGCCCATGGCGACGGCTCGGATCCGCTGCAATTCCGCTTCTTCCGCATTGGCGCGAGCCTCGGTGAGCTGCGCGCGCAGCTGTGCAAGGCTTGCCTCGCCCTTGGCCCGGGTCGCTCCCATCTGGCTCTTCTGCAGGATCAGCGCATCGTCGTTCAGCGTGGCGAGCGTGCTGTTCGCATCGACCTTGTCGCCGACATCGGCATTGAGCGAGCGGATGGAGAGGCCATCGACCTGCGGCTGGATATAAACCTCCTCGACCGCCTTCACGGTGCCGGTCGCAACGACCTTGTCGGTCAGGTGGCGGATCGCGGCTGCCGTGATGACGATCGCGGGCAGGTTCTGCTTCGGCGTGGTAACGGCTGGCTGCTCTGCCAGCGCGGCGGGTGCCGAAAGCAGGGAAAGCAGGATTGCGGTCGTGCTCAGAAGTCTAAACGGCGTGAGGGCCATGCGTCCGGTTCCAGTTCGGCATTTGGTAAATGGGATTTCGCTGTTTTCCGTCGCGAACACGGGGGATCAATGCATGCGAGCCGGCTTACCCGGTGGATTACTGCATAATTCTTTAAATCGGAATCGATTTAAGGATAAAATTATGCAGCAAATTTAAAGTGTTACAGCGACCTTTGCGCGTCATATTTGACGTGCGGCGCTGTAATATCCGTCTGTCATGCGTTGCGGGTCCCTCATCCTAAAATCGCCTTGTAGATGGGAGCGGTTTTCAATTCTCGCAAGATCACGAGAAAATGATTTCGCGGGTATTTCTATCCTTCGCAACCTTGCGAAGCAATCACGGCATTGTGATGTCAGCATTCGAATAGTTGATGGCCGAGGGCTTTTCAGCCAAATGCTGCAAGAAAGCCAGCCTTTTGTTGCTGCTGTTACAAAATGAAAAAAACGCGCGAGGCCGGAACCTCGCGCGTTTCAGTGGCTGGAAGCGGTTTGAGACTACTTCAGCGCGGCGTCCGTGATCTCATGCGTATAGGCGCCGGACGGCTTCTTGGTGATGATCTTCTGATCGAGCAGGGCTTCGATCGTGCGGTCGTAAAGCTTCATGTCGAGCTTGCCGCTGCCGATCAGCTTGGCGACTTCGCCTGCCATGCGCTTCTGGTGGTTTTCATCCTGACCGCCGTTGTCCATGACGATCTCGGCGGCTTCGTCCGGATGTTCGACGGCGTATTTCCAGCCCTTCATCGAAGCGCGAACGAACTTCACCATGTCGGCCTTGAACTTCGCGTCCTTCAGCTTGTCTTCCTTGACGTAGAGACCGTCTTCCAGAAGGTCGTTGCCGAGCTTGGTATAGTTGAAGACAGTCAGGTCTTCCGCCTTGAAACCGGCATCGATCGCCTGCCAGTATTCATTATAGGTCATGACGGAGATGCAGTCGGCCTGCTTCTGGACGAGCGGCTGCACGTCGAAGCTCTGCTTCAGCACGTTGACGCCATCCTTGCCGCCGTCGGTTTTCAGGCCGAGCTTGTGCATCCAGGCGAAGAACGGATACTCGTTGCCGTAGAACCAGACGCCGAGGGTGTGTCCCTTGAAATCCTTCTCCGTCTTGACCGGGCCGTCCTTGGGGCAGATCAGCTCCAGGCCGGACTTGTCGAAGGGCTGGGCGATGTTGACCAGCGGCACGCCTTTCTCGCGGGCAACCAGCGCACCGCCCATCCAGTCGACGATGACATCGGCGCCGCCGCCGGCGATCACCTGTTCGGGAGCGATATCCGGGCCGCCCGGCTTGATATCGACATCGAGGCCTTCCTCCTTGTAGAAGCCCTTGTCCTTGGCGACGAAGTAGCCGCCGAACTGGCCCTGGGCCACCCATTTCAGCTGCAGCGTCACCTTGTCCGCTGCCATTGCAGCCTGGGTGGCGGCGAGCGTCATTGCGCTCGCCATCAATGCAAACATTATTTTTTTCATGTCTTCACCCTTTTCCCTCTGGAGTTATGCCTTGATCCCTTGAGGAGATCCTGGATTACGTCTGCCCACCACGGATAGACGGATGCCAGAACGTCACCATTCGTTCGATGATGGCGACGATACCGTAGAAGACGGAGCCTGCGATCGCGGCAACCGCGATTTCGGCCCAGACCATGTCGAGGTTCAACCGGCCGTTTTCGGTTGAAATGCGGAAGCCCATGCCCGACATGGGCGTGCCGAAGAATTCCGCCACGATGGCACCAATCATTGCCAGGGTCGAGTTGATCTTCAGCGCGTTGAAAATAAAGGGGGCGGCTGCAGGCAGGCGCAGCTTGAACAGGGTCTGCCAGTAGCTCGATGCGTAGGTGCGCATCAGGTCGCGTTCCATGTTGCCGGCGGCGGTGAGGCCCGTCACGGTGTTCACCAGCATCGGGAAGAACGTCATGATGACGACGACGGCGGCCTTGGACTGCCAATCGAAGCCGAACCACATGACCATGATCGGTGCGACGCCGATGATGGGTAGCGCCGAGACGAAATTGCCGATCGGCAGCAGACCGCGGCGCAGGAAGGCGAAGCGATCCGCGAGGATGGCAACGACGAAGCCGCTGGCGCAGCCGATGACGTAGCCGATCAGGACCGACGTCAGGATCGTCTGGCGAACGTCGATCCAGAGCGTCGGCAGCGAATTGGCGATTCTGACGCCGATGGCGCTGGGCGGCGGCAGCAGAACCAGGGAAACGCCGGCGCCGCGCGTGACCGCTTCCCAGATGATCAGGATCCATACGCCGAAGACCGCCGGGATCAGCAGGCGCAGCGCGTAGTTGCAGGCAGTCGATTGCGCGCGCATCGAGGACAGGACGGAAACGCATCTCCACGCCAGCAGCCATGCGGCTGCAATCAGAATGAAGAAGGATATCTGTGCCGTGCCTTCATTGCCGGAAACCCCCGACAGCAGCAGCCATGCCGCAGCATGCGCCCCGAAGAAGAGGATCGCCGCGCACAGGTCCTTTGAGATATTCATGAAGGAGAAGGCGGCGGCGGCGGCAATGAGAATGAAAACGACAAACGTCGTTCCGCTGCTGACGGGCGCGGCGGCATCGGCGCCAAGCAGCGGCAGCGCGGGGATCGCCACAAGACAGAGAAAAAGGGAGAGCGCGCCCTGCCAGGAAAAATGAAAATGCTTCATGCCGTTCTGCCTCCCATCGAACGGTCGACGATGCGGGCAGCGATGCTGACGATGCCGACGAGAATTGCCGCAAGAACGGAGCCGGCGACCAGCGCTGCCCAGATGTCGATCGTCTGGCTGTAGTAGGAGCCCGCGAGCAACTTCGCCCCGATGCCGGCAACCGCGCCCGTGGGAAGCTCGCCGACGATCGTGCCGACGAGGCTTGCGGCGATGGCGACCTTCATGGAGGTGAAGAGGAATGGGATCGAAGCGGGTACGCGCAGTTTCCAGAAGGTCTGCCAGGAGCTCGCATTGTAGGTGCGCATCAGGTCGAGATGCATGATTTCCGGCGAACGCAGGCCTTTTGTCATGCTGACGGTGACGGGAAAGAATGAGAGATAGGTCGAAATGAGAGCCTTGGGGATCAGTCCGTCTATGCCGAGGGCGCTGAAGACGACGATGATCGTCGGTGCGATGGCAAGGATCGGTATGGTTTGCGACGCGATGATCCAGGGCATGAGGCTGCGGTCGAGCGCGACGAGATGAACGATGCCGACCGCAAAGAGGATGCCGAGGATGGTGCCGAAGGCAAAGCCGACCGCCGTCGGAGCCAGGGTGACCCAGGCGTTATAGACGAGACTGCGGTTGCTTGTGGGCACTCGCAGGAACGTGTTTTCGAAGACGTTCTGCGCGACCTGATGCGGCGCAGGCAGCGTTGGCTTCGGCTGAGACAGCGTCTTGCCGATGAATTCCACCATCGTTGGCGCAACATTGCCGCGCCGGTCGATATCGCGCTGGAACGGCGCGTTGAGCAGAAAGGCGAAGACGTACCAAAGCAGGAGGATTGCGAGCACGATGGTCGTGACCGGCAGGAACTTGTGCTTGAAGAACTGTTCCTTTTCCATGCTCATGCCCTTCCTTGCGCGGGAAGCAGCATGAGCGCCATGGCAACGATGCCCAAGCCCACGCCGGCAAGCTGCTGCAGGCTTAGCCGCTCGCCGAAAACCATGAAGGCGATGATGTTGACGACGACGAGCTGTGCGATGGAAGAGGCCGAGATGGCCAGGCCAAGCCCACCTTCCCGCATCAGCCGAACCATCATCAGGTTCCCGACGCAATAGAGAACGAGCGCCAGAATCAGGACCAGTATGTTGTTGTTGGTAATATAGGCGCGCGAGGCGGTCGCGCCGCTGATGAAGATCGCCATCGCGCCGGCGAGCCAAAGGAGGAATTGCGGGTTCATAACGCGCCTCCTGTCATGGGAAGGCCCCTTATCCGGCTTGTTGGCCACCTTCTCCCGGTGTCCCGCAGTTGGGTTAGGGTGACGGGAGGTCGCGTGACGGCGCTATGTATCGACCTATTCTTCATAGCTGTGCCCCGCTCTCAGACCTTCCCGCACGCGATGGGCGATTTCCAGGAATTCCGGCGTTTCGCGAATGCCGAGCGGCCGTTCCGTCGGGAGCGTCGATTCGATGACGTCGGCGACACGGCCGGGACGCGGCGACATGACCACGATCCTGGTCGAAAGGTAGACGGCTTCCGGGATGGAGTGGGTGACGAAGCATATGGTCTTGTTCGTCCGCTTCCACAGCTTCAGCAACTGTTCGTTCAGGTGGTCGCGCACGATTTCGTCGAGAGCGCCGAAGGGCTCGTCCATCAGCAGGAGGTCGGCATCGAAGGCCAGCGCGCGGGCAATGGAGGCGCGCTGCTGCATGCCGCCCGAGAGCTGCCAGGGAAATTTATGTTCGAAGCCGTTGAGGTTGACGAGTTCGAGCGTCTGGGCGATGCGCCTGGCCTGCTCGCCCTTGTCATATCCCATGATTTCGAGCGGCAGGGCGATGTTCTTCTCGATCGTGCGCCAGGGATAGAGTGCCGCGGCCTGGAAGACGTAGCCGTAGGCGCGAGCCTTGCGGGCGTCTTCCGGCGACATGCCGTTGACGGTGATATCACCCGAGGTCTTGCGCTCGAGATCGGCGACCACACGCAGGAAGGTGGTCTTGCCGCAGCCGGACGGACCGATGAAGGAGACGAAATCACCCTTGCGTACATCGAGATCGACGTTGCTCAGCGCGTGCACCGGCCCGTCGTTCGTATTGTAGGTGAGACAGAGATTCCGCGCGGAGACGACGGAGGAAGCGGATGACGTCATTAACACCTACCAGTCCTGTTTTCGCCGCGCGGTCGGGGCGGATTGCGTGTTATCCTGCTTGGCATTGCGGCCTGGATTGGCGAGGGTGCCTTGCGGCTGCGAAATCCAGGGGAGCAATGCCATGAGTGTTTCATCGAAGCCCACCTGCCATGTCGTGCGGCCCGGCAATGCCTATGCCGGAAAACAGGGCTTCAACTATTTCGAAGGGATCGCCGCCGAGACAGTGGGCTCGACGGGGATCTGCATGCATCTTCTGACCATTCCGCCGGGCGCCCGCGCCAAGGCGCATCTTCATGCCTCGCATGAGACGGCGATCTACGCGATTTCCGGGGAGACGCATTGCTGGTTCGGGGACGAACTCGAAGAGCACGTCATCGTCCGCGAGGGCGAGATGTTCTATATCCCGGCCGGCGTTCCGCATCTTCCCGCCAATCTCAGCGACCGGCCGGCGACAGCCATCATCGCCCGCACCGATCCGAACGAGCAGGAAAGCGTCGTCCTGCTGCCGGATCTGGAGCGGTATGTGCCGCGCCAAGCGGTCGATGAGCCGAGGCGTTGATGGCAAGCGTCACACCCCGCTTGCGGGGATGCCGCTGCGCTGCACCTTGCGCGGCGCGGTGACTTCCTTCCAGGTCGAAAGGGCCCGGTTGACGGCGGTAAACGGCTCGCGCCTGACGAATTCGCCGTGGCCTTCCTTTGTCTTTACAGTGCCTTCCTCGATGGCGACGACGCCGCGCGTCAGCGTGTAGCGCGGCAGGCCCGTCACCTCCTTGCCTTCGAAGACGTTGTAGTCGATCGCCGACTGCTGCGTCTTGGCGGTGATCGTCTTCGAGCGCTTCGGATCCCAGACGACGATATCGGCATCGGCGCCGACGAGGATCGCGCCCTTCCTCGGATAGACGTTGAGGATCTTGGCGATGTTGGTGGAGGTGGCGGCGACGAATTCGTTCATCGTCAGGCGGCCGGTGTTGACGCCGTAGGTCCAGAGCATCGGCATGCGATCCTCGAGGCCGCCGGTGCCGTTCGGGATCTTGGTGAAGTCGTTGAGGCCGAAGCGCTTCTGCTCCGTCGTGAAGGCGCAATGGTCGGTCGCGACCACCTGCAGCGAACCGGAGGCAAGACCGGCCCAGAGGCTGTCCTGATGCTGCTTGTTGCGGAATGGCGGGGACATGACGCGGCGGGCGGCATGGTCCCAATCCGCATTGGCATATTCGCTTTCGTCGAGCGTCAGATGCTGGATCAGCGGCTCGCCATAGACGCGCATACCCTTCTGACGGGCGCGGCGGATGGCTTCATGCGCCTGTTCGCAGGAGGTGTGGACGATATAGACGGGCGAGCCGGCCATGTCGGCGATCATGATGGCGCGGTTGGTAGCCTCGCCCTCGACCTCGGCCGGACGGGAATAGGCATGGGCCTCCGGTCCGTTGTTGCCTTCGGCCAGCAGCTTTGCCTGCATCTGCGCGACCACATCGCCGTTTTCGGCATGGACGAGCGGCAAGGCGCCAAGCTCGGCGCAGCGCTGGAACGAGGAGAACATCTCGTCGTCATCCACCATCAAGGCGCCCTTGTAGGCCATGAAGTGCTTGAAGGTATTGATGCCCTTGTCGCGGACGATGGCTTCCATCTCGTTGAAGACCTGTTCGCCCCACCAGGTAATCGCCATGTGGAAGGAGTAATCGCAGGTGGCGCGGGTGGACTTGTTGTCCCACATCGTCAGCGCCTCGAGCAGCGACTGGCCGGGCGAGGGTAGGGCGAAATCCACCACCATCGTCGTGCCGCCAGCAAGGGCCGCGCGCGTGCCGCTCTCGAAATCGTCGGAGGAATAGGTGCCCATGAACGGCATTTCGAGATGGGTATGCGGGTCGATGCCGCCGGGCATGACATAACAGCCTGAAGCATCCAGCACTTCGCTGCCCGAGAGGTTCTGCCCGATTTCGACGATCTTGCCGCCTTCGATCTTCACATCCGCCTTATAGGTCAGGTCGGCCGTGACGATGGTTCCACCCTTGATGACTGTGCTCATGGTGTCTGCTCCAAATGTGTGGGGTTCCGATGCTGGGAATCGTGGCGGTCAAGCCACGATCTCCGCCGTCTCGACGACTGCGTGGAACAGCACATCCGCGCCTGCGGCTGCCCATTCCTTGGAGATTTCTTCGGCTTCGTTGTGCGAGAGGCCGCCGACGCAGGGGCACATGACCATCGTGGCGGGCGCGACCTTGGCGGCCCAGCAGGCATCATGGCCTGCGCCGGAGATGATGTTCATGTGGCTGTAGCCGAGCCTCTCGGCGGCATTGCGCACGGAAGTCACGAGCTTCGGATCGAAAGTCACCGGTTCGAAATGACCGATGGCTTCCACGGAGCAGCCGACGCCGAGGCTGTCGCTGATCTTTTTCGCTTCCGCCTCGATCTTGGCACGCATGCGATCGAGCTTTTCCTTGTCGGGCGTGCGCAGGTCGACGGTGAAGACCACCTTGCCCGGCAGGACGTTGCGCGAGTTCGGCGAGAAGAAGACCTGGCCGACGCCGGCGACGGCGCCCGGCTGGTTTTCCATCGCCACGCTCTGCACCATCTCGACGATCCGTGACATGGCAAGGCCGGCGTTGACGCGCATGGCCATCGGCGTCGAGCCGGTATGCGCTTCCTTGCCGGTGAGCGTGAATTCCAGCCACCACAGGCCCTGACAGTGCGTGACGACACCGATGGTCTTGTCCGCGGCTTCGAGGATCGGTCCCTGCTCGATGTGATATTCGAAATAGGCGTGCATCTTGCGGGCGCCGACCTCTTCGTCGCCGAGCCAGCCGATGCGCTTCAGTTCGTCGCCATAGGTCTTGCCTTCCGGATCCTTGCGGCCATAGGCATAGTCCAGCGTATGCACGCCGGCAAAGACGCCCGAGGCCAGCATGGCGGGCGCAAAGCGCGCGCCTTCCTCGTTGGCCCAGTTGGTGACCACGATCGGATGCTTGGTCTTGATGCCGAGGTCGTTCATCGTACGGACGACTTCGAGGGCTGCGAGCACACCGAGCACGCCGTCATATTTGCCGCCGGTCGGCTGGGTGTCGAGATGCGAGCCGACATAGACCGGCAGCGCATCCGCATCGGTGCCGGCGCGGGTCGCGAACATGGTGCCCATCTTGTCGACGCCGACGGTCATGCCCGCCTTGTCGCACCAGGTCTTGAAAAGGCTGCGTCCCTCGGCGTCGGCATCCGTCAGCGTTTGACGATTGTTGCCGCCGGCGATGCCGGGGCCGATCTTCGCCATGTCCATCAGCGTATCCCAAAGGCGGTCGCCATTGATACGCATGTTTTCTCCTGGCGCTGCCACCATGATGCAATCCTCACCTGTTTGTCCTGGGGCATGCAAGGCGCATGCCCAATTGTTCCCGTTGGTCTTGTTCCGGAGCGTCGTCTTGTTTTTCTCGCCCGGAAAATCGCCAGTTGCCTTTAAGAAACATCTGACGGATAATTTGACCGATTGGTAAACATTACAACTTCCGTGGCGCGGCTCAAGACGAAAAGCACGAAAATTTCCGATAAAATTTCAGGCGATTGCCTAAATTCTATCCATCGACAGGGTGAATGAGAGCTCGGCCGAAAGGCTTGGATTTCAAGGAGAAACAGAGCACACATGGCCATCCCCAGAGCCGCCAAGACGCAGCGCCGCACCCGAATCCAGGAAGAGAAAGAGGAAATCATACTCGAGGCTGCGCTGGACGTATTTTCCGTCAGCGGCTTCCGCGGCTCGACCATCGACCAGATCGCCGAGGTGGCCGGCATGTCGAAGCCCAATCTGCTCTACTATTTCCGCACCAAGGAGGCGATGCATCGGGCGCTGATCGACCGGGTGCTGTTTACCTGGCTGGAGCCGTTGCGCGCCTTCGACGCCAACGGCAATCCCGAGAGCGAGATCCGCTCCTATATCCGTCGGAAGCTTGAAATGGCACGCGATTTTCCCCGCGAAAGCAGGCTATTCGCCAATGAGATGCTGCAGGGCGCCCCGCATGTGGAGGACGAGCTGCGCGGGCCGCTGAAAAGCCTTGTCGACGAGAAGGCGGAGGTCATCCGCGCCTGGGCCCAGGCCGGCAAGATCGCCAGATGCGATCCCTATCACCTGATCTTCTCGATCTGGTCCACGACGCAGCATTATGCCGACTTCGACGTACAGGTGCGTGCGGTACTGGGGCAGGAGCACTCGGGCGAGGGGCGATTCGAGGATGCCGCGCGCTACCTGGAGCAGCTTTTCGTCGACGGACTTCGCATTCGCCACAACTGAGCTGCGGCGCAATCTGTCCGGGGGAACGTGCCGCGCGAGGCTGATGATTCTCAGCGCCCCTCGCTAAATACTCGTCCCGTTCAATGCCGTCGTACCGGCCGGATTTCAGGCAACAGTTTCTTGAAGCCGCCTCCTCGAGCCGGCAGGCCTCCGATATTAGCGACCCCGAAATTTGTGGCAAAAAGCGGCCGCAGCAAGCTGCGACCGCCAATTCATGCCTACGCGGATTCTCCCGCCTTTATTCCGCCGCCTGCCGGGCCATCGGATTGTTCGGATGGGTCGTCCAGTTGGCGTAGTTCGGGTCGACGACCTTGCCGGTGCGCTTGTCGAGGCTGCCGGCCGGCAGGGCTTCCATGGTGATGCAGTTCTCGACGGGACAGACGCTGACGCAGAGATTGCAGCCGACGCATTCGTCGTCCATCACCTCGAAATGCCTGACGCCATCGACCATGTTGGTGATCGCCTGGTGCGAGGTATCCTCGCAGGCGATGTAGCAACGGCCGCACTTGATGCAGGCGTCCTGGTCGATCTTGGCCTTGGCAATGTAGTTGAGGTTGAGATACTGCCAGTCGGAGACATTCGGCACGGCACGGGCGATGATATCGTCCAGGCTGCGGTGGCCCTTCTCATCCATCCAGTCGGAAAGGCCCGTAATCATCTCCTCGACGATTTTGAAGCCGTAGGTCATCGCAGCCGTGCAGACCTGCACGTTGCCGGCGCCAAGCGCCAGGAATTCCGCCGCATCGCGCCAGGTGGTGATGCCGCCGATGCCGGAGATCGGCAGGCCGTAGGTATCGGGATCGCGAGCGATCTCGGCCACCATGTTGAGCGCGATCGGCTTCACCGCCGGGCCGCAATAGCCGCCATGGCTGCCCTTGCCGCCGACGGTCGGGTTCGGCGCGAAATTGTCGAGATCGACCGACACGATCGAATTGATCGTATTGATCAGCGACACGGCGTCGGTGCCGCCGGCCTTGGCGGCGCGGGCAGGCTTGCGGATGTCGGTGATATTCGGCGTCAGCTTGGTGATGACGGGCATGCGGGTGTATTGCTTGCACCAGCGCACGACCATCTCGATATATTCCGGCACCTGTCCGACGGCGGCACCCATGCCGCGCTCGGACATGCCGTGAGGACAGCCGAAGTTGAGTTCGATGCCGTCGGCTTCCGTTTCCTCGACCAGCGGCAGGATCGCCTTCCAGGCATCCTCGACGCAGGGAACCATGATCGAGGCGATGAGCGCGCGATCCGGCCAGTTTTTCTTCACCTGCTTCATTTCGCGCAGGTTGGTATAGAGGTCGCGGTCGGTGATCAGCTCGATATTGTTGAGGCCGAGCAGGCGGCGGTCGGCGCCCCAGATCGCGCCGTAGCGCGGACCGTTGACGTTGACGACCGGTGGGCCTTCCTCGCCCAGCGTCTTCCAGACCACGCCGCCCCAGCCAGCCTTGAAGGCGCGCTCGACGTTGTAGGCCTTGTCGGTCGGCGGCGCGGAGGCCAGCCAGAACGGGTTCGGGGATTTGATGCCAACGAAATTATTGCGGAGATCAGCCATGTCGGTTCTCCTTTCAGGCGACTGCAACGGCCGGCTTGGCGGCAGCGAGCGCACGGTTGATGGATTCGGCCGCGTCGCGACCGTGCGCTACGGCCGAGACCGTCAGGTCATCGCCGCCGAGCACGCAGTCGCCGCCGGCCCATACGCCTTCGATCGAAGTGCGGCCTTCGCCATCGACGACGATGCGGCCGGACTCGATGCGCAGCGCGCCGAGGCCTGAAGCCTCGAACGTCTGGCCGATCGCCTTGAAGATCTGATCGGCGGCTATCACGCCGACATCGCCTGTGCTGGCAAGCTTGCCGTCGCGCAGCTCGGTATATTCGACCTCGATGCCGGCGACCTTGCCGTCCTTGTCGAGGATGCGCTTCGGGGCGAGCCAGTGGCGGATGATGACGCCCTTGGAGGCGGCCAGATCCTGCTCGAATTCCGAGGCGTTCATATGCTCCTTGCCGCGGCGATAACAGATCGTCACTTCTTCGGCGCCGAGCAGCTTGGCCTGTACGGCCGCGTCGATGGCGGTCATGCCGCCGCCGAGGACGACGACGCGGCGGCCGATGGCGATATCTGCCTTGCTGCCGGCCTGACGAAGTTCGGCGATGTAGGCGACGGCGTCGGCAACGCCGTCGAGCTCTTCGCCTTCGGCGCGCAGCGCGTTGACGCCGGCAAGGCCGAGGCCAAGGAACACGGCGTCATATTGCTGGGAGAGGTCGGAAAGGCTGAAATCGCGGCCGAGCGCCTGGCCGTTCTTTACCTCGATGCCGCCGATGGCGAGCACGTAATCGACTTCCTTCTGCGCGAAGTCATCGACCGCCTTGTAGGTGGCGATACCATATTCGTTCAGGCCGCCGGCCTTTTCGCGGGCGTCGAAGATGGTGACGTCGTGGCCCTTGACGGCGAGACGGTGTGCGCAGGCAAGCCCGGCCGGGCCGGCGCCGATGACGGCGATCTTCTTGCCGGTGGATTCGGCGCGCGAATAGAACTGCTTGTTCTCCGCCATCGCCGCGTCCGTCGCGTAGCGCTGCAGACGGCCGATTTCGACCGGACGCTCTTCGGCGGTGTTGCGCACGCACGCCTGCTCGCAGAGCTGTTCGGTGGGACAGACGCGGGCGCACATGCCGCCGAGGATGTTCTGGTCGAAGATCGTCTTGGCCGAGCCGATCGGATTGCCCGTCGAGATCTGGCGGATGAACATCGGAATGTCGATGGAGGTGGGACAGGCCGTCATGCACGGCGCGTCGTAGCAGAAATAACAGCGGTCGGATGCGACCAGCGCCTCGTGTTTGTTGAGGCGCGGGTGAAGATCGGAAAAGTTTGCATCATATTCGGCGGGCGTGAGCCTGCCTTTATGAATCCCAGTTTCCAGTCGTCCCATTGAAGTTCCCTCTTATAGTAAACGGCTAGTGCTGGAACGGTAACTCAGGATAAAAAATTTATCAAACGGTAAAATTTTTGCCGCCGAATGTGCCTTGACCTGCCTTTCAATCGGGCCGCGGGTCACCGGAGAAAAGCCGAAGGCGGTCATTCAACCTATTGTTTTTGAATTGAATTCTTGACGGATGCAGGCGTGGATATTCGGCTGCATCATGGTCTTGCCAGAAGGCATGAAGCCGCCCGAGGAGGCCGCTGGCATTTTGACCGGCGCTGGCGATATGAAGAAAAGATGAATTTTTTCACGATGGCATGGAACCAAGGCTCCGTAGCGTCGTTATGCAGATGTCCTGACGATATCGCATCTTCCGATGCACGCCCAATACATCTCAGGACTTCTACTCACGGTCCCCTCCCGATGAGTGCAAAGCAGCCAGTGCGCCGCCCTCGCACTGGCTGTTTTCTTTTGTCTTTGCCGTGGGCCTCAGCGGCGTCTCAGGATTTCATATTCGGTTTCGGGAATGGTCAGGCGGTAGCCTATGCCGCCGTCCGTGATGGCGAAGTCGGCGCGGCCGTTCATGGAGGTCGGCACGACGCGTTCGAGCACCGTGCGGCTGAAGCTGTTGTCCTCGAATTCATGATCGGAAGGGGCATAGAAGCGCTCCGACCAGGCGACCTCTATCGCCTTCTTGCCGTCAAGTTCGGCTTCCTTGCAATTCAACGTGATGCTGGTGGCGCCCGTCGAGATGGCGCCATGGGATGCGGAATTGACGATTAGCTCGTGCAGGGCAAGCCCCAGGTGCACGGCGGCATTGGGCGTGAGGTGTGCGTTGATCCCATAGATCGGCATGGGCACGCCGGCATCGGGCCAATAAGGAGCGAACTGCTTTTCCGCCAGTTCGAAGAGATAGGCGCCGCGCCAGCTGGAATCCGTGATCAGATCCTGCGAATTCGACAGGGATTGCAGGCGGCCGCGGAACTTGATGAGGAAATTGTCGACGGAAAGCGTGTGACGCGCCGTCTGTGTGGCGATGCCCTGAATGATCGCGAGCAGGTTCTTGGAGCGATGCGACAGCTCGCGCAGCAGCGACTTCAGAACCTTTTCACGATGGCGGCTTTCGGTGATTTCGGAGATCACGGAGAGCACGCCCTGCGGCTTGCGCCCGCCGATCCGCTCCATCTTCAGCTCATAGATGCGTACGCCGTCGCCACTGGCGATTTCGACCTCGGCGGTCACGGGCTTGCCGCTATCGAGAACGCCCTTCTTCAGTCTCAGAAGATGTTCGCCGTCCTTTTCGCCGAACAGATGTTCGTCATTGCCGCCTATGACAAGAAGCGGCTGCAAATGATCGGGCAGGTTATCGGCGTGGCGGATTGCAAGGGTCGTATCCTGAAACAATATCGACACGTTGGCGCTCGAAAGCGCCCGCTCCATCAGAGCGGCTTTGCCTTCCACACTCAAAGGCGCGCCGGGTAATGGTTCAGACGTATTCACCGGCTTGCCTTTCACTCGAATTCCGAGAACTCCGCCGATAGGACATTCTCACACGTAACAATTTGAACCGACCTATAAAATCGCCCCGTATAACAGTCGGTAAACCGGCCGTCCTCAACCCCAACGCCCGGTCATAATTTTTGTTCCGCCCCAGGGTCTTCACGTCAGTCAGGCGGCTACTTTCGTGGTTTCGTTGAAGAAAAGTGCCTGGCTGATGAGGGCCTTCACCATGTCCGGGTTGAACGGCTTGGTCACGAGGAAGGTCGGTTCGGGCCGCTCGCCCGTCAACAGCCGTTCCGGGAAGGCGGTGATGAAGATCACCGGGATGCTGGCGGATTTCAGGATGTCGTTGACGGCATCGATCCCCGAGCTGCCATCCGCGAGCTGGATGTCGGCAAGCACCATGTTCGGCTTCGTGGCATTATAGAGCGCCACGGCTTCGGCATGCGTGCGGGCGATGCCCGTGACGCGATGCCCGAGGCTTTCCACCATCTGCTCGATATCCATCGCGATCAGCGGCTCGTCTTCGATGATCATGATGTCCGTGGCCACCTGGCGCGAGATTTCCTGGGACGCGGTATCGAGCAGGTGCATGGCATCGCTTTCCGAGACGTCGAGAATATCGGCGATCTCGCCGAGACGGAAACTTTCGACCGAGGCCAGCAGGAACGCCTGGCGGGCAAGCGGGGAGACCTTGGAAAGGTTCACCGAGGCGCGCTGTTCCCAGGCAAAGGGAGAGGTTGGTTCGGGAATCTGAAGTGTCACGGAACCGAACAGCTTCGTGAACAGTTTATAGAGTGCGACACGGTCGCTATCCGTGTCCGGAAAGATGGAGATGTCGGCGATGATGGCTTCCAAAACCGCGGCAACATAAGCGTCTCCCGACGTCTGCGTTCCGGTCAAGGCACGGGAATAGCGGCGCAAATACGGAAGATGCGGCGCAATACGTGTGGAAAGTGTCATCAATGGCTCCCGCCTTTTATAAAATTCTAATTAAATACAGCCGCAGAGGCTGGAATGACTAACAAACGTCAGTTCAGTAAAAAAGTTCCTCTTTGTCGGAACTTTTTTTAGGCAGTCGCATTACAATGCTTACAATCGGCAGACCTCAACCTTTACGATTCGTTAGGTAATAGTTTTGGACGAGGTCGACCGGTCTCCTGGACGAGGGGGGCAAGAGTGCGCGCCTTATCGATGAACGCGAGACAAGTAAGAAGCGAGCGGGTTAAATGACTATCCAAAATCACGAGGACGCAGACAAGAAGGCGTCGGACCTACGTGCGATAGATATCCTCGATCCCAACAATCAGATCGGCAACCGGCTGCGTTCATTCTACGCCGCCATGCAGGACGAAGTTATTCCCGATCGTTTTCTCGATCTTCTCGAGAAGCTGGATCAGGCCGAACGCTCGGCCTCCGCAAAGGTCTCCGAATAGGAGGTGGGCGCGATGGAAACGCAAACGAGTTTCAAACGCGAACTTCTCGCAGCTCTGCCGAGCCTGCGTGCATTCGCCATCTCCCTGACCGGTCGTCACGACCGGGCCGACGATCTCGTCCAGGACACGATCATGAAGGCCTGGGCGAAGCAGGATCATTTCGAGATGGGCACGAATATGAAGGCCTGGCTCTTCACCATCCTGCGCAACGAGCTCTACAGCCAGATGCGCAAGAGCGGCCGCGAGGTGCAGGACACCGACGGCGTCTTCACCGAATCCATGGCAACGCATCCCTCGCAATATGGTGCGGTCGATCTGCAGGACTTCCGCAAGGCGCTGGAGCAGCTGCCGCCGGATCAGCGAGAAGCCATCATCCTGGTGGGCGCATCCGGATTTTCCTATGAGGAAGCCGCCGAGATTTGCGGCTGCGCGGTCGGTACGATCAAGAGCCGCGTCAACCGCGCGCGCCAGCGCCTGCAGGAACTACTGGGCATTTCCGGCGAAGCGGATTTCGGCCCCGATGCGACATCGGCTCCGCTGACCTCCAAGGCATTCGCCTTCTGACAAAAGAGGCCCGGTCTTCCGACCGGGCCGTTTCTCATTTGACGATGCGGGCCTGTCGGCCGCTGTCGAGTTGTTTCAGGCGACCGGATCAGTCGTCTTCATCGCGCGTTCCAAAGAGATTACCGAACACGAGAGCTGCCGCAACGGCTGCGGTCATCAGCGGCTGCTTGCGCACGAGGCCGAGAACCGCGGCCGCCATCGATTCCATCGCGAGACGGCGCTCGCGGGCGCGGCGCTGCTCCTGCTGGTTGATGATGGCCATGATGACGAGGACGATCAACCCCAGCACCAGCGCGCCCGCCGCTATCAGAAGCGCCGAGACGGCGGCGCCATAGATCGTCGCGAGCCATATGGCGGCCGCTACAAGCGCGAAGGCATAGCCGGTAAACAGGAGAAGCGCCGCGATGGCGATGAAAATACCGTTGCGCTTGGTTCGCGCAACGGTGCGGTTGAATGTGCCTGACAGAAGCAGGCCGAGGATCGGAGCGAGCATCCCGCCACCCTAGCGGCGAGACAGCAACAGAGCAACAGCGAGGCCGAACGCGGCCGCGGCGCCGATGGTGGCGACCGGGTGCTGGCGCACGGTCCTGCGCATTTCGCGCGAGCCCCTTGCATAGCCGCGCTGGAGATCGCGCAGCAATTCTTCGCCGCGAACCGTCAGGTCATCGAAGCCGGATTCGGCACTGGCACGTAGTTTCTTGCCCTGCTTTGCCCCGTTCTCGCCGATCAGCTTGGCAAAGGCCGCGACTTCCTCGCGCAGCGATTCGATCTGCTCTTCGATGCTTGCCTCGACGTCATCCAGGCTGGTGCCATTGCGCTTACCGCGCCCCGAATGGAGAATAGATGTAGCCATGGTCAGCTCCCTTTGGTTTTTGCTCGGGCGCCTGTGGCGCCTATTATCCCGCGCTGGTCGGAATTACCCGACACACTAAACTATCGTCCGTTCGAAACATTGATTTCGATCGCTTGTGTCAACGCGCGGATGCAACAAAAAGTTCCAGAACCGGCATTGCGGTTGTCAATCGGTCAGCGCGCTGTGAGCGAGGACGAAGGGGGCGCCATCGGCGGGAACGCGGTTGACCCGCAGGTTGCAGCCGAACACGTCCTGAAGATGCTGGTCGATCAGCACGTCCTTCACCGAGCCTTTGGCTTGCAGCCGGCCGTTCTTCAGCAGCACCATCCGGTCGGCGAAAAGCGCGGTCAGGTTGAGATCGTGCATCACGGCGATGACGCCGCCGCCACGCCGGCAGAATTGCCGGGCAAGCGTCATGATGGTGAGCTGGTGGCTGATATCGAGGCTGGAGACCGGCTCGTCGAGAAGAAGCCAGCAGGGCTTGCCGTCGATGACCGGCTCCGAGATCTGGCAGAGTACGCGGGCAAGCTGCACGCGTTGCTGTTCGCCGCCGGAAAGCTCCTGATAGAAGCGGCCTTCGAACCCGGCCAGATCGACGACGGAAAGAGCTTCCGTTGCGATGCGATCCGCCTGTTCCGGATGGCGGTTGCGGCCGCTGGTCAGACCCATGCGAACAATTTCGCGGACCGTGAAGGGGAAGGATATCGAGCTCGCCTGCGGCAGCACGCCGCGCATTTCGGCAAGCTGCCAGGCCTCGAGGCCACCGATTTCGGCTCCGTTCATGTGGACCGAGCCGCGATAGGCCAATTCGCCGGAGATGGCTTTCATCGTCGTGGTCTTGCCGGAGCCGTTCGGTCCGCAGATCGCCGTCATGGTGCCGGCCTCGGCCGTGAAGGATATGTCCTGCACGACCGGCTTGCCGGCAAGCCGGACGCTCAGATTGGAGACATCGATCATCGCAGGCTCACAGGCTGAGGCGCGAGCGCTGCCGCAGCAGCATCCACAGGAAGAAGGGGCCGCCGACGCCTGCCGTCAGAATGCCGATCGGCAGCTCCGCCGGGGAAACGATGGTGCGGGCAACCACATCGGCGATCATCAGCAGCGAACCGCCCAGCAGCGCCGAGGCGGGCAGCAGGAAACGATGGTCGGGCCCGATTACCATGCGCAGGATATGCGGGACGACGATGCCGACGAAGCCGATGCCGCCGCTGACGGCGACCGAGGCGCCGACTGCCGCCGCCACGCTGACGATGGCGATATTCTTCAACCGCTGCACGGCTATCCCCATGTGGAAAGCCGCCGCTTCGCCGAGCGTCAGCGCGTTCAGCCCGCGCGCCATGAAGGGGAGAGGCAGCAGGGAAAGGATGATGATCGGTCCGGCGCCGGTAACCTTGCTCCAGGTCGAGCCCGCCAGCGATCCCATGCTCCAGAAGGTAAGGTCGCGCAACTGACGGTCATCGGCCATGTAAATGAGGATTCCGGTCGCCGCGAGAGCGAGCGAACCGAGCGCGATGCCGGCAAGCAGCATGGTCGCGATGGATGTCTGCCCATGCCTGGTCGCCACCTTATAGAGCAGTACCGTCGTTGCCAGGCCGCCGATGAAGGCGGCGATCGGCAAGGAGAAGATGCCGAAGATATGCACGACGGGGGCCAGGACGCCGCCGCCGAGAACGATCATGGCGACCGCGCCGAGGCTCGAGCCGGCGGAGACGCCGATCAGCCCCGGATCGGCCAGCGGATTGCGAAAGAGGCCCTGCATGACCGCGCCCGAAACCGCCAGTCCGCCGCCGATCAGGAAGCCAAGCACGGCGCGGGGCAGGCGGATGTCGAAAATGACGATGCGATCGCGAATGCTGAGCGTGCTCTCGGCACTGCCGCTCACCATCCCGGCGATCACGTCGATGACCGAGGCATTCGAGGCGCCCGTGGTGATCGAGAAGAGAAATGCAGCCGCAGAAACCAGCACGAGACCGGCGATGACGAGGATCGCAAGTGCGGTGCGATCCCCCTCGCGACGGCGTGCCGTGGTTTGCGACATTTGCTTCAGCCCTGCCATGGCATCGTTGAATGCCACGTCAACCTCCGTAGATTGCGGCGTTCAGCTCGCGGATGGCGCTTGCGGTGCGCGGTCCGAAGCCGAGCAGGTGCAGGCCGTCCATGCGCACGATGGCCTTGTGGCTGGCCGCCGGCGTCAGCGAAATGGCCGGCTGCTTGAGCAGGTCCTCGTTCGACATCGACAGCGGGCCTTCGCGATCCATGATCAGGATGACGTCGGGCTTGGCTTCGATGATCGCCTCATCCGTTATGGACTTGTACCCGGAGAAGCCGCTGATCGCATTGATGGCGCCGGTGAGCTTGATGATGCCATCGGCAGCCGTGTTGCTGCCGGAGGCGAGGATCTTGCCGTTCTGGTTGCTGAGAATGAAGAGCACGCGCTTGCGCTCGGCTTCCGGGCGCTTGGCGGAATCGTTGATCGCCGCGTCGAGATCGGCCGCGACCTTGTCTTCCAGGGTCTTGGCCTTTTCCGGCACGCCGAGCAGCGCGCCGACGACTTCGATCTTCTTCAGGATGCCGTCGCGATCATAGTGCTGCGGCACGGTTTCGAAGGGTAGGCTGGCGTTGCGCAGCACGGCCAAGGCTTCCGGCGGGCCGGAGCCTTCCACGGCGATGATGGCCGTCGGATTGACGGCCAGGATGCCTTCCGGCGACAGCGCGCGCATGTAGCCGACATCGGGAAGCGTCGTCGCCTCCTTGGGATACAGGCTGGTCGAATCGCGGGCGATAAGCCGCTTTTCTTCGCCGAGCGCATAGATGATCTCGGTGACATCGCCGCCGATGGCGACGAGGCGCGACGTATCCAGCTTGGGCGTTTCGGCGGCATGTGCATGGCGCACGAGGCTGCCGAAGCCGGCAATCGGGTTCGCCGGCACGAGGGGCAGGGCCATCACCACCATGGTCAGGGCGATTTCCCACGGCCTGATGCGCTTGAAGTTCTTAAACATCGTCATCGACCATCTTTCATGCGGCGACGCTGGTGCCGGCCTTCGTCAGGTTTTCCATGATGACGCGCCAGGCGGGCTGCTCATCGAAGCCTTCCTTGCGCTTGCCGAAGAACTGGATGATCATCTCGCCCTTGGCGTTGTAGGCTTCGAGCGAGGTCACATGGCCGTCCTTGGTCGGCTTGCGCACCGCCCATGCCTCGGCGATATGATCCTGGCGCAGATGCAGGTGGAAGGTCGGGTCCATGACGTTGATCCAGGGGCCCATGGTCTGCACGTTGAAGATCGGGCCGGAGTGGATCTGCACGGTGCCTTCATTGGCAACGAAGCACATGATCGGCAGGCCTTCCTGCACCGAGGCGTGCATCATCTCGGCGACGGAGCCGGCATCCAGCTTCCATGCATAATCGTCGCCGACGGCGCGAACCGCTTCCTGGCGGCCGATCTTCAGCTTCTTCAGCATGCCGAAGAATTCGTGCGTATCCGTCATGCGGCTCCAGTGATCGCGCAATTCGTCGCGGGTGACATCGCCGTCCGTCGCGCCATTGTCATAGCCCGAGCGGTCCTCGACGAATTCCTGCGACTGGTCCTCGATACGCAGTTCGGCGACCATGGCGTGATAGGCCTCGACGTTCGAATCGGGGCGCAGATGTACCTTGTGGACGGCATCGCCGGCCTTGTCGAAGAACTGCAGGCTGAACTTCTCCTGATCGCCATCGGTCTTGGTGACGGCGAAGCCGTAGGCCCAGCGCTTCGGGAAGATGCGCAGGTCGATGTTTTCGCCCAGCACGATCGCCGCCTGAGCACCGAACTTCATGTTTTCATAGACACCGATCTTCTCATGCACGGCGCTTTCGTTGCGCGACAGGGCCATGATCTCGCCGAGCGAGGCAATCCGCTCCAGAAAACGATCGACGCCCGCATCGATGCGGATGGCCGAGATGCCGACTTCGGCCGCCACCAGCGCAGCTTCGGAAATATTGAGCCGTGCTGCGATATCGCGCTCGCGCATCTTCGGGTTTTCGGCGCGGAAGGCGCGGATTTCGGCGGGGGTCGGGCGGGTCGTCTCAGTCATCTGTCTGCCTATTTGTTGAGTATGAGCTTGCCTTGGCGTGTAATCTTCATGCGATAGATGACGCCTTCGTGCTTGATCATGATTTCGGTCTGGCCCCGGAAAATATCCGTGCTCTCGACAATTCTTACCTGCGGTGCGGTCGTGCATTGCACCGGCGGCGTTGGGGTCTTCTCAGCAATCATCCTGTTTAGTTTTGCCTGAAAATTCATCGGGGGCCGAACCGCTGTTCGGCCAAATTTATCTTGACTCTCATATTCATGCTTCCATAAAGACGCAATAGGAGACCGATAAAGTCAAGTTTAAAATTTCGACGATACACGCCAGGGCCGCTGGCCGGGCACGCAAGCGTCAAAACATATTCAGGAGACATGCCGATGCTGACGAAAACGATCTTGGCTCTCGCTGCTTCGGGGCTGTTCGCTGCGGCATCCTGCGTTCCCGCCCTTGCCCAGGATGCAAACGCGGCTGCGGCGCCTGCATCGACGGTCCCGGCTGCTGTCCACAAGCTCAACGTCGAGCTCAATGCGCTGGCGCCCTCCCAGAAGGGATGCATGATGACCTTCGTCGCTGAAAACGACATGGCGACGCCGATCAACAAGATCTCCTTCGAGCTTGCCTTCTTCAACGACAAAAACGCCGTCGACCGCGTCACCGTTCTCGATTTCCGTGACCTGCCGCTCGGCAAGAAGCGGGTGCGGCAATTCGATATGCCCGGCGTGAAGTGCGAGACCGTCTCCCGCATCATCATCAACGACACGCCGGTCTGCGATGGCCCGGCGGCGGGCGAGTGCAAGGCCGCGTTGACGACGCGCTCGCAGATATCGGTTCCATTCGAAGGCTGAAATCATGGCGACGCGCTCGGTCAAGGTTTCCATGGAGCGCCGCCGCGCAAGCGGCGACATGAACGACAACAATCCGAATGCGCTCCCCGGCCACGAACTGACCGGCCTCGAGGGCGTGCCGAGACCTCCTGCGGGGGAAGCGGTCGTCCACTACAGCCGCTTTACGCAGATCGATTCCTTTCCGAACCATCCGAGCGAGCCTGCGGCCATTGAGACGGCAGAGCAACTGCCGATGGATGCGCTGCCAGAGAGAGCGGGCAGGATAGCGGCGGGACATAAGACGTCGTTCATTTTCTCCGGCCTCGGCTCTTGCCTGTTTCACGCCGCGATCGTTGCGGTTCTGCTGATAACTTTCGTCGCGGCACCGGAAGACGCGCAGGAAGAGGCGGGCGACACCGTCAGCGTCATCATGATTGGCAATTCTGATGCCGATCAAATGACGGCTGGTGAGGAAGATCAGCATCCGGATCCTGAACAGGTGACTGCAGAGGCGGTTCAGCCGCAAACGGTTCAGCCGACCGAGGTGACGCCGGAAGAAACACAGGCACCGCAGCCCGACGTTGTTCAGCCGCAAACGACGGAAGCGCAGCCCGTCCAGACGGCTGAGGCCGTCCAGCCGGTCGAGCAGGCTCCACCCGAGACAGTCGCCTCCGAGCAGCCGCAGATATTGGCGACGCAAGCGCCGGCTGAAACGACTGTCGTTCAGCCCGTTGATCCGGTCCAGCCTGTCCAGAACGAAGTGGTCGAGGCGCAGCCGGTCGAACCGGCGCCGGAAGTCGTAACGCCTGTTGAAAAGCCGAAGCCTGTCGAGAAGCCGAAGGAAATCAAGAAGCCGGTTGCAAAGATCGTAAAGGCGAAATCCGGGTCGAGAGGCGATAACCAGCAGGATTCCAAGAGGGGATCTGTCGATGGGACCGAGACGGCTCAGTCCGATAACAATTCAGTTGTAAATGCGCGACGCACCGGGGCGGGAAGTGCCGAGATTGCCAATTATCCGGGCAAGGTTCAGTCGCGTATCCGTCGAGCGGTTCGGCTCTCGTCGAAATACCAAGGCGGGATCACAGTGCGTGTCCGCCTTACGATTGGGTCGAGCGGTGATCTGACATCGATGTCGATCGCCCGCAGCTCGGGTATTCCGGAACTGGATCAGTCAGTCACCGATGGTATTCGGCGAGCCGCACCGTTCCCGCCACTGCCATCGGAATGGGGCAAGCCGAGTTGGTCCTTCACCCAAGAGGTCCAGGTTACAGGGCGCTAGATTGGGGAGTGAGCGATCACCTCCCCACCGGCGGCAGCATTCGACGTGCACACCTCTGCTGCGGGCGCGAAGGATCGGTCTAGTCCATGGCATCCACTGGGCGAGGGGTTTCTCATCCAGGCATTTCGCTGCATAAAAATATGATGAAAACTCTCAACTTTATACTTTACTCCAAAACTCATGTTTAATAAGGTTGCCTCGCGCTCGATGGAATCGAGCGTGCAAGAGCAACCAGCAAACGGGTGATGTATGGCGCGTAAGGGGAAGAAGGATTTTGGCCGTGAGAGCCGCCAGGCGCAGACGCCGGCGCAAGTTCCGGCGAAATCCGGTCTCGACGTCCGCAGTTTTCTCTATGTCGGCGGTCGCGATTGCCAGGTGGCGCATCTGCGTCAGATCGCCAGCAATTTCGGGGCTGAACTGATCCATCACGATGGCGGCCTGCGCGAGGCGGTGTCGCGCATCGATACCGTTCTGCCCTCGGTCGACTGCGTCTTCTGCCCCATCGACTGTATCAGCCACGATGCCTGCTTGCGGGTGAAGACCGGCTGCAAGAAATTCGGCAAGGCGTTCATTCCCTTGCGCAACGGCAGCAAGTCCAGCCTCGAGCGCGCGCTGCAGACAATGAAAGAACGAGACGTTTCCCAATGATCGAGAATGGCCCTGACGGGTTTACGCTGATCGGCCTGCACAAGCTGGCCGCGCAGAATGGCGATGGGCTGGTGCCTGAACTTTACGAACTGTTGATGCGTCGTGCCGAAGAGCAGCGGCGTGCTGTGAATGTGACGACTTTTCCGGCCTGGAAGACGCGGAAGCCGGGAGAGGCGCCGGGTCTGCAACTGGACGAGGCAAGCCGAGACGGCGCGAATGTCATTGCCTTTGCGCCGGACGTGGATAAGACTGTCGCGCGTCGCAAGAAGGTCTGATCGTCGAACGAGGTTGCCATGTATATTGCCATGAACCGCTTCAAGGTCGTCATCGGTTTGGAGGGCGAGTTCGAAGAGGTTTGGAGAGGACGCGATTCCCGGCTGTCCGAAGTGCCCGGCTTTCTCGAGTTTCGCCTCCTGCGCGGCAAGGCGAATATGGATGAGGGCTATACCCTGTTTTCCTCGCACACCGTTTGGCACAGCGAAGAGGATTTCATCAACTGGACGAAATCCGAGCATTTTCGCATGGCGCATCGCAACGCGGGCGATAACAAGCGCCTCTACTGGGGTCCGCCGCAATTCGAAGGCTTCAGCGTGGTTCCCGGCATTTAGGGCAATTCCGTGAAAAGCTGAGCCGCTCAGCGGGGAAAGCCGGCTCGCGAAGCGCAATAATCCTTGGCTTTATGCCTTTGCCGTTCCCGTCCTGAAGAAGGCGCCGAGCGCTATCGCCACCCAGCCGGCAATCATGCCCATTCCGCCCATCGGGGCCGCCATCGGAAAGAGCGAGCTGCCGCCGAAATGCCTGATGATGAGATCGCCGGCGAAGATCAGCGTTCCCAATCCCAACAGGATAGCGGCGGCCGGCGCGGTGCGGATGCGGTCATAGCCGGCATAAAGCGCCAGCAGCGCAGGAGCATGGGCGAGGCTCATGGTGGAGGCCGCGCCGAGGAAATGCGTATCGCCGCCATGGGTGGCCGCTGCGGCAAGCGCGACGCCACCGCCGCCGAGAATGCCGGCAACAAACAGGGTGGCCGGACGGATTGCGGTGCCAATGCTCATGTCTTTGTCATTCCCTGTTCTGCATATGGAAAGCCAGACGCTCGACCGGCTCCCAGATGATTGCCCTTAGTTTTTCGTTCTCGATGGTTTCGTCCATGGCCCGGCGGAAGCATAGCAGCCATTCGTCGCGTTCCGTGGGGCCGATGGCGGCGACGAAATGCCGGCTGCGCAGGCGTGGGTGGCCGCGCTTTTCGATGTAGAGCTGAGGCCCGCCCAGATAACCGGTCAGATATTCGTAGAATTTCTCCTGCGAGCCTTCCAGGCTCGGCGGGTGAACGGCCCGGCAATTGGCTGCCTCCGGCAGCGTGTCCATCAGTTCGTAGAAACGTGAGGTCAGTGCCCGCACCGTCGGATCGCCGCCGATCGCTTCGTAAAGTGTGATGGTATTTTCGCTCAAGCCTCGGCCCCTGTTTGCGATGTCCTACATGGCAACTGAAGAGCGATGCCGCAACCGCCGAAGCGGCCGGTGCGGCGTTTCGGCGCTGCCTTATTTCGTCGTCTTCAGGTAGAAAGCGTCGCTTTCTCCAGGGATGAGCTCGAGCGGCCACACCGTCTGGCATGTCTGCCTTGGGTATTCCTGGCTGTAGGCGGGCATGCTGGAGAGCAGGACTTCAGCCAGTTCCACGCCGAGGTCATGCAGCGATGTGCGAAAGCAGGTCAGCGCCGGCTGCAGGAATTTGGCGCGTGGCGCCTCGCGAAAGCTTACGACGGCAATGTCGCGTCCGGGAATGATGCCGGATTCCATCACGCGCCGATAGAGGCCGATGGCCATCAACTCATAGATCAGGATCACGGCCGTCGGCCTGTCGTCGAGGCGAAGCAGCTCGTCCGCGACCTGATAGCCACCCTGTTCGCTCGATTTCGCGCGGATGACCATGGCCGGGTCGTAGGGGATGCCGTGCCGCTCCAGCGCGCGGCGATAGCCCTCCACGAAGACGAAGCCGAGATTGATGTCGCTCGAGGGCGCGCTGATGGCGATGCGGCGATGCCCATGCGCCACGAGCCTGTCGACCGCGCAATTGACGACGCCGTCGAAATCGAGATCGGCCCAGGGGTGCTGCGTGCCTGAAAGGCTGCGGCCGAGCGCGGCGAAGGGAATCTTCGCCTTGGCAAGCAGATCGAAGCGCTTGTCGATGCGCTGTGTCTCCGAAATGATGAGCGCATCGACGATGCGTCTTGCCACCATGCGCTTCAGATATTCATAGGGGTCCTCGTCATGCGGGCAGGGCAGCATGATCAGATCGAGCTTGTGGCGCGAAAAGACGCTCTGCAGTCCACCCGTTACGGTCAGGAAGAAATTGTCGCTGTTTTCAACGGTTTCCTTGCTGGATTGGATCATCAGACCGATGACATTCGTCGTGCCTTGCCGCAGACTGCGCCCGGACTGGTTCGCCACATAGCCCAGCTGTTCGGCAGCGGCGAGAACGCGCTTGCGGGTCTCGTCGTTGACATCAGGCTTGCCGTTCAACGCGCGTGATACTGTGCCGATCGAGATATCGAGATGTTCGGCAAGCTGACGAATTCCCTTCATCGGCCGCGGTTTTCCTCCCTGAACCATTTTCCGTAGTCCTCCTCTATTGACACAGGAAAATCTTTTCGCATAGTATCGTAAACGTTTACGGAGCGCGTGTCATGAGGGGTTACGCACCGCCCGCTGGAGGACATCGTGAAATTTAATGCCATTTTGTGCGGGTGCGGAGCTATGTCCAAGGGCTGGCTCAGGGCCATCGCCTCGACACCGGCGCTTGCCGAATCCATTCAGATCGTGGGTCTGGTCGATCTCAACAGAGCGACCGCTGAAAACCTCGCAAAAGAGTTCTCTCTCGAAAGCGTCGTTATCGGCTCCGATCTTGCAGACGTCATCGCGGCCACCAAGGCCGATCTGGTCTTCGACGTCGTCATTCCGGCCGCGCGCTTCGGCGTGGTTTCGACGGCGCTGAAGGCCGGCTGCCATGTGCTCAGCGAAAAGCCGATGGCGACGTCGCTTGCCGAGGGCGCCGCGCTGATCGATCTTGCCGCTCACGCCGGCAAGGTCCATGCCATCATCCAGAACCGCCGCTTCATCTCGGGCGTCCGCCGCTTGCGGCGTTTCGTGGAGGAGGGGGCGATCGGCGATCTCACCGGCGTCCATTGCGATTTCTTCCTCGGTCCGCATTTCGGCGGCTTCCGCGAGGAAATGGACAATGTGCTGCTGCTCGACATGGCGATCCACACCTTCGACGCCGCCCGCTTCGTGTCCGGCAAGGTGCCGCTCTCGGTCTATTGCGTCGAGAAGAACCCGGTCGGATCTTGGTACAAGCATGGCGCATCCGCTCACGCGCTGTTCGACTTTTCCGACGACGTCGTCTTCAGCTATCGCGGTTCCTGGTGTGCCGAAGGGCGGCGCACGAGCTGGGAAAGCCAATGGCGGCTGACCGGCAGCAAGGGCATGCTGACCTGGGATGGCGAAGAGAATTTCGAAGCGGCGGTTGCCGGCAATGAGCCGGGTCTGCTGCACGGCTTCACCCCGATCGAGGTTCCCGGACCGAAGCACGAGGAGGAGACGCATGGCCATGCCAGCGTCATCGCCTCCTTCATCGAGGCGATCAGGACCGGCAAGCCGCCCGAGACCGCGAGCGGTGACAATATTCGCAGCCTCGCCATGGTTCTCGGCGCGATCGAGAGCGCCAAGACGGGCCGGCGCGTCGATATATCAGCACAAGGACAGTGACATCATGACAAATCCGGCAAAGGCCATCCGCATCGGCACGATGATCAGGGCGACGAACGAGGATGCCGCCAAGGGCATCGCCAAGATCGCCGATCTGGGCTTCGAAAGCTTCGAGCCCTTCTTCTGGCAGACCACCAACGGCCAGAACCTTGCGGAACTCGGCAAGCGCTGCCGCGACGCCATCGGCGACCGCGACATCACGATTTCGACCCTCGGCATGTTCGGCAATCCGCTTGAAGAGCGTGAGCTGGACCTGCAGACGCTGCAGGGCTGGAAGGACTGCATCGACAACGCCCATCATTTCGGCGCCACCTGCGTCGCCGGCTTTACCGGGCGTATCCGCAACAAGCCGCTCACCGACAGCCTGCCGCGTTACAAGCAGATCTGGAGCGAGCTTGCCAAGCGGGCCGCCGACAAGGGCATCAGGATCGCTTTCGAAAATTGCGCCATGGACGGCAACTGGGCGACCGGCGACTGGAACATCGCGCACAATCCCGATGCCTGGGAGCTGATGTTCAACGAAACGCCGGACGACAATCTCGGCCTGGAGTGGGAGCCGTGCCATCAGATGGTCTATCTGATCGAGCCGCTGCCGCAGATCCGCAAATGGGCGAAGAAGATTTTCCACGTCCACGGCAAGGATGCGACGATCCGCTGGGATGTCATCAAGGAGCACGGCATTTTCGGCAAGGAGAAGTTCGTCTTCATGCGCACGCCCGGCTTCGGCGACAGCAACTGGACCGATATCATCTCCGAGCTGCGGCTTGCCGGCTGGTCCGGTTCCATCGACATCGAGGGCTGGCACGACCCGGTCTATCGCGACGCGCTGGAGATGACTGGTCAGGTTCACGGCCTGAACTATTTGAAGAGCAGCCGGGGCGGGGAATTTGTCGAATAGCGCGCATGTTTGCGAATCTGCATCGATTTAGGAGGCAAGTTGTGCGTTAATCAAATGCCCGGGGCGCGTGACGCTTCGGGCAGGACGGATACCAAAACGGAGGAACTGCCGAGCGTCCGCTCCTTGTCCCTGTGACCGGCGGACGCTTGGTGCAAGCGAGAGAAAAGCCGATGGCAGCGCGGGCCATGTCGTCGGTCAGATACCGTCACGGTTCGCAGGTGGAGGAGAATATATGAGTATTTTTTCGAAGCTGGCGATCACTGCCGGCATGTCGCTTCTGTTGGCTGCCGGTGTGGCGCAAGCCCAGAGCAAGACATTTAACGTCTGGTGGTACGAACTGCCCGACACGCCTCAGGCCGTGGCCTGGACGAAGGCACTCGACGTATTCAAGACCAAGCATCCCGATATCACCGTCAATTTCGAACAAAAGACCTTCGATCAATTGCAGAAGGCCGGCAGTCTCATTCTCAATTCGGACCAGGCGCCCGACGTGCTCGAGTACAACAAGGGCAACGCCACGGCAGGCCTCGTCGCCTCGCAGGGGCTCCTGACACCGCTCGACGACCAATTCAAGGCGCGCGGCTGGGACAAGGTCCTGAACGAAACCAACACGCAGCTCAGCAAATATGACGAGAACGGCGTCTATGGCTCGGGTCCGATCATCGGCATTCCGGCGCTCGGCGAGTTCGTCTCCGTCTTCTACAACATCGACATGTTCCAGGCCGACGGCCTGAAGGTGCCGACGACGCTGGCCGAGTTCGAGGCGGCTCTCGACCACTTCAAGCAGAAGGGCATCACGCCGCTCGCCTATGGCACGGTCGATTCGAACGCGCAGCATCTGCTTTACACGCTGGCGCTGACGCAGGCCGACGACACCTGGGTGAAGAACTATCAGGGCCTCAAGGCCCCGCTCGACACCAAGCCCTTCCTGTTCGCCGCTCAGAAGATCGCCGACTGGGTGAGCAAGGGTTACATCTCGAAGGATTCGACCGGCCTCAAGGGCACGGATGCCGCCACCGTCTTCTCTTCGGGCAAGGCGCCGATGTTCGTCAGCGGCACCTGGAACAACGGCAATTTTGCCAACACCATCAAGACGTTCAAGTGGAGCCAGTTCCTTTTCCCGACGCCGAAGTACACTGTCGGCTCGACCGGCAGCATGTTCATGGTGCCGAAGAGCGCCAAGAACAAGGATCTCGCCTATGAGTTCATCGACCTGGTGCTGAGCAAGGATAACCAGAACCTGCAGGCAAACCTCGGCGGCGTCGCCATTGGTGCCGATCCTGCTGCCATCACCGATGAAGTCGGCAAGCGCAACGTAGAGCTCTTCAACGAGATTTCCAGCAAGGGTGGCCTCGGCTTCTACCCGGACTGGCCGGTGCCCGGCTACTACGAGCTGCTGATCCAGGCAACGACCGGCCTGGTCAACGGCTCCACGACGCCTGATCAGTTCGTCGTGCGCCTGAAGAAGGCTTACGACGACGTACAGGCGGCCCAATAATCCCATCGGCGACAATCACAACGGCGGGACGGCCTTCAAGCCGCCTCGCCGTATCGGACTGGAGGAATTCGATGGATAAGTCGAGGAGCGCCGGCAGGGCGGGGTACTATCTCTATATGATCCCCGGAATGCTGGGGTTTGTGGTGGTCGTGCTCATTCCGCTGATTGCCAATTTCGCGATCAGCTTCACGACATGGAAGGGCGGCGTCATTCCGCCCCGTTATGTCGGTTTTGAAAACTATGCGAGGCTGCTTCAGGATGCCGCCTTCTGGGGCTCCATCCAGCACACGCTGCTGTTCATCATCTCGATGACCATCGTGCCCATCCTCCTGGGGTTGGTGCTTGCGGCGGTGCTGTTCGACTATATCAGCGCGCAATTCAGCGAGACCTGGTCGAGCTTCTTTCGCGCCGGCTTCTACCTGCCGCAGATCCTGCCGCTGACCGCGGCCGGCGTTCTCTGGGGATGGATCCTCAACCCCATCGGCATCATCAACGCCGTGCTGAAGGCGATCGGTCTCGACTTCCTGGCCAAAAACTGGCTGGGGGATGCCAACTACGCGCTCTGGGCGGTCTCGGCCGTGATCGTCTGGGTGCAGGTCGGCTACTGCCTGGTCGTCTTCATGTCGGGTTTGGCGCGCGTCGACCCTTCGCTGTACGAGGCCGCCGAGCTTGACAATGCAAGCTGGTTTGGGCGTTTCCGCTCCATCACGATCCCGATGCTCATGCCCGAGATCTTCGTCGTCGCTCTCACGACGCTGATTGCGGCACTCAAGGTCTTCGCGCCGATCTACGTCCTGACATCGGGCGGGCCCGACAACGCGACGACGGTTCCATCCTATCTGTCTTATTATCACTTCTTCACCACGAACCGCGTCGGCTATGCGGCCGCGATCGCGACGCTGCAAACGGTCATGACCATCGTGCTCGGCATCGTGTTCCTGCGCATGCAATCGAAGCAGACCGAGGGAGGGCACTGAGATGGCCGCCACATCTTCGATTTCCGCCTCGGTCGTTTCGACGGATCGTCGCCAGGGGAAGGGCTTTGGCCGCTGGGTGGTTCTGGCTGTCCTGCTCGTCTTCCTCGCGGGAACGCTCTTTCCGTTCTTCCTGGCAGCCTTCAACGCCATCAAGACGCCGTCCGACTATGCCGCCAACGGCCCGCTTGCATTCCCGCACAGCTTCGACCTGACGGCACTCAAGAACTTCTGGGACACGGTGAATTTCCCACGCAAGCTCTTCAACAGCATTCTCATCAGCGGATGCACGGCCATATTCGCCGTCGTTCTCAGCCTGCTCAATGCCTATGCCATCGGCATCGGCCGGGTGCGCGGCGGGCAGGCGTTGCTGGTGGTGCTGCTGATCGCCATCATGGCGCCGCAGGAAGCGCTTGTTTATCCGCTGTACTATATGGCCAAGCAGGTGGGCCTGTTCGATTCGATGTTATCGGTGATCCTGATCATCGGCGTTCTGCACACTGCCTTCGGCACCTACCTTCTGTCCTCGGTCCTGACGACCTTTCCGCGCGAGATCATCGAGGCGGCGCAGATCGACAACGCTACGCGATGGCAGATCCTGTGGCTGGTGATCGTGCCGGTGCTGCGCCCGACGCTGGCCGTGCTGGCGACCTTCTTCTTCATCTGGACCTGGAACGAGTTTCTGATTCCCTTGGTGTTCCTGGTCTCCAACAACAACCAGACGGTCTCCGTCGCCATGGGCGTTTTGTCGGGAGCCAATACGCAGGAACCGACCGCGATTGCGGCGGCCTCGCTGCTCGGCATCACGCCGACGGTGATCTTCTTTCTGATTTTCCAGCGGACACTGACGCGCGGCGTCGCCGTCGGTGCCGTCAAATAGACGAATGCGGAAGCCCCGTTCCGCCGGCGACGGTCGGGACGGGTGCGATGAATGGCAGGTCCGACGAAGTTCGATTTTCCGCAGGAGGAGTAAAGTGGCAGGTATCAATATCAAGTCCCTCACCAAGCATTTCGGTGCCGTGCAGGTTCTCAACGACATCGATCTGACGATCGAGCGCGGGGAGTTCGTCGTCTTCCTCGGCGGCTCCGGTTGCGGCAAGTCGACGTTGCTGCGGATGATCGCGGGCCTGGAGTCGATCACCAGCGGCGAGATCTGGATCGGTGGGCGGCGTGTCGATCAGCTGCCGCCGGGCGAGCGCGGGGTATCGATGGTGTTCCAATCCTACGCGCTCTATCCGCACATGACCGTGCGCGACAACATGTCGTTCGGCCTGCGCAACATCAAGACGCCGAAAGCCGAGATCGACCGGCGCATCGAGGAGGCTGCCAAGATCCTCGAAATGCCGCATCTCCTCGATCGCAAGCCCTCGGCGCTCTCCGGCGGTCAGCGTCAGCGTGTCGCGATCGGCCGCGCCATCGTGCGCGAGCCCGATGTGTTCCTTTTCGACGAGCCGCTCTCCAACCTCGATGCCGGCCTGCGCACGCGCACCCGCGTCGAGCTGGCACAGCTGCACGAGCGGCTTGGCGCGACGATGGTGTTCGTCACCCACGACCAGGTGGAGGCGATGACGCTTGCCGACCGTATCGTGCTGCTCAACAACAAGAAGATCGAGCAGGTGGCTTCACCCGTGGAGATCTACACGCGGCCCGCGACGCGCTATGTTGCCCAGTTCGTCGGCTCGCCGGGCATGAACTTCATAAGCATAGCCGGCGTCGGCGATGCCGGCGGCCTGGCGACGGCGACCTTGCCGGACGGCTCGGTCATCAGGACGGCTGTCGCGCTCGACGGCCTTTCGAACGCCGGGCTGACGCTCGGCATCCGCCCGGAGCATCTGGTCGTCACGACCTCGGAGAAGGGCGATATTGGCGGCCATGTCGAGACCGTGGAGCGTCTCGGCGACCGGTCGCTCGTTCACGTCAGGCTCAAGGACGGCTCGAAGATCATCGGCACCGATCCCGGCATGACGACCGTTGCGACCGGTTCGCCGATCGCCTTTGCCGTCGATGCAAAGAAAGTGAGCATCTTCGATGCGAACGATGCCGCGTATCATTCCGTAAACTGAGGAGGACACAACAGAAAGACCAGCCATACCCGACTGTGCCTTCAAAGGCCGCCGATTAGATCATTGACGAAACCGTCCAACTGGTATGTTATGTCGCCATGTCCACTGCGCACCACAGGAAGAAGCAACCTCTGTTCGTCCGCCAGCAATTGCTGGAGGTCGCGGCGCGGCTTGCTTCCGAAAAGGGGATGACAGCGGTGACGCTGGATGCCGTTTCCGGCGCGTCCGGCGTCAGCAAGGGCGGTTTGCTGCATCATTTCCCCAGCAAGAACATGCTTCTGGAAGCGCTGTTCGACAGCCTTCTGGAACGGCTCGACGCTGCAATCGAGGAAGCGATGCGCGCCGATCCGCTGCCGCATGGCCGCTTTACCCGCGGCTACCTGCATGCCTGCCTGGCATTGCGGGATCAGCCGCAGGGCACGAAGGACTGGGCACAGGTGACGATGGTGCTGCTCAGCGAACCGCAATTGCGGCAGCGCTGGCGCGAATGGGTGCGCGAGCGCAGCGAGGAATATGTCGGAACGGACTCATCGGTGGATGCCGCAATCGTCAGATTGGCGACCGATGGGATCTGGCTTGCGGACCTGCTCGGCAGCCACGACATGGACCAAAGCTCTCGTCAAAGGCTGATCGACCGGCTGGTCGAACTGACACAGCTCTAACATTATCGGAGAAAATGGAATGGCGAACGCATCGGTCTATGCAGTGCTGCTTGTCGCGATCGTGCTGGAGGTCGTCGGTACGACGGCCCTGCAGATGTCGCAGCAGTTCACTCGTCTCGGCCCGACGGTGGTTCTGGTGGTCTGCTACGCGGCCGCCTTCTATTGCCTTTCGGTAACGTTGCGGGTCATCCCGGTGGGCATTGCCTATGCCATCTGGAGCGCGCTCGGCATCGTGCTGATTTCGATAGTGGGGGTGGTGCTTTTCCGCCAGAAACTCGATCTCGCCGCCATCATCGGCCTCGCGCTGATCATTGTCGGGGTGCTCGTCGTAAACCTTTTCTCAAAATCCGTGTCGCACTGAAAACAGAGGTGTAGTTCATGGTTGCTTTTGCCTTTGTCAGATCGCTGTGGAGGCATTATGTCTTGCCCGAATAGGCTGACGGAGGCTTGAAATATGGCGCTTTCCCAAAGCGCTTTGGATCGCATAACCTATTCAATCTCAATGGTATCAGAGGAGTGCCGTAATGACTATTCGTGCCGTCGTATGGGGCGAGAACATTCATGAGCAGACAAACAAGATCGTCGCCGAGATCTATCCGGAAGGCATGCACAACACCATCGCAAAGGCGCTCAATACGGATGCCGGTATTCAGGCAACCACTGCAACGTTGCAGGAGCCGGAGCATGGCCTCAGCGAAGCTCGCCTGAAGGATACCGACGTTCTGCTGTGGTGGGGCCACAAGAACCATGGCGGCGTCGCGGACGAGGTCGTCGAGCGCGTGGCCAAGCGGGTATGGGAAGGCATGGGGCTCATCGTCCTGCATTCCGGCCACTTCTCCAAGATCTTCAAGCGCCTGATGGGCACGCCCTGCGCGCTGAAATGGCGTGAGGCCGGCGAGCGTGAACGTTTGTGGGTCATCAATCCGCGCCATCCGATCGCAGCCGGTCTCGGCGAGCATTTCGAGCTTGAGAACGAGGAAATGTACGGCGAGCAGTTCTCCGTTCCGGAGCCGCTGGAAACCGTGTTCATCTCCTGGTTCCAGGGCGGCGAAGTCTTCCGTTCGGGCATGACCTGGCGCCGTGGCGCCGGCAATATCTTCTATTTCCGCCCCGGCCATGAGACCTATCCGACCTATCACAACGATACGGTTCACAAGGTTCTCATCAACTCGGTGAAATGGGCCTACAACCCGCTCGGTACGCAGGCCAGCATCCACGATGCGCCGAACGTGCCGGTCGAAAAGGCACTGGAGCCGATCGTCGAACGCGGCCCGAGACTCCACCAGGCCGGCGAAGCCGGTTATCGCTGAGGTATCAGATGCGTCTCATAGTAGTTGGCACGGGCGGCATGGCGAAGAACCATGTGGAGCATTTCGCCCGCATTCCTGGCGTCGAAATCGTCGGCGCCGTCGATACGGATGCGACGAGGCTCACCGCCTTTTGCGATACGTTCGATATCAAGGAGCGCTTTTCGTCGCTTGACGAGGCGCTGGCCTGGGGCGAGTTCGATGCGGCGACCAACGTCACGCCGGACAAGGCTCACAACCCGACGACGTTGCCGCTGCTTGCCGCCGGCAAGCATGTTCTCTGCGAGAAGCCGCTCGCGGAGAATTATGAAAAGGCACTCGAGATGACGGAAGCTGCCGAGAGGGCAGGGGTCGTCAACATGGTCAACCTGACCTATCGCAATGTCGCGCAGCTGCAGAAGGCGCGCGAGATGGTGATTTCGGGCGAGATCGGCACGGTCAAGCATGTGGAGGCTTCCTATTTGCAGAGCTGGCTGGTCTCCAAGGCGTGGGGCGATTGGCGCAGCGAGTCCAAGTGGCTGTGGCGCCTGTCGACCGGGCATGGTTCGAACGGCGTTCTCGGCGATATCGGCATCCATATCCTCGACTTCGCCGCCTATGGCGCCGCGACGGATATCGACCACGTCTTCGCCCGCCTGAAGACCTTCAACAAGGCGCCCGGCGAGCGTATCGGCGAGTATACGCTCGATGCGAACGACAGCTTTTCGATGGCTGTCGACTTTGCCAACGGTGCGCTTGGCGTGGTGCATGCGAGCCGCTGGGCGACGGGGCACCTGAACGAGCTGAAGCTGCGCATTTACGGCGAACGCGGCGGCCTGGAAGTATCTCACAGCCCGAACGGCTCCGAGCTGCGGGGTTGCCTCGGCGATGACACCGAAACGGCGACGTGGAGGGTCATCGAAGTGCCGCCGGTGCTGACCAACTACCAGCGTTTCGCCGAAGCCGTCATGACCGGCAGCAGCCAGGACCCAAGCTTCCGCCACGCAGCCAACTTGCAGCGCGTGCTGGATCTTGCCATGGTAACGGAAACCGAGCGGCGCGAACTGAAGGTCTGAAGCCACGGACCACCTTCAGGCAAGGCCTTGGGAGTGCAAGCATGTCTACCGAGGAAAAAGTTGCCAGCCACTACACGCATGGATCGCTGGAAACGGCGATCCTGCAAAGCCTTGCTGAAAACGGCAAGGATATCGACAATCTGCGTCTCCGCGATCTGGCCGACGTCGATGAGTTCCATCTGGGGCGGCATGCGGCCACGGTGGATTTCGCGCGCGATCTCGATCTGTCCGCCGGCCTGCGGCTTGCCGATATCGGATCGGGGCTGGGCGGACCCGCCCGCCATTTTGCCGATGCCTATGGATGCAGCGTATCGGGCATCGACCTCACCGATGAATTCGTTCAGGTCGCCAATTCGCTCACGGTCCGCTGCGGCATGGCGGACCAGGTCTCCTTCCGGCAGGGGAGTGCCTTGGACCTGCCCTTCGAGAGCGGCAGCTTCGATCGGGCAACGCTCATTCATGTCGGCATGAACATCGAGGACAAGGCGGGGCTGTTCGTCGGGATCCGCCGCATTCTCAAGCCGGGCGGTCGTTTAGGGCTCTATGAGGTCATGCAGATGCGTGACGGCGCGCTTCCCTTTCCGATGCCCTGGGCGATGGAGCCGGAGACGAGTTTTGTCCGCAGTCCCGATGTCTATCGCCATCTGCTGGAGGAGGCCGGCTTCAGGCTCGAGCTGGAGCAGGATCGCAGCGCCCTGGCGATCCGGCTGGCACATGAAGCGCGGGCCAAGGCCGCCGCAGGCGGCGGCCGAAACCAGGGCTTTCGCACGCTGATGGGGCCGCGGGCCGGCGAGCGGAGCGGCAATGTCAACATATCGGTCGAAGGCGGCTTGCTCGCGCCGATCGAGATGATCGCCAGGGCCGTTTGAAGACATGGCAGCTGATGCTTTTGGCCGCAGTCCGTTGACAGCGGCGGGCCTGTTTCTATATTGAAATATCAACGGTAATGGATTTCTGCCGGGCCATGTGGCCGAACCGCTGCTCTGATTTTTCCAGGGAAGCTGATGACTCCTACTCAAGGCGCCTGAAAGGCGAAGGAGTAGAGTCGTGTCTTTTTTCTTGCCGTTATCCCGTTCATATTTCCTATCCAGTATCCCCGCAAGACCGTCCGTCGGCTTCGCGGGAGGGGCAAACTGATGTCCGCATCCGTATACTTCCATCATCGCTTTCAGCAATTTCGCAGCCTGTTCAAATGGATCATCCTGGTCGTGCCGATGGCTGTCGTTGTCGGCTCGCTCTGCGCGGCGTTCCTCTGGAGCCTGGACAAGGCAACCGCGACGCGCTTCGACCATCCCTGGCTGATTTTCCTGATGCCGGTCGCCGGTTTTCTCATGGTGCTTGTCTATCAGCGCTTCGGTCGCGGCTCGGAAGGCGGCAACAATCTGATCGTCGACCAGATCCATGAGCCCGGGGGCGGCGTGCCGTTGCGCATGGCGCCCTTCATTCTGGTCTCGACGGTCCTGACGCATCTGGTCGGAGGTTCGGCGGGCCGCGAGGGGACGGCCGTGCAGCTTGGCGGCAGCATTGCCAGCGCCTTCGCGAAGACCTTCCGGCTCAGCCACGCCGAGATCCGGATTCTTCTCATGGCGGGCATAGCGGCGGGCTTCGGCGCAGTGTTCGGCACGCCGATCGCGGGGGCGGTCTTCGCTATCGAGGTATTGACGATCGGGCGCATGCAATATGAGGCGTTGATCCCCAGCCTTGCGGCCGCGATCGCGGCCGACTGGACCTGCCACGCCTGGGGTATCGAGCATATCCAGTATCAGATCGGCTACTTTGCCGGCACCCCGGCCAGCAGCTTCCATCTCGATGCGTTGCTGCTTGTCAAGGTCGGCATTGCCGGTGTCCTGTTCGGCCTGGCGGCACGCTGCTTCAGCGAGGTCTCGCATATGGCGTCTGCGGCCTTCAAGCGCTTCTGCGCCTATGCCCCGCTGCGGCCCGTGATCGGCAGCGCGGTGCTGATCGGTCTCGTGTACCTGCTGGGCACCCGGCAGTATCTCGGGCTTGGCGTCTGGTCGCCCAATCCCGGCGATGCGACGATCCTCGGTTTCTTCGATCCGGCCCATATCGACTACTGGAGCTGGTTCTGGAAGGCGGTCTTTACGATCGTGACGCTCAGCGCCGGCTTCAAGGGCGGTGAGGTGACGCCGCTTTTCTTCATCGGCGCGGCGCTCGGCAATGCGCTTGCCGCCATTCTGGGCGCGCCCACCGATCTCTTTGCCGGATTGGGCTTTGTTGCCGTCTTTGCCGGCGCGACCAACACGCCGCTCGCGTGCATGATCATGGGCATCGAGCTGTTCGGCGCGACGCATACCGTCTATCTCGCCGTGGCCTGCTTCCTTGCCTACATCTGCAGCGGGCATACCAGCATTTATCTGTCCCAGCGTCTCGGCATCGCCAAGAGCGCAGTCTCCGGGCAGATTCCTGCCGATATGTCACTTCGCCATATTCGGGAACGCGGCCTGGAGACGCGGAGAAAGAATACCCATAAGATCGAAAGGGTCTGACGCAAGGATTGGTGGAGGTTGTCGTGCTCTATCTCATCGTGTTTCTCGGTGCCGGAGTGGGCGGCGCATTCCGTCTCGGCATCAACGAGGTCGCCGCCCGCCTGCTCGGGATCGAATTTCCATTCGGCACGCTCATCATCAATGTCCTAGGAGCGTTCATCATGGGGCTGCTGACGGAATATTTCGTCTTTCGCGGCGGTGTGTCGCAGGAGGTGCGATTGTTTCTGACAACCGGCGTTCTTGGTGGATTCACGACGTTTTCGACCTTCGCACTGGAAAGCGTCGCGCTCTGGGAGCGCGGCCAGTGGGTGCCGGCCATTGCCTATGTGATCCTGTCGGTTTTGCTGTCGATCGGCGCTCTGATTGCGGGACTTGCAATTGTCCGGCTAATAATTCAGGCTCAAACCGTATAGTGATGCGGCGTCGATCGATCTCGCCGTATTTTTGCCGATTCTGAGGTGAATTCCTCTCGGGAATCGCCGGAGACTCATTCCAGGACAAACCACCGCTCGTTGTGGAGGGACTCTCTTGCGAAATTCGACTAATCAACTCATATAATCGACTATTGCAATCACCGCATAACAAAGGAGTCGGGTGTCAATCGGGAAGGGACAGGCGAATATCCCAAGTTTCGATCCTGTTGCCCCTTCGGGATTCGCATGCAGATTCCCCGGGCCAAGACTTTCTCCCTGGACAGCCCTTAGAGACAGACATGACGGAGAGCCCCTTGAGCGCACCTGCTCCCACTTCCAATCAATCTCCCAGCCCGGAACAGACCTTCGGCACCGCCGGCATCGCTCCGATGGATCGTGCAAGCGCCATGACGCGCTTCTTCATGGGCATCGTTGCCTGGGCCGAGCGGCTCAATCTCAAATATGCCAAACTCGGCAATCCGCCTGTCTATGACAACGCGACTTTCCCCTGGGCCGCCGAGATCGAGAAGGATTATCCTGCGATCCGCGCCGAGCTCGAGAAGGTGCTGCTGCGCCAGAGCGAGCTGCCGACCTTCCAGGACATTTCCACCGACGTGAAGACCATTTCGACCGACACGCGCTGGAAGACCTTCTTCCTTCTCGGTTTCGGGGTGAAATCGGAGCAGAACATCAAGGCGTGCCCGAATACCTGGGCGGCGGTGCAGAAGATCCCCGGATTGACGACGGCGATGTTCTCCATTTTCGAGCCGGGCAAGCATCTTCCCGCCCATCGTGGCCCCTATAATGGTGTGCTGCGTCTGCATCTCGGGCTGATCGTGCCGGAGCCGAACGAGAAGCTCGCCATCCGCGTCGACAAGCAGGTTTGCCATTGGCAGGAAGGCAAGGCGCTGATCTTCGACGACGCCTATGAGCACGAGGCCTGGAACCATTCCGACAAGACCCGTGTGGTGCTCTTCGTCGATTTCGTCAAGCCGCTGAAATTCCCGGCCCGCTTCGTCAACTGGGCCTTGATGAACCTGGCGATCTTCACGCCCTTCATCAAGGAGGGCCTCGACAATCACAAGGAATGGGAAAAGAAGTTCTACGCCCAGGCAGAGGCGTTCAGAAATCGCCCGAAGGCTTGATCCGGCCGGCAGGTGAAGTAACGAAAACCCCGAAATCCATAGGGATTCCGGGGTTTGTTTTTTTGTTCGCCGAGCTTAACCGTCAGGCCGGCTTATCCGTCTCCTCGGTATCTTCGTCGTAATATTCTTCGTCCGGCTGTTGGGCATTGCTCTTGCCGTCCAGATTGCCGAGCAGCGCGGAGATGGCGTTGTCGCCATCGAAGCCGGCCTCCTTCAGCAGGCGGTCGAGGATAGGCTTGTTGGCCTGGTAGGAGAGCAGCTGGCCGGCAAGACCTTCGCCGAGACCGACGCCGCTGCCGCCGTTCGCGCCGTTGCCGTTGCGGCCGAGCATGCCGCCGGTGTCGAAGATCCGGATATCGGAGATCTTCTCGATCGGCTTGACCGCTTCGGCAAGTGCGGCCGGTACGATACGGATGCGCTCGCGGGTGATCTCGAATTCGATGATGGCGGGGCTGAGCTTGTTGCGGGCTTCGTTGAGCAGCGCTTCACTCTCGGCGGTCGCCTTACCGGTTTCCAGAATACCCTTGGCCTTGATGATCGCGGCGTCGGCCTCTGCTGTCGCCAGCGTCTTGATGGCGTCCGCCTGGTCGATGGCCGCCTGCTTTTCGGCTTCAGCGGCAATCGTGACGGCCGTCGCCTGGGTCTGTGCGCGCTTCTGCGCGTCGATCACGGCGATCTGCTTTTCACGGTCCGCGATTTCGACGGCCTTGGCGGTGCCGACCTTTTCTTCGGCGGCGATCGCAAGCGCGCGGGCGGCTTCAGCCTTTGCCTTGGCTTCCGACTCCTCGCGGCTCTTGTTGGCAACCGCGATGGCGCTTTCCTGTGCGACGATCTGGTTGTCACGGCGAGCTTCGGTCTCACGCTGCTGCACGGCGCGAGCCGAGTCGATGTTGGCGGATTCACGGGCCTGCTTTGCGGCGGCCTCGCGTTCTGCGATGGCCTGTTCGGAGGCGATGCGTGCTTCCTCTTCGGCGCGCTTGGCTGCCTGCTCCTGCTGTGCGGTTTCAGCGCGGGTGGCGGCCGACTTGTTGGCGATGTCGCGCTGCTGGTTCAGCTCGGCCTCGCGCTTGGTCCGCTCGATGGTGAGCGATTGCTGGCGGGCCTCGAGGTCCTTCTGGGCAATGGCGACTTCGGTATCGCGAACGACTTCGTTGCGCTCCTTCTTGCGGGCCTCGGTGACGCGGGTCAGCGCGGCAAGGCCGTGCGCGTCGAAGAAGTTGTTGGCGTTGAAATGCCTGATATCGGTCTGGTCGAGGCGCGTCAGCGACACGGATTCCAGTTCGAGACCGTTGGATTGCAGGTCTGAGCCGACGGCATCCTGCACGGCCTTGACGAAATCCATGCGCTGCTCCTGCAGGGCATCGAGGCTCATCGTGGCCGCGACCGAACGCAGGCTGTCGACGAACTTCGCCTCGATCAGCTGGCGCAGCTGCTCGCTGTCGTTGGTGCGGTTGCCGAGCGTCTGGGCGGCGAGCGCGATCGAGGAGCTGTCCGGCTTGACGCGGACATAGAACTCGGCGCCGATATCGACGCGCATGCGGTCCTTGGTGATCAGCGCGTCGTTCTCGCCGCGCTGCACTTCCAGGCGCAGGGTCTTGAGGTTGACGCGGGCGATCGAATGGAAGATCGGCAGGACGACGGAGCCGCCGTCGAGCACGACTTTCTGACCGCCGAGGCCGGTCCGTACATAGGCCTCATCCCGGCTCGAGCGGACATAGAGCGAGGCAAGGACAAAGCCGATCCCGAGGATCAGGACGAGGCCGATGCCAGCGGGAAGAATAAGGTCGTAAATGCCGTTCATGAAGGTTGCTCCGTAGAGGATTTATCATCGGATCCCACAAGGTCCGATGGGGCGGAAACTGCGATGAAGATGTCGGCCTTGCGGTCGACAAGCAGAACTTGGGCGCCGATCGGCAAGGGGCTTTCGCCCTTGGCGGCGCAGGCGCGCAGCTGATGCCAGTTGCCATGTGCGTCCTTGACGCTGACGCGCCCGGGCAGGCCCTGATCCAGAGGGCCGATGGAAACAATGCCGGTGCGGCCGACGAGATCGGCAGTGTCGACGGCATAGGTTTCATCGCGCGGCACGATCCTGGCGATCGTGCGCGTCGAACGCCGGACCAGGGGGACGGTGACGAGAAAGGCCGGAGGCGCGGCGATGATCGCCGGCAGCGGCGCCCAGACCATGTCGGCCACGGTCTGGATGGCAAAGCCCGTCACAGCGAAGATGCCCAGGACCAGCATGATCAGGATCAGCAACGGCACGCCGCCGATGTTGATCCATGACAGCAGGCCGGCGAGTACGCCGTCATGACCTTCGAAATGCGGCTTGCCGATGAGTTCGCTCAGCGAGAAGCCGAGCAGCAACGACAGGATTTCGATGACGGTCAACCCGATCAGGATCATTGCCGCTATGGCAAAAGGCGCACATTCGGGTGCGAGGAAGAGGTGCATCGTTTACTGGCCGTTGGCCTTGAAGCGGGCAAGGCGTGCTTCGATGGCCTGCTCCCGGTGCAGGCGGTCGAGCTCGTCGAGCTCGGCACTGGTGGCTGGTTCGCCCGACGGTACGCCGGTCAGGCGCGAGACGGCGGCGGCCGCGCGGGCTGCCCCGGCTGTCGGCGTTGCGCGCGGATTTCCGCCCACTGCTTCCTCGGGCGCATGGCGGGCAATGCTGCGCTTGAAATCGACCAGCCGCGCTTCCGCCTCGCGGCGGGTAGCAAGCACGGCCTGAAGCGCCTTCTGGCCCTCGTCGATCTGCGCGTTTGCATCCGCGAGAGCCTTGTCGAGCGCGGCGGTCTGGGCTTCGAGATCGATCTGGCGCGCGACGCCGGCCTTGGCGAGATCTTCGCGGTCGGCGGAGATCGCGAGCCGGATCTTTGCCTCCAGAGCCGCAAGATCCTCGACGATTTCGTTGCGGCGGCTCTGGATGCGGTATTCCTCGGCGCGCGCCTTGCCGAGATCGGCGCGCGCTTCGTCAGCGGCCGCATCGATCTCGCGCAGCGCCTGCTCGATGACGGCAACCTTGTTGGCGCCTTCTACGGTGTCGACCGCGGCATTGGCGAGGCCTGCGATCAGTCGTCCCATGCGGGAAAGAATGCCTTCATGCATCGTCATGTTATCCTCCGTTCGGGGGGAGTTTGGTGTTACCCCGATGTGAATCGCATAGTGGCCGCCATCGGCGATCAGGTAGGCGGGGATATTGCTGTCCCAGCCCTTGAAATAGCCGGCCACGTCGAAGGGCACGGCAACCCGGCCGTGCACCGTCGAGATTGTCAGGTCTGACGGACCCTTGATGGCAAAGAGCTTTTCATCCAGCGGCAGCCGGCTCAGATCGGCAGGCTCGCCGCGATTGGCCGCAAAATCACGCAGGCCGAGCGTCACGAGGCGCGCGGGCAAAGCTGTGCGTTCGCGGATGGTCTCATAGGCAAGATCGTGAAGCGTGACGAGGTTCGCGCCGGCCTTGTCCGGAACGATCTCTGCCAGCAGCTTCATCATCCGCCCGTATGCGGCAAAGGTATCGTCCAGCGCCTGGCGCGCTGCATCACTGGGGACGAGATCGTATCGCAGACGAGAGCGGTGCGTTGGTGCGTGTGCCTTAGCCATGCATTCAAGTAAAGCACCGCTCAGGTGCTTTTCAAGGGATCACGGCATTAAACATGAATGAATTGTAATGAACGATGGGCCGTATAGGTTGCAAAAACTTGATGCTTCACGCTTCCCATAGGCGGCAGGCCTGGAAAATCTTCGCGCATATGTAGTGATTGGATCCAGAAAAAACCATAGCCGCGTAAGCAACGCGGCCTGTCGGCCACGCTGGATCACTGATCATGGATTGAAGCCGCGTCTAAACTGCGCGTGCGGCTACTTTACGGTCCGCACGATCGCCGCACCGGCGGTCATGCCGCCCCCGAAGGCCACCAGGCCAAGGTTCAGGGGCTCGGACCGTTCGTTGGCGACATGCAGCATGGCAAGCGGAATGCTTGAGGAGCTGGTGTTGCCATAGGTCTCGATGACGCTCAGCGCCGGGCGGCCACTGCGCTTGGCAATGGTGTCGATGATGCGCTGGTTGGCCTGATGCGGCACGAGCAGATCGAGATTGGCAAGCTCGATACCGGCATCGACACAGGCGTTTTCGATCGATCGGGTCATCGAATGGACGGCTTCGGTGAAGACCGAGCGGCCGTTCATGGCGATGACGCCATCGTCCGGGAGCGGCACGTAGAGCAGATCTCCCGGCTCCGGCCGGCCGCTGACGATGGGTCGGCTGGCGGTAAAGAGCGGGTTGCGCGCCATGTCGCGGCTTGTCACGAGGCTGGCCGTTGCGGCGTCGCCGAAGAGGATCGCGGTGGAGAAATCGTTCATGTCGAGCAGCGGCGACAGGACTTCCGAAGTGATGATGAGCACCTTGGCGTCGTTTTGCTGCGCGATGAAATCATGGGCCTGCTGGAGCGCGTAAAGATAGCCGGAGCAGGCCGCGCCCATGTCGTAGGCTGCAAGCGAAGGCCGCACGCCGTCTTCGGCCACGGCAACCGCGACGCGGCTTGCGAGCGACGGCGTGGCGATATCAGGCGTTCCTGTCGCGGCAATCACCAGATCGATATCGTGGATCGAGATCTGGTTCTGCCGCAGCAGATCGCGCGCAGCCTTCGTGGCGAGGCTCAAGGTGCCTTCGCCGGGGCCGATCCAGAAGCGGCTCTTGATGCCGGTCAGTGCGAAGATTTCCTCAGCACGCCGGTTCGGCCAATTGTGGATGATCTCTTCATTGGAGACGCGGCGGGCGCCCGTCGCGAAACCGATGCCGTTGATGGCGATTTCGGAGAAGTTGCCGGAATGGCGGCGCAGCGTCGGAATGACATGCGACTTGAGGCGACGCAGTACGAACTTGTTCTGGATTTCGGACGCGAGCGCAAAATTCTGCTCGCTCAGATCGCGATTGGCGTCGACGGTCAGAAGCGGGCTGTCCGTGGCGATCTGGTCGCCGATCTTGGCGAAAACTTCCTGCACCACGCCGCCGATATTGGCGCAGATCTCGACCGATGCCTTGGTCGCCTCGACGACGGCGACGAGCTGACCGACTTCGATCTTGTCTCCGGGCTTGACGAGCATATCCGTCACCAGGACATTTTCGTCGGCCGGACCGGAACCGATCGCCTTGATGGCAGCCGTCGGACCGCTGTCGTCTTCTTCGTGCCAAGTTACCTCGCATTCGAGGACCTCGGCCATCAGGTCGACCAGCTTGCGATAGGAGGGCAGGGTTTCAAGCTGATTGCGGAAATTGAAGGGGATGTGGGCGTCCGAACGCGCGAGCCTGCGCACGACGACGGGCACATCGGTCTTTTCGGTAACGGTGGCAATGATTTCCGCACCCATGCCAACGGTGCGGTTGTCCTCGTGGACGACGATCAGGCGGCGGGTGCGCCTTGCGCTTGCCAGCACTTCCTTCTCATCCCAGGGCGAGATCGAACGAAGATCGATCACTTCCACGGAAAAGCCCTGGGCCTCGAACGCGCTTGCGGCATTGGCGCAGAGCGAAACGGTGTTGCCGTAGCTGACCAGGGTGATATCGCGGCCGCGGGCGACATGGCGCGACAGGCCGGGATGGACAAAATGCTTGTCGAGATCCTCGGAGGTGCGGCCGTCGGAATTGTTGAGGACAGCCTTGGGATAGAGGAAGACCGTGGGGCGGCGCGACTCGAAAGCGGCGTTGAGCAAGCCGGCGGCATCGCCGGCGCTGGACGGCATGACGACGTCTATGCCCGGCGTGTGGGCCAGCATTCCCTCGAAGCTCTGGGCATGGAACGGGCCGAGGCCAGGCTTGTAGCCGCCGCAGCTTACCATCAGGATCACCGGGGCTTCCCAGGCGCCATTGGTCCGCCAGAACATGCTGCCCATTTCCGAGACGATCTGGTTATAGGCAAGCGGCAGGAAATCGGCGAACTGCAGGAAGGCGACGGGGCGCTGGCCGGCCAGCGCCCGGCCGACGGCGGTGCCGACGATGGTGGATTCGGTGAGGGCGGCGTTGCGCACGCGGCCGGGATATTTGTTGCTGAGTCCGCGGGTGACGCCGAAGACGTCGCCCTTCGGATCTTCGATGTCTTGCCCGAAGAGAACGACTTCCGAATTGGCGGCGAGTTGCTTGTCGAGGACGACGTTCAGCGCCTCGCGCATCGTCAGCGTCGATGCGCTCTCGTTGCCGCGATATTCCCTCTTGCTTTCGAAGGAGGCAGGATAGGGAGCCTTTGCTTCCGGCTCGACCTTGGGCGCATCTTCCTTGCGGGCAAGCGCGGCTTCCGCCTGCACTTCGGCTATCAGTTCCTGTTCGATCTTCTGAAGCGCGTCGGCATCGACACCCGCCTCATGCAGCATTGCCCGCAAGCTCGGCAGCGGATCGCGCGAGGAGCCTGCCTCGATTTCGAGCAGCGTGCGATAGGTCTTCTGATCGTCGGCATTGGTGTGATCGGAGAGACGTTCGACGTTCAGCAGCACGATGCTTGGCGTGCGGTTGTTTCGGCTGTGGCGGACGGCCTTGCGGAAAGCATCCCGAGATGCCGCCAGATCGTCTCCGTCGGTGCGAATGATGTCGACGCCGTAGAAGGAGGAAGCCGGGCCGTCGGGGAGGTCGAAGAACGTCTGCCTGCTCGTGCGCGTCGAGATGGAGAAGCTGTTGTCCTCAATGACGAACACGACCGGATATTGGCTGCGCACGGCCTCGGCGACGGCTTCAAGGAATTCGCCCTGCTGCGTGGTGCCGTCGCCAACGCAACAGATGGCGATCGGCATGCCGGGCTTGTTCTTCAGCGACGCGCCGACGCCGACGGCGTGCAGAGCGTTGTTGCCGACAGGGCCGACGATCGACGTGATGTTGAGAGCGCGGGATGAAAGATGCGCGCTCATCTGCCGGCCGGCGGAATGGGAATTGGCGGTGGCGAGCAGGCTGGAGAAAAACTCGCGAATGGGCATACCGCGGGCCAGCATCAGGGCCTTGTCGCGATAATGCAGATGCAGCCAGTCGTCGTCGTGAAGGAATTCGTTGAGCAGCGCCGTAGACTCATGCCCGGCGCCGGAAACATGAAAATGTGCTATGCCTTGCTTGATGAATTCACGCTCAAGGCGGTCTATTTCTCGGGAAATGAAAAATATTCTATGAAGTTGCTTGAGGTATTCTCTTGTAAACCTCCCTTCCATCTCAATGATTTTCCTAATCTTTCGCCTAATTCGATTTCAGGGACCCTAGGTAGACCCCTGAGCTGCCTTTTTCAATACACGTTCCATGACAATATCTTCCCGCTTTGAAACGGAAATTTGCATAGTGTCGGGCTGAAGTTTTTCCGGATGTTTCTATCCACAAGGTATGCTCGACGAAGCACCTGCCGGATGCCGAAGGTGTGCTCCATCGAAAGCCTGCTAGCCGGACTTGCGGATCGAGGCGTTGGCGCGCTGCCTTGCCGCGGCCGCCTTCGCTGCTTGTTCTTCCTTTAAGATCAGTTCCTTGGGCTTCTTGCCGATGATCTCCTTGCGGCCCTTCTTGGAGAAGGGTTGCGCAAGCTGGGCGAGGAAGCCGTTGGCGACCTTGCCGGTGATGCCGATGTTCGTGGAGGAGGGGCGTGGCGGGTTGTAGAAGGTCCCGAGAAGCTGGTCCCAGATCACGAGGTTTTCCCCATAATTCGTATTGCCTTCGGCAAGCACCTTCGAATGATGCCAGCGATGCAGGCGCGGCGTGGAGAAGATGAGGTCGAGCGGTCCGGTGCGCATGTCGATGTTACAATGCGTGAGCAGACCGATGAAAGCCGTGACCGCACCGATCCAGAGGAATACCGGTAAAGGCGCGCCGAGCAAGTAAAGCGGAATCTGCCCGAGCGCGATCTTGAACAGCGTGTCGATGACGTGGAAACGGCCTGTGTTGATGACCCAGAGGCGTTCGACGCTGTGATGCAGGGCGTGAAAGCGCCATAGCGACAGATGCTCGTGCGCCAGGCGATGCGCCATGTAGAGACCGAATTCGGCGATGACGAGGCCAAGCGCCACCTGGAATATCATCGGCCACTGGTCCGGCCAGAAATGTGAGTGATAGCTCAGCGCCGGCTGTGCAACGGTCGCGACTGCCATGGGAAAGGACGTGCCGATCGCGGCGGCAATCTGCACGCCTCCCTTGTTCAGCAGCGTGTGGGCGACGTCGTTGAAGGTTTCGTTGTCGCGCTTCAGCCAGGTCTTTTCATAGGGCATGAGCCGCTCGAACAGGGCAATCACCGCCACCGTCGAAAGATAGACGACGTTGAACCAGAGCAGATGCATGTCCGAGTTGAAGGCGAAATAGGCGCCGGTCAATCCGGCGCACAGGATGGCGGGCCACAACAGGGAGGAAACAGCAGCGTAGAGACGCGAACTGCTTTGCAATCTCATTTCATCGTCCTCAGATTCTGGTCAGCGAAAAATTTACGCGGGAGTATGGGCGATATGTAGCGTGATGATTGTGGAGTCGAAAGCGAAATTTTTCCGTTCGCCGGCGACGAGCGGTTGGGTGGGAGGTCGAGACATGCGGATAGAGCAAGCGGGGCACGGGCATTTGGAGGGTTGGGCGCGCTTGCGCGCGGAGCTCTGGCCCGATGGTTCGTTCGAACATCATCGCGCGGAGCTGGCGCAGTTTCGCTCCAATCCGAATGGCGTTGCTCTGGTGGCGATCGATTCTGCCGGTCATGTCGTCGGTTTTGCTGAAGCGACATTGCGGCACGATTACGTCAATGGCTGCGAAACGTCTCCGGTTCTCTTCCTCGAAGGTATCTATGTGCGCAGCGAGAATCGGCGTGAGGGGATTGCACGGGCGCTTTGCCGGTCTGTCGCCGCATGGGGGCGGGCTACCGGCTGCAGGGAGTTCGCCTCGGACGCACTGGTCGACAATCTTGCCAGCCACGCCTTTCATGCCGCGCTCGGCTTTATCGAAACCGAGCGCGTGGTTTATTTCCGCAAATCCCTATAGGTCTCAGGGCTTGAGGGACAGACCTAGCCTATCAGAACGCCAGCCTGGTTTTCTGATGCCCGGCCTCGTCGAAATTCTCCGGGGCCAGCCAGCGCTCGTAGCCGGCCTTCAGCCGCGGCCAGTCGGAGTCGATCATGGCGAACCAGGCGGTGTCGCGATTTTTACCCTTCGCGACCATATGCTGGCGGAAGATACCTTCGAAGACGAAGCCGAACCGTTCGGCCGCCCGTTTCGACGGTTCGTTGAGGTTGTTGCACTTCCATTCGAAGCGGCGGTAGCCGAGCGTATCGAAGACGTAGGATGCGAACAGATAGAGGGTTTCGGTCGTCACGCGGCTGCGGGCGATCGCAGGCCCCCACAGGATGCTGCCGATCTCGATGACGCCATGCGTATTGTCGATCCGCATCAAAGCCTGCCGGCCTTCGGCGCGGCCCGTTCGCTTGTCGATCGTCGCGAAGAATAGCGGATCGGTGCCGGACGCCGCTTTCTCGAGCCAGGGAGTAAAAGCCGCACGGTCGGCCGGCGCATCCTCGAAGAGGTAGCGGAAGCGGTCTTCCGCGCCCGGTGCCTGGGCCGATGCGAAAAGATCCTCGCCATGGCGGGCCGGATCGAGCGGTTCTATCCTGGCATAGCGGCCGTCGAGGGTAATGCGTTCGGGGCGAGCCACGCCCTTCCAGTTCGTGAGGTCCATGTCAAAGTCCTTTGGTCATCAAATGCAATCTAGCGAAGCCGGCCGGATTGTATCAGCTCTGCAAGCGATTGGGGCAGTTCTATCCCGTCGGGCAAGCCGGGCGCCGGCTGGGGTGGCACCAGACGGCTTTCGATGGGCAGGACGCCGGCCCAGACGGGATGATCTGCCTCGTCGCTATCGCCGGGCGGGCCGTTGCGGATCTTGGCGCTGGCCTCATCGATTTTCATCCGCAACACCGACGTTGCCTTCACCTCCTGCCTCGTCATCGGCCTCAGGCTGTCCCAGCGGCCGGGAAACAGGTCATCGACGAAGCGGCGCAGCGCATCGGTCTTTTCCTCGATGTCATCGACGAGACGAGCCGTGCCGAAGACCATGGCCGAGCGATAGTTGACGGAATGATTGAAGGCCGAGCGGGCAAGCACGTAGCCGTCCATGATGCTGCAGGTCAGGCAGACCTGCATGTCTTCCGCTGCGCGCAGGAAGCGGCTGGCGGCGGAGCCGTGCCAATAGACGTAATCGCCCTCGCGCCAGTGCAGGGTCGGCGTCACATAGGGCGCACCGTTGATGACATAGCCGACGTGACAGAGCGGCGCGGCATCCAGAATGGCATGGACGTCGGCGTGGGCGTGGCTGCCGCGCTTCGGGCTGCGCCGCACGCGGGTACGCTCGGTTGCTGGATAATCCTTGGTATCCGGCGAGCAGTGATCGGCCATGTCTTCCTCATCGATTGAGCGTTGATCTCTGCCAGCAAAGAGGTAGGCTATAAATAGCCAGTTTTTTGATTTTCAGCAGACCAGTTGAGGTTTCATGGTATCCGCGGCACGATGGCCGGCACTCGACCGCACGTCAGGCGATCTGGAGGGACAAGTCTATCGGCTGATGCGCGATCGCATCCTTCACGGGCAGATGCCGGCCGGGCAGCGTGTACCGTCGACGCGGACGATGGCTGTTTCGCTCGGCGTTGCGCGCTCGACCGTGGTCAATGCCTATGAACGCCTGAAGGCGGAGGGTTATCTGCAATCGGCAACCGGCGCCGCCACGCGTGTCGCGGTTTTCCCGACGGCGCCACTATCCGGGCAGGCCGCAGCGCCGCCGGCCAACCTGCCACGCGTTACGGAGTTCAAAACCGGAGGATTGTTCGAACCCGGAGTGCCTGACGTTTCCGCCTTTCCGCATGGCGCCTGGGCGCGCTGCCTCGGGGCCAGGGCTCGTTCGCTGCGGGTGCATGATCTCGGCTATAGCGATCACGGCGGCGTTCATGAGTTGCGCGAAGCCATCCTCGATCATATAGCGGCGACGCGCGGCGTGGTCGCCCGTCCCGAACAGGTCGTGATCGTACCATCGACCGGCGCCGCGATCGGACTGCTTGCGAGCGTGTTGCTGCATCCCGGTGATCCCGGCGGTAACCTGGTCTGGATGGAGGAGCCGGGTTATGCCAGCGCGCAGGCGATCTTGCGGATGGCCGGAGCCGAACTCGTGCCGGTGCCTTGCGATGCCGAGGGCATCGATATTGCGCGCGGTGCCGGGCCTGCGCCGAAGCTGATCTATGTCACGCCTTCGCATCAATATCCGACGGGCGTGACCATGAGCCTGACGCGCCGTCTCGCCCTGCTCGAGTTTGCCCGGGCCAATGGCGCGATCGTGCTGGAAGACGATTACGACAGCGAGTTCCAGTATGCGTCGCGCCCGATCGCCGCCTTGCAGGGCATCGATAGCGGCGAGGTGGTCGCCTATATAGGCACTTTCTCAAAGACGCTCGCGCCTGGCCTGCGTGTAGCCTATGCCGTCGTCCCCTCCCGGCTCGTGACGGCCATCGAGGCTGCGCAACGGCTTAGAGGCGCTGTCGTGCCGATCCATATCCAGGCAGCGCTTGCCGATTTCATGCGCGAGGGACGGTTCCGCGCGCATCTGAGGCACATGAACGGTATTTATGCGGAGCGCATGGCGGCAACCGTCTCTGCGCTCGATCGCCATTGCGGCGCCCAGCTCGAGGTCGGAGCGGGCGGCGGCGGCCTGCAGCTGGCAAGCTGGTTCCGGGATGTCGAGACCGACGATCTTGCCGTAGCGCGCGCCATCAATGCCCACGGTTTCGCCGTGCGGCCGATATCGGCGCTGTATCTCGGTCCTGCGCGGTCGGGGCTGCTGCTCGGCATCGCCCGCATGGAGGCGCAGGCGGCGGACGCGGCGGCGGCGAAGATTGCGAGACTGCTCGCGGCGGCGGCGGTCAGCGCCTGAGGAACATCGCCCGGTATTCCCGTGGCGTCATGCCCTTCAGCGCCTTGAACTGCCTGTTGAAATTGGCGAGCGAGGCATAGCCGACCGCATCGCCGATGTAATGGATAGCCTGATCCGTGGAGGAAAGGCGGGCGCAGGCATCGCCGATGCGCATGCGCACGAGATAATCCGATATCGTCCCGCCGGTATGGCGGCGAAACATGCGGTGCAGGCCGGAGACGCTAAGCGCTGCGATATCGGCCAGTTCATCGAGGCCGATCGCGCGGACGTAGTGAAGATGCATATGCGTCAGGACACGGTCTATGCGGTCGCGGCTTTCCTTGATGTCCGGCGCTTGCGCCGGTGCGCTGGCAAGCGGAGTGGCATGCCGGTCTTCCGCAACCCTGACCAGGATGCCAAGCAATGACAGCAGGCGCTCGACGGGCGGCTTTTCGAAAATGGTTTCGAAGGCTGGGCGGACGGCTGCGGAGGTCGCCGCCGAGAAGCGCAGGCCGCTGTCTCCATGCTGCAGCATCGTTTCGATCGATCGGAATTCGACGGCGCCGCCCGTCATCCGCAGCAGCCACTCACGATTGAACCAGAGCACCAGCGCGATATGCGGCGTCTGTTCCTCGATCTTGGCGCGCGAAACCCAGCTATGCGGCAGGTTGGGGCCGACCAGCACGAGATCGCCGTCGCCATAGTCCCCGCTGTGATCGCCGATGAAGCGCTGCCCGATGGAGTTCAGCGTGAGCGTCAGCTCGAATTCCGGATGATGATGCCACTGGAAGGGAATGCAGTCGTCGAGCCGGCGGTTCAACATGCTCCAGGATGCTTCCGGCGAACGGGGCAGGACTTCGAGATAGGGCCTCATGGGGCGTCCATAATGCTAACGAAGACAGAATAGTATCAGAATTGGCCAGAGGCGGGCAACATCGAAGCGCCGCTTGCGGTTACAAGTTTTCCGTCACCCGAAACCTAAGGGGTAGCCAAGATGGAGGAAACCGATGCAGCCTGCCTTGAAACGAGATGCTCACCCGACCGCATCCACGGTTACGACGCAACTGAAGGATATCGAGAAGACATTGCCGCTCAGGGTGCTGTCGAAGGACGATTGGCAGCATTGGATCACGAAGGGCTATGTGATCGTGCGTCAAGCGGTGCCGGCGGCGAATGTCGAGCGGCTTGCCGACGTTTTGTGGCGTTTTGACGAGAAGGACCCGAACGATCCCTCCACCTGGTATGCGCCGCAGCGGCGCGAGCACAAGATGAAGGAGCTCAACAATACCGGCATGCTGGAGATCTACAATCACCAGTACCTCTGGGACAACCGCATGGAAAAGCGCATCTACGATGTCTTCGTCGACATATGGGATCGCGAGGATCTGTGGGTCACCATCGATCGCGCCAATCTCAACCCGCCGAAGAAGGTGAAGGGCAATCTGAACGGCTTCATCCATTGGGACGTCGACACCTCGATCCGCCCGCTGCCGATCGGCGTCCAGGGCGTGCTCAGCCTGAAGAAGCAGGATGGCGATGTCGGCGGGTTTCAGTGTGTGCCGCAGCTCTTCGAGCATTTCGAGGAATGGGAAAAGACGCAGCCGGCCGATCGTGATCCGATGCATCCCGACATGACGGGATTGTCGGTCGTCAACATCGATATGGAGCCGGGCGACCTGATGATCTTCAACTCGCTGCTGGCGCATGGCGTTCGTCCGAACCATTCCGACAACCGCGTTCGCATGGCGCAATATATCTCCATGCATCCGGCCGAATACGACAATGTCGCCGAGCGCGAGGAGCGCATCCGTCTCTGGCGTGAGCTCGACTCTCCGAAGCGTGATGCCTTTCCGGGCGACCCCCGCGAATGGGAAAAGCACAATGCGACCACGGCCGCGCTGACGCCGCTGGGTGAGAAGCTGCTGGGTCTCAAGCCCTGGTAAGTGGCTTAAGATCGACTTCCTGAAAGACATCGAGCGGCTCTGGGCCGCTCGAAACGTTTATGAAGACGTGGCGATTGCTGCGCGAGCGTCAGACTTCGTTCCAACGGCGGATGACAGGCTCGGTCAGATCATGTTCGTAGCCGATGACGCTGATGCTCGTGGTGTCGAGAACCAGATGCTCGCCGCCCTCCGGCGGCAGGCCGACCCAGCGGGCGGCGAAGACGCGCAGGAAATGGGCGCTGGAGAAGATCAGAACGGACCCGTCGATGCCGCGAAGTTCACCGATGATCCGGTCGGCGCGCGCGCCGACATCGGCTGCAGTTTCGCCATTCGGGCAGCCGTCGCGAAAGACCTGCCAGCCTGGGCGTTCGGCCAGGATCGCCTTGGTGGTAATGCCCTCATAGGCGCCGTAATCCCATTCCGCCAGATCGTCCTTGACGACGCGCCGGTCGCCGAAGCCGGCCAAAGCGCAGGTGTTTTGCGCGCGCTGCGACGGGCTGGACCAGACGGCGGCGAAATCGATGGCGGGCAGGCGACCTGCGACCTTGCGGGCAGCTTCCTCGCCGGCCGCGGTCAGGGGAATATCGGTCCGGCCGGTATGCCTGCCGGAGAGGCTCCACTCCGTCTGTCCGTGCCGTACGAGATAGACTTCGGGATAGGCGCTGCTCATGCCGTTTCTCCTTTTCGCTGAGGCTGCGGAATTCTTCGCATCTGCGAAGAGTTCTGTCGAGAATTAAAGCTGGACGGAAGGTGGCACGACAACAGCCTGCAAATCCAAGGCTTTGCAGGCTGTTGTGAATCTCATCGCTTCACGGCGCGGCGAACGCTGTAGAGCAGGATGGCTAGGCAGCCGAGCAGCAGGAGGAGCGCGCCCGCGAGCGGCGGCATGGCAAGAAACTCGACCGCTCCGGCAATCGCCAGGATGAGGATCAGGGAGAAGATGGCGAGGCTGCCGTCATCGATGAACATGCCGATGAGTTCGGAAAGGATGATGCGCAAGACGGTCATCGGGCTACCTTTGCTGCTGGGTTGCCGTTGGAGGCGCGCACGCCTCGTATGATGGCATAGGAGGCGAGCGAGACGATCGCGAAGATGGCGATCAAGGAGAGGTCGCCTCCCGGCCAATGCGCGCCGATGCCCTCGCCGGTCCAGAAGATGCCGAAGCTGGTGAGCATGAGGCCGACGACGAATTTCAGGGTGTTTTCCGGTACGCTGGCAAGCGGGCGGTGAACCAGCAGCCCGATCAGCATGACAAGCACGAAGGCGGCCAGCGCGCCAAGGCCGGCATAGAGCGTGAGGCCATGCGCGGCGCCGACTGCGATGACGATGAAGACCACTTCGACGCCTTCCAAGAGCACAGCCTTGAAGGCGGCGAGGCCGGCGAGATAATCGGCCCGGCGATCCGTGGATTGCGCTTGCAGCGAGGTCGTCTCTTTCAAGTAGGCTGCTTCCTCGTCATGCAGGGGGATAACGCCGAGCGAGCGAAGAATCGCTTTGCGCAGCCAGCGCATGCCGAACAGGATGAGGAGAACGCCGACGACGAATTGCAGCGTCTCGATCGGCACCAGCGTCAGCAGCGGCCCGAAGATGACGACGAGGGCGGCCAGCACGGCAAGGGCGAGGGCGGCTCCTGTCAGGGCCGGGCGCCAGCTTCGGGTGACGCCAACGGCCAGCACAATGGTAAAGGCCTCCACGACCTCGACGAACGAGCCGAGAAAGGAAGCCGTCACGGTGGAGAGAATGGGTGTGAGGCTGTTCATGAAAAGATTCCCGAATGACGATTAGGGATTTGAATTCGCAAGCTATTTTCCAAGGGGATTTTCTTCATGTCCTGGATGAGCTTGCGCGTTGGGCAGTCGAGTCCGGCGCTTTCGTCGCGCTCATTTGCGTTTCCTCGTGCCGCGTTTGCTCCATGCCTTGTCGATAGCGCCACGCAGCTGGCTGAGCTGGTCGAGGCTGTCGCTGGCACTGCCCTTGCCCTTCGCCGCCAGTGCGACGATCAGGGATTCGATCAGCACAAGCGTACCGCCATGCATGGCGAGGTGGCCGGCATTGCCGCGCGGGACGGGCAGGATTTCCGTCACCTTGTCGGCAACCAGCGGGCCGAGGTCGTCGCTGACGAGGATGACCGGCACGCCGCGCTTGCCGGCGTGTTCGAGCAGCACCTCGATTTCGCGATAGAGCGGCGCATAGGCCATGACAAGCACAACATCGCCTTCGCCTATCCAGAGCAGGCGGTCGGCGAGTGCAACGCCGGAGGCCGAGAGCGCGCTGGTCGGCAGGCCGATGCGATTGAACTGCAGGCTGGCATAATCCGCCATGGCACCGGACGGCCCGATGCCGAAGACATGACGCCGGGCAGCGTTTGCCAGCATATCGACGCAGTGCTCGAAGCTTGCTGCAAATTCCTCCTGGCGCAGGATGTCCAAAGACTTCTCGTGCATGCCGATGACGTGACGAAGCGCGTCGCCCGCCCGGCTGCCCGTTTCAGCCAGCGTGCGTTCCAGCCGTAAGCGGGGCGAAGGGGTTCCCGTCAGCTCCGCAAGCAAGGCCGCGCGCAGCGCCGAGAGGCTTTCGAAGCCGAGGGCGCGTGCGGTGCGCACGACCGTGGCGTCGCTGGTGCCCGCAAGCTGCGCGATCTGCGCCGCCGAATTCAACAGCGCGGCCTGCTTCTGATCGACGAAGAAGCGGGCAATGCGTTGCTCGGCGGGCGCCAGCGTGGCAATCGCGCCGAGAACGCGATCATCGAAACTTTGCAGGTCTTGGGTCTTCTCAGACATGCTGTCGCTGCCATGTAGTGAATATTACCGATATCGATATAGGTAGCATTTACTACGATAGAAAGACAGCGGAAAAGCGATGGGCGCCTCGCCGTGCAGCGAAGCGCCCGTTGATCCGATCGATCACCACGGAGGGAGTATCTGCCTGCGGCTATGCCGCCAGTGCGGCGCGCACGGCCGGGATCACCTTCTGGCCATAGAGTTCGATACAGCGCATCATCTTGTCGTGGCCGAGTGCGCCGGCGCTGTACTTCAGCTGGAAGCGGTTGATGCCGAGCGTCTTGATGACCGGGGCAAGCTTGGCGGCGACCGTTTCCGGAGAGCCGGCATAGAGCGAGCCCCGCTCGATCTCGTTGTCGAACTCCGCGCGTGTCATGGGCGGCCAGCCGCGCTCGCGGCCGATCCGGTCGCGCATCGCCTTGAAGCAGGGCCACAATTCCTCGCGCGCCTGTTCATCCGTTTCGGCGATGTAGCCCGGCGAATGGATGCCGATCGGTTGCACGGGCTTGCCCAGCTGCTCGAAGGCGCGGTGATAGAGGTCGACATAGGGCTGAAAGCGATAGGGGCTGCCGCCGATGATCGCCAGCATCAGCGGGAGATCGTAGTGAGCGGCGCGCACCACGGATTCCGGGCTGCCGCCAACGCCGATCCATGTCTTCAGATGGCCGCTCTCGATGGTCGGGAAGACCTTCTGATTTTGCAGCGGCGGGCGGATGCTGCCCTGCCAGTTCACCGGCTCGTTCTTGAGCAGGGCGGCGAACAGATCGAGCTTTTCCTCGAAGAGTTGCTCGTACTGCGACAGCTCGAAGCCGAACAGCGGGAAGGATTCCGTGAAGGAGCCGCGGCCGAGAATGACTTCGGCACGGCCGTTCGATATGGCGTTAAGGCTGGAGAAGCGCTGGAACACGCGGATCGGATCGTCCGAGCTCAGCACCGTCACGGCCGATCCCAGATGGATTTTCGATGTGCGGCTGGCGATGGCCGCCAGGATCGTTTCGGGCGAGGAGACGGCAAAGTCTTCGCGGTGATGCTCGCCGATGCCAAAGAAATCGATCCCGAGCTGATCGGCGAGGACGCCTTCCTCGACGACATTGCGCAGGACCTGCGCATGCGGCAACGGCGTGCCCTTGTCGTCAAAGGTCACGTCGCCGAAAGTATCGAGGCCGAATTCGACATTGTTTATCGTCATGATTTTTCCTGTCATGTGTCGAAGTGATGTTGCGACAGCATGTAGTGTCGTTCCCCATCATCCACTACCCGGAAAGTTTCGGCGGAAACCTTCGATGAATTCGATATGCCGGGCGGCGGCGGCCGTTGTCTTACTCCTTACTCCCGCCAATATTATTGTCGGCGACATCGAGCCATTCGAGGCCGGAAGGAGGAAGCATATGGTTGTGCTGAAAAAGATCAATCTTACCAAAGCTTTTGCCGCTTTCGATGAGACATGGAGTCCGCGCATCGGCGGCGACATCAACGATTTTCAGGTCAAACTCGTCAAACTGGACGGCGCATTCCATTGGCATCATCACGACGAGGAAGACGAGCTGTTCCTTGTTGTCAGGGGCACGCTGCGCATGAAGCTGCACGACGAAAACGGCGGCGATATCGTGCTTGGACCCGGCGAATACGTCATCGTTCCGCATGGGGTGGAACATTGCCCGGTCGCCGAGCCGACCTGCGAAGTCGTGCTTTTCGAGCGGAACACGACGCTCAATACCGGCAATGTGGAAAACGAGCGGACGATCCGCGAGCCCAAGCGTCTTTGATCGATCCTTGATGACCGATCCATAAAGACCGGCGGCCCGTGTCGGAACGGGGGTCGCCGGTTATTGCGCGATATGTCAGTTCAGCGCCAGCTTGTTCGACGGCGTGCGGCAGGCGGAGAAGACGTCCAGCTTGGGATCGTAGACCTTCGTCGAAACATCCATCATGCCGAGAACGCTGTGGAAGATGTTGTCGTGGGAGTAAGTGCCTTCGCCTGCCTGCTTCGAGAGGCACGCCATGTCGAAACCGGCAGCCTTGGCGAGATCGTCGGCCATCCACACCAGCATCGGCACATGCGTCTGCTGCGACGGAGCGATGATATAGGGTGTGCCGTGCAGGTAGATGCCATTCTCGCCGAGCGACTCGCCGTGGTCGGAGAAGTAGAGCACGGCGCCGGATACCGAGTTCGAGCGCTGCTTCAGTTTGTCGATGACCATCGCGACTATATGGTCCGTGTAGAGGATCGTATTGTCATAGGCATTGGTGATTTCTTCCTGCGAGCAGGCGCTGAAGTCGTTGGAACGGCAATCCGGCCGGAAGCGGCGGAACTCTTCCGGATAGCGCTGGTAATAGGCCGGGCCATGGCTGCCGAGCTGATGCAGCACCAGCACGCTGTCACCTTTCACCTTGTCGAGCCAGCCGTCGATCTTGTCGACGAGGATTTCGTCCTTGCATTCGCCGTCCTTGCAGAAGCGCGGATCGGCGGAAGGCGGCAGATAGGTATAGGAGACGCGGTTGGTCACATCGTAGCTGCCGGTGTCGTTGTCGAGCCAGGTCACATCGACCTTGGCATGGGTCAGCACATCGAGCAGGTTTTCCGTCTCAAGTCCTTTGTGATGCGTATACTGCCCGCGCGTATAGACCGAGAACAGGCAGGGTATCGAGGTTGCCGTCGCCGTCCCGCAGCTGCTGGTGTTGGGGAAGTAGACGACATTGCGCTGTGCCAATTCCGGATTGGTCAACTTGCCGTAGCCGCCAAGGGAGAAGTTCTGGGCGCGTGCGGTTTCCCCGGCGACGATGATCGTCACGCGCGGCTTGCCGTTGTCGGCCACGCCGACCTTGTGGGCATCCGTGCCCAGCGGCTGCGCCACCACGTCGGCGTTCCTGTGCGTGTCGATGACGTACCGCACTGCGCTTGTGATCGGCAGCACCGGATTGAGGGTATCCATCAGGTCGCGGTGAGCGCGACCGACGCCGGCATAGGTCTTGTAGAAACTGGTGCCCGCAGCGACGAAGATCGCTGCGCAGGCGAGGATGACGGCGGTATTGTGGGCCAGCTTCTTGAGGATGGGACGATGGAGGATCCGAACCCATGCGATGACCAGCGAGGGCAAGATGCCCGTCAGCAGGACATATGTCACGAAGCGCGCCGTGATCAGGTGCCCGCTTTCCGCACCCGTCGATACGGCCGCATTGCGGATCATTTCCTTGTCGATGATGACGCCGAACTGGTCGTTGAACCAGGAGGATACGGAGGCTACCAGCACGAAGAAGATCAGCACCGGCTTCGTGATGTATTTGGCGGAAAAGAACGTGAAGAGCGCCATGATGGCCGCGGCAATGCCGATGACGAATGCGGCAAAGGCAGTATGCTCGGTTGTGAAGTAACCGTAGGCCTTGGTCCAGAACATACGATTTGTCACAAGAAGTACATAGAGCGCTGTTATGAAGCACAGCGTGACGCTACCGACGGCTGGCCGAATGTTTTGCCACCCGGAGGTCGCTTTTTCATGAGTCAATGGTTTTCTCCGAGACGTGTGCTACCGGTTGGGTGGGAAGCCCTCTACCGCAAGGTGTGCGTCGGCTGTCAAAGCCCGCCACCATGGCGACGATTCCTGACATTTACCTGAACGACGCATTCTTTTTCAGGGGCTATCTGGGCCACTATTTGGCTTGGTTTCGCTTTTTACGGTCTCCGCAAGGGGGTTCAGGTTACCGTCAGAAATAGGCATCATACCGGCCCGATTGCAATGGGGGCGCAATCGTGCGGCTTTTATTAGTCGAGGATAATCCGATTATCGGCAACGCCGTGCGGGATCACCTGTGCGCCGACGGCTGGTCGGTCGACTGGTCGATGAATCTGGAATCGGCAACGGGTGCCGTCGCGGGGGAACCCCGTGACGTGGTTCTGCTCGACCTGCGCCTGCCTGATGGAAGCGGCCTCGATGTGCTGAAGCTCATGGGCGCGCGCGGAGATTCGACGCCGGTCGTGGTCATCTCGGCCTATGATCAGCTGTCGGACCAGATCGCGGCTATGCGCAGCGGTGCGGTGGACTATCTCGTGAAGCCCTTTGCACTTGCCGAAATGGCGGCCCGTGTGCGAAAGGCGGCCATGCATGGCCGGCTGAGCCGTATGCGCGATGTCGGTTAAGTGGCGTGCTTTTCAGGCGCGGCTCGACGCTTCCGGTCGCAGGAAGTCGATCACCGCCATGGCGGCGGCGAAAACCACCAGTGACAGAAGCCAGCCCAAAACCGCGTCCGAGAGGTAGTGGGCGCCGGTCAGCACGCGCATGAACGGCATGATGATCGCAGCGACCGCGAGGGGGACGCCGAGCGGGAGACGCAGGCGCGGCGGCAGCAGCAGCACAAGGCAAAGCAGCCAGCCGCCGGACGACGCCTCTCCGGAAACGAAGGAGCAGTTTCCGAGGCACCGGCCGGCAAACGAACCTGCCTGGACGAAATCGAGCGAACCGCCGAAAAGATCCGTGCTGCGCGGACGCGGCCTGCCGGCATAGCCTTTGAGCAGCGTATTCACGATGAGCCCGCAGCCGACCGCCAGCGACAGCAGCGCTGCGATGGAGCGATCCGTTTCCAATGTTCTGTGCCGGATTCCATGCCGGCGCCAGGACGCGATCAGCGTCGTCAGCAGCGCGGCAATGGCGATGTAGGGCAGGGCCAGCGTTATGCCCCGCACGATCTCGAGGAGAGGATTCTTGGCGAGAGCAAAGGTGCCGCAGATTTCCTTCAGGGGAGCGGACGGCGCGCAGGGTTTGGCCGTGAAGACGCCCTGGGCGACGGCGAGATCGATGCCTGGAAATCGATAGAAGACGAGCAGCAGCAGCCACCAAAGCGCGAACAGCGCAAGAAAGGCGACGAGGGGTCTGCTAACCGATGCGGTTCGTTTCGCATAAGCAATGGAATTGTCATACATCGGGAATGCCGGCCACTGTCTGAACGAGGTCAAAACGAGCGCCCGGCGGCGTTTTAGGAAAAACGCCAAGACGGCCGCTGTCTGGCATCCACTACGACAGAAGCCTGACAGCAGCCTGAAAGTTCAAATGCTTAGGAAAATCGTCACACGAAATCGACGCCCCGTCGGATCGATCCTGGCGGGGAGGGCGGATCGCGATGCCGCTGTGGGATGTACCCTATTCGCCGGTCTGGAAATAGGCTTCCAGCCGGTAGCCGTCCGGGTCGATGATGAAGGCGGCGTAATAGAACTGGCTGTAATCCGGCCGGATGCCCGGCTTGCCATTGTCTTCGCCGCCATTGGCGATGCCGGCGGCATAGAAGCCGTCGACGGCAGCCTGGCTCGGCGCCACGAAACAGAAATGCAGGCCCGAGCCGCGATCGGCCGGCACGGGCCGCTCCACTTCGCTCACCCAGAACTGGGCACGCTCCGCACCATATCCGATCGTGCCGTCGAAGTTGCTCAGGCGCTCATAGCCAAGCGGCGCCAATGCCGCATCGTAAAACGTCTGCGCCCGCGCCAGGTCTTTGACGCCGATCGAAATGTGGTCGAACATAGAAACAAGCTCCCGCCATGTTGACTCCGGAGCTTTGCGGAAGACTGCGACCCTGGGGAGACGCCGGCTTTCGAAAGTCCGCAGGTCCAATTTCGCCTCACCATCTTGCAATGGTTCTGGGAAGTCAACAAAGCGATGCGGGGGGTGGGGATCGTGCGATTGAGGATTTTACCTGCACCCAAAGTCGTTTGAGCGACGCCGCCCTTGATGATTAGCGCGGGCTGGACGTAAGATTTTCCGATGATCGACAGCGATGCGGATTTTTTTGAAACGATTGTCGATTTCCAGAGGCATGCTTCGTCGTCAACATGAGCGGGCTTGTTATGCGGCAATGGTGCCGGCGTCTCGCTTCCGGAGGAATTTCCATGCGTTTCATGTCTATCGTCCTTGCCAAAGATTTCATGCTGCCGACGCCGGAGCTTGCCGAGGCCATCCACAAGATCGCGGATCGGGAAATCAAGGCTGGACGCATGATCGACACGGCCGGCCTGCTGCCGCTTGCGACAGGCGCTCGTGTCTCTATCAAGGATGGCAAGCTGAGTGTTGTCGACGGCCCCTTCGTGGAGGCGAAGGAAGTCGTCGGCGGCTATGCGATCTTCGAATTGCAGACCAAGGAGGAGGCCGTGGCGCTGGCGGTCGAATTCATGCAGCTGCACAAGGATTTCATGCCCGGCTGGGAAGGCACATGCGAGGTGCGCGCCTTCTATGAACCGGGCGCGGAGGGGATATGCGATCCGCTCGCCGAAGCAAGAGTATGATATTTTCGGCCTCCCGTCGGGGCAGGCGGCCTTGACGGCCGCCGGCACCCATCGGGCCATCCTGGCCGTGTGGCGGATCGAACAGCCAAGGCTCATCACGAGCCTGGCACGGTTGCTGCGCGACGTGCCGCTGGCCGAGGACCTGACCCAGGAAGCTCTGGTCGTTGCGCTGGAGCGATGGCCGGAGACGGGAATCCCCGAGCGGCCCGGCGCATGGCTCATGACCACGGCCAGACGCCGGGCGCTCGACCATCTGCGCCGTCGCCGGATGCTCGACCAGAAGCACGGGATGATCGTTCGGGAAATGGAAGAGGAGGAGCAGGTCATGCCGGATCTGGACACTCCTCTGGATGACGATATCGGCGATGAAATGCTGCGCCTGATCTTCACGGCCTGTCATCCGCTGATCTCGCGCGAGGCGCGCGTGGCGCTGGCCTTGCGGATGATCTGCGGCCTGACGACGGAGGAAATTGCCAGGGCGTTTCTCGTATCGGACGCGACCATCGCGCAACGTATCGTGCGCGCCAAGAAGACATTGGCCGAATCGGGGCTGGCCTATGAGACGCCGCACGGCGAGCAATTGTCGCAACGCCTGGCCTCTGTGCTGGAGGTCGTCTATCTGATCTTCAACGAGGGCTATACGGCAGCGCGCGGCGAAAACTGGCTGCGGCTGCAATTGTGCAACGAGGCGCTACGCCTGGGCCGAATACTGACGTCCGTGGCACCAGGGGAGCCGGAGGCTCATGCGCTGTTGGCCCTGATGGAGCTGAATGCCTCCCGCGCCGCGGCGCGGACGGACGCCGCGGGCAACCCCATCCTTCTGCTCGACCAAAATCGTGCCCGCTGGGACCGGCTGCAGATCCAGCGCGGTCTGCAGGCGCTGAAGCGGGTCGAAGAGCTCGGAGGCGCTGGCGGGGTCTACGCCTTGCAGGCCGCGATTATCGCCTGTCATGCGAGGGCGGTCACGGCGGAGGAGACCGACTGGCGGCGGATCGCCGACCTCTATGCCGAACTTGCCCGGCTCCTTCATTCGCCGGTCGTCGAGCTCAATCGTGCCGTGGCGGTCGGCATGGTCGAAGGCCCGGCGGCGGCGTTGGAAATCATCGAGCGCCTCGGGAATGAGCCAGCGCTGAAGGACTACCATCTCCTGCCGAGCGTTCGCGGCGATCTTCTCTACAAGCTCGGCCGCTACGGCGAAGCGCGGCAGGCCTTCGAGACGGCCGCCGCGCTCGCTGAGAACCAGAGGGAGCGTGATTTTCTGATGCGCCGCGCTGCCCAGGCTGCCGGCGCAGAGGCGGAGTGACCCGCCCATCGGGCGGGTCGTCCCGTTTTGCGTTATTCCGCCGCCTGATAGTTTGCCGCTTTTGCAGCGGATGAGCGCGGACCGACCGCGGCGAGCAGCGTGATGGCGGCAGCGAGGATCGTGACGAAGCCGATGCCGGCAATATAGGGGTTCCAGCCATAGCTGGGTGCTGCGCTGAAGACCGCCGAGGCTGCCGCCAGGATGATGCCGCCGCCGATCTGGAAGGAGGCAAACAGCATGCCCGAAGCCAGGCCGGACTTGTCTTCTTCGATATCGGACAGTGCTGCCACCTGAATGGACGGATAGGTCATGGCATAGCCGACGCCAAGCAGCAGTTGCGAGATGGCGACCAGCACGATCGTATCGATCTGGCCGACCGACAGCACCCAGAAGAGATAGCTGATGGCCTGCAATCCCACGCCGAACGTCATCAGCAGGGTCGTGCCGCGGGCCTGGCCGATCGTGGCAAAGCGCGGTGCGAGGAACATCACGCAGACGCCACCGACGGCGAAGGCGAAGCCGGTCGCGAAGGCCGACCAGCCGACGACTGTCTGGTAATAGAGCGTCGCGATGAATTGAAAGCCGACATAGGCCCCCTGGAACAGCGCGGCGATGGCATTGGCGTGGCTGAGCTTGGCACGCCGGAACATGGCAAGCGGGACCATCGGATCGCTATGGCGCCACTCAACCACCAGGAAGAGCAGGATCAGCACCAGAGCCGCCACCAAAGATCCCCATGTCGCGAATGCCTGCCAGCCGTCGGCCGCGGCATTGGTGACGCCGAACACGAAGAGCAGCAGGCCGGGGGTGATCGTGATTGCGCCTGCCCAGTCGAAGCGGGCACCGGGGCCGCTCCGCTTGTGATCGGCGGGCAGGACGAAGGGGGCGACAATCAGCGCGAGGATGGCGACGGGTGCGCCCATGACCAGGGTCGCCCGCCAGCTGATGATGGTTGCGGCACCGCCCAGCACCATGCCGAGGACGAAACCGGCGGCGCCGGTGGAAGAGAATACGCCGAGCGCCTTGGCGCGGGCATTGCCTTCCCCGAAGACGGAGAGCAGCAGTGCGAGGGCGGCCGGTGCCGTGAAGGCGGCGGCAATGCCCTTGATGAGGCGGGCGGCGATCAGGGTCTGGGCGCTATCGACGAAGCCGCCGGCAATGCTCGCGGCAGCGAAGACGGCAAGCGACCAGAGAAACACGCGGCGGTGGCCGAAGAGATCGGCGACGCGGCCGCCGAGCAGCAGGAAGCCGCCATAGCCGAGCACATAGGCGCTGACGGCCCATTGCAGCGATGTCGCCTGCATGCCGAGCTCTTTCTGGATCGCGGGCAGCGCCACCCCAATAGTGGAGACATCCATGGCGTCCAGGAAATTGGCGGCGCATAGCAGTAGCAACGCCAATCCGGCCCCGCTTCGGGTTTGGGAAGAAGTCATCGGGATCGTTCCTTTCTGTGCTGCCGTCTTTTTGGGAGGCTGGGAGCGGCAGGGAACGAGAAAATGTACATCTTCAAACCCTATTGCAAATTGATAGTAACCATGTCAGGTATTACTGGCGATGATGAATGATGCGACCCTTCGGAAAATCGATCTCAATCTGCTGCTCGCCTTCTCCGTGCTGATGCAGGAGCGGAACGTGAGCCGTGCGGCCGAGCGTTTGCTGCTTGGCCAACCGGGTCTTTCCGCTGCATTGCGCCGGCTGCGCGAGACGCTGGATGACGAATTGTTCGTGCGCGTCGGCAGAGGTTTGCAGCCGACGCCACGGGCGCTCTCCATCGCGCCGGCGATCGAGGATGCGCTTTCCGGCATCGAGCGCGCCATTCGCCCGCCCGCCGCTTTCGATCCGGGAAGCTGGCAGGGCGAGTTCCGCATCGGGCTCTGCGACAATCTCGAATCATCCTTCTTCGGGCCGCTGGCGGCGCGGTTGCGCCAGATGGCGCCCGGCGCCCGCTTGGTCAGCATGGCCTTCGACAGGCGCGACGCCGCTCGCCTGCTGGACGAGGGGGCCTATGAATTCAGCATCTCGGTGCATGACGAGCCAGCCTCCTGGCATATTCGCGCGCCCCTCTTCGAACAGACGTCATTGTGCATCTACGATCCCCGGCATCTGAAATGCGCGGCACCGCTCAGCCTCAAGCATTTCGCGAACGCGCCGCACGTAACCGTGTCCATTGAAGGCACCATATCCACAAACGTGGATGCCGCTCTCGCCCGTCTCGGCTACCGTCGTCAGGTGGTGGCGACCGCGCCGCGTTTTTCGGCCCTGCCGATGACGTTGCAGGCCATGCCGGCGATTGCGACCGTGCCGGAGTCCATCGCCCACTGCATGGCGCAGCTGCACAATCTGGCGATTTCGCCACCGCCATTCGAGTTGCCCGCCGACCCCGTGACGATGCTCTACCGGCGCGTGGATCAGGCTGACGGCCGCTCCCTGTGGCTGCGTCGCCTGTTCGTGGATGTGGTGAGGGACGCGCTTGAGGCGAGCGGGTGCCGCGTGGGCGTCTCCACGGATGCCTGCTGCTACGATCCGCCTGTTCTTGCCGAGGCGGTATGATCCTTCAAGGAGAGGGAGCATGATCCGGCATACGTCGCGCCTATCCCTGCGCAGGCCGGAAGAGCAGGATCTCGATTTCATTACGACACTGTTTGCCCGGCCGGAGCTCGTAGCCCATCGGCCGGATCCGAGGCCGGATTCTCCTGCCGAGAGCGCCCGGCGCCTCGCCCGCGACCGGGCACATTGGCGCTTGCATGGGTTCGGACGCTGGGCGGTCGAAACGGAAGGTCGGCTGATCGGCTTCGGCGGTGTTACCGTCTCGACGGAATTCGAGGGGCTCAATCTCTCCTATCACCTGCATCCCGATCACTGGGGCAACGGTTATGCGACCGAACTGGTGAAGGAGGCTTTGGCCTTCGCCCGCAATGATCTGCAGGCGCAACGCGTTATCGGGCTTGTTCGCCCCGTCAATGTCGCTTCCCGGCGCGTGCTGGAAAAATGCGGCTTCGGTTTCGAGCGGGACGTGATGCTGCATGGCGCGCCGACACGTCTTTTCTCATACCGGACGGCTCCGGCGAGCGGGGATGAACGGAGATAGCCGCGCGGCCGAGCCAGCGCCGCGGCCATTCTAACCGTCCGGATAGGGCATCCCGTCCTTGTGCACGAACAGTCCGTCCGTGCTCGAGCTCATCATGTCGATATCGGAGCAGGTAATGAGGTCCGTTGGAGAACGGGTGCCGGCCTCGAGATAGATCGCCATGGCGTTCGATTTGTTGACCATGTGATGACCGTTGCCCGAGTCTTTCGGGAAGGCGGCACAGTCGCCGGCGCGCAGCACCGTTTCGCCGTCATCCTCGATCAGCGTCAACTCGCCTTCCAGCACATAGACGAATTCGTCCTCTTCCGAATGCCAGTGCCGCTGGCTCGACCAATTGCCCGGCGGCAGCCGCATCAGGTTGACGCCGAAATCCTGGAGACCGCCGGCATCACCCAGCCGCTGGCGTATGCGCTCGGCGCAGGGTTCGTTGAATGGAGCGGGATATCGGGTGCCCTTGATTTTAGGCACGGCTGCAACATCGATCTTCGGCATGATGATCCCGCCTGCGATTTGCCATGGATGGATACGCTGTCTGCGCTCCGTGAGTCTATCAAGACTCGTTGCCGGCAGTCCAGCGCCGTATACCGCGACCGGATTCGCGACAGGGAACGGCCGGCGGGCTGGCGGACTTGCTCCCCGGGCATCTACCCATGCGTGTTTCCGTGGTTGCGATACTGATTGTGGATTGGTGTGTTTGTCACACTCCTGTCATGCTCCGTACACATGTGCGTCGTTTGGGCAACACGGCATATGTACGTGCTGTCACATATGTTTAGGTCCTTGTAAAAGCGGGATCGCAAATGCAACTTTCTGCCCGGAAGCGAGGCGTTGTGCTTCGGAACTAAGGACTGAAACTTGATGTCGAGCGGCCCCCCAGGTTCGTCAATCGCGCAAGTTCAAATGAGGAATGGAGTTACCATGAACATCAAGAGCTTGCTTATTGGCTCCGCTGCTGCCTTGTGCGTCGTATCCGGCGCCCATGCTGCCGACGCTATCGTCGCAGCCGAACCCGAGCCGCTGGAATATGTTCGCATCTGCGATGCTTTCGGCGCTGGTTACTTCTTCATCCCCGGCACCGAGACCTGCCTGCGGGTCGGCGGCAAGGTTCGCACCGAAGGCCAGTGGAAGGATCCCTACAATCGTGACAGCAGCTTCGGCACGAAGTGGCACACCCGCGCCGAACTCGACGTCAACACCGCGACCGACACCGAATACGGTCCGCTGAAGACCGAAACCATCGTTCGCTGGGACTGGAATGACGGCGGCTCCACCGGCACCAACCTGCTGTGGTCCTACATCACCCTCGGCGGCTTCACCGTGGGCAAGACGGACTCGCAATACAACCAGTTCGTCGGCTATGCTGGCGACGTGATCCAGGACGACGTCATCTATGACGGTCCGTACGAATTGAATCAGCTCACCTACAACTATGACAGCGGCACCGGCTTCACGGGCGTCATCTCGCTCGAAGACAGCAACTCCGGTACCACCTCCAGCGCTTACGGTGGAAGCTGGCAGTTGTCCGAGTCCGACCACTATGCCCCGAACGTCGTTGCCGGTCTCGGCTACAAGGCTGGCGCATGGCAGTTCCGCGTCGTCGGCGGCTACGACTCGATCGTCGAAGAAGGCGCCATCAAGGCTCGCGTCGATGCCGACTTCGGCGTCTTCTCCGCCTTCCTGATGGGCGGCTGGAACACCGATGGCGACAAGCTCAACCAGTATGCCGGTTCGAACCAGAACGTCTCGGCCTGCACGACGTCCTCCGGCGTTGTTCACGGCGCGGATTGCGGCTGGGGTGACTGGGCCGTCTGGGGCGGCGTCGGCGTGCCGTTCAACGACAAGCTGAAGTGGAACGTTCAGCTCGCCTACACCGACTCCAAGATCTTCGAGGCAACGACGAACCTGAAGTTCAACCCGGTCAAGAACCTCCTGGTCGAGCCGGAAGTGACCTATGTTCACTACGATGTGCCGGGTGACGATACCTTCTCGGGCATCCTTCGCTTCGAGCGGACTTTCTGAGACTTCGGCTCAGCTTGATTTGATTGCAAATGAGGCCCGGTATTCGTATCGGGCCTCGTTCGTTTTGCGGGACAACTTGAAAATCTGCGCCCGGATCTGCATCCGGCCGGTGGGCGCAGCGAGGCGCGAGCGCCTTGCGCTCAACCGTACCGATGATGTGCCGTTTGCTTCTGACAGGGATGTGAATAGCCGACGGGGGGAAGTCGGCTCGCTGTCATAAAACTGAAGCTAATGAAGGAATAAGTCATTTTCAGCGCCATTCGGTGTTGATTAAAGGAAGCCCCATGAAGACGATCGTATTACTTGCAGCAATCGGAATGATTTCCACGAATGCCATGGCCATGTCGGCCTACAATTCCAAGTCAATGACCTGCGCAACCGTGCATGAAAAGATGGCGCAGGAAGGTGGTTCAGTCGTGCTGAAATACCCGTCGCACCATCCGGGCATGATGATGTACAACCGAACCGTTTCGAATTCGATGTCGTGCCTCGGCCAGGGTACGATGGCCAGCGCCAGCGTCCCGACAAGCGACGATCCGAGCTGCAAGATCAAAACCTGCAGCTTCACCACCGGCAAAGGGCCGAACAAGAACCACTAAATTCGTGGCGAACGGCAGCTCGGCCGATTAGCCAATCGAAGCAAGGCGCCGGCACGGCGAGAGATTTCCTGCCGGCCGTCACTCCAGCCTGGGCCAAAATGTCTCGGGTCTGGCCTGGTTGCGTTGTCGCCTGCGGATTTTCCGCAGGCTTCGGAGGCCGGAGGGGCGTTATGCTTTTCTCGGTCGTTTGCGTCCGCTTTCACTCGCGATCGCGTACGGGCCTCAAAGCGGCAACCTTTTCCCATCGAGACGCTGCAGCAAACCATTCGCCATGGATGGCAGCGTTATTGGGGCCGCGCACGGTCGATGCGTCTCCGATGCCCATGATCTGCAGCTCACGCAATTCCAAACCAAGATATAAAGATATCTTTATATCTCCTTGACGCTTGCGCCTGCGTCGTTCATGTTGACGCCATCGTGGTTCTTACCCGCGCCAATGCGGATGAGCTAAGAGGGAATTCGGTGCGACGATGTTCGTCCATGCCGAAGCTGCCCCCGCAACTGTAGGCGGAGAGCCGCCGTTCCACCATGTCACTGAGGAAGACGCCTCGGGAAGACGGAACGGTAGCGATGACCCGCAAGCCAGGAGACCTGCCGCGATAGATAACGTCCACGGGCGGGGTGTCCCGGTGTGCCGCGTTGCGACGGGCGCACTGTGCCTATCGTCGATGCGTCAGCCAATGCCTTGCCCACAACCTTCGGGGTAAGGAAATGACCATCAAGACCGCAAATCTCGGTTTTCCACGTATTGGAAGACATCGCGAACTGAAGTTCGCGCTCGAATCCTATTGGGCCGGCAAGACCGATCGGGCCGCGCTTCTGGAGACTGCCAGAACGCTCCGCGCCGATCATTGGCGACTGCAACGGGAAAAAGGGATCGACATCATCCCCTCCAACGACTTCTCCTTCTACGACCACGTTCTCGACACGGCGGTCATGGTGGGCGCTGTGCCTCCGGTCTACGGATGGCGCGGGGGACCGGTCGATCTCGACGTCTATTTCGCGATGGCCCGCGGTTCGTCCGGTAACGGACACGCCGATTGCGGACATGCGCACCATGCAGCCGGTGCGGCCGCGCTCGAGATGACGAAGTGGTTCGATACGAACTACCACTACATGGTGCCGGAACTCAAAGCCGATCAGCGCTTCGAGCTGACATCCAACCGGCCTCTCGAAGCCTTTCTGGAGGCGAAGGCGCTCGGCATCCACACCCGGCCGGTGATCCTCGGGCCGGTGACCTTCCTGAAGCTCAGCAAGGCGCTCGACGATTCCGCTCCGATCGACCTTCTGGAGCGGCTGCTGCCAGTCTATGCCCGCATCCTGTCCGAGCTGGCCGACGCAGGCGTCGACAGCGTCCAGGTGGATGAGCCGGCTCTGGTCCTCGATCTCTCCGACAAGGAAAGGCAGGCCTTCGCGCTGGCGTATAAGGCGCTCGCCAAGGCAGCACCAAACCTCAAGCTCGTGCTTGCGACCTATTTCGGGTCGCTGGGCGACAATCTCGACATCGCTCTGCAGCTTCCCGTCGCCGGATTGCATCTCGATCTCGTTCGCGGCGGCAGCACGCTGGAGGATATCGTCCGTCGTGCGCCGGCGCATCTCGCTTTGTCTCTCGGGATCATCGACGGGCGCAACATCTGGCGAAGCGATCTTCAGGCCATCGCCTCACGCATTGCCGCCGTGGCCGCGCTTCGCGGCGAGGCGGATATCGTGATTGCGCCGTCCTGCTCGCTGCTGCATGTCCCGATCGACATCGAACTGGAAACGGCCCTTGACGACGAACTTCGCTCCTGGCTCGCATTCGCGACGCAGAAGCTCGACGAAATCGCCCTGCTTGGCCGCCATTTCACGGCCGGCGATGACGCCTCGTCGCTCACGGCATCGCAGCAGACCATGCATGCCCGGCTGACTTCCGTCCGGGTGCATGATCCGCTCGTCCAGGGCAGGCTTCATGAGCTGCGGGGCATCGAGCAAAAACGGCAATCGCCGTTTTCGGCCCGCCAGCCGATCCAGCATCGCCGGTTCAAGCTGCCGGCCCTCCCGACAACGACCATCGGCTCGTTCCCGCAGACGGCCGAGGTCCGCAAGGCGCGCTCGCTGCACGACAAGGGAGAGCTCAGCTATGTCGACTACGAGGCCTTCCTGGAAAAGGAAACGGCGGCAGCGATCCGCTGGCAGGAGGAGATCGGCCTCGACGTCCTTGTCCATGGCGAGTTCGAGCGCAACGACATGGTGCAGTATTTCGGCGAACAGCTTTCGGGCTTCGCCTTCACCAAGCTCGGTTGGGTGCAGAGCTATGGATCGCGTTGCGTGCGGCCGCCGATCATCTATGGCGATGTGGCGCGTCCGAACCCGATGACCGTCCGCTGGTGGAAATACGCGCAATCCCTGACCGACAAGCCATTGAAGGGCATGCTGACAGGGCCGGTCACCATTCTCAACTGGTCCTTCGTGCGGGACGACCTTCCGCGCGAAACCGTGTGCCGGCAGATCGCGCTCGCGATCCGTGACGAGGTCCGTGACCTTGAAGAGGCCGGCGCCGCGATGATCCAGATCGACGAGGCGGCATTGCGCGAGGGACTGCCGCTTCGACGGGCGGATTGGGCACACTATCTCGCCTGGGCGGTCGAGTGCTTCCGGATCTCGTCAAGCGACGTCTCCGATGAAACGCAGATCCATACGCATATGTGCTATTCGCAGTTCAACGACATCATGGAGGCGATCGCGGCCATGGATGCGGATGTCATCTCCATCGAGACGTCGCGGTCGCGGATGGAACTGCTCGACGCCTTCGTCGAGCGCGACTATCCGAACGAGATCGGACCGGGCGTTTATGATATCCATTCGCCGCGCATCCCCTCCATCGAGGAAATGGGGACGTTGCTCTCGCTCGCGCGCGAACGGCTGACCGACGGCCAGCTCTGGGTCAATCCGGATTGCGGTCTGAAGACCCGGAAGTGGGACGAGGTCAAGCCGGCGCTGGCGAACATGGTCGCCGCCGCCGCGAAGCTTCGGCTGGAGCTTGCGCGCAATGGCCAGCGCACGGCAAGCGTATGAGCCGGGACTTGCCATCATCGGGGGAGCCGGCCGGCGGGCCGGCTCCCAGCACACTTATCGATATCGTCTTTCCCGGCGACACCAACCATCATGGCACGCTTTTCGGCGGGGCGGGCCTTGCCCTCATGGATCGCGTCGCCTTTATCGCGGCCAGCCGTTTCGGCCGGGTGCCGTTCGTAACGGCGTCCTGCGAGAGGGTCGATTTCAGGAAGCCGGCCCGCATCGGTGAAATCGTCGAAGTGACAGCAAAGCCGATATCGGCCGGACGCCGCTCGTTGACCATCGAGGTCAGCATGACGGCCGAGACGATCGTCGGGGCCGGGCGGCATCTCTGCACGTGCGGCGTCTTTCATATGGTTGCCGTTCCGGACGAGGATCGCCCGACCGACTGGAGCCTGCCGTCGCTGCCCGACGGGATCGAGGACTGCCACCGCGACGGGGTACGGATGGTCGATATCGTCTTTGCCGATCAGTCAAACAGCGCCGGCAAGATGTTCGGCGGCGAGGCGCTCGCCTTCATGACCAAGGCCGCCTTCGTTGCCGCCTCGCGGCGCTCGCGTACCCTGACCGTGCTTGCATCTTCCGAGCGGATCGACTTCCAGCGTCCCGTTGCCATCGGGGAGATTGTCGAGGCCCTGGCGAAGGTGACGAAAATCGGAACGGCATCCATGGCCGTCGAGACCGAGCTCTGGTCAGAGGATCCCTTGTCCGGCAAGCGCCATCTGACAGCCCGCGGGACTTTCAACATGGTTGCCGTCGATTCAGACCATCGTCCAGTTGCAGTCATCCCCAGGAATCCGGAGGGGCTGCGATCATAATTATTGACCCAAAATTTACCTCGTCTACTATATATAGTGTTCGAGGTTCTTCTGATTCGCAAGAATTGGAAGCTAAGAAGGGAATCCGGTCGGCAAGCATGATGATTGCCAAGCCGGAGCTGCCCCCGCAACTGTGAGCGGTGAGCATTCGTTCGATTAAAGTCACTGGGACCATGTGTCTTGGGAAGGCGAGGCGAATGCTGTGACCCGCAAGCCAGGAGACCTGCCTCGAGCAATAGCATCCACGGGCGGGGTGTCCGGCTGGCGAGCGATGGTTCCCGCGGCATGATGGCCGTCATCGCTTCCCCGAAAACCTCGCGAAAATTACTTCGGGGTGAAGTCCATGTTCTTGAGTATCCACAGCCGCCCGCGCGAGTGACGGTCGCTTAAGCGACCGGCTGCCGACTGGGTTTGCCTCCATTTTCAATCCCGCCAAGCGGGCATCATCCGATGCCCGAATGATTTTGCATGCCTTTAACAGACACGAGGATATTCGATGAGCATCACCGTCTACAGCAAGCCCGCCTGCGTCCAATGCACCGCAACGACCCGCGCCCTCGATCGCCAGGGCATCGACTATACGATCGTCGACGTATCGACCGATACGGCCGCCTATGATTTGGTGCAGGGTCTCGGCTACCGCCAGGTCCCGGTTGTCGTCGCCGGCGAGCTGCATTGGGCCGGTTTCCGTCCTGACATGATCAGCGCGCTCGCCTGAGGAGCTGGCGATGGGCGAGATCGTCTATTTCTCCAGCCGATCGGAGAATACCCATCGCTTCGTTGGAAAGCTTGCATTGCCGGCCGCGCGCATTCCGCTCGGCGCGGGAGACGAGCTTCGTGCGACCTCGCCCTATGTCCTCATCGTTCCGACCTATTGCGGCGAGGGAGGGAAGGGGGCCGTGCCCAAGCAGGTGATCCGCTTCCTCAACGATGCGGGCAACCGTTCGAACATTCGCGGGGTCATCGCCGCGGGCAACAGCAACTTCGGCGCGACCTTCGGGATCGCCGGCGACGTCATCTCCAGCAAATGCCAGGTGCCGTATCTCTATCGGTTCGAGCTTCTGGGCACGGATGAGGATGTCGCCAATGTCAGACACGGATTGGAACGATTTTGGACACGCTAAATACTTCTTTATCGCGGGACGCGGGCGACCGGTCGACAAAGGCCGCGGAAGCGGCACTCGACTATCACGCCCTCAACGCCATGCTGAACCTCTATGACGAGCAGGGCAGGATCCAGCTCGACAAGGACCGCATGGCGGCCAAGCAGTATTTCCTTCAGCACGTCAACCAGAACACGGTCTTCTTCCACAATCTGCGCGAGAAGCTCGATTATCTGGTGACCGAAGGCTACTACGAGCAGGAAGTGCTGGACTACTATTCCTTCAACTTCGTGCGCGATCTTTTCGATCACGCCTATGCGAAGAAGTTCCGTTTCCCGACCTTCCTCGGCGCCTTCAAATATTACACCAGCTACACGCTGAAGACTTTTGACGGCAAGCGCTATCTGGAGCGCTACGAGGATCGCGTCTGCATGGTCGCAATGGCGCTGGCGCGCGGCAGCGAGCAGCTTGCCCGCGATCTGGTCGACGAAATCATCTCCGGACGCTTCCAGCCGGCGACGCCGACCTTCCTCAACGCCGGCAAGAAGCAGCGTGGCGAGCTGGTATCGTGCTTTCTGCTGCGGGTCGAAGACAATATGGAATCGATCGGCCGCGCCATCAATTCCGCCCTGCAGCTTTCCAAGCGCGGTGGCGGCGTGGCGCTGTCACTCACCAACATCCGCGAAGCCGGCGCGCCGATCAAGCATATCGAGAACCAGTCTTCCGGCATCATCCCGGTGATGAAGCTGCTGGAAGACTCCTTCTCCTATGCCAACCAACTCGGCGCGCGGCAGGGTGCGGGTGCGGTATATCTGAACGCCCACCATCCCGACATCATGCGCTTCCTCGATACCAAGCGCGAGAACGCCCACGAGAAGATCCGCATCAAGACGCTGTCGCTCGGCGTCGTCATTCCCGACATCACCTTCGAACTCGCGAAGAACAACGAGGATATGTACCTGTTCTCGCCCTACGACGTGGAGCGCGTCTATGGCGTGCCGTTTACCGAAATCTCGGTCACGGAAAAGTATCGCGAGATGGTGGCCGACAGCCGCATCCGCAAGAAGAAGATCAAGGCGCGCGAATTCTTCCAGGTGATCGCCGAAATTCAGTTCGAGAGCGGCTATCCCTACATCATGTTCGAAGACACGGTGAACCGCGCCAATCCGATTGCCGGCCGCATCACCATGAGCAACCTCTGCTCGGAAATCCTGCAGGTCAGCGAAGCCAGCGAATATGGCGACGACCTCTCCTACACGCATATGGGCAAGGATATCTCCTGCAATCTCGGCTCGCTCAATATTGCCGCCGCGATGGACAGCCCCGATTTCGGCAAGACGATCGAGATGTCGATCCGGGCGCTGACGGCGGTCTCCGACATGAGCCACATCTCGTCGGTCCCTTCGATCGAAAAGGGCAACGACGAAAGCCACGCCATCGGCCTCGGCCAGATGAACCTGCATGGCTATCTCGCCCGTGAGCGCATTTTTTACGGCTCCGAGGAAGGCGTCGATTTCACCAACATCTATTTCTACACCGTGACCTATCACGCCGTCCGCGCCTCGAACCGGCTGGCAGTCGAGCGAGGCCAGAGCTTCAAGGGCTTCGAGAACTCGAAATATGCTTCCGGCGAGTATTTCGACAAATATACCGATCAGGCATGGGTGCCCGCGACCGAACGCGTGGCTGAACTGTTCGAGAAGGCTGGCATCGCCATCCCGACGCAGGAGGATTGGGTGGAGTTGAAGCAGGCCGTCATGGAAGGCGGGCTCTATAACCAGAACCTGCAGGCCGTGCCCCCGACAGGCTCGATCTCCTACATCAACCACTCGACCTCCTCGATCCACCCGATCGTCTCCAAGATCGAGATCCGCAAGGAAGGCAAGATCGGCCGCGTCTACTATCCGGCCGCCTTCATGACCAACGACAACCTCGATTACTATCAGGACGCCTACGAGATCGGCCCGGAAAAGATCATCGATACCTATGCCGCAGCCACCCAGCATGTCGACCAGGGCCTGTCGCTGACGCTGTTCTTCCGTGACACGGCGACCACGCGCGACATCAACAAGGCGCAGATCTACGCCTGGAAGAAGGGCATCAAGACCATCTACTACATTCGCCTTCGCCAGATGGCGCTGTCCGGCACCGAGGTGCAGGGCTGCGTTTCCTGCGCCCTTTGATTTCCGGTTTGAAAAGGACATTCCCATGAACATGCAATTCAAGCCGGCAAGCCGCGTTCGCGCCATCAACTGGAACCGCATCGAGGACGACAAGGATCTTGAGGTCTGGAACCGCCTGACCGGCAATTTCTGGCTGCCGGAAAAGGTGCCGCTTTCGAACGACATCCAATCCTGGGCGACGTTGAAGCCCGAGGAGCAGCAGCTCACCATCCGCGTCTTCACCGGCCTGACGCTGCTCGATACGATCCAGAACGGCGTCGGTTCCGTGAAGCTGATGGCCGATGCCGTCACGCCCCATGAAGAAGCGGTGCTTTCGAACATCTCCTTCATGGAGGCCGTGCATGCGCGCTCCTACTCGTCGATCTTCTCGACGCTCTGCCTGACGCCCGACGTCGACGACGCCTATCGCTGGTCGGAGGAGAACGAATTCCTGCAGAAGAAGTCGGCGCTGATCATGGAGCAGTATTCCTCCGGCGATCCCTTGAAGAAGAAGGTCGCCAGCGTCTTCCTCGAGAGCTTCCTGTTCTATTCCGGCTTCTATCTGCCGATGTTCTGGTCGAGCCGCGCCAAGCTCACCAACACGGCCGACATGATCCGCCTCATTATTCGCGACGAAGCCGTGCACGGCTATTATATCGGCTACAAGTTCCAGCGCGGCCTTGAGCGGCTTTCGGAAGAGCGGCGCCAGGAAATCAAGGATTTCGCCTTCGATCTGCTGCTGGAACTCTATGACAACGAGGCCAGGTATACGGAAGCGCTCTATGACGGTGTCGGGCTGACCGAAGACGTCAAGAAGTTCCTGCACTACAACGCCAACAAGGCGCTGATGAATCTCGGCTATGAAGCGCTGTTTCCGGCCGAAGCCTGCAAGGTCAACCCGGCCATTCTTTCGGCGCTATCCCCGAATGCGGATGAAAATCATGACTTCTTCTCCGGCTCCGGCTCGTCCTATGTGATCGGCAAGGCTGTCGCGACCGAGGATGAAGACTGGAATTTTTGAGAGAGCCGCGACAGTACGACCCGCAAGGGACGTGCTGTCGCAAAGCTTGCGTCCAATGATATAGTTCCGTCCAGGAGCGGCTTGATACCGGCGTCGGCGTGGCGAATATCTTCGTTGCGCGCGCTGTCGCTGCGCGCAACGAAAGCCCGGTGTCCGGATATTTGCCTGACCGTCTCCGGTTTATTTTCGGGCATGCTTATTGCCAAATCAGAAATAGAGCCTATATTCGGCTTATCGACCATTGCTTGTGATGTCGCTTAAGAGCCGCAAGGTTCCATCGGATTTCCTCTCAACTAATCGATCTAATCCCGCAAGGTATCGCGGGAGCAACAACGATTACTAAGAAAGGAAATCGTTATGAACACTGGCACTGTAAAGTGGTTTAACGCAACCAAGGGCTTCGGCTTTATTCAGCCTGACGATGGCAGCACGGACGTTTTTGTCCATATCTCTGCGGTAGAGCGCGCTGGTCTGCGTTCACTGAACGATGGTCAGAAGATCACTTACGACATCGTGCAGGATCGCAGATCCGGCAAGAGCTCCGCCGACAATCTTCGGGCGGCTTGAATTTGTCATTCGCTCCCGCTGACCACGGATGTACTGGCAGCGAAGCAGAGTGACCGTGAGAGGTCGGGTTAGCGCCCGGCCTTTTGTTTTTTTCCGGGAGAATACCATGCAAAACCGGCGCTACCGGTCCGGCGACTCGATTCTATTGAAGCCCGGTGCTCTTGGAAATTCTCAACCGTCTGGCAGAGGCAGTATTCTTTCTTGCCTGCCGGAGGCCGATGGTGTCGCTCAGTATCGCGTGCAGTTCGAGAATGAAAATTTCGAACGCCGTATCCGGCAGGACGACATCGATTTAACGGCCTCGCCATCAGCCGCCCCGGAAACGCGCTCCATGCCGCAGGAAAAGACCGCGAGCTGGATCAATTCAAGGGCAATCAGCATTAGAAAACGGTAACGAAAGAGACGATTTTGCAGGTAGACGTCAGAGATAACAATGTTGACCAGGCGCTTCGCGTTCTGAAGAAGAAGATGCAGCGCGAAGGCTTGTTCCGGGAAATGAAAGCTCGGCGCTCTTATGAGAAGCCGTCGGAGAAGCGCGCCCGCGAGAAGGCCGATGCCATCCGCCGGAGCCGTAAACTCGCCCGCAAGCAAGCGCAGCGCGAGGGCCTTCTTCCAATGCCCAAGAAGGTCGTTCGGGCGCGATGATCGCCCGCTCAGTTCTTTTTCCCGATAGGAGATGTCATGACCGTCACGAAAGAAAAGTTTTTCAAGCCGGGTAAAGTTTCCCCTCAGGATAAGACGTTGGCGACAGATTCGGCGGCAAGGCAAATTACTGCCGCTGAAGCCGCTGACCGGGAGAAAAAGACCGAAAAGCTTCGTGCTCTTCGATTGGCCCAACCGGCTGCGGAGACGACCACGCCGCCCAAGAAAAAGCGGCAGAAGTAGAAATTACAATAATTCATTCGAATTGTTGTAGTTATCAGTAGATCTTAGTGAAAAAATCTATTTTCTGTGATTTTCTGTAGTTCTATTGTAGCTAATATGTCCTGTGACGGGAAATCTATTTAGGTTAATAGCAAAACAACCTTATTGCGAACACAAATATCTGATATATAAACTTTATCGGATTTGCTTCGTTAGCTTTGTTTCTGCGCGCAGGCGCATTTACCGATCTTCCCTCTCAAGCTCGATCGTTGATAGCACGCGCATAGCGGGCATCGTAATTCCATGCGACTGAAAGGAAATCGTCATGACTGTAGGCACCGTGAAATTCTTCAATATCAGCAAGGGTTTCGGCTTCATTGCTCCGAGCGACGGCTCTCAGGACGTATTCGTCCATATCTCGGCGGTAGAGCAGTCCGGCATGTCTTCTCTTCGGGAAGGTCAGTCGGTCTCTTTCGAGCTGGTGCAAGACGCACGCAGCGGCAAGAACGCCGCGCAGAACCTGGCATCCGCGTAATCAATAGAGCAATCGGCTCGCGTCCCCTTTGACCACGGATGTACTGGCACTGCGGATTGCGAACCTTTGGAAAGGTCGGGCAAGCCCGGCCTTTTTGTTTTGGAGAGAAATGATGTCGAAGACAAACGCAGAGAAGATCCTTCGGCGGGCGCTACGCCAAGTGAAGAACACGAGTGGCGGCGGGCATCTGGGCGGCACGAATTTCGGGCAGGCCTTTGATGCGAAGACGTCGTCGACGAAGAGTGGAAACAATAAAGCGCGCAAGCCGGAGCGCATGAAATAGCCTTAAATGAAGCGCGATAATGCGTGATCGGCATCGCCTCGTCTTTGCTTTTGCTGGACGCGTGGTCGAAGCGTCGGCGGCAAGCCCCTTTGCAAGGGCGGATGTTTCCGACAGCCGCGCCAATCGGCTTGAAACATCCCCTGCACGCTGCCTTACGCGACAAGGAGGAAACAGCTATGCACATCCAAAATCCCGTCGTCTCGTCCGGATTGGGCTTGGCGTTGGAACTGCCTGATCCGATAAAGGCAGGAATGATCGGACCTCCGGATTTGGAGGCCTCCGATGGCGCAGCCAGAGAAGCCTACGAGCGCGGAGGTGACGCCGGCATGCGCGAGATGGCAGACGGGGAAAATCCCTATCCGGAAGGAAGCGCGCTCGCGAAAACCTATGAACACGGCTATCTCGATGGACAAAAGGCGCGGCGATAGAAAATAGTCTATCTGCGCGATGGACTCCAATTACTGGCTCTTCCGAGCGTATTTCCGCTATGCTTGGAAGAGATATACTTAAGAAACCCGGAAAATCCTTGGGATTCCTATCCTGACTTATGGTATTGACAACGACCGCAGAGGTTTTCCTCCGCGATGCCGAGGAGGAAGGCGATGGGATCTGTTATCAACGTGGGATTCTCTCTTATGTGGGAGACGCCGGTTCTCATTCACAAGGGCGATTTCTGTGTCAAAGCCATAGATGGTCCCAGGGAGGCGCTTCGGTATCTGCAGCAGGACTTTGGTCAACACTCGGGCCAGTTCTACTGGAATGCAGTTTATTCCTGCAAGACGGCCCTTCGATATCGATCCGCCCCCGAAACTGCCCGCAGATATTTTATCATAGCTTGCGGCAACGCCACCGATATCGCCGTGCCCTGAAAGGGCAGGTGAGGGCCAATGAAGTCGATGATATCGTTAAATTGAATGTGCGGCAGCGGTGGTGAGGATGCGCGTGTTCATGCCGTTGTTTTTCCTGTCGAGCCTCGTCTCTCTGTGAGGGATGCAGGCATGCCCGGAACTTCGCATAGGGTAGGGTCAAGCCGGATGAGACCTTTTCACCGTGCATGTTGGCTCGTGGCAAGATAACGGGATTGCCAACAAGCGACCGACGCGATCAAAGACCCGAGTTGATTTCAAATAGCGATCCGCGCACCATCGCCGGGCATGACTCTGCGATGCAGAGCCCGTATAGAGCGTTTACTAGGTCGCGTGCGGCATATGCTGCTGACGTTATGCATTTCTGGATCGACGCACAGGCATGAAATTTCCAAGTCAGACGACCGTTCGGGTTCCCTTCAATTTCATTGTGCGATTGGTGGTGGTCTTCGTTGCCGTCGTGCTTCCGCGCCTGGCGGTTTTGGGAAGCCCCCCTTCCACGGATGAAGGGGTCTACGCATATTTTGCGCAGATCGCGCATGCGACGTTGGCCACAGGGCAGGGATTGCCCGACACCGGCGCTCTGATGCTCTATCCCCTGCTTTTGTCGTGGTCCTTTGCGCTTCCTTTCAACCATTTGATCTTTTTACGCATTCTCGACATGGCTGTTAGCTTTGCGGCCGGATGGATCCTCTATGGTGTTGTAAGAAGAGAAAGCAGAAGCGCTTTCGCCGCCGCCCTGATTTCCTTTATCTTTCTCTTCACCATGAACCAGCCGATCTTCATTCAGTCCGGCTTCAAGAACAGCTTCTTTGCGGCATATGTTCCCCTGTTTCTGGCCGTATACCTTGCCCAGGCCGAGAAGACGCGAGAGGCTCGACGTTGGTTTGCAGTCGGGGCGCTGGTCGCTCTCGCTATCTTGCTGCGAGAAACCTTCATCCCTTTTGCGGTGGTCGGAGCTCTCGCAATCCTCGTCGGCCGTGGCTGGAAAGCCTGCCTGCAATATTTCGTCGGAGGAGTGGCGGCCGGCGGTTCGCTTCTCCTCGCCATCTTATGGGCGAGAGGCGGAGTTCATTCGTTGATCGCTGGTTACGAGGATTTCGGAGCGATCTATGCTTCCATGAGCGATCAATCGCTCACGCTGTTTGTCTCCAATGGTACGGTGGCAGGGCAGGAGATGTTGGCGGCGCTAGTTTTTGGTGGATTGTCTATCGCGGGGAGGCTGTTCGCATCAGCCGACACGCCGGCTCTTCGAGGCAGACTATGGTTCTGGGCTGCTGCCAGCCTCGTGCCGCTGATCGAACCGATTTCCAAAATCGGCTTCCCCTATCATTTTTCGGCATGCCTGCCGGGTCTGGCTGGGCTCGCGGCCAACGGTTGGCGCGCATTCACGCTCAATGACGGCGCGCGGGTAAGAGCAGGGTTCGGAGCCGTCGTCCTGGGTGCGGTTGTGCTTTCTCTTTTTCCGAAATTCACGCCGCTCGCGAACACTTGGGCTGCAACGCGTATCAATGCCTGGAACTGGAACAGGAATGAATGGCCCGTCGATTCCATATCGACGTCCAACTATCTGCTTGCGGCAGATGCCCTTCGAAAGAATGCGCCGCCAAACGGAACAATGAGCGTCAGCGGCTTCATGTACGCGCTCTTCCCGCTCACGGGCCTCACTCCGTCAGACTACGAACTGAGCCATCTGACGACGCTCGCCATCAAGCTTGGCTTCGACAAGGATCAGGTGCAGAAGGCTCTAAGCCAATGCCCTCCCGATGTCCTCATGACAAGCAGCCGCGCGGATATCCCGGGAGCCGATATCGTTACCGAGGCGGTCGAGCAGTCGGGGCTGTATCAGGCCGTGGCTACCATCCCGATTTCGCCGGAGAAATCCTACGGCAATTTTGCAGGAACCATCTACAAGCGAAACTCCGGTGGAGGCGAGTGTAAAAGTCGTCCGCATTGAACCGAGTTTCGTGACGATGATATAGGGTGTGGTGGCCAATAATATTGGAAAGCTCGCGAAACATCGGCAGATGTTGAGCCGTGCATTTGCTGTCGTCGAGGGACATGGCCAGGCCTCCATTTTCTTGCTGCGCACTTGCAGCCTGTGGATGCTCGCCCGGTCCGCAGCAACTCATGACATCGCGCAGGTATTTTCGGCACGATCGGTCAATGACTCCTGAAAATGGCAACCCGCTCGAACTCTCAATGAGCCGGCACGAGCTCGCCCAAATCTTCCACCATGGTTTTTGCCGGTATCTTCCTGTGTGCTTGGCCGATGATGAGACCGCGAATAGCTGGAAACGGCCCGTCTTGTGTTGACACCAGGCGGTTTTGTCGTCATGGCAGGGCTTCGATCGAAGGCTGAAGGTTGCGGAATTCTTGATGGCAGAACTCGCGCGCATTGCACGCTTTATCGCCGTGGGCTTGCTCAACACGCTTTTCGGCTATGCGAGCTATGCGCTCTTTTTGTTCTTTTCCGTTCCGCTATGGCTGGCCCTGGTCGGGTCCATACTTGCAGGCTTTGCCTTTAATTTCGTGACCTACGGCGGGCTGGTCTTCAAAGACCTTTCGCGGCAGAATTTGCCACGATTCCTGTTGTTTTATTCTGCTTTGGCCGGCGTGAACTATATCGCCCTACGGCTTTTGGAGACCGCAGACGTGAAGCCGATCTTGGGGCAGGCCATACTGTTGCCTCTGCTCGCGGCGATATGCTATGCGGGCCTTCGACTGTTTGTCTTTCGAGCAGCCGGTTTCAACGGATAGCGAGGATCGGATGAGCGTCGACGTCACCGAAGAGTTCAAGCCGATCCCGGTGCGGAGAACAAGCGGACCGCTGGGAAAACTGCTTTACTGCCTGCGGCTTGTTATAGATTTGCAGCTGCTGACGTGCACTCGCTTCCTGACGCCGCGATTGGCGAACGTCGAAGGCGCGGTGCTGGATGTTGGTTGTGGTGAAATGCCCTTCCGCCCCTTGCTTCCGGCAAATGTGCGCTACACGGGCCTGGATGTGCCGCAGGCTGTTGCGTTTGGGATGAGCGATAACAAGCAGATCGTCGCGTTTGACGGGAAGACCATCCCCCTCCCGGACAATTCCCATGACGTGCTGCTATGCACCGAAGTGCTGGAACATGCAGTGGATCCGGTTACCCTGATAGAGGAGATGCATCGGGTTCTTCGGCCCGGCGGTTTGCTCCTCGCGACGGTGCCGTTCGCCGCCCGAGTTCATCATGCTCCTTATGATTTTCACCGCTTTACGCGATTTCGGCTCGCTGCAATGTTTTCGTCGTTCGACGGCGTGCAGATCATCGAGCGTGGCAACGATATCGCCGTCATAGCCAACAAGCTGATTGTCTTAAGCGTACGTCTGGCGAATCCGAAGAAGTCGAGAAACCTCTTCTGGACGGTGCCGCTTCTCGTTCTTCTGGCGCCATGCACAATTGTCGCTTTGATCTGCGCGCATCTGTCCCTTTTCCTCGGCACGGGTTCGAAGGACGACCCTCTCGGCTACGGCATAGTGGCGCGGAAGGGATAGGATGTCGAAATTCAAGATACAGGATGAGCGCGGCTTCAATCAGGTTTTTACGCCCGTCGGTTCAACACCGCTTCGGGCCACGAGAAGAAACGACTGGTTCATTTCCCAGGCTCGGCGCGTGGATGCGAAGCGGATACTTGAGATCGGTTGTGGCACCGGCGAGGCGGCGGCGCATCTGGCTCGGCATACGAGTGCCGAAGTAATCGGCGTAGACCTCAGCGACGCTTTCCTCGCCCACGCCAGCGCAACTCACCGGTCGAGCAATCTGCGCTTTGAAAAGCTCGACCTGCTGGGCGGAGATCCGCATATCCTCGGCAAGTTCGACCTGATTTACGGGAACGGCATTCTCCATCATCTGGTGCTGCAACTTGAATCGGTCCTGCGTACGCTGAAAGAGATGACCAACAGCGCAGGGGCGCTTGCCTTTATCGAGCCGAACTTCGTGAACCCGTATTGCGCGTTTATTTTTGGGACCCGGGTCGGCCGCAGATGGGCGCGCCTTGAGCCCGATGAAATGGCCTTTACAGCCGGGGGGCTTCGGAAGCGCGTGCTGGCATCCGGCTGGTCGGATGTGGATATCAACACGAAGGATTTTCTGCTGCCGGGGCTTCCCAGTCCGTTCATCAAGCCCACTCTGGCGATCGAACCCTTGCTGGAAGCTTCGCCTGCGACGCGCTGGCTGGCGCAATCTCACTTCATGACCGCGAGAGCTTAATTTAAGCCTGCTTTCATCGTTTATAGGGATGATACCAGGTGGTAGAACAAAATTGCGCGGCAGCGGTGACGCGCCGAGACCGGGGGCTCAACGTGAATACGCCATTTAAAGCGCGAAACCGTCTTGAGGACGCCGATTTCAGACATGCAAGGCTGCGCCTTCTGAAAATGCACTATGAGAGCGGTGTAGGACACATCGGGGGGAATCTCTCGGTGCTGGACGCGCTGCTGGTTTCCTTCCATGAGTTCGTGGGTCCATCCGATCGATTGATCCTGTCCAAGGGGCATTCCGCGGGCGCGCTCTACATTGCTCTCTGGAGCCTTGGTCTTCTGACGGATGACGACCTGAAGACCTTCCACAGGGACGAAACCCTTCTTGCCGCGCATCCGCCAGCCAGCGGCTTGCCGAAAATCGATTTTGCGACCGGAAGCCTTGGCCATGGGCTATCGCTTGCCGCCGGTACGGCGCTTGGTTTGAGACTGAAATCGAACAGTGGCCGGGTGTTCTGCGTGACATCCGACGGAGAGTGGCAGGAAGGCTCGACCTGGGAGGCTTTTATCTTTGCCTGCCATCAAAAGCTTGCGAATTTGACCGTGCTGGTGGATCACAACGGATTGCAGGGGTTTGGGACAACCAGCGACGTAGCATCGATGAATCCGCTTCCTGCACGGATCGCGGGATTTGACGCCCAGGTCGACGTCGTCGACGGGCATGACCCGGACGCCGTGCGGGAGGCGCTAAATCGCAGCGTCGATCGCCCGCATGTCATCGTCCTCGAGACAGTCAAAGGGAAAGGCGTGTCCTTCATGGAGAACCGCATGAATTGGCACTATCTGCCTCTTAATGAAGCACTCTACGCTCAGGCCGTTCAGGAATTGACCGCAGAATGAGAAATCAGTTTTGTGACGCGCTTGTTGCCCTTGCAGACAGGCCAGATCTTGTTTTTCTCACAGGCGACCTGGGCTTCATGGCCCTGGAGCCACTCCAGGAAGCGTTGAAGGACAGATTTATCAACGCGGGTGTCGCGGAGCAAAACATGCTTTCGGTGGCCGCCGCTCTTGCCAAGCAAGGCTTCAGCGCGTGGGCGTACAGCATAGCGCCGTTTTGCTACGCTCGGCCTTTCGAGCAAATTCGCAATGATGCCGCCTTTCATAACCTGCCGGTCAAGATCGTTGGGAACGGCGGCGGTTATGGCTATGGCGTGATGGGGCCGACCCATCATGCCATTGAAGACTACGGCGTTCTACTTACCTTGCCGAACACGCGTGCATTTGTGCCTGTTTTCGACGAGGATGTCGCGGCAGTCGTCTCGAAGATGATGGATAGCTCCGGGGTTTGTTACCTCAGGCTCGGCCGCGGGGAGCCGCCCGCGAACTGGACAGTCCCTCCCTATGCACCGTGGCGTCAACTTACCGAGGGCGGTGGCCCGGTGGTCATCGCAGTCGGGCCGCTGGCAGGTACCTATATTCAGTCGTTTAACGCGGTTGAAGCAGCGCTGCGGCCCAATTTGTGGGCGGTTGCGGAGTTACCGCTGTCCGCCAATCCCATCCCCGATCGCCTTCTGTCTGCCATTGCGGCTTCGGAGCAGTTCTTCGTGGCGGAGGAGCACGTTCGCCAAGGTGGCTTCGGGTCGGATCTGGCGCTCCATCTGATGGGCCGGAATGTAGCCCGGAACGCAAGGATCCGGCATTTCTACGCGAGAGCACACCATTTTCCGAAGTATGGATCTCAACATTACCTCCGCAGGGCGTCTGGGCTGGATCCGGCCTCTATGATGGTCGCGATTGAGAACCGGTTTTCAGAGCCTGCAGAATGATTGATATCGAGCCATATATACGCGCGCTCCACGGCCCCATCCTCGTGACAGGGGCTTCCGGTTTCGTGGGAGCAAACCTGTTCCACCTGATTGCAAGATATCGAAGCGACGTATTCGCCGTCGTCCAGCGCGAGAAAAACTGGCGTCTCCAGGATGTTCCCAACCATCAGGTAGCGGCCGTCGATCTCAACGACGAAAATGCTGTCAAGAACCTCGTTGACGGCACTATGCCGAAAACGGTCTTCAACTGCGTTGCCTATGGCGCCTATTCGTTCGAGAAGGATGCCGGCCTCATTTACGAGACGAACTTTTTGTCGACCAGGCGCCTGGCCGGGATGTTGGCAAATCGGCCGTTCTCGGCGTTCGTCCATGCCGGCAGTTCGTCGGAGTATGGAAACAATTGTGCTGGGCCGAAGGAAGACGATCCATGCGCGCCCAACAGCGACTACGCGGTATCAAAGGTCGCGGTCAGCAACTATCTCAACTACATGGGCAAGCATAAGCAGTTCCCATGCGTGAACCTACGCCTTTACTCGGTCTATGGGCCGCTGGAGGATACATCCAGGCTGATGCCAAGTCTTGTTCGGAAGGCTTTGGCAGGGCACTGGCCGCCACTGGTCGATCCTGAGACCTCCCGGGACTTCGTCTATGTCGAAGACGTCTGCAAAGCGTTCATCCTTGCTGCAGCGAAGATGAACCCGTCATTGTTCGGCGAGAGCATCAACATAGGCTCAGGCAAGAAAACCACCATTGCCGAGCTTGTGGGGATTGCGAAAGACGCATTCAGCGTGCCGGATCTGCCTGTCTATAATAGCATGGACGCTCGGTCGTGGGATTTGCGCGACTGGTTTTCCGACCCCGAGAAGGCTGAGCGAACCCTCGGTTGGCGAGCTGAAACCACGTTGGAGACGGGGCTGAAGACGCTATCCGAGTGGGTAGAGACGCTAAGCCCTGAAGAGATGGCCAGCAACACAAAGCGCGCAACAGCCGAAAAGAGACGCAGTGTCAGCGCGATCATTGCCTGTTACAAGGACGCGCAAGCGATCCCGATCATGTATCAGCGGCTGACCGACGTATTTAGAAAACTCCAGATCGACTACGAGATCATATTCGTCAACGACTGCAGCCCGGACAATAGCGCGGAGGTCATTCTCGGCCTGTCCGAGCAGGACAAGCACGTCCTTGGGATTACTCACTCCCGCAACTTCGGCTCGCAGATGGCGTTCCGCAGCGGCATGGAGCTGGCGACCAAGGATGCCGTGGTTCTTCTCGACGGGGACCTTCAGGATCCGCCTGAGCTGATAGAGCAATTCTACTCAAAGTGGGAAGAGGGCTTTGATGTCATTTACGGCCGCCGCATCAAGAGGGAAATGCCTTGGGCTTGGGGGCTTCTATATAAGGCCTTCTATCGAGTCTTTGCTGCCTTCAGCTATGTCGCCATTCCCCTCGATGCCGGCGACTTTTCGCTGATCGATCGCCGTGTGGTCGGATGGCTGCTTCGATCTCCCGAGCGCGACCTGTTCATGAGAGGGCTGCGGGCATATGTGGGTTTCCGCCAGGTCGGAGTCGACTATGTGCGGCCGGAACGCCTCTTCGGCCGATCCACCAACAATTTGCTGAAGAATATCGACTGGGCAAAGAAGGGCATTTTCTCGTTCAGCAATGTCCCCATGTCAATGTTGACCGCTTCCGGCGTGGTGCTGTTCGGTATCTCCCTTCTCGCCGTTGCAACAGTCATTGTCCTGCGCCTGCTGTTTCCGGAAATGTCGCCAAGGGGAGTTCCAACTCTCCTTGTCAGCACTCTCTTTTTCGGTTCGCTTAACCTGCTGGCGATTGGGCTCGTGGGCGAATACGTTGCGAAGATCATGACTGAAGTTAAGGGGCGGCCTCGCTTGATCCGCTCCGCCCTTATCCGCAACGGGAAGACAACTCACCTTCTGGCCGACGGGCCGGCTGAATGAGCCATCTGCATCGTTGAGTTTGTTAGATGTTCGGGTGCCGCTGCCTGCGTTTGGCTGCGGCGGCCCCGATCATCCAACCTCGATGTGGCCGCACGTCATGCCAACGAGCCTGTTTCTGCACGCAGAATCAGGCTCCGACGCATATTTGCCGATGGTTCCTCTTATATCGCACCAATCAATCGCATCGGGAAAAAGTCCAGCTCGGCGTACTGATGTATCTGCCTTCCAACAATTTTCAGCTTGCCGGTCAGCTCTTCAACTTGGCCGCATGATCCAGACTCACAGATCGCGGTCGATATTGCCCCTATCTTCACTATTCCTTTGACGGAGGAGACGAGCGGGTCCGGCTTGGATATTTCGAAATCTCAATGCATTGGTTGCCCGGCTTGAGAAGCAGTGGCGCACCCGACAGGATTCGAACCTGTGACCTTTGGAATCGGAATCCAACACTCTATCCAGCTGAGCTACGGGTGCATGCCGTGGCGGTTTGAATCGCCTGTCCGATGGCTGGTTCTTAGCCTAGGAAGCGTCAGGCTTCAATGTGTAAAATTGAGGAAAGCGCAGATCGGACGTTTTGGAGGGGGGAGGCCGCGGAATTCTTTGGGCGCGGCCTCGTTTTTCATGGGCCGTGTTGGCTTATTCCCGCATGGCGCCGGGGCCGGGGGTGGCCTTCGGGGGGACCTTGCCGAGGATGATCATGCCGAGGACTTCGTCCTTGGTGACATCTTCGGTGCGGGCATGGCCGACGACCTGGCCGTTCTTCATGACCGAGACGCGGTCGGCGAGATCGAAGACGTCGTGGATATCGTGGCTGATGAGGAAGATGCCGATGCCTTCCTTCTTCAGCTGCTTGATCAGCTCGCCGACCTGCGCCGTCTCCTGGGGGCCGAGAGCCGCGGTCGGCTCGTCCATGATCAGGATGCGGGCATCGAACAGGATGGCGCGCGCGATGGCGACCGACTGGCGCTGGCCGCCCGATAGCGCCTTCACCGGCTCCTTGAAGCGCTTGAAGTTGGGGTTGAGGCGCCCCATGACCTCGCGGGCCTTGGCTTCCATGGCGACATCGTCGAGCGTGCCCCAGCGGGTTTGCAGCTCGCGGCCGAGATAGAGATTGGCGGCGGCGTCGACATTGTCGGCGACGGCAAGCGTCTGGTAGATCGTCTCGATGCCGTATTTCTTCGCGTCGCGCGGGCTGCGGATATCGGCGGGCTCGCCGTTGATGAGAATATCGCCGCTGTCGCGCTTGTAGGCGCCGGAGAGGATTTTGATCAGCGTCGATTTGCCGGCGCCATTGTGGCCCAGCAGCGCCACGACTTCGCCGGGGTAGAGATCGACCGAGGCGTTGTCGACCGCATGGATGCCGCCGAAGGAGATGGAAATGTTCTTCATTTCCACAAGCGGAGTGGTTTGATCCGTCATGGTTCAGAATTCCTTTTACTTGGCGCGCGAGCGATAGACGATGTCGAGCCAGACGGCGACCACCAGGACGATGCCCACGACGACGTTTTGAATTGGCGTATCGACATTTGCGAGGCCCATGCCCGATTGCAGCGATTGCATGACCAGCGCACCGAGCATGGCGCCGGCGACCGTGCCGCTACCACCGGCAAGCGACGTGCCGCCGATGACGGCGGCGGCGATGGTGAAGAGTTCGTAGGTGGTGCCCTGCGAGTTGACGGCCGAGTTCAGGCGCGCCGTCGAGATCGCGGCGGCGACGGCGGCGAGGAAGCCCATCAGCGCGAAGATCTTCACGATGACCCAGCGGGTCTTGATGCCGGCGAGCTCCGCGGCCTCCGGGTTGCCGCCGATCGCGAAGACATAGCGGCCGAAGCGCAGCCGCGTGGCGATGAAGGTCATCACGATGCCGATAAGAACGGCGATGAGAACCGGAACGGCAATGCCGTAGGGAATGTCGAGGCCGGTTTCCGGCCAGGCAATATTGTGTTCGGTCGCGTATCGCTTGGCGATGCCGACAGGCCAGTAGTAGTTGTTGAAGAGATAGATGGTGCCGAGCACCAGCGCGGAACCGAGGCCGGCCAGGAAATATTCCGCCCAGAGCGGACGGCGCGGAAAGCCGAAGCGCTTTCTCTGGCGGCGCGAGCCGACGATCCCGGCGATGATCAGCAGGCAGGCGAGGATGCCGACGACCCAGCTCCAGGTGGCCCCGATGGAGCCGGTTGCGCCGCTGCCGCCCATGATGACGAAGGTGGAATCCATCGGCGCGACGGTCTGGCCGCTGGTGACGTACCAGGCAAGGCCGCGCCAGACCAGAAGACCGCCGAGCGTGACGATGAAGGAGGGGACGTTCATGAAGGCGGTGATCGCGCCCTGGAAGGCGCCAATGGCCGTGCCGATCGCGAGGCCGCAGATGAGCGTGATGATCCACGTCCAGGAGCTGTCGAAGCCGAGATATTGCGGCAGCCACTTGGCCTGAATGACGCCCATGATCATGGCGACGAAACCGAGCAGCGAGCCGACCGACAGATCGATGTTGCGCGTGACGATGACCAGCACCATGCCGGTGGCCAGGACCGCGATTTCGCAGGTCTGCACCGATAGGTTCCAAAGGTTTCTGGCCGTCAGGAATTCGCGGCCATCGAATATCCGCAGGTAAAGATCGAAGCCGATCCAGATGATCAGCAGCGCTCCGATCATGCCGAGCAAGCGGGTATCGATTTCGGTGGCACGCAGAAAGCGGGTGATCGCACCGGCATCTGCATTGCGGGGACCGCTCGATGTTGTGGACTGTGTCATGTCGGCCATCGCTTTGCCGTTCTCCCTCTATCGGGCGCGACCTGCGATGCATTCTGGGCCATCGCCCGCAATCGCGCCAATCTCAAAACAATGTGTCATCGCCTGTCCGCCGGTCTTCGTCCGGTCCCGGTGGCCGCCATCCGGCAAGCCAAGGGGTATGCGATGGCACAGCACGCTGCGGGAAGCTTCGTCTCCAACTGCAAGGGAGAGTTGTCGGCCCCTAGTCCGCATTCGACGCCGCAACGGAATGCCGCTGCGGCGTCGGGTATTTCGATTGGTCAGCCGTTCAAGGACGGCTTATTTGCAGGCTGCGACTGCGCCGGCCTTGACGCCCTGGCAAGCTTCAGCCTTGGAGATCCAGCCGGCGTCGATGACGACGTTCAGGTTGTCCTTGGTGATGGCGATCGGGGTCAGGAAGACCGACTTCATCGGCACATGCTTCGGGCCGCCGTTGAAGGTCTGCACGCCGCTGACCTGATCCATCGTCTTGCCGTTGGCGAGATCGAGGGCGATTTCCGCAGCGCGCTTGCCGAGTTCACGCGAGTCTTTCCAGATGGAAACGGTTTGCGTGCCAAGTGCGATGCGGTTCAGGGCTGCCTTGTCGGCGTCCTGGCCGGAAACCGGTACGGAACCGGCCAGACCCTGGGCGTCGAGGGCTGCGACTGCGCCGCCTGCGGTGCCGTCGTTGGAGGCTACGACCGCGTCAACCTTGTTGTTGTTGGCGGTCAGGAACTGCTCCATGTTGCGCTGTGCGTTCTGCGGCAGCCAGCCATCGGTATAGGCTTCGCCGACGTTCTTGATCTTGCCGGCGTCGATGGAGGGCTTCAGCACTTCCAGCTGGCCGGAGAAGAGGAAGTCGGCATTCGGGTCCGACGACGAGCCCTTGATGAAGACGTAGTTGCCTTCCGGCTTTGCCTTCAGCACTTCGCGAGCCTGCATGCGGCCCACTTCCTTGTTGTCGAAGGTGATGTAGAAGGCGGCCGGATTTTCGATCAGGCGGTCGTAGCCGACAACCGGAATGCCTTCGTCGGCGGCCTTTTCAACGGCCGGGCCGATGGCATCGGAATCCTGTGCGAGGATGATGAGGGCATTGGCGCCCTGCGAAATCAGCGACTCGACGTCGGTCAGCTGCTTGGAAGCGGACGACTGGGCGTCGGCGGAAATGTACTTGGCGCCGGCGGCTGCGAGCGCCTTCTTGATGGCTGCTTCATCCGTTTTCCAGCGCTCTTCCTGGAAGTTCGACCAGGAAACGCCGACGACGAGATCCTTGGCGAAGGCAGCCGTCTGCATGGTCAAAACGATGGCCGCGCCCGCGGCCAGCTTGATGAAAGCTTTCATGTGATCCTCCCGATTAAATGCGACCGCACGTACCTGAACTCCCGTCGGCCGCGGCGAAAATGCTGACAAGAAAAGGTTTTGATTTTTTTCTCGACAGTCGAGAAATTTAGTGTCAGAGATTTTTTCAACTGTCAACACCCGCACTAACAGCTTTCATTGGTCATCCGAAAAGAGCTATTAGGAGCTGCGGAGGAGGAGGGTTGAATGAGTGGGGAGCTTGCCTATGCTGGCCAAATCGAGCACCGAATTGGTCCGTCAAAGGAACAGCGCTTTGGTCCTGTCGGCGCTGCGTCGGCACGGTCCGCTTGCTCATACGGAACTCTCTGATTTCACGAAGCTTTCGTCCGCGACCGTATCGGTCATAACAGCCGATCTGGAGCGGGCTCAGATCATCGAAAAGGCCGAGCAGCAGGCCGCCAGCGGGCGCGGGCGGCCGCGTGTGCTGTTTTCACAGCGGCGCGACTGCGGCTATCTGATCGTCGTCGTCATCTCGTCGGATGCCGTGCAATATTCGCTCGTGGATTATACCGGTCGCCTGATCGACCGGTTTGTCGAGGACAGGCAGCAGAATGTCGCGGGCGTCGATCGCTTCGTGGCCGGAATGCGCGACGCGCTGAACCGGATCGTCACCCGCTCGCAATTGTCGCGCGACAAGGTGCTGATGATCTCGATCAGCAGCAAGGGGATCGTCGACGCTTCGGAGCCGGTGCTGCGTTGGTCGCCGATCTTCGGGCGTGACGAAATCGATTTCGCCGCCGTGTTTCGCGACGAGTGGCCGGCAAAAATCATTCTCGGCAACGAAACCCTGCTCGTTGCCGCAGCCCTCGGGCGGCAGGAGGAAATGACCAGGGGCCGCGATTTCCGCGCGATGGCGGCCCTCTCGCTTGGCCATAGTATCGGACTTGGCATCGTGCGCCGGGACCATGAGGGCAATCATCAGATATCGGCGCCGAATTTCGGACACATGATGCATGTGCCCGGCGGCGGCCTTTGCCGTTGCGGCGCGCGGGGCTGCATCGAGGCCTATGCCGGTTTCTACGCGATGCTGCGGACGGCTTTCGACGTGCCGCTCGACACGATCCCGGCGAAGTTCGTCCCGATCGCCGAGCTCGACAAGATCGCGGCGAGTGCGCGGAATGGCGGGCGGCGCAATGTGCTCGCCTTTCGCCACGCGGGCCTGGCGCTCGGCAATGGCCTCTCGCGGGTTTTGAGCCTGCACGAACGGATGCCGATCGTTATCACCGGTCCAGGCGTGCGCTACTACGATCTTTTGATCGAGGGCATAACGGAAGGCCTGGCGGAATCGCATGTCGTGCGCATGGAGGGCATGCCGGAGCTGCGTGTCATCGTCGACGAACCGACCCTTGTTTTCGAAGGGCATTTGAACCGGGCGCTTTCGATCATCGACAATGACATCGTCAGGAGAGGAGCCTCGGTCGTGGAATTGCGCGACCAGGCCGTCTGAGCGGCAAAGGCACGTCGCCGCCATGCGCATGGCCGGCAACTTCAGGGCTTGCCGCCGTTGCCGGTGAAATCAATCCGCCGGATCCAAGGGCCGATCTTCTTCGCGAACATGCAGAATACGGTCTATGAGACCCCATTCCAGCGCCTCTTCCGCCGTCATGAAGTGGTCGCGGTCCATGGCGCGTTCGAATTCCTCATAGGACCGGCCGCAATGTTCGGCGTAGAGCCGTGTCATGCGATGCTTGGTGCGTTTGATTTCCTCGGCATGGATGAGCATGTCGGATGCCTGGCCCTGGAAGCCGCCCAGGGGCTGATGGATCAGGATATTGGCGTTGGGCAAAGCGGCCCGTTGGCCGGGTTCCCCCGCCATCAGCAGGAACGACCCCATCGAGCGGGCGGTCCCCATGCAGAGCGTGTGCACCGGCGCGCGGATGTAGCGCATGGTGTCGTACATGGCGAAGCCGCTGGTGACGAGACCGCCCGGTGAATTGACGTAGAGGCTGATCGGCTTCTTGGGGCTTTCCGCCTCGAGAAACAGCAATTGTGCGCAAACGAGCGCCGAGACGGTATCGTTCACCTCGCCGTTCAGGAAGATGATTCTTTCGCGGAGCAGGCGGGAATAGATGTCGAAAGACCGCTCTCCTCTGCTGGATTGTTCCACGACCATGGGGACGAGTTGCATCGCTTCGCGCATCGGCGAACTCCAATGTTCTTGAGGTTATTGATCGGTTCGGCGCGTCAGGCGGCGCGCATGACGACAAAGCCGTTACTGTTCGCCGCGGCCTTTTCAGCCTCGCGAAGCCGCGCATCGTCCAGCTCGTGGATAATCCGCAGGCTCGTGCCGCCGCTTGCGTTGGGGGCTATCCGGAACGTCACGGTGCTTTCGAGAAATGGCGGCGCATCATCGCGCAGCCGATAGCGAACCTCTTTGCCCGGCGTGACCGATACCGCCTCGGGATCGGCCAAAGCGTCCTTCGGCAGCCAGTTTTCCCGAAGCTCGGGGGTGCTGACCGCGCGCCAGACCTTTTGCGGCGGCTCGTCGAGGTCGTATTCGAGTTCGATGCCGTTTGTCCGCGCGGGGATCTTCACGTCGTTCATTGATCCATATCCTTCAGCAAGACCTTGAGAGCTTCGATCCGCGCGGGCCAGTAGGCGCGGTATTTCGCCAGCCATTGGGCGATGAGGGCCAGCCCCTCCGGATCGACCTCGTAATTCACGAAACGCCCCTGCCGTTCTTCCCTGACCAGCCCGGCGCTGCGCAGGACCGCAAGGTGCTGGGACATCGCCGGCTGGCTGATATCAATGCCTTCGCGCAATCCACTGGCATTCATGCTGCCCGCAGCCAGCTTCTCAAAAATGGCGCGGCGGGTCGGATCGGCCAAAGCCCGGAATATCTCATTCTCCATCATGAATAACAGATAAGCACGGACTTATGTGATTCGCAAGAGCTTTCTCCGTCAGCCCCTGGTCGATGGCTATCCTCTTTCCGCGGCAGGCTCTCCAACACCTGCCGCACCCGGGATTGTGCCCCGCGTCGGAGAGGCCAAAGAAAAAGTCCGCCGCGAAGCGATTCGCGGCGGACTTTTTGGGAGGACCCTATCCCTTGGAGGGATCGGTTGGCTGCTTAGTCGATCTTGACCAGCCGGCCTTCCTTGACCGACTGCAGGGCGGCATCCGCCAGCTTCAGCGCGGCAAGGCCATCTGCGCCCGACGGCGTGATGGTGGCGCCCTTTTCGATCGCGGCGATGAAGCTTGCGATCTCGTTGGCATAGGCTTCGGTATAGCGCGTCATGAAGAAATCATGCAGCGGCGGGCGGGTGTAGCCATCGCCATTGGCAACTTCGATGGAGAAGGGGCGCTGGTTTTCGGCCGATACCAGGCCCTTCGAGCCGTGGATCTCGATGCGCTGATCGTAGCCATAGGTGGCGCGGCGCGAGTTGGAGATGATCGCCTGCTTGCCGGATGCCGTCTGGAGAATGACGGAGACGCTGTCGTAATCGCCGGCTTCGCCGATCGCCTTGTCGACCAGCACGGCAGCGGTTGCCGTCACGGCCACCGGCTCTTCGCCGAGCAGGAAACGGGCCATGTCGAAGTCATGGATGGTCATGTCGCGGAAAATGCCGCCGGAGCGCTTGATGTAATCGACGGGCGGAGCGCCCGGATCGCGCGAGGTGATCGTCACCATCTCGACGGTGCCGATGCGGCCTTCGTCGATTGCCTTCTTGACGGCCATGAAATGCGGGTCGAAGCGGCGGTTGAAGCCGACCATCAGCTTGCCCTTGGTTTCCTCGACGACCTTGATGCAGGCCTTGACGCGGGCAGCGTCGAGATCGATGGGCTTCTCGCAGAAGACGGCCTTGCCGGCGCGGGAGAAGCGCTCGATGAGGTCGGCATGGGTATCGGTCGGTGTGCAGATCACGACGGCATCGATATCCTTGGCGGCTTCGATCGCCTCGATGGTGCGGACTTCGCAGCCATAGGCGGCGGAAATGGCTTCCGCTGCGGCCGGAAACGCATCCGCAACGGCAACGAGCTTGGCGTTGGCATCGCCGCTGACGGCCTTCGCGTGCACCTTGCCGATGCGTCCGGCACCGAGCAGACCAAATCTGACAGTCATTTTTACCTCCCTGGATTCGGAACAAATGAACCGAATGGCAAACTATATGGAATTTTCATTCCATTTTCTAATGGTGGCGTCAAGCCGCCTGGACTTCACATTTTTTAAAATCGTGGGTCCGATATCCGCTTATCCGAAATCCGTCCGCGAAACCTTATTTTATCGAGACCGCTTCACTATTTTCCCGAGGATGCGCTAAGACAAGTCTTCTTGAACAGGCAAAAGAGACCCATGCAACTGATCGATCCCAGCCATCCCATCTACAAGCCGCTTTGGGTGCGCATCCTTATCGTGGCCGTCTGCTTTGGCTGGGCAGCCGTCGAAACGCTTGGTTCCCAGCCCTTTTGGGCCATGCTTTCCGGCGCGCTCGGCGCCTATTCTGCCTGGATGCTGCTGTTGAATTTCAAGCCGCAACCGCCTGCCGCACATGTCGAGGCTGCGCCGCAGGATGATGCGGATGAGAGCGATACACCGGCGGACGACAAAAAATAATCATCGCTTGAGGCGGCGAATGGCTTCGTCGATCAACTGATTGGCGAGCGTCATTCGGGTCGTTGCCTGCTCGCGGAAGAGGGCGGCGACGCTGTCCGGATGATTGGCCTTGGCAAAGCTGCGGCGCTTTTCCTGCAGGGCTTCGCGCGTATGATCGGAGGTGATCGCCAGCTCCGCAGCCACTTCTTGCCTTGTGGTTCGGCTGAGATGCTCCGGCATGACCGGCGGCTCCAGTTCCTGCGGCGCTGGTTCAGGTTCCGGTTCGGGCGGAACGATCGGGTCGCCGAGATTGTCGCGATAGGCTTCGTCGGGGCGGTAGACCTCGGGCGTCTCGCCGCCGGGCACCGTTGCGGCAAAGCTGACGTTCAGGCCGCGAATGCGATGCGCAGCCTCTTCCTTTTCCGGAATGTCTTCTTCCGTATCGAGACGATCGAGCACGGATTGGAACAATGATTGCCTGAACAGCATGCTGGCCTCCACGCCAAGCGTCATAGGGGCGGAAGTTGGCGTGGAGCTTATCGCACCGCCGTCGCGGGCATCTTGTTATGCCAGTGAAAGGTTGCGGCTTTCCTCCAGGATCATGTCGTGCAGCAGCCGGGCGCTCGGCGGCATGGCGCGCTCGCGGGCCGTGATGAGGCTGTAAGGCCTGACGTCGATATCGAAATCGATCGGCAGAATGCAGGATTCGCCGGCCCTGGAAGATTGTCCGCAGATGAATTGCGCCATGTCCAGTGCGATGGGGGCGATCGCATCCGTCTTGCACACGACGGCAAGCGTCAGCAGCAGCGAAGAGGTGTTGACGACATTCTCCGGCAGAGGCACGCCCGCGGCGAGGAAGATGTCTTCCACCTTGCGTCTCAGCAAGGTGCCGGGCGGCTGGAAGACCCAGTCGTAGCCGCCGAGGTCGTGCAGTCCGGCCACTCCCTTTGCAAGCAGCGGATGGCCGTTGCGCACGACGAGGCATGCCTTTTCGACGCCGATTTCATGGGCTGTGAACAGACGCGGATCGAGATCGTCGGGGATGCGGCTGATGATGAAATCGTGGCGGGCCGCCAGAAGCTCCCGGGCCAGCACATTGCTGTTTTCGACTTCGATATTGATCTCGATGCCGGGATAGGTGCGCGTCACGCGCTGGATTGCCGGTACAACCAGGCTGATCGCCGGGGCCGTTACCGCTCCCAGGAAGACGGAGCCGCCCTTGCCGGTGCGCAGCGCGCCGAGTTCGCGGCCCGCCTCTCGCAGCTCGAGCAGGATCTTGCGTGCCCGCTTGGCTAGCGCAAGACCGAAAGGAGTGAGCACGACGCCTCTGGCGACGCGTTCGTAAAGCGGGCTTTTGACAATCGACTCCATTTCGGAGAGCATGCGCGAAGCCGCAGGTTGTGACATGTTCATGGACTCGGCGGCGGCGGATATTTGCCCGTGGTCCTCGATCGTGACGATCATGCGCAAATGATTGAGCTTCAAACCGGCCTTCAGCAACGTGTCGTCGCGAAAATTGTCGGAATGAATCTCAATGCCTTCGCTGAAATAATCGTTATATATTTTCTCCATAGCGGCCAAATTTCCCATTCGTCGGCAAAAAAGTACTATTTTTTAATGTTATACCAAACTTGGTATGTGTTTTGCCAGTTATTCTATTTGACAGTTATACGAAATCGTACGAGTTTGCCGATCGTGCGCTGGGTACAGCTCATAAACCGTGAGAGCGTGGAGGAGACCTACTTCGTGTCTCACAATTAGAAGTAAACTATTCCTTCTACGGAACCTGCCGCAGTTTCGGGCGGGCATTTTTCGTCCGTCATATTAACAACAAGGGAGAGAGTAATGAAATCCATTATCTCATTGATGGCCGGCGCCGCGCTCGGCGTCGCTACGCTGGTGGCACCTGCCTTCGCGGCAGATAAGGGGACTGTCGGTATCGCCATGCCGACCAAGGCTTCGGCTCGCTGGATCGATGACGGCAACAACATCGTCAAGCAGCTCCAGGCTGCCGGCTACGGCACCGACCTGCAGTATGGCGACGACGACATTCCGAACCAGCTTTCGCAGATCGAAAACATGGTCACGAAGGGCGACAAGGTTCTCGTTATCGCTTCGATCGACGGCACCACGCTGTCCGACGTTCTGCAGAAGGCTCACGATGCCGGCATCAAGGTCATCGCTTATGACCGTCTGATCCGCAACAGCGGCAACGTCGATTATTACGCAACCTTCGACAACTTCAAGGTCGGCGTTCTTCAGGCCGGCTCGATCGTCGACGCCCTCGGCCTCAAGGATGGCAAGGGCCCGTTCAACATCGAACTGTTTGGCGGTTCTCCGGACGACAACAACGCCTTCTTCTTCTATGACGGCGCAATGTCGGTTCTGAAGCCCTACATCGACAGCGGCAAGCTCGTCGTCAAGTCCGGCCAGATGGGCATGGACAAGGTCGGCACGCTGCGTTGGGATCCGGCAACGGCCCAGGCTCGCATGGATAACCTGCTTTCGGCTTACTACACCGACGCTCACGTCGATGCAGTGCTGTCTCCGTATGACGGCCTGTCGATCGGTATCCTGTCTTCGCTCAAGGGCGTTGGCTACGGCTCCGGCGGCGTGAAGCTCCCGGTCGTTACCGGCCAGGACTCCGAAATTCCGTCGGTCAAGTCCATCATCGCGGGCGAACAGCACTCCACGATCTTCAAGGACACCCGTGACCTCGCAAAGGTCACCGTCGACATGGTCAACGCGCTGATGGAAGGCAAGACGCCTGAAGTCAACGACACCAAGACCTATGACAACGGCGTCAAGGTCATCCCGTCCTACCTGCTGACCCCGGTCGCAGTCGACAAGACCAACTACGAGAAGATCCTCGTCGATGGCGGTTACTACAAGGCTGACCAGCTGAAGTAATCTTCCAATATAGCGGCCAGGGCTTGCTGAAATGCGGGCCCTGGCTTTGATGTTTAAGACGATCGCGCGGTCTGCTATGTTCGGTCGCGGCGTTGGATACGGACAATGGACAATACCATCCTCGAAATGCGGAGCATCACCAAATCGTTCCCCGGTGTGAACGCTTTGGAAAATGTCAATCTGAAGGTCCGTCAGGGCGAAATCCATGCCTTGGTCGGGGAAAATGGGGCCGGCAAGTCCACCCTGATGAAGGTGCTTTCAGGCGTCTACCCGGCCGGCAGCTATGACGGCGACATCTACTATGACGGCGCGGTCCGCCAGTTCAAGACCATCAAGGACTCCGAAGAAATCGGCATCATCATCATCCATCAGGAGCTGGCGCTCGTGCCGCTGCTGTCGATTGCCGAGAATATTTTCCTGGGCAATGAGGTCGTCGCCAATGGCATGATCAATTGGCAGGAAACCTTTACCCGCACCAAGCAGCTGCTTTCCAAGGTAGGCTTGAAGGAATCTCCGAACACGCTCGTCACCGACATCGGCATCGGCAAGCAGCAGCTCGTCGAGATCGCCAAGGCCCTGTCGAAGAGCGTCAAGCTGCTCATTCTCGACGAGCCGACGGCATCGCTGAACGAAAGCGATTCCGATGCGCTCCTCAATCTCCTCATCGAGTTCCGCAACCAGGGCATCACCTCGATCATCATCACGCACAAGCTCAACGAAGTGCGCAAGGTGGCCGACGAGATCACGGTGCTGCGCGACGGCATGACGGTGAAGACGCTGAACTGTCATGAAGAAGAGATCAGCGAAGACATCATCATTCGCAACATGGTGGGCCGCGAACTGGCCGACCGCTATCCGCCGCGCTCGGTTCCGATCGGCGAGACCATCTTCGAAGTGAAGAACTGGAACGCCTTTCACCAGCAGCATCGCGACCGCCAGATCCTGCACGACATCAACGTCCATGTGCGCAAGGGCGAAGTGGTCGGCATCGCCGGCCTGATGGGTGCGGGACGCACGGAATTCGCCATGAGCGTGTTCGGCAAGTCCTATGGCCACAAGGTCAGCGGCGAAGTCTTCCTTGAGGGCAAGCCGGTCGATACCAGCACGGTGCGCAAGGCGATCGATGCCGGTCTCGCCTACGTAACGGAGGACCGCAAGCAGCTCGGCCTGGTTCTGTCGAACAGCATCCTGCACAATACGACGCTCGCCAATCTGCTCGGCGTTTCCAAGGCGACCGTCATCGACGACGTGCGTGAGCTGCAGGTGGCGACGAACTATCGCGCCAAGCTGCGCATTCGTTCGGCCGGCGTCTTCCAGGAGGCGGGCAACCTGTCCGGCGGTAACCAGCAGAAAGTGGTGCTGTCGAAGTGGCTGTTCTCCGATCCCGACGTGCTCATCCTCGATGAGCCGACGCGCGGCATCGATGTGGGCGCAAAATACGAAATCTATTCCATCATCAACCAGCTTGCCGCCGACGGAAAGGGCGTTCTGATGATTTCATCGGAAATGCCCGAGCTTCTCGGCACCTGCGACCGCATCTACGTCATGAACGAGGGTCGCATCGTCGCCGAACTGCCAAAGGCAGAGGCGAGCCAGGAGAGCATCATGCGCGCTATCATGCGCTCAGGGGAGAAGCATCAATGAGTTCGGCCAACCCAGCCACGGAAAGCAGCCACGTCGTTTCCATAGGCGACCATATCCGCAACAATATTCGCGAATACGGCATGTTGATCGCGCTCGTGGTCATCATGCTGCTGTTCCAGTATCTCACGAACGGCGTTCTGTTCAGGCCACAGAACCTGACCAACATCGTGCTGCAGAATTCGTTCATCGTCATCATGGCGCTCGGCATGCTGCTGGTCATCGTGGCCGGACACATCGACCTCTCCGTCGGCTCCGTCGTCGGTTTCGTCGGTGCGGTTGCCGGCGTGCTGGTCGTGCAGATGCACATGAATCTCGCGCTCGCCACGGTCATTTGTCTTCTCATGGGGGCCGCGGTCGGCGCCTGGCATGGATACTTCATCGCCTACCACCGCATTCCGTCGTTCATCGTCACGCTCTCGGGCATGCTGGTTTTCCGCGGCCTGACCTATGCCATCATCAACACGACCGGCAACGGCAGCAGCATCGGTCCATTCCCGCCGGCGTTCCAGATCGTCGCAACGGGCTTCATTCCCGATTTTGCAGACATGGGCGGCATCCATTCGACGTCGATTCTACTGACCGTCGCCATACCGATCGTGATGTTCTTTCTGTCGTGGCGCCGCCGCAGCGTGAACGAGAAGCACGGTATCGATGTCGAGCCGTTCAGCTTCTTTGTCGGCCAGAATCTGGTGGTTGCGGCTGCGACCATTTTCATCGGCTACCAGATTTCCTCCTACAGAGGCCTGCCGAACGTTCTGATCCTCATGCTGCTGCTGATCGCTCTCTATGCGTTTGCCACGCAGCGCACCACGATCGGCCGCCGCATCTACGCCATGGGTGGCAACGAAAAGGCGACGAAGCTTTCGGGCATCGATACCCGCCGCCTGACGTTCTACACCTTCATCAACATGGGCATTCTTGCCAGCATCGCCGGCATCATCATCGCCACGCGCCTGAACTCGGCAACCGCCAAGGGCGGCGACGGTCTTGAGCTCGACGTGATCGCTGCCTGCTTCATCGGCGGCGCGTCTGCCTCTGGCGGCGTCGGCAAGGTGACCGGTGCGGTCATCGGCGCGCTTATCATGGGTGTCCTGAACCAGGGCATGTCGATCCTCGGCTACCAGACGGATTCCCAGAAGATGATCAAGGGTGCGGTCCTTCTCGCCGCCGTCTTCATCGACGTCTACAACAAGAACAAGGGCTGATCGCTCAAGCGATCAGCTGAAGCTTTTAAACCAAATCCATGACAGAGTCCGGCTCTCGCTGAGAGCCGGAACGGCAAACTGCATCCGATCTCTGTCCGTTAGGAAAGGATGAAATATATGCTCATCTCGCAGATCAAGGGTTCGAACGGCGAGATCGTCGTTGCCGTCCGCAACGGGCCCGGCGATATCGCCAAGGCCGTCGTCAACGGTGGCAGCGTCTACAAGCTTGCCCTGGAGGCCGCCGATAGCGGCAAGTCGCTGGTATCCGTCATCGAGGCGCATGGTCTCGGTGAGGTGGTCGATCTTGAAAAGGTCTATGCCGAAGGCCGTTTCCTGCCGCCGATCACCCATCCGGACGCTGCGCACCTGCATCTGACGGGCACGGGCCTGACGCATCTCGGCTCTGCCGCCACGCGCGACTCCATGCACAAGAAGACGACGGAAGCGGCCGAAGAGACGCTGACAGACTCCATGAAGATGTTCAGGATGGGCATCGAGGGCGGCAAGCCCAAGGATGGAGAAAAGGGTGTGCAGCCGGAATGGTTCTACAAGGGCAACGGCTACGGTGCCGCGGCTCCGGGTGCGGCGCTAGTGTCGCCGTCCTTCGCGCTCGACGGCGGTGAGGAACCAGAGATGGCCGGCATCTATGTCATCGCCAAGGACGGCTCGCCGTTCCGCATCGGCTTCGCGCTGTCGAACGAATTCTCCGATCACGTCACCGAGCGGATCAACTATCTCTATCTCGCGCATTCCAAGCTGCGTCCCGCGAGCTTTGGTCCGGAAATCCGCATCGGCGCGGCGCCGGAGGATATTCGCGGCACGTCGCGCATCAGGCGCGGTGACAAGGTGATCTTCGAAAAGCCGTTCCTGTCGGGAGAGGCGAACATGTCGCACACCTTCGCAAACCTCGAATATCACCACTTCAAATACGGCCTGTTCCGCACCCCCGGCGACGTTCATGTCCATATGTTCGGCACGGCGACGCTCTCCTTCGCAGAAGGCATCAAGCCGGAAGCAGGCGATGTGTTCGAGATCGAAGTTGCCGAATTCGGCCTGCCGCTGCGCAATCCGCTGGCGGTTGCCGCCGAAGAGACCGTAGCTGTTCGCCAGCTGTAATTCGTCGAGCCCGGCCGCAAACGACCGGCCGGGCGTTTCCAACACGATCCAGGAAGGCATGACGCCATGACCATTCATCAGAATCTGATCGCCGGCGAGTGGACCGGAACGACCAGTGCCGAAAACATCAACCCATCGGATACGAACGAGGTCGTCGGCCTTTATGCCAGTGCCAGCGTTCAGGACGTCGCCGACGCCATCGCTGCCGCCAAGGCCGCCTTTCCGGCCTGGTCTCGTTCGGGCATTCTCGAGCGTCATTCCATCCTGAGGAAGACCAGCGACGAGATCCTGGCGCGCAAGGACGAACTCGGCGCGTTGCTCGCCCGCGAAGAGGGCAAGACGCTGCCCGAAGCGATCGGCGAGACCATCCGCGCCGCGCAGATCTTCGATTTCTTTGCCGGCGAGGCGCTGCGTCTTGCGGGCGAGGTGCTTCCCTCCGTGCGTCCGAATATCGGCGTCGAGATCACCCGCGAGCCGCTCGGCGTCATCGGCATTATCACGCCCTGGAACTTCCCGATCGCCATTCCCGCCTGGAAGATCGCGCCGGCGCTCTGCTACGGCAACACCATCGTCTTCAAGCCGGCCGACCTGGTGCCCGGCTGCTCCTGGGCGATCGTCGATATTCTCCATCGCGCCGGCCTGCCGAAGGGCGTGCTGAACCTCGTCATGGGCAAGGGCTCCGTCGTCGGCCAGGCGATGCTCGACAGCCCGGTTCTGTCCGGCATCACCTTCACGGGCTCGGTCGGCACGGGCAAGCGCGTGGCGCTCTCCTCCGTCGAGCACGGCCGCAAGTACCAGCTGGAAATGGGCGGCAAGAACCCGATGGTCGTGCTTGACGATGCCGATCTGACGGTTGCCGTCGAGGCCGCCGCCAACTCCGCCTTCTTCTCGACTGGCCAGCGCTGCACGGCATCGTCACGCCTGATCGTCACCGAAGGCATCCACGACAAGTTCGTGGCAGCGCTGACGGAAAAGTTGAAGACGCTGAATGTCGACAACGCCATCAAGGCCGGCACCCATATCGGCCCGGTCGTCGATGCCAAGCAGCTGAAGACCGACACCGACTATATCGAGATCGGCCGCCAAGAAGGCGCCAAGCTTGCCTTCGGCGGCGAGCTTGTCAGCCGCGAGACGCCCGGCTTCTACCTGCAGCCGACGCTCTTCACCGAAGCGACGAACCAGATGCGCATCAGCCGCGAGGAGATCTTCGGGCCGGTTGCCTCGGTCATCCGGGTGAAGGATTACGACGAGGCGCTGGCGACCGCCAACGACACGCCGTTCGGCCTGTCCTCCGGCATCGCCACGACAAGCCTGAAACATGCGACGCATTTCAAGCGCAATGCCGAAGCCGGCATGGTGATGGTCAACCTGCCGACGGCGGGCGTCGATTTCCATGTGCCGTTCGGTGGCCGCAAGGGCTCGTCCTTCGGTCCGCGCGAGCAGGGCAAGTACGCCGCCGAATTCTTCACCACGGTCAAGACCGCATACACGCTGGCCTGACCGCCGACTTCAAGGCTCGGGCGCGAACGAGGCGGCCCGCGCGACGCAAAAGGTACTGAGACTATGAAGAAGAAAGCTGAATGGCCGCGCAAGCTGCGTTCCTACGACTGGTTCGGCGGCACCGGCAAGAACGCGATCATGCATCGCTCCTGGATGAAGAACCAGGGCCTGCCGGCCGACACCTTCGACGGCCGCCCGATCATCGGCATCTGTAATACCTGGTCGGAGCTGACGCCTTGCAACGCGCACCTGCGCGATCTTGCCGAACGCGTGAAGCGCGGCGTTTACGAAGCAGGCGGCTTTCCCGTCGAGTTCCCGGTCTTCTCGGTCGGCGAAAGCACGTTGCGCCCGACGGCGATGATGTTCCGCAACCTCGCGGCCATGGATGTCGAAGAGGCGATCCGCGGCAATCCGGTCGATGGCGTCGTGCTGCTCGGCGGCTGCGACAAGACCACGCCGAGCCTGCTGATGGGTGCTGCCTCGGTTGATATCCCGGTCATTCTCGTCTCCGGCGGCCCGATGCTGAACGGCAAGTGGCGCGGCAAGGATGTCGGCTCCGGCACGGCGATCTGGCAGTTCTCGGAAATGGTCAAGTCCGGCGAGATGTCGCTGGATGAATTCATGGATGCGGAGCAGGGCATGGCCCGTTCGGCCGGCAGCTGTATGACCATGGGCACGGCCTCGACCATGGCGTCGATGGCCGAAGCGCTCGGCATGACCTTGCCCGGCAATGCGGCCATTCCGGCCGTGGATGCACGTCGCCGCGTTATCTCGCAGCTTTCCGGTCGCCGCATCGTCGACATGGTCAAGGAGGATCTGAAGCCTTCCGACATCCTGACCAAGGAAGCCTTCGAGAACGCCATTCGCGTCAACGGCGCGGTCGGCGGTTCGACCAATGCCGTCCTGCACCTCCTCGCGCTCGCCGGCCGCATCGGCGTCGACCTGTCGCTGGATGATTGGGATCGCCTCGGCCGCGAAGTGCCGACGATCGTCAACCTGCAGCCCTCGGGCAAGCACCTGATGGAAGAGTTCTACTATGCCGGCGGCCTGCCCGTCGTCATCAAGGCCGTGGGAGAGATGGGCCTGCTGCATAAGGATGCGATCACCGTGACAGGCGAAAGCATCTGGGCCGGCGTCAAGGATGTCGTCAACTATAATGACGACGTCATCGTCCCGCGCGAGAAGGCGCTGACGCAGTCGGGCGGCATCGCGGTTCTGCGCGGCAATCTCGCCCCGAAGGGTGCGGTGCTCAAGCCATCGGCCGCTTCGCCGCATCTGATGCAGCACAAGGGCCGCGCCGTTGTCTTCGAAAGCATCGAGGACTATCACGCCCGCATCAACCGCGATGATCTCGACATCGACGAGACCTGTATCATGGTGCTGAAATATTGCGGCCCGAAGGGTTATCCGGGCATGGCCGAAGTCGGCAACATGGGCCTGCCGCCGAAGGTGCTGAAGAAGGGGATCACCGACATGATCCGCATTTCGGATGCGCGCATGTCGGGCACCGCCTACGGCACCGTCATCCTGCACACGGCGCCTGAAGCTGCCGATGGCGGACCGCTGGCGCTCGTCCAGAACGGCGACATCATCGCCGTCGACGTTCCAGCCCGCACGATCCAGCTGGAAGTGTCGGATGAGGAACTGGCGAAGCGCCGCGCCGCCTGGGTTTCGCCGGTCAAGCCGCTCAATGGCGGCTACGGCGGTCTCTATGTGAAGTCGGTCATGCAGGCCGATACCGGCGCCGACCTCGACTTCCTCGTCGGCCCGCGCGGCTCGGAAATCCCGAACAATCGCGACAGCCACTGATATCGAGGCTTATGATCGGGCGAAGGGCGGAGCGTTGGTTCCGCCCTTTTGCTTTATTGGCTCTGGCTCTGGCTTTGCGTCTGTTCCTGGCTTGCGACCGTCACCTTGACCATGAGGGTTTCGCCGGGCGTGCCGATCCGCATGCCGGAGACGGGAGCAGCATCGCGATAGCACAGGCCCGTGGCGATGCGGACGTAGCGGGCGTCGGGGCACACGTCATTGGCGGGGTCGAAGCCGACCCAACCAAGGCCGGGAATGTGCGCTTCGGCCCAGGCGTGCGTGGCGGCCTGCTCGTTCTTGCCGTCCATCATGAGATAGCCGGAGACGTAACGTGCCGGGATGCGCAATGCGCGGGCGCCGGCGATGAAGACATGGGCATGATCCTGGCAGACGCCGCTTTTCCTCTCCAATGCCTGCTCGGCGGTGGTTTCCGTGTCGCTGGTGCCGGGCTTGTATTCCACCGTCTCATGGATCGACGCCATCAGCGCATGCATCTTGCCGAGGTCGTTGTCGCCGGAGATGCCGCGCAACAGATCCTTGGTCAGCTTGCCGGCCCTGGTGCGCGGTGAGTCGCGCAGGAAGAGCCAGAGCGGGCTAAAGGCGGTATGCTGCCCGAGGACGCCGTTGAGATCCTGCGTTTCGACTTCGCCCGAGGCAACGATCCTCGTCGCATCCTGCTGGCCGTCGAGCGAGACGAGCGTGATGCGATTGCCGAACTGATCGTCATATTCCACTTCGGGGCTTGCACCCTCGACAGACAGTTTCCAGTCGAGGACCGTCTGCCCGACACCCGTCAGCGGCGTCAGACGCAGACGCTGCAGCGAGAATTGCGCCGGTTGGTCGTAGCGATATTCGGTGATGTGGCTGATCGTCAGTCTCATGATGTTGTCCGCCTACTCATAGAACCGGTAGCCATCGGAAATCTCCGCGCCAAGCTTGTTGTTGCGGGCAACGAAATCCTCCAGGAATTCGTGCAGACCCTGGTCCATGATGCGCTTGACCGTCAGCCGCTGCAGGGACTGCCGGATCGCTTCGGCGGTATCGTGCGCCGGCAGCCGCGTTTCGTATTCGGCGCTGAGGTAGCCTATGTTGCTGACGATCTTGTCGTAGCAATAGGCAAGCGAGCGCGGCATCTGCCCGTTCAGGATCAGGAAATCGGCAATATTGGCCGGCTTGTATTCGGGATCGTAGGCCCATTTATAGGCCCGGTGCGCCGAGACCGATCGCAGGATCGATTCCCATTGCGCATTGTCGAGCGAGGAGCCGACATGCGAGACGGAGGGCAGCAGCACGTAATATTTCACGTCGAGGATGCGGGCGGTGTTGTCGGCGCGCTCGATGAAGGTGCCGATACGGGCGAAATTATAGAGCTCGTTGCGCAGCATCGAGCCGTGGAAGGCACCGCGGATCAAGCCCGCGCGCTGTTTGATGACGTCGATCGTCTCGGGCAGTTCGGCCGTTTTCAGCCGCTTGCCGAGCAGGGACTTCAGTTCGATCCAACATTCGTTGGTGGCTTCCCAGGTGTCGCGGGTCAGCGCCGTGCGCACCATGCGGGCGTTGTTGCGGCCATATTCGATGCAGGACATGACGCTCGACGGATTGGAGCGGTCGCGCATCAGATAATCGATCGCGTCCGTACCCGTCAGCTTGCCATGCACTTCGTCATAGGCTTCGCGCACGCCGGCGCTTTGCAGCACTCCGTCCCAGTCGTCATCGACGGCATCGGCGCGCGTCAGCGACATGCGCTGACCGGCATCGACCAGCCGGGCTATGTTTTCTGCGCGTTCGATGTAGCGGAACATCCAGTAGAGGCCATTGGCGGTTCTTCCCAGCATGTCCGTTCAGTCCTCCAGAACCCAGGTGTCTTTGGTGCCGCCGCCCTGGCTGGAGTTGACCACCAGCGAGCCTTCCTTCAACGCCACGCGGGTGAGCCCGCCAGGGATGATCCGCACCTTGTCCGACACCAGTACGTAAGGGCGCAGGTCGACGTGCCGCGGCGCGATGCCTTTATTGACGAGGATCGGCACCGTCGACAACGACAGCGTCGGCTGGGCGATGTAGTTGTTGGGTCTGCTCTTCAGCTTCTCGGCAAATTCCGTTCGCTCCTTCTTCGTGGCCGTCGGCCCCACCAGCATGCCGTAGCCGCCGGAGCCATGAACTTCCTTGACGACGAGGTCGGCAAGATTATCGAGCACATATTTCAGGCTGTCTGGCTCCGAACAGCGCCAGGTCGGCACGTTTTCGAGGATCGGCTTGCGGCCGGTGTAGAATTCGACGATTTCCGGCATGTAGGAATAGATCGCCTTGTCGTCGGAAATGCCGGTGCCGGGCGCATTGGCGATGGTGATGTGGCCGGCGCGATAGACATCCATGATGCCGGGAATGCCAAGCGCGGAATCCGGCCGGAAGGTGAGGGGATCGAGGAAATCGTCGTCGACGCGGCGATAGAGCACGTCGATGGCCTCGTAGCCGCGCGTCGTGCGCATCTTCACCTTGCCGTCGATGACGCGCAGGTCAGAACCTTCGACAAGCTCCACGCCCATCATGTCGGCAAGGAAGGAATGCTCGTAATAGGCGGAATTGTAGATGCCCGGCGTCAGCACCGCGACGCGCGGCTTGCCGGTGCAGCCGGGAGGGGCGAGCGAGGCGAGGCTCTGGCGCAGCTGCAGCGGATAGTCCTCGACCCGCCGCACCTTGTTCTGGTGGAACAGCTCCGGAAACATCTGCATCATCGTTTCGCGGTTTTCCAGCATGTAGCTGACACCGGACGGCGTGCGGGCATTGTCCTCGAGCACGTAGAACTGGTCTTCGCCGGTGCGCACGATGTCGGTGCCGACGATATGGGTATAGACGCCACCCGGCGGCCGGAAGCCGATCATCTCGGGCAGGAAGGCATCGTTCCGCTCGATCAGCTCACGCGGGAGGCGCCCGGCGCGGATGATTTCCTGCTTGTGATAGATGTCATAGAGGAAAGCGTTGAGAGCGATGACACGTTGTTCGATGCCCTGGGCGAGCTTGCGCCATTCGCTGCCTGATATGATGCGGGGGATGATGTCGAAGGGGATGAGCTTTTCGGAGGAGTCTGCGTGTCCGTAGACCGCGAAGGTAATGCCCGTTTTTCGGAAGATGTTTTCCGCATCGCGGGATTTGGCAATGAGGTGGCCTCTATCCTGGCCCGAGTACCACTCGAAGTATTTCTCGTAAGGCGCGCGCGGATTTTCATCCGCAGTTATCATTTCATCAAATGCCAAAGGTGCGGTCCCCGTATTTTTCACTCATTTGAATACAACAGTTTTCACAATGCAAGAACTATGCGCAGTTGCCCCTACGAATTTCGCCGGGCCGAAAAACGGGGGATTTGCATGCATTTAGCGATAGAGCGGTTTTTACTTGCCGAGCCGCGCCTTTCGGGGCGGATCAAAATTTAAGCATATGCTTCTTTTGCAGACGGAGCTCGGGGGTTGCGGATCGGCGTCCCCGAGCCTTGGCGACGACCCGTTTGGCGTGAAGAAAAATTGATTGCTGTTTTCAGCAGATCGATTTTGACCGCGCTGTTGCCATCGGCTATCAGCCTGCAGCCCCCCGCGCGCCACCCCGAGTTTATCCCCGATTCCGGCTCCCGCGCATCACACGTATATCGGTCCGATTTCCATGTTCCTCGATAAGCTCGCGCCGGCGATTTTCGTCCTTCTCTGGTCCACCGGCTGGATCGTCGCCAAATATGCCTCGATGCATTCGGGTCCGTTCACGTTCCTGATGATGCGCTATGCGCTGTCGGCACTTGCTTTCGTGCTGCTCTGTTCGCTGACCGGAGCCAAATGGCCGCGCGATTGGTCGAGCGTGTTTCGTGCCGTCTATTCCGGTATCTTCCTGCACGGCATCTACCTGGCTTGTCTCTGGTGGGCGATCGCCGAGGGCGTGCCGGCCGGCATCTCCGGCATCATCGCGGCACTCCAGCCGCTGATGACTGCGATGGCGGCGCCGTTTCTCGTCGGCGAACGGCTGCAACCCATCCAGCGTGTCGGCCTGCTACTCGGCTTTCTCGGCATTGCCATTGCGATTTCGCCAAAGCTGCTGACGCCGGAAACAGCCGATCTCTGGCAATCCGCCGTCCCGCTGATCGTCAATCTGCTGGCAATGGTATCGGTGACCTACGGCACGCTCTACCAGAAGCGGCATCTGCAAACCGGCGACCTGCGCACCATCGCGACCCTGCAGTATGTCGGGGCGTTGATCGTCACCGTGCCGCTGGCCTTCATATTCGAGGGCCTTCGTTTCGACGGCACGCAGACGGCGATCCTGTCGCTGCTCTGGTCGGTTTTCGGCCTGTCCATGGGTGCCGTCGGTCTGCTGCTCTATCTCATTCGCCGGGGGCAGGTATCGCGCGCCGCATCGCTGATCTACCTGATGCCGCCGGCCGTCGCCATCGAGGCGGCGATTGCCTTCGGCGAGCCGCTGACGCTGCCGATCATCATCGGCACGGCGGTCGTGGTGATCGGCGTCTATCTGACCAACCGGCGCACGGCGGATGTGGTGCCGGAATAGATTGTTTCATCCGGAACAAAAAAAGGGGGCCAGAGGCCCCCTTTTTATCGTGTTAGGCACGTTCGCGGCGCTGGCCGCCATTGCCGGGGCCGCGACGCTTCGTGCGGCCGTTGCCGCCGTTGCGCTGTTCGCCCTGGCTACGCTCTTCGCCATGACGGCCCGCCGGGCGGCCATGGGCGTGGCGCTGTCCGCGGTGAGCAGCGCCCTCATGAGCTGCGCCATTGCCATTCGCGGAGTTGCCGTGATGCGGCTTGCGTGCCGGACGGAAATCGGACGTCGATGCGAGATCGTTGTCCACTTCCGGGCGCGGCGTCTGCTCGTTGCGGCGCTGGCCACGGAAATCGGCGTTGCGGTTGTTTTCGCGCGGGGCGCGACGTTCCTGACGCTCTCCGGCCTGGCCGCGGGCTTCGCCGTTCTCATTGTCGAAGAAGGGGCGACGGGCCGGGCGGGCAGGACGGCCTTCGGCACGACCCTGACCTGCGCCGCGACCTTGTCCCTGGCCCTGGCCACCACGGCCCTGACCGCCGCCGCGGTTGTTGCCGCGAACGGGACGGCCGCGATCGGCCGGAGCCTCACCGCTGGCAACGGCAATTTCGATGCCCATCAGGCGCTCGATGTCGCGCAGCAGGCGGATTTCGTCCGGGGCGCAGAAGGCGATGGCGATGCCGTCGCGGCCGGCGCGCGCGGTACGGCCGATGCGGTGGACATAGGCATCGGGCACTTCCGGCAGGTCGTAGTTGTAGACATGCGAAACGCCGGGGATATCGATGCCGCGAGCGGCGACGTCGGTGGCGACGAGAACGCGGATTTCGCCGTCACGGAAGGCCTTGAGCGCGCGCTCGCGCTGACCCTGGCTCTTGTTGCCGTGGATGGAGGCGGCGGCAAAGCCGACATGATCGAGATGCTTCATCAGCTTCTCGGCACCATGCTTGGTGCGCAGGAAGACCATGGCGCGGCCATCCGGGTTCGCGGAAATCGTTTCCTTGAGGATCTCGGTCTTGTGGTTCTGGCCGGAAACGAAGTGGACATACTGCTCCACCTTGTCGGCTGCCTTGCCCGGAGGCGATACTTCCACCTTGACCGGGTTGGTCAGATAGTCGGAAGCCAGATCGGCGATCGCCTTCGGCATGGTGGCCGAAAACAGCATGGTCTGGCGCTTGGCCGGGACCATCTTGGATATCTTGCGCAGGTCGTGGATGAAGCCGAGATCGAGCATCTGGTCGGCTTCGTCGAGGACGAGGTGGGTGACATGGCCGAGCGACAGGGCGCGGCGGCTGATGAGATCGAGGAGACGGCCCGGCGTGGCGACGAGGATGTCGGTGCCGCGTTCAAGCTGAAGCTGCTGCTTGTTGATCGACGCACCGCCGACGACGACGTTGATCTTCAGCGGCGTCTTGCGGACGAAGAGCTTGAGGTTATCGGCGATCTGGTTCACCAGTTCGCGGGTCGGAGCGAGGATGAGCGTCCGGACGGTGCGGTTGTCGGGGCGCTTGGCGTCCTTCAGCAGCATTTCGATGATCGGCAGGCCGAAGGCGGCCGTTTTGCCGGTGCCGGTCTGGGCGAGGCCGATCAGATCGCGGCCCTGGAGAACGAGCGGGATCGCCTGCGCCTGGATCGGCGTCGGCGTCGCGAAGTTGTTCTGCGACAGCGTATCTACGATCTGCTTGGAGAGACCAAGCGAGTGAAAATCGGTCAATTCAATACCTTTCGGGGGCGCCAAAGCAAAAAGGCCGGATCGCACCATGCGGTCCGGTCTGTCTCTGGCGTCAAGAACCCCGCGTGAAGTGGGAACTTGTAAGTTGGAAAAAGCTTTCCAGCGCATCTGACCGCCTTGGGTGCGGTCTCATTATCTAAAGCGCTTTTGTCCCTCTCTTGCGTACATATTGTCCCGCAGGGCACGCTCACGCGGCGGCCGGAAGGTGAAAGCTGAGGCGCATTTGGTCTTAATTGCCGCCAAAGTCAAGGGGTGTGAGCAAAAGCTTTTCAACAGGCAGACAAAAAATGCCGCCGGAAAACCGGCGGCATTGCGGATCGAGTACGACTGATAGGGAGTGCCATCAGCACCGTGCGGTGCTGTCAGGCTTCAGCGGCAGACCTCGACACGGTATGCACGACCCCAGCCGTCGTGGCGCCAGGCCCAGTAGCAACTGGGGTAGGCGCGGACGTAGGCCGGAGCATAATAGGTTCGATAGGCCGGATAATAAGCCGGATAGACCGGATAGGCGGGTCGTACCGCCTCCGCGGCGAGCGCACCACCGACGACACCGGCGGCAAGACCGCCGAAGATGGCGCCGCGCTCGGAGGCGCCGGCAGTGGTGGTTGTTACGGCCGCGGCGCTGCCAAGCGTCAGCGCGATCAGACCGGCCGTCGTTAGATTTCGGAGTACAGACATTGAGATCCCTTTCCCAAGAACACAGGCCTCCCAGCCGAAGCCGAGTTTGAAAGTGGAAGGGAAAACGGGCGAAGTCGCGGCTAAAAAAAGGACCGCGACATTAAATTTCGTCCATGATGGGGAGGCGAAAGGCATTGATTTTCAACTAGAAATCGGTGGGAACGCCACCTTCTTCCTTTCGCCTTGCGACAAAGGCATCGAGCTCCTCTTCAACGGCCGGGTCGAGCGGCGGCTGCTCATAGCGGGCGAGCGTTTCCTTGAAAATGCGGTTGGCATGGTCGTAGGTTGTGGGCCGTCCGGCCTCCGTCCATGTCTCGTGATTTCGCCAGTCCGACAAGATCGGCGAATAGAAAGCGGTCTCATAACGGGCGAGCGTGTGTGCCGTGCCGAAATAGTGCCCGCCGGGGCCGACATCGCGCACCGCGTCGAGCGCGAGGGCATCCTGGCTGACATCCAGCGGCGTCAGGAACTCGGCAACCATCTGCAGCATGTCGACGTCGAGGATGAATTTCTCGAAGGAGGCGGTGAGGCCGCCTTCGCTCCAGCCGGCGGCGTGCAGCACGAAATTGCCGCCGCCCTGGGTCAGGGCCCAAAGTGAAAGGGCCGATTCGTAAGCCGCCTGGGCATCAAGCGTGTTCGAAGCATTGGTGTTGGAGGTACGGTAGGGAATGCCGTAGCGGCGGGCGAGTTGGCCGCCACAGATGACCGCCTTCATGTATTCCGGCGTGCCGAAGGCGGGCGCTCCCGTCTTCATGTCGACGTTGGAGGTGAAGCCGCCATACATGACCGGCGCGCCCTTGCGCACCATCTGCGTGAAGGCGATGCCGCACAGCGCCTCGGCATTCTGCTGTACCAGCGCGCCGGCAATCGTCACCGGCGCCATGGCGCCCGCCAGCGTGAACGGCGTGACCACCACCACCTGGCCCCGCGACGACATTTCGATGATGCCCTGCAGCATCGGCCCGTCGAGACGCAGCGGCGAGGAGGAATTGATGATGGTGAAGAGCGAGGGCTCGCGCTCCATCTGCTCCATGCTGATGCCGCGACCGATGCGGGCGATCTCGATCGCATCGATATTGCGCTGCTTGCCGAGCGAATAGCAGTGGAAAGCCTTGTCGGTGAGCTTCACGATGTCGGAAAGGCAATCGAGATGGCGCACCGACGCATGGATATCGATCGGCTCGACCGGGTAGCCGCCGGTCATATGAATGATGTCGAAGGATTGGGCGAGCTTGATGAGCTTGCGGAAATCCTCCTGGTTGCCGGCTCTTCTCCCGCCTTCGCGGTCGGCAACGAAGGGAGCGGAGGCGACCTGGGCAAAGACGAGGTTGCGGCCGCCGATCTGGACATTCCTGAGCGGATTGCGGGCGTGCAGGGTGAAGGTCGAGGGAACGGAGGCGATCAGCTCCATGATCATGTTGCGGTCGAAGCGCACGCGCTCCTTGCCCGGCGTGACATCGGCGCCGGCGGCCTTCATGCGCTCGCGCGCTTCCGGCAGGATGATGTCCATGCCGATTTCTTCGAGGATGGTCAGCGAGGCGTTGTGAATGTCGTCCAGCGCCTCTGGCGACAGGAGTTCGGTATGGGTGAGGCTGTTGACAAGGTTGAGGTATTTCGCGCCGCTCGGCTTGCGGCTGCGTTCAGCGCCGCGACCTCCGGCCCGACGCCGTCGTTCGCCTGTCGCTACCGAGGCCTCCGCTTCGTTCAAGGCCAGGCTTGCTTCGTCGCTCATAGCGCTCACTCCCAATGATCCGTCGAAGCGGCCGGGCCGCTCCATATCCTTGTTTTTATGCATTCCGCACGAAAGACCGCTGTGCTTTTGCGGGAATTGCTTCGGGTGATTCTTGGCAGAGTTTGCGGCAGCGTGCCGCCGTCGTTTGCGACCAAGGCATGACCGTTATAGGATAGTGCATGGTCAGAACGCGACGTGGCGACGGTGGTTAAACATGGTTAACGGCTTGTTAAAACGACATGTGCTAGAGCGTCGTGTCATGAACTGTCATGCGCGGTGAGAAGAGAGGCTCCATTTGACCCTGGACGGTGAACTGCTTGACATAGCGTGCCGCCGGATCGCCAATCTGGACAGGCCCGCCTACATCAAGAACAGCGAGCTGCGCTACGTCGCCGTCAACGAAGCCTATGCGCGTTTTTTCGGACGCGAGATTTCCGATTTCATCGGCAATCGCAGCCATGATCTTCTCGATGCCGATGAAAGTGCCGACCGGGAGGACAGGGAGCGCCGCGCTCTTGTTTTCGGTTCGGAGGAGGTGGCGCTGTGCTTCGATGCGTCGGGCCGCCAGCGCTCGCGCATACAGATCGAAAGCTTTTCCCCTTCGGAAGAGCGCCTCTACATATTTGGGGTATTCCAGGCCGCATCGGCCGCGACACGCGATGTCTCCACCGCCGAAACGGTGCGGAAGGATGTCGACGAGGCCGGCTTTTTCCGCAGCGTCCTGGAAGATCTGCCCGTTGCGACCTTCGTGCGCGATGCGGACCATCGGCTGATTTATACCAATGCCGCCCATGCCGACATCATCGGCCTCGACCGCAAGGAAATGCTGGGAAAGACCGAGCATGAGATGTTCGACGTCGGCGCGGATGACTTCTTTGCGGAAAATGAAGCGGTGCTGCGGGAAGGGCGCGGCCATGAATTCGAAAGCGAAATCGTCAACCGGCAGCAGGTTGCGCGCCCGGTGAGGATTCGCCTCAATCGTGCAACGACGACGGACGGCAAGCACTATGCCATTGGCTCCGTGACCGATACGTCGGCGCTGAAGCAGCGGGAGACGCAGCTGATCGAGGCGCAAGCACGGGCCGAAGCGCTGCATCAGGATCTCGACAATATTCTCCGCTCGATGCCGATCGGCGTACTGATCCACAACAGCGATTACATCGTCGAATACGTCAACCACGCCTTCTACGACATATGGGAGTTCTCGAAGGACGATCGCTTCGAAGGCCGCCCTTATCGCGACCTGATCGCCAAGCACTACGAGCTGGCACGGTTCAGCGCCGATAGCGGCAGCATCGACGACATCTATCAGGCGCGTCTGGCTGCATTGCGCAAGGCGGGGGAGCATCTGCAGACGGAAGTGAATTTTGCCGACGGCAAATCCGTCATCATCGATGCGCGCCGTATTTCCAACGGTCGCACGCTGATGTCCTACACGGACATTTCCTCCGTAAGGCAGCAATCTCAGGAAATTACCGAGACCCGCCTGGCGCTGGAGCGTCTTGGCGAACTCATGGCCGATGCCATGCAGGCGATGTCACAGGGCCTGCTGATCGTCCAGGATGGCACGATCATGCTGGCGAACGACCGGCTGAAGGACATGCTGAAGCTGCCGGCGGCGCTTCTCGAGGTCGGCAAGAACTGGTCGGCGGCGTTCGACTATTGCGCGGAACGCGGTGACTTCGGCGGCGATTCCGAGGTTCTGCGGAAGTCGTGGGCTGACAGCATCGCGTCGTGCAAGCCGATTTCCTGCGTGTTCCAGATCGTCGGCGATCGCTGGATGCAGCTCGACGCGGCGATCGGCGAGCATCGCCGCTGGACGGTGGTGTTGACCGACGTCACGGAGATGAAGGAGCGCGAGGCGGATCTGCAGCTGCTGCTGGCGCGCAGCAACGCCGCGGACCGGGCCAAATCCGAATTCCTCACCCATATGAGCCATGAAATCCGCACGCCGATGAACGGTGTTCTCGGCATGGCGGAATTGCTCGGCAAGACCGATCTCGATACGCGGCAGAAGACTTTCGTCGATATCATCGTCAAGTCCGGCAACGCCTTGATGACGATCATCAACGACATTCTCGATTTTTCCCGCATCGACACCGGTGAAATGCATCTGCGCAAGATGGCATTCGATCCTGCCGAGGCTATCGAGGACATAGCGACGCTCCTGGCCGCCGCCGCATCGGAAAAGAACATAGAGCTGATGGTGCGCATCGCTCCCGGCGTGCCGGCGGCGATGCTTGGCGACGCGGGCCGTTTCCGCCAGATCGTGACCAATCTCGTCGGCAATGCCATCAAGTTCACCGAGCGCGGCCATGTGCTGGTGGAACTGGACAGTCAATTTGCGCCGGACGACAACGTATTGCTCGTGCTCCGTGTCGAGGATACGGGCATCGGCATTCCCGATGAGAAGCTCGACACCATCTTCGACAAATTCTCGTTGGCGGATTCCTCCTTTGCGCGACGTCTCGATGGGTCGGGCCTGGGCCTCGCCATCACCGCCGGCCTCGTCGATCTTTTCGGCGGGTCGCTGTCCGTCGAAAGCGAATGGGGCAGGGGATCGGTCTTCACGGTCCATCTGCCGATGCCGCTGGTCGCCGCGCGCGACGCGGTTCCGGAGCTGCCCGCCAATCTGAAGCGCGCCAGGATCCTGGTCGTGGAAGACGACGAGACCCATCGGCGGATATTGACCGAACAATTGGCGCACTGGGGTTTCGACGGGCACGCGGCCGAGGATGCGGAGACCGCGCTCGCCATTCTGGATGCCGCCTTCGATATGGGCGTATCGGTCGATGCGATTATCATCGATTACGGCATGCCCCACATGAATGGCTATCAACTGGCGAGCACCGTATGCGCCGATCCGCGCTTCGCCACGCTGCCGATCGTGTTTCTCACGTCGATGGGTGCCGCTGGCAGCGACAAGGAATTCGGCGCCGTCAATGGCCAGACGCACCTGATGAAGCCGGTGCGCGCCAATGTGCTGCGCAACACGATCATCGATGTCGTGCGGACGTCCCGGAGAAAGAAGGCGGGTGGGCAATCGGATTCCGCTGCCCGACAGTTGCCGATAGACAGGGAGATCGCGGTCGCGATCGAAACCACCGATCAGTTGATGCCCGCCAAACCCGGCAACGCGATTGATGTTCTCGTGGCCGAGGACAACGAGGTGAACCAGATCGTCTTCACGCAGATTCTACAGGCCACCGGCTTGCGATTCCTTGTCGTGGAGAACGGCCAGGCGGCGGTGGACGCATGGCGCCAGTTGCGGCCGTCGCTGATCCTCATGGATGTCTCCATGCCCGTCATGAACGGCCATCAGGCGACCCGCATGATCCGGCAACTGGAGACGCAGCTGGGGCAGGAATGGCATGTCCCCATCGTCGGGGTGACTGCGCAGGCGCTGGATGTCGATCGCATCACCTGCATGCAATCCGGCATGGACGATTGCCTGTCGAAACCGATCAGCCCCGAACTTCTCGAGGGCAAGATCCGGCGCTATCTCGGCGACGCCGTTTTCCAGGCCGATCGTTCCAACAGCTAGGCCGGCTTGACGCCGCAGAGCATTTCCCGCTTGCCGGCGAAGCCCTTGCGCCGCTCAACGACGAACCCCGTCGCCTGCAGGTTTCGCCGAACGAAACCCGCCGCCGCGTAGGTGGCGAAAGTGCCATTCGGAGAGGTCTTGTCGTAGAGCGTCTGCATCAGCTCCGGTGACCACATGTCGGCATTGCGCGACGGCGCGAAGCCGTCGAGATACCAGGCATCGAAGCCGGATGCTGCATGGCTTACGCCGTCGAGGGCGGGGCCGCAGACGACGCTGAGGCGCGTATGCGCGTCGAGCCGCAAGGATACCAGGCCTTGCGGATCGTTCGGCCACGCGGCGGCAAGCGCCTGGCGCTCATTGTCGATTTCAGGCCAGTGCGACAGCGCGCGGTCGATTTCCTCGGCACGCATGGGATAGAGCTCGAAGGACATGAAGTGCAGGAGCGAACCGGGTGCTGCCTGCTGCCGCCATTGGCGCCATGTCTCGCAGAAATTCAGGCCGGTGCCGAAGCCGAGTTCGCCGATCAGAAAATCTTGGCGCTCCTGCCAGCGGGCGGGCAGGCCGTTGCCGGCCAGGAAGACATGGCCGCATTCCAGCCGGCCATCCGTCTGGCAATAAAAATGGTCGCCAAATGCCGTCGAATAGGGCATATCGCCGTCGCGCCATTCGAGCTCCGGGCTTGCCGCATTGGTTTCGGACGCCTCAGTCCGATCGGAAACTGGATCTGTCATGGAAAGAGCCGATAATCCCCTGAGACCTGCCGGTCAATCGTCCTTCGATCTGTTGATCGTCGGCGGGGGGATCATGGGTCTGTGGGCCGCCGTTCACGCCGAGCGCCTCGGCATTCAGGCATTGCTCGTCGAAGCCGGCCATTTCGGGCAAGGAGCGAGCGGTGGTCTGCTTGGCGCGCTGATGCCGCACATGCCCGACAAGTGGTCCGACAAGAAGCAGTTTCAGTTCGACGCGCTCATTTCACTGGAAGAGGACATCGCGGCGCTGGAGGTGGAGACCGGGCTTTCGGCCGGCTATCGTCGCGCCGGCCGCCTGATCCCGCTGCCGAAGCCGCATCTGAGGCAGATCGCGCTCGGTCATTCTCAGGATGCGGAGGCGCATTGGCGGCATGAAGACCGTCGGTTTCATTGGCATGTCCTCGACGCCGCGCCCGTCGAAGGCTGGATCGAGCCTTCGGCCGCGGAAAGCGGGTTTGTCTTCGATACCTTGGCAGCGCGCGTCGCGCCCCGCGCCTTGCTGGCGGTGCTGCGCGAATTTCTGACCACGGCACGGCACGTCCGGCTCGCCGAGGGCGTTGCCGTGGAGAGCATCGATCCGGGCCAGGGCCTGGCGCGCACGAATGCGGGCGACATCCGGTTCGGACGCTGCATCCTTGCCGCCGGGCATCGGTCGTTTCCAATCCTCGATGGGCTGACGGAAGGTCGCAAATCCTCGCTCGGCCAGCCGGTCAAGGGGCAGGCGGCCATGTTGAAGGCCGATGTCGATGGCGCCCTCCCGGTTATCTTTCGGGACGGCCTCTATATCGTTCCGCACGAGGGAGGACTGGTCGCAGTCGGCAGCACGAGCGAGAACCGTTTCAACGATCCGCGGTCGACGGACGGGCAGCTTGACGCTCTGCTCGTCGCAGCGCGCGCCATGGCGCCGGTGCTGGCCGGCGCGGAGGTGATCGAACGTTGGGCGGGCTTGCGCCCGAAAGCCGTGGATCGTGACCCGATGGTCGGCGCGCACCCGGACCATCCGGCGGTGATTGCCTTGACCGGAGGCTTCAAGGTGAGCTTCGGATTGGCGCATCGGCTGGCCGAGGCGGCGGTGCGGGAGGCGGCGAATATGCCCGGTCGCTTCAAGTTGCCGCAGACTTTCACTTTAGCAAGTCATATTTCAGTCATATCACATAAAACGTGAATTCACGCCTCTTTCGGGTCGTCAATCTGTCACGCAAATCACCTATCTCCTTGGCCGTCGGTGCCGGTTCGGTCAGCCGGCTTGTCGCGCTCTGGAGGAGATTTTTATGCGCTACGCCATTTGCTTCACGCCGTCCGCGAGCGATCCGCTGACGCTTGCGGCAGCGAATTGGCTGGGCCGCAATGTCTATTCCGGCGAGATGGTCGATCCGCCCCCGGTTCGCGGGCTGGGGATCCATGAGATTGCCTTTTACACCGCGGTTCCCCGCCGGTATGGCTTCATGGGCCTGCTGAAGGCGCCGTTCCGGCTGGCAGACGACATGTCCGAGGCGGGATTGCTGCGCGAGTTGATGCGGTTTTCAGGCTCGGTCGCGCCTTTCGAGATCCCGAGGCTCGAGGTTGCGCGGCTCGGCGGCGCGCTGGGCCTGGTTCCCTCGACGCCGAGCCAGCAGATGCATTTCCTGGCGGCATCCCTGGTGCAGGCCTTCGATCACTACAGGGCTCCGTTGAGCGAAGCGGAAATCGAGCGCATCGATCCGGACGGCCTTTCGGCAACGCAATTTGCCAATCTCCATCGCTGGGGCCACCCGCATGTCATGGACGAATTCCGCTTCCAGATGATGCTGACGGGCACGGTCAGCCCCAGCGACATGCCGCGCATCGAGCGCGTGCTGCGCGACTTCTTCGAGCCTGCTCTGGCTGCGCCCGTTCCGGTGTCCAATATCGCCCTGATGATGGAGGACGGGTCCGGCGGCCCCTTCCGGGTGCATTCCCTGCACCCGATGGGCAAGGTGAGCGCGCGGAAGATCGCCTAGATTACGGGACGCCGTCAGCGCCAATACCTCGGTTTGAAGCGAAAGTGATTTTCCTACTTTCCGGCTCGACTTTCCCGGCATGGATGTTACCGTTCCCTGATAAGAGAAGGTGCTTCAATGTCGGAAATCTACGCCCGCAATCTCATCGGCTACGGCCGCAATACGCCGGATCCGAAATGGCCCGGCGATGCCCGCGTCGCGGTGCAGTTCGTCATCAACTATGAAGAGGGCGGGGAAAGCTGCATTCTCGATGGCGATCCGGGGTCTGAAAACCTGCTCTCCGAGATCGTCGGCGCGGCATCCTGGCCGAATCAGCGCAATCTCAACATGGAATCGATCTACGAATACGGCTCGCGCGCCGGTTTCTGGCGGCTGTGGCGCATGTTCACCGAACTCAAGGTTCAGGCGACCGTCTATGGCGTGACGCTCGCCATGGCGCGTAATCCGGAAGCGGTGGCTGCGATGAAGGAAGCCGGCTGGGAGATTGCGAGCCACGGCTACCGCTGGCTGGAATACAAGGATTTTTCCGAGGATCTGGAGCGCAAGCACATCCTCGAGGCCGTGCGGCTGCACACCGAGCTGACCGGCGAGCGGCCCTACGGCATGTATCAGGGCAAGCCATCCGACAACACGCTGCGGCTGGTCATGGAGGAGGGCGGGTTTCTCTATTCCTCCGACTCCTATGCCGACGATCTGCCCTTCTGGGTCGACGGCGTGAACGGCAAGCCGTTCCTGATCATCCCCTATACGCTCGAAACCAACGACATGCGCTTTGCGACGCCGCAAGGCTTCAATTCCGGCGACCAGTTCTTCACCTATCTCAAGGATGCCTTCGACACGCTCTATGAGGAAGGCAAGCAGGGCAGCCCGAAGATGATGTCGGTCGGCCTGCATTGCCGTCTCGTCGGTCGTCCCGGCCGCGCAGCCGCTCTGCGGCGGTTCATCGAATATGTGCAGAAGCACGACAAGGTCTGGATCCCGAAACGCATCGAGATCGCTAACCACTGGTATGAGAATCACCTGCCCGGGGGCGAGCGCTGAGATGATATCGCGGGACGATTTTGTCGGCCGCTTCGGCGGTGTGTTCGAGCACTCGCCTTTCATCGCCGAGCGCGCCTATGATGCGGGCGCCATCGCCGAGCCGCTGACCTTCGGTGGTGTGCATGCCGCGCTGGCGCGGGTTTTCCGTGCCGCCAGCGAGGCGGAGCGGCTCGGGGTTCTGCAGGCGCACCCCGATCTGGCCGGCCGGCTGGCGATTGCCGGCGAGCTGACGGAAGACAGCCGCAAGGAGCAGGCCGGAGCCGGCCTCGATCGACTGAGCCCTGAAGAGCACGCCCGGTTTACCGAACTCAATGCGGCCTATGTGGCGAAGTTCGGCTTTCCCTTCATCATCGCGGTCAAGGGGCTCGGCAAGGCCGATATCCTGGCTGCCTTCGAAACCCGAATCGGCAATGTCCGGGATACCGAGTTTGCGACAGCGGCGGCCCAGGTCGAAAAGATCGCGCTGCTGCGGCTGCAGTCGATGCTTCCCGAAGCCTGATATCGCTGCGCGGCCTGCGGGCCGCCCTGGCTCCAGCGCTTGGATCCGCCCAGTTTTTTCAAGATAATCTGCCTGCTGTTTTTCGGCCGGCTCATGGCTTAGTATCCGCCTGAAGGGATGCTGCGATGAGGCGATGGAAGCAGTGGATAGAGATGGAAGCGGACGGAAGACCGGTAGGGCCGAAAGGTTGCTCGGCACGAAGAGGCCGGGCAATGTTGATGAAGTGAAGCCGGCATGAGTCTGGAGCGGCTGACCACTCATCTTGAGCGCATGCAGCGGGCTGCGTCCGAAGCCGGTCAATTCCTTCGGGGAATCGATCAAGCCATGTTTTCCGGAAATGTCGAGAAGCAGCGCGCCATCGGCATGAATCTCATGCTGATCGGCGAGGCGGCCGCGCGTATTGCGGAGGAATATCCGGAGTTTGTCGTTGACCATCCGGAATTGCCTTGGCATGTGATGCGAGACTTCCGGAATCGGATTACGCAAGGGTACTTCGACATCGAGTTGACGGTCCTGTGGGATATCGCGCACAAATCTCTTCCGGAGTTGCTCCTGCAACTGGACTCCGTTCGCCACTGGCGGGCGGAAGGCGAATGATCAATCAATGACACAGCATTTAGACATTCATCCTCTGACAAAAACGGCATTCTCGCCCTTCGGTGATGTGATCGAGGCCGATCCGGCAACGATGCGGTTCATCAACGGCGGCACGACGGAGCGCTTCCATGCGCTATCCAATGCCGAAACCATTGGTGACGGCGCGCGGGTTATCCTGAACCTCTTTCGCGGCCAACCGCGGGCCTTTCCTTTCTCGATCGAGATGATGGAGCGCCATCCCTTCGGCAGCCAATGTTTCGTGCCGCTCAACGGCCGTCCGTTTCTCGTCGTCGTCGCCGAGGACGAAGGCGGCAAGCCCGGCAGGCCGCAGGTCTTCCTGGCGCAAGGTGACCAGGGCGTGAACTATCGGGTCAATGTCTGGCACTATCCCCTGATGGCGCTCGACGAGCAGAGCGATTTCCTCATCGTGGATCGCGACGGGCCGGGAAGCAATCTCGAGGAATATTTCTTCGATACGCCCTTCATCATCGGAGCGCCGACGTTATGACCGGATTGACCACGCATGTGCTCGATACTGCCCTCGGCAGGCCGGCCGAGGGGCTGACGATCGATCTCTTCAGGATCGAGGGCGATGCCCGCACGCACCTGAAGACGGTCAGGACCAATGCCGACGGGCGCGTGGACGGCGGCCCCATGCTGGTCGGCGATAGCTTCGTCGCCGGCACCTACGAACTGCTGTTTCGCGCCGGAGACTATCTGCGTGCAAGCGGCGCCGAGCTGCCGGAACCGGCTTTCCTCGATCTCGTGCCAATCCGCTTCGGCATTGCCGATACGACGGCGCATTACCATGTGCCCCTGCTGATCTCGCCCTACGCCTATTCGACCTATCGCGGGAGCTGAGCCTTGCGTTTTGCCGCCATCGCGGACGTTCACGGCAATCATCTGGCGCTTGAGGCGGTGCTTGCGGATATCCGGAGGCATGGCATCACCGATATCGTCAATCTCGGCGATTGTTTTAGCGGGCCGCTTACGGCAGGCAAAACAGCCGATATGCTGCTGGAACTGGATGCGCTGACGGTGCGCGGCAATCACGACCGGTATCTGATCGAGCAGGCGCCGGAGGCGATGCACCTGTCTGACAAGGCCGCACATGCGGAATTGGCCGAGCGTCATCTCGATTGGCTGCGCGGCCTGCCTTTCAGCGCCGTCTATCAAAATGCAGCTTATCTTTGCCATGCGACACCGACGGCCGACACCGTCTATTGGCTGGAATCCGTCTCGGCGGACGGTCATGTGTATCGGAAGCCGATCGAGGACATCGAAGCGCTGGCCGCCGGCATCGACTTTCCGCTGATCCTGTGCGGACATACGCATATTCCGCGTCTTGTCAGGCTTTCCGATGGCCGCGTGATCGTCAATCCCGGCAGCGTCGGCTGTCCGGCCTATGATGACGATCTGCCCTATCATCACAAGGTGGAGGCCGGCCACCCCTTTGCCTCCTATGCCATTCTGGAAAAGACCGGCGAGACCTGGTTGCCGGTCTTTCGGCAGGTTGCCTACGATCATATGGAAATGGCGAGGCTCGCGGCACAGAACGGCCGCGACGAGTGGGCGAGCGGCCTGGCGACGGGCTGGTTACGTTAGAGCATGACGCGCATAAGCGTGTAACTGCCTTGCGGCAACGACATGCGCCTTAAAGATCTGCCAGGATCGATCTGTCCACGGCCTTGATATCGCGCTTGCCGCAGAGCGCCATGGAAATATCCAGCTCCTTGCGGATGATCTCCAGCGCCAGCGTGACGCCTTCCTTGCCCATGGCGCCCAGACCATAAAGGAAGGGGCGGCCGATGAAGGTGCCCTTGGCGCCGAACGCCACGGCCTTGAGCACATCCTGGCCGGAGCGAATGCCGCCGTCCATATGCACCTCGATCTTGTCGCCGACGGCATCGACGATTCGCGGCAGCATGCTGATGGAGGAGTGGGCGCCATCGAGCTGCCGGCCGCCATGATTGGAAACGATGATGGCATCGGCGCCTGTATCGACGGCCGCCTTCGCATCCTCGACGTCAAGAATGCCCTTGATGATCAGCGGGCCGCCCCATTGCTCCTTGATCCAGCTGACATCGTTCCATGAAAGCTTGGTGTCGAATTGAGAATGCGTCCAGTGCGACAGCGTCGTCATGTCGGAGATATCCTTGGCATGGCCGATGATATTGCCGAAGGAATGGCGTCTGGTCTTCAGCATCTCCATGCACCAGCCCGGCCGGGTCGCCATCTGCCAGAGATTTTTCACCGTCATTTTCGGCGGGGCGGAGAGACCGTTGCGGATGTCGTTGTGCCGCTGGCCGAGGATCTGCAGGTCGGCCGTCAGCACCAGCGCCGAGCATTTCGCCGCCTTGGCGCGATGGATGAGGTTCAGGACGAAATCGCGGTCCTTCATGACGTAAAGCTGGAACCAGAAGGGCTGCTTCGTCACCGAGGCGATGTCCTCGATCGAGCAGATGCTCATCGTCGAGAGCGTGAAGGGAATACCGAATTCCTCGGCCGCACGGGCCGCCAGCATCTCGCCATCGGCGTGCTGCATGCCGGTAAGGCCGGTCGGCGCCAGCGCCACCGGCATCGAAGCCTTCTGGCCGACCATCGTGGTCGCCAGCGACCGGTCGGACATGTCGACGAGGACGCGCTGGCGCAGCTTGATCCTGGCAAAATCCGCTTCGTTCGCCTTATAGGTCGATTCGGTCCACGAACCGGAATCGGCATATTGGAAGAACATTTTCGGCACGCGCCGCTGAGCAAGCGTCTTCAGTTCGGCGATGGTAAGCGGCGCGGTCATGGCGGTCTGCCTTCTGGAGGGTTGTCGTATGGCGGGGTTGGCGTGCCTTATAGCAAGGTCGATTTCATCGGCTTCCCGGCGACATAGGTTTCGACGACGGCGCGATCGTCGCCCATGGTCTGCAGCAGGAACAGCTCTTCGGTGAGGCTCTTCGTCACCTCCATCTTCAGTGCCATGGCCGGCGTTGCCGCGGCGTTGAGGACGATGAGGTCAGCCTCGGTGCCGGCGTCGAGCGTACCGATCCTGTCGACGAGGGAGAGAGATTCGGCGTTGCCGCGAGTCATGTAGTAGTAGCTTTCCAGCGGGTTCAGACGTTCGCCGAGGAGCTGCTGGATCTTGTAGGCCTCGTCCATGGTGCGCAGCATGGAATAGCTGGAGCCGCCGCCGATATCGGTGGCCACGCCGATGCGGACGGGCTTCTCGCGGCGTGCCAGCGCCTTCAGCGGAAAGAGGCCGGAGCCAAGGAACAGGTTGGAGGTCGGGCAATGCACCGCGACTGCGCCTGCCTCGCTCATCACGTCGGCCTCGCGCTCGGAGAGGTGTATCGCATGGCCGAACAGGCTTTTCGGGCCGAGCAGGCCGTAATGGGCATAGATATCGGTATAGTCGATCGCGTCAGGATAGAGCTCGCAGGTGAACTTGATCTCGTCGTGGTTCTCGGAAAGATGCGTCTGGATGTGCAGGTCCGGAAACTCGCGGGCGAGGGCTGCGGTCGCCTCCATCTGCGCCGGCGTCGAGGTGATGGCGAAGCGCGGCGTGATGGCGACGTGATTGCGGCCCTTGCCGTGCCAGTCGGCTATGACCTGGCGGGTCTCGTCATAGCCCATCTCGGGCGTGTCGAGCAGCCCTTGCGGCGCATTGCGGTCCATCATCACCTTGCCGCCGACCATGCGCATGTTGCGCCGCATGGCCTCGGCGAAATAGGCGTCGGCGGAGGTCTTGTGCACCGAACAGTAGGCGACGGCCGTCGTCGTGCCGTGGCGGATCAGTTCGTCATAGAAATGGGTGGCGATGCGTTCCGCATGCGCGCTTTCGACGAAACGGCATTCCTCGGGGAACGTATAGGTGTTCAGCCATTCCAGCAGGTTGGCGGCGTAGGAGGCGATCACCTGCATCTGCGGGAAATGCAGGTGCATGTCGATGAAGCCCGGAAGGATCAGATGCGGGCGATGGTCGATTTCGCTCACGTTGTCGGGTGCCCGCGCCTTGATCTCGGCATAGGGGCCGGTCGCGACGATCGTGCCGTCCGCAATCAGCAGGCCGCCATCGCTTTCGTAGGCGTAGCTCTCCGTATCATGAAGGCTTTGCGGCAGGCGCTTGAAGGAAAGCAGGCGGCCGCGCAGAAGGGTGGTCATTGGCTCTTTTCTCCGATGGAGCTTTCGAACCAGGCGACCAGCAACTTGCGTTCCTCGGGCGTCACCTCGGTGACGTTGCCGGGGGGCATGGCATGGCTGCGGCCGGCCTGGATATAGATCTCCCGGGCATGCATAGCGATTTCCGCGTCGTTTTCCAGCATCACGTCCTTCGGTGGCCGGACAATCCCCTCATAGACGGGCTCGGCGGCATGGCACATGGAACAGCGCGTCGACACCATCTGCTTGACGGCCGGGAAATGCGCGTCCGAGGCGAATTGCTGGAAGGCGGGCGCGACCGCATTGGCATCCTTCTCGCCGGTCAGCACCTTCGGCACGGTGGAAAGCCATATGATGACGATGAAGATGACGAGCGTGACGATCCAGGTCCAGGTCGGGCGGCCCTTGCGGGCATGCGTCGTGTTGAACCAATGGCGGATGGTGACACCCATCAGGAAGACCAGCGAGGCGATGATCCAATTGTAGGCGGTGCCGAAGGCCAGCGGGTAATGGTTCGACAGCATGAAGAAGATGACGGGCAGCGTCAGGTAGTTGTTGTGCAGCGAGCGCTGCTTGGCGATGCGGCCATATTTCGGGTCTGGCGTGCGGCCGGCGATGAGGTCGGCGACGACGACCTTCTGGTTGGGAATGATAATCATGAAGACGTTGGCCGACATGATCGTCGCGGTGAAGGCGCCGAGATGCAGGAAGGCGGCGCGGCCGGTGAAGAGATGCGTGTAGCCCCAGGCCATGAAGACCAGCACGGCGTAAAGCACCACCATCAGGCCCCAGGTGTTGTTGCCGAGCGGCGATTTGCATAGCAGGTCGTAGACGATCCAGCCGCCGGCGAGCGAGGCCAGCGAAATCAGGATGGCGACGGGGACGCTGACATCGAGCACATGCCGGTCGATGAGAAAGAGGTTGGCGCCGCCGTAATAGACGATGCAGAGCATCAGGAAGCCGGAAAGCCAGGTGAAATAGCTCTCGTATTTGAACCAGGTCAGATGCTCCGGCATCTGCGCGGGGGCGACGAGATATTTCTGGATATGATAGAAGCCGCCGCCGTGGACCTGCCATTCCTCGCCATAGGCGCCGGGCGGAAGATGGGGTCGCTTCACCAGTCCGAGATCGAGTGCGATGAAGTAGAAGGACGAACCGATCCAGGCAATGGCGGTTATGACGTGGAACCAGCGTGCCGCAAAGGCAAGCCACTCCCACGCTATGGCGTATTCATACATTCAGTTCCCCTTTTCTTCTTCCGACTCCGTACCTTGCAGAATGTTGGGAGCGGATGGAAGAGGGGTGTTTGATGTGTCGGTAAAAAGCCGCGGTCTTGCCGAGCGTCCGGATCGCATTAGATCAGATTATGGCGGTTTTTAATAAAACGCTCTCGGCTGCTTGGAGCGGGCCATGTCCGCGGCGGCCGTCCATTTTTCGACGGAGAATTGCCCATGCGTGGTGTTCTGGCGTTCGTCTTTCTTCTTTTTGCAAGTTCTGCTCTGGCGCATGATGCGCCCTCCGGCTGGTCCTACGATCCCTATTGCTGCAACGGCGACAGCGAGACCGGCGATTGCGAGATGATCCCCTCGCGCACGGTCACCATCGTACCGGGCGGCTATCGGGTGACGCTCAATCCCGGCGATCACCGCTATATAACGCACGCGCATATCTTCACCCTGCCGCAGGGCAAGACGATGCGTTCGCCCGACGGAGCCTATCACCTCTGCCTGTTTCCGGACGAGAATACGCCGCGCTGTTTCTATGCGCCCGACATGTCCGAGTGAGCGCTGCCGTGGCTCAGCGCTCTGCGGATCGCCTATCGCCTTGTTTCCACGCAAGTTTGGGACGGAAACCGCCGTATGCGTTCCCTTGAGCTGCGTTAGTCGCGCGGCATGCCGAATTCGCCGAGGATCCAGTCCTTGAACGCGCGGATCCGCGGGGTATGGCGCCTGTTTTCCGGATAGGCGATCCAGTAGTCGGCGCCATCGGTCGAGAGAAGATCGAAAGGTTGAATCAGCCGGCCGGATGCCAGGTCGTCGGCATAGAATTCGGGAGTGAGAACGGCGACACCCTGGCCCGCTATGGCGGCGCTTGCTTCGAAGGACTGTGCCCCGAGCCGGCTGCGCGGTCTGCCCTGAAGACCGGGGTCGGGAACGCCGGCCTCCTGGAACCATTGAACCCACCATGGATCGCCCGCATCGATGATGCGCAGCTTGAGGAGGTCGGCCGGCTCGTGCACGCCGCCGATGGTCGCGGCCAGGGCCGGGCTCAGCATGGGCGTGAAATGCATCTTCATCAGCAGGTGGGCGCGCAGTCCCGGCCATGCTCCGCGCCCGGCGCGGATGGCGATGTCGGATGGTTCCCGGGCAAAGTCGATGATCGAGCCGGATGTGGCGAGGCGAACGGCGATCTTCGGATGTTTGAGTTGAAACGTGCCGATATGCCGTGCCAGCCATTGGGATGCGAAGGTCGGGGTGGAATGGATATGGAGCGTGGTCTCGGCGTCGCCGCTGAGCGAGGCCATGGCCTCCTGCAGCATGGCAAAGGCTTCGGCGACTTTCGGAGCCAGCTGTTCTCCCGCCTCGGTCAGCAGGATCTGCCTCGGGCGGCGCAGGAAGAGCGGCTCGCCGGTCATCTCCTCCAGCAGCTTGATCTGATAGCTGACCGCCGTCTGCGTCATGCCCAGCTCTTCGCCGGCGCGCGTGAAACTGCCGAGCCGGGCCGCTGCTTCGAAGACACGGAGCGCATTCAGCGGGAAGCGTTTCGACAGCTTCATGGATAAGTTCTCTTTATGCGTTCAGACGATAGTTCGATTGGAATTCCAGCATTATTCGCGACAAACTGCAATCCATATCACGGATTTGATTGAGGTGTCGTCATGGATTGCTATGTCATGGAACCGGTGGATGCGGCCAAGCCCGGGCTTTTGGCGCGTTTTTTGGAATCGCTGGCGCAGGTCTTCCTGGCGCATGGCGAACCGTCCCCGCATCTGGATCTCGACGAGATGCCGGACCGCTTGAAGCGCGACCTTGGATTTCTCGATGGGCGTGAGCCGCATTATGACGACAAGCGGCTGCCATAGGCGGCGAGGATCGTCGAAGGCTCGATGAAAGGTATCTGGTTGAGACTATTATGATGAATGGAGAGTGTGCACCCCCCTCTGTCACTTCGTGACATCTCCCCCACAAAGGGGGAGATCGTTAGGAGTTTGCCGCGCCCGCCTTGCGGAGTATCGCGACATTGTTTCCACAGATGCCTGGTGCGCTTGATACGCGTCGAGAAGGCTACAGGCTACCAATCTCCCCCACGTGGGGGGAGATGTCAGCGAAGCTGACAGAGGGGGGTATGCTGCCGCATACCCAAACCTCCAGTTCGGCCTCAAACTTCTTACTTGCCGCTATCACGGTAAACTTCGCGTCCCACAGGACATCACATCCCCTTCAACCGCTCGACTGCCATCAGCACCCGCTCCGGTGTTGCCGGAGCATCGAGGCGTGGGCAGACGCGATAGTCCGCGATGCTGGCGACGGCCATCGACAATGCTTCAAGCACCGAGATGGGCAGCATGAAAGGCGGCTCGCCGACGGCCTTCGAGCGGCCGACGGTGGCCTCGGTATTTTCCGACCATTCGGCTAGACGGACGTTGAAGATCTTCGGCCGGTCCGAGGCGAGCGGGATCTTGTAGGTGGACGGCGCATGGGTGCGCAGCCGACCCTTGGCATCCCACCAGAGTTCCTCGGTCGTCAGCCAGCCCATGCCCTGCACGAAGGCGCCCTCGACCTGGCCGATATCGATCGCCGGATTAAGGGAGCGGCCGACATCGTGGAGGATATCGGCCCGGTCGATCAGATATTCGCCGGTCAGCGTGTCGATCGACACTTCCGAGCAGGCGGCTCCATAGGAGAAGTAATAGAAGGGCGTACCGCGACCGGCCTTGCGATCCCAATGGATCTTCGGCGTCTTGTAGAAGCCGGCGGCGGAAAGCTGGACGCGGGCGAAGTAGGCCTGTTTGATGAAATCCGGGAATGGGATTTCGGTGTCGCCCACACGCACGCGGTTGGGCAGGAACTGCACTTCCTCGGCGCCGACGCCCCATTTTTCGACCGCGAAGGCGACAAGCCGCTCCTTGATCTGCCGGCCGGCATCGAAGGCCGCCATGCCGTTCAGATCGGAGCCGGAGGAAGCCGCCGTCGCCGACGTATTCGGCACCTTGCCGGTCGTCGTCGCGGTGATCTTCACGCGGTCGATATCGACCTGGAAACTGTCGGCCAGGACCTGCGCCACTTTCGTATAGAGGCCTTGGCCCATTTCGGTGCCGCCATGATTGAGGTGGATTGAGCCGTCCTGATAGACATGCACCAGCGCGCCCGCCTGGTTGAAGGCGGTCATGGTGAAGGAGATGCCGAATTTCACCGGCGTCAGCGCGATCCCCTTGCGGATGAAGCGGCTGGAGCGGTTGAACTCGATGATGGCCTTGCGTCGCGCCTGATAGTCGGATGTCTGTTCGAGCTCATCGACGATGCGGTTGATGATGTTGTCGGTGACTTCCTGGTGATAGGGCGTCAGGGTCCGGCCGGAGCCCGGCTGGCCGTAGAAATTGGCGCGGCGGATTTCCAGCGGGTCCTTGCCGAGCGCATAGGCGATTTCCTCGATCATGCGTTCGCCGCCGACCATCCCTTGCGGGCCGCCGAAGCCGCGGAAGGCGGTGTTGGAAACGGTATGCGTCTTCAGAGGTTTCGAAACCAGATGCACATGCGGGTAGAAATAGCTCGAATCGGCGTGGAACAGCGCGCGGTCGGTGACTGGCCCGGAAAGATCGGAGGAGAAACCGCAGCGGGCGGCATAGGTGGCATCGACGGCGTGGATGCGGCCGTCATCGTCGAAGCCGACCTCGTAATCCACCAGGAAATCGTGGCGCTTGCCCGTGGCGCTCATGTCCTCGTCGCGGTCGGGCCGGAATTTGACGGCGCGGCCGAGCTTCTTGGCGGCGACGGCGGCGAGTGCGGCAAACTGGTTGCCCTGCGTTTCCTTGCCGCCGAAGCCGCCGCCCATGCGGCGCACGTTGACGGTCACGGCGTTGGACGGAATACCCAGCACATGGCCGACGATGTGCTGGATTTCGCTCGGATGCTGGGTGGAGGACCAGACGGCGACTTCGTCGTCTTCGCCGGGGATCGCCATGGCGATATGGCTCTCGAGGTAGAAATGCTCCTGGCCGCCGATGCGCATCTGCGCCTTGATGCGATGCTTGGCATTTGCCATCTCGGTTTCAGGTTCGCCGCGCTTCAGCGTCATCGGCTCGTAGACGAGCGGCGCACCATTGGCGAGCGCGCCGTCGATATCGCTCCAATGCGGCAGGTCGCGATAGTCGATCTTGGCGAGGCGAGCGGCACGACGGGCCGCATCGCGTGTTTCGGCGATGACGGCGAAAATCGGCTGGCCGTGAAACTCGACCTTGGTTTCGGCCAGCAGCGGTTCGTCGTGCATGCCGTTGGAACTGGTATCGTTGACGCCGGGAACGTCGGCGCCGGTGAACACCCAGACGACGCCCGGATAGGCCCGGACGGCCGAAAGATCGATGCCGGCGATCTCGGCATGGGCACGGTCGGAAAGGCCGAGCGCGCCGTGCAAGAGGCCGGCGGGTTCGGGAATATCGTCGATATAATCGGCCGTGCCGGTGACATGCTTGTGGGCGGAATCATGGCGCAGCGAGCCGTGCATGGAGCCGTTGATGACGACCTTGCGCTCTTCGAAGGTGGATTTATCCATTTATCGTCCTCCTTCTGCGAGAATGTTCCCGATGGCAAGACCGATCGTGAGTAGCCCCTCATCCGCCCTGTCGGGCACCTTCTCCCCGTTTTGACGGGGAGAAGGAGATAGGCGACCTCGCAGCCTTCCTTCCAGCCCATCAGCCGGCGAGGGTACAGAGGTCGTTCCCTCTCCCCGTTCCAACGGGGAGAGGGCTAGGGTGAGGGGCAATGCGGCATATACCGTCGCCGTCATCATGCCAGCACCTCGAAGCGCTTCAATTCCTGCGGCGCGCCGACCGTTTCCAGATAGAAGCGGATCAGCAGGTTCTTTGCCGTCAGCTGGCGATATTCGGCCGTGGCACGCCAGTCGGTCAGCGGCTTGTAGTCGGCGTCGAAGGCATAGCGTGCGGCGGTGGCCGTCGTCTCCGTCCAGGGCTTGCCGATCAACTCGGCCTCGACCGTGCGGGCGCGCTTCGGCGTTGCGGCCATGCCGCCGAAGGCGATGCGGATATCGGCGACATTGCCGGCATCGTCCAGCGCCAGCAGGAAAGCGCCACAGGCGGCCGAAATATCCTCGTCGCGGCGCTTGGAAATCTTGTAGACGGCGAAATGCGTATCGTTGGCCGGGTAGGGGACAAAGATTCCTTCCACGAACTCGCCGGGATGGCGATCCTGCTTGCCGTAATCGATGAAGAAATCTTCCAGCAGCAGGCTGCGCGTGCCTGCCGTCGAGCGAAGCCTGACCGTTGCGCCGAGCGCGATCAGTGGCGGCGGGCTATCGCCGATCGGCGAACCGTTGGCGATGTTGCCGCCGATGGTGCCCATGTTGCGCACCTGCTCGCCGCCGATGCGGTTGATAAGGCCGGCAAACGCAGGAATCTTTTCGCTGATGGCCGCAAAGGCGCGGCTGTAGGTGACACCGGCGCCGATGCTCAGCCCATCGTCTTCCACGGAGATTTTCTGCAGATCGGCCAGATGGTTGATGAAGACGACCGGATTGAGCCGGCGCATCTGCTTCGTCACCCACAGGCCAACATCGGTCGAGCCGGCGACGACGGTCGCCTTCGGCTCGTCGGCGAGCACCTGGGCCAAGGCGGAGACGGAACCCGGCACGATCAGGCGATCCTCGCCTTCGGTAATGGTGATCGTGTCGCCGCCCTGCATCGCCCAGAGGCGGGCGATGATATCCGCTCTTGTCCTTTCGAGCGGGTCGAAGAGCGCGCTCGGCCGCTTCTGGCTGACCTGCTCGGCCGCCTTGACGATCGGCTCGTAGCCCGTGCATCGACAGAGATTGCCCTGAAGCGACTTTTCGATCTGCGCCCGGCTCGGGTTTTCCGTCGAAAGCCAGAGGCCGTAGAGCGACATGATGAAGCCCGGCGTACAGAAGCCGCATTGCGAACCGTGGCAATCGACCATGGCCTGCTGCACCGGATGCAGGGTGCCGTTCTGCGCCGCCAGATGTTCGACGGTAACGACGTGGGTTGCATGCAGAGAGCCGACGAAGCGGATGCAGGCATTGACCGACTCATAGTGCAGCCCGCCGTCGATCAGCCGTCCCACAAGCACCGTGCAGGCACCGCAGTCGCCTTCCGCGCATCCTTCCTTCGTTCCCGTCAGCCGCCGCTTGAGACGCAGGAAGTCGAGCAGCGTCTCGGTGGGGCGCAGACTTGATAGCGTGATATCCTCGCCGTTGAGGATAAAGCGGATGCTGTCGCTCATGTCGTTCCCGTTTATTATCTGTTGGCCGGGCCGGATATGAATCCGGCCCTAACCGTATATGGTTATTCCGCGGTCCAGCCACCGTCAATCGAGACGTGTGTGCCGGTGACCTGACGCGCCTCGTCGCTGGCGAGATAGAGCGACAGGGCGCCGATCTCCTCGGCCTTGACGAATTCGTGCGTGGGCTGGGCCTTGAGAATGACTTCGTTCTTCACCTGCTCCTCGGTCATGCCGCGGGCCTTGGCCGTGTCCGGGATCTGCTTTTCGACGAGCGGGGTCAGGACGTAGCCGGGGCAAATGGCATTCACCGTGACGCCGAATTCGGCAAGCTCGAGCGCTGCCGTCTTGGTCAGGCCCAATATACCATGCTTTGCGGCGACATAGGCGGATTTGAAGGGAGAGGCGACCAGGCCGTGCGCCGAGGCGATATTGATGATGCGGCCGTATTTCCTGGCCTTCATCAGCGGGATGGCGGCGCGGATGGTGTGGAAGGAACTGGAGAGGTTGATCGCGATGATCTGGTCCCACTTCTCGATCGGGAAATCCTCGATCTTCTCGACATGCTGGATGCCGGCATTGTTGACCAGGACATCGACGCTGCCGAAGGTGGAATTGGCGGTCGCGATCAGGTCGGCGATCTCGGCGGGCTTCGTCATGTCGGCCGGATGATAGATCACCTTGCCGCCGCCGGAGGCTTCGAGCTTGGCCTTGATGGCGTCGATCTCTTCGGGCTTTCCGAAACCGTTGATGACGACGTTATCGCCCTTGGCGGCGAAGGCGGTCGCGATGGCGAGGCCGATACCGCTCGTGGAACCGGTGACGACAACTGTTCTTGCCATGATCTTCTCCTTGGACAGCGCAGCTTTCTGCTGCAGTGCAAAACGCTCCGAGCCTAGTCCCAAACGCCCGGATATGGCAATCGCGTTGCAGGCGGTTCCTTCAGCAGCACCTTGCTCCGCGATGCCGTGAACAAGAAAGCGCATCTTTCAGCGAAAAATTTCGTTTTGCTTTCTTTTCACATTCGTTTTGCTCGCGTATCTGTTGCTTCGGGATGCAATACGCGGGAGGAATGCATGAGCGGATATGTCTTGGCGATCGATCAGGGAACCACGTCGACGCGGGCTATCGTTTTCGACGGCAAGATGAAGGTTGCCGGCGTCGGGCAGAAGGAGTTCACCCAGCACTATCCCAAGCCGGGCTGGGTCGAGCACGATCCGGAGGAAATCTGGTCGTCCGTTGTCTTGACCGTCCGCAAGGCCATCGAGGCCGCCGGCATCACTGCCAAGGAGATAGCCGCGCTCGGCATCACCAACCAGCGCGAGACCGTCGTCGCCTGGGATCGCGACACGGGAAAGCCGATTCACAACGCCATCGTCTGGCAGGATCGCCGCACGGCAAGCTATTGCGAGAAGCTGAAACGTCAGGGCCTGGAGAAGCTGTTCACCGGCCGCACCGGTCTGCTGCTCGATCCCTATTTCTCCGGCACCAAGCTTTCCTGGCTGCTGACCAATGTGAAGGGCGCGCGTGCGCGCGCCGCCAAGGGCGAGCTCTGCTTCGGCACCATCGATACCTTCCTGATCTGGCGGCTGACGGGGGGCAAGAGCTTCGTCACCGACGCCACCAACGCTTCGCGGACGCTGATGTACAATATCGGCACCAACGAATGGGACGAGGAGCTGCTGGATATCCTGCGCGTTCCCTCGGCGATGCTGCCCGAGGTGAAGGATTGCGCCGCCGATTTCGGCGTGACGGACGCTTCGCTCTTCGGTGCCGAAATCCCGATTCTCGGCGTTGCCGGCGATCAGCAGGCAGCGACGATCGGCCAGGCCTGCTTCGAGCGCGGCATGATGAAATCCACCTATGGCACTGGCTGCTTCGCGCTGCTGAACACCGGCACGGACATGGTGCGCTCCAGGAACCGCCTGCTGACCACCATCGCCTACCGGCTGAACGGCGAGACGACCTATGCGCTTGAGGGATCGATCTTCATCGCGGGAGCTGCCGTGCAATGGCTGCGCGACGGCTTGAAGACGATCCAGCGCGCGTCCGATTCCGGCGACCTGGCGGCCAAGGCCGATCCATTGCAGGAGGTTTATCTCGTGCCGGCCTTCACCGGTCTCGGCGCTCCCCACTGGGACCCGGATGCCCGAGGCGCAATCTTCGGCCTCACACGCAACACCGGCCCCGCGGAAATTGTCCGGGCAGCGCTCGAGGCCGTGTGCTACCAGTCGCGCGATCTGCTCGATGCCATGCACAAGGATTGGCGCAACGGCAGCGGGCGGGATACGGTCCTGCGCGTCGACGGCGGCATGGTCGCCTCGGACTGGACGATGCAGCGGCTTGCCGACTTGTTGGACGCACCCGTCGACCGGCCGACGATTCTCGAAACGACCGCCCTCGGCGCCGCCTGGCTGGCGGGCAGCCGTGCCGGCGTCTGGCCGGATCGCGCCGGTTTTGCCAAGGCCTGGGCGCGAGATCGCCGCTTCGAGCCCGCTATGGACGACAGGACACGAAAAGCCAAACTCAAGGGGTGGAGGAACGCGGTTTCGCGCACTTTGAGTACACGGCAGGGGTGACAGCGCGGCGTCGATGCTCACCATAGGTTATATCGTGTAAGATTTCTTTATTTTGCTTATATAAGAAAACGCAGCGATACTCATGTCGTCCGTGGTTCGGGAGTCGATTCCGAATCACACTTCGCGGGATCGATTCCCCAGGGAACGGGAACCTTCTGAGAGACGACAAAGCGTAGAATGGCTGCTCGACTGAAAGAACTGAAGAAACATATCTATAGGCGGATCAAGTATCGTCTAACCCGACCGGAGCCGCCGGTGCTGGCCGAGCGGTTCAATGGACCGGTTGTCGTAGTCGGATCGGCGCCGATATCGAACAAGCCGGTGGGTTATGACGGCACCTTTCGGGTTATCACCATCAACGGATCGCAGGTGGTGACGAAGGGATGGGGGATAGAGGCGCCTGACGTCACCCTCCTTCAATTCAACCAGATCGAAGGAACGAACACCAACGCCGTCGAGGTGCGCCGCGTCCTGAACGGCGAGCGCGCGAGGATGCTTTATGTGCTCCTGTGGCGGAAAGAGTTTCAACGGCTCCAAGACGGGCTGGAGGCATTCAACTACCGTTACGACAAGCTCGAGATCGTCGATCGTTACCGGCGCATGGCGCTTCTGGACCGGGTCGGCGGCGTGAAGTGCAGCGAGATCGGAGCCGACGACAAATGCTCCAACGGCATCAACGCCGTGCTCTTTGCGCTCTATAACGGCGCGACCGAAGTGATCATCACCGGCATCAACCCCGATTCCGGCGGCCATGTCTACAACAGGGAAAATCTTGCCCGATCGCATGTCCGCAAGGACCGCGAAATTCTCGAGCGGCTGATCGAGCGCGGCTATCCGGTGTTCACTGCGGATCCGGGAGTATCGCAATCCATCGGCCTGCCGTTATGGACAGGAAAGGCGAAGGCCGGCCGGACGCCTGCGTCCGATGCCAAAGCCAGGCGGCCCGCCTCGACAAAGACCGCGGTCGTCAATCCATCCTTGAGTTAAAGGCTCGCAAGCCGTGGGTTGGCGGCTGACGAATGTCATGGTTTCATGCCAAGATCATGGCATGGAATCACGCGCTCATCCGAAATCCGATCTGCTGATCCCGCCGCCGTTGCGGCCGGGCGACAAGGTGCGCTTTGTGTCGCCCGCAAGCCCGCCCGAAAAGGACAGGGTCCTTCGGAATGCCGAAATACTGCAGGGCTGGGGGCTGCGGGTCGATTTTGGCGAGCACGCCTTTTGCAAGCGCGACTATCTTGCCGGCACCGACGAGCAGCGACTGGCGGATCTCAATGCCGCGCTTCGCGACCCCGATGTTCGGGCGATCTTCACCACACGCGGAGGCAAGGGGTCGTACCGGATCGCCGATCGACTGGATTTTTCGGCGGCCCGTGGGGACCCGAAGTTCGTCATCGGTTTCAGCGACATCACGGCATTGCATCTCAGCCTCCTGAAGAACTGCCGTCAGGCCGGCATTCACGGCGCGTTTTCTCTCGGGCCGAACGAAGAGGAGGTCAGCCCCTATGCGCGCGATTCGCTGCGGCGGGCGCTGATGACCACGGAAGACGTCGTCATCCATTCACGCCTGGAAGAGCCGACCTCCCGCCTGACGACCGCCGGAACGGCCAGAGGTCCGCTCATCGGCGGCAATCTCGATATGGTCGCGACATCTGCCGGCTGGGCATTGCCGGATCTGCACGGCGCCATTCTTCTGCTCGAAGCCATCGGCTTGTATCGCGGCCAGGTGGATCGGCAGATGACGATGCTGCGCAAGGCGGGCCATCTGGATGGTTTGGCGGGTGTTGCCATCGGCCAGTTCACCGATTTCGAGTTCGATCGCCGTTATTCGGTGATCGATATCCTGCGCGAACATCTGGCCGAGCTAGGCGTGCCGATTCTTGGCGGCCTGCCGCTCGGGCACGGCAACAGCCCGGCAAGCATCTTGCTCGGTGCCGTCGCAGAACTTGACGCAGAAGCGGGAACATTGGCGATCCGGCGCGGCCGCAGCTGATGCCTTTCCATAACAAAATTTTTGACGCTGCCTGTCGGAGCAGATGATATTCCTTCGTCTTTACTGGAGAAGGAGGTCCTCATGCTCTACGCAATCCTATGCTACAACGACGAAGATACCGTGTTCGCCTGGTCCAAGGAGCAGGAGGAGGCAACCATGGCGCGGCTGATCGCCGTGCAGGAGCCGCTTCGAGAGGCCGGCAAGCTTGGCCCTGTAGCGCGGCTCATGCCGACGACGGCAGCAACGACCTTGCGCAAGGGCAAGGACGAGCCGCTTGTCATCGACGGTCCCTTTGCCGAAACGAAGGAGCAGTTGCTGGGCTTCTATGTCATCGATTTCGAAACCCTGGACGAAGCCATCGGCTTTTCGAAAGAGCTTGCCGAGGCCAATCCCGGCGTCGGTTCCTACGAGATCCGGCCGCTTTATGCCTTCAGGCCGGGGACGGTTGCGACATGACGGATCTTGCCTGGATCGACATCGCGCTCACCAATTCCCGGCCGCAGGTGCTGGGGGCGCTGCTGCGCTATTTCCGCAATCTCGATATTGCCGAGGAGGCCTTTCAGGAGGCTTGCCTCAGGGCGCTGAAGACCTGGCCCGACAAGGGGCCGCCGCGCGACCCGGCTGCCTGGCTGATCTTCGTCGGCCGCAACAGCGGCATCGACACCACGCGCAAGCAGGCGAGATTGCAGAGCCTGCCGGACGAAGAGACGATCTCCGATACGGGCGATGCCGAGAGCGATCTGGCCGAGCGGCTCGACGGTTCCGGATACCGTGACGATATTCTGAGGCTGCTGTTCATCTGCTGCCATCCGGACTTGCCGGCGACGCAGCAGATAGCTCTGGCGCTGCGCATCGTCTCAGGCCTTTCGGTGCCGCAGATCGCTCGCGCATTTCTGGTCGGCGACAGCGCGATGGAGCAGCGCATTACGCGGGCGAAAGCGCGCGTGGCCGCCGCCGGCGTGCCTTTCGAGACGCCGGGCGCCGTCGAACGCAGCGAGCGGCTGACGCTTGTCAGCGCCATGATCTACCTCATCTACAATGAAGGCTATTCGGCCGGCGGAACGCATCGAGAGGCCGCCGCTTTCGCCGACGAGGCGATCCGGCTCGGCCGGCTGCTCCTGCGGATCTTTCCGTCCGAGCCGGAGACCATGGCGTTGCTGGCACTGATGCTGCTGCAGCAATCGCGCAAGGCGGCACGCTTCGATGCCGACGGGCAGATCATCCTTCTGGAAGAGCAAGACCGCTCGCTGTGGGACCGGGCACTGATCGACGAGGCGCTTGCTCTTCTCGACAAGGCGATCCGCCACCGCCGGCCTGGTCCCTATCAGGTGCAGGCGGCGATCGCGGCGCTGCATTCCAGGGCGAAACGTGCCGTGGATACGGACTGGGAAGAGATCGACCTGCTTTATCAGACGCTGGAAAGGCTGGCGCCGTCTCCGGTCGTCACGCTCAATCGCGCCGTCGCTCTTTCCAAATTGAAGGGGCCGGAGGCGGCTCTTGCACTGATAGCGCCGCTGCAGGAACAGCTCGACAGCTATTTTTATTTTCACGGCGTAAGGGGTGGCCTGCTGGTGCAATTGAACCGGCCGCAGGAGGCTCATGTCGCCTTTGACAGGGCAATCGCACTGGCCCGCTCGCCTGCTGAAGCCGCCCATATCCGCCATCAGCTCGATTGCCTGGGCGCGGATGCTGTTGTCGCTACGAAATAATCGAAAAACTCGTTCCCGGGCTGTCGGGAAGCGGCGACCACGAGCGTCCTTGGAGCACAGGCCCCGTCGCACCAGAAAGAGGAACAGGAACATGACTGAGCAGACCCAGCGCCACGAACTCTCGTTGACTCGTGTCATCGACGCGCCGCGCGAAAAAATCTTCCGCTGCTGGACGGAGCAAGAACTTCTCAAGCAATGGTTTGCGCCGCTGCCGTGGACGGTATCCGCCGCAACGATCGACGTTCGCGCAGGCGGTTCGAGTTCCGTCACCATGCGCAGCCCCGAGGGCGAGGATTATCCTGGCAACGGCGTGTATCTGGAGGTCGTTCCCAACGAACGGATCGTTTTCACCGATGCCTTCACCAGCGCCTGGGTGCCGTCGGCAAAGCCTTTCATGGTGGCGACGATCCAGCTTGACGATCTCGGCGGCGGCAAGACCCGCTACACGGCCACGGTCCTGCATTGGTCGGCCGAGGATCGCGAGACGCATGAGAAGATGGGCTTCCATGAGGGGTGGGGCCAGTGTGCCGATCAGCTCGCCGCGCTGGCGGCCAAGATCTGAATTTGCGATTCAATTCCGGGGGATACGAACATGTCTTATGCAGTCGATTCATCTTCATCTTCGGCCACGCGGGCCCAGCGCGTGGCCGGCACGATCCTCAGCGGGCTCATCGTTGCCTTCCTTGTGCTCGATGGCGTGATCAAGCTCGTTCCGCTTCCCGTCGTCACGGAGACGATGGCGGGGCTCGGCTACTCCGCCGATCCAGCACTTGCGCGGCTGCTCGGCGTCATCACACTCGGCTGTGCCATTCTCTACGCGATCCCGAGGACTTCCGTCCTCGGTGCGATCCTGCTGACCGGCCTTCTCGGCGGTGCGATCGCGACCCATCTGCGCGTCGGCAGCCCGATCTTTTCGCACCTGTTGTTCGGCGTCTATGTCGGCGTGATCGCCTGGGGCGGACTTTATCTTCGCTATGAAGCGGTTCGTAAAATGATTCCGTTCTTTCAGCGAAGCTTTTGATTTCGGATTCGATTTGCTAAGGCTCGCTCGTCGGGGAAGGAGAGCGAGCCATGCCGCAAGTGATCATCGCGCCGGTCAGGCAATCGGATGCCGACGACCTGATCGCAGCCAATATCGCCAGCCGCATCCATCATGCACCATGGGCCTATCCCTTCCTTGATCGCGACGGTTTCGATGCATGGTTCGGCCAGACGATCACCGGCCCGAACATAGGGCTGGTGGCGCGCGATCCAGGCTCCGGCGATATCGTCGGCGTGGTCAATATCAGCCAGATGGTTTGGGGTGGCTTCCGCAGCGCCTTTCTCGGTTATCACGGCATGGTGGGCTTTGCCGGTCGCGGCTTGATGACGGAGGCTGTCCGTCTGGCTGTGGATCATGCGTTCGATGCCGTCGGCCTGCATCGACTGGAGGCGAATATCCAGCCGGCAAACGGCCCGTCCATCGCGCTTGTGAAGAGGCTGGGCTTCCGCAAGGAAGGGTTCTCGCCCAAATACCTGAAGATCGGCGGCGTCTGGTGCGATCACGAACGCTGGGCGTTGCTGTCGGACGACCCGCGTTCCTGATGTCTTTGGGAGCGTGAAAGTCGCGCTATCTGGCGGAAAGCTCCAGAAAGCCATTGACTGCGCGGAGCGAAGAGGCGAAAGCGAGCTTACGCCTCCTGCGGAACCGTTGTGCAGGGTGCGACAGTGCCGGAAGCCGTAAATGATCGTCTCGACCGAAGAAGAACTGACAAAGCTGAAAGAGATCGGCCGCATCTGCGCCAATGCGCTGCAGGCCATGGCCGCTGCGCTCGAACCGGGCATCACCACGCTGGAGTTGGATGCGATCGGCCGCAAGGTGCTGGAAGATGCCGGCGCGCAATCGGCGCCGGAGCTGGTCTACAAGTTCCCCGGCGCGACCTGCATCAGCGTCAACGAGGAAGTGGCCCACGGCATTCCCGGCCCGCGCATCATCCGGGCGGGAGATCTGGTCAATCTCGACGTTTCGGCCGAGAAGGACGGCTTCTTTTCCGATACGGGCGCATCCTTCGCCGTGCCGCCCGTCAAGCCGAAGATCGAACGCCTCTGCCGGGACGGCAAGCGGGCGCTCTGGGTCGGTCTCAATCAGGTGCGCAGCGGTACGCCGCTTGCGAAGATCGGGCAGGCCGTCGGCGCCTTTGCGCAAAAGAACCGCTATACGCTGATCGCCAATCTGGCGAGCCACGGCATCGGCCGTTCGCTGCACGAAGAGCCCGCCGAGGTTTCCACCTGGGCGGACCCTTCCGAGGACAGGATCATGGAGGACGGCCTGGTTTTCACCGTCGAGCCGTTTCTTTCGCTCGGCGCGAGCTGGGCAGAGGGTGGCGACGACGCATGGACGCTCTATGCCGATCCGCAGGCACCCACGGTCCAGTACGAACATACGATCATCGCCACCCGCAACGGGCCGGTCATCCTGACCTTGCCGGACGCCTGACGTCTCCGCTTAGTCGTCCGTCTTCGGCTCTCCGCCGGCCTTCGTCTCACCGCGAATGATATCGGCGGCTGCGCGCTCGAGGATTGCCGCGATGCGCGCACCCTCGGCCTTGCTCCAAGGGAACTTCGAGCGAAGTGCGGAGCGGAGAAGATGGCGAGCGCGATGCACGTCGCCCGCGCCATGCCGATCGAACGGGCTATCCCGGCCGTCGTCGTCACCGCCATCGAAAACCTCGCGGACGCGGGCCATCTTTTCGCCGATGGAGGCGAGCTTGGCGAGTGTCACCTCAACCAGGTCACGGTTATCGTCGACGCGCTTCTGACCGCTTTCGGTGATGCGGTAGAGTTTCTTCGTTCCGCTCACCTCGACTTCCGTCTGACCGGTCTCTTCCAGATAGGTGAGGGCGGGGTAAATCACGCCCGGGCTCGGCACGTAGAAGCCGCCGGAGCGCTCCTCGAAAGTCTTGATCAGTTCATAGCCATGGCGCGGCTGCTCGGAAAGCAGGGCGAGGATGATGAGCTGCAGGTCGGCCGCATCGAACTTGCGGCCGGTGCGAAACCCGCCGCCGAACATGCCGCCCTTGAAGCCTCTCATGAAGTCTCTCCTGTGCTCGCCGCGCGATTCACGGTCTCGGCCATGTCGTAGGATATATGCCTCGACCATGTCAAAGCCATCTCCGAACATGCGATCTCTGAAACCTCTCATATCGTTTCTCCTTGTGAAGTGTGAGGGTTTATATCGTTCGTCATGTCGTAAGATATATATCGTAAGATAGTATTCTGCAAGGGGGCGACTTAACGACACCGATAATTGCCGAAAGGGTCGCTCAAATGGGGAGGGAACTCATCCAATGGGTGAAAATTCGTTGCTGAACAACTGCATCACGATCATGGGATAAGCGATTACATCTACGTAAGAATAGGTCACCGCCGGTTGCCGCTCCCGGCGAACTGTCCTAGGCTCGCCGCAAATTGACGTCATTTGTGGTCGTTCGAACCAACAGGAAGCCTAACCGTCGTGTTCCATTCTTTCTTCCCGAATCCGAGATTCTTCTTTTCCTCAGCGGTCGTCTGGGCGCTCGTCTGCGTCTTCCTGTGGTATCTCGTCGGCGCAAATATCGTTGCGTCCATGGGCTATCCGCCGCTGCCGGAAGAGCAGCAGCCGGTCGGGGCGGCATTTTTTGCTGCTCCCAGCAATTTCCTGTTTTATATTTACTTTATCCTCGCCGCTGCCGTCTTCTGCGGCTTCTGGCATGTGGTTTCGAAGAGCAACCCCTGGGTCGCCTGGTCGGTGTGGGGGTCTGCTTTCATCGTCTTCATCACCTACTTCGGTGTTCAGATCGACGTGGCGGTAAACGTATGGCGCCGGCCTTTCTTTGACCTTCTGCAGAATGCTCTCGGCGGAAAGCCTGGCGTCACCGATGGCGATTTCTATGGATTGCTCTGGGCGTTCACGCAGCTCGGTATGGTGGGCGTAGCGGTGAGCGTTGTTTCATCGTTCTTCCTGAGCCACTATCTCTTCCGCTGGCGTTGGGCGATGAACAATTTCTACATGTCGAAATGGGAAAAGCTTCGCCACATCGAAGGTGCATCGCAGCGTGTCCAGGAGGACACCATGCGCTTTGCGACCAACCTCGAAGGGCTCGGCGTCAGCCTGATCGGCTCCGTCATGACGCTCATCGTCTTCCTGCCGATCCTGCTGGAACTGTCGAAATATGTGACCGATCTGCCGATTATCGGCGCCATCCCGTATTCGCTTGTTTGGCTTGCGCTGATCTGGTCGGTGTTCGGCACCTTCCTGCTTGCGCTCTTCGGGATCAAGCTGCCGGGATTGAACTTCCGCAATCAGCGCGTCGAGGCAGCCTACCGCAAGGAACTTGTCTACGGCGAGGATCGCGAGGATCGCGCACAGCCGCCCACAGTGAAGGAGCTCTTCTCCAACGTTCGGCGCAACTATTTCCGCATGTATTTTCACTACGCGTATTTCAACGTCGCGCGCTATTCATACGGCCAGATCGATGCGATCTTCCTGTATTTCGTGCTGGTGCCGACCTTCGTTGCCCACAAGATCACGCTCGGTATCTGGCAGCAGATCGCCACGGCGTTCGGCCAGGTCAGCAATTCCTTCCAGTATCTCGTCAGCTCCTGGACGACGATCATCGAACTGCTGTCGATCCACAAGCGCCTGAAAGCCTTCGAGGCTGCAATCGACGATGTGCCGCTGCCGAAGATCGACCAGACTTACCTGGAACGAGACACGTCCGTCGTTCACGTAGACGGCTGATGAAACAAGGCCCCGGAAACGGGGCCTTTTTCAATCAATGGACAGGAGGGAGAGGCAGCGCATGGTCGAGCTTGGCCCGACTGCTCCTCACCCCTGCTGGGGCTTGCCTCGGGAGGCTATCAACGGGATGGCTTCGGAATAGCTGACACAGGCGACATCCTGCTTGTGACAAACGTCGCTGACGAAGCGGTCGAGCGCGCGCCAGTAGGCGCCGTCATTCATTTCGACGAAGTGGAAGCCAAGCTGGAGCGGGATGCGCTCGCCGTCATATTGCTTGCTGAAGGCTGCTTCGAAGGCGTCGAAGGTGCGGTCCTCATAGGTCTTGGCGTTTGCCTTGTCCTCGGCGCCCTTGGAATGCCTGACATAGAGATTGTAGTCCATGCCGATGACCAGGCGATGCTCCGGCCCCTCGGGGATCAGCGGCAGGCCGAAGCGATAGATGCCGTCGACCACTTGCGGCAGGGCGGGGCCTTTGGTGACGAGGCTTGCGTCATACTCGAATCCCATCTCCTTTTCCGCCGGTACGAGGCCGTCGCTGGTGGAGAGATAGGGCGCGCGAAAACCCTTGACGTCATGCGTGGCGAAATCTTCCCAGCCCTGCGGCTCCTTGTCGGCCACGCCGACATTCTTCCAGGCATCGCGAAGAGCAAGGCGGGCGTTCATGAATTCCTGCTTCCAGTCGGCCGCACTCCAGCCCTTGCCGTCGAAATGGCCGCAGGCATGGCTGGAGATATCGTGGCCTTCCAGATGGGCGCCCCAGATGTTGGCGATGCGGGTGCGGACATCATCCTCGCTCTTGGCAAAGCCGACATTCGATTTGCCGACGCGCTGTTTCGGTCCCTGGTAGGCCTTGGCTTGCGCCTTGTTCATCAGGAAGGTGCAGGAAAGAAAGTAGGTGAAGTGCGCGCCGTTGCGTGACGCGATCTCGCGGCTCCTGGTCCAGAGCGCGTTGTCATGCGCGCCGTCGAAGGAAATCATGACCAGTTGCTTGGGCTTTCCATCGGCCTGGGCGACTGCGGGCAGGGCAAGGGAAAGCGCAAGGGAGAGGCAGGAGGCGAAACGAAACATGGGCACCGACGTTGCTTGATCGAGCATGGCTTGCCAAAGATCGCCCAGCGATTTTCGACGACATGCTCCGGGTGGCTTCCTTCCTTTCGCGCAAATACGGCAAAGCTGCGGTGATGCTGGCAATTTTTTGTGGCAGCCGATAAGGATGTGACTCCAAGACCATAGAGGATTTCATCCATGGCATTGCTTATTCTGGGTATTGTTCTTTTTCTCGGCCTGCATCTGATCCGCGTCGTCGTTCCGGGCCTGCGCGCCTCATTGATTGCAAGCCTCGGCGAGGCCGGCTGGAAGGTCGCCTATTCGGTCGCGAGCGTCATCGCGCTGATCGTGCTGATTTATGGCTTCGGCGAGGCACGCGACATGACGCCGGTCTGGTCGCCGCCGTTCTGGATGAGCCATATCACCATCCTGCTGATGCTGTTCGCGATGATCTGTCTTGTCGCCTCGCTGCTGCCGGCGGGGCATATCGCGGTGAGGACGAAGCACCCGATGGTGCTGTCGGTGAAAATCTGGGCGCTGGCGCACCTGTTGTCCAATGGCGATGGCGCCGCCATCCTGCTCTTTGCCGCCTTCCTCGCCTGGGGCGTGATCCTGCGCATTTCGCTGAAGCGGCGCGAGCGCGCCGGAGAAATCACCTTGCGTCCGTTCGTCTCGGCGAAATACGATCTCTATGCGATCGTCATCGGCGCTATCGTCTGGGCATTGATCATTTGGAAGCTTCATGCGTGGATTATCGGGGTCTCACCGCTCGTTATGTGACGATTTCTGCCATTCCCCCTTACATCAGCCGCAAAATGGAGTAGAAGGCCCCACTAACCCCTACGCTTTTTGCTACAATTTGGCCTGGGCCGGAGACGAGAATGGCATTCAATGACGATAGCTTCATCCGCGAGGTGAATGAGGAACTGCGTTCGGACCAGCTGCGGTTCGTGTGGCGCCGTTTCGGCAAGCTCATCATCGGCGGAGCCGTGCTCATCGTTCTCGGCACGGCAGCCTATAGCGGCTATCGCTATTGGGCAGGCAATCAGGCCGGCAGCGGCGGCGACCAGTTCGTCGCGGCCCTGACGCTGGCCGATCAGAACAAGACGGATGAGGCGCTCGCCGCATTTGCCGCCATCGAAAAGACCGGCCCCGGTTCCTATCCGTTGCTGGCACGCCTGCGTGCGGCGACGCTGCAGGCCCAGAAGGGCGACAAGGCTGGCGCCATCGCCACGTTCTCGGCGATCGGCAAGCAGACTGATATTCCGGTCGTCGTTCGCGATGCCGCCCGTTTGCGCGCAGCCTATCTGCTCGTCGACACCGGCACCTACGATCAGGTTGCCGCCGAAGCGCAGGAGCTTGCCGTACCGGCCGACGGTTTCCGTCATTCGGCGCGCGACGTTCTTGGCCTTGCCGCCTACAAGGCCGGCGATTTCGCCAAGGCCCGGCAGTGGTTCCAGGCGATCGTCGACGATCCGCAGAGCCCGCGTAACGTCGCCAACCGCGCTCAGATGCTGCTCGATCTCATCACCGCATCCGGCAAGGCTCCGGTCGCAAAAGGCTGAAGGATAAGTCGCTAAATGAGTTTCACGGTCGCGATCGTCGGTCGCCCGAATGTCGGAAAGTCCACCCTTTTCAACCGTCTGGTTGGCAAGAAGCTGGCGCTTGTCGACGATACGCCGGGCGTCACGCGTGACCGCCGCCCTGGCGACGCCAAGCTGATCGATCTCCGGTTTCGTATCGTCGATACCGCGGGCCTCGAGGAAGCCGACGAGGAGACGCTTGAAGGCCGCATGCGCGCGCAGACGGAAGCTGCGATCGATGAGGCCGACCTGACGCTCTTTGTCGTCGATGCCAAGATGGGCCTGACCCATGTCGACAAGACACTGGCGGAAATGCTGCGCAAGCGCGGCCGGCCCGTGGTGCTGGTCGCCAACAAATCCGAAGCGCGCGGCTCCGATAGCGGCTTCTACGACGCCTACACGCTCGGCCTTGGCGAACCTTGCCCGATTTCGGCCGAACACGGCCAGGGCATGATGGACCTGCGCGACGCGATCGTCGAGGCGCTCGGCCCTGAGCGCGCCTTTCCGGAGACGGACGACGAAGCGGAAACGAATGTCAGCATTCCGCGCTCCGCCGTCGGCGAGGATGGCGAGGAGATTGACGAAGAACCGGCCTATGACGAAACCAAGCCGTTGCGCGTTGCCATCGTCGGCCGCCCGAATGCGGGCAAATCGACGCTCATCAACCGCTTTCTCGGTGAAGATCGTCTGCTGACCGGTCCGGAAGCCGGCATCACCCGTGATTCCATCTCCGTCGACTGGAGCTGGCGCGGACGCACGGTGAAGATGTTCGATACCGCCGGCATGCGCCGCAAGGCGAGGGTCACGGAAAAGCTCGAGAAGCTTTCCGTCGCCGATGCGTTGCGCGCCATCCGCTTTGCCGAGACCGTTGTCATCGTCTTCGACGCGACCATTCCTTTCGAGAAGCAGGATCTGCAGATCGTCGATCTCGTCATCCGCGAAGGACGGGCCGCCGTGCTCGCCTTCAACAAGTGGGACATGATCGAGGATCGTCAGGCCGTGCTTGCCGACCTGCGCGAAAAGACCGACCGGCTGTTGCCGCAGGCGCGCGGTATTCGCGCCATACCGATTGCCGGCCAGACCGGCGAGGGGCTCGACCGCCTGATGCAGGCGATCGTCGATACCGACAAGGTCTGGAACAAGCGCATAGCCACCGCCAAGCTCAATCGCTGGCTGGAGACGCAGCAGGTTCAGCATCCGCCACCGGCTGTTTCCGGGCGTCGTATCAAGCTGAAGTACATGACGCAGGTCAAGGCTCGTCCGCCGGCCTTCATGATTTCCTGCACGCGCTCCGATGCGCTGCCGGAATCCTATGTGCGCTATCTGATCAACGGCTTGCGCGCGGATTTCGCCATGCCCGGCGTGCCGATCCGCATCCATTTCCGTACGTCGGAAAACCCTTACGAAAACAAGAAGAAGCGATAGTCCGACTGAGCGCCCCGCCGTCGGGCGAGGGCGCTTCGGATCAGGCCGCGTTCTTGCTGAGCGCCTCGCGCAGCGTGGTGATTTCCGCCTTCAGCCTCGTGAGCTCTTCGGCTGTTTGCTCCGTAGCATCCAGAATGCATGGGGGAACGTTTGCCGCCTTCTTTTTCAGCGCCTTGCCTTCGCTGGTCAAATGGATCAGCACCTGACGTTCGTCTTCCTTGCTGCGGATGCGATGAATGAAGCCGGCCGCTTCCAGCCGCTTCAGAAGCGGCGTCAGCGTGCTCGATTCGAGGAACAGCTTCTCGCCGATGCCGCCGACAGTCTGGCCGTCCTGCTCCCATAGCGTCACCATGACGAGATATTGCGGATAGGTGAGGTTAAGTGCGTCCAGCATGGGCTTGTAGAGCCGGTTCATTGCGTGGTTCGCCGAATAGAGGGCGAAGCAGATGAAGGTGTCCAGCTTTAACGGGTCGTCGGTCATCTCAAGTCCTCCCTGAGAGGTCTCATGTAAATCGTGCGATAAATAATTGTACACCCAAATTTACGGCGGTGCTACGGGTTTCTTCCGTTTTCGGAAAGCCCGCTCGTGTCGCGCCGTTCCCGGGCATGCCGCAGCGGCGAGCGCCGTTGATGTCGGGTGCAATGACGCGCTTCAGCCCGGACGATCGCGCTGACGGCCACGCACGGGCGCTATCAGCTATCTGGCGCAGGGTGTCAAGGAAATCAATATGAGTGAGCTCATCGAAAGCTCAATGCTGGTGAACGCGGCCCCGGCGGTTGGCAATCCGGACATTGCCGATGAACTGGGCCGTGGCGGCTTCCCAGGAATAGTTGAGCGCCAGCGAGCGGGCCGCCTCGCGCGAGCAGGAAAGAGCGGCCAGGCACGCGGTTGCCAGATCCGCGTCCACCACGCCGGCGGCTCTATCGCCGCTCAGGATGTCCGCCGGGCCGGTCACGGGATAGGCGGCAACCGGGACGCCGCTGGCGAGCGCTTCCAGGATGGCATTGCCGAAGGTGTCGGTCTTGGATGGGAAGACGAAGACGTCGGCCTGTGAATAAACATGCGCCAGCTCTTCGCCGAACTTGGCTCCCAGAAAATGCACATCCGGATAGAGCTTCTGCAGTTCGGCCCGTGCCGGGCCATCGCCCACCACCACTTTCGATCCCGGCAGGTCGAGATCGAGGAAAGCGGGCAGGTTCTTTTCAAGCGCCACGCGGCCAACGGTCATGAAGATCGGGCGAGGCAGGCCGAAGGGAGCGTCTTCCTGTGGCTGCGGCCGAAAGAGGGAGGAGTCGATGCCCCGGCTCCAGGGCAGCAGGTTGTGGATGCCGCGCTGCTTGAGTTCGCTCGCGAGGCTTGGCGTCGCCACCATGCAGCCGTAGCCGGCATTGTGGAACCATCTGACGAAGGCGTAGAGCCAGCTTTGCGGTATCGGCAGGCGGGCGGCGACATATTCGGGAAAGCGCGTGTGGTAGCTCGTGGAAAAGGGCATGCCGTTTCGCAGGCACCAGCGCCGCGTCGTCAATCCCAGCGGCCCTTCCGTGGCGATGTGAACATAGGTCGGCCGGAGCGCTTCTATTCTTGCGGCGACCTTGCGGTAGCTGGCGATCGACAGCCGGATTTCCGGATAGGTCGGGCAGGGGATGTTGCGAAAGCCGTCGGGCGTGATCATCGACACTTCGACGCCCATGCGTACCAGTTCGCGGTTGGTGTTCTCTATCGAACGGACGACGCCGTTGACCTGCGGATGCCAGGCATCGCTGACGATGAGCAGCCGCTCGGGTACCGCGACGGGTGTCGCCGCCTGCGTCCAGGTGGTGTGGTCGATGTCTGACAAGCGTTGCAACATGCCCAAAACAGTCCATCCGCACCGCATCCTCATGATGACGGTGCCAGCGATTGCGGTGCTTCAAACATGATTCCCGCGCCCACTCTATTGTGGGGGGTGTCCATGATGGAAATATTACAGCGCTTACCGGATGGCTTTCAGCTTCTCGGGAGAGACGAGCGCGCCATACTCCTGAATGACCTTTGCCGCGATTTTGGCGGCAAACGCGGCGGCTGCAACCGCGTCCCGGTGCTGGAGATAATGAGCCAGGAACGCGCCGTTGAAGCTGTCGCCGGCGCTGGTGGTATCGATGATCTTGCTGACCTTGACCGCCGGAACGAGCGTCTCATCGGTGCCGTTGCCGATGGTGGCGCCGTCGGCGCCGTTCTTGACGACGATCATGCTGGCTCCGTATTGCCGGTAGCGGCGGATGGTGGCGGCAATCGAATCGTCACCGAAATGCATGGCCTCGTCATCGAAGCTCGGCATGACGAGCGTTGAGGCGCGTCCGCCCTCCGCGATCATGGTATGCATGGCGTCCAGGCTCGACCAGAGGCGAGGGCGCAGATTGGGGTCGAAGGCGACCAGCTTGCCAATAGCCTTGGCGCGGCGCAGCTCGGCCAGGAGGGTGAAGGCGTCCTCGCGGGGCAGAATCGCCAGCGTAATGCCTGAAAAATAGAGTACATCGGATGCTTCTATGGCCGCACGCAGGGCATCGCCATCGGCCGCGAGCTGGCGGGCGGCGGAGCTGTCGCGCCAATAGCTGAAGGAGCGTTCGCCGTCCTTCAGATTGATCATGTAGAGGCCGGGCGTCTTGCCGCGAAGACGGCGGATGCTGGCCGTGCCGATGCCGGCGGCGCCGATGAAGGCGCTCATTTCGTCGGACATGGCGTCATCGCCGAGTGCGGTGAAATAGTCGATCGACCAGTCTGCGGGCAGGCAGGCGCGGGCATACCAGGCGGTGTTGAAGGTGTCGCCGGCAAAGCCCTTGCGCAGATGTCCGTCATCGGCCTGCGACAGTTCCACCATGCATTCGCCGATCGATAAGAAACGCCCGCCCAAGACTTCCTCCCGCATTTTGCCCTGGTGCTGCATACGCGCAAGCGGCGGCTTGGGCAAGGAGGACGGCGGCGACCGCCGTCCACCTTGCGGCCTCAGGGTCGGTCCATATGATAGCAGGCCGCCGTCTGGCCCGGGCGTACGTGCTCGGTCGGCGGCATCTTCGTGCGGCAGACATCCGTCGCCTTCCAGCAGCGGGGTGAGAAGACGCAGCCCGGCGGCGGGTTGAGCGGCGAGGGCGGGTCTCCCTGCAGGCGGATGCGCTCGCGGCCACGCGCCAGCTTCGGGTCGGGGATCGGGGCGGCGGAGAACAGTGCCTGCGTGTAGGGGTGGGCCGGATGGTCGAAGACCGTTGCGGCTTCGCCCGCCTCCACCACCTTGCCGAGATAGAGTACCAGCACGTCGTCCGAGATCAGGCGCACGACCGAGAGGTCGTGGCTGATGAAGATCAGGGTCAGCCCGAACTCCTTGCGCAGGCGGCGCAGGAGCGTGATGACCTGTCCCTGGATCGAGACGTCGAGGGCCGAGACCGGCTCGTCGCAGATGATCAGCTTCGGCCGGGTGATGACGGCGCGGGCAATGCCGATGCGCTGTGCCTGACCGCCCGAAAATTCGTGCGGATAGCGGTTGATCATTTCGGGGACGAGGCCGACCGCCGCCATGATCTCGCGGACGCGATCCTGGCGCTGTGCGCGGCTCAGCTTCGGCTCGAAGACGGTCAGCGGCTCGGCGATGATGTCGCCGACGGTCATGCGCGGATCGAGCGAGGCGATCGGGTCCTGGAAGATGATCTGCATGTCGCGGCGGGCGGCGCGCATCTCCTCTTCGCTGAGGTCGAGCAGGTTGCTGCCCTGCCAGAGGATGCGGCCCTTCTGCGCCTTGATCAGCCGCAGGATCGAGCGGCCGAGCGTGGACTTGCCGCAGCCCGACTCGCCGACGATGCCGAGCGTGCGGCCGGTCTTCAGCTCGAAGCTGACGTCGTTGACCGCCGTCAGTACCAGCGGCGGCTTGAAGAGGGATTTCGACGGCAGTTCGAATTCCGTGGTCAGGTGCTCGACCTTCAGAAGCGTTTGTTCAGCCATGGACGAGGCTCCGTTCCTGATCAGCCGAGAGGGGATGGAAGCAGGCAGCGCAGCGAAGCGGCGCGAGCTGGGCGAGCGGCGGCGCCGCATCCAGACAGTCGTCCTGCACATGGGCGCAACGCGGCGAGAAGGCACAGCCGCGCGGCAGGTGCATCAGGTTCGGCGGACGACCGGGGATGACCGCGAGATCGTCGACATCCTGGTCGGGCCGCGGGATCGAGGCGTGAAGTGCTGCCGTATAAGGGTGAGCCGGATTTTCGTATAGCTCCTCGACCGGCGCCTCCTCGACGATACGGCCCGCATACATGACGGCGACACGGTCGGCGAGGCCGGCGACGACGCCGAGGTCATGGGTAATCATCACAAGCGCCGTATGCATTTCCGCCGTCAACTCGTTGAAAAGATCGAGAATCTGCGCCTGGATCGTCACGTCGAGCGCTGTCGTCGGCTCGTCGGCAATCAGCAGCTTCGGCTTTGTGAGCAGCGCCATGGCGATGACGATGCGCTGGCGCATGCCGCCCGAAAGCTCGTGCGGATAGAGATTGAAGCGTCGGGTCGGGTCGGGGATTCCGACCCGCTTCAGCATGTCGAGCGCCGCAGCCGAGGCCGCGCGTGCCGTCAGGCCGCCGTGGACCTCCAGCTGCTCCGTCAACTGCCGCGAGATGCGCAGCGACGGATTGAGCGCGGTCATCGGGTCCTGGAAGACCATGGCCATGTCCTTGCCGCGCACATGGTCGAGTTCGCGCGGCTTCAGCGTCAGCAGGTCCTTGCCGTCGAGCAGCGCCTGGCCGCTGGTGCGGCCGTTCTTGGCGAGCAGGCCCATCAGGCCGAGGAAGGTCTGGCTCTTGCCGGAGCCGGATTCGCCGACGATGGCGACCCGTTCGCCACGGCCGATCTTGAGGTTCATCCTGGAGACGGCAGCCACCTCGCCTTCCGGCGTGCGGAAGGTGATGGAGTAGTCCTTGAGTTCGAGAAGCGTGTCTGTCATGTCAGCGATCCTTCGGATCGAAAGCGTCGCGCAGGCCGTCGCCGATGAAGAGCAGGCTCATCAGCAGCGCGATCAGGAATCCGGCCGGGAAGAACAGCAGCCAGGGCGTCGTCTCCATGCCGGCCGAGCCTTCGGCAATCAGCGTGCCGAGCGACGTCAGCGGCTCCTGGACGCCGAAGCCGAGATAGGAGAGGAAGCTTTCGGTCGCGATGATTTCCGGAATGGTGAGCGTCGCATAGATGACGACCGGACCGACGAGGTTCGGCACGATATGCTTGAGGATGATCTTGAACGACCGCTGCCCGGAGGCGCGGGCGGCTTCGATGAATTCCCGCTGCTTGATCGACAGGGTCTGGCCGCGGACGATGCGGGCCATGGTCAGCCATTCGAGCGCACCGATCGCCGCAAACAGCAGATAGACGTTGCGGCCGAAGATCACCATCAGCAGGATGACGAAGAGCACGTAGGGCAGGGCGTACATGATATCGACGAAGCGCATCATGATCGCATCGACGCGACCGCCGAAATAGCCGGAAACGGCGCCGTAGAGCACGCCGATGACGACCGAGACGAGGGTGGCGACGAGGGCGACGGTCAGCGAAACGCGCGTGCCGTAAAGCGTGCGCGCCAGCAGGTCGCGGCCATTGCCATCAGTGCCGAAATAGTGGCCTGCGGCGAAGTCCGGAGCGCCTCGGAAGGAGTTCCAGTCCGGATCTTCGTAGTTGAAGGGAAGGAAGCTCGGGCCGAAAATGGCGATGAGCACCAGCGCCGCCAGCACGATCAGCGAAAGCGCCGCCGCCTTGTTGCGCAGCAGGCGACGCATCGCATCGCCGGTGAGGGAGCGCCCCTTAGGTGCGAGCCCTTCAGCCGAAAGCAGTTCCGCTTCCAGCAATTCTCTCTTGGCGGAATTGAGGATCATCGCATTCTCACTTTCGGGTCGAGCCAGGCATAGGCGATGTCGACCAGGAGATTGAGGACAACGATCAGCACCATGTAGAAAATGACGGTGCCGAGGACCATGCCGTAATCGCGATTAAGCGCCGCTCCGACGAAGTAACGGCCGACGCCGGGCAGGCCGAAGATGCTTTCCACGACGAGCGAACCGGTGAGGAGGTAGCTGGCCGCCGGTCCCAGATAGGAGACGACGGGCATCATGGCCGGCTTCAATGCGTGCCGCATCACGGTCAGCCGCGGGCCGATGCCCTTGGCCTTGGCGGTGCGGATGAAGTTCTGGCTCATCACCTCGATCATCGAGCCGCGCATGAGGCGGGAGATGCGTGCCGCATGCGGCAACGTCAGGACGATGATAGGCAGGATCAGGAACCGGATCGAGCCGTCGCCCCAGCCGCCGACCGGCAGCCAGCCGAGCGTGTTGCCGAAGACGAGCTGAAGGATCGGGGCGATCAGGAAGCTCGGCATGACCAGGCCGACGAGGAGGCCGCCGCCCAGCCAGTAATCGGCCGCGCGGTTCTGATAGAGTGCGCCAAGACAGCCTATGAAGACGCCGACGACGGTTGCGAGCACGAAGGCCGCGCCGCCGATGGTCAGCGTGTAGGGAAAGCCGGACATGATCTGCTGGGTGACGGTGAAATCCTGATTGGCGAAGGACGGGCCAAGGTCGCCCTTCATGACGTCGCCGACATAGATCAGGTATTGCTCAACCAGGGGCTTGTCCAGATTGTAGTGGGCCGCAAGGTTGGCTTTGACTTCCGGCGGCAATGGCCTTTCGCCATCGAAGGGGCCGCCGGGAGCGAGGCGCAAAATGAAAAAACACACTGTCACGGCAATCCAAAGCACGGGGATTGTCGACAGCAGACGGCGGAGAGCATAGCCAAACATGTTTTTAAACGGCCCCCTCCCGGTTTATGCGGGAGAGGGCCTGTTCCCAATTATTCTTTGATCGACAGCCAGCGAGTGCGGTGGATGTCCTGAATATTATCCACGAAGCCCTCGACCTTCGGGGCGACGATGTTCTGGGAAACGTAGTAGTAGATCGGGATCGCGGCGCTGTCGTCGAGAGCCAGCTGCTCGGCCTTCTTGTATATCTCGGCGCGCTTCTTCAGGTCGGTTTCTTCGTTGCCCTGCTTGATCAGCGCGTCGTAATCCGGGTTGCTCCAGCGGCCGTAGTTCATTTCGACGCCGGTGGACAGCAGGTTGAGGAAGTTGATCGGGTCGTTGTAGTCGGCAAGCCAGCCGGCGCGGCCGATCTGCACCTCGCCACGCTGCATTTCATCGTAATGCACCTTGGTTTCGGTGTTGTAGAGCTCGATATCGACGCCGAGCGGCTTCCACATGGCGGCGATCGCGACGGCGATGCGCTTGTGGTTGTCGTTGGTGTTGTAGCGCAGCTGTGCCTTCAGCGGATGATCGGGTCCGAAGCCTGCGTCCTTCAGGAGCTTCTTGGCCTCTTCTACCTTCTGCTTGTAAGGCTCGTCCTTCCAGCTGACATAGGCAGGCTCGCCATAATTGGCCGTGCCCGGCGGAACCCAGGAATACATCGGCAGTTCGCCGGTGCCGAGGATCTTCGGGCCGATGACTTCGCGGTTGACGGCCATGGAGAGAGCCTGTCGGACGCGCTTGTCGTTGAAGGGCGGCTTGGTGGCGTTCACAACATAGTAATAGGTGCCGAGGAACGGCACCACATGCGCCTGGCCAGGAAGGTTCTTCTGGATCCACTCGTACTGATCGGCGGGGAACGAGGTGAGGATATCGAACTCGCCGGCGCGATAGCGCTTCAGAGCGGCGGCCTGATCCTCGAGGGTGTAGAAGTTCACCTTGTCGATCTTCACGTCCTTGGCGTCATAATACTGATCGTTCTTGACGTTGGAGACGTGCGAACCGGGCACCCATTCGACCGGCTTGTAGGGACCGTTGGTGACGATGTTCTCGATCTTGACCCATGCATCGCCCTTGGCTTCGACGACATGCTTCGGCAGCGGATAGGCCGTGTAGTGCATCAAGGCGTTGAGGAAGTAGGGCGTCGGGTTCTCGAGCGTGATTTCCAGCGTCTTGTCGTCGATCGCCTTGACGCCGAGCTGGGTCAGATCCTTGATCTCGCCCTTGTTGATCTTTTCCGCGTTCTTGATCGTGTATTGCAGATAGGCGTACTGGGCGGCGGTCTTCGGATCCATCAGGCGCTGGAAGGCGAAGACGAAGTCCTGAGCCGTTACCGGCTGGCCGTCGGACCACTTGATGCCGTCGCGCAGCTTGAAGGTATAGACCTTCTGGTCGGGCGAAACCGTCCAGCTTGCAGCCTGGCCGGGGATGGGATTGTCCTTGGGGTCCTCAGTCACCAGCCCTTCGAAAATATCGCCGTCGATGCGGTTTTCCCAATCGCCGGAAATTTTTTGCGGGTCGAGCGACGTGGGGTCGCCGCCGTTGTGGATATTGAGGGTCGCGGCGTGCGCGGAGAAGCTCAATACCGTGCTGACGAGAGCCGTCGCTAGAAATTTTCTGGTGAAATGAGTCATGCCTTTTCCCACCTTTCTGGAGTTATTGTCCCTGATTTTACAGGGGTATTTTTATTTCCACAGGTGACCTGTACGTGCAGGTCAATGCCGGAACCTATCCAAAGCGACGTCGCTTTCAAGCCCAAAAGAGTCGGAGGTGCTCAGCGCGTGGATTTCCATGTTGATAATTCTCTAAAATTGATACTGCGAATTTACGCGTCCTGATAGTAGCGATCTTTCCTTCTACCCTTTGGCGGCTTGCCGCCCGCGCGCGAGTGTGCAAACTGGGCAGCCTTGTGCGATATCGAGGCGGGTTGATGAAATCGACGAATAAGGCGGCGGGAGCCGATTGGTGGCGCGGGGCGGTGATCTATCAGGTCTACCCGCGGTCGTTTCAGGATACGGATGCCAACGGGCTCGGCGACATCAAGGGTATTACCCGACGTCTGCCTCACATTGCGGCACTCGGGGTCGATGCGATCTGGCTGGCGCCGTTCTTCACCTCGCCGATGGCCGATATGGGCTACGACGTCGCCGATTATTGCGATGTCGATCCGATTTTCGGCACGCTGGCCGATTTCGACGAGATGATGGCGGCGGCGCACGAGCTGGGGCTCAAGGTCATCATAGACCAGGTGATCTCGCACACCTCGGACCGGCACCCATGGTTCGTGGAAAGCCGGACAAGCCGCGACAATCCCAAGGCGGACTGGTATGTCTGGGCCGATCCGAAGCCGGATGGCACGGCACCGAACAACTGGCTGTCGATCTTCGGCGGCCCCGGCTGGGAATGGGACGGCGTGCGCCGGCAATATTACCAGCACAACTTCCTGACCTCGCAGCCGGACCTGAACTTCCACAATCCGAAGGTTCAGGACGCGGTGCTGGCGGCGGTAAAATTCTGGCTCGACCGCGGCGTGGACGGCTTCCGCCTGGATACGGTCAACTACTATTTCTGCGACAAGGAATTGCGCGACAATCCGCCGGCACTCGTTGCAACGGGCGGTCTCGATGCGCCCGAGAGCAACCCCTACGGGATGCAGAACCATCTCTATGACAAGACGCAACCGGAGAATATCGGCTTCCTGAAGCGGTTCCGGGCGTTGCTCGACCAGTATGAGGATCGCACGACCGTCGGTGAGGTGGGCGACGGCGCGCGCTCGCTGCAGACGGTCGCGGCCTATACCAGCGGCGGCGACAAACTGCATATGTGCTACACCTTCGATCTGCTAGGCCCTGATTTCACGCCGGCGCATTTCCGCCGCTGTGTCGGCGATTTCCAGGATAACGTCGTCGACGGCTGGGTCTGCTGGGCTTTCTCCAACCATGACGTCCAGCGCCATGTCAGCCGTTTTGCCGAGACGGAGGAAGAGCAGCCCCGCGTCGCGAAGCTGGCGATTTCGCTGCTGTCCACCCTGCGCGGCTCGATCTGCCTGTATCAGGGCGAAGAGCTCGGCCTGCCCGAGGCGGAGCTTGCCTTCGAGGATCTGCGCGATCCCTACGGCATTCGTTTCTGGCCGGCGTTCAAGGGACGTGACGGATGCCGCACGCCGATGCCCTGGGAGGCGAGCCGCGCCCATGCGGGTTTCACGACCGCGGACAAGTCATGGCTGCCGGTTCCCTACCAGCATGCGGCGCTCGCCGTCGACAAGCAGGAGGCGGACGGAGATTCGGTGCTGCACCACTATCGGCAGACACTGGCCTTCCGCGGGGAGCATGCGGCCTTGCGCGATGGCGACATGACCTTCTTAGATACCAAGGAGGATGTTCTCGCCTTCACGCGCTCCAAGGGCGGCGAAACATTGCTGTTCGTCTTCAATCTCTCCCGCAAGCCGGTAAAGGTTGCCCTGCCGAAGGGGATCAAGCTGGCCAAGACGATCGCCATGCCGGGTTTTGGAACGGCAGACGCCGGCGCGGCGGTGGTGCTTGCCGCGCTCGACGTCTATTGCGGCAAGCTCGCCTGATCAGCCGATCAGCATGAACTTGTCGACATCGACAAGGCCTCTGTCCGATATCTTCAGATGCGGAATGACGGGCAGGGGCAGGAAGGCGAGCTGCAGGAAAGGCTCTTCCAGCGTCGCGCCGAGCGCATAGGCCGCCTGGCGCAGATCGTGCAGCGTGTCGCGCACGCTTTCGTATGGTTCCAGGCTCATCAGGCCGGCGACGGGCAGGGCGATTTCGCCTGTCACGACGCCATCCTCGACGACGACGAAGCCGCCGTTGATATCGCTGAGGCGGTTGGCGGCGAGCGCCATGTCATCCTCGTTGACGCCGACGACGCAGATATTGTGGCTGTCATGGCCGACGGTCGAGGCGATCGCGCCCTTCTTCAGCCCGAACCCCTGGACGAAGCCGTTGGCGTGGTTGCCGTTCTTGCCGTGCCGCTCGATGACGGCGACCTTGATGACATCGTTGCCGAGGTCGATATCGGTCTGATTGCCCTTGGCGGGCAGCCGATAACGGCGGTGCTCGGTGATGATCTTGCCGGGCATCACGCCGATGACGGAGCTTTCGCCTTCGTTGAGCGGCACACCGAAATCGGCGGCATTGATCGGGCGGGCCTTAACGCTATCGAGGCCGACCGGGGCGATGGGCTTGCGGGTGGCGAAGAGCTCGGCCGTGACGCGGCGGCCTGCCGAGAAGACGATCTCGGCCTTGCAGTTCTCAAGGCTGTCGACGACGACGAGATCCGCACGCCAGCCGGGTGCCACCAGGCCTCGATCCCGCAGGCCGAAGGCGCGGGCGGCCGAAATGGAGGCCGCGCGATAGATTGCCAGCGGCTCGATGCCATGGGCGATTGCCGTGCGGATCATATAATCGAGATGGCCCTGTTCGGCGATGTCGAGCGGGTTGCGGTCGTCGGTACAGAGCGCGAGATAGGGCGACAGGCGCTCGGTGATGATCGGCATCAGCGCATGCAGGTCCTTGGAGACGGAGCCTTCACGCACCAGCACATGCATGCCCTTGCGGATCTTTTCCAGCGCTTCTTCGGCCGTCGTCGATTCATGTTCCGTGCGGATGCCGGCGGCGAGATATCCGTTGAGATCGTTGCCGCGCAGCAGAGGGGCGTGGCCGTCGATATGGCCGCCCTGGAAGGCTTCGAGCTTGGCCATGCAGACGGGATCCTTGTGGACCACGCCGGGGAAATTCATGAATTCGGCAAGGCCGATCACCTGCGGATGGTTGCGGAAGGGCAGGAGCGTTTCGATCGGCAGATCGGCGCCCGAGGTTTCCAGATGCGTGGCCGGCACGCAGGAGGAAAGCTGGACGCGAATATCCATGATCGTTTCCAGCGAGCAATCCAGGAAATAGCGGATGCCTTCGGTGCCGAGCACGTTGGCGATCTCATGCGGATCGCAGATGACCGTCGTGACGCCATAGGGCAGGACGCAGCGGTCGAATTCCAGCGGCGTCACCAGCGAGGATTCGATGTGGAGGTGGGTGTCGATGAAACCCGGCACGACGATGCGGCCGGAAATATCGATCTCCTGACGCCCTTGATAGTCGCCGCAGGTGCCGACGATGCGGTCGCCGCAAATGGCGATATCGGAAGCGACCAGCTCTCCCGTCACCAGATCGAAGAACCGGCCGTTTTTCAGCACGATGTCCGCAGGCTCCCGGCCGACGCCCTGGTCGATATAGCGTTCGAGTTTGGTGGTCATGGCTTTTCCTACACCTGCTTTGATTCCGTATTGCCCCTCAACCTAGCCCTCTCCCCGTCTTACGGGGAGAGGGGATCTGTCCGAATGTGTTGATAGGGCGGCGTTTTCGGCGAGAACGAGAGGCTCCCTCTCCCTGCTTGCGGGGAGAGGGCTGGGGTGAGGGGCTATTTCGGAGGTGCCGGCGGAAGAAACTTGAAGTCACGAGCCACCACAGCTTCGGTCAACCTGCCTTCACAGATGGTCACGATGGTTTCGAGAACAGATGGCATGGCTGAGAGCACGTCAACATTCCAAAAGCGCGCGACGGACCAGCCTTCACCGATCATGAAAGCATCGCGAATGGCGTCACGTCTGTTCTCGGCATGTTGGCTGCCATCGACTTCGATGACGAGGGTGCGTTCGCGACAGACGAAATCAGCGAAATAAGGACCGATTGGAAACTGACGGACGAATTTAAAGCCATTCAGTCGACGATTGCGAAGTTCCGACCAGAGTTTTGCCTCGGCATCGTTGTCCATCTGCCGGAGGTCGCGTGCGCGTTGTGTGATCTTAGGTTCCGGACCGCGCATCTGATCATCCCCGTGAACAGCCCCTCACCCTAACCCTCTCCCCGCGAGCGGGGAGAGGGGATGCCTTCGAATTCGCTGATACCACTTCGCCTCATTGAGACGAGATGGTGCGATTTCGCCTCAGATATTATTCTGCAAGATCTCGCGAAGCTTGCCGAACAGCTCGTCGATGTGATGCTTCTCGATGATGAGCGGCGGCGAGAGGGCGATGATGTCGCCGGTGGTGCGGATCAGCAGGCCCTTTTCGTATGCCTTCAGGAAGGCTGTGAAGGCGCGCTTGGTGGGTTCGCCGGCGATGGGGTCGAGCTCGATCGCGCCGATCAGGCCGGTGTTCCTGATGTCGATGACGTTCGGGCAGTCTTTCAGCGAATGCAAGGCATCGGCCCAGTAGTCGAAAAGTTCGGCTGCACGCGTGAGCAGGCCTTCTTCCTTGTAGGTGTCGAGCGTCGCAAGGGCCGCGGCGGAGGCGATCGGGTTGCCGGAATAGGTATAGCCGTGGAAGAACTCGATCATGTGCTCGGGTCCCTGCATGAAGGCGTCATGGATCTCCGAGGTGACGAAGACCGCGCCCATCGGGATGACGCCGTTGGTCAGGCCCTTGGCGGTGGTGATCATGTCCGGCTTCACGTCGTAATACTGAGCCGCGAACGGGGTGCCGAGGCGACCGAAGCCGGTGATGACCTCGTCGAAAATCAGCAGGATGCCGTGCTTGGTGCAGATTTCGCGTAGCTTCTGCAGGTAGCCCTTCGGCGGGATGAGCACGCCGGTGGAGCCGGCAACCGGCTCGACGATGACGGCTGCGATGGTCGAGGCGTCATGCAGCGTGACGATGCGCTCCAGTTCGCTGGCGATATCGCCGCCATGCTCGGGCTCGCCGCGCGTGAAGGCGTTCTTGCCGGGAACATGCGTGTGCGGCATGTGATCGACACCGGTCAGCAGCGTGCCGAACATCTTGCGGTTGGTGACGATACCACCGACGGAGATGCCGCCGAAATTGACGCCGTGATAGCCGCGTTCGCGGCCGATGAGGCGGAAGCGCGAACCGTTGCCCTTCACGCGGTGATAGGCGAGCGCGATCTTCAGGGCCGTCTCGACCGATTCCGAACCGGAGTTGGTATAGAGGACATGATCCAGGCCATCCGGGGCGATGTCCACCAGGCGGTTCGCCAATTCGAACGCCTTCGGGTGGCCGAGCTGGAAGGCGGGCGCATAGTCAAGCTCGCCGGCCTGCTGGGCAATGGCTTCGGTGATCTTGGGCCGGCAGTGTCCGGCGTTTACGCACCACAGTCCCGCAGTCCCGTCCAGTACCTGCCGACCGTCGTGGGTGGTGTAGTACATATCCTTGGCGCCGACGAAGAGGCGCGGCTCCTTCTTGAACTGGCGGTTGGCCGTAAACGGCATCCAGAAGGCGCGCAAATCGTTGGGGGTGGCATTCAAACGGTCCGACATGCTGTTCTCCAATGGCCATTCGGGGGCCATTTCCCGATCGCGGCGCTATGCGGCGCGATTATATTTTACTGCCTGGTCAAATTATCAGCAGGCCCTTTTGCGTCAAGGCAAAGATGGGCTGAAAGGGTGGAGCGCGGCTGCGGATCGGGGCGGAATCGACGAGCGTCGTCGGGTGCGCGGTTCAAGGCGGGGGCGCCTGCACGGATGCCGATCCTCGCCCGGGCAGACATGAAAAAACTGGCAAATCCAACGGACTTGCCAGTTAAAAATGATAAACACCTGGTAATGAAGTAAGTCGATCTTCAGGGTTTTAAGTGTCCCCCCACGGATCGTTCGTCAGCAGACCCAGAGCGATTGAAGGCTCTTAAGCAGCCGATCTACTTTTTTCCGGCTCACAATAAATGTCTTCCAGCGTTTCGAGAACCCGAATGACGGATTCCGATGTGCTGGAGTAGTAAATCGTTTGAGCATCGCGACGCGTCTTGACCAGTTTCTGAGCGCGCAGCTTCGAAAGATGCTGCGAAAGCGCCGACTGACTCAAGCCGACCTGATTGGCAAGAACGCCAACCGGAACCTCACCCTTAACAAGACTGCAAAGGATCAAAAGACGCTTCGGGTTTGCCATTGCTGATAGTAATGCTGCCGCAACATTAGAGTGTTCGGCCAAATTTCTTGTCTTCATCTGTTAAACTTCCCAATGCGGAGCGTACATCAGAAACTGTGCTATTTCTAAACCGGTACCAACCGATTTCTAACAATACCAAGACGCGTCGAAGATTGTATATACCTAAATTTAAGGTATCGAGTATGCTATTTTAGGTATGTATGTATGATGACCTCGCAATAATAGGAACGATGTCCTGCGTCCCGTTCAGGGGCTCAATTAGCCCAAAATAGGTCGATATTATCGTTTCCGGGTCACAAATATGCCAAATTCGGTCACAACCTGATTGCAACCTACCAATAATGGTCGTTGCCGCATTCAGCTGCCCGGCTACTAAATCTCGCACTATCGCGCGCTCCCCGCGCCGCCGAATTTTATTTTCGGCTTAAAGCATCATCAGGTCCCCGGCGGACAGAATGTAGGCCTTTCCGAAGCCGCCGTTCAGGCTGGCATCGAGCGGAACGAGGCGGAAAAAGCAGAAATCCGGAAAGTCGATATAGAGCTTGGACTTCGGGTGGCGTTCGAGGAAAAGCCCGCGAATGCGTTCGTGCGCTTCATCCTGCCGATCGATCCGCTCCGCGCTGCAACGCACGGTCAGGCGGGGATGGGCGAGGGGATCGCCCTTGCCGGGTTCGCCGAAAAGCACCGAAGCGCGCGGATCCTTCGTCAGGGCCTTGGTGTGCGAGGAGAGGCCGGAGACAAGAATGACGGGAGCGCCATCGGCATCGATGGCAATCAGCACGCGGCTGACGGAGGGAAAACCGGTTTCGGGGTCGATGACGGCAAGGGCCGCATGCGCGGCCTCATGCATGAGGCCGCGCGCCTGCTGGCGCGCATCCTCGTCCGTTTCCCTGATTACCGATGGTTTATCGTTCATTAACTGCTCCATGAATTGAGGAGCAGCCAGGAACGGCTACTCCCTTCGCCGATGGCTGGTCAGGCCGGCCACCACGTCTTGCGCCGAGATCGTTCCGATAATGGTGCCGTTGTCAACCACGCCGATGTTGCCCGGCTGGCGGGTGAGGGCGTCGAGGATATCGACAAGCGGCGTTGTCGCCGTTGCCGTGGCGGTGACGGAGCCGGCATTGGACGAGTGCCCGACGCCGTGCTGCATGACATCCCGCGCCGTCAGCATGCTGATCGGATTCATGTGCTGCACAAAATCGGCCACGTATTGATCGGCCGGGTTCTTGACGATCTCCTGCGGCGTTCCGCACTGGATGATGTGCCCGCTCTCCATGATGGCGATGCGGTTGCCGATGCGGAATGCCTCGTCCAGATCGTGGCTGACGAACAGGATCGTCCGCTTCAGCCGGCGCTGGAATTCGAGGAGTTCGTCCTGCAGGCGGGTGCGGATCAACGGATCGAGCGCGGAGAACGGCTCGTCCATGAGCAGGATCGGCGCACCGGTCGCGAAGGCGCGTGCCAGGCCGACACGCTGCTGCATGCCGCCCGACAGCTCGTTGACCTTGCGGTTGGCCCATTGCGTGAGATTGACGAGCTGGAGCTGTTCGTCGACGCGCTTCTTGCGCTCGGCCTCCGGAACGCCGGCAAGCTCGAGCCCGAAGCCGACATTGTCGGCGACGGTTCGCCAGGGCAGCAATGCGAACTGCTGGAACACCATGGAAACCGTGTGCATGCGCAGGTCGCGCAGGGCCTTCGGGCTGCAGGAATAGGGATTGACGGGGCCGCTCTTGCTGTTGACGACCACGTCGCCGCGCACGACCGGCGCGAGACCGTTGACGGCGCGCAGCAGCGTCGATTTGCCCGATCCGGAGAGCCCCATCAGCACGAGGATTTCGCCTTCCTCGATTTCCAGCGAGGCATTGGCGACGCCGAGCACCATCCCCGTTTCCTTGCCGATCTGATCGCGAGACTTTCCCGCATCGACGAGTTTCAGCGCGTTGTCGGGGCGATCGCCGAAGATGATGCTGACATTTTTGAAGCCGACAGCGACGGTCATGAGCGGTCTCCTTCGCCGGGGGCACGGAACATACGGTCGAGAATGATCGCCAGGATGACGATGCAGGCACCGGAATCGAAGCTCTTGGCGACATTGACGCTGTTCAGCGCGCGCAGAACCGGTACGCCGAGGCCGGGAGCGCCGACGAGAGCGGCGATGGACACCATGGATAGCGACAGCATGATCGTTTGCGTCAGGCCGGCCATGATCTGTGGCATGGCGAAGGGCAGTTCGACCTTGCGCAGCACCTGGCGTGGCGTCGCGCCGAAGGATTCAGCAGCCTCGACGAGGGAAGGTGGTGTGGAAATGATGCCAAGGCGCGTCATGCGGATGGGCGCGGGTATGGCGAAGACCACGGTGGCGACCAGGCCCGGCACCATGCCGAGACCGAGCAGGATCATGGCCGGCACCAGATAGACGAAGGTCGGGATGGTCTGCATCAGGTCGAGGATCGGCCGCATGAAGGCGAAGAGCCATGGGCGTCGGGCCGCAGCGATGCCGAGGGGCACGCCGACAAGCATGCTGACGAAGGTGGAGGCCAGCACCAGCGCCAGGGTCTCGGTCGTTTCCTTCCAGTAGCCCTGGTTGATGGTGATGAGCAGGCCGATGAAGGTGAGGGCCGTCACGCCGACGCTCCGGCGCATCCAGTAGGCAACGGCGGTGAACACGACGACGACGATCAGCGGATGCGGTGCCTGCAGAAGGAACAGCAGCGCGTTGATCACATGCGCGACCACGAAGGAGAGCCCGTCGAAAAACCATGTGACGTTGGTCGTCAGCCAGTCGACGATGGCTTTGGCCCATGGCCCGATGGGGATGCGGTAATCGGTTAACCAGTTCACGTCTTTGCCCACGATTGGGGGCGGCTGTTCCGATGGTCTTGTATGGTTCCGGAGGTGCCGCCGAAGAATAACGGTCTGTCACGTCCCGCAAGCCGTTGTCCGGGCGGTGACGGGACGCGAAAGGAAGCAGTCCATCCAAGGAAGAGAAAGGGGCGGTTTAGCCGCCCCTCCATCCGCCATGTTACAAGCCGAGCTTGGCCTTGACCGCTGCCAGGCCGTCGCCGCCATCCTTGGTGGTGACGCCTGCGAGCCACGGCGTAACCGCTGCCGGATTGGCCTTCAGCCATTCCGTTGCAGCCACTTCCGGATCCTTGCCGTCGTTCAGGATCTTGCCCATGATTTCGTTTTCCATCGGCAGGGTGAAGACGAGATTCTTGATGAAGGCGCCGACGTTCGGGCATTCCTGGAGGTAGCCGGCCCGGACGTTGGTATAGACGGTCGCGCCGCCGTAGTTCGGTCCGAAGATGTCGTCACCGCCGGACAGATAGGTCATCTTGTAGGTGCTGTTCATCGGGTGCGGCGCCCAGCCGAGGAATATGATCGGCTTGCCTTCCTTGTCGGCACGGGAAACCTGCGCGAGCATGCCCTGCTCGGAGGATTCGACCACTTCGAAGCCCTTCAGGTTGAAGGTGTTCTTGTCGACCATGTCGATGATCAGGCGGTTGCCGTCATTGCCCGGCTCGATGCCGTAGATCTTGCCGTCGAGATCGTCCTTGTGGGCGGCAATATCCTTGAAGTCCTTGATGCCGAGTTCCGCACCCTTTTCGTTGGTCGCCAGCGTGTACTTGGCGCCTTCGAGGTTGGGGCGGACGGTTTCGACCGACTTGTCCTCGGCGAACGGCTTGATGTTCTCGGCCATGGACGGCATCCAGTTGCCGAGGAAGACGTCGATGTCCTTGTTCTTGAGGGATTGATAGGTCACCGGAACGGCGAGCACCTTGACGTCGGTGTCGTAGCCGAGGGCCTTCAGAAGAATGGACGCGGTTGCCGTCGTGGAGGTGATGTCGGTCCAGCCCACATCGGCGAAATGTACGGTGCTACAGCTCGCCGCTTCGGCGGCCGATGCGGCGGTAGCGCCCAAGGTCAGTGTGGAGAGAGCTGAAGCGAAAGCGAATGCAGTAAGGGTCTTTTTTATCATTGCGTGACTCCCAATCTAACGTTCCCAAGCAACCATCAATAACTGACATTTTCAAGCGACCACAGTGTATTTGCGGCGGTTTGAGGGGGCTGATTGCGACGCCGGTCTTTTTCCATCCGAACGGCGCCAGGTGTTTGGCTCCCAAACGTGGCGCTCATCTGAATCCTGTGGTTTTCGCCGGGGATATCTTTTCTTCTCCTTCCACAGCACCCATGAAGCATTCAAGGAGAATGTCATGGCCAAGCTTTACTTCCATTATTCGACGATGAACGCCGGTAAGTCGACGATGCTGCTGCAGGCTGCCTACAATTATCAGGAGCGCGGCATGCGCACCGCAGCTTTCATCGCGGCTCTCGACGATCGCGCCGGGCGCGGTGTGATCTCCTCCCGCATCGGATTGTCGATGGATGCCATTCCCTTCGAGATCAGCGACGATCTCTACGCCATGGTCGATGACATGCATGCGAGCGAGCCGCTGGCATGCATTTTTGTCGATGAAGCGCAGTTCCTCACGCGCGAGCAGGTGTGGCAGCTTGCCCATATCGTCGACCGCCTCGGTCTGCCTGTTATGACTTACGGGTTGCGCACGGATTTCCATGGACGCCTTTTTCCGGGATCGCAGGAGCTGTTGACCATTGCCGACGAATTGCGCGAAGTGCGCACGATCTGCCATTGCGGACGCAAGGCGACGATGGTCGTGCGGCTGGATGCGGCCGGCGCAGTCGTGCGCGAGGGAGCGCAGATCGAGATCGGCGGCAGCGACAAGTACGTCTCGCTATGCCGCCATCATTGGGAAGAGGCGATCAGCTGCGAGTGAACCGGCGCAATTCCGCCATTTGAAACGCCATCGCGGCCGGTTGGGTCATGTGGCCGCCGGAAACGGGGCGAGTTCCGGTCGGGAGGAACGATGAAACTGCTTTCTCTGATACCGCTCGTCATCGCGCTTGCGTCGGCGTCTTCAGCGCTCGCGGATGGGGATGCGATTGCCGGAGCCGCTGTTTTCAAGAGATGCGGCGCTTGCCACACGGCGACGGCGCCCGAGAACCGCGTTGGTCCCTCGTTGATGGGAGTGGTGGGGCGGCCTGTCGCAAGCGTGCCGGACTATTCCTATTCGCCGGCGATGCGGGCTTTCGGGGCCGACGGCAAGGTTTGGGATGAAGCGCTGCTGCGGAAATATCTGCCGGCGCCGCAGTTTCTGGTCAAAGGCACCAGGATGACGTTTCCCGGTCTGAAGAGCGACAAGGACCTCGACAATGTGATCGCCTATCTGAAGAACCCGGCGGCTGCCCAATAGTCGTTTTCGAGCATTTCCTTCACCGGCGGAAGCGGCTAGTCTCGCCCCAGAGGTAGGGGAGAGAATGCTTTCATGGTCAAGCCTCATTCCTTCGATGGCATGCTCGACAAGGCGCGTACGACGCTGGATGATGCCATCAACGGCGCGAGTTCGGCCGTGGCGACGCTGGCTGTTCATGACAAGAGCGAAGCGCGTATCACAACTATCAATTTCCCTGTCGAGGAAACGCTGGTTCGCGAGGCGGTCGAATTGCTGGATCGCTGGAAATCGCTGGCGCTGACGCTGGTCAAGGAACAGGACCGTGCGACCGGGGAGGCGGATCTGCAGCATCGACGGTTGTTCGACGAGAAAGTCGGTCTGGAAAATGCCGGCCTTCTGGGCCGGCGGCTGGCGCGCAGTCCGATGAAGCCCGAGGCGATCATCGCTGAACTCGAGGCGGTTCTGGACGCCTCGGCCGAACTCGATCTCCTTTTCAAGCAGGCCCGCCCCGTGTTCTCCCGGTGCTTTCGCGATTGCGAGCTCCATCTCGAAGGCGTGATCGAGCGCCGGCGCAAACTCGATTTCGAGATCGAGCAGGTGCAGCGTCGGGCCGATGCCCAGACGGAAAAGCTGATGTACCAGCGGCGCAACCGTCCATCCTCGCGCCATGCCGACCTGCAGTCCGAGGTGGAGGCGGATTACCGCGAGCTGCTGGCCGAGCAGGACACCATCCGGCGGCAGGAAAAGGAGCTGCAGTCGGCGCGAATGGTGCGGCAGCGCCTCATCGATATCTATGAGCGGTTGGCGGCCGCCCTGAACGGTCAGATTGCCGCCGTCAGCGCCATGGCCGCCAAGCTGGCCGTCGATATCGAGCAGCGGATCGCCTTGCTCAAGGCATTGGAGACGGAAGCCGATCCCGCTTCGGCGACGGTCGTGCGAACGGCGGCGGTCGAGAGCCTGATCCGGGCTTTCGAGACGAATGTGCTGGCCGGGCAAGACCTGGCGGCGCGAAAGGCGCATGTCGATGCGGTGTTCACAAGACGGCTGGAGCCGCATCTGCTGCCCGTTCCCGCCGGCCTGGACAAGGCTGCCGACGAAGCACAACCAGAGGGTTGATTGTTCTCCGGTGCCGAAAATTCGACGCAGATGGTTGTTGTTTTTCCCAAGAAAACATATTTGCTGGAACGCGAGCGGCGATAAGGCCTTATGCCGCGAGAACTCTCCGGAGTGTTCGCAAGGGCCGTTGCGCAGGTTCGGTGTGGTGCGTCCGTCGCGTGTCGGCAGGATGCACGGTGCGGTTTAGGAGACGTGTCCATGCTTGACTCGATCACGGCATTCTTCAAGCGGATCTTGGCCGCCATCGGACGATGGCTGGGATTGGTTTTCGTCGGGCTCAGCTGGCCGTTTCTCGCGGCGCGCGGCTGGTATCGCCAGGGCAACTGGCTGCTCAAGCTGCCGGTCGTTGCGCTCGTTACGCTGCTGGCGCTGCTTTACATCTACTTCGTCTGGCAGACGCAGATCTGGACCGGGTTCAATCCGTCATATCCGGATGTCTACAAGTTTTCCGAACGCAAGTTTTCCGCCGGACAGGAATTGCCGGCGGCGGATGGGCAGCAGGCGGCCGCGACGCCGAATAGCTGCCAGACCTCGGGAATCGTCGACGTTGCTGCCGATCTGACGGACTTCAATGTCAACCAAAATGCCTGGATTTCCTCGATGCTGCTCTACAAGCTCGGTCTCTTCGGCATCTCATGGGACGATACGCCTTTTCTCGACAACAAGGCTTCCTTCCAGCGCGGGGTAAACCTGGTGGTTCGCCGTACCTCGGCGGAATTGGTCGACACGATCGGTCGCGTGCGGGGAACGTCCGGCATCAACGGCGACCTGCAGAAGGCGCGAGGCAACCTGCAGTTCGACGAATCCAGCTGGTATTTCGGGATGCATCCCTTTGGGCCGAAGACCCCGACGCCGAGCTACTATCGCGCTGCAATCACCAATCTGCGCAACTTCAACACCGACCTCGGCAACTGCAAGGCCATTTTCGACGGGCGTGCGGATAATCTGCTGCAGTTCATCGACCATGTGTCCAGCGACCTCGGCAACACAGCCAACATATTGGCGGACCGGTCCCAGAAATACAGCTACGGATGGTTCGACATGCGCGCGGACGATCGTTTCTGGTTTGCCTATGGTCAGCTTTACGCCAATTACGGCATCCTGACTGCGGCTGGCGCGGACTTCCAGCAGGTCATCGCCGAACGCAATGTCGGCAGGCTCTGGAACGACACTCTCGGAATGTTGCAGGCGGCGCTGCGCATTCAGCCGATGATCATCTCCAATGGGCCGGAAGACAGCTCCTTCATGCCAAGCCATCTCGCGACGATGGGGTTCCATCTCCTGCGCGTGCGTTCGAATCTCGTCGAAATCCGCACGGTTCTGGGTGGCCGTTGAACAATGGCGCCTGACGTTTGTTGAGTTCCTGTGGAGTATGTGTGCTTGTTTGCTCGAAGGCCCGGCGGCATACCGGGTCTGACGCCTGAAAAGATCAGCTGATAAGCTTGAGGCGGATGGCTTTTGCGACAAGCTGCGTGCGGTTGACGCAATCGAGCTTCTTGATCGCATTCATCATGTAGGCGTTGACCGTATGGTCGGAGAGAGACAGGATCTGGCCGATTTCGACCGAGGTCTTGCCCTGGGCCGTCCAGCGGACGACTTCAAGTTCGCGTGCGGAAAGCGAATGCGGTGCTGCGCCGTCGTTGCGCTTGAGGCAATTATAGGAATCGAGCGCCTGCAGCATGATCAGGGTAAGCTCGTTGATCTCGCTCTGACCGAGGCTATTGCGGTTGCCCATGAACCAGAAGAGCAGGCGCTGGCCATCCGGGGCATTGGCCGGGATGATGACGCTCATCGGGCAATTGTAGTTGATCAGCAGCGTATGAAGCTCGTGCGGAAGATCGGTGTCCTGCTCGACATCCTTCTCCAGCAAATGCCAGCTGCGCGGCATCACCGAGTCGCGCGTGCACAGCAGCATCGGACAACGGCGCGCAAGTTGATGACGATCGAATTCACGCACGAACTGCGCCGGCACCGTGCCTTCGATAAGCAGCGGCGTCATCAGCGTATCATCCGGAACCGGGGCGTTCATGAAAGCCATATGGCTGAAGCCGAATGCTGCTCCGGTCCGCTCCAGCGCCAGTACAAATGCTGTTTGCGTCCGAGCGGCAGCCAACTCGGCAGACAGCAACAATTGTCTCTCGGCAGTAATGATATAGGACATATGAGTTGAAGCGCCCACAGCGTGTTATCGTTATCAAATACCCGATTTATGAGTGAATGCTAGACGCAAAAATACCACAGGACCAGAAATAAATTCATTTTCATATATTTTAATATTTCTACGTGCGGATCTCATAAATCTTCGCCCAAAATGGGCATTAGACGTGAAAAATGTCTCTTCAACGCCCCTGTCGCGATAAAAACACCCGGTTGGCACCATTGGTCTTATGAAAAGCGCGCTGTGGTGAGACATGTGTGCGATGTCGATACGAGCCTCGATGGGAGGGCCTGCCGCGGTGTCGCCATAGCTGCTGAATGAGAAGGGGGCTTGATGTAAGCCCGTCTCGCGCCTAACCTGCGGAGTTAAGCTGTTTATGTGGTATGATGAGCAGCAAGTTACCTGTCGAGCATGATATATGATCGCGGGTTTACCCGGAGGCGCTCTCTTGTGGCGGCCTTCGGCGTCAGCGATCGCCAGTTTCGGCAAATGATGCCCCATCGCAAAGGCATGCCTTGCGAAGGTCCAAAGCGGTTGATATCGGTCTTGCCAAAGCAATCGCTTCCAGGCGTGTACCTCATGAATTTTCGCTTTCTCCCGCAGCTTGCGATGCGGTGGTGTCAAACGGTGCTGCGGTTCGTGACAGCCGTTTCACTTCTGCTTGCCGCGCCTGCCTTTGCCGATGCGGCCGGTGTGGCCGGCGGTACGCCGATGCGTTTCCTGCTCGTCCACGGCGAGATGGGCGAATGCCGCGCCGACAATACGTGCCCGGACTGGATCTCCGCTGAAGGGCAGATCATGGCCGACACGCCGAGAAAGCTGCAGAAATTTCTGAAGCGGCTGGGCAATCGGCAATTGCCGATCGTCGTCAGCTCGCCGGGCGGCGATGTCAAGGCGGCGATGGAGATGGCGCGCACCATTCGCAAGCAGAAGCTTTCCATCGCGGTTGGGCGGACGCGCTCGCGGGTATGCCCCTATGCGGAGCCGATCTGCCCGCCCGCCGTGGCCAAGGATGGCTCGATCAAGGGACAGGCCTTTTCCTGGGGCGCCATCTGCTTCTCGGCCTGCCCTTTGTTTTTTGCCGGCGGCGTCCAGCGCGTTTCCAGCCCGTTCGCATTGCTGGGCGTTCACCAGATCACCACGACCTATAGCGAGGTGCGTGTCCAATACCGCACCGAATACGAGATGGTGAACGGCAAGCGCAAGGTCCTGTCGAAGAAGGAAATCGGGCGCAAGTTCGTCGGCAAGTACGATACGACCAGGCTCGATAAGGCGCAGAGAGCACGGCTGGTCGGTTTCCTCGACAAGATGGGAGTAGACGAAGGTCTGGTCGCCGCGATGCTCGGAACCGAGCCGAGCGGAATCCACCTGATCTCTCAGGTGGAGGCGCTGAACCTGAAGCTGACGACGGAACTCTCCGATGCCGATGCGCTGGTTTCAGCCGCCAGCTGCAAGGACAAGCAATCGATCTCCGATTGCGAAGCGCCACCACCACCGCCGATCAACGCTGCATCGGCGGTGGCCGGCAAATAGGCGCGCCGCTGCAGCGTCAGCTATCCTTGGCCTTGGTTTTCGCCATGATCTTTTCCAGGAAGCCCAGCAGCAGCGCCGAGACGACGAAGGCAAGATGAATGATGGTGAACCACATCAGCTTGGCGTTGTCGTATTGAGTGGCGTTCAGGAAGATCTGCAGCAGGTGGATCGAGGAAATGGCGACGATCGAGGAGGCGACCTTGATCTTGAGGCTGCCTGAATCGAGCTTTCCAAGGAAGGAAACCTCGCCTTCGGCCTCATCGAAGCGGCTGACGAAATTCTCGTAGCCGGAAATCATCACCATGACGATCAGGCTTGCCACCAGGGCAGCGTCGATGAGGCCGAGGATGGCGAGGATCATGTCGGCTTCGTCATACTGGAAGACGTTGATGGTCACCTTGTAGAACTTGTAGGCGAACGAAACGGCGTAGACGGCGAGCGAGGCCGCAAGGCCGAGATAGAAGATCACCAGAAGCCAGCGACTGGAGAGGATGATGCGCTCGACCAGCAATTCCAGGGACTTCATGTGTTTTCCTTCGTTCCGGCTTTGCATCTGGATCCCGAAAATAGGCGCACCGGCGTTCCGCGACAAGACTGGGCGTTTCGCGGAAGACAGGGTGCAGCCGCTATTCACACTGCAAACATATTGGTTTATCCCGACAGGCAAATGACCGTGAGTTGGGGGCAAGTCTTATGGCGACGGTGGCATCCGATATCGAAATCGCTCGTGCGGCAAGGAAACTGCCGATCATCGAGATTGGCGCCAAGCTCGGCATCCCTGCGGGAGACCTTGCGCCCTACGGCTACGACAAGGCGAAGATCGGTGCCGAGTTCATCGCGGCGCAGGCCGACAAGAAGGACGGCAAGCTGATTCTCGTCACGGCGATCAATCCGACGCCGGCAGGCGAGGGCAAGACCACCACCACAGTCGGCCTCGGCGATGGCCTGAACCGCATCGGCAAGAAGGCGGTGGTCTGCGTGCGCGAGGCGTCGCTCGGTCCCTGCTTCGGCGTCAAGGGAGGGGCGGCCGGTGGCGGTTACGCGCAGGTCATTCCGATGGAAGACATCAATCTGCATTTTACCGGCGATTTTCATGCGATCACCTCCGCCCACAATCTGCTCGCCGCGCTGATCGACAATCACATCTATTGGGGCAACGAGCAGAATATCGACATCCGGCGCATCACCTGGCGCCGCGCGATGGATATGAACGATCGTGCACTGCGCGATATCGTGTCCTCGCTCGGCGGCGTTGCGAACGGCTTTCCGCGTGAAGGCGGCTTCGATATCACCGTCGCCTCGGAGGTCATGGCGATCCTTTGTCTGGCGTCGGACCTCAAGGATCTGGAAAAGCGGCTCGGCAACATCATCATCGGCTATCGCCGCGATCGCACGCCCGTCTATGCCCGCGATCTGAAGGCGGATGGCGCGATGGCGGTTCTGCTCAAGGACGCGATGCAGCCTAATCTCGTCCAAACGCTGGAAAACAATCCGGCGCTCGTGCATGGCGGCCCCTTCGCCAACATCGCCCACGGCTGCAATTCGGTGATCGCCACGCGCACGGCTCTGAAACTTGCCGACTACGTGGTGACGGAAGCCGGTTTCGGCGCCGACCTCGGGGCAGAGAAATTCTTCGACATCAAATGCCGCAAGGCCGGGCTGTCGCCGGATGCGGCCGTCATCGTCGCAACGGTGCGGGCATTGAAGATGAACGGCGGCGTGAAGAAGGACGATCTCGGCAGGGAGAATGTCGAGGCTCTCGTCAAGGGCTGCTCCAATCTCGGCCGGCATGTGGCCAATGTCCGCAAGTTCGGCGTGCCCGTCGTGGTCGCCATCAATCATTTCGTCTCGGATACCGAGGCGGAAATCGAGGCGCTGAAGGATTACGTCGCGCGCCTCGGCGCCGAGGCCATCCTCTGCCGGCACTGGGCGGAAGGCTCGGCTGGTATCGTCGATCTCGCGCATAAGGTGGTGGAGCTTGCCGAGTCCGGCCAGGCGAAATTCCAGCCGCTCTATCCCGACAATCTTCCGCTGCTGGAAAAGATCGAGATCGTCGCATCGAAAATCTACCATGCCGGCGAGGTCACGGCCGACAAGACCGTACGCGATCAGCTGCGGTCCTGGGAGGATCAGGGGTACGGGCACCTGCCTGTCTGCATGGCGAAGACCCAGTATTCCTTTTCGACCGATCCGAACGTTCGCGGTGCGCCGGAGGGGCATGTCGTGACTGTTCGCGAGGTACGGCTTTCCGCGGGCGCAGGCTTCGTCGTCGCCATCACCGGCGAGATCATGACCATGCCCGGCCTGCCGAAATCGCCGGCGGCCGAGAGGATTTTCCTCAACGATCATGGCTACATCGAAGGATTGTTTTAAGTTCAGAATCTGATTCAACGCGGCCGATCGAGCTTGCGCCAGCCCTCGATGCCGGCGACATTGGAAACACAAGCGAGCGTGGGTGTCGGCATCGGCGTATGATAGGCTCCGCCGCGATTTCGATGGAGCCGTATCATCGATCCTGTCGATGCTTGCCGGCGACTAGTGGCAATAGCGAAAGCCGCCATTCCTTTCGATCACGTCGAGATGGAAATGGGTCTCGTGCGCGGCGTCGCTTTCCGGGTCCAGGACGGTCGTGAAATAGAGGCATGCCGAGGCGCTTGCTGCGCGCTGGAACGCTCCGGTAAGCGTTGGGTCCTCGCGCCGGGGTTCGATGCCGATCGTCTTGCCGTTTTCGAAGGTGAAGCTGGCGATATCGATGGCGTTGCCGCGGGCGTGCTCGGAGATCTTGCCGGTGGTGGCGTTGTTGCGCAGGCGGCAGACATAGGTCGATGCCTGGTTGATCGTGACGATCTTGCCGTTGTCCAATGCGGCGGCGGACGGGATCACGCTTTCTTTCATCCATTGGGCCAGAGCAAGCGCGGCTTCGCAGCGCATTTTGCCTTCAGGCTTGAGTTCCATGCCCGGCAGCGGCGAGGCAAGCGCAATCGGCTTGTCGATACCGCAGCCATTGCCGTCGTCGATGCGGGCGGCCTCCTTGAAGGTCGCTCCCATCGCGGTCAGCTCCTTCAGGCAGGCTTGATGTTCTTCGTCTGATTCGGACGCGACGCTCAGGGGTGGGCGAGGGGGACCCTGCGTCTGACCGGTCGTTTGTTCCTCCGCCTGTCTGGCCGGCTTTTCCGCGGGAACGGCAGGTTTTTCGGAGGATGTAGCGGGTTTTTCCGCCGGGATCGGTGGTTCGACGCTTGGCTGAGCCTGTTCCTTTTCCGGCTTTTGCTCCGGTATCGGGCCCGTCCGTGGAAGCGAGGCGGCCATGAGCAGGATGGCGGTGGAGGCTAGTGAAACGATTTTGAACAGCATCAAGTAAATCAGCCACTTCTAATGATGATGTGGATAGAACGCTTGAAGCCGTCATTTCGTTGCAATTCAGCAACGTTCACGCCTCGTCTTAAAAGATGATAATTTTATTCATGATTATCGGCGGCCGATATATTGACAATAATAGTCATGTTTTTTATGCGGCAGAAAGAAGGCGGAAAATTTCCGTCTCGTCAACAAAACTAACCTAGCCAGCCCCTTGCCTGCTTTCGACGCAGCAACCAGCCAGCCCGGTGAAAGCAGTTCGAAAGGAATGGTTATGGTTGTCCGGCGCTCACGCTCGGCCCTATTGGCATGCACTGCGTTTCTGGCTCTCGGGCTGGCGACGACATCTTTTGCCCAAACGGCAACTCAGAACGAAGATGCGGCTGGCGAGGCTGCCAAGGGTGATCGCGTCACCAACCTCAAGCCGATCGTCGTAAAAAGCAAAGCCAAGGCATCCAAGGACGTTCTTGCCGACTCCCCGACCGCCAGCGAAACGACGGCGAAGGAAATCGACGACAACCAGATCACGCGCATCGAGGATCTCGGCCGCAGCACGGAAGTCGGTGTCGGCTTCAACCGCACCACCGGCGGCGTCAACATTCGCGGCCTTGGCGACGACCGCGTGTTGACCACGGTCGACGGCATCGAGATTCCCTTTATGCTCGACGTCGCGCGCGGAGCGGATGGCGGAGCGAACAGCTTCGACTTCAACGCGCTTTCGAGCGTCGATGTCGTTCGCGGCGCCGATTCCAGCCGTGCCGGCTCCGGCGCGCTCGGCGGGGCCTTCGTGCTGCGAACGCTGGAACCGGAAGATGTAATCGCGCCGGGCTCGACCTGGGGCGGCGTCTTCAAGTTCGGCTACAATGGCGATGATCGTAGCCTCGGCGGTTCGGCTGCCGTTGCCAAGCGCATCGACAACACGGCCGTTCTGTTCGAAGGCGGCTATACGCATGGTCATGAGCTCGAGAACAACGGCGATGTCGGCGGCTATTCGACCAAGCGCTCGAAGGCCGATCCCGCCGACTACAACCAGAGAAACGGCCTCTTCAAGATCCGCCAGTATACCGACATCGGTACGTTCGGCATCACGGCGGAGCATTTCAACAAAGATAAAGACATCGACGCGATGCACTCGCAAAGCCCGACCGGAAACTTCCGGCCCGGCAACTACGATACGACGGACAATACCGAGCGCAACCGCGTGTCGCTCGACTATAAGTACGATGCCGAAAGCGCCGACTCCCTGCTCGATACGGCCAATGCCGTCTTCTACTGGCAGAACCTCCTGCGCGAAGAAGGTGCCGAGGGCTATCGCTATACGTCCGTCATCGGCGACTACTGGCGCCGCAACGAGATGGAAGACCGCAGCATCGGCTTCAACGGCAACGGGTCGAAGGCCTTCGATACCGGCGACCTGCACCACAAGGTCACCTTCGGTCTCGATGTCGCGTTCAACAAGGTCCACCAATACTCGGCCGGCAAGGATAGTTGCGGTGATCCGCGCTGGGCCTTCTCCTGCTCGTTCCTGCACACCAACCAGTCCGATATGCCCGATGTCGACGGCAAGCGCGTCGGCGCCTTCGTCGACGACAAGATCGAGTTCGGCTCCAGCAATTTCTCTTTGACGCCGGGCCTGCGCTTCGACTGGTATGACTACTCGCCGAAGAATACGTCGGCCTATCGCGACAGCGCGAACTACGAAGGCCTGCCGTCCGGCCAGTCTGACAGCCGCTTCTCGCCGAAGCTGCGCGCGTCCTACCAGCCGCAGGACAATGTCGAGCTCTACGCGCAATGGGCCATGGCCTTCCGTGCGCCCAACGTCAGCGAGCTCTACGTGAACTACGGCGTGCCCGGCGGCTATGTCAGCTACGGCAATCCGGACCTGAAGCCGGAAACGAGCAACGGCATCGAAATCGGCACCAATCTCGGCGATGACGATTTCGGCGGCCATATCGGTGCCTTCTACAACAAGTACAAGAACTTCATCGACTCGGAAAACTCGGCTGATCCGACCGGCACCTATCCGCTCGGGATCACCGAATACTTCAACCGCGCCAACGTCCGTATGTTCGGCGTCGAAGTGAACGCGCACAAGAAGTTCGACAACGGCATCCACGTCAAGGGCGCGCTCGCCTACGTCAACGGCAAGGACTCCGATACCGGCGAATGGATCGATTCCGTTGCTCCGGCCAAGGCCGCCTTCACCCTCGGCTATGCGACCGAAGTGTGGGGAACGGACCTGACCTTCATCACCGCGACGAGCGAGCCGAAGAAGACCGGTGACAATTTCCGCACGCCTGGCTACGGCATCTTCGACCTGACCGGCTGGTGGGAGCCGGAACAGGTGAAAGGCCTGACGCTGCGGGCCGGTGTCTACAACATCTTCAACAAGACCTACTACGACTCGCTCAACGTCGCGTCGACGGGTCTTAGCCAACCTTCGGCCTACTATTCCGAGCCCGGCCGGACCTTCAAGCTGACGCTGACACAAAGGTTCTGAGCTGTTACATCCATGCGGCAAACTTGGGCGATGCTTCGGCATCGCCCTTTTTTTGCCCTCTTGCGTGGCATCGAGCCGCTCGTGCAATTGTAAATCGTAGCGTTCGGTGCTATTCGGGACGCGCAGTCTTTAACCGTCGAGAGAAAAGAGAGGAGGACCGTATGACCAAGATAGTCTGGCATATTCGCCAGTTCGGTCCGACTCGTGCCCTGCAGATGCGTTTGCAGGGCTGATCAGAGGCTGTCTTACTCAATCATTTCTTCTGGTCTGCCCTTTTGGGAGACGTAGGCTCGCGCTTTTCGCGGCCGCGTCATGACACGTTTTCGAGCATTGGCCTGTTTATGGCCGATGACATCGGCGTAGCGCAGCAAAAGGAGCTGCCGGCGATGTCTTGAGATGCTCGGTCGAGACCGGAAAAGACCATGACTCTGATCAACCTCCGCAATCTGGGCGTCACCATGAGTGCGCCGCTGTTTTCCAATCTCAACGTCACCGTGGATGCCGGTGATCGCGTCGGCATCGTGGCCGCGAACGGACGCGGAAAAACCACGCTGCTCAACTGCATAGCGGGCAGGCAAGAGCCGACGACGGGCGATATCACCCGCGCCCGCGGTCTTCGGGTCGGCTATGTCGAGCAGAATGTGCCGTCGAACCTGCTCGGTATCTCTTTCTACGATGCCGTTCTTCGCGCCTTGCCCAGGGAACAGGTGGCGAGCGAAAGCTGGCGTGTCGATGTCACCCTCGATTCGTTCGATGTGCCGGCGGCCATGCGGGAGAGGGCGCTTGCACAGCTCAGCGGTGGCTGGCAGCGGCTTGCCATGCTTGCCCGCGTCTGGGTCACCGAGCCCGACGTGCTGCTGCTCGACGAGCCGACCAACCATCTCGATCTCGTCAAGATCGCGCTCCTGGAGGATTGGCTGAATGCGTTGCCGCGTGACGTGGCTGTCCTGATCGCCAGCCACGATCGTGCTTTCCTAGATGCGGTTTCCAATCGAACCCTGTTCCTGCGTCAGGAGCAGTCGCTGACCTATGCGTTGCCATATGGCCGGGCGCGTGCGGCGCTGGACGAGGCCGATGCCTCCGATGAGCGCCGTTACCAGAAGGAGATGAAGACGGCGCAGCAACTGCGCAAGCAGGCGGCCAAGCTCTATAATCTCGGCGTCAACTCCGGCAGCGACCTTTTGACTGTCAAGACGAAGCAGCTGAAGGCGCGGGCGGAGAAGCTGGAGGACAGCGCGCGGCCGGGCTACCGTGAACGCTCGTCCGGTTCGATCCAGCTTGCCAATCGCGGCATCCAGGCCAAGGTGCTTCTGACGCTGGAAGATGCCGTCGTGACGACGCCGGACGGCACGCCGCTGTTCAGGACAGGCCAGCAGTGGATCTGCCAGGGAGATCGCATCGTGTTGCTGGGTCGGAACGGCGCCGGCAAGACGCGGTTCGTGGAGATGATCCGCAAGGCCATCGCCGATCTTTCGGTCGGCGGTGCGATCAAGCCGACGCCATCGCTCGTGCTCGGCTACAGCGATCAGGCGCTCTCCAATCTCGGCCTGAAGGACACGCCGCTCGGGATGATTGCGCGTCTGTTCGAGCTCGGCGAGCAACGCGCGCGTACATTGCTCGCCGGCATCGGTGTCGGCATCGACATGCAGGGGAAGGAAATCGGCCGGTTGTCGGGCGGACAGAAGGCGCGGCTTGCCATGCTGGCGCTGCGCCTGACCAATCCCAACTTCTACCTGCTCGACGAGCCGACCAACCATCTGGATATCGATGGCCAGGAGGCGCTGGAGGGTGAGCTGACGGCAAACGAGGCAAGCTGCCTTCTCGTTTCGCACGATCGAAGCTTCGTGCGATCGGTGGGTAACCGCTTCTGGTTGATCGACCGGAAACGGCTGGTCGAAGTGGATGGTCCGGAAGAGTTCTTCGAAGCGGCAAGAGGGCAGGAATAGGGAGGCGGGCCAGCCCTGTCAGGCTGCAGGCTCCCTATCTGCCGCGATCCTTCAGGCGGCCAACTGATCGGCAAACAGATTGGCCGCCATGAAGTCCACGAAGACACGTATCTTCGGAGACAGGTAGCGGCTCGTGGGCCACAATATGCGGAAGATGCCGGTCTTCGCGACATGGTCTTCGAGCAACGGCAGAAGCCGGCCATCGGCGATCTGCGTGCTCACGGCGAAAGGCGGCAGGCATGTGATGCCGAAGCTGTTTTCGGCGAGATGGATGAGCGGCTCGATGGTGCTGGCGATCGTGGTCGTCGGCAGGGCGAGCCGCAACTCCTCTCCATCCCGCACCAGCGGCCACGGCTCCAGCTTGCCCGTGCTCGGGTAGCGGTGATGCAGACATCTGTGCCTGAGCAGGTCTTCCGGTGTGAGCGGCATGCCTTGCGCCTTCAGATAATCGGGCGCGGCGACAATCTGAAAGCGGAATGTGCCGAGCTTGCGGCTCATCAGCCTGCTATCCCGGACGTCGCCCGTGCGGATGACCGCATCGAATCCCTCCTCGATCACATCCACCAGCCGGTCGGTAAAATCGAGATCCAGCGTGATGTCGGGGTAAGCGTGCATGAAGGCCGATACGGCCGGCATCAACAGCATCCCTGCCAGGGGAAGGCTGACGCGAAGATGGCCGCGAGGGGCCGCGTGCGATTTGGAAAGCTCCGCCTGCGCGGTATCAAGCTCGGAGATGATCCGCCGGCAGGTATCGAGAAAAAAGCTGCCTTCCTCGGTCAACGTCATGCTGCGGGTGGAGCGATGAAAGAGGCGAACTCCCATGTCCTGCTCCAGGCGGGCAATTGCCTTGCCGACGGCGGAGCTGGAGAGGCCCAGCCGTCTCGCGCCCGCAACGAAGCTGCCGCCTTCCGCCGTCTGCACGAAGATGCCGAGCGTTCCAAGTTTGTCCATCGCGAATCCTATTGCGGAATTTTGTTCCGGTCTTACGAGAATACCGGATCATTTATCCGCTATCCCGATCCCGATATCCAGGGCCGGTGCGGCGCATGATGCCGCTTTTCCAGAAAGGAACCGCAATGGATACGTCCTCCGCCCATTTCGTCGCCGCGCCGCAGCCGACCACCTTTATCGTCAATGTCATTCATGCTCATCCGGGCAAGCAGGAGGAGGCGTTCGGGTTGATCCAGGACGTCGTCCACTATGTTGCCGAACGAAAGGAAGGGTTCCTCTGGAGCAATCTCGCCAAGAGCACCGATGGCCTGACCGTGGTGAACATCGAAGCCATCAGAGGCGCCGGCAATGTCGACGAATTCTTCTCCGATCCGGCCTTTGTCGAGAAGTTCTGCAAGCTCGACGCTGTCTCGACGAGTGAATTCCATACCTATACCGTCGGCGATCTGGTTCTGCCGAAGCCGGGGCGTTCCGAAAACGCTCGCGTCTAGCCAGCCATAGCCGAGCGCAGGCGGATGCGGCCTTCCCGGAGCGATGAACTTTCCTCCCATCTTCCGCTTGCGCATCGCAGCATCTCAAGCTAACAATTCACGCCATGAACACGTCCTTGAACAACATTGCAGTTTGGTGGTGGGCACGCTGAGGCGGCCTCGACCAATCGTGTTCAAAGACGACGAGTGAGCCGCCCGAGATTTCGAGGCGGCTTTTTTGTTATATTGGCCGCCTGTCATCCGGGCCCGACAACGGAGTGAGGAACAATGGTAACGATCCTTCGGGACGATGGTGCGGAAATCTACGAGACGAAGGGCGGCATCACCGTCACCCGCCAGCGCCGGCCGACGCCCTATGCGGACGCGGTCTCGTCCTATATCGACAAGCTCGACGAGCGGCGCGGCGCGGTCTTCTCCTCCAACTATGAATATCCCGGCCGCTATACACGCTGGGACACCGCCATCGTCGATCCGCCGCTCGGTCTTTCCTGCAACGGACGCGATGTCTGGATCGAAGCCTATAACGAGCGCGGCGAAGTCATCCTCGGTTTCATCGCGGAGAAGCTGAAGACGGTTTCGGAAGTCGTTCTGGGCGCCTCGACGCCGCGCCGGCTGGATCTGACGGTCAAGGCGCCGGACCGGGTCTTTACCGAGGAAGAACGCTCGAAAATGCCGACGGTCTTCACCGTGCTGCGTGCGGTGACCGAGCTGTTCTATTCGCAGGCCGATGCCAGCATCGGTTTCTACGGCGCTTTCGGCTACGATCTGGCCTTCCAGTTCGACGCCATCAACCTGAAGCTCAAGCGTCCGGACGACCAGCGCGACATGGTGCTCTACCTGCCGGATGAAATCCTGGTGGTGGATAACTACTCCGCCAAGGCCTGGATCGATCGTTACGACTTCTCCAGGGATGGCGTATCGACGGAAGGCAAGTCCGGCGAAATCGCGCCCGAGCCGTTCCGCCACACCGACGCCATTCCGCCGAAGAGCGATCATCGTCCCGGCGAATATGCCGAACTGGTGGTCAAGGCAAAGGAGAGCTTCCGCAAGGGCGATCTCTTCGAAGTCGTGCCCGGCCAAAAATTCATGGAGCGCTGCGAAAGCAAGCCTTCGGATATTTCCAAGCGCCTGAAGGCGATCAATCCGTCGCCCTATTCCTTCTTCATCAATCTCGGCAACCAGGAATATCTTGTGGGAGCATCGCCGGAAATGTTCGTGCGCGTTTCCGGCCGCCGCATCGAGACCTGCCCGATCTCGGGCACCATCAAGCGCGGCGACGATCCGATTGCCGACAGCGAGCAGATCCTGAAGCTCCTGAATTCCAAGAAGGACGAATCCGAGCTGACCATGTGCTCCGACGTTGACCGCAACGACAAGAGCCGCGTCTGCGAACCCGGTTCGGTCAAGGTCATCGGCCGTCGGCAGATCGAGATGTATTCGCGCCTCATCCACACGGTCGACCATATCGAAGGCCGCCTGCGCGCCGACATGGACGCCTTTGACGGCTTCCTCAGCCACGCCTGGGCCGTTACCGTCACCGGTGCGCCCAAACTCTGGGCCATGCGCTTCATCGAGAGCCATGAAAAGAGCCCGCGCGCATGGTACGGCGGCGCGATCGGCATGGTCGGCTTCAACGGCGACATGAACACCGGCCTGACGCTGCGCACGGTTCGCATCAAGGACGGCATTGCCGAGGTGCGTGCCGGCGCGACGCTGCTCAACGATTCCATTCCCGAGGAAGAAGAAGCCGAAACCGAACTGAAGGCCTCCGCCATGCTTTCCGCCATCCGTGATGCCAAGACCGGCAATTCCGGCAAACAGCAACGTGACGTCGCCTCCGTCGGCAAGGGCGTGAAGATCCTGCTCGTCGACCACGAGGACAGCTTCGTCCATACGCTTGCCAATTATTTCCGCCAGACGGGCGCGACCGTTTCGACCGTGCGTACGCCGGTGCCGGAAGAGGTCTTCGACCGGCTCGATCCGGATCTCGTCGTGCTTTCGCCCGGTCCCGGCAATCCGAAGGATTTCGATTGCAAGGCGACGATCAAGAAGGCGAGGGCGCGCAACCTGCCGATTTTCGGTGTCTGCCTGGGTCTTCAGGCGCTTGCCGAGGCCTATGGCGGCGAGCTGCGCCATCTGGCGATCCCGATGCACGGCAAGCCCTCGCGCATCCGCGTGCTGGAACCCGGTCTGGTTTTCTCGGGTCTTGGCCGCGAAGTGACGGTCGGCCGCTATCATTCGATCTTTGCCGATCCGTCGAGCCTGCCGCGTGAATTCATGATTACCGCCGAAAGCGAAGACGGTACCATCATGGGCATTGAGCATGTGAAGGAGCCGATCGCGGCCGTGCAGTTCCACCCGGAATCGATCATGACGCTCGGCGGCGATGCCGGTATGCGGATGATCGAGAATGTGGTGGCGCATCTGGCGCGGCGGGCGAAGACGAAAGCCGCCTGACGCCGAATGCACTTGCGGATTTGAACTGACCGTCCCCATGCGCTCGGGAAAAGTGCATGGGGATATTTTTTGCCTTGAAAGAGCCGGCAAACACCTGAAGACATCTCTTGTCGGGCGGGGGGCTTCGGTTGTCGATAGCAAGGATAGTCAAGGGCATTCTGATCGCCGTGCTGGCGCTCGTCGCAATCGCCGGTCTCGGCATCGCCGTGCCGCGCCCACTGTGGCATGGCGAATCGGCACCGGCCGAGCCTTCGCAGCAAGTCCTTGTGCTCAGCAATCCCATCCACACGGATATCGCCATCCCCGTCGATGACGATCTGATCGCCCGTTTCGCATTCCTGCGGGCGGGCGGCCTTAATCTCGACAATCCGAACCTGCGCTATCTCGTTTTCGGCTGGGGTGGCCGGAGCTTCTATACGGAGACGCGGACATGGGCTGATTTGAAGACTGTTCCTGTCCTGAAGAGCTTCACGCTGGATCGCTCCGTCATCCATGCGGAACTGGCCGGGGATATTCCGCTGGATGCCCCCGCCGTCACGGCGATCAGCCTCGATGCCGAGGGGCTGGAGCGGCTCAAGCAATTCATTCTCGGCAGTTTCGAGCAAAAGAATAACCAGCCGAGCCCGCTGATCGGCAGCAATTACGGTGAGAACGATGCGTTCTTCGAGGCGCGCGGATATTTCAACGCGCTGATGGGATGCAATACCTGGACGGCCGCCGCTCTGAGACAGGCAGGCGTGACGTCCGGACTTTGGACGGCCTTGCCGTGGATGCTGCGCTTGTCGCTGCGCCTGCATAACGGGTACGCGCGTTTTGCGGCAGGTCAGGCGCTGCCGTGAGGCGGTTTGACTTGCCGCAGGTTGTAACCTAGTCTTTCACCCGTTCCTGTGGGGCACATCGGCATTGTGGCCGAAAGGGCTAGGCCTGCCCGCTGATTGTTCTCAGCAGGAGTCTGCCCATGCCAACCCTCGATACTTATCGCAAGCAAGCCAAGCTGCTGATGCGCTGGCATCGTGATCGCGACTATTCCATCGGCGGGAGAGTTCGCGTGCTCGACCGTTTCAAGGCGCTGACGGATCGCGAGATCCTGGCGATGAAGTTTCCTTTGACGCTGGCGCAGGAGATCGTTGCGGTCGAGGCGGGCCACAGGAACTGGGCCGCGTTGAAGGCCGTGGCAGTGGATGCGCCGAAGATGCCGGCGGCATCATCCGAACCTCCGGTTTTCAAGAGCGTCATACCGATCCTTTTCGTGCGGGATGTGACTGCCAGCGCGGCCTTCTTCCGGGAGAAGCTGGGTTTTGCGGCGGAGTTCCTGCATGGGGCGCCGCCGTTCTATGGAGCGGTGTCGCGCGACGGCATCTGGATCCACTTGCGGCTCGTCCAAGAACCCTATTTTGCCGTGGCTGCGGCGAAGGAGAAATCGCTCATCCTGGCTTCGATCGAGGTTTCGAATGTCCAGGCGTTGTTCGAGGAGTTCAAGGCCAGCGGCGTCGAGTTCGCCCAGCCGCTAACGAAGCAGGCATGGGGCGGCACTGATTTCCATGTGCGCGATCCGGATGGCAACGTGATTTCGTTTGTCGCGTTCAGATCTTGATGCCTGGAGCCGTCGAGGGTCGCGGGAAAGCGGCGGCCCTTACATCTCCTCGCAGTCCTGCCAGCCCTCTTCGAAAACAAGCTTGTCGAGCGGCAGGCGCTCGCGCCATCCCTTCACGGCGAGTTCCGGCATGTCGTAAAGCTCGTCGACATAGCCGACGCAGAGCCACGCGACGATCTTGACGTGCTCGGGTATGCCGAGAATCGCCTTGATGGCATCCTCGTGGAAGATGCTGACCCAGCCGACGCCGACGCCTTCGGCCCGCGCGGCAAGCCAGAGATTCTGGACGGCGCAGACGGTCGAATAGACGTCCGTCGCCGGATTGTGCGTGCGTCCGAGCACGACCGGGCCGCCGCGCGTGGTATCGCAGGTGATGCAGATGCTGAGCGGCGCCTTGCGGATGCCCTCGAGCTTCAGCCGCTGATATTGGGCGCGCCGATCGCCTTCGAACATCCGGCAGGCTTCCTCATTGGCTTGATGGAATGCCCGCCACACGCGCTCGCGCGTCTCTGCCTGGCGAATGAGGATGAAGTTCCAAGGCTGCATGAACCCGACCGACGGCGCGGCGTGCGCCGCTTCGAGCAAGCGCCTGACGAGAGCGTCGGGCAGGGGATCGGGCCGGAACTGGTCGCGCACGTCCCGCCGCGTCTCGATGGCGCGATAGACGGCGTTACGCTCTCCTTCCGGGAATGCGCCTGCGGCGACAAGGTGCTCCGATGGGCCGCCAGGGGCATCGGCGATGGAAAGTGCAACACCGGCACCGGTGGGATCGTCAAGAATGGACATAATCAACAATGGCTTTATAAAACGGCGGATCGATGTCGCCCACTATCGCACATCGGGCTGATGCGCAGCTTAGTGCGGGATCGCCGGGGAAATTACCAGCGAGATTTTCCACAGGCGAGTTCATGGCCGGCTTACAATGGTCGCGGAGCGCCGGCCAGTGAAATGGTCTCGTCACGTTCAGGCTGTCATGATCGGCGTCGGCTCCATCTGATTTCCGCTGCAGGGATGAATTGTGGTGCATTGGTCACCTCCTTCCTTTGACAAACATATCGTCCTAGCCCATATGGACGCCAATGAGCCGCCTGCGCGAATTTCGCGCGGGCGGTTTTGCATTTCAACGGCGCCTTTTTTGCAATTCATTCGCATGAGCAGGCGCAGGGACAGTGGAGAAGAGCATGAGTGCTCAGGGAAACGATACGATCAGGCGGCTTGCCCTTTGGGGCATTCCGCTGTCGCTCGGCGTCATGGGGCTGAAGATGCTGGCCTGGTGGCTGACAGGCTCGGTGGCGCTTTTGTCCGATGGGCTTGAATCCATCGTCAATGTCGTCGCCGCCTTCATAGCCTTTTTCGTCATCCGATATGCGCAAAAGCCGGCCGATCACGATCACCCTTTCGGCCACCACAAGGCGGAATATCTGTCCGCCGTCACCGAAGGCGTGATGATCGTCGTCGCGGCGCTGATGATCGTGCAGGAAGCGGTCGGGCATCTCGGCAATCCCCAGCCGATGCAGGCGCCGGTACTCGGTCTGGCGATCAACTTCGTCGCGGGCGTCATCAACGGCCTATGGGCGCTGACGCTGATCCGGGCCGGTAAAGCGCACCGCTCGCCGGCGCTGACGGCGGACGGGCAGCACATCATGTCCGACGTCTATACGTCGATCGGCGTGCTCATCGGCCTTTTGCTGGCGCTCGCAACGGGCTACCCGATCTTCGATCCCCTGCTTGCCATTCTCGTCGCCATCAACATCCTCTATCAGGGCTGGAAGGTCATCTCCGCCTCCATCGACGGACTGATGGACAAGGCCGTGCTGCCGGAGGAAGAGGCCGTCATCAAGGATGCGATCGCCAAGAATGCCGAGGGGTCGCTTGGCGTTCACGACCTGAAGACGCGCAGAGCCGGGGCCGTGACCTTCGTCGACTTCCATATGGTGGTGCCGGCCGCCATGCCGGTGCGTGACGCGCATCGCATCTGCGACCGCCTTGAAGACGCCATACGGGCGATCCATGCGGGTTCAGAAATAACCATTCATGTGGAGCCGGAGGGCGAAAAGGCCCATGGCATTCGCGTCAAAGTGATCAAGGAGACCTGAGATGCCTCAAACCGATGTGTCCGGCCTGTCGATGCTCGGCAGCCACACGGAAACGGCCGCAAATCCTGAAGCGGCCGTTCTGGAGAAAGTGCCGTCCGGCCACGCCGGCACCGATTACGTCGTGCGCTTCACCGCGCCGGAATTCACCTCGCTTTGCCCGATGACGGGACAGCCGGATTTCGCCCACATCGTCATCGACTACATCCCGAACGAATGGCTGGTGGAATCGAAGTCGCTGAAGCTCTTCCTGCATTCCTTCCGCAATCACGGCGCATTCCATGAGGATTGCTCGATCTATATCGCCAAGCGGCTGGTGGATCTGCTGCAGCCGAAATGGCTGCGCATCGGCGCCTATTGGTATCCGCGTGGCGGCATTCCGATCGATGTCTTCTGGCAGACCGGCAAGCCGCCGGAGGGCGTGTGGCTGCCGGATCAGGGCGTGCAACCCTATCGCGGCCGAGGCTGAATTAAAAAAGCCGCCATCCCGAGATGGCGGCTTTTTGTTAGGTTGGCAACGGCGCCGGCTCAGGCAAACGAGCTGTCGTCGCCGTTGTCGGCTGAATCGTCATAGTCGTCATCCTGCGCGTCCTGGGCAGCGTCCTGGGCGTAATCGGCCGCGCTCTGATCATTCTGATCGCTATTGTCGTCATTGCCGAAATAGTTGTTGTTGATGATCGTTTCCTGCACCGGTTGTTCGGCTGCATTGGCCGCCGTGCCCCCGAAGAGGCCGCTGCCGGAATTTCCGCCGAAGAGACCGCCGCCCGTGCCGCCCAGATGCGGGCTGAACAGGCTGGAGAGCGATTCCGCCAGCATCACGCCGCCGGCGACGCCGGCTGCCGTTCCGAGCGCGCCGCGCAGGAAGCCGCCGCCGGCCGATGGGCCGGCTGCCTGCTGGCTCCATGGGCCGGATGGCTGCGGCTGGCCGGACCAAGGACCAGACGACTGCGGTGCGTTGCGGGCATAATCGTCATAGAGGCGGCCCTGCTGCTGGGGATAGCCACCCTGCGGCGCGGCTGCGCGCTGCTGCTGGCCGCCGCCGAAAAGCGAGCCGATTCCGCCTAGGAAACCGCCGCTCTGACCCTGCTGATGGCTGTCGGCGCCCTGCTGCTCGAGCTCGTGCACGCGCGCCTCGAGTTGCTGGATGCGATCGGCCGCGGCCTTCATGCCCTGTTCCTGCATGATGACGGCCTGCGCCAGGAAATAAGGCGCATAAGGCTGGTCGCGGATCGACTGGTTGATGAAGTTCTCTGCGTCGGCGTCGCGCTGGGTATTGGATGCGCCGCGCACGCGATCGAAGAGAGAGGAGAGCAATTGACGTTCTTCAGGCGACATGATGGCCTCCTTGGCTATCTGTTGCTGTAAATTCGGGGCGCGATCCTTGCCGCGCTGACCTGACGTAGGATCCAATCTCGGCTTTTCAAAGCCATTCAAGTTACATTTCGGTAATCCGCAACCATAACACCATGTTCCCGAGCGCTATTCCCGCCTTGTCTTTTTCCGGCATTGTTTTACGCATTGAGTCGCACTATGTGCGGTGAACGACGCATCATGCTGGAGAGTTGAATGAACGACGAAGACGAACAGGAAGACAAGAAGACCGAGCAGCCCTTGGGCAAGGACGCGGAGGCGAATCTTTTCAAGTCGCGTTCGATCTTCATTTATGGCGGCATCACGCAGGAACTGGCGCAGAAGGTCTGCTCGCAGCTCGTGGCGCTCGCTGCCGCCAGCGATGACGACATCCGCATCTATGTGAACTCGCCCGGCGGCCATGTCGAATCCGGCGATTCCATTCACGACATGATCAAGTTCATCAAGCCGAAGGTTTGGGTGATCGGCACGGGTTGGGTCGCTTCCGCCGGTGCGCTGATCTATGTCGCCGCTCCGAAGGAGCGCCGCATTTGCCTGCCGAACACGCGCTTCCTGCTGCATCAACCGTCCGGCGGCACGCGCGGGATGGCTTCCGACATCGAGATCCAGGCACGCGAGATCATCAAGATGAACGAGCGCCTGAACAGGATCTTCGCGGAAGCCACCGGCCAGTCGATCGAAAAGATCGCCAAGGATACGGATCGCGACTACTGGCTCTCCGCCGAGGAAGCCAAGGCTTACGGGCTGGTCTCGCGCATCGTGACCTCGCAGGCTGATATCTGACCTGGAATTGCGTAAAAGCAAAGAGATAGAGCGGCTGCGCGATTCCATGAAATCGCTGAACCGCTCTACCGGATTTGCCTGATTGATTTGAGCGCCTCGCTTGCCGGAAGGCAGTCGGGGCGCTTTGCCGTTTGGGGAATGTGGATCGGTCCGCGCCGGAGGAAATGTGCTGGCGACGGAAGGATCCGTCGCCAGCTTTCGCCACTCGGGAGTTTGCAACGTTTCCGGGAGCAGCGAACTCGGAAGATTTGCGATGACAGGCAGGCCCGGTTTGCGCGACTTCCTACGTGGTAATCTCGACCGGCGTTCCGTCCGGCATGGTGATGACGGCCTCGTAGAAGCCATCCCCGGTGGTGCGGGGAGCGGATTTCAGGCAGCCATCCGCTCCGCATCGTTCGGCCAGGGCATCCACGGCTGCCTTGCTGCCGAGCGATACCGCTATATGATCCCAGCCGATGCGCTCATCGGGCGCTTCGGGAGAAAGCCATGGGCCGGTCATCAGCTCGATCTGGTCGCCGCCCTCGGGCAAATGGACGAAGCGGGAGACGAAGCCGGGGCGGCGCTTGCTTTCGTACGGCTCACCGACGGTCGCGCTGAAATAGCTCTCCCAGAATTTCGCCGCGGCATCGATATCAGACGTCCACAGAGCGGTATGAGCGATCCGCATTGGCCTCTCCCTGTTCCTGGTTGCGGGTGACGATGCCGGCGCAAAGGGGTGCGACGCAAAGCAACAGGGCGAGCAGCCAGAAGGCGCCTGGCAGGCCGAGATGGTCTGCCGCGAAACCGACGCCGGCGGGGCCGACCAGGACGCCCGCGTATCCCGTCATGGTGATCGCCGCGACGGCCAGGCCTGCCGGCATGACTTTCTGTGCGCCGCCCTTGCGGAACAGCACCGGGACAATGTTTGAGGCGCCGAGCCCGATCAGCAGGAAGCCGCTCATGGCAAGGATCGCGAAGGGGCTGAGCAGCACGATGGCGAAGCCCGCCAATGCGATGACACCACCCCACAGCATGATGGCCCTGTCTCCGAACCTTGCGGTGACGGCATCGCCGCCCAGCCGGCCCGCCGTCATCGCGATTGCGAACAGCATGTAGCCAAGACCGCCATGGCTCGCATCAACCCGGCCCTGGGTGGTGAGAAGCAGGGCGCTCCAATCGAGGATGGCGCCTTCGACGAGGAAGGTGATGGCTGCAAGGGCTGCAAGCAGCAGAACGAAGCCGCGCGGGACGACGAAGAGCGGCGCATCGTCCGATTGGACGGTGCGGAGCAGGCGCGGCCATGCTGCGATCATCGCGACGACCATCACGGCCGAACATAGCAGCGTGGCGACGAGGGGACCGGCCTTGACGGACAGAAGCAGGGTGACGAGCAGGGAGCCAATGAAGCCGCCGATGCTGAACAGGGCGTGGAAGCCGGACATCAGCGGCCTGTCGGCACCTTTCTCGACTTCGACGGCATGAATGTTCATGGCAACGTCGAGCGATCCGAGGCAGGCGCCGAAAGCCGCCAGCGCAATGCCGAGGGTAAACGGCGTGCCGGCCAAAGCCAGCGTCGGCAAGACAAGTGCGAGCCCGAGGCCGCCCGCAATGATGATCGGCTTGCTGCCATAGCGCGCGCTCAGCATGCCGGTCGCAAGCATCGCCGCCACCGAGCCCAGGCCCAGGCAAAGCAGCAGCATGCCCAGCACGCCGTCATCGACCCCGAGACGAGCTTTGGCGAAAGGAACCAGCGGTGCCCAGCAGGCGAGGGCAAAACCCGCAACCAGAAAGGCAAGTCGTGTTGCCAGCCGGGTTTCCGGCCGATCAGTGGATTGCATGGTCATTCCTTGTCTTTCGAGATCAGGAGGAGGCGACGTCGCCCGCCTTTACGAGCGAGAAGCCGGCTTCGACCGCGGCTGTCTCATCAGTCTCGGGCAGGTCGTTTTCGACGATCAGCCAATCGATGTCGGCGGCGGCGCCGATGCGGTGCGGCGCGCGTTCGTGAAATTTCTCCGACGTAATCAACGCGATGCGCGACGCGCTTCTTTCGAGGAGCATCCGTTTGAAGATCGCATCCGCATGTTCGTACACGCTGATGCCGCCTCCGGCCGAGATGGCGCAGACACCCAGGAAGCAGCGGTCGATGTTCATGGCTTCGATGGCCGCGACGGCGGAAGCATCGACACTGCCGCCGACGATTGGATTGACGGCTCCGCCGATCAGGACGAGCGGAATGTCGCCGCGCTTCATGACCGCGCTCGCTATGTCGATGGAATTCGTCGCGATCGTTACTTCCAGGTTCTTCGGCAGCAATTCGACCATCTCGAGATTGGTGCTGCCGCTGTCGAGAAAGAGGAATTCTCCAGGCTCGATCATCGCAACCGCCGCCCGCGCCAATACTCTCTTGCGACCGGCTTCCTGTCCGATCCGCGCGGATATGGGCTGCGAGGGCGTCAGCAACGGCAGCGCGCCGCCGTAGACGCGCCGGCATTTGCCTTCGGCAGCAAGGGCCCGCAGATCCCTGCGTACGGCATCCTCTGAAACATCGAACTCCGCCGCAAGCGAGGCAGCGATGATCTGCCGTCCTTCTGCGAGTCGCGCCTCTATGACATCCCGGCGGGAGAGTGGAAGTGAAGTGCTCATGAGTTTTCATTAACGTGCATAAACAAGAGAGTCAATTTGCACGTTTATACACGATTTGACGCAGTCCCGAAATATTGAGCGATTGCGACCTCGGTTCTTACCGTCATTTTGCCCGGAAACTGCACTTGCACGCCTGACGCTTGTAATGCTCCATGCGGGCTCAATCGTTCTTCGTCCGGGTCTTCATCGCCATGCTCAAAGATTTCTCCGTTCAAAGCCTGTTCATGGGATGTCTCACGGCTTTCGTCGGCTTTGCCAGTTCCTTCGCCGTCGTCTTCCATGGACTGCAGGCGGTGGGCGCCACGGATGCGCAGGCGGCCTCCGGCCTGATGGCGCTTTCGGTCGCCATGGGTCTATGCGCCATCGTTCTCAGTGTGGTGACGAGGCTTCCCATCAGCATCGCCTGGTCGACGCCGGGTGCGGCGTTGCTCGCAAGCGCGGGGGCGATAGACGGCGGCTTTTCGGCGGCGGTGGGTGCGTTCTTCATCTGTGGCATATTGATCGTCATTGCCGGGCTGTTCCGGCCCTTCGGCCGTGCCGTTGCGGCCATTCCGCCGCCGCTCGCCAATGCCATGCTGGCGGGCGTCCTGCTTGGCCTTTGCTTCGCCCCCGTGAAGGCGATCGCTTTCAATCCGGCCTTCGGCCTTCCGATCATTCTTGCCTGGATCGTCGTCGGCTCGTTCAAGCGGCTTTGGGCAGTGCCGGCCGCGCTTGCGGCCTTCGCCCTGGTTCTGGCGTTCGGCGTAAAGATACCGGACGGCGCGCTTGCCTCGCTCGAGCACTCGCTGCTGCCGACGGTCGAATTCGTCAAGCCGGTCTTCACGCTCGCCGGCATCGTTTCCATTGCACTGCCGCTGTTCATCGTGACGATGGCGTCGCAGAACATCCCCGGCATCGCCGTGCTGAAGGTGCATCACTACGATCCCAAGCCGGGTCCGCTGTTTGCCGTGACCGGCGTGTTTTCGCTGCTTGCCGTTCCGTTCGGCGGTCATGCCGTCAATCTCGCCGCCATCACGGCCGCCATGTGCGCCGGGCAGGATGCGCATGCCGATCCCAAGCGGCGCTATTGGGCGGCGATTATTGCCGGCATCGGCTATGTCATCCTCGGATTGCTGGCGAGTGCCGTGACGGCTTTCGTGGCGCTCGCGCCGCCGATTCTCATCGAGGCGGTCGCCGGTCTGGCGTTGGTCGGTGCGCTGTCGAACTCCGCGCTGAACGCTTTCCAGCAGCCGGAATCGCGCGAGGCCACGGCCATCACTTTTCTCGTCACGGCATCGGGTGTTTCCTTCGGCGGGATTTCAGGCGCCTTCTGGGGCTTGATCGCCGGCGGATTGATGCTGGCGCTGTCGCGTGGCGTGCAGATGCTGAAGAAGTGAGCAGGGGGTTGCTTCTTTCCGATCGGGCGGCTATAAGCGCGGCCATGAAGTTGACTGGCGCAAAGATTTCCGAACAGATTGCACGCGGGCGTGTTGCCTTGCGTGACAATACGCGCGCCCTTACCTCGCTTCTCCTCCTCGGCCTTACGCGCGGTTGCCGGGTCCTTTGAGGAGCGCCCGGCGGCCGAAAAGCCCGCTGGCCATCGCTCCTCGCGACTTACCGTAAAATCGACAGCTTACCCGCAAAGGGTCCGCATTTATCATCGCCAAGCCGCATCCGATCGGCTAAGACGCGGGATAAAATGACGGGAAAGGAAGAGACGAGACCATGGACGCGAACAGCCATTCCCCCAAAGGCATGCCCGACGCAGCGGTGAAATACCGCGCCTATCCCCAAATCAACATTTCCGACCGGACCTGGCCGTCCAAGATCATCACCAAGGCGCCGATCTGGTGTTCGGTCGATCTGCGCGACGGCAACCAGGCGCTTGTCGATCCTATGGGGCATGACCGCAAGGCGCGCATGTTCCAGTTGCTGCTGGATATGGGCTTCAAGGAAATCGAGATCGGCTTCCCCTCCGCTTCGCAGACCGACTTCGATTTTGCCCGCTGGTGCATCGAACAGGGTAACGTGCCCGCCGACGTGTCGCTGCAGGTTCTGGTCCAGTGCCGTCCGGAATTGATTACCCGCACCTTCGAGGCGCTGGAAGGCGCCAACAAGCCGATCGTGCATTTCTACAATTCCACCAGCGAATTGCAGCGCCGCGTGGTGTTTGCCAAGGATGTGCAGGGTATCAAGCAGATCGCCGTCGATGCGGCGAAGATGATTACCGACATGGCGTCAAAGGCCGGCGGCGGCTATCGCTTCGAATATTCCCCGGAAAGCTTCACCGGCACCGAGCTGGACGTGGCGCTGGAGATCTGCAACGCGGTCATCGACGTCGTAAAACCGACGCCGGACAACAAGCTGATCATCAACCTGCCGTCCACCGTGGAAATGGCAACGCCGAACATCTATGCCGACCAGATCGAATGGATGTGCCGCAACCTCGACAATCGCGAAAATCTGATCATCTCGCTGCACCCGCACAATGACCGCGGCACCGGCATCGCCGCTGCCGAACTGGCCCTGATGGCGGGCGCGGACCGCGTCGAGGGCACGCTGTTCGGCAATGGCGAGCGCACCGGCAATGTCGATGTCGTCACCATGGCGCTGAACATGTTCACGCAAGGGGTCGACCCCGAGCTGGATTGCTCGAACATCGAGCGCATGAAGGAAGTCTTCGAATATTCCAACCAGATGGCGATCGGCGAGCGCCACCCGTATGTTGGCGAACTGGTCTACACGGCCTTCTCCGGCTCGCATCAGGATGCGATCAACAAGGGCATGAAGGCGGCCAAAGTCGCCAACGATCCGGTCTGGGAAGTGCCCTATCTGCCGATCGACCCGCAGGATGTCGGCCGCACTTATGAGGCGATCATCCGCATCAACTCGCAGTCGGGCAAGGGCGGCATCGCCTACATCATGCAGCAGGACTACGGCTTGAACCTGCCGCGCAACCTCCAGGTGGAATATCGCGAGGAGATCCAGCGTATTACGGACGAGGAAGGCAAGGAATTGCCGTCCAAGCGCATCTACGAGCATTTCATCGAGCGTTACGTGACGCAGCCGGACGCGCGGCTTCGCTTCGTTGACCATCACACCTTTGCCGATCCCGAGCACAAGGGGCAGCGCATCGTCGCCGCAGAGATCACCGACAACGGCGAGGTGAAGCGCATCGAGGGCCGTGGCAACGGCCCGATCGACGGCTTCATCAACGCGCTCTCGATCTATCTCGGCATTTCGATGTCCGTCGAGGACTATTCCGAGCACTCGCTGCAGCACGGCTCCAACGCCGCGGCAATCTCTTATGTCGAGATTTCCTATCCGGGCGGCAAGCTCTTCGGCGCCGGCATCAACACCAACATCGTTGCCGCGTCTCTCGAGGCAATCGTGTCGGCCGCCAACCGCGTGCTCGATATCAAGGCGGCCTGAGGCCGAAACAATCCGCAGCTTTTCATGGAAATCCTCTCGGTTGCGCCGGGGGGATTTTTTGTTCAGCTGGTGGCGAGTATCGGGGCGGGCAGAGCCGTCATCTCAAAGTAATTTGCGGTAGACGACGAAGCCGGAGCGCTCGGCTATCTTGTCGTAAACGTGCATCGCCTTTGCGTTGGTTTCGTGTGTCTGCCAGTAGACGCGATGCGAGCCCGCCTGCCGGGCCTGCGCATAAACACCTTCGATCAATGCGGATCCGACGCCCGTTCCGCGCGCGGCCTCGTCGGTAAACAGATCCTGCAGATAGCAGCTTGGCTCGATGGCTGTCGTGCTGCGGTGAAAGAGATAATGCGCCAGCCCGAGCAGACGGCCATCCCTTTCGGCGACGAGGGCATGCACTGGTTCATAGGCATCGAAAAAGCGCTGCCATGTCATTTGCGTGATGGCGTCGGGAAGGGCCGTTGCGCCGGAGCGCCCGTAAAACCTGTTGTAGCCCTCCCACAGGATCAGCCACTGCTCATAGTCTTCCCGGGCCACAAATCGAATACGAATATCGTCAGCCATTTTCATGACCCGCTCAAGGAAGAACAGCAACTAGCAATGGAGCTGGCCATATCGACGACCCGCCGTCTCTGCATTCACGATTTCTGCGAGAGTGCGTCGCGTTGCTTCGTCAGGCGTTCGAGTTCCTCTTCCTGATCAGCGATCCGCTCCGATGTCCGTTCTTCGTCGGCTGCGCCGGAAAAGGCGGCTGCCTGTTCGATCAATTCACGAAGGTTTTCTCTTATCGCTGCGATACGCTTGTCGATTTCCGGAAGGGTCAGCAGAACGTCGGACATGTCGAAACTCCAGCAAAACTATTGGACTCTTGCGATTGCCGCAAATCATTATCCATCGGCCAGCTCGCAGCCGCAAGCTGCAAAACGAGCGGAAGCTCCATCAGATCTCTGAGGATACCCTGTTGGCGATCTGGTCGAGCATTGGATCCGAGGAGGGGCCCACGACGGCATAAACAGCGTCGTTGCGATGCCACGAGACGATGCTGATATCGTCCTTGATGGTTTCGTTGAAATCGTCGTCGTCGGCAGTGCCGTCGGCCTTGGTGAAACAGATGGCGACGACATCGCCATCGAGGTTCTTGTAGATCAGCTGGCCGACGGGCTTGCCGCCGGCGATGAACATCCGCCCACCCTGAAAGACGAGGCCTTCGGCGGCGAGATCCGGAAAGTTGAATTTGACGCCGACCGTGCTCACCAGCCACTTGGAGATCTCGTCGAGCTCGCTTGCCTGCATCTCGACCATGTGGCGCGGCTGGCGCGAATAGACGCGATGATAGGCCGCGATGTCATCCAGCCAGCTGCGCGCGGAAGCCTGAGCGGGGTTGGCCGGTGCAGCCGCCGGGACATCGGATGGCTGCATGCCGAAGAAATAGCCTATGCCGCCGCCAAGCGCGAACAGGATGAGGGCTGCTGCCAGCGACTGCCTGCCTGTCGGCGCCAGTTTCAGGGACGGCCGGGCGAGGCGGGGGGAAGTGTCGCGGGTTTTCGGAGGCTGCGTGCTCTTGATGGAGCGAACGAGTGCCAGCGGCACCGGCTCTTTCAGAACCTCGTCGAACGCCTTGCGGCCGACGTCGGAGCCATGTTTCAACTCATCGAAGATGCGGCGAGCGTCCGGGTCCGAAGCAAGGAGCTTTTCCAGCTCTTCCTTTTCTTCGCGACTCATCTCGCCATCCATGAAGGCGGACAGGCGGACTTCGAGCGGCATCTTCTTCATGTCTTGCAATTTTTAAAACCTTCGAGGCGAGCGGCTGTGACCCTGAGAGGCAAGGTAAAGGCGTGCGCTGGAGAGCCGCGACATCACTGCCGATAGCGGTATGCCGAGGATATCGGCTGCCTGCTTGTAGCTATGCCCTTCGACATCGACCAGCAGGAAGACACTCGCAAGCCCTTCGGGCAAAGATGTGACGAGACGGTGCGCTTCACTGGCTTCCACAGGATTTAAATGGATCCCCGATGCCGGTTCGCCCTGTTCCAGCGCATTGCCCTTGGCCGCCGGACGCAGCTTGTGACGCCGCGCCTCATCGACCCATTGATGCCGGGCCATGGTGTAGAGCCAGCTCTCCAGCTTGCTGCCGCTGTTCCAGAGATGGGACTTGGCGATGCCGCGCTGGCAGATGCTCTGGACAAGCTCATCCGCTTCGGCCAGATCGCCGGTCAGCGTCACCGCGAAGCGGCGGAGCTTCGGAAGAAGACCGACCAGATCCCGTCTGATATCGATGGCTGCTACCGGCGTTGGCATGGTCGTTCCAGCAAAGCGTTGGAGATTGTCGCACGGGCGATGCGCTTCCGCACGGAATGACCTTTCCTTTTGAAAGGGTCATATGCGCAATATGATCGTCCTGTATTGGTATGAACCATTTCTGTGCCGTTTCGCAAGTCTTCAAAAACACTCGCGCGCTGAACTGTCTTTCTTCGGGCGGCGATCCGACAGGGCACCGGCCCACACTGTTTCAATCGGCGTTCCCGGCCGTTGGCGATTGCATCGGCGATCGATGGGCCACGTCGTTTCTGCCGCCGCGGCCGCAGGTGCCGATGGGGAGCCGCGAGCAGGCGACGAGCGGAAAACCGGCAATGAAGACCGGCCCTGCAGTGCTCTTTGTCGCGGCATCAAAACCCATCGCAGCCTCCGGGATTCCGATGCTTCGATTGTAGCTCGGTATCTTAGAACGCGCTACCGAAACGATGCATGCGATGGTTTAAAAATGCCGATTACGTTGCCAGAATATCGATGCCTTTCGGGTCGATGCCGTTACCGTCGTCATTGAGGCTATAGCGTTCGGCATTGAGCTCCCAGGCGCCGGGGCGGCCGGCGATCGTGAAGAGGTTGTAGGCGGCGCGCGGCTTCAGGCCGCCGACCCCTTGTGACGCGGAGGCAATCCCGACGATCGGCACCGGACCCATCTGGCCGCGCAGCCAGTGCAGGGTGTTGAGGTGCGTATGGCCATGCAGGACAAGCTCGGCGCCCCCGGTCGAGAGGACGGCGCCAAAGCGGCGAATGCCGATCATGCGCTTATAGAAACTGGTCGCGCCCCGGATGGGTGGGTGATGGATCATGACGACGCGAAAGAGCCCGGCATCCCCGGTCGCCCGCAGAATGTTCACCGTCTCGCGCGCCTGGCGAGCGGAATAGAAGCCGCTTGCGGCAAAGGGCGGCGTGGCGACGGCGGTCGAACAGCCGATCAGCGCGACCTGCCCGCGGATGCGCAGGTAAGGGAAAATGTGCCGATCCTCCTGCCATTCCTCGGAAGCGCGGTCGCCTCTGACATAGGGATACCAGGCGCGCATGGCCCTTTCATAGGCGCCGGGCACATAGGCGTCGTGATTGCCGGGAACGACGGAGGTATCGAAAGGATTGCCGACGGTCTTCAGCCATGCGGCGGCGGTCTGGATCTCGATGCCGCTCGCGAGATTGACGAGATCTCCGGTCACCGCCAGATGATCGGTCTGCTTCGCCTTGATGTCGTCAAGAAGGAGGTCGAGCGTATCGCCAAAAAGATGCTTGCGCCGGTTTCGGTGCCAGTTCACAAATCCGGTAATGCGTTTGGAGGCGAGTTCTCTGATCGAAAGACGTGGAAGCGGACCAAGGTGAACATCGGAAATATGCGCGAGCTTGAACATGGGATGAGACATAGCCCACTCTATTGTCAAAACAAATACATCCCTGGTTCGATTGCAGATCGGGATGCCGGGGTTCGGGCATGAACGACGAGAACCGGCGGGACGAAAAGCAGGGTTTGGCGGTGCGGTTGTTCGGTCGCGCGCTGCATGTCTATTTCGCGCTGACCCGCAGCATGACGCTCGGCGTGCGCGCTGCCTGTTTCGATCAGGAAGGGCGGATCTTCCTCGTGCGGCACTCCTATATCGCCGGCTGGCACATGCCCGGCGGCGGCGTCGAGCGTCACGAGACGGTGGAGCAGGCGCTGGCCAAGGAATTGCGGGAGGAGGGCAATCTGGTGATCTCTGGAAGGCCGCAGCTCTTCCACGTCTATTTCAACAACCACACCAGCAAGCGCGACCACGTCGTTTTCTACCGGGTCGACGTCACGCAGAGCGCGCCGCGCAAGCCGGATCGCGAAATCGTCGAAAGCGGCTTCTTTCCGGTCGATGCGCTGCCGCCGCAGACGACCAAGGCAACCTATCGCAGGCTGAAGGAGCTGGAAGGAGCGGAGGCTCCCTCCAACTATTGGTAGCCGACGGCGTTCAGGTCAGGCGGCTTTAGCCAGCTGCTCGCGGCCATGCGGGCGGTCGAAGTCCAGTTCGGGGCCGATCGGCACGATGCCGGTCGGATTGATCGTCTTGTGGCTGCGATAATAGTGGTTCTTGATGTGCGCGATGTTCACCGTCTCGGCGACGCCTGCCACCTGGTAGAGATCGCGCAGATAGGCCGAAAGGTTCGCATAATCGGCAATGCGGCGGATGTTGCATTTGAAATGGCCGACATAGACGGGGTCGAAGCGGACGAGCGTCGTGAATAGCCGCCAGTCGGCCTCCGTCAGCAGATCTCCGAACAAATAGCGTTGCGCCGCCAGCCGCTGGTCGAGCATGTCGAGGGTTTCGAAAAGGCGGAGCGCATTTTCCTGATAGGCCTCCTGCGTTGTCGCGAAGCCGGCCTTGTAGACGCCGTTGTTGACCGTGTCGTAGATGCGCTCGTTCAGGGCATCGATATCGGCACGCAGATCGACGGGATAGAAATCCGTCCTGGAGCCTGTCAGACCATCGAAGGCGCTGTTGAACATGCGGATGATTTCGGCCGATTCGTTGTTGACGATCGTGCCGGTCTGCTTGTCCCAGAGAACGGGCACGGTGACCCGGCCGGAATAGTGCGGATCGGCCTTGACGTATACTTCCCAAAGCTTGCCGGCACCGAACAGATGGTCGACGGTTCCGCCGTCCTTCCCCTTGAATTCCCAACCGTTTTCCAGCATCAGCGGATCGACGACCGAGACCGGGATCAATTCCTCGAGCTTCTTCAGCTTGCGGAAGATCAGGGTTCTGTGCGCCCAGGGGCAGGCGAGCGAGACATAGAGATGATAGCGTCCGGCCTCGGCCTTGAAGCCGCCCGTACCTGTCGGGCCGGGGCTGCCATCCGCGGTCACCCAGTTGCGAAACTGCGACGCGGCGCGCTTGAAATGGCCCTTCGTCTCTTTGGTATCGTACCAGACGTCTTGCCAGACGCCGTCCACCAACATGCCCATAGCTCAATCCTTTCGGGGAAACTGCCGAAAACCTGCATCGAAGATACGGTATGTGCGCCGGATTTCGATACGGCAAATGATGAACACTGCGTTGCGGGTATTGCCGGCAGGTTTTTCGCATCGGCGATAGACATTGAAAAAACCGCGATGCCGGTACGATCTTGCATCAAGAGATGTCAGCGTGCATTTTGCATTGGACGCGCCGAATATTTCCTGCTATCCGGCTTTTCACACTTTAAGGACCCCTTGTCATGAAAGTCACCAGAAGCCTGCGACGACGCCGATGACCTTGAACGCTCCATGAGCGCATTCGAGAACAATATCGTCCGTCTATCTGGTTTCCTTGGTCTAATGTACAAGCACGATCTGGTCTACCTCACTGAGGATGCGTCGCACGACGCTGTCATCGAACTCATCAACGAAGAAGCGTTCGGCCCGGGCCGGTTTACGCGTGCCGCCGCGCGCATCCGCGAGCAGGGGCCGCATGATCGGTTGTTATCCTTCATCTGCGCCGACGACGGCGAGACGATCGCCTCCGTGCGCATGACGCCGGTGCTGGCCGGATCGGTCAAAGGGCATCTGCTTGGCCCGCTTGCCGTGCGCCCCTCGCACAAGAACAAGGGCATCGGCCGCGAGCTCGTGCGGATTGCCGTCGAGGCGGCCAAGCGCAAGGGATCGGAAGCCGTGATCCTTGTCGGCGATCCACCCTATTATGGGCCGCTCGGTTTCGAGAAGGTCGCCTATAACGCACTGACTTTCCCGGGCCCCGTCGATCCCAACCGGGTGCTGGTCGTGCCGATTGCCGCCGACACGCATGCGCGGCTGCATGGCGCGATTGCCTGGCGGGACGATTCCGTTTCAGCCGTCGAAACCGATGATCTGGACGATGTCGCGCCGCTCGCCAGGATCGCGGTCTGAGACGTTTATCCCCGCGAAAGGATCGCCCTGCCTGATATCAGCGGGGCGATAGTTTCTTCTGCAGGAAGAAGCGGCTGCGGCCAGCGGGGAAGTCTGGTAGTTCGCCGAAGATGGCATAGCCTTGCCGTTGATAGGCTTTCAACGCCTGCGGATTGAACGTATCGATCCACGCTCCGAAGCAGCCGCGCGCACTGGCCTCTTGTTCCGCCGCATCCAGCAGCTTCCCGGCCATGCCCTGGCCGCGCAGGGTTTCCGGCACGAAAAGCCATTGCGTGAACAGCCATCCCCAGGCGGTGTAGCCGGAGATGCCGCCAATGGTCTTGCCGGCATCGTCGCGGATCAGGACCGCCAGCGGCTGGCGGCCAGAGGGGCCGACGTCGATGACGTTGAACGCCGTCAATCCCTCGCTGATGGCCGCCAGTTCGCTTTCGGACGGGGTATCGGTTACGTCAATCTTCATCATATTCACCGTCCTTCACGCCACCATGTGGCTGAGAAGGCAAAGAGGAGGGCGGCAAGACCGGCAAAGCCTGCAAACAGGGGCAGGGTGTTGATCCCCTTCAAGACGGTTTCATCGGTCATGCGAATGGTCAGGCGCTGGCCGTCGGCGACGCGCACGGCGCCGCGCACCGGCAGGACTTGCGGCACGGTCACGCTGCCGTTGGCGCCGGCAATGCGGGTAACCAGACCCTTGGTCTTCTGCGCCAGCGGCTTCAGCGTCTCGGTGGTCGAGATCATCGCCTTGAACTCCGGGGCGTCGATGGCGCCGATATGGACCAGCGTCGACAGATTGCCGTTGGCGATCTGGTAAAGCCCGATTTCGTCCATGTGCTTCTCGGCCTGATAGAGACCGGGCTGCGTCTGCTTCAGGGGCAACGTCTCCGTCTTGCCGGACGGCAATTTGATCGTGGCCGGGCCGGGATCGTCGCCGATGGTCTGGCGCGTCACCTGCAGCGTGCGGCCGGCGGCATTGGCCGTCAGGGCTTCTTCTTCCAGCGCCGGCTCCTTCAGCAGCCAGTGGGCGATGCGGCGATAAAGCGACACATGCGGGCCGCCGCCTTCGAAGCCGCGTGCCCAGAGCCAGCCTTCATCGGAGAGAAGCATGGCGACACGCCCCTGGCCGACGCGATTGAGCACGAGCAGCGGGCTGTTGTCGGCGCCGACCATCACGGTCTGGCCCTGCGGCTTCTCGACATCGACGCTGCGGAACCAGCGGCCCCAATGCGGCGGCTCGGTGTCGGAGCCATCCAGGCCGCGCGTTACAGGATGCTTCCGGCCCTGATCCGACAGGCGCGGATAGAAGGCTTTTTCGATCATCTGGCCGGTCGGCTCGGCCGGCAGCACCGAGGCAAGCGGCGTCAGGGCGATCGAACTGCCGCCGGCATGCTCCGGACCGGCCGCGACCAGCAGTGCGCCGCCGTTTTCGACATATTGGGCCATGTAATCATAGTAGATCGTCGGCAGGACGTTCTGACGGTCCTGGTAGCGGTCGAAAATAATAAGGTCGAAAGAACTGATCTTGTCGACGAAAAGCTCGCGTGTCGGGAAGGCGATCAGCGACAGTTCGTTGATCGGCGTGCCGTCCTGCTTATCCGGCGGGCGCAGAATGGTGAAATGCACGAGATCGACTGAGGCGTCCGACTTCAGGAGATTGCGCCATGCGCGCTCGCCGGCATGCGGCTCGCCGGAGACGAGCAGGACACGCATGTTCTGGCGGATGCCTTCGATCAGCTGGACCGTGCGGTTGTTGATGTCGGTGACTTCGCCGGGCACCGTGGCCACGGCGAATTCGAGCACGTTGTTGCCGGCGCGCGGCACCTTGAAGCTGAAGGGTGTGTCCTGGCCCGGCGTTGCCTGCAGCGTGGCGATCTCGTCGCCGTTCATCTTGATCGTCACGGCGGCGGTGCCGCCCGGGCTCTTGCCATCGTCGACGACACGAAACACCAGCTGCTGTTCGTCATTGACGATGCCGAAGCGAGGCGCGCGCACGATTTCGATGCGGCGGTCGAACTCGTCCGGCTTGCCGGTGATCAGCCCGTGAATGGGCGCATCGAAGCCAAGTTGCTGGTTGATGCCGGGAATATCGTGAATCTGGCCGTCCGTCAGGAGGATCGCGCCGCCGATACGTGCGGGCGGCACGTCCGCGACCGCGGAGGAGAGGGCGGAGAAAAGCCGTGTCGACGGCGACGCCGATTCCGCCGGATCGCGCACCTCGACGATGCGGGGCTCAATGCGCGGGAATTGCGCCAGACGATCCTTGAGCATCGCCAGGGCATCATCCGTCATCTTCGTGCGTTCCGGCGTCTGCTGGCTGAGGCTGCGGTCGACGATGACGGGAACGATGGTCGTCAGCTGGTCGCGGTCCTCCTGCAGTAGTACCGGATTGGCGAGCGCCGCCAGCAGGGCGACACCCGCCAAAGCGCGAATCCAGCCGCCGCGCAGACGTCTGTAGATCGCAAGCGCCGCGATGGCGAGTGTCAGCACCGCCAGAGCGGCGAGGACAGGCCAGGGGAGGAAAGGGGCAAAACCGATATTCATATTATTGCCCCAAGCGCTGAAGGATATCCGGAACGTGAACCTGATCGGATTTATAGTTTCCGGTCAGCATGTACATCATGATGTTGACGCCCGTTCGGTAGGCATATTCCCGCTGGGTCTCGTCCGGGGGCACGGTCGGCAGCAGCGGAGATCCGTTATCGTCGACGGCCCAGGCGCCGGCAAAATCGTTGCCCGTAATCATGATCGGCGTCACCCCGTCGGAGGTGGCGACCGCATTTGCGTCGCGCCGCGCATCCTGCCGCGCCTCCACCCAGAGCGGGCTGTCGGCATAGCGGCCCGGGAAGCTCGAGAGCAGATAGAAGGATTTGGTCAACACATGACCAGCCGGCACCGGCTCCAGGGGAGGAATGTCGAGATTGGCGAGGATCTGCTGCAGCCGCTGGCCGTTCGGACTCGGCGTCGAAGTGTCGCCCATCGTGTCGATGGCATCGCGGGTATCGAACAGCACCGTGCCGCCATTGCGCATGTAGGCATCGATGCGGTTGATGGCGTCGTTGGACGGCATCGGCGCCGTCGACGAGATCGGCCAGTAGATCAGCGGGTAAAAGGCCAGTTCGTCCTTGGCAAGATCAAGGCCCACCGGCGCACCGGGCTCCAGCGTCGTGCGATAGGTGAGGTAGTCGGAAAGGCCGGCGAGCCCGCGCTCGGAAATGTGATCGACTTCGGATTCGCCTGTCACGACATAGGCCAGATGCGTCTTGTCCAGCCGCGAAAATATGGTGTCGTCGCCGGGTTTCGAGTCATCCGCAAACGCATTTGCCGGATGCAGGAAGATACCAACCGATAAGGCCAGCAACAGCACGGCCGCGCCACCCGCCATCGTTTTTGCCGACCTGCCCAGACGCGGGAAGGCACCGTTCATGAAGAGCACGATCAGGCTGTCGGTCAGCAGAATGAGGAATGCGAGCGTGAAGAGGATCGGTTTTGCCGACCAGGCTTCCCCGCCTATGAGGCCTTCTTGTGTGACCAGGCCGGACGCCGAGGCATCCAGAGGCTTGAGTTCCGTTCCCTGTGGCAGGGTATTGAGTGCGCTAAAGCCTTCTTCGGAACCGTAGAGGCCGGGCGGGTTGTCGAAACTTGCGACCGCCGCGCCCTTGTTGTTCGGCTCCAGCGGACGGGCGCTGCCGATCTCGCTGGTCAGCACGCCTTTCGCAGTCAGGAGCCGGTAGGGCGGCATCGCCTCTCCGGCCCTGGCCGCTGCGCTTTCAGCCGAGGCGACGCCGCCGGCGCGCGATAGCTGGACGATGCGACGCAGCATTTCGACGAAATCGCCTGAAATCGGCAAATCGGACCATTGCGGCTCGGCACTGACATGGAAGAGCACGATGCGGCCGGCCTGCATCTGCCTTTCGGTGACGAGCGGCGTGCCGTCGGCAAGGCTTGCCCAGGTGCGCTCGGCCAGATCCGGCGTCGGCTCGGCCAGAACCTGCCGTTTGATCAGCACATTGCTCGGCTTCGGCATGCCGGCGAAGGGGCCGAACGACGGGAAATCTGCAAGCGGCTGCGGCTCTGCCCAGGACAGCGCGCCGCCGAACGTGCGCTCGCCCTGCCGCAACGTGACGGGAACGAGGGGATCGTCGGCGGGGGCCGCGGCAAGGCGCGGGCCGGCGAAGCGAACGAGGGTGCCGCCGTTCTGGATCCATTGCTGCAGCGGCGCATAGCTTTCCTGCGGCAGGCGGCCGACATCGGCCATGATGATGACCGAAGGGTTGCCCGCGAGCAATTCGGGGATCGATTTGGCCAGATCGGCACTGTTGGGCTGTGTCAGGTCGGCATAGGGCTGGAGCGCGCGCTGAATGTAATAAAGCGGTGACAGGATCGGCTGGAATTCGTCGGCGGCCTGACCGGAGAGAAGCGCCACGCGGCGGCGGCGGAAACCGTCGTCAAGCAGATAAATGCTGCCGGCGCTTGCCTGTCGATCGATGCCGATGCGGGCGAAATCATTGCGCATTTCGAAAGGCGCGGCGATGGAGCCGGTGGCGACCGTCTGCCCGCCCGCGAAGTCAAGCGAACCGGCTGCGATGGGCCGCCCCTGATTGTCCTGCGCCGTCAGTCCGAGGCGCATCGGGCCGGTGCCGTTCAGCCGCGTCGCGGTGACGGTCATGTTGTTGGCGGTATTGGACGCGCCGGTAATGGCAACGATATTCTGGCCGTCGCCTTCTATGAGCCGCAGCTCGCTCGGCTGCAGGGCGGCGAGCCGGCTGACGATATCGTCCTTCGCCTTGCTTTCGATGCCATCGGAGAGGAAGGCGATGGTGCCGGGCTTGCGGCCATTGAGTGCCGCTTTCACGGCATCGGCGGCGCGCCCACGATCCGGCACCAGCGGCCGCGGGTTCATCGCATGCAGCTTGTCGCGCGCCGATGCCGCCGCGCCCGGCGTCGCATCGTTGCCCTGCTCGGCGGTAAAGACGATCGAAACGGGAATGCCTTTGGCGTCGGCATCGTCTATCAGCGCGTCGGCCGTCCGGACGCGGCGTTCCCAGTCGGATATGATCGCCCAGCTGTTGTCGATCATCAGCACCAGCGGGCCGCGGCTCGACAGCGTATTGCTGCGCGGATTGAACATGGGGTTGGCGATGGCGAGAATGACCAGAGCGGCGAGCAGCATCCGCAGCAACGTCAGCCACCACGGGCTGCGCGCCGGCGTTTCCTCACGCTTGAGGATGGTCGCCAGAATGCGCAGCGGCGGAAAGACCTCCGCGCGCGGCTGTGGCGGCGTCAGGCGCAGCAGCCACCAGATCGCAGGGAGCAGGATCAGGGCTCCGAGGATGGCGGGCGAAGCGAATGCGAAGGAGAGGCCGCTCATGGCTGCCCTCCGGAAGCTACCCTGGCGGGCATGCCGGAAAGATACATGTGCACGGCGACCAGCGCTTCGGAGGCAAGCCGGTCGGTGCGATGGCTGACGAAGGTCCAGCCGAGATGGCGTAGGGACTGGCCGAGGTTTTCCCGGCGGGCGAGGTAGGCGCGCTGATAGTCGTCGCGCAGGTTTTCCGCGCGGCCGGCAATCAGCTTCGAACCCGTTTCGGGATCGCTAAATTCTGTGCGCCCGCTATAGGGAAAAAGCTCTTCGGCGGGGTCGGCGACCTCGATCACATGACCGCGCAAGCCCCGGCGCGCCAGCGGCCCGATCCTGCCCATGACGCTATCGGCATCGTCGAGAAAATCGCCGATCAGCACGATGTCGCTCCAGCCGCGGATCATCGCCGTCTGCGGAAGACCGCCTTCGAGCGGCGTGTGCATCAGGGCCGCGGCCAGGCGCTCGGCGGCGTTGCGGCTCGATACCGGCTCCATGATGCCGGGGCAGCCGATGCGCTCGCCGGAGCGGGAGAGGATTTCCGCCAGCGCGAGCATGAGGACGAGCGCGCGGCCTTCCTTGGACACATGGCCATAGGTCGACTTGTACATCATGGACGGCGACAGATCCGCCCAGAGCCAGATCGTGTGCGCGGCTTCCCATTCATGATCGCGGATATAGGTGTGATCGTCACGGGCGGAGCGCCGCCAGTCGATACGCGAAAGGCTTTCGCCTTCGGTATAGGGACGGAACTGCCAGAAATTCTCGCCGATGCCGCGTTTGCGCCGGCCGTGCCATCCCGCGATGACCGTGTTGGCGATGCGCTTGGCTTCGACAAGGCAATCCGGCACGAGAGCGGCACGACTGCGGGCTCGGGAGAGGGCATCATTGCCTGATGTCGGTCTGACGGTCTGTCCGATGGATGCCACGCGCTATACTCTCCTCGACATCCGGGTCACGATCTCGACTGTTTCACCAGTCCTGCAATGACATCGCGCACGGACATGCCGTCGGCGCGGGCCGCAAAGGTCAGCGCCATGCGGTGTTCGAGCACGGGCTCGGCAAGGGCATCCACGTCGTCGATGGACGGCGCAAGCCTGCCTTCATAGAGCGCGCGGGCGCGGGCGCACAGCATCATGGCCTGGCCGGCGCGCGGGCCGGGACCCCAGGCGACATGCTTGTCCGTGGAGGCGTTGCCCTGGCCCGGGCGGGCGGAGCGCACCAGAGACAGGATGGCATCGACCACGCCGTCGCCGACGGGCATCTGGCGGATGAGCTGCTGGATTTCGAGCAGACGCTCGGCATCGATGACCGCCTGCGGCGTCGCTTCGCTCAAGCCCGTCGTTTCGAGCAGGATGCGGCGCTCGTCGGCAAGCTCGGGATAATCGACATCGACCTGCAGCAGGAAGCGGTCGAGCTGGGCTTCCGGCAGCGGATAGGTGCCTTCCTGTTCCAGCGGGTTCTGCGTCGCGAGAACGTGGAAGGGAGCGGGCAGATCGTAACGCTGGCCGGCGATGGTGACGTGATATTCCTGCATGGACTGCAGCAGCGCCGATTGCGTGCGTGGCGAGGCGCGGTTGATTTCGTCGGCCATCAGCAATTGCGCGAAGACCGGACCCTTGACGAAACGGAAGGAGCGGCGGCCGCTTTCATCCTGATCCATGACTTCCGAGCCGAGAATATCCGAAGGCATCAGGTCGGGAGTGAACTGCACGCGGCTGGAGGCAAGGCCGAGGACGGAGCCGAGCGTGGTCACGAGCTTGGTCTTGGCAAGGCCCGGCACGCCGACCAGAAGCGCATGACCGCCGGCGAGCACGGCAAGCAGCGTGTTTTCCACGACGCTTTCCTGGCCGAAAATGACCTTCGACACTTCCTGGCGAATGGTGGCGATATCGCCCAGCGCCTTTTCGGCTGACGCGACCATGGCCTGCTCGTCGAGGGTGGTTTCGGTCGATTTGATCATGCCCATTTGCGTCTCCAATGGCAGAAAAACGATACGCGCGATTCGCAGACGTTACACATTTGCCTCATAATCAATACAACTTATCGCCACCAAGATGGCTGACAAGCGCGTTTCAAATGACTATCTCGTGAGAAACTGTCGTATTTGTCACTAACGGCCAACCGGGACAGAAGAATGGCAACCGAGGAAATCAAGGCAACTGGCGATGCGGCAAGCCTGGCGGCGCTGATTTCGCGCGCGGCCGGCGATAGCGGCGGCCGAAAGAAGGGCCCGCCGCCCGTCGATCGCTGGAATCCGCCGTTCTGCGGCGATATCGACATGGAGATCCGTGCCGACGGCACCTGGTTTTATCTCGGCACGCCGATCGGCCGCGCGCCGCTGGTACGGCTTTTTTCCACGGTTCTGCGCAAGGACGAGGACGAAAAGACCTATCTCGTCACGCCTGTGGAAAAAGTCGGCATCCGGGTCGTCGATGCGCCGTTCGTGGCCGTCGAGATGAGCGTGACGGAACGCGACGGCAGGCGCGTGCTGACCTTCCGCACGAATGTCGGCGACGTCGTCGAGGCGGGCAGGGAGCACCCGATCCGCTTCGTCATCCGCGGCGAGAACGACGAGCTGAAGCCCTACCTGCATGTCCGCGGGCGCCTGGAGGCGCTGGTGACGCGCGCGGTCATGTACGATCTCGTCGAACTTGGCGAACCCGTCGAAATTGCCGGGCGCGATATGTTCTGCGTGCGCTCCGGCGGCTCGATCTTTCCGATCATGCCGCTGGCCGAACTGGATGCACTGACGCGATGAGCGAATTCCCCCTTTATTCAGCGGATGAGTTCCGGCGCCGCGCCCTGCATCAGAGCGGCGGGCCTATCGATCTCGCCTGGCGCGATCACGGCGATCATCGTCTCAACCCCGAGACCATCTCGCAGGTCGCGGACCTGAAGCTGAAGGATGCCGCCGTCCTCGTGCCCGTCGTTGAAAACGGAGACGACGCCAAGGTCATCTTCACGCTCAGGACCTCCACCCTGCGCAAGCATTCCGGCCAGATCGCCTTTCCGGGCGGGGCCATCGATCCGGAAGACGCATCGCCGGAGATGGCGGCCGTACGCGAGGCGGGCGAGGAAATCGGGCTTGCCGACATATTCATCGAACCCGTGGCACGGTTGCCGCATTATCTGGCGGCGACCGGCTTTCGCATCACGCCCATTCTCGCCGTGGTGAAGCCGGGTTTTCATCTGGACCTCAATCCGACCGAGGTCGAGGACGCCTTCGAGGTGCCGCTCTCGTTTCTGATGGATCCCAGCCACCATGCCACCGACACGATGCTCTGGCAGGGAACCGAGCGCCATTTCTACCGCATGCCCTATGGGCAGCGCATGATCTGGGGCATTACCGCGGGCATCGTCCGCACGCTTTATGAAAGGCTCTATACATGACGTCCGTTGCCGGTGAGGCCTGGTTTCGCGATAAGGCCCTGCAGCGGGTGCTGTCGTTGCTCGACGCCGACGGCGGCGAGGGACGCGTGGTCGGCGGAGCGGTGCGCAACAGCCTGATGGGGCTGCCGGTCGCCGATATCGACATAGCAACCACGCTCTTGCCCGAGACTGTCGTCGAAAGAGCCGAGGCAGCGGGCATCAAGGCCGTGCCGACAGGCATCGCGCACGGCACCGTCACACTGGTCATCGATGGAACGCCGTTCGAGATCACCACTTTGCGGCGCGATGTCGAAACGGATGGGCGCCGCGCCCGCGTCGCTTTCAGCCAGGACTGGCAGGCGGATGCGGAGCGGCGCGACCTGACGATCAATGCGCTTTATGCCTCCGCCAGTGGCGAGGTGGTGGATCTCGTCGGCGGCCTTGCCGATCTTGAGCGCCGCAACATTCGCTTCATCGGCGATGCGGCGACACGGATTGCCGAGGATCACTTGCGGATCCTGCGTTTCTTCCGCTTCTTCGCGTATTACGGCAGCGGTCGTCCGGATGCGGACGGGTTGCGCGCCTGTGCCGCTGCGAAGTCGAAGATCGCGACCCTCTCGGCCGAGCGCGTCTGGTCCGAAATGAAGAAGCTGCTGGCGGCGGACGATCCGGGCAGGGCGCTGCTTTGGATGCGCCAGATCGGCATACTGACCGAAGTGCTGCCGGAAACCGAGAAGTGGGGTATCGACGCCATTCCAGGCCTCATCGCCGCCGAACAGGCTCTCGGCTGGCCGGCGGAACCCTTGCTGCGGCTTGCCGCCATCGTGGCGCCGGATACGGCAAGGCTTGCCAAGCTTGCCGAGCGGCTGCGCCTTTCGAAAGCCGAAGGTGCCTATCTTCAGGCCTGGGCGAATGCGCCTGTCGTCAAGGACGATATCTCGGACGCGGCCTTCGACCGTCTGCTTTACCGCCATGACCCCTCCGGCGTCGCCGTGCGCCTGAAGCTGGCGCTGTCGGTCGCACGGGGCAAGGCGGAAGGCGATTTTGAAGAAATGGCCCGTGTTGCGCGGCTCGGCCGGCTGCTGGAGCGCGTGGCAAAGTGGAAGAAACCCGCTTTCCCGCTTAGCGGCGCGGATGCGCTTGCGGCAGGCGTCGGCCCCGGTCCTCGCGTCGGCGAGCTTCTCGCCAAGCTGGAGCAGGAATGGCTCGATGGCAATTTTTCATCGAACCGGGCGAAACTTCTCGCCCGACTTAAAGATTTGGCCAATGCCTGATATGCGGCCCTGACTTTCAGGCCCGATCCGCCCGATCAGGCCGCGTGGGCCTCATCGCGGATTCGTGCCTTGATGTTGTCGACCATGTTTTCCCGGATGATTGTTTCGCCATGCGCTTCACGCATGTGCTCGACGGCGCGACGAACCACTTCGGCATCATCCTGGGCGCGGGTATGCCAAGCGCAGCCGGGCACGAGCGTACCACATTCGAACAGTCGCATATCTTCCTCCTCATCTCTCCACGGTTCCGCATCCTTTCATGCCCACGGGCATGAAAGCTAAACGCAGCGGACGGAAAAAGGTTTCTGCCGTCCGGCAAGTCTCTCGCTTGCCGGCGGCGGTCTTCCGGACATCAGTCCGGCATGGCCCAAGACTTGAAGCAGTCGGATGACTGATATGTCGGAATGGGCATCTGCTTGGCCGAACGATCCGCCGCAAAACTGGCGACATCGCTCGGTGACTTGCCTGCCAATTGCATTCTGACCTGCTCGACAAAGCAGGACAGCGGCAGGTCGGACCCGCTGCGGGTCCGCATATCCTCGGCCAGTCGGACGATGAACTCCGGACTATCGACTGTGCGCGAAAGTTTCTGCTCTTTCGAAGCTTCCGTGACTTGTTTCTCTGCTGCCATTACAACCTCCTCCGATTGGAACGAGCATTAGGTCACTTAGGCATCCCTCCCGCTGATTTCAGGGCGTTGTCCGATCATTTTATGTTGAACGCCCGAAACGCTCGCGATCCCGCGGATTCGCTTGCCGCGCTTCGGGTCACTGGTTTTCGCATGCCGTTGCCGCAAGGCCGCCGCACAGCCTTGCGCGGCCTGCATCAGGGCCAACGCACCACCGGCGGCAGAGACGATAGGATCGACTCGACATTGCCGCCTGTCTTCAGCCCGAATATTGTACCCCTATCGTACAGCAAATTGAACTCCACATAGCGTCCGCGACGAATTAATTGCTCGTCGCGGTCCTCTTCCGTCCATGTCTCATTGAAATTGGAGCGGACGATCCGCGGGTAGACCATCGCAAAGGCCCGGCCGACGTCGCGGGTGAAGGCGAAGTCGGCGTTCCAGCCGCCGGCTTCCTCGGGCGAATGCAGCCAGTCGAAGAAGATGCCGCCGATACCGCGCGGCTCGTTGCGGTGCTTCAGGAAGAAGTATTCATCACACCAGTTCTTGTAGTGCTGGTGGTCGGCGACGGCATGGCGGTCGCAAACGATCTGCATGGCGCGATGGAAGAGGAGGCTGTCGGGATCTTCCTGGGTGCGGCGACGGTCAAGCATCGGCGTCAGGTCGGCGCCGCCGCCGAACCAATGGCTCGTGGTGACGACCATGCGGGTATTCATGTGTACGGTCGGCACATTCGGATTGACGGGGTGGGCAATCAGCGAGAGCCCGGAAGCCCAGAAACGGGGATCCTCCTCGGCGCCCGGAATCTGGCTGCGGAAGTCGGGAGAGAACTCGCCATGGACCGTCGACGTATGGACGCCGACCTTTTCGAAGACGCGGCCCTCCATCATGGACATGCGGCCGCCGCCGCCCTGACCCTTGTCCCTCTGCCAGTCCTTGGCGACGAAACGACCGGGCTCCTGGTCGGAAAGCGGACCGGCCAGCTCGTTCTCCAAATGCTCGAACTCGGTGCAGATCGTGTCGCGCAGGCCCTCGAACCAGGTGCGCGCAGCCTCTTTTTTCGCTTCAATATCCTCGGGTAATCCCTTGGGAAGATTGGGTCGTTCCATGCATGCTCTCCGAGAGTGCGAGCAGCCGGCGGCCCGCGATTCGCACCCTATGTATCGTGATTTTGAATATCAGCAACATTGCGGCGCAGCCAGTGCAGCCACGCTGCGGGAGAATCGACTCGCAAATTTCCGGGTGCGGTATTATGTTCCCTCCCGAAGGCGAGGTTTGATTATGAAGATACCTGGACCGCCGCCCCTGGATGGGTTGAGAAGCAGAATATTTCGTTACCGGCAGGAACACCCGGCGGGCGGAAAAAGCGAATTCGTTCGCGAGACCTTTTGTCTCAGCCGCCCCGATGCACGCGCAAAAGCGCGCGAGTGGTTCGATGAATTCCCGAAAGCCGCCTACTGGACCGAAGTCGAAAGCTGGCGTCAGGTCGATGGCGATCGCATCGAATTCACCATGCGGCGTTTGCCATCGGCGGATTGAGCCGAACGAAAAGGCCGCCCGCAGCGACGGGCGATGGAGCGCAAGCACATTCCCGTGACTTGCGGCGGGCTTTCAACTTGTGACCAGTTCAATGCGACGTGGGCGGTTGCAGATCATCCACCACACTGGATTCCACAGGCTGAACGGCAGGCAGGATGCCGGCAGAAAACGCCTTCCTGACCTTGTCGATCGTCGCCGTGGGCTTTCCGCCGAGAGGCGAAGGCAAGGGAACCTCCGCTTCCGGCTTTGTCGGCTCCGATACCGCGCCGAGCGCTGCGGTCTGCTCTTCCGCGAGTTTCGGGTTCTCGATGATCGGCGAAATTGCAAGGATTTCCCTGAGCGTGGTCGTCACCGGCAGATGGCCGCCCAGATCGGTGTTCGTGTGATGCCAGGCCTGCGGAATGCGTTGGTCGGCGTGGATGAACGGTCGGGAGTTGATCTCGCCGAACCAGTCCCATTCGCCCATGACATCGACGACATCGGTGAATACGGAGGGCATGGCGATGCGGGTGCCGATCGTCACGATCTTCGTATTTTGCGCCAGCTCCGAAACCCGGGCCTCATCCTGCTTCCAAAGATTATGCAATGCGGCCGAGAGCACGAGATTGCCCTTGGAATGGCCCGCCAGCAGACGGAAGGAGAGGCGAGGATCGGCAAGAAGAGCCTGGACGGTTCTGGTGTCGAGACTGGTGCGGGCAGCGGTTCCATCGCGGTATGCCCCGACCTTGGGGCGGCCGGCAAGATCATCCAGGCTTTCCAGCATCGGCCGCAGACCCTTCAGGTGGCCGAAGAAAAACAAGCCGCCGAAAGCCTCGGTGATGACATCGGCGATACCATAGCCGGAGACGACGACAGCCACGGGGGCATCGACAGCGTCGGCCACGTTGCGGGCGAAGGCGGCTGCGCCGAGCGCCGAGCCGCCGATGCCTGCGACGGCGAGAGCCCGGGCATCGGCACCGCCCCGCAGGATGAATTCATCGATCGTCTCGCAGAGAGTGAGTGCCCCACAGCCGCTGGGCGGAACGATCATGATTGCGCCTTCGGCGGCCAGAGAGTCGCTGATGTAGAAGGCTTCCTCCGGCGTGATCACGTTGACGTCGTAGAACAGTGCGTCAAGGGCGAGGTTCCGCTGACGAAGGCCTTCGAGGACGAGATTGCGGGCAGGGGAGCGCTGCAGCCGCTCCGGTAGGCTCAAAGTGCGCGCGAACTGCGTGAGGGAAAGCGTGAATGCCGTCTGGAACATGGGTCACCTCGCCAAGGTTGCCTGAGTTAGAGCATTCCAAGGCGAAGCTTCTCACACTTTATCCGGCGTGCCAACGCCTATTCGGGTGCGACATTTGGGCCGGACAGGGTGAGCGGCAGCCATTGCGTTTGCCGCAAGGCTTCGCCCGCGATCATGGCGGCCGACATCGCGACATTGATGGAGCGCTGGCCCTCGACCATCGGGATCAGAACGCGACCGTCCGCCCTTTCATGCACATGTTCGGGCACGCCGGCGCTCTCGCGGCCGAAGAGAAGAATATCGCCGTCGCGGTAGGGGAAGTCGGTATAGGGCCGGGCTGCCTTGGTGGAGGCGAGCACCAGCCGCCGGCCGCTCGCGAGGCGCCATGCCTCGAAACGCTCCCAGTTGACATGTCTCGTCAGGGCGACGGCCGCCAGGTAATCCATGCCGGCGCGCTTCAGGTTGCGATCCGATATGTCGAAACCTGCCGGCTCGATGATGTCGACGCCAAGGCCGAGGCAGGCGGCCAGCCGCAGGATCGTGCCGGTGTTGCCGGGAATGTCGGGTTGGTAGAGTGCGATGCGAAGCGTGGTCATGGGCTGCAACTAGCGAAATCGCCCGGATTTGTCTTCGATTTTCGTCGCTGTTCCGATCTTGTGATGCCTTCCATCAGCAGAATTGAAGGATTCAGCCCATTTTTCAGGCATATTTCGCTTTTCAAAGCGCAAAATGCGCGCTAAAAGACGGGCGCTCTACAACCAGCGAAATAGGAGGCTCAGATGGATATCTTGTTTGTGATGATGATGCGCCTCCGTGCCGTAAACCCACGGCTCTGATCAAGGCGCTTTACGGCGCGCTTTCGCGGTAATCCCCCTTTCGATTCATTTCGCGGCCAGTGTGGCCTCGTTCTTTCATCGCCCGGCCACCATATCAGTCCGCGACCTTTAGGCGCAGTGGTTGGTCAAAAGGTCGAGTCTTTGGAGCATTTCAATGTTTGGCTGGTTTGAACGCCGACTAAATCCATTTCCGAGCGAGATACCGGACGCTCCGCCGCGCGGTCTTGTTGCCTTCTGCTGGCATTACACCAAGCCGGCCGCGCCCTGGCTGATCGCCATGAGCATCCTCACCATGTCGATCGCGATCGGCGAGGTGGCGCTGTTCCAGTTCCTCGGCGATATCGTCGATTGGCTGACGAAGGCCGATAGGGCGACCTTCCTGCAAACGGAATGGCCCAAGCTTTTCTGGATGGGGGCGATGGTGCTTGTCGGCCTGCCGCTGGCGGCGGTGCTCGACAGCTTCATCATGCACCAGGTGCTGATCGGCAACTACCCGATGATCGCGCGCTGGCAGATGCACCGCTTCCTGCTGCGTCACAGCATGACCTTTTTTGCCAACGAGTTCGCGGGCCGCGTCGCCACCAAGGTGATGCAGACATCGCTTGCCGTGCGAGAAACCGTCATGAAGCTCCTCGACGTTTTCGTCTATGTGGTGACGTACTTCCTGTCGATGATCTTCGTCATCGCGATGGCGGACTGGCGACTGGTGATTCCGATCGTGATTTGGCTCGGTATTTACATCGGTATCGTCTCCTACTTCGTGCCGAAGCTGCGCAAGATCGCCGCGCAGCAGGCCGACGCACGTTCGACAATGACGGGACGTGTCGTCGACAGCTATACAAACATCGCGACGGTGAAGCTCTTTTCGCATGCGGGCCGCGAGGAGAGCTACGCCCGGGCCGGCATGGAGGAGTTCCTCGACACGGTGCACAAGCAGATGCGCAAGATAACGCTGTTCAACGCCGCTGTTTACACCAACAACTGTGCGGCGCTGTTCATCGTCTCGGCATTGTCGATCTGGTTCTGGCTCAATGGTTCGATCGCAGTCGGTTCGATTGCCATCGCCATCGGCCTTGCCATGCGCATCAACGGCATGTCGCAGTGGGTGATGTGGGAAGTCTCGGCGCTCTTCGAAAACATCGGCACCGTCTATGACGGCATGGAGATGATGACGAAGCCGCATGACATCATCGACCGGCCGGCGGCCTCGCCGATCGCGGCCAGGCAGGGCGCTATCCGCTTCGATCATATTCGCTTCCACTATGGCAAGGCGAAGGGCGTGATCGAGGATCTGACACTGGATATCCGCGCCGGTGAAAAGGTAGGCCTGGTCGGTCGCTCGGGCGCCGGCAAGACGACGCTGATGAACCTGCTGCTGCGCTTCTACGATCTGGAGAGCGGCCGCATCACCATCGACGGCCACGACATCGCCGGGGTGACGCAGGACAGCCTTCGTTCGATGATCGGCGTGGTGACGCAGGATACGTCGCTGCTGCACCGCTCGATCCGCGACAACATCGCCTACAGCCGGCCGGATGCGACCGACGAGGAGGTGATCCAGGCGGCCAAGCGCGCCAATGCCTGGGAATTCATCGAGGGCCTTGTCGACATGCAGGGCCGCACCGGGCTCGATGCGCAGGTTGGCGAGCGGGGCGTCAAGCTCTCCGGCGGCCAGCGGCAGCGTATCGCGATCGCCCGCGTCTTCCTGAAGGACGCGCCGATCCTGGTGCTCGACGAGGCGACCTCGGCGCTCGATTCCGAAGTGGAAGCGGCGATCCAGGAAAACCTCTTCGCGCTGATGCATGGCAAGACGGTGATCGCCATCGCGCACCGCCTGTCGACGCTGACCGAGATGGACCGCCTCGTCGTGCTCGACAAGGGCCGGATCATCGAGGTGGGCACTCATCAGGAACTGGTCCAGAACGGCGGTATCTATTCCGAGCTCTGGAGCCGCCAGTCGGGTGGCTTCCTCGCCGACCATGAAGAAGCCGAGGCGGCAGCGGAATGAGGATCAGGCAAGGGCGGCGAAAGCCGCCCTTGCTCTTTGCGGGGCCTGCGAGGCAGGCGTTCGCCTGAAACCTAACGAAAATATAACCTTTGCAACGGGGCCGTTTCCTTTGCGTGCCCGGCGAAATTGCCTATATCGCTCACATGTTCATCCGTTCCGTGTTCCGTCTGTTCGAGACGTGGATTGATCCCTACTATCGCGGCGGCGATCTTCGGCCGCCGCGGTCGCTCGGCGCTTTCATCTGGTACTATGTCGGCCAGGCCAAGGGACCTTTCCTGGCGATGGCGGCGCTCGGCGGCGCGGTCGCCATGCTCGAGGCGGCGCTGTTCTGGTTCGTCGGCCATCTGGTCGACATCCTCGACAAGGTGAAGCCGGGCGAGGGCTGGAGCGGGCTGCTCGCCGGCCATGGCGCGTCGCTGCTTGGCATGGTTTTCGTCGTGCTCGTCGTGCGTTTCGTGGTCGTCAGCCTCGGTGCGCTGGTCGAGGAGCAGGTGGTCGTTCCGGGCTTTCTCAATCTCGTGCGCTGGCAGGCATACCGGCATGTGGCGAGACAATCGGTCGAGTTCTTCCAGAACGATTTTTCCGGGCGCGTCGTCACCAAGGTCTGGTCGGCAGGGCAGGCGACGGGCGACCTCGTCGTGTCGCTGCTGCAGGTGGTCTGGTTCATCATCATCTATGCCGCCTCGACCATTGCGCTGGTCGGCGGGCTCGACTGGCGGCTGGCGCTGGTGATCGCGGTCTGGATCGGCGTCTTTTCCCTGCTCGCCCGCCATTTCGTGCCACGCATCCGGCGTCATGCCCGCAACGCGGCGGAGGCATCCTCGATGCTGAACGGGCGTATGGTCGATGCCTACGCCAATATCCAGACGCTGAAGCTCTTCGGTCGCGAGGAGCAGAACGACCACTATATCCGCAGCGGCTTCGATCGCTTCCAGGCCGCCGTCATGCCATTTACGCGGTTGCTGACCGGCGTACGTTCGTCGCTGGCGCTGCTGTCGGGCGTGATGATCACCAGCATCGGGGCGCTGGCCGTGCATCTCTGGCTATCGGGAGAGATTTCGACCGGCGGCGTTGCCTTCACGCTCAGCATGGTATTGCGGCTGAACATGCTCTTCGGCCGCATGATGGCGCAATTCAACGCCATCATGCGCAATCTCGGCACGATCCAGAATTCTGCCGAGATGATCTCCGAGCCTATCGGGCTGGTGGACCGGCCCGATGCGAAGGACCTGACGATCACCGGCCCGGAGATCCGCTTCGACAATGCCACGTTCCACTACGGGCGCGGCGGCGGCGTCATCGACAATTTCTCCCTCAGGGTGGCTGCCGGCGAGAAGGTGGGCATCGTCGGACGCTCTGGCGCAGGCAAGACGACCCTCGTCAATCTGTTGCTGCGCTTCTACGACCTTGAAGGCGGCCGTATCCTGATCGACGGGCAGGACATCGCCGCCGTGCGGCAGGAGTCGCTGCGCGGCGCCATCGGCATGGTGACGCAGGATACCGCGCTGCTCAATCGCTCCGTTCGCGACAACATCCTCTTCGGCCGCCCGGATGCCACCGACGAGCAGATGGTGGAAGCCGCAAGGCAGGCGGAGGCGGATGGTTTCATCACCACCCTGGAGGACCAGAAGGGGCGCAGCGCCTATGCCGCTCATGTCGGCGAGCGCGGCGTCAAGCTTTCCGGCGGCCAGCGCCAGCGCATCGCGATTGCGCGCGTCATGCTGAAGGATGCCCCGATCCTCGTGCTGGACGAGGCCACCTCGGCGCTGGATTCGGAGGCAGAGGCGGCACTGCAGTCCAACCTCGACACGCTGATGAAGGGCAAGACCGTTCTCGCGATCGCACATCGGCTGTCGACGATCGCCAAGCTTGATCGGCTGATTGTCGTCGACAGGGGCAAGATTATCGAAGAGGGCACGCACGACGAGCTGATCGCGCGTGGCGGTCTCTATTCCGAACTCTGGGCACGCCAGTCCGGCGGCTTTATCGCGGCGGACGCGGATTGATCGCGCCTTCCGATCGACCTCGAAGCCACGCGATCAGGGGTGCCGGGGCACGCTGAACTCCGTCATCAAGCCGAAATGGTTCGAGCCCATCGCATCGCGGATCTGCTTTACGGATACCAGCCGCAGCGGCGCGCGCGCGAAAACGTGATCGATGGTGATGCCATAGGCGCCTGCCGCGATCGGCCAGGTTGCGGGCTCGGGAAAGGCATGGCGCAGACCGGTTGCGGCGAGAAAGTCACGCATATCCGGAGCGATGACCGACGCGTTGAAATCTCCGGCGAGAATCAATGGCCCTTTCACGTCGTTGAGCGCTGGCGCGAGAAGGCCGAGCTCAATCTGGTGGAATGCGTCGAAATAGGGCTTGCTCAGATGAACCGAGGCAAAATTCACCGGCTGGCCGTCCATATCGATGGTGGCCAGAATGAAACGATTGTCCCAGAGGCTGCCGAGGCTGCGCATGAGCTGCGTCTGGAACGGCCTCTTCGACAGGAGCAGCGAGTCGCAATCGGTGGTCATCACGCCGCAACCGATGCGGTAAGGATAGACTTTCAAGATGCGGTCCATATCGGAAAAGATCGGGCCCGCTTCGAAAATCTCGACGACATCGGCTTTCGAAGCGACGATGAGATCGGCGATGCGGGTGCCGTTTTCGAAATTGCTGTCCTCGATGTTGAACGACAGGAGCCTGAAGTGGCCGCCGCTTGCCTCTGCCGAAGCGATGATCGAGGATGCGGCGTATTCCTGCAGCATGATGACCGAGTGAACCAGCAGCACCGTTCCGGCCGCCACCAGGACCATCGCATACCAGTGGCGCTTGAAGAAGAATGCGGTCAACGCGAGTATGATCGCAAACAGGCTTATGTGGGTCTGCAGGCTTTCGAAAAAAGCCAGCAACCAGGAATCGGCAACATAGCGCGCCGCAAGGATACCCAGCGCCAATGTAGCGAGAACGCATAGTACGCAATAAACCGTGTGTCTCATGACAAGTTCTCGTGCTTCATTTCTCGATGCTTCGAATGCGCAGGGCAAGGACCATAATCGTCCACAAATCGCACAGGAAATCCATTCGGTTTTAAGAGGTAAAGGTTAGTCCCTGCGACATGAGAAAAGTGCTGATATTGCCTTATTTTATGCAATGCAGCATTGAAATTGCTTTTCATTTTGCCTTGCAGCGCAACAAGGCCCCATGCGAATCCCCTGCTTTTTCATGCGTTTAACCGTTCGCCCTGGCGATAGGGGCCTTCAAGCTCCCGACTTGCGACGCAATAGCGCAGTTTTGCCGCGACATTGTGCCCTCTCCCCTTGCCAAGACTGGACATAATTTGCGATCAAGCTTAGAACGCAGCGGGTTACGGAGGAATCTATGGCGGAATTATGGTCGCGATGATTCGCCGTTAGTGAGGGGGTACCGCGGCTTCTGCCGTGGTTTTGCGGAAGAGGATGTGCAGCCTTGAGCGAGCATAGTACGACAGTTGAGTCCACCGGCGAGCCGACTCGTCGCGATTTCCTTTATTTGACGACAGGTATGGCCGGTGCGGTGGGCGCAGTTTCCGTCGCATGGCCGTTTATCGACCAGATGCGGCCTGACGCATCGACACTCGCTCTTGCATCCATTGAAGTCGATGTGTCGAGCCTTGAGCCCGGCATGTCTCTGACGGTGAAATGGCGTGGCAAACCCGTCTTCATCCGCAACCGCACGCAAAAGGAAATCGACGATGGCAAGGCCGCGCAGCTCTCGGACCTGAAGGATCCGGTTGCTCGCAATGCCAATCTCCCGGCCGACGCACAGGCAACCGATCTTGCCCGTTCGGCTGGCGATGGGAAGGAGAACTGGCTGGTCATGATCGGCGTCTGCACCCATCTCGGTTGCATCCCGCTCGGTCAGGCGGGTGAATATGGCGGGTGGTTCTGTCCCTGCCACGGTTCGGTCTACGATACTGCCGGTCGCATCCGCCATGGGCCTGCGCCGCAGAACCTCTTCATACCGCAATATGCGTTCACGTCGGAAAAGAAGATCAAGGTCGGTTGAGGGGGAGCTGAATCATGAGTGGTCATTCGTCTTACGAGCCATCCACAGGGCTCGAAAAATGGGTAGACGCGCGGCTTCCGCTGCCGCGTATGGTCTACGATAGTTTCATTGCCTATCCGGTCCCGCGCAACCTGAACTACGCCTATACGTTCGGCGCCATGCTGGCCGTGATGCTGGTCCTGCAGATCCTGACCGGCGTCGTCCTGGCCATGCATTACGCGGCCAATACGGCAATCGCCTTCAATTCGGTCGAAAAGATCGTCCGCGACGTCAATCACGGCTGGCTGCTGCGCTACATGCATGCCAACGGCGCGTCCTTCTTCTTCGTGGCCGTCTACCTGCACATTGCTCGCGGTCTGTACTACGGCTCCTACAAGGCGCCGCGCGAAATCCTCTGGATTCTCGGCGTGATCATCTACCTGCTGATGATGGCGACCGCGTTCATGGGCTATGTTCTGCCCTGGGGTCAGATGTCCTTCTGGGGCGCCACCGTCATCACCGGCTTCTTCTCGGCTTTCCCATGGGTCGGCGACTGGATCCAGACCTTCCTGCTCGGCGGTTTTGCCGTTGACGATCCGACGCTCAATCGCTTCTTCTCGTTGCACTATCTGCTGCCGTTCATGATCGCGGGCGTCGTCATCCTGCACATCTGGGCGCTGCATGTGACGGGCCAGACGAACCCGACCGGCGTCGAAGTCAAGCTGAAGACGGATACCGTGCCCTTCACGCCCTATGCGACGCTGAAGGATGCGCTCGGCGTTTCCATCTTCCTGCTGGTGTTCGCCTATTTCGTGTTCTATCTGCCGAACTTCCTCGGCCATGCCGACAACTACATTCCGGCAAACCCGCTGAAGACGCCGGCACACATCGTTCCGGAATGGTACTTCCTGCCGTTCTACGCGATGCTGCGTTCGATCACCTTCAACATCGGGCCTATCGACTCCAAGCTTGGCGGCGTCTTGACGATGTTCGGCGCCATCATCGTGCTGTTCTTCCTGCCGTGGCTCGATACGTCGAAGGTTCGTTCTGCCGTCTATCGTCCCTGGTTCAAGCTGTTCTTCTGGCTGTTCGTCGCCGATGCCGTCCTGCTCGGCTGGCTTGGTTCTCAGCCGGCAGAGGGGATCTACACCACGGCTGCGCAGTTCGCGACGCTGTTCTACTTCCTGTTCTTCCTCGTCGTCATGCCGGTGCTTGGCATAGTCGAGACACCGAAGCGCATTCCAAATTCCATTACGGAAGCGGTTCTTGAAAAACAGGGCGGTAAAGTTCCCGCTCCGGTTCAAGCGTAATCGGCGATAGAGGTAGAAAACGATGAAAAAGATTATTGTCGGGCTTCTGTCGCTTACGCTCTTCGGCGGCCTCACGACTGCTGCCGTCATCGCAGCGGAAACGAAGCCTGCCGCAGAAAGCGAGACGCCGCACTATCCGCTGAAGGAGCCGCGCGAGCAGCATTGGACCTTCGCCGGCCCGTTCGGCTATTACGATAAGGCGCAGCTTCAGCGTGGCCTGAAGGTCTATACGGAAGTCTGTTCCGCCTGCCATTCGATGAAGCTGGTGGCTTACCGTACGCTGGAAGACCTCGGTTATTCGGAAGCACAGGTGAAGGCCTTTGCCGCCAACTACGAAGTGCAGGACGGACCGAACCCTCAAGGTGAGATGTTCACCCGCAAGGCGCTTCCGTCTGATCATTTCAACTCGCCGTTCCCGAACGACGAGGCCGCCGCTGCCTCCAATAACGGGGCCGTGCCGCCTGACATGTCGCTGCTTGCCAAGGCACGCGAAGTCGAACGCGGCTTCCCGCAGTTCATCTTCGACATCTTCACGCAGTATCAGGAAGGCGGTCCGGATTATATCTACTCGCTGCTGACCGGGTATGAAGATGCGCCGGCGGGCTTCACCGTGCCGCAGAACTCGCACTACAACCCGTATTTCGATGCGGCGGCGACCTTTGCGATGCCGAAGCCGCTTTCGGATGGCCAGGTGACCTATGATGACGGTTCGCCGCAGACGGTGGACCAATATGCGCGCGACGTGGCTGCTTTCCTGATGTGGACGTCCGAGCCGCATCTCGAAGACCGCAAGCACACCGGCTTCATGGTCATGATCTTCCTGCTGATCTTCTCGGTATTGATCTACCTCACCAAGCGGTCGGTCTATGCGAAGGCAGGCGCGCACTGAGCCTTGCAACAATCAAGCGAAAGAGCGGCCCTTCGGGGCCGCTTTTTTGTTGGTATGGAGCCCCGGTCTTGGTAGGGTGCGGCCGGCCCTATTCATAGCCTGAGAGTACATATTTCATGAACACTGTTGCTTCGGAGCTCGCCGCCAGCATCCGTTCCATTCCGGACTATCCCAAGCCCGGCATCATCTTCCGTGATATTACGACGATGCTCGGCGACGCCAGGGCGTTCCGTCGCGCCATCGATGCGCTGGTGCAGCCCTATGCCGGCTCCAAGATCGACAAGATCGCCGGGATGGAAGCGCGGGGCTTCATTCTTGGGGGAGCGGTGGCACATCAGCTGTCGGCCGGTTTCGTGCCGATCCGCAAGAAGGGCAAGCTGCCGCACGATATCGTCCGCATCGCCTACAGCCTGGAATATGGCGTCGATGAGATGGAAATGCATCGGGACGCAGTCAATCCGGGCGAAAAGGTCATCCTTATCGACGATCTGATCGCAACGGGGGGCACAGCGGTCGGTGCGACGAAACTGTTGCGCCAGATCGGTGCCGAGGTCATTGCCGCGTGCTTCGTGATCGACCTGCCGGATCTCGGCGGCCGCAAGAAGCTCGAAGAGCTTGACGTGCCGGTTCACACGCTGGTGGAATTCGCCGGACACTGATCGGTTTCGGAAGGCTGGCGGGTCCGTCAGGGACGGCCCCGCAGGTCACTATTCAAAGGCCAGCACGGTGCTTTCGAAGCGCAAGGCCGGTGTGCCGTGCTGGTTTATTCCGTCGCAGGCGAGCGTATAGAGCGCCCAGCCGGGACGCGAGGCCAGCGGACGGCTGCCAAGGATCGCGACGCCATAGGTGATCGTGTCGCCGGCAAAGACCGGCCGCAGCCATTGCAGGTTCTTGAAGCCCGGCGAGGGACCGAGATTGGGAGGCGTCTTGCCTTCGGCGATCAGCCGCGCCGTTTCCGCCTTCCAGTAATCCACGAAGCTGCGCATCCACATCGAACAACTATGCCAGCCGGAGGCGCAGAGCCCGCCGAACAGCGATTGCTTGGCCGCTTCCGCATCCATGTGGAAGATCTGCGGATCGAAGCGCGACGCGAAGTGGATGATGCTTTCCGGAGTGAAGGTGTGGCTGCCGATCTCGACGCGTTCGCCGATGGCATAGAGTTCGCTCATCTTCATGCCGATACCTCCGCACCGGCGCGCAACCGGATCATCGTGGCGTTTTCCCCAAGGCAGACGAGCTCGCCGCGCTGGTTCTCGATCTCGTGGCGGAACTTGACGATGCCGATGCCGGGCCGGGAGCGCATGGGGCGCGCCTCGATGACGATGGATCGGCCGGACAGGGTATCGCCAGCCAGGACGGGCTTCTTCCACTCCATGAAATCGATGCCGGGGGCGCCCTGCGCATCGGTCGCGAGGAGGTAGGAGTCGCACATCATGCGCATGAACATGGCCGAGGTGTGCCAGCCGGAAGCGGCAAGGCCGCCGAGAATGCTTGCGCGGCCGGCGTCCTCATCGAGATGCATCGGCTGCGGATCGAATTCGCTGGCAAATTCGACGATCTCAGCCGCCGTCACATGTTTGGGGCCGAGCGGAAATTCCCGGCCCGGCTGGAAGTCTTCATAGACGAGTTTCGTCATATCCTCTGTCGTCCTCCACATCTTGCCCTTGGGCAATCGCATGGCCCGCAGTGCCGGCGCAAGCATTTTCATGACTATAGGGAGATGGGCTTGAAGGTGATTGCCTATTGGCGCACGACAGCTCTTGATTGTAGTGCGGCGATATGTTGAGGCTTGGTGACGGCGAGACGAAACGAGAGAAGAATGAGCGAACTCAAAATCGCACTGGAAGAAGCAGCCGGCGAGGGGATTATTTCCTCCAGCCAGGCGGAGCGATTGCTGCCCTATCTGAACGCGAAGAGCATCGGAGCGCTTCCGACCGGGCACGCTCTTTCGACGCCGCGTTTGCTTGATGATTCCAATCCGCTGGAGGATACGGAAGCGCCGCGTTTCGTTCGCGGCTTCCACGATGTGCTCATCACCATCGGCATCATCGTCCTGCTTGTCGGACTATGGGGCCTGGCGAACCGGTACGTATCCTTGCTGGCGATCGTCATTCTGGCGGAGATTCTGGTGCGCCGCCAGCGGCTCGCGCTTCCGGCCGTCGTCTTGACCATCGCGCTCATCGTCTGGCTGTTCCATACGGTGGTGAGCTATGTCGGCTCGACGCAGGGTTTGGTCGATAACGCCACCATCGGCGCGATCGTCATAGCCGCGCCATTCCCTCCGTTGCTGGCGTTGTTTTACTGGCGCTACCGGGTGCCGTTGGCGCTGGCGCTATTCCTGTTCTCATTGTTCGGCTTGTTGCTGGCTGCGGTCTTCTACGTCGTCGGCTCGGTGACGGGGTCTTCAAATGTGGCGATCGACTATCCGATCACGACGCTCTCGATATTTCTGATCGCGGCACTTGGCAGCTTTGCCCTGGCGATGCGTTTCGATCTCAGCGATCCGGGCAGGGTCACGCGCCGCTCCGACGTGGCGTTCTGGCTGCATCTGGTAACCGCTCCGGCGCTGCTTTATTCGACCGTCCTGCTAGCGTTGCGCCTGGAGCTTGCCAGCGGTGGCGCCGTCTTCACCAACCTTACCGACGCTCTCTTCGGGAGGTATACGCAGGCGGTGACGGTCCTGATTGCGGTCCTGGTGATGATGCTGATCGGCCTTGTCATCGATCGCCGTGCTTTCGTGACCGCCGGCCTCGTCTCGCTCGGCCTGGCGACCGCGGCCATTCTTCGGCACAACAATGCCGGTCTCGACAAGGTCGGCTTCCTGGTGCTGATGATCGTCGGTCTGGTCGTGCTGGTCATCGGCATCGGATGGGCCGACCTGCGTCGCATCGTCGTGCGGTGCTTGCCCGCCGGCATGCAGCGGAGATTGCCGGCGCTCAGATAGGCGCCGGCAGGAAAAAGCGGATCAGGTGTTGAAGCGGAAGTGGATCACGTCGCCGTCCTGGACGACGTATTCCTTGCCTTCGTCGCGCGCCTTGCCGGCTTCCTTGGCGCCGGTTTCGCCGTTGTAGGCGATGTAGTCGTCATAGGCGATCGTGTTGGCGCGGATGAAGCCGCGTTCGAAATCCGAATGGATGACGCCTGCGGCCTGTGGCGCCTTGGTGCCCTGTTCGATCGTCCAGGCGCGCGTTTCCTTCGGCCCTACCGTGAAGTAGGTGATGAGGTGCAGCAGCTTGTAGCCGGCGCGGATCAGGCGGTCGAGACCGGCTTCGTCGAGGCCGAGCGCGGAGAGGAATTCCGTCGCCTCCTCATCGGGCAGCTGCGCAACTTCAGCCTCGATCGCGGCGGAGATGATGACGACTTCCGAATTTTGCTCCTTGGCCATGGCGGCGACGGCTGCCGTATGCTCGTTGCCGGTCGAGGCATCGCCTTCGGCGACGTTGCAGACATAGAGTACGGGGTGCGACGTCAGAAGGTTCAGGCTCTTGAGGATGCGGATCTCTTCCGCGTCCAGCTTGGAAAGGAGCGTGCGAACCGGCTTGCCTTCCTGCAGCAATGCCAGAGAGGCGTCCATGATCGGCAGCATCGCCATGGACTCCTTGTCCTTGCCGGTGGCGCGCTTGCGTGTCTGCTCGGTGCGGCGCTCGAGGCTCTCAAGATCGGCGAGCATCAGCTCGGTCTCGATCGTTTCGGCATCGGCAACCGGGTTGATGCGGCCCTCGACATGGGTGATGTCGCTGTCTTCGAAGCAGCGCAGCACATGCACGATGGCGTCGACTTCGCGGATATTGGCGAGGAACTGGTTGCCGAGGCCTTCGCCCTTCGACGCGCCGCGCACGAGGCCGGCGATGTCGACGAAGGAGATACGCGTCGGGATGAGTTCCTTCGACTTGGCGATGTCGGCCAGCTTGCGCATGCGCGGATCAGGAACCGCGACTTCACCCGTGTTCGGTTCGATCGTGCAGAAGGGATAATTCGCCGCCTGCGCCGCCGCCGTCTTGGTCAGCGCGTTGAACAGAGTGGACTTGCCGACATTCGGCAGTCCGACGATACCGCATTTGAAACCCATGGCACCTTGTCCATATCTTGAAAATCTTTGCTGTGCCTATGGGGGATGGGCCGTTGCGGGTCAAGTCTTGGGCAAGCAAAGAGCCGCTTTTCTGCAGAAAGGAAGGGCTGAGATCGGATATCTGCCATATTGTCTCCCTGACATGAGCCTCCTTGAACGATGTAGTGCACTGCACTATAATGGGAGTATCAGCCAAAAGCCCTTTTCCTGTCGTCAACGGTGATGCCGATGAGTGACAATGATGTTGTCCTGAAACCAAAGACTAAAACCAAGCCGAAGCTCGATAGGCCGAAGCTCTACAAGATCATTCTCGTCAACGACGATTACACGCCGCGGGAATTCGTCATCATGGTGCTGAAGGCCGTCTTCCGCATGAGCGAGGAGGCCGGCTACCGTGTCATGATGACGGCGCACAAGCTTGGAACCTGCGTGGTGATGGTTTGCGCGCGGGATATCGCCGAGACGAAGGCCCAGGAGGCCGTCGATCTTGCCAAGAGCGCCGGCTTCCCGCTGATGTTCACGACCGAGCCGGAAGAATAGGAACGGTCGTCATCGGCTAAGCTGCCGTGGAGCGGCGGATCTGGAAGCCGGTCTTGTCCTGCGTGAAGCCGCAATTGGCGTAGAAGCGCAGCGTTGCAGGGTCTTTCGAGCCGGTCAGCAGCATGACCTTGTAGCAGCCCTTTTCCCAGGCGCTCGCAATTGCCTTGCGGATGACCTTGCCGGCAAGTCCCCGCTGGCGGTAATCGGCATGTGTCACCACGTTCTCGATCAGCGCATAGGGCGCGCCGCCACGCGTGAGATTGGGAATGACGACCAGCGTGACGGAAGAAACGGCCTGCGCCCCGGCAAAGGCCGCAAAGATCGTCATGCCCGGATGAATGAGGATTTCCGCAAAGCGGCTTTCCGCCAATCGCATATCCAGCGATGGGTCTTCGGTGTTCAGGTGCCGATAAAGCGCAAGCAGCGTCGCCAGATCCGCATTTGCGACCGGGCGGAGGACAATATCTGCGGCGCTTCCGTTCGACGCTTCCGGCATGTCAACTATCCTTCTTGCCGAACATCCTCTTCAGCATCTCAGCCATCGGCCCGGTTTCCGGGATCTTCGGCTGGTTGTGATTGCGCGCCTGATGGATGTGGGATTTGGCTGTCGCCTTCTTTTCCGGCTTCGGTGCGTCTTCCTCCGCCTTGCCGCCCAGCGCGAGGGCGATCTTGTTCATCAGCTGCGAATCTTCGCCCCGCACCAGCATGTCGGCATTGTCCGCAAGCGCGTCGAACAACGGCTCGAGCCAGCTGTGGTCGGCCTTGGCGAAATCGCCGAGAACATGATTGTGCACGAGTTCCTTGGCGCCCGGATGACCGATGCCGAGACGCAGGCGGCGATATTCCTTGCCGCAATGGGCGTCGATCGACTTGATGCCGTTGTGGCCGCCATGGCCGCCGCCGGTCTTCAGCCGCGCCTTGCCGGCCGGCAGGTCGAGTTCGTCGTAGATGACCACGAGGTCGGATGGCTGAAGCTTGTAGAAGCGCATGGCTTCGCCGACGGCCTCGCCCGAGAGGTTCATGAAGGTTTGCGGCTTGATGAGCAGCACCTTTTGCCCGCCGAGCTCGCCCTCCGCAATTTCCGCTTTGAATTTCTTCGACCAGGGCGAAAAGCTGTGGCGGCGGTAGATCGCATCCACGGCCATGAAGCCGATATTGTGGCGATTGCCCTGATATTTGGCGCCCGGATTGCCGAGGCCCGCGATGAGAAGCATGCGCTTCACCCCTTGGAAAATACCGATGCCCTTCACGACAGGGATTTGGCGACAAAGTCAAGGCGGGATGCGGTCAGTCGCCGAGGTGCAGGCCGTACTTCAGGAAAATCTGCTTCTGGGTTCCATTGGCGATCAGCGCATTCAGCGCCGTCTGCATTTTGTTCAGAAGGTCGGTGGGGAAATCTTTCTGACAGGCGATCCCCATGGGCTGCTGGGAAAGGACGGTCACCTTTTCCACTGCGTTGCCTTCCGCCTTCAGCTTGTCGAAATAGAATTCCGAGATCGGCATCAGGTCGATGCGGTCGCTCATCAGTTTCTTCAGGCTCGCCTTGAAGTCGCTGCCGATGTCGATGCGCGGGAAATTGTTCCGGCGCAATATCGTTTCCGTATAGTCCTCCCGCCATGTGCCGACGAGATATTTCCGGGCTTCGTCGATGGTCGAGGCGGTAACCGCCGAGCCGCCGTGCTTGATCAGGATGCTGCGATCGATGAGGAGCGGTTGCACCCATTTGAATAGTGCGTTGCGTTCTTCATTGTGCGCTGTGGCGAAGACGCAGGTCATGGGGTCCGCAAGCGCCTGATTGTAGGCCCGGGCCCAGGGCATGACGGTGATCGTATAATCGACCCCGATATCGGCCATCACCTTCTGCACCTGCTCGGTGGTCGCTCCGACCACCGTCTTGCCGTCGCGATAGTTGAAGGGCGGATATTCCTCGGTGGTGAAATGAACGGTGTCGGCGCGGGCTGGAGAGAAAAGAGTGAGCGAAAACAGGCTGGTTGCAATCACGAGCAGCGGCTTTCGCATGCGGTTCCTCATCGCTATGATGCTTGTGCAACAGGGGAAGGGTGGTCTTGCTGCAGGGCAGCCAATGTCTTCGACAGATTGTCCGGATGCTGAGGTCGATAGAACAGGTAGCCCTGGCCATAGTCGATGCCCATGGTGCGCAGGGTCGCGCATTCCTCCTCCGTCTCCACGCCCTCGGCTATGACCGTGCAGTTCATCTTGTGCGAGAGCGTGGTGATGCTTTCGACCAGCATGCGGCTTTTGGCGCTGACATCGGAGACGGTGTCGTTGATCGCTCGGATGAAGGACTGGTCGATCTTGATGATGTCGACGGGGAAACGATTGATATAGCTCAGCGATGAATAGCCCGTGCCGAAATCGTCGAGCGCGATGCGGCAGCCGTAGCGGCAGATCTCGTTGATGACCATGCGCGTCTCCGGATTGTCGTCCATGAGCACCGCTTCGGTGATTTCGACGACGATGCGCCGCGGAGAAATATCATGGCGCGAAAGCACCGCAGCCATCAGCATTGGCAACTCGGGCTCGAACTGCAGCGGAGAGAAGTTGATGGCGAGATAGGTGTCCTGCATGCCGTCAAGGCGCGAAAGGCGCGCGAAATGGGCGATCGCCTTTTCCATGATGCGGTTGCCGATGCGGATGATCGAGCCGGTCTCTTCCGCGACTTCGATGATGCGGGCCGGCGGCAGGATGCCTTTCTGTGGATGGTGAAGGCGCATCAGCGCCTCGAAACCGGCGATGGAGCGGTCGTCCATATTGACGACCGGCTGCAGATAGGCTTCGAACCAGTCCTCGCCGAGGCCCGTTTCGATATGGTTCTCCAGCTCGGCGCGGCGTCGCGAGTCGTCCAGCATGCCGTTGTCGAAGATCTGCGCGCCGTTCTTGCCGTCGCGCTTCTTGGCATACATCGCGATATCGGATTTCAGCAGCAGTTCCGCCGCATTGGCGGCGTGACGCGGATAGATGGCGATGCCGATGCTGGCGCTGAGACGGGCGTCGCCCACGAAGGGCGTTTCGAAGATTTCGGCAATCTGGCCTGCCATGTCGATGGCTCTCGCCTCGGCATCCTCCGCCAACAGCAGGATCGCGAATTCGTCGCCGCCCAGGCGGGCCGCGATGTCGCCCGATTTCAGGCATTTCTGCAGCCGGGATACGAGCTCGCGCAGGGCGGCGTCGCCGGCTGCATGGCCCATATTGTCGTTGATCCATTTGAAGCGGTCGAGGTCGATGAACAGACATGCGAGCTCGCGCTTGCGCAGATCGGCTTCATTGATCTTGGCGTCCAGTGCGGTCTCGAAGCCCTGGCGATTGAGGAGGCCGGTCAGGTGGTCGGTGATCGCCTGACGCAAATTCCGGTCTTCGGACTGCTTGAGTTCGGTGACGTCGGTCATGACGGAAAGCGACTGGCCGTCCTGGATCGCGGTTGTCTCCAGGATCAGAATGTCCATGACGCGGCCGTTCCGGCAAAGGAATTTGACCGTCACGGCAAGGCGCGCGGCGCTGCTTCGATTGCCGGTCTTGCGCTCGACATATTGCGCGCGCGATTCCGGCAGGACCAGACTTGCAAATTCGCGGCCGATCACCTCGGCACGGTCGTAGCCGGTTGCTGCGAGCCAGTAGTCGCTGACGGCGGCGATACAATCGTCCTTGTCGAGGGAGAAGAGCATGGCGGGCGTCAGATTGTAGGTGTCGGTGGCCCGTCGATGGGCAAGCTTGAGCTCGTTTTCCTCGCGCTGCAGTTTGCTCTGCATGTCGTTGAAGCTATTGGCGAGCCGTCCCATCTCATCGTTCGATTGCCAGTCGACATGGTGGCGCGAACCCAGCCGGCGCGTTGCCTCGATGGCATGGGTCAGCCGCATCAGGGGCTGAATGACAAAAATGCGGTTGCCGATCAGCGCCGCGCCGAAAACGGTCAGCACTGCGAAAATGAAAATGGAAATGAAGACGATTTCTTCGTTCTTCAGGCCGTCGAAGAGGCCAAGCTGCGGATAGTAGACCGTGATGACGCCAAGCTTCTTTGCTCCGTCCACGCCGTTGTAGACGATCGGCCGGGAAATGGACTCCAGATTGCCCTTGTAGGATTTCGGAATGGTCGATTGGGTGACGTCGAGCTGGCCGGAGAGATCACGGACGTTCACACGGACGATCGCGCCTTCCGCGACCGTCGTCGCGCTGATCTGGGTGACGCTATCCTCGTCCAGATCCCACAAGGGTTTGGCCAGCGCCTGAGCATTGGCGACGAGGAGAACGGTTATATGGTCCTTGATTTCCTTTTCGGCGCGTTCGGAGGACAGAAAAAGGAAAAGGACAAAGAGCGGCGCTACGAAGACCAGCAGCGCACCGCAAACGATCGCGAAAAACCTGTTTTCGACCGAATGGCTCATTATCTCGTTAGCTCCCCAGTCATAGGCTCGCGGATCTGGGGGTGCCGCTTCCTACAACTCTTTCGCGCAGATTTTCATGAATCCGTTAAATGTTGCTGAAATTCTGGGGTTAATGGATATCAATCGAAGTATAGAGCCCAAGTCATTTTTACTTTTACTTTTTCTAATATTGTCGAGCGGGCATGAAAAAACCCGCCATCCCCTTGGGGAAGGCGGGTTCGAATGCTTCAGGTTGAAGATGCCGATCAGGCGCTGGCTTCTTCGCCGCCTTCTGCTTCTTCCGTAAGGCCGGCTGCCGGGGCAACGATCGTTGCGATCGTGAAGTCACGGTCGGCGATAACCGGAGTGACGTTCTTCGGCAGCTTCACGCTCGAGATGTGGATGCTGTCGCCGCTCTTCAGGCCCGTCAGGTCGATGGTGAAGAATTCCGGGATGGCATCGGCCGGGCAATGGACTTCGACTTCGTGACGAACGATGTTCAGCACGCCGCCAGCCTTGAGGCCCGGGGACTTTTCATGGTTCTCGAAGTGAACCGGAATTTCGACGGTAACCGCGGTGTTGCCGGAAACGCGCAGGAAATCGACGTGAACCGTGAAGTCACGGACCGGATCGAGCTGGTAGTCCTTCGGCAGAACCTTGATCTTCTTGCCGCCGACGTCGATCGTTGCGATCGTCGTGAGGAAGCCGCCGGCGTGGATGCGCTTCGTCACCTCATTGGTGTTGATAGCGATGGAAATGGGGGCCTGCTTGTCACCATAGATGACAGCGGGGATCAAACCGTTGCGGCGAAGTTCACGGGCGGACCCCTTACCAACCCGTTCGCGCGCCTCGGCCTTGAGCTCGTAGCTTTCGTGGCTCATGGCTATTCCTTTCGAGGTTATTTGGAGAGTTCATCCGGTCGACCATATGCCGCCTCGGCTGAACTGGAGGAGGGCACGCCCTGCCTCATCCGCGTTGCCTCCAAGGGTGTCTACGCGGACGCGTGGCGTATAATACAAAGCGGCCCAAGGTGCAAGCACTCAGGGAACGAGAAGCTTTGTGGTGACATTGCAACTGCCGCGAACAAGCCTGCGATGCCATTTGTATCAACGACTTGACATATACCCCCGGCGCCATCAACAGTCGAATCCAATCGATCGGGATGAGAAGGAAGGGTCGGGCATGCGTTCCAGGGCAATCGCCGCCGCGGTTTTTTCCATGGGTCTCGCCGGCGCTTCGCAGGCAGCCGACGTCAACGAGCAAGGCGCCAGGGAACTTCGCGGTATCCTGACCCACTCGCTTTCGCAGGATCTCGCCCGCAGCGATTTCGTGACCGTCAAACCGGCGGGCGACCAGTATGAGATCGTCTACGATCTCGCGAAATTCTTCGACAAGATCAATTCCAGCGGGTTTTCCGTTACCGGCTTCAAGCCGCTTACTCTCTTCGCGCAGCCGGTCGAGCAGGAAAAGTGGCATCTGACGGGCGACAACAGCCTCGATATCGCCCTGCATTCGCCGACCTCGGACATCGGCTACTCGATCGCCTCCAGCTCGTTCGACGGCATTTTCGATCCTGCGATCGAAATGATGCGGTCGATGGGCATCAAGAGCAGCGGCGTGAAATTCTCCAGCGCCGGCAGCGGCCCGAGGAGCGGACGGAAGATCGACGCAACGATCGACAGCGCCTCCTTTGCGCATACGATCACCGACAGCAGCGAGGCGGGCAAGGTCGATCTGCAACTGCAGGGCACCCTCCAGGGTTTGAACGAACAGTTCACCGTGGGGCCCGATGCTTCGCCCATCACCTTCCGCGCCGACAGCGTCGATACGAACGTGACCGCGACCAGCCTGCCGGTGAAGGATCTGCGGGAGCTCATTCGCTTCTTCGTTCAGCACGTCAAGGCCAAGCAGCTTTCGCAAAGCGGCAGCGAGAAGTTCGAGCAGCTTGTGCATCGCGCCTTGCCGATTTTCGGATCGCTCGGCAAGACCGTGACCCTGAACAACGCCTCGTTGGCGACGGACAAGGGCAAGATCGGCATCAAGCGCATCGATTACAGTTTCAAGATGGACGGGCTGACCAAGGCATCCAACGTCAATCTGGAACTGAGGGCGGAGCAGTTCACGCCCGATGCAGACCTTATTCCGGCCGCCTATACGGCGTTCCTGCCGACGGCGCTCGATGTGCAGCTCGGTGTGCCGAACGTCAATTTCGAGGGCCTTGTCGATACCGCGCTCGATGCCATCGCCGCGCGGGCAACGCCGGTTTCGGGTGAAGCGTTGAAGCGGACGATGTTTCCGAGCGGCTACGGAACGCTGGAGTTTCCGAAGATCAGCGCGACATCCGGAGCCTACGACGTGGAAATTTCCGGCGAGCTGAAGGGCTCGACCAAGCCGCATTCCGGTTATTCGCTGCAGGCGACCATTCTGGCGCGCGATTTCGACAAGACGGTCGCTGCCATTCAGGAGGCGGCAAAGGCGAACCCGGGCCTGAACAATGTTTCCTTTGGCCTGCTGGCTGCCAAGGGTTTTGCCAAGACCGATCCCGACGGCCGCTTGCGCTGGGACGTCACCATGGATGAAGACCGGACAGTGACGGTCAACGGACAGGTGATGAAGAAGCCTTGAGTTTCGGGAGCAAGCCCATGTATCAGGGCGACCATAGGGTTCCACTCGAAAGGCCGATCTGGCTCTTTCGGATTTTCACGTTTCTTTTCCATCATATCTGGGGGTGAATTATGCGTTTCAAAGCGGTTGCTGCAGCGGCTTTCGTCGCTGCCGGCGTTATCGGCAGTGCGCAGGCGGCTGACGTCAGCGAGCAGGGTGCGAAGGATCTGTACGGCAATCTGACCTATTTCCTGCCCGACGATATCGCCAAGAGCGGCGTAATCTCGGTCAAGCCGGTCAGCGGGCGCTACGAGGTGACCTATGATCTGCAGAAGCTGCTCGAGACGCTGAACGCGAGCGGCTTCGACATCAGCGGCCTCAAGCCATTGACGATGCTGGCAACGCCGCTCGATGGCGGCCTCTGGGATATCGAGGGCAACAATGCCTTCGATGTATCGGCGCATTCCAAGCCGGGCAACAGTCCCGCCACCGAATTCCGCTATGCATTGGCCTCATCGACCGTAAAGGGCGTTTTCGATCCCGCGCTTCACTACCTGCGTTCCATGGATATGAAGGGGCAGGGGATCACCTTTGCCACCAAGACGACCGACGAAAACAACAGCGTCCAGAAGAACGACGCTACCGCCGACAGCGTCGCCTATACGCTGTCGTCCGCCGACAGCGGCGAGCCGGGCAGGCTCGACATCAAGATGAACGGCAGCCTGCAGTCGCTTTACGACAAGATCTCGTCCGATGACGCGACGCTCGGCGAAATCAAGGTCGGTGCGATCGATTTCAACATGGGCGCGACGAAGCTGCCCTTGAAGGCGGTGAATTCCTTCCTGCAGTTCGTCTCCGAGCACAAGGATGAGAAGAACCTTTCGGATGCGGACAGCCAGGCGCTCAAGGCGCTGCTGATGGATGCCATGCCGATCGTCGGCTCTTTCGACGAGTCCGTCGCCATAAAGGACATGGCGATCACGACGCCGTTCGGCAATGGCGGGCTGCAGAAGATGGGCTACTTCTTCAAGGTCGCGGGTCCGGCCAATGCCATGAATGCCGATTTCGGTTTGAATGCCGAAAAGCTCACTCTGGCTACTGGCCTGGTGCCTGACGACTATATCGCCTTCATTCCCGACGCGGCCGATGTCCAGGTGCAGGTGCCGAACCTGAACTTCTCCGCCATGATGGATGTCCTGAAGGAGACCGACTTCAAGAATCCGGACAGCAACACCGCCATCGATACCAAGCTGCAGCAGGCGATGTTCCCCGACGGTACGGTGACCATCAACTTCCCGAAAATCAGCGCCACCTCGGATCTCTACGATATCGAAGCTTCCGGCAGCATGCGCGGCTGGCTGAACGAGAAGGATCGCGTCTCCATGAAGATGACGGTTTTTGCCCGCGATCTCGACAAGACGATCGCGGCCATCCAGGAGGCTGCCAAGACGAAGACCGATCTCTCCCAACTCTCTTTCGGCCTGATGATGGCCAAGGGGTTCGCCAAGACGGATGCCGATGGGCGCTCGCGCTGGGATATCGATCTTTCCGACGACGGTCATGTGTCGGTCAACGGCCAGGTCATGAAGTAAGTCACTCCGAAACCAGAATGCGACCATGTTTGTCCTGAAGCCGTTGGGCCAGCGCTCGATCTCTCTCCTATGGGCCGGCCAGGTGCTGGCCGCGACGGGCTCCGAATTCTACATGGTCGCAGTCGTCTGGATCGCGGCCGATTTCATCGGCAACGATGCGGGGTATGTCTCCGCCTTGCAATCCGGAGCGCTGCTGTTCGGCAGCCTCTTTGGCGGCATTGTCACGGATCGCTGGCGTCACAGCGTAACGATGATCATGGCCGATCTGCTGCGCGCGGCTCTGTTGCTGACGCTCTCGCTTGCCGGGCTTCTGCATCTGATGAGCTTGCCGTTGCTGATGGTGCTTGCGGGATGCATCGCATTGCTGACATCGACGTTCGATCCCTCGCTGCAGGCGACGCTCCCGACGATCGCCGTCGATCCGGAGGTCCGGCACGCGACCAACGGCCTGTTCGATGCCACCCGCCGCATGGCGCGCATCCTGGGGCCGAGCCTGATCGCACTCGTGAACGGGCTCTTGCCGAAATCGCAGTTCTTCACCGTCACGGCAGCGACCTTTCTGCTGTCGGCGCTTGCCGTCTGGCTGGCGGTGGCAAAGCTCCCCTCTGCGCCGAGACGTCGCGATTTTTCCGGAATGGCGGCTGTCGTGGACGGCGTCCTCGGTGGGTGGCGCGCGGCGCGGGGGCATGCGGCGATCCTCTATGGCATGTTTACCAATTTGATGGGAAATATCGCCTGGGCGATGGGAATTCTGCTCGGAATGATCCTGCATCTGCGCGAGACCAGCGCCGATCCGCTGACCGACTACAGCCTGATGATGACTGCTTACGGCGTCGGCAACCTGACGACCAATCTCATTCTCAGCAGCGTCAAGCCGCGCCGGCCGGTGGTCTGGATCATCGCGGCGAAACTCATTTTCGGATCGGGGGTTTTCCTGCTGCCGCTGATGCATGACCGGATATGGCTGATGACCGTGGCATGCTTTGCGGCCATCAACGGTCCTTTCGAGAATCTCGCCATGCTGCATCTGATGCAGACGCGCAGCGAGCCGCATCGTCTGGCGCAGGTCTATCGTCTGCTGATGTGTGCGATCTTTACCGGCCTGCTTCTGGCCTACCTGATGTCGCCGAGCCTGTTTGCATGGTTCGGCATCGGGCCTTCGATCATGGGATCGGGCGCGGCCGTCTTCATCTCCGGGCTGATCGGGATCGGCCTGCTGGCATGGAAGCAGACGCATCCTGCCGGAGCGAAGGCGTTCTGAAACGCTGTTCGATCTCTTTGTTCTTACGCTATTCCGGATAGAAAACCGCCGCGCAATTTTCCTGGGATTGCTCTAGTCGAACAGGCTGGAAACCGATTCTTCCTGGCTGGTGCGGTTGATGGCTTCGCCGATGAGGCTTGCCGTCGTGATGACGCGGATATTCGGCGCCGATTGCACGGCCGTCGTCGGCTGGATGGAATCGGTGATGACCAGTTCCTTCAGCTTCGAATTCGCAATGCGGGTCACCGCACCGCCGGACAGAACGCCGTGGGTAATATAGGCTGTTACGCTCGTCGCGCCATTCTTCAGGAGCGCCTCGGCGGCATTGCAGAGCGTGCCGCCGGAATCGACGATATCGTCAATGAGGATGCAGTCCTTGCCGGTGACATCGCCGATGATGTTCATCACTTCGGACTCACCGGGGCGATCACGGCGCTTGTCCACGATCGCCAGTAGACAGTCGAGACGTTTGGCCAGCGCGCGGGCACGCACGACGCCGCCGACGTCCGGCGAAACCACCATGACGTTGCGGATATCGTAGTTCGCCATGATGTCGCGCGTCAGGATCGGCAGGGCGTAGAGATTGTCGGTGGGGATATCGAAGAAACCCTGGATCTGGCCGGCGTGCAGATCAAGCGTCAGCACGCGATCCGCTCCGGCCTCGGTGATGAGGTTTGCCACGAGCTTCGCCGAGATCGGCGTGCGCGGGCCGGCCTTGCGGTCCTGACGGGCATAGCCGAAATAGGGAAGGACAGCCGTGATGCGCCGCGCCGAGGAGCGCCGCATCGCATCGACCATGATCAACAGTTCCATGAGATGGTCATTGGCCGGAAACGACGTCGGCTGAACGACAAATACGTCCTCACCGCGCACGTTTTCCTGGATCTCAACAAAGATTTCCTGGTCCGCGAAACGTCGGACACTCGCCTTACCCAAAGGAAGATTGAGATAGTTGCAGATCGCTTCGGCGAGGTGCCGGTTCGAATTGCCTGCGAAAATCTTCATTTTGGCCCGCCTGTTACCAACCTGATAGCCGCGCTTTTAACCGCCTCGCTCTCGAATGCAAGGGGTAGAGGCGTGTTCGCTTTCATATTTCTGAAAAGCTTGTGGCTATCCACCGTTGGATTCGTGCCAGGAATTGAATTCCGACATGGTCTTGGTGGCGATTTTCTGCATGACGGCCGGAGGAACGGCCGCCCACGGGTCGCCGCGCTTCAGCGGCGAGCTTTCGGAGCCTTGTATCCGATGGACGCGGTTGCCGTTGCCGTCAAGCACGTCCCAGACATAGGTCACGGAAATTTGCGGGCCGTCCTGGAAGGCGGAAAGATAGCCCTTGAGGATATAGGCGGCGCTGGAATCACTCGAGCTTTTGATCGTCAGGCCAAGTGAGCGGGCATCCGAGCCGAGCTGGCGCGACAGCGGCGTGACGGCCTCGACGGGAGCGCCGATGATCGGCAGGAAGCGGATGCTGTTGCCGCCGGCTGACGCCGCGGGCGGCAGCGAGGCCTGCTGCTGTTCGGGCTGCTGGTCATCGTCCGCCTGTTGTTGCTGTTGCTGCTGTGGTTGCGGATCGTCCGACAGACGGCGATCGGCCTCGCTCTGCTCGTCGGCCTCGGAAACCTGATCGTTGGCCGGAGCGATGGAAGCGGTGCGGGAATTGTCCAGAGGGCGGGAGGCGTAGGGATTGGTGCCGTTCGATCTCAGCGCGGATGCCTGTTCATCGAGCGTGCCGGTCCCGCCGTAGCCTTGCTGCTGGTATGCCTGCTGGGAGGTCTGCTGCTGATAGCCGTAGCTGTCCTGCGTATCCTGATACACCTGGCGGCGTTGGGGCGCGGCTGCCATGCGCTCTACATCGCCTTGCGTGACGGGGCTGGAGCCGGCGTCGCCAATGGCTTCCGGTGGCGTAAGGGCGTCCGTGGTATTGCAGGCGGAGAGCGCGAGGCAAAAGCCGGCGACAGTCAACGTTATCCTGACCACTCCCATTGACGCGATCCTTTCTCCCGACGGTCTCACCGTCCAGGATCGGCATCTTACGCCCCTAACGGTTAAGAAATTCGAGAGGGTGGCGGGAGAGGGCTTTCGGGGCCTGTGATGTCGTCAGATAGGTCTGGCCGAGGGTCATGGCGGTGCCGCTGTCGGAATCCATGATGATCATGTGCACGAAGAGCGACATGTTCTCCTGAATCTCCTGCGGATTGCCCATATGAAACATCTCGTGCTCCATCCAGGAGGGCGAGAAGCGGGCGCCGAGCGAGTAGCCGCAGGCGTTCAGGCGGTGCCGGGCAAGGCCGCGCTCGTCCATGATCCTGGCATGCATGTCGAAGATGTCGCCAAAGGTGTGCCCTGGCATCAGGATCGTTTCGATCGCCTGCAGGGTTTCCAGGCAGGCGCTGTAGAGTTCGCGATGGCGATGGCTCGGATTTCCGACGACGACCGTACGCATCATGGCGGCATGATAGCGAGCGTCGACGCCTGCCCATTCGAGCGTCAATTGATCGTCGGCATCGAGCTTGCGGCGGCCGGACTTGTAGCGGCAGAGCAGCGCTTCCGCACCTGAGCCGATGATGAATTCGTTGGCGGGATAGTCGCCGCCGCCGGAAAAGACGGCGCCTTGCATGGCGGCGAGGATATCGGCCTCATCGGCGCCAGGTTGGACCAGGGAGAGCGCGGCGTCCAGGGCATCGTCGGCCAAGGCGGCGGCGCGTTCGACATTGGAGATTTCGGCGGGGCTCTTGGTCAGACGCAGGCGGCTGACAAGGTAGGACGCATCGACGATCTGGCCGAAACTCGCAAGTTGGTGGTCCAGCAGCCGGGCGATGCGGCCGGTCATGCCGTGGGTGTCGTATTCGACACCGATGCGGGCGCCGAGAAGGTCGAGATCGGACAGAAGGTCCTTGAGATCGAGAGTCGGATCGGCGTTGACGCGATCGACCCAGATACGGATATCCGTCACGACCGATGTTAGCTGCGCCTGGCGAAGGTCGGCCGAGCGCGTCAGAAGCGTCAGAGACCCGTCGGCCTTGACGACCAGCGTCTGGAAAAAGCAATAGCCGAACGTATCGTAGCCGGTCAGCCAATACATGCTCTCCTGCGCGAAGAGCAGCATGGCATCGAGCTTTTCCTCCTGCATTCTCGCCAGCAGCCGGGCCAGCCGCGCATCGAATTCACTGCGTTCGAAATGCAGGGCCATATCAAGCTGCCTCCCCGATGGCGATGGCGGAAATCTGCCGTCCGTAGTCCGGCTCCTTCGCATGCGTCGTGCGGCGGTAGGAGAAGAAACGCTCTGGGTCCGGATAGGTGCAGAGGTTCAGGCTCTCGGCCGCGACGCCTGCCTTGCGGAGGCGATCGACAGTCAGGGCCGGCAGATCGAACATGGCGTGGCCGGTCCGCTCGGACGGGGCGAAATATGCGGCGTAGCCGGGATCGTGGGCGAGAAAGCGCTCGACGAATTCGGGGCCGACCTCATAGCTTGCCTGGCTGATCGAGGGGCCGAGGCAGGCAATGATGGCCTCACGTCTTGCGCCAAGCGCCACCATCGCATCGATCGTGTTTTCCAGCACGCCGGTCAGGGCGCCCTTCCAGCCGGCATGGGCGGCACCGATGACCCGATTCTCCGGATCGGCGAAGAGGATGGGGCCGCAATCGGCGGCGAGCACGCCAAGGGCGACGCCCGGCGTCGCGGTTACCATTGCATCGGCCTGTGGCCGGCTGCCGTCATACTGCGCGCCGATGGTCACGACATCAGGCGAATGGATCTGGTGCACGGTCGCAAGCTGTTCCACGGGCAAGCCGAACCAGCCAGCAACGCGGCGGCGGTTTTCCTGCACATGGTCGCGATCGTCATTCGAGCCGAGGCCGACGTTCAAGCCGCGATAGAGACCTTCCGAAACGCCGCCGGCGCGGGTGAAGTAACCGTGGCGAATGCCGGCAGCCTCGGCGGCGCTCAGCAGCGTGCTTGCAAGTGGTGTCGGCAACGAAAGTATCCCTTGATATCTTGGTTGGCCTGTCGTGCGATGAATAACGCAGCAGCGGCGAAGCAGTTCGATCGAGCCGGGATGTTGGCCCAGCCCGACGCGCACTGTCAATCCGCAGGATCGGTGGTCAGTCTTCAGCCGACAGGGCGAAAGGGCAGGAGATCGATCGCCGGGCTCGAGATTGCCAATACCTTGAAAAGCTCTCCCATCTTGCCTTCACCGGCGCCTGCAAGCCTTTCCACGGCAACGCGAATGCTCTCTTGAGCCGCCGCATCCTGATCCCGGCCGAGGGCCGCCGCGCGCTCCAGCAGGCCGAGCCCGACAAGGAAATCGCCCTGGTGACAGCAGCCGTTGATATGCATGCCGGAGGCAAGCGCGGTTTGGGCCAGATGCTGGAAATCGACGTGGCTCGTGAGGTCGGCCTCGCCGGGATGCTCCAGCGGCGGGTCGTATTCGTGCATGCGCACGGCTTGCAGCGTGTCGCCGAAGCTTGTCGCCATGTGACCGTAGTCGATGGCAAGCGCCGTGCCGCCGTGGGCTGCCAGCCTGTCGCAGATCGTCGTCATGACGGCCTGGCGGGCAGGGGCGATCTCGAAAATCGTGCCGATCGGCGGTAGCCCGCCCTCGGGGAGAAGCGCCGGGTCGAGGCTGGCGACGCCTGTCGTGAAGGTCAGCTCGTCATTGACGTCGAGGCCGACCGCGCGCTCGCGGAACCCATTGGTGGTGCGAACGAACTGGCGGATGGGAATGGCATCGAAGAGCTCGTTGGCGGCAAGCAGGGTAAAGCCGGCAGGCACTTCGGCGAAATCCGTATGCCAGGAGACCTTTGCGCCATATGCTTCGAGGGTCTGACGCTGGAAGCCCTGTAGTCGTTCGCTCGTTTCGACGAGATGCACCGTCATGGCATCATAGAGCGGCGGCGCCAGCTTGCCGATGACGCGCAGCATGTCCGACATCATCGTGCCGCGGCCGGGGCCGATCTCGACGAGGCGCACATCGGCCGGCGTTCCATGCCGCTGCCAGGCATGCACCAAGAAAACGCCGATCATCTCGCCGAAGAGCTGGCTGATTTCCGGTGCGGTGACGAAATCTCCGGACTGGCCGAAGGGCTCACGCGTCTTGTAATAGCCATGCACCGGATCGGCGAGACACAGCGAAAAATAGTCCGTGATGCTCAATGGTCCGTTTGTGCGGATGATGGCTTTGATTTTTTCCCCGAGCGCCGTTGTCATTCTTTGCTTTCACTAATGCGTGATCCTGACGAACTGGGAGCGTCTTTTGGAAAGACCACGCGATATTGAACCCCACCTCAAGCTGTCTGTCTGGCGGACGCCTGCCGGGCACGGATGACCGCCCAAAGGCCGATGGCAACCATCGGAAGCGACAGCACCATGCCCATCGTCAGCCAGCCCGTGCCAAGCAGATAGCCAAGCTGTTCGTCAGGCTGACGGAAGAATTCGACAAAAATACGCGAGAAGGCATAGCCGATGACAAAAATACCGCTGACTGTGCCCGGTTTCTTCAAGGCGAACGCCCAACGGGTGAGGGCAAAGAGAACAAAGAAGAGAGCGATGCCTTCGATACCGGCCTCGTAGAGCTGGCTCGGGTGGCGCGGATCGGGGCCGGCAGGGCAGACGCCGTTATGGGCGGCGACCACATGCGGACTGCAGAAGACCATCGCCCAAGGGACATCCGTTACCCGGCCCCAGAGCTCGCCGTTGATGAAATTGGCGATGCGGCCGAAGAAGAGCCCGATCGGCGCAACGGCGGCAACGATATCGAACAGGCTCCATGCCGGGATCTTGTTGCGTCTTGCGAACAGGATCATGGCGATGGTCGTGCCGATCAATCCGCCATGGAAGGACATGCCGCCGTTCCAGACCTCGATGGCGCGGATCGGATTGGCGAGTACCGGATCGAGATCGTAGAACAGGATATAGCCGATGCGCCCGCCCAGAACGATGCCGAAGGCGACCCACAGGATGAAGTCGTCCAGATGCTGGCGCGTCATCGGAGCGGTATCGTTCAGCCAGAGCCTGCCATTGTCGACCAGCCGCCTGGCATAGAACCAGCCGAGCAGAATGCCCGCCACATAGGCAAGCCCATACCAATGGATCGAGAGCGGGCCGATGGAAACGGCGATCGGATCGATATCCGGAAACGGCAGAATGGCGGCGAGATTGGCGGATGTCAGCAAGATGGTCGGGCCCGTTGCAGCATGGATCCCGAACGTGACGCGCGTTTTCGGGATAAAGGCATGCTATATCCAAATGTGCGCGGAACATGGCGTTCGTCATCGAAACGGTCAAGTCGTTTGTTGCTCTCTCTATTGTCCGGGGCTGCGTTGTCCCGGCCTATCTCGATCTCAATTTGCTTGCATCGGCCCCTTGGAAATCCTACCTCAACACTATCTGGCCCATATCGATGCCTGACCGTTCAGGGCCGACGGCCGCAAGGAGATTGCTATGAGCACTGGACCGAACCGAATCCTGGATGAGTTCGCCAAGCTGATGACCGATGCCGCCGGTGCTGCCCAGGGCGTGCGTCGCGAGATAGAGACGGCTTTCAATGCCCATGCCGAGCGCTGGCTGAACAGCCTGGATATCGTCAAGCGCGAGGAATTCGAGGCCGTTCGCGAAATGGCGATCAAGGCGCGTGACGAAAACGACGCGTTGCTTGCGAGAATCGAAGCGCTCGAAGCCAAGCTTGCCACCAAGGGCGAATAAACGCATTTTCCGTCTGCGGACCCGTGCGGCGCCTGCTCGCCGCACCTTTTCCTCTGAAAATTTCCGTCTGCTTCTGCACCTGTGGACATAGGCAAAAAAGCCAATCGCCAGAGTCGGTTATGACTCCCTTCTGAATAGGCGTCAGAAGAGCTTTCCACAGCGCCTTTTCCAAAATCGCCGCTCAGGGGCTGGCATGCCGGGCATGCCATTATACACTGATTTTAAATGATGATTCGAAACGGACTTGGTAAGCCCCGGGCATGGTGGAAGCGTTAGTCTGGCAGCCGTTCAACATCATCCCGAGGATGTTTCCGGAGTAAGGCTGTTTGCGTTCTTTCAGTGTTGAGTCACGGGAAAGCTGCAACCGATCCGGTCAAGAAGGTGCTGCATGAGCCTTATGGAAATTGAAGCCGAACGACAATCGAATCCGGTCGACATGATCGAATTCGTTGCTGCCAACAACGACTGGTCGTTCGAACGGTCCGGCGAGGATGAGCTCGCCATGACCGTCGAAGGGCGATGGACCGACTATCATGTCTCGTTCTCCTGGATGGAAGAGTTCGAGGCACTGCACATAGCCTGCGCGTTCGATGTCAAGGTTCCGGATCCGCGCGTCAACGAGGTGATCAAGCTCCTGTCCTGCATCAACGGGCAGGTGCTGATGGGTCATTTCGATCTGTGGCGCCAGGAGGATATCGTCATCTTCCGGCAGTCGCTGCTGCTGTCCGGCGGGGCGGAGCCCACCAACCGGCAGGTGGAGGTGCTGCTTTCCAACGCGCTCGATACGTGCGAGGCTTATTATCAGGCTTTCCAATTCGTTGTGTGGTCGGGGCTCGATGCGAACCGCGCCATGGAAGCCGTCCTTTTCGAAACGGTGGGTGAAGCGTAATCATGACTGGTGAACAATCCGCCAATGCATTTGCATCCTCCGGGCCGATCCTGCTGATCGGCGCGGGCAACATGGGTGGTGCATTGCTGACAGGATGGCTGAAGAACGGCGTGCCTGGCTCGTCGGTCATCGTCGTCGATCCCAATCCCGCTGAGCCGATGCGGAAAATGATTGCGGATGCGGGTGCGCGCCATGTCACCGAAGTTCCTGCCGGCTTGACGGCGGGCGTCCTTTTCATCGCCGTCAAGCCCCAGCTTATCGATGCGGTTCTGCCGCCGCTCAAGTCCGCCGTGGGCGAGGGGACGGTCACCGTCTCCATCGCCGCCGGCAAGACGCTGTCCTCGCTGGAACAGCATCTGGGAGAGTCGGCGATGGTGCGCGCCATGCCGAACACGCCCGCCATGGTCGGGCGCGGCGTCACGGGCGCCTTTGCAAATGCGAGGGTGAGCGAACGTCAGCGGCAACTGGTTCAGAACCTGCTGAAAGTCTCCGGCCCGGTCGAATGGGTGCCGGGCGAAGCCGACATCGACTCGGTGACTGCCGTTTCGGGCAGCGGACCTGCCTATGTTTTCTATCTCGTCGAATGCATGGCGGAGGCGGGCCGGAAGCTTGGCCTGCAGGCGGACCTCGCCATGCGGCTCGCGCGGGAAACCGTCGCGGGGGCTGGTGAGTTGCTGCACCAGTCTCCCGACGACGCTTCGCGGCTGCGTCAGAACGTGACGTCTCCCGGCGGAACGACCGCTGCGGCGCTAGGCGTCCTGATGGCGGAGGATGGCATGCAGCCTCTGTTCGATGCGGCTATCGAGGCGGCGCGCAAGCGGGCGCAGGAACTGGCCGGCTGAATTTTCCATAAAGGGCAGGACATGACGGAAGAGATCACCTATGGCGATTTCGAGCGGGTTGATATCCGCGTCGGAACGATCATCGAAGCGGAGACTTTTCCGGAAGCGCGCAAGCCTGCCTACAAGCTGCGGATCGATTTCGGGCCGGAGATCGGCATCAAGCGTTCCTCCGCGCAGATCACCGTGCACTACACGCCGGACACTCTTGTCGGACGGCAGGTGCTCGCGGTGGTCAATTTTCCGCCGCGGCAGATCGGGCCGGTGCGCTCCGAGGTGCTGACCCTTGGTTTCGAAGACGAAACGGGTGCAATCGTGCTTGCCGCGGTGACTCAGCCAGTGCCGAATGGCAAGAAGCTGATGTAATTGAAGTAAACATTGTGCCTGATGTCGTGAGCTCTTTATGTACTCTTAGTCTAGTTGCCAAATTTTTGGTGCTCGTATACGTTGATTCAACGCAAGTTGAAAGGACGTGTAATGCCAGATGCGCAGGGGCGAACTACCGAGTTTGAAATTTCCGAGATAGTATTGGACGTGTTGTTTGACAATGGGGCTGGTAGAGCTACATTTCGATCGTTAATACGGGAAGTATCTCGAAGAATCGTACTGACCCACGCCGATTTAGAAGTCTCCCAAACGCGTCCTAATGAGCGTATTTGGGAACAGCGTGTGAGAAATATTTCTTCCCATAGAAGAGCTGAAGGCAATTTTGTATCTGAAGGTTTTCTTATTAAGATAAATGGCGGCCTACAGATAACCGAAGCCGGACGACGACGTGTATCTGGCCGTAGATCTTAAAAGGCCGATTTTTTGTAACCAGGCTTAAACCATCTGATCTCTGTGCGGTTGGGGGCATCTTTGTCCCATACGAACCATGCGTATGCTGTGGTGCCACTACCCTTTACGACAGCTCCAGCAGCATAAAACGTGATACGTTCGCTAAATATCCAGACGCGGCTCGGGGGAGTGTGCGAGAAAATCGTATTTGCACGATTGGCACCTTCTAAGAAGGCCAGACGGAGTAGCAACGCAAATTTCTTTTTTGATAGCTTCACCCCACTTGATACAAAAGCTTCTGCGCTATTGTATGGTGGGTTCGTAATAATATTGTCCCAATAAGTAGTGGACTTTGTAAAGTCTATCCCGTGATCGCCAAATCCTCGATTGTATAAGTCGGAACTATATACTCGATATCCATTTTCTTCCAATACCTTTGACATAGCGCCATTTCCGCAGGCGCACTCCCATATATCGCCCTCGAATTTCTCATTATCTATTAAGGCGTAGGTAGCCCACGCGGGTGTAGGGAAAAAATCTGGGCCATCAATATCCGCAGATCTCTTGGTTGTTGGTTTAAAGCCACCGTTTAGATTGTATGTAGCATCCATTATCGGGGCCATCCTCAAATCGAGATTCTTATGAAAGCAAATTCTAGGCTTACGCCCGTATTTCGATAACACGTTATGCTGGTATTGGTTAATTGCTGATTAACCATTGCATCAAAGATGATACGTTGCTCTCTGATCAGCTCAGTGAATATCCCTCGATACCGGGTCGGTCAGGCTGAAATCGAGGAATTCCGCCTCGAAGCCTTCTCGCTGCGGCGAGCAGAACGCCGGGCCGACCGATACTTCCTCCAGCGCAGGATCGAACCAGGCAAGCCTTGCCATGCGCCACCCGTCCATCCTGTCGGTGCGGTACTGGACGAAGAGGGCGTCGCCGTTGCGCGTCACCCGCGCGGACATGGCGTCGAACTCGTGATCCAGCCGGAAGGCCGACCAGTCGGAATTGCCGTTGGTGACGACGACGCTGAAATGCCTGGCGCCGTCGGTATATTCGATCCCGCATTTCATCCAGTGCCGGGCGTCATGCCGGACCATCAGTCCGGCCTGGTCATAAAGCTCCTGATAATGCCCGATGAAGGTCACTTCGGCGGTGAAATCGCCACGGCGCGGCATTCCGAGAAAGTGACCGTCGTCGCGATGGAAGCCATAATAGGTTTCCTGCCAGAAATCGGTCTTGCTGCCGGATTGGACGAACAGCCGACCCTGGTTTACCTCCCACATCGGCGGCGCGTTCAGCCAATGCATGCCATCGATGTCGATCGGCATTCGATGTCTCCTCAGGCCGGAATGCGGATGGTGGCACGCAGTCCGCCTTGCGGGCTGTCGCCGAGCGTGACGTTGCCGCCATGGCTGCGCGCGATGTCGCGGGCAATGGCGAGACCGAGGCCGGTGCCTGATTTGTCGAGGTTTCGAGCCTCATCCAGCCGGAAGAACGGTTTGAAGACATCCTCCCGCGCTTCGACGGGAATGCCGGGGCCATCGTCGTCAAAGACGATCGTCAGCCACTTGGCGCTGTGCCTGGCCTCTATGCGGAGCGTTTTGGCATAGCGGCGAGCATTGGTGGCGAGGTTAGTCACGAGACGGGTAAAGGCATTCGGGCGCACGGAGATTTCATTGTCGCCATCGATCGAGAAGCTCATGGATTTGCCATGCAGGGTGAAGTCCTGCTGGATCTTCTCGAGGATATCGCTGAGCTTGAACTGGCCGACGTCTTCCTCGGCTTCGCCGCGCGCGAAGGCCATGTATCCCTCGAGCATGCTCTGCATGTCCTCGACATCCTCGCTGAGGCCGACGAGATCGGGATTGTCTCCGACAAGGGCGAGCTGCAGCTTGAAGCGGGTGAGGACGGTGCGCAGGTCGTGGCTGACGCCGGACAGCATTGCCGTGCGCTGCTCCATCTGGCGTTCGATGCGCTCGCGCATGAGGATGAAGGCCAGGCCGGCGCGGCGTACTTCATCGGCCCCGCGTGGAGAGTAGTTTTCCAGCCTCTGGCCCTTGCCGAAACTCTCCGCAGCCCGGGCCAATGCCAGGATCGGGCGGATCTGGCCACGCAGGAACAGAACGGCGATGCCGATCAACACCAGCGAGGTGCCGACCATCCATAGAATGAAAATGTGGGTATTGGAGGCATAGGTCTGGCTGCGCTTGGCGAAGACGCGCAGAACCTTGTCGGGCAGCTTGACGCGGATTTCGACCAGGCTGGAGTTTCCGACCGTGTCGATCCAGAAGGGCAGATTGATCTGATCGCGGATCTCATCGCTCAAGATGCCGTCGAGGATCGAAAAGAACGGCTTTTCGCGCGGCGGCGGCAGTTCGCCTCCCGGTTCGATCGAAATGGCGAGGTCGAGCTTCTGCCTCGCGATCTGGGTGATCGCGGAATAATCGGCGTCCTGCGGATAGGTCTCGATGATGGTGATGATGGCGGCGATGTCGCGCGTGGTCGCCATCGACAGCCGCTGCGTCACCATCTGCCAATGGCGCTCCATGAAGACGACGGTGACGACCGCCTGCAGGATGATCATCGGCAGGATGAAGATCAGCAGCGAGCGCGCATAGAGGCCGGTCGGCAATATGTAGCGACGCATCCAGCGCGAAAGCCACCGCAATCCGTTGGATGGCGTGTGATCCTGGTCGCGCCTGATCGAATCGAATGTCACCATAACCTGGTCCCGCGGAGCCGATCTCAGTCTATGCTAAGGCGGTAGCCGATGCCACGCACCGTCTGCAGCCAGATAGGGTTGGCCGGATCGTCTTCAATCTTGCGACGCAGACGATTGATCTGCACGTCGATCGTGCGCTCGCCGACCTCGGCATCGTTGCCGATGAGTTCGTGACGCGGGATCGTCTCGCCGGCACGCTTGGCGAACAGCAGCATGATTTCCTGTTCGCGATCGGTGAGACGGATGAGCTCCGCCGCCTTCTTGAGTTCCTTGCGGGTGAGCGAGAACGTGTAGGGCCCGAACATCACAAGCTCGATCTTCGGGGAATCGGCGGGGGCGTTGCGCCGGAGGATGTTGTTGATGCGCAGCACCAGCTCGCGCGGGTCGAAGGGCTTCGGCAGATAATCGTCCGCGCCGGCCTCGAGGCCGGCTATGCGGGAATCGGCCTCTGCAAGCGCGGTCAGCATGATGACCGGAATGTTCTTGATCGCACGCAGGCTCGCTGTCAGCGAAATGCCGGATTCGCCGGGCATCATCACGTCCATGATGATGAGGTCGAAGTCGAGCCCTTCCAGCTTGCGGCGGGCCTCGGCGCCGTCCGCGGCGGCCGTTACCCGGAATCCCTTTTCCATCAGGTAACGATTGAGAAGGGCGCGAATACGGGTATCGTCGTCCACGACCAGAAGATGTGCGGCGTCATCCGAGATTGCTGTTTTTGTCGTCATTCGATCCGTCTCGATCCTGTCCTACCCATAGATTGAGATGACGCATACCAGGCCGGTTTCCGGCCTGAACTGCCATCACTTCTCGGTCTGCATTCCCCTCAGGAAACGTTTCACACTTTCGCGGGTCGCTTCCGACGCGCCTTCGAATGCCCGTTCAATGCGGCGCGATTGCGGCTCGGCCAGCGCCAGCGCCAGATCGCGGCCGGCCCGCGTCGGGTAAAGCTTCCGTTGTCGTCGGTCTTCCGGGCCTGCGACCTGCCGAATATAACCCGAATCGATCAATTGTTTGAGGACCCGCGCCAAACTCTGTTTGGTGATCTGCAATGTTTCCAGAAGGTCCGCAACCGTCATGCCGGGTTCGCGGTTAACGAAGTGAACGACGCGATGATGAGCGCGCCCGAAGCCGCTCTTGACGAGAATCTGGTCCGGATCCGAAACGAAGTCGCGGTAGGCGAAGAAAAGCAGCTCGATGACCTCGAAATCAATGATCCCCGCATTCTGCAGCGGTGTTTCCAGCAGCTCCGTCTTTGCCGCATTCTGGCTCGTCTGTCGTGGCACCCTGGCATTTCCTTTCCTATTTTGGAGCATTCGGGAAACTTACGCAAAAATATGTCAGCTTTATTGACGCATTTTTACGTTGCCAATCACGTTCGCACAATGCCGACAGCTCCAATGGCATTACAGGATTTAAGCGCAACCCTGCAAAACTCCAACATATCCTGCATTTCCCTCTGCTGCACCTCATGGATGGAGCGAGGGAGGAACAATCATCAATCCTGTGCTGCGAGGTGGAGGCGATCCCGGGAGACCATTCGGAAGGAGAGCGTGCCCTGACGGTGTCGGCTTCAAGGAGGCGAAGCCGGCACAGCTGCGTCCGCCCGTCTTCCCGTCATCCTCTCTCATGTTGAGAGGCCGATATGACACGGCATGGCAAACAGATCTCAGGATCGCGATTGCCAAACAAGATTTTGCATCGAAACCGCGCAAGCAGGGCGTGTTGCTCCGCCCGGCTTGCAGGGCTTTGAAAATTTACGACTTGCGGCCGAGAACCGCGCCGACGATTGCCGAAAGCACGCCACCCGCGATCAGCGAGGATATGCCTTGCGCGACGAGGCCGGTCAGAGCCTCGCTGCCGATCAGATTGAGGATCAGGCCGCCGCCGAGGCCGCCAATCGCACCGGCGATCGTTCTGGCGACGAGGTTGATCCCCTCCTGCTTCAAAACGGCGCTTGTGGCGTTGCCACCGATCGCGCCGGCTATCAATTGTGTGATGATAGGCCCTAGACTTTCCATGACTACCCTTCTCCCATTGCTCCGGAAGATGCTTCCGGATCCCCTCTCGTCGCGCCCCGGATTGCGGCCTGGGAGCGGCGATAATCCTTAGTGGTACTAGGATTACATCATGCGTGGAGCGCTGGAAATAGAAGGGCAACTCCAACGGGAGAATTCAGCGAAAATTCCGGGGGAAATCCAGCATGGGGGCACGCGGCCGGGCGGCCGCACGCGAATTTTGCCACTTTTCTCGGTTCTCGGGCGAATCAGCGATAGACGTAGACGATGCGGCGCGTTCCCGGATCGACCAGCACGGGTTGATGGTTCACTTCGACATAGCTGTACTGATAGTCCGGAATGCGGTGTACCTCCACGCTTTGCGGAACCGCGGCGCCGACCGCCACATCGCCGTTCAGCTGGACCGCATCGACCGGATTGTCGTCGATATAGGTTCGGATTTCTTCCGGTGGCGTGATTGCGACGACATCGCTGCCGTCCTGATCGACCGATCCCAGCAGCTGATCGTTCGGGCCGGGCTGCGGGGCCTGAACGCTGCCGGTCTTGAGCGGGTCGGTCTGCTCGTAGGTGACGGTGGAAACGCCGAGATCGTCGCGATGATCCTGAACGACGACCGATGCGCCATTCTGCTCGACGCTGAGATATTGCGCATAGACCCAGCCGCGCATGCCGTTGACATCGACACGGCACCAGCGGCTGCCTTCGATGCAGCCATCCAGGGTTGCCTCCGAGCCACGCGTCGCGACGCCGACCGTCGGAAATTCCGCGCCGGGGCCCGAGCGGACCTCGATGTCGGTGGCGGTGGTTGCGGACATGTCGGCCTGAGCCAGGCCCGCGCTGCCGGCGAGGATGACACCAGCCAGCAGCAGATTTCTCTTCAAGGACATTGGTTTTCTCCTTCTGGCCTTTAAAGACGTAACCTCAACGCGTCGGGTGCTTCAGTGTTCCGACTGGCATCGCCGGACAGCATTGCCGGTTTGCTCAATGGCAGCTAATCATATGAAATACCTACATATTTTATAGGGCATCAAGAAACGGCTGCTGGCGCTCGCGCCAGTTTGAAGCCGGCAGGGGCTGTTTTGCCGGAAGTTTGCGGCTATACCGGCAGCACGAAGATCAAACAGACGAGGCGCTTCATGGGCATGCTCCAGGCCGGCATCATTCCGGTGACCCCTTTCGAACAGAATTGCACCATCCTGTTCGATCCGGAGACGAAGGAGGGTGTCGTGGTCGATCCGGGCGGCGATGTCGATGTGATCCTTCAAACGGTGCGCGAAAACGGCATTACCCTGAAAGCCATCTGGCTGACACATGGCCATATCGATCATGCCGGCGGTGCCGATGAGGTTCGCGAGGCGCTCGGCATAGAGGTGATCGGCCCGCATGAGGACGATCGCTTCCTGCTCGAGGATATCGAGGCCAAGGGCAAGATGTTCAACATCAGCGGCGTGCGCAATGTCGTGCCGGACCGGTTCCTGACGGAGGGCGACAAGGTTTCCTTCGGCGAGCACGAGTTCGAGGTTTTCCACTGCCCGGGACATGCGCCGGGTCATGTCATCTATTTCAACCGCAAGCAGGGTTTCGCCCATCTCGGCGACGTGCTGTTCAACGGCTCCATCGGGAGAACGGATCTGCCGGGCGGCAGTCATCAGCAGCTGCTGAACTCGATCCGCGACAAGGTCTTCCCGCTCGGTGACGAGGTCGGCTTCATCTGCGGGCATGGACCGGGAAGCCGGATCGGCGACGAGCGTCGAACCAACCCCTTCCTGCGGGGATTATAAAGAAAGCGCCGCTCGAAAGCGGCGCTTCGGTTCCTCGTGTCATGCTGTGAGCAACTGCCCGTAAATCAGTCGGCCGTGCAGAAATGGCGCATTCCGTCATAACCGACAAAGGTGCCGGAGCGGCCGTCGAAGCTTCTGTAGCGGTCGTAGCAATAGCGCATCCAGGCGGACGACCAGGGGCGCAGGCCCGATACCGGCGGCGGTGCATAGTAGCTGGCATCCCGCTCGACATAGACGCGGCGCGGCGGCGGGCGATAGTAGTAGGGCGGGGGAGGCGCATCGTAGTCTGGATCGACATAGACCGGCGCCGGCTCGACATAACGCGGCTGGCTGGCAATGGCCGAGCCGACGATCAGGCCGGTGGCGAGCCCGGCAGCGCCGATCGCCCAGCCATCGCGGTCGCGATGACGCCAATATTCGTCTGCGGAGGCGGCGCTCATGGAAGTCAGCGTCAATGCCGCGGTCACGGCGGACATGACGAGCGTTTTGCCGAGTATGGTCATTAGCCTATCCTCTAACGGGAGCGGGACAACTGTTCCTCCCGCTCTTTGATGAGATGCAGACTACCGGCGGCAAAGTGAATACAGACTGAATGACAAAACCCGGCATCGCTGCCGGGCTTCAACTCGAATTTGATAGCCGTAAGGCGTTTCAGCCGGCAATCTGCAGATTGACAGCCTTCGGCCCTTTGCCGCGGCGATCCGGTTCCGTGTCGAAGCTTACCTTCTGGTTTTCCGACAATCCTGCCAGACCAGAAGCCTGAACTGCAGAAATGTGCACAAAGATGTCAGCTCCACCCTTGTCCGGTTTAATGAAACCAAAGCCCTTATCGGTATTGAAAAACTTTACAGTGCCAGTCTCGGCCATGCCTCAGGTCCTTTTCTCTCTGCCCACCATCCACACGGGCAGCATTACTTGTGTTGCCCTTGCGGGCGCTTACAGGCAGTTCTCGGAATTTGAAGGAAAAGGTCCCCTATACCTCGGCATGATCTCGATGCGATGTTTGCCACCCCGCTTCGCAATCAAGCTGACCGGAATATTAGCGTTCCCGGCGCGCAATTCTATTAGGACTTCCCATGCTCTAAAAATGCCCGAACACCCCTGAGAGTGCTGTGTTTATGGGAAATTGGCAAGCAAAAGTTTTTTAACGCGTCGGCTCCAGCACAATGCCGTAACGCTACTGTGTTAAAGCGATTCGCAAATTTTCCCACTTTGAAACAGGTTTCTAAGGTTTTTGCATCGTTCGCGATATAGTTTGAGCGTAATTTTGCCAAATCAGCCGGCGCGAGCGTCCATTTTTGATCGCGCGGAAAAATTTCGGCGAACCGTGCGCCAGGTCGCCAAAAGTGCGCGTTTCGGGGCTTTTTTAGGCTGCAGCACCGCGGCGGCGGGTCAATTCCGGCACCAGTTCGACGGCAAGCATCGCGACAAACATCAGGGCACAACCGACATAGCCGAGCGGGCCTATGGTCTCGCCCAGCAATAAGGCGCCAAGCGACGCTCCAAACAATGCTTCCGAGGAAAGGAAGATCGCCGCCTGCGGGGCGGTCGTGTAGCGCTGGCCGATGACCTGCAGCGCGAAAGCCAGCCCGGACGAAAAGATGCCGACATAGAGGATCTCGCCGAGCGCTGCGCGGATATCGGCAAGGCTGATCGGCTCGATGGTTGCGGCAACCGCCAGGGCAAGCACGGCACAGACGGCGAATTGCGTGGCGGAAATGCCAAGCGGCCGGCCGGTTTCGTTGACGGCGGTGCCTGCAAGGGTAATTTGCGCCGCCCAGAACAGCGCGCAGATTACGGTCAGGAAGTCGCCGGTCGTCAGGCGCGAGAAGGAGCCGCCCGACAGCAGATAGATGCCGCAGAGCGCCATCAGCGCGGCGGGCCAGATGATCCAATGCGGCGAGCGGCGCAGGAAGATGACGGCAATCAGCGGCACGAACACCACGTAGAGGCCGGTTATGAAGCTGGAATTCGTTACCGTCGTCGTCAAAAGACCCAGCTGCTGCGTTGCGGCTCCCCCGAAAAGGCTGAGGCCGATCAGCAGGAAGACGAGCCAGTTGCGCGATGTCAGCGGCTTTCGGGCCTTTCTCTTTTCCAGCCACACGAAGGGCAGCACGACCATGGTGGCCACGGCAAACCGCAGGCCGATGAACCAGAAGGGGCCGATCGATTTCATTGCAGTCGATTGCGCAACGAAGCCACCGCCCCAGATCGCGGCGGCAACCAACAACAACAAATTCGCCTGTATGCGAGACATCTGCATCCTGCGGGAGGGGAGAAAGGAGTGAGGCGACCGTTAGCAGTTGCTTTTGCGCCGGGCAAGGGCGAAAGGCGCCACAAGCGGCGCCCCAGCGGCCATTAGCTCGCGGCCCTTGAAACCCGAAGAAGGGCGCCGTCGTCTTCATCGGTCGTGATCAGCAGCGCGCCGTCGGGCGCAACCGTGATATCGCGCATGCGGCCGAATTCGCCGTCAAACATGCGCTCCTGTTCGGTGATCTTGCCTTTGCCGTCCTGGCTCAGCCGGGAGAGCAGCTGAAACTTCAGCGCGGTAACCAGGAGGTCGCCGTTCCATTCGGGAAACATCTCGCCGCGGTAGATGGCGATGGCGCCCGGGGCGATCGAAGGATCCCAATAGAAGCGAGGCTGCTCCATGCCCGGCTTTGCCGTGCCGATACCGATCTTGGTGCCGTTGTAGTTGACGCCGTAGGAGATAACGGGCCAGCCGTAATTCTTGCCGGCTTCCGGCGTATTGATCTCGTCGCCGCCCTTAGCGCCGTGCTCGGCGGTATAGAGCCTGTTCGTTTCGCTGTCGAACGTGATGCCCTGCGGATTGCGGTGGCCCTTCGACCAGATTTCGGCAAGCGCGTGCTTGCCATCCTTGAACGGATTGTCGGCGGGGATGCCTCCATCGGTCTCAATGTGGATGATGGAGCCGGCATCGTCGTGGAAATCCTGGGCGCGGTCCTGCTGGCCGCGATCGCCGAGGCTGACGAAGAGGCTGCCATCTCGGGCGATGGCGATGCGCGAGCCATATTGGATGTCGCCGCGCGACAGCTTGTTCATGAGGAAGATGCGCTTCACGTCGGTCAGCTGCTTTTCGTCCCGCGACAGTCCGGCGCGGAAGACGGCCGTGCCGCTTCCGCCATCGCCTGCCACCGAGGCGGTGAAATAAAGGGTGCGGTTGCTGGAGAATTTCGGGTCCAGCGCCACGTCCAGCAGCCCGCCTTGTCCGCGCGCATAGACCTCCGGCACTCCGACTATTGGAGCGGAGACCTTGCTGTCGCGGACAAGCCGCATGCGGCCAGGGCGCTCGGTAACGAGATAGGCGCCGTCCGGCAGCATTTCGGCCGCCCAGGGGTGATCGAGCCCCGTGGCTATCGTCTCGACCTTGACGGCTACCTTCTGCGTCTTAATCGTTTGCGCCGGTTCGGCGCGCGAAATTGTTGCCGACAGCAGGGCGCTGACCATCACGGCGATCGACAATCCCCGAGCACGCATCCTTGCGACCTCCCCATTTATTTCGGCGCTTTCCGCAAGGTGGGGCCATCGAGCCGGCATTCAAGGCTGGCGGTGGAGGCGATAACGCCTTTGTGTTCTTCTCCGCGAGCTATTAGGCTCTTGTTCGACGCCCTCGATCCGGACTGAGGTTGGGGTGCCCTTCTGCGATAAAGGTTGGAGATACGCGCGAGGAGATCGGGCAGTTGGGAAGTGTTTGTTCCAAATCGGAAATTTCGATGCTCTTCAGAAGTTGAATCAACTGCTTCGCGTATCGATTCAAGTTTGGGCCGGGCCGTCCGTATCGCGCTGTGATCGATCCCTTCCGGTTTTAGGGGGCTGTTCAACCCGTATTGCAGCGCTCCAACCGGGTAAAAGGGACGCATATGGGGCGCCCGGAAAGCCATGAAATAAAGCCACTGTGACGCCTTTATGCTTGAAACGTCGGCCCATATTCGACATAGAGCTTAGCGCAGAAAACTGGTCCGCAGGCTTTCTGCCAATTTCAACCGAATAGGACCGATCACCATGGCCTTTCTTGCCGACGCTCTTTCCCGTGTAAAGCCTTCTGCCACCATCGCCGTTTCCCAGAAAGCGCGCGAGCTGAAAGCAAAAGGACGCGACGTGATCGGCCTCGGCGCCGGTGAGCCGGATTTCGATACGCCAGACAATATCAAGAAGGCCGCCATCGACGCGATCAATCGCGGCGAGACGAAGTACACGCCGGTTTCCGGCATCCCGGAACTTCGCAAGGCAATCGCCGCCAAGTTCAAGCGCGAAAACAATCTGGACTATGCTCCCGAGCAGACCATCGTCGGCACGGGCGGCAAGCAGATTCTGTTCAACGCCTTCATGGCGACGCTGAACCCCGGCGACGAAGTCATCATTCCGACGCCTTACTGGGTTTCCTACCCGGAAATGGTGGCGCTGTGCGGCGGCACGCCGGTTTTCGTCGCGACGACGCAGGCCAACAGCTTCAAGCTGCAGCCCGCCGACCTCGAAAAGGCGATCACGCCGAAGACCAAGTGGTTCATGTTCAACTCGCCGTCCAACCCGTCGGGCGCTGCCTATACGCATGCCGAGCTGAAGGCGCTGACGGACGTGCTGGTCAAGCATCCGCATGTCTGGATCCTGACCGACGACATGTATGAGCACCTGACCTATGGCGAGTTCAAATTCGCCACGCCGGTCGAAGTCGAGCCGAGCCTCTATGATCGCACGTTGACGATGAACGGCGTCTCGAAAGCCTATGCGATGACTGGCTGGCGTATCGGCTACGCCGCCGGCCCGTTGCAGCTCATCAAGGCCATGGACATGATCCAGGGCCAGCAGACCTCGGGTGCGACCTCGATCGCGCAATGGGCTGCCGTTGAAGCGCTGAACGGTCCGCAGGATTTCATTCCGCAGAACAAGAAGATCTTCGAAGGTCGCCGCGACCTCGTCGTGTCGATGCTGAACCAGGCGAAGGGTCTTTCCTGCCCGGTTCCGGAAGGCGCCTTCTACGTCTATCCGTCCTGCGCCGGCCTGATCGGCAAGACGGCTCCGACCGGCAAGGTCATCGAGACGGATGAGGATTTCGTGTCCGAGTTGCTGGAATCGGAAGGCGTTGCCGTCGTTCACGGCTCGGCTTTCGGCCTTGGCCCGAACTTCCGCATCTCCTACGCGACCTCGGAAGAACTTCTCGAAGAAGCTTGCCGCCGCATCCAGCGCTTCTGCGCAGCCTGCAAGTAAGCTGCCGCCGATCTTTCAAGGAAAAGCCCGCCAGAAATGGCGGGCTTTTTCGTATTCAGGCCGCCGATTTCCGCTTCATCAATCGATTCAAGCGCCTCGCAATTTGATTCCGCCTGCCGGTGCAAGTGCTTGAAATCGGAATCAAAGGCCGAGCGCGGTCAGCATGATGAAGGTGGCGAAGAGAATGAAGTGGGTCATGCCTTCGATGGCATTGGTTTCGCCGTCGTTGAGATTGATGGCGGCGGCGATCAGGGTAATCATCACCATGACGGTCTGCACCGGCGACATGGCCATGATGAAGGGCTGGCCGGTGTAGAGCGCGATCCCCTCCATGACCGGCACCGTCAGGATGACGGTCGACAGCGAGGCGCCCATGGCGATGTTGACCGTCGCCTGCATGCGATTGCGTAGCGCCGCACGCAGGGCCGTCAGAATTTCCGGTGCCGCCGAAATGGCGGCGACGACGATTGCCGCGATGGCGGGTGGCGCGCCCGTGCCCCTGAGGCCAGTATCCATGAAGGCTGACATGAATTCGGCCAGCGCGCCGATCAGAACGACGCCGATCAGGATGGTGACGATCGAGGTGGTGGTGGATTCGTCATCGTGGTGCTCTTCGGGCACCGCCAGCTTCTTCTCCGTGCGCGGATAGCTGTAGCTGAAGAAGTAGCTGTGCTTGCCCACCTGCATGCGCAGGAAGAGCGCATAGAGCGCGATCATCGCGACGATGGTGAAGGCTGAGTAGTAGTGCCATTTCACATCGGGAATGAATTCCGGCACGATCATCGAAATGCCCATGGCCGTCAGGATCATCACGCCGTAGGTCTTGCTGGAATCGTCATTGTAGGGCTGCTCGCCGTGCTTCAGGCCGCCCAGAAGGGCAGCAAGCCCGAGAATGCCGTTGATGTCGAGCATGACGGCAGCATAGATCGTGTCGCGCACCAGCGTCGGTGAACTTTCCCCGCTCATCATGATGGCGAGGATGATGACTTCGACGGCCACGGCCGAGAGCGTCAGGATCATCGTGCCGTAGGGATCGCCGACCTTGACGGCGAGCGTCTCGGCATGATGTGCGACGCGCATGGACGCGAGCACAATCGTTGCGATCAATGCCGCTGCCGCCAGCATCGATGCCGTCTGTCCCATTTCGAGCACCGAATGCTCGCCAACATAGGCGATGACGGCGATTGCCAACGCCACGAAGAGCGCTTTTTCCTGCCTGAACCAGTTTGCTGTAAACACTTCCCCACCTCTGCGCCGATTCACGGTTGCACTCTAAATCAATGATTTCGCACATCAAGCTTGCAGCAGGAGGGTGCGATTTGCAGTCTGTGCCGTTTAATGGAATACTGAATGAATAGTGTCTGCCCAACCCACAAATGTCGCGGCATACTCGAAACCCGTCTCAGATGCACGCGGCCACGTCGGTAACGTCCGGATCCGAAGGTCTTGGCAGATGAGAAGGAGGAAATGAATGGTCAAGGTCGTATACGAAATCGTACCGCATGACGGTGGGTGGGCTTATCGTTTCCATGACGTTTATTCGGAAGCGTTTCCGACGCATTCCGAGGCTGTCGAGGCTGCCAGGATCGTGGCGGCCGAGCAGCAGGTCGGGGGCGACTCGGCTGAGATCAGCTGGCAGGACGAGAGCGGCAAGTGGCATGAGGAATATGCCGATGGCGGCGACCGCCCGGAAACGGAGGTCATTGACGGCCAGTCGCATTTCCCGCCCGTGGACACGGCGCCCGGCGCCTAGATCTTCCGCAGGCTGATCGCCTTTTCGACGATGGTGTCGATGAAGTGACGCTTCTCGGCGGTATAGCGGTCGCCGTCGTGCCGGTGGATTTCGGCAAGTTCCAGTTTCAGCGTGGCATAGGCCGCGGCATCTGCAGGGTTTGCCCGAAGATGGTCGCGAAATATCATTCGTCGCTCATGTGTCCGGTTGTGCGGCGGGCAGAGATAGACGCGTTCCGGCGGGCTGCCGTCGCGTCGCATGAACGCCCAGACCTCGTCATCATAGCGATTGCCGCGCGGTTCGTAGCCTTGCTCCAGAAGAATCCGCGTCGCCAGGGGGATGTCGGCGGAACCGCGCAGGACGATGTCGATATCGATGAGCGGCTTTGCGGCAAGGCCGGGAACCGATGTGCTGCCGATATGCTCGATCGTCGTGACGCAAGGCGTCAGCAATCGTTCGAGCTTGTCACGGATGCGTTCGAAATCCTCTGGCCAAGCCGGGTCGTATGGCACCAGCTCGACCGCCGTTCCCGCAATCATGACCGTCCCCCGGCATCGTTTTCCTTTACATAGTCCAGCAATCCGGCGACGAGAGCGTCGAAGGTCACGCGGCAGCGCGGCGATGTCTTCAGGTTTTCGTGCATCACGATCCAGGTTTCTATCGACAATTCGATCTCCGGCAGCAGGCGCACGAGGCTCACGTCGCGTCTTGCGAGCGGCGTCTGATAGAAGCCGATACCGATGCCTGCGCGCAACGCGTTATGCAGCGCCGTGCTGTGGTCGGAGCGAAAGCTGAAGGAGACGCCGTCGAGCATCGGATAGCGCTTCAGCATCGTGCGTATATAGGCCGTCTGGCGATCGAAGCCGATCATCTTGTGCCTGCGGCGCAATTCCTCGATCGTTTCGGGTTTGCCATGTCGTTCGATATAGCTGCGATGGGCGTAGAGGCCGAGCGAGATGGTGCCGATATGCCGGGCCAGCAGGGCTTCCTGCGCGGGCGCGACCATGCGCACGGCGATATCGGCCTCGCGCTGCAGCAGGTCTTCCACCGCGTCGGAGGGGGAAAGCTCCACGATGAGTTCGGGATATTGCGCCTGCAGCGTCGCGAGGATCTGCGGCAGCACTTCGGTTCCGATGACCTCGCTGGCACTGATGCGTACCGTGCCACTGACCTTGTCTCGCGAGCCGGACGCCGCGCGCAGCAGGGCGGCGGTCGTGCTGGCCAGCGTCTCCGCATAGGGTTTCAGGACGAGTGCGGCGTCTGTCGGCAACAGGCCCTGTTGCGATCGCGTAAATAGCTCGGCACCGACCGACTGTTCCAAGGCGTCGACATGACGGCCGACCGTTGGCTGCGTCAGCCCAAGGTCGCGGGCGGCGGCCGATAGCGAGCCGTGCTCCAGCACGGCAAGGAAGGTGCGATAGAAATCCCAGCTTGGCTCAGGTGTCGTCATACATTTATGTATATCATCTGCAGATTTTTCCGCAATTTCGTTTATTGTCGGCGCGGAGCATAGTCTGCCCATCGAAACCGATGGAGATGACCATGAGCAACCAGACAGACCATACGAAAGCCGCCCTGATACTCGGCGCAACCGGCGGCATTGGCGGCGCGGTCGCCGAGGGGCTCGCCCTTCGCGGCTGGCGCATCCGGGCGCTGAACCGCAACGCAGCCGAAGCCGCTCGCCGCCAGCCGGAATTCGACTGGCTTCAGGGCGATGCCATGCGGGCGGAAGATGTCCTCAAGGCGGCCGAAGGCGCCGATGTCATCGTGCACGCGGTCAACCCGCCCGGCTATCGCAACTGGGCGCAGGTCGTGTTGCCGATGCTGGACAATACGATCGCTGCGGCCAAGGCGGTCGGCGCGCGCATCGTGCTGCCGGGTACGGTCTATAATTTTGGCCCTGACGTATTCCCCAATGTCACCGAGGATAGCGCGCAAAAGCCGAAGACCCGTAAGGGGGCCATCCGCGTACAGATGGAGAGGCGTTTGAAAGCCGCCGCGGAGCAGGGCGACACCCCGGTCATCATCGTTCGTGCCGGCGATTTCTTCGGCGGGGCCCGTGCCAACAGCTGGTTTTCCCAGGCCATGGTGACGCCGGGCAAGCTGATCCGCTCGATGACCTATCCGGGCAAGCGGGGCCTCGGTCATCAATGGGCTTATCTGCCCGATGTTGCCGAGACGATGATCAGGCTGATCGAGAAAGGTGACGAGCTGCCGACCTTTGCCGTCTATCATATGCGCGGCCATTGGGATGGCGACGGCAGGCAGATGGTCGATGCCGTGCAGCGCGTGCTGGGGCATAAGGTAAAAGTGAAGGCATTTCCCTGGTGGATCGTGCCTCTCGCCGCTCCCTTCGTTCCGTTCATGCGGGAGCTACGCGAAATGAGCTATCTCTGGGACGTGCCGCTGCAGATGCGAAACGACAAGCTGCTGGCCGTGCTCGGCGAAGAGCCGCATACGCCGATCGATGTGGCCATCCGCGCAAGCCTGACGTCGATCGGCTGCCTGCAGGCCGCCTGATGCTGCATCCGGTGCCGCCCGCTTCGTGTCTAACGCCGCTATGCAACACCCTCGCAACATGGTTGCGAGGGTGTCTGTCGATATCAGAACCTTATGGGGAAGACCGGCTCAGGCTGCTTCGTCAAGCGTCGGATAGTCGGCATAGCCCTTGGGGCCGCCGCCATAGAGCGTTGCCTGATCGAACGGAGCAAGCGGCGCATTTTCCTTCAGGCGGCGGACCAGATCCGGATTGGAGATGAAGGGCTTGCCGAAGGCAACGACATCGGCCTTGCCGCTTTCGACGGCTTCGATCGCCATCTCGCGGGTGTAGGCATTGTTGACCATCCAGCCGGCCTTGCCGCCTGCGGCCTTATAGGCTGCGTGCAGGGCGTCATAATCGAAGGGCAGGAAGTCGCGCTTGCCGCCGGTCTGGCCTTCGACGACGTGGACATAGGCGAGGCCGTACTTCGCCAGGCCTTCGACGACATGGGTGAAGAGCGGCTGTGGAGCCGGGTCGCTAGCGTCGCCGGATGGCGTGACCGGCGAAATGCGGATCGCCGTGCGGCCGGCGCCGATTTCCTTGGTGACGGCATCGACCACTTCGAACAGGAAGCGGGCGCGATTCTCGATCGAGCCGCCATATTGGTCGGTGCGGTCGTTGATATTGCCACGCAGGAACTGGTCGATCAGATAGCCGTTGGCGCCATGGATCTCGACGCCATCGAAGCCGGCATCGATCGCGGCGCGGGCGGCCTTGCGATAATCTTCGATGATGCCCGGGATTTCCGAGGTTTCGAGCGCGCGGGGCTCGGAGACGTCGGCAAAACCGCCGGTGCCGTCACTATTGACCAGATAGGTCTTCGAATTTTCAGCGCGACGGGACGTCGAGGATACCGGCTTGCCACCGTTCGGCTGCAGGCTTGTGTGGGAGATGCGGCCGACATGCCACATCTGCACGACGATCTTGCCGCCATTGGCGTGGACGGCGTCCGTGACTTTCCTCCAGCCGTCGAGCGCTTCCTTGGTGTAAAGGCCGGGCACGTCGGCATAGCCCTGGCCCTGGTGGGTGATGGCGGTTGCTTCGGTGATGATGAGGCCGGCTGTCGCGCGCTGGGCGTAGTACTTGACGTTCAGCTCGTTCGGCACGGCATTCGGCGAGCGATTGCGCGTCAGCGGCGCCATGACGATGCGGTTGGCAAGGGAGATATCGCCAAGCTTCGTTGGTTCGAACAATTTGGTCATGGATGGTCCTTTCTATGGGGGAGACGGTGGAAGAGAGAAGGATCAGGACGAGGCGAGAGCCTCGCCCTTTGGGCGCATGGTGGAGAAGGTCAGCAAAACGGTCAGGAAACCCAGGATCGCCATGGCCGAGCCGGCGAGCGGCACCTGCGTCAGGGAGAAGCCTTCGTCGATGACAACGCCGCCGATCCAGGCACCGAGCGCATTGCCGGTGTTGAAGGCGCCGATGTTGATGGTCGAGACGAGGTTGGGTGCGTCCTTTCCGAAAGCAACGACGTTGATCTGCAGAGCCGGCACGGCGGCAAAAGCGGCGACGGCCCAGAGGAAAAGCGTGATTTCCGCACCGATGAAGGAATGAATGGTCACGCTGAAGATCGCCGATGTTACCGCGATCGCCAGGAAGACGCCGGCAAGCGTGGTGCCGAGCCGCCAGTCTGCCAGCTTGCCGCCGATCAGGTTGCCGATCGTCAGGCCGACGCCGATCGACAGCAGCGTCCAGGTCACGGCTTCAGGCGAGACACCCGTCACGTCGCGCAGCATGGGGGCGATGTAGGTGAAGAGCGCGAACATGGCGGCCGAGAAGAACACGGTCGTCAGCAGTGCCAGCCAGAGACTGAGGCCGCGCAGAGCCGCGATTTCGCGGCCGAGACTGCTCTGGCGAGCCTCCTCGCTCTTTGGCAGCACCGCGGCGAGGCCGGCGATCGAGGCGGCACCAAGAAGCGTGACGACCCAGAACGGCGCCCGCCAGCCGAAGGCCTGGCCGAATGCCGTGCCGAGGGGAACGCCGAGCACGTTTGCGAGCGTCAGGCCGGTAAACATCAGGGCGACGGCGCGTGCCTTGCGGTCTTCCGGCACCAGGCTCGCCGCGACGACCGAGCCGATGCCGAAGAAGGCGCCGTGGCAAAGTGCGGTGACGATACGGGCGATCATCAACACCCAGTAGTTCGGGGCAATGGCGCAAAGAAGATTGCCGAGAATGAAGAAGCCCATCAGCATGATGAGCGCCGAGCGGCGGCGCAAATGGGCGGTCGAGACAGCCATGATCGGTGCGCCGACCGCAACGGCCAGCGCATAGCCGGTGACCAGCCAGCCGGCTTGCGGAATGGTGGCGCCGAGATCGGAGGCGACTTCAGGCAGCAGCCCCATGATGACGAATTCGGTCGTGCCGATCGCGAAGGAGCTGAGAGCGAGAACGAGAAGCGCAAGAGGCATGTTCAGAGTTCCTTTTGCAGGGCGTCGAGGAATTCCGCGATGGTTTCCTCGTTGCGCTTGTAGAAGATCCATTGACCAAGGCGCCGCGTCGTCACCAGGCCGGCCCGGTGCAGCGTGCCCAGATGTGCCGAGACCGTGGATTGCGACAGGCCGCAGCGTTCGAACTGGCTGGCACAGACACCGAGCTCGAGCGGATGCTCCTGTGTCGGAAAATGAGCCTGGGGATCTTTGAGGTGGCTGAGTATCTCGAGCCTGCCTGGATGAGCCAGCGCCTTCAGTATCTCGTTCTTGTCCATGATGTTCACTGCGTCAATATCGAATAATTTCGATTTATGTATCGACGCGTCTCGATATATCAAGGGTGCTGCGAAAGATTATTTTTGCAAGGCAGCCAATGCGAATGCTTAGAAATTGGGCAAAAAAAGAGGGCCACCGGAATGAACCAGGGCCCTTATAGGTGTGAAGGTCAAAACCTCCAGAGGGGAACAGCCAATGCGGTGGAACTGGGAGGAAAAGCCACCGTGTGCATCAGCTGTGTGCGTTATGATGCTAATTTGTGCAGTGCGCAATGCTTTTTTGTGCATGGCAGTTATGCGTTTGCGACGCCGGCGTCAAAAAGGCAAAAAAAAGGGCCGCCGGAGTAAACCAGGGCCCTATAGGTATGAAGGTCAAAAACCTCCAGAGGGGAACAGCCAATGCGGTGGAACTGGGAGGAAAAGCCACCGTGTGCATCAGCTATGTGCGATATGGTAGTTAAATGTGCAGGCTTCAACTCTATTTTGTGCATATCAGCTATGCATAATACGCGCGGCTGATATATTAGTCGTAAAAAAGGTTCGTTATCAGTGACTTACGTTCGCTAGAAATTCCAGTTACGAGCTTTCGTCACGATAAAATCACGAAAAACCTTGAGCTTAGCTGCGTTTTTCATTTCGTCGGGATAGCAGAAATAGGTGTCGAAGGACGGGACGTCGGCATTGATCGCGAGCTGAATGAGGCCCGGGTCGCGGCCGACGATATAGTCCGGCAGCACCGCGATGCCGATGCCGAGCAGGCAGGCGCGCTTGATCGACGTCTGGCTGTTGATCTGCAGATGCGGCAGGCGCTTGTTATCGGAGGACCGGCCGGCGATTTCCAGCCAGTTGACGTCGAGCAGGTAGTTCGGTGCCGGTTCGCCAAAGCTGATGATGCGATGATTGTCCAGATCCTCCACCGACTGCGGCTCGCCGTAGCGGTTGATGTAGGAGGGGGCCGCATAGACGTGCATGTGCACGGTGAAAAGCTTGCGCTGGATCAGGTCCGACTGTTGCGGCTGGCGCAGACGGATGGCGCAATCGGCATGGCGCATGTTCACATCCAGCTCCTCGTTGTCGAGGATGAGCTGGATCTGCATATCGGGATAGAGCTGCAGGAACTCCTGGATCTTGTCGGTCAGCCAGCCCTGGCCGAGGCCGACCGTCGTCGTCACGCGCAGCTTGCCGCTCGGCTTGTCGGTCGTCTCGGTCAGTTGCATCTTGACCGTTTCGAGCTTCAGCAGAACGTCGTGTGCGGTGCGGTAGAGCAGCTCACCCTGTTCGGTCAGGATGAGGCCGCGCGCGTGGCGATGGAAGAGCTTTATCCCGACGTCCTGCTCAAGCGCGCTGACCTGTCGGCTGATTGCGGATTGGGACAGATGCAGTTTATCCGCCGCATGCGTGAACGAACCCGCTTCGGCAGCCGCGTGAAAAATACGCAGCTTGTCCCAATCCAATGGCATGCCGTTTCCCCTCATCGGCTGCATCACTCCGCAGCCACGGCGACGGGCATGTGCCCTGTCAAGTAGCGTTCCGCCTCAAGCGCCGCCATGCAGCCCATCCCCGCCGCCGTGATCGCCTGTCGGAACGTATCGTCGGTCACGTCACCGGCGGCATAGATGCCTTCGACGCTGGTCGCGGTCGAATCGGGAGCGGTCCAGAGATAGCCATTGTCCTTGAGTTTCAACTTGCCCTTGAAGAGTTCGGTCGCCGGAGCATGACCGATCGCGACGAATACGCCGTCGATCGTCGTTTCGGTGACGGCGCCGGTGCGCACATCGCGCAGGCGCGCGCCTGTCACGGACGGCGGCATCGGCGGCTTGGCCGACGCGCCGGTGATTTCGGCGACTTCGGTATTCCAGAGAATCTTGACGTTTGCCTTGGCGAAAAGGCGCTCCTGCAGGATTTTTTCGGCGCGGAAGGAATCGCGGCGATGAACGACCGTCACCGACTTGACGATGTTGGAGAGATAGAGCGCTTCCTCGACGGCGCTGTTGCCGCCGCCGACCACGATCACATCCTTGTTGCGATAGAAGAAGCCATCGCAGGTGGCGCAAGCGGATACGCCGAAGCCCTGGAAGTGCTGCTCGCTCTCGATGCCCAGCCATTTGGCCTTGGCGCCCGTGGCAATAATGAGGGTGTCGGCGGTCCATACCTGGCCGCTATCGGTGCGGGCGACGAAAGGACGCTGGCTGGTGTCGACCTCGGTTACGAGGTCGTTGACGATTTCGGCGCCGACATGCTGGGCCTGCAGCAGCATCTGCTCCATCAGCCACGGGCCCTGGATCGGATCGGCAAAGCCCGGATAATTCTCGACATCCGTCGTGATCATCAACTGGCCGCCCTGTTCCAGACCAGCGATCAGAACGGGCTGTAGCATCGCTCGCGCGGCATAAACCGCGGCGGTATAGCCGGCTGGGCCGGAGCCGATGATGAGCACCTTCGTGTGGCGGGCAGGCATAGTCAGTCCTTTCAATTTCGGCGATTGGGAAACCGCGGCTTCAAACGCGCAAAGCAGGCGATTTCGCGATCAGCCGCTTCATTTATGATTGCCTTATGCATTTATTCAAGGGCAGCCTTGCATTACCAACAGAGCAAATCTGCTTTGTGTAAGAATCGGTTACGCAGGAGAAACTTTCTTGCGTATTTCCGTGCCTTATATAGAAGCTGGCGAGGGGGAATTAAAGAAAGGCAATAAAAGTGCTTCGCGCTGAGCTCGATGCCATCGATATCAAGATTCTGCGGGAACTCCAGCGAGACGGACGGATGACCAACGTCGAGCTCGCGGACCGGGTGGGCATTTCCGCGCCGCCATGCCTGCGCCGGGTGCGCAAGCTGGAGGAGGCCGGCGTCATCGAAGGTTATCACGCCATGCTGAACAGCCCGAAGCTGGGCTTCGATCTCGTGGCGTTCTGCATGGTTGGCCTCAAGCATCAGTCCGAGGCCAATCTCAAGGCTTTCGCCAGTGCCACTTCTGCCTGGCCGTTGGTGCGGCAGGCGTGGATGGTCTCGGGCGACAGCGATTTCCTGCTGCACTGCGTTGCGGAAAATCTCACCCGCTTCCAGGATTTCGTCATCGAAGTTCTGACCGCGAACGAGCATGTCGACACCGTGCGCACCATGCTGACCATTCGACAGGTCAAGAAGCTCGGTCTGGTGGAGCTCTAGGCGGATGGCGGATCGCCCCTGGCACAGGTCGCTGATCAAATCCGGCGTGCGCCTTTTCCTGGGCGGTTCGCTGGCTCATGTACAGGACTGGTTCCCGGGGCTCAGCATCGTTCGCAGCCAGAATATCAGCGAGGTGCACTATCGCGGGGTCAAAGTCGCGAGTCTTGCCGGCATGGACCGGCTGCGGGAGCGCTCCGGCGACACGATCTATATCGTCGGCTCGGGGCCATCGATTCGCGATTGCGACCTGAGGGGGCTGGAACCCGGAAGCGCCATTCTCCTGAACGGTGCCATCGGAACGATCGGCAACCAGATCGACGAGCCGCTGGCCATCGCCATCGAGGACGAGCGCTTCGTCTGGCGGCATATCGGCATGATGCGCAAGAAGATCGGGCCCGGTTCGCTCTGCCTGTTCTCCATCTCGGTGCTGCGCGCGCTTTGCGAGATCGACAAGAGCTGGCTGGCGGACAAGACGATCATTCTGATCGACGACATTCGCAAGCCGTACGGCGCTCGCCGCCGTTCGCTCGACGATCTCAAAAAGCTGCAATATGTGCGTCTGGATGCCGAAGGGTCGGCTGGTTTTTCGCTCTCACCGGATCGTGGCGTTTTCCTGGGTGGATCCGTCGCCGTGTCGGCCCTGCAATTTGCCCTTTATTGCGCGCAGCGTGAGATCGGCTTTCTGGGGATCGATATTTCCAATGCCGGCGAGCCTCGCTTCTATGAGACCGGCGGCGATACCGCCTTTTCCGGCATTGCGCGAGCCGAGGGCCGCATCATCGAGCATCTTGTGCTTGCCCGTGAGATTGCCGCCGAGCGTGGCATCTCCTTCGTCAACTATTCTCCGGTCTCGGCGCTCTTGAAATATGATTTCGGCTATGACGACAGGTTCGCCGCGAAGGCGTGACGCTTGCCGGAGGGCGGCGGGGATCCGCGCCGGCAGGTTTGAAGTGAGGTTGCAGGAATGAAGCTCATGCGCTGGCTGAAACCGAAAGCGTCCGATGCCAAGAAACTGGCCATCGATCCGCCCGAGCCACGGGCAGGGCGCCACGGCATCGCCATTGCCGCCTGCGTCAAGAACGAGGCTCGCTACATCGAGGAATGGGTCCGCTTCCACCAGGCAGTCGGCATTCGTCACTTCTATATCTATGACAACGGCTCCTTGGACGAGACGTGCACAATTCTTCGCAGCCTGCTGAATGAAGACGCGCTGACGATCATTCCCTGGGCCGGGCGCATGCGCGACGCGGCGACATCGGCAATGCTGAACGGCCAGGTCATCACTTTCGCACATGCCATCCTGAACTTCGGCGGTGACTATCGGTGGATGGCGTTCATCGATGTCGACGAATTCCTGCTGCCGAAGGAAGCGGCGACCGTCGAGCAGGCGTTGGAAGCGGTCGGAGATTTTCCGAATGTGTCACTGCCCTGGCATATGTTCGCGACCGGCGGCCATGAGACGCCGCCTGATGGGCCCCTGACCCTGAACTATACGATGCGTGGCGCCGATCCGATGACAACAAAGGAAAGTGTCAGCAATTTCAAATGCATCGTCGATCCTTGCGAAGTGACCGAGGTCAGCGTGCATCAATTCCAGACGCGTGCTTACGGCGATCTCACCGCCAATGACGCCGGCAAGCGGTTTACGCGGCGGGCGCGGAAGTCCCCCGAATTCTACTCGAACCGTTTCCTGCAGCTCAACCACTATTATACGAAATCCCGGCAGGAGCTGATGGAGAAGCTGGCGCGGGGATGGGTCTACGATAGCAATGCGACGAAATATCGGGACAAGGTCCTGTCGGTCGTCAAGAGCATCGAGGAAGACATGGTCGACGATCGTTCGATGATCGATTTCATCGAACGCAATCATATCGACATCGGTCGCTGATCGGCCGCTTATTTGTTGGCGACGAGCAGGCGCTTGTAAACGTCGCCGATAGCGGTCGCTTCCTTTTCCAGCGCGAATTCGCTGCGCACATGGCGCACGCCATTCTCGCCATGGCGAAGCGCCTCCTCCGGATTGGCCAGATAGAAGGCGATTGCCTTGGTCAGAGCCTCGCCATCGCCCGCGGGCACGACGGCGCCGGTCTCGCCCAGAACGATCATCTCGGCATAAGCGCCGGCATCCGAGGCGACGACCGCCGTGCGGGAGGCCATGGCCTCAAGCGGCGTCAGGCCGAAGCCTTCGTTGCGGGAAGGGGCAACGTAGAGGGTGGCGCGGCGATACCAGGGCTTGATGTCATCGACTTCGCCCATGAAGCGGATGCGGTCGGCAAGGCCTGCGGCTGCCACCATCTTCTCCAACTCGTCACCGAAGCCGCGATGTTCGGCCGTGACGCGGCCGCAGACCACTGCCGTCCAGTCCGGATAGCGCGGCAGAAGCTCGATCATCGCCTTGACGAAAAGGTCGGTGCCCTTCTGGTGTCGGACGCGGCCGAAGCAGCCGATCAGATAGGTGCCGGGCAGTCCGGTCGCGGCCATGCGGTCGTCGGGCTTTTCGGGTGGATGAAAGCGGTTGAGATCGACGCCGTGCTGAATGACGGTGTGCGGCACCTGGAGAAAACTGCCCGAACGGGTGCTGGTCGCGATGATTGCATCCATGCGGCGGATGAGCCAGCGCGTATAGCCGGTGTGGCGGCGCTGGGCAGCCGAGGTGAAAACCAGCTTGAGAGGCATGCGCAGAATGGAGCGCAGCAACAGGCCCACAAGCATTTCGTTGTTGCGGCGGGCATGCCAGATGCGTACGCGATAGCGGCGCGGCCGCATCCAGAGGCCTGGCAGTCTGAGCCAGCCGAGCCTTGGCAGTTCCTCGGGCAGGCCGGGGCCGAGCGTGGCGACATGATAGCCCAGCTCGACCTGTTTGGGGATCAATTGCACGATCGTGGAGGTAACGCCGGAAAGCCGGCGTTTGAAATTCGTTGCTATGATTTCGATCTCAGCGAGATCGCTTGCATGCGCTGAATCGCGATCGCGCACGGGCGATCAGCCCCAGGTAATGGAGAGGATTTCGTAGCCCTTGGCGCCGCCGGGTGCATTGACCTCGATGGAATCGCCGACTTCCTTGCCGATCAGCGCACGGGCGATCGGCGAGGAGATGGAGATGCGGCCTGCCTTCACGTCGGCTTCCTGATCGCCGACGATCTGATAGACCTTCTCTTCCTCGGTGTCTTCATCGACGAGCTTCACCTTCGCGCCGAACTTGATCTTCGAGCCGGACATCTTGGTGAGGTCGATGACTTCCGCACGCGCGGTCAGATCTTCGAGTTCGCTGATACGGCCTTCGTTGTGGCTCTGTGCTTCCTTGGCAGCGTGGTACTCGGCATTTTCGGACAGATCGCCATGGGCGCGTGCTTCCGCAATTGCCTCGATGATTCGCGGGCGCTCTTCCTGCTGACGCCAGCGCAGTTCTTCCTGCAGCTTGACGAACCCGTTCTGTGTCATCGGTACCTTTTCAACCATTTGCCTTGTCCTTCACTCCCTGCGCTGCTCTTCCGCACACACAAAAGAAAACAGGTTCCGAAGCGGTACTTCGGAACCAGTAGAGCCATAACTTTTGCATCTATAGCAGATTGCGACAGCCGATTTCCAGAAAATTCGATGCTTTAAGGAATGCCGTTCCTGCCTCATCCATACCGAAGCCCATTCGCCGCGACCGGCGAAGAGGCGTCTTTTATCAACGTCACATCGGCCGGACGAAGCCGGGATGAATGTGAGCCGGCTATCGTTTCTCACATCCGTCCCGGCGAATTCCACCTGTCAGAAATAGCTCTGCAGCGGCTGGACCTCGAGGTTTCCGGCCTTCAGTGCCTTGATCGCCATGGCTGCGGCTTCGGCTCCGGCCATGGTGGTATAGTAGGGCACCTTCTGCATCAGCGTCGCGCGGCGAAGCGACTTGGAATCCGAGATCGCCTTGTTGCTGTCGGTCGTGTTGATAACGAGCTGGACCTGGCGGTTGCGGATGGCGTCCTCGATGTGCGGGCGGCCTTCCAGCACCTTGTTGATCTTGGTGGCCTCGATGCCGTTTTCGGCAAGGAAGCGCTGGGTTCCGCCGGTGGCGAGCACCTTGAAGCCCAATTCCACCAGCATGCGGATAGCAGGCAGGACGCGCGGCTTGTCGTCGTCGCGAACGGAGACGAAGACGGTCCCGTCACGCGGCAATTCGACGCCGGCGCCGAGCTGCGACTTGGCAAAGGCCAGCGCAAAATCCGTGTCCAGGCCGATGACTTCGCCCGTCGAGCGCATTTCCGGTCCGAGCAGGGTATCGACGCCGGGGAAGCGGGCGAAGGGGAAGACGGCTTCCTTGACGGCGATATGCTTCAGTTTGCGCGGATCGGGCTTTTCGCCATAGGCGGCAAAGGTCGCATCCAGCTTCTCGCCGGCCATGACGCGGGCGGCGATCTTGGCGATCGGCGCGCCGATGGTCTTGGCGACGAAGGGCACCGTGCGCGAGGCGCGCGGGTTGACTTCGAGCACGTAGACGGTGCCGTCCTTGATGGCGAACTGGACGTTCATCAGGCCGCCGACGTTCAATGCCTTGGCCATGGCCTTCGCCTGGCGCTCCAACTCGTCGATCATGGCAGGTGAGAGCGTGCGCGGCGGCAACGAGCAGGCCGAGTCGCCGGAATGGATGCCGGCCTCTTCGATATGCTCCATGATGCCGGCGACATAGACATCGGTGCCGTCGGACAGGCAATCGACGTCGACTTCGATGGCGTTCGCAAGATAGCTGTCGAACAGGAGCGGGTTCTTGCCGAGCAGCGTGTTGATCTGGCCGGTCTTGTCGTTCGGATAGCGCTGCTTGATGTCTTCCGGTACCAGTTCGGGAACGGTGTCGAGCAGGTAGGTCTGGAGCTGGCCTTCCGAATGCAGGATCTGCATGGCGCGGCCGCCGAGAACGTAGGACGGGCGCACGACCAGCGGGAAGCCGATTTCGGAGGCGACGAGGCGGGCCTGCTCGACCGAATAGGCGATGCCGTTGTTCGGCTGGTTCAGATCGAGCTTCATCAGTAGTTTCTGGAAGCGGTCGCGATCTTCGGCGAGATCGATCGCGTCCGGCGCTGTGCCAAGGATCGGAATGCCGTTCTTTTCGAGCGCTTCGGCAAGCTTCAGCGGTGTCTGGCCGCCGAACTGGACGATGACGCCGACGACTTCGCCGTTTGCCTGCTCGGCCTTGAGGATTTCAATGACGTCTTCGGCCGTCAGCGGTTCGAAGTAGAGACGATCCGACGTATCGTAGTCGGTCGAAACCGTTTCCGGGTTGCAGTTGATCATGATCGCTTCATAGCCGGCATCCTTCAGCGCGAAGGCGGCGTGGCAGCAGCAATAGTCGAACTCGATGCCCTGGCCGATGCGGTTCGGGCCGCCGCCGAGGATGACGACCTTCTTGCGGTCGGAAACCTGTGCTTCGGAGCGGGCGGCGCCGACGAAAGGGGTCTCGTAGGTCGAATACATATAGGCCGTCGGCGAGGCGAACTCGGCCGCGCAGGTGTCGATGCGCTTGAAGACCGGGCGAACGTTGAGGCTGTTGCGCAGCTCCGCCACTTCCTTCGGACGCTTGCCGGTCAAGGTCGCCAGACGCGCGTCGGAGAAGCCCATGGACTTCAGCATGCGCAGGTTGGCCTCATCCTGAGGCAGGCCATGCTCGCGGATGCGGGCTTCCATATCGACGATGTTCTTGAACTGCGCGATGAACCAGGGGTCGATCTTGCAGCCTTCGTGTACTTCTTCCGGCGTCAGGCCGAGGCGCAGTGCCTGGGCGACCATGCGCAGGCGGTCCGGCGTCGGGGTGCCGATGGCTGCGCGGATGGCGTTGCGGTTTCCTTCTCCCTCTTCTGTGCCGGGGATTTCGATCTCGTCGAGGCCCGTCAGGCCGGTTTCAAGACCGCGCAGCGCCTTCTGCAGCGATTCGGCAAAGGTGCGGCCGATCGCCATGACTTCGCCGACCGACTTCATGGCCGTGGTCAGAACCGGCGAGGCGCCGGGGAACTTCTCGAAGGCGAAGCGCGGGATCTTGGTGACGACATAGTCGATCGAAGGCTCGAACGAAGCGGGCGTCGCGCCGCCGGTGATGTCGTTTTCCAATTCGTCCAGCGTGTAGCCGACGGCGAGCTTGGCCGCGATCTTGGCGATCGGGAAGCCGGTCGCCTTCGATGCCAGAGCCGAGGAGCGCGAGACGCGCGGGTTCATTTCGATGACGACGAGACGGCCATCCTTCGGATTGACCGCGAACTGCACGTTCGAGCCGCCGGTTTCGACGCCGATCTCACGCAGGACCGCGATCGAGGCGTTACGCATGATCTGGTATTCTTTGTCCGTCAGCGTCAGGGCAGGGGCAACGGTGATCGAGTCGCCGGTATGGACGCCCATCGGGTCGATGTTTTCGATCGAGCAGATGATGATGCAGTTGTCCGCCGTGTCGCGGACGACTTCCATCTCGAATTCCTTCCAGCCGAGCACCGATTCTTCGACCAGCACTTCGGTCGTCGGCGAGGCATCGAGGCCGCCGCCGACGATTTCGAAGAATTCCGAGCGGTTGTAGGCGATGCCGCCGCCGGTGCCGCCGAGGGTAAAGGACGGGCGAATGATGGCAGGCAGGCCGACATGATCGATCGCCTGGGCGGCAATCGCCATGGCATGGCTCATATAACGCTGCTTGCGATCGCTTTCACCGAGGTTCCACTGGTTTTCCAGCGCGTCGAGGGCCTTGTCGAGTTCGGCGCCCGAAAGCTGGGCCTTCAGCTTGCTGCGTTCGGCCTCATGCGTCTTGCGGTCGGCATCCTTGATGTCGGTGGCGTTCGCCAGCATGGAGCGCGGCGTCTCGAGGCCGATGCGGGCCATGGCTTCGCGGAAGAGGGCCCGGTCTTCGGCCATGTCGATGGCAGCGGGCTTCGCGCCGATCATTTCGACATTATAACGGTCGAGCACACCCATGCGCTTCAGCGAAAGCGCGGTGTTGAGTGCGGTCTGGCCGCCCATGGTCGGCAACAGCGCGTCCGGGCGCTCCTTGGCGATGATCTTGGCGACGACCTCGGGCGTGATCGGCTCGACATAGGTCGCATCCGCCAAGCCCGGGTCGGTCATGATCGTTGCCGGATTGGAGTTGACGAGGATGACGCGGTAGCCTTCCTCCTTCAGCGCCTTGCAGGCCTGCGTGCCGGAATAGTCGAATTCGCATGCTTGCCCGATAACAATCGGTCCTGCACCGATAATGAGGATCGACTTGATATCTTGGCGCTTCGGCATGGGCTCTCATCCATTTTTTCGTTGCGCCAAAAACCGGCCAGGGTGGGAGATCACCGGCCGGGGCGCTATGGGCAATATTTTCAGGCTAGAAGCGGCTTATAGGCAAATGTATTTGCAAACGGAACCCCATAAATGGGGGAATCGACAGGAATTCGGTTTACGCTCTTCATGGCTCGATGAATTCGCCGAAAGTGAAGCTCACGTTACAGCTGGGAATTAATAGCCCTCTATATAATGGGGTACGAAACGCGAGGTATCTCGTGTGACGGGCGTATCGTCCTCGCGAATGCCTATACCCGCCGGCTGACCGGCGACGATCCAGGATCCGATGACCGTCCAATCGTCGCCGAAACGCGGGAGGAGGTGCAATGCCTGCCGCACATAACCTTCTTCGCCGTAGGGCCCTTCGACATGATACGTGCCGGCGCCAGCTTCGTGGTTGACGAGAGTCACGTTGGCGCCTTCCCGGGATAGCAAGGGTTTGCGAACATAGCGATCCCCAAGATCGCTGATGTTTGGATCGTCCTCGAAATAGGCGGGCAGTAGATTCTCGTGGCCGGGGAACATTTCCCATAGCACAGGCAGCAGTCCCTTATTGGATAGGGCCAGTTTCCAAAGTGGCTCGATTATTCGCGTCGGTGTCATCGGCAGATGGCGACCGAAGGGCTCGCGTACCATATCTTCAAGCGGATAAAGCTTGAATATGCAGTCGATCCGCTCGTCCTCGAGATCGATCAGCCAATGTTTGTCATCGACACCAATATCGGGCATGGCGATCAGCTTCGTCTTGCAGCCGGCCTGCACGGCGCAATCGACAAGATAGTTCAAAGTCACGAGGTCTTCCTCGGATTCCAACATGCCGGCGAAGTGGATGCGCTGCGACGGCCCGGCAAGGACTCGTATGGCATCCACCAGCCGCTCATGCACGGAATTGAACTGATCCGCCGAGGGCGGAAGCTCGCCTCGTTGCTTCATGTCTTCCAGCCAGCGCCATTGAAAGACTGCACTTTCGAACAGGCTGGTAGGGGTGTCGGCATTGAATTCGAGCAGCTTTGCCGGACCGTTTCCATCATAGGAGAGATCGAATCGGCCGTAGAGATCGTGCTCGCGGTTACGCCAGGAGCGCAATACGGCATCGTGATAGACCGGAGGAATTGCCATGCGACGCATCAGTTCGCCGTCCAAGGATATCCTTTCGACCGCCGCATAGCACATTTCCAGCAAGGCAGCGGTGGGATCTTCGAGTTTTGTCTCCACCTCCTCGAGGGTGAAGACGTAGGCGTTCCGCTCGTCCCAATAGCGTTGGCCGTACATGGAATGGATAGTGAAGCCGCAGCTCTCGGCATCGGCTTTCCAATCCGGTCGCTCGTTCATAACAACCCGTTTCATCTGCTTGCCCGCTAGCCCAAAAGATGGAAGCCGCGAAACCCCCAGCCGCCACGTTCTACAGCGCCGACCGAGCGCGTCGAACGCTCCGACGATGATCCCCATGAACCATGGGCGCCGCCACCGCCGCCGCCCGAAGATGACGCCTGTGTATCGTCATCTTTCTTCTTTGCGGCGTAGCTTGTCTTTCCAAGAAGCATCCCGTTTGCAAGGCTGCGCCCTGTCGCCGTTCGAAGGTCGCTGCTCCCACGCGGTTGGTAAAGCGCTTTCGTGTCAAGCGTTCTGGCGGCGCTGCCAACCAGATAGCCGGCCAGCAGCGGAATAAAGTGCCCCGTACCCGCTTGATGGGCAGCAGTTGTCGGTTGGCACTTGTCGGTACCATAATCCTTTTCACAGTTCGCGATCGTTTCATAGGCGGGTGCGTTCTGCTCGCGCTCCGTCTCGGCGGCGGCAAACTGGGATCGACATTCGTCGGCCGAAAATGCTTCGCCCGCGATGCAGGCGTCGACATCCTTGTATATTTGAACCGTATCCTCTCTCTGGTCGCAGCTCGCCAATGCCGCTGTTCCCATGAGCAGCAGCGACACACTCATCGATCGCTTCATAAAACCCCCTGCGCCTTACGCTTTCGCAGCCGGATATTTCGCACGTTGCCCGCACAAGTCTGCTCGCCGCAAAACAAGCAGGCGCGGTCGTTCACATGAGCAAAGATTGCAACGTAAAGAATATGGGCTCGACGAAATAATTAGATGTAAGTCGGCCGTATTTAAAGAACGTAGGCGTGCGTTCGCCGGATTTTTTTAGACCAATGGTTGCGACCGTAAAAAATCTCTTTCCTGTTTTCATAAGTTTTGGGGCACGACATGTCCGAGGGGAGGCGAACCTCTTGGCTCTCCAGGCATCGTGGCTGCCGGAAATGTGCGATATATCGCGAGAAGCCTCGGTAGCGCGAAAACTGTTAGCCGAAACGGCGTCGGACGGCTTCGGCATAGGAGCGGCTGACAGGCATCTCCACGCCGTCGCGCGCAATGACGAAAAGCTTGCCATTGTCGCGTTTCAGACCGGCGATGTGGTCTTTCGCGATCCAATGGGATCGATGCAGGCGCATGCCTTCGGTATTGCCGATTTCCATCAGCGCGTCGCCGAAACGCAGCAGGATGAGTTCACGGCCACGGCTCGTCACGACTTCGGTATAGTGATCGCGCACGGTGAGCCTTATCAGTGCTCCCCTGTTTTCCGGTTTCAGGCGCGATAGGATCGGCGGCTGCGGGGCCGGATTTCGGATCTCGGCTGTGGCGGGGGACGTGATTTTCGGCTCCTTCATGTCCGATGCCGCCGCCGCCATTGCGATCTGCCGATGCATGGTCAGATAGGATAGAACACAGAAGAGGGCGCAGAGCGGCGTCGCGCCGAGCGATTGGCGCAGGCTGTCGGCCACCGTGGACACGGTTCCGAAGAAGGCCAGGTCGACGAGCGTGATGCCAAAGCCTATCGGCAACGCGGCAACGATGGATCCGATCATCATCCGGACGAACATGCTCGCCACAAATCTGCGCAGCAGAATTTCGGCGACGACGGAGAAGACGATCGCGATCGACCAGGCCATGGCGTGGAGAACAAGCCAATATCCAAAACGGGCTCCCGGCGTCAGCCGGGCAAAGGTTCCATAAGGTCCGGTCAATGCGAAGATCAGGACGATCGTAACGAAGGTCGCCCAGAAGCGCGGTGAACGCTGGATGACCTGCAACTCACGAAGCGTGGATTGCAGAAAGGTGTGATCCACGAAGATTTCCCGTTCTTTCGCGCAATTTCAGTTGAGAGAACAACAGTATCGCGGAAAGGCTCGATAAACTCAACCGGATACAGGTCATGACTTTCGAGCCGCTTCTTGATGCCCCCATCGCGATCCAGATCCATGTCGCGGCGGTCATTCCCGCCGCCTTGCTCGGCGCCTATCTTCTTGCGAGGCCGAAGGGGACGCCGAGGCACCGCCTGCTGGGCAAGATATGGCTGGCCCTGATGGTCGTCACGGCGCTGTCGAGCTTCTTCATTCATCAGATCAACATGTTCTTCGGCTTCAGCCCGATCCATCTGCTTTCGATATTCGTTCTTTCCGGCTGCTGGGGAGCGATCGTCAACGCCCGCAAGCACAATATCGAGGCGCATAAGCGCATCGTGAGAAGTCTCTATTTCGGCGGCATCGTGGGCGCCGGCGCGTTTACGTTCTTTCCAGGCCGCATCATGAACAAGGTGGCGTTCGATGGCGATGACATTGCACCGCTTCTGGTCGCGGCATGTATAGCCGTCGCACTCTTATGGCTGATGTCCAAAGAAATATGGCGCCGCCGCCGTTTAACTTGATGTTCTGTCGATAGCGAACTGGCTTTGTCCCTCTTCCTGGATATATAAATGCTTCAAGGGACTTTGGTTTTGGGCATCGCCAGGAGGTGCACTATGGATTGGAAGGGGCGTCGGCAATCCGACAATATCGAGGACGAACGTGGCTCATCGCCCATGGGCGGCGGGAGCGGCGGCGGCTTCCGGTTCCCCGGCGGAGGAATTGGCGGCGGTGGCTTGAGCTTCCGCACCATTATCGTGCTTATCGTGATCTTCCTGATCCTGAGGGCCATGGGCGTCGATGTCATCGGCCTGCTGCAGCAGAGCGGCATGCTGGGCGGTGGCGGTTCCGGATACCAGCAGAGCACCTCCAGCGGCGACGGCAGCGGCCAGCCGGCCAATGACGAGATGAAGCAGTTCGTCGCAACCGTTCTCGCCGATACGGAAGACACCTGGACCGGCATCTTCAAGTCGATGGGCAAAACCTATACGGATCCCAAGCTGGTGCTATTCTCCGGCAGCTTCCCTTCGGCCTGCGGGCAGGCCTCCGCGGCCACCGGCCCCTTCTATTGCCCGAGCGACCAGAAGATCTATCTCGACATGGCCTTCTTCCAGCAGATGAAGGACCAGTTCGGCGCATCAGGCGATTTTGCGCAGGCCTATGTCGTCGCGCATGAGGTCGGCCACCATGTTCAGGACCTGCTCGGCATCCTGCCGAAGTTCAATCAGGCCCGCCGCAACATGAGCGAGGTGGATGCCAACAAGATGTCGGTGCGCATCGAGCTGCAGGCCGATTGCTTCGCGGGCATCTGGGGCAAGTTCACGCAGCAGAAGGGCATATTGCAGTCCGGCGATCTGGAGGAGGCGCTGAATGCCGCGCAGCAGATCGGCGACGATACGCTACAGAAGCGCACGCAGGGCTATGTCGTTCCCGACAGCTTCAACCACGGCACTTCCGCGCAGCGCGTGAAGTGGTTCAAGCAGGGCTTCGATTCCGGCAAGCTCAGCGATTGCGATACGCTGAACAATCCCGTCTGATTTGGCTTGCCCGCTGCCGGAGCGCCGTTGAGCGGGCAAGTTCCTTGGCCCACTATTTCTCGCTGTCGAGATGCGTCAGTTGCGCTTCCGGATAGCGGCCGCCGGCGGCGGCATCCTTCGGGATCGCGCGTTCGATCGCGGCCATATCCGCTTGCGACAATTCGACGGAGAGTGCGCCCAGGGCTTCCGTGAGGCGGTCGCGACGACGGGCGCCGATCACCGGGACGATCTCCTTGCCTTGGGCTGCGACCCAGGCGATGGCGATCTGGGCGACGCTTGCGCCCTTCGCCTCGGCGATCTGGCGCAGGGCTTCCACGAGCTCGAGGTTTCTTTCGACGTTTCCAGCCTGGAAGCGTGGGCTAAGAGTGCGGAAGTCGCCTTTCTGCGCATTGTCTTTCTGCCAATGGCCGCTGATGAGGCCACGCGAGAGAACGCCGTAGGCGGTGATGCCGATGCCGAGCTCGCGGCAGGTCGGAAGGATCTTGTCCTCGATGCCGCGCGAGATCAGCGAATATTCGATCTGCAGGTCGACGATCGGATGAACGGCGGCGGCGCGGCGGATGGTCTCCGCCCCGACCTCCGAAAGGCCGATATGCCTGACATAGCCTGCCTTGATGAGGTCCGATATCGCGCCGATCTGGTCTTCGATCGGCACATTCGGGTCGAGGCGGGCAGGGCGGTAGACATCGATGTGATCGACGCCGAGACGCTGCAGCGAATAGGCGACGAAATTTCTGATCGCTGCCGGCCGGGCATCGTAGCCGAGCCACGCTCCGGCAGGGTCACGCAGGGCGCCGAACTTGACGCTGAGCAGGAAGTCATCCCGCTTCAGGCCCTTGATGGCTTCGCCGATCAGCATCTCATTGTGGCCCATGCCGTAGAAATCGCCCGTATCCAGCAAATTGATGCCGGCATCGAGCGCGGCATGGATCGTGGCGATGCTCTCGGCGCGATCCGACGGGCCATACATGCCCGACATGCCCATGCAGCCGAGGCCCAGTGCCGATACCTGCGGCCCGGTCTTTCCCAATTGGTGCTTTTCCATCGTCGTTCTCCCTGGTCGGAGGCGCGTTCGCCTCTTGAGGTCGCTCTCGACAGGGTTTTACTCCATCGTGCTGTGTGCGATAATCCAGGGAAATCGAAACGGCTTGTTTGGAATTTTGCACAATGGATGATTTGCCGCTGGCCGATCTGGTTGCCTTTACCGCAGTCGCGCGCGAACGCAGCTTTCGCGAAGCGGCACGCAAACGCCGCGTTTCCGCCTCGTCCCTGAGCGAAGCGGTTCGCCGGTTGGAGGAGCGGCTGGCCGTTCGTCTACTCAATCGCACGACCAGAAGCGTGACGCCGACCGAGGCGGGTGAGCGCTTGATGGAACGCCTGACCCCCGCCATGAGCGAGATCGCCGGCGCGCTCGACGATATCAACAGCTTTCGCGACAGCGTCGGCGGCACTTTGCGGCTGAATGTGCCGACCGTTGCCGCCATGGTCGTCATGCCCGACATCATCAGCCGCTTCCTGAGGGAATATCCCGCGATATCAGTCGAAATCGTCGCCGAGGACAGTTTCATCGATGTGGTCGCAGCCGGCTATGACGCTGGGATCCGCTATGACGAAAGGCTGGAAAAGGATATGATCGCGGTGCCGATCGGCCCGCGGCAACAGCATTATGTGACTGCCGCCGCGCCAGCCTATCTCGCTGCAAACGGCACGCCGCAGCATCCGCGCGACATACTGGAGCATCGCTGCGTGCGTCACCGGTTTCTGAGCGGCTCGGTGCTGCCTTGGGAGTTCGAAAGGAAAGGGGAGACGATCTTCATCGCTCCGCCGATGGTCGTCGCGACGAACTCGATCGACATCGAGCGCAATGCGGCGGTAGCCGGGCTCGGCGTCATCAGAACCTTTCGGGAGTTTCTCGCACCGCAGATTGCCAGCGGAGAACTGGTGCCGATCCTGGAGGAATGGGACACGGCCTTTTCCGGTCCGTTTCTCTATTATGCCAGCCGCCGGCACATGCCGGCACCGCTCCGGGCCTTCGTCGACTTCCTCAATGGCGAACAACGGCGGCATCGCGAGAGATCGTCGTTTCATGCCGAGGATCAAAAAAACCGGGCAATAAATCAATAAGATTGAAGCGTTCACGGATTGTTTCCGCCAAAATCTTTATGTATGGGGAACGCTCCGGTTTTTCGTTCACGTTCTGTCTCTTTCATGGAGGCGGGGCCGCCAGAAGGCATCTCCATGATCGATCAGAAATTCGCCCGTCGAGGCTTGTTCCTCGTTTTCCTTATCCTCTTCCTCGACGTCATCGGCATCGCGATCATCATGCCGGTCATGCCGAAATATCTGGAAGAGTTGACGGGCGCGTCGGTCAGTTCGGCGGCAACGGAAGGCGGCTGGCTGCTGCTTGCCTATGCCGCCATGCAGTTCCTGTTTTCGCCGTTGATCGGCAATCTGAGCGACCGTTTCGGCCGCCGCCCGCTGTTGCTGGCATCGGTGCTGACATTTGCGATCGACAATTTCATCTGTGCGATCGCCGGTTCCTATTGGATGCTGTTCGTCGGGCGTATCCTGGCCGGCATCAGCGGCGCGAGCTTCTCGACCTGTTCGGCCTATATCGCCGATATCAGCAACGACGAGAACCGTGCGAAGAATTTCGGCCTGATCGGTATGGCCTTCGGTGTCGGCTTCGTGCTCGGCCCCGTCATCGGCGGCTTTCTTGGTGAGTTCGGTCCGCGCGTACCGTTTTACGGCGCGGCGGCGCTGGCGTTCCTGAATTTCGTCGGCGCCTATTTCCTGTTGCCGGAAACGCTGGATGCGAAGCATCGCCGCCCCTTCGAAATCGCGCGCGCCAATCCGTTCGGCGCGCTGAAGCAGATGCGACGGTATCAGGGCATCGGCTGGGTCTGCGTCGTCATGTTCCTGAACTGGCTGGCGCACGGTGTCTATCCGGCCGTCTGGTCCTTCGTGACCTCCTATCGCTATGACTGGAGCGAGGGGCAGATCGGCTTCTCGCTCGGCGCCTACGGCATTGGCGCCGCCATCGTCATGGGCTTGGTGCTGCCGCGGCTGGTGCCCGTGCTCGGCGAGTGGAAGACCGCGCTGCTCGGGCTGATGTTCTCCTGTCTCGGCCTCTTGGGCTACGCATTCGCATGGCAAGGATGGATGGTCTATGTGGTTGTCGTCCTGACGGTCATCGAGAACGTCGCGGATGCGCCCCTGCGTTCGATCGCCGCGAGCAAGGTGCCACCTTCCGCACAGGGCGAGTTGCAAGGCGCGCTCGGCAGCCTGACGAGCATTACCGCCATCATCGGCCCTCTGCTTTTCCCGTATCTGTTCCAGTATTATACGGCTCCGACCGCGCCTGTGGTCTTTGCCGGGGCACCCTTCATCATGGGTGCCATTCTGGTGGCCGCCGGACTTGTCGTGCTCCTGACAAAGGTCCGCAAGAGCGAGCCGAAAGTGGCTGTCCAGTCGCAGGCAGGCGAGGCGGCCTAAAAATTCATCAGATATTTTGATGTTCTGATGAATTCTTTAGCACCGTGGGCTTGTCTGCTGGCTTTTTGAGCTAAGTTGCGTTAATGCGGCAGGCTCGCGCACCCTTGGGTAGGGCGGCTCGCGCGTTTCTAAAGATCGAGTCTTCGTTATGGATATGCCGGTAACTGCGCGCCCGTTCGCGCACGACAATGACAATTCGTGGTCTGCTCATGTCCGCGCAACGCTTGCGCTGGGCATTCCGCTGATCGGCGCGCAATTGGCGCAGCTCGGGATCAACACCACGGACGTAATGATCGTCGGCCGGCTCGGTGCCGAGCAGCTGGCTGCGATGGTGCTCGCAGCTCAGTTCCTGTTTACGATCCTGATTTTCGGCTCGGGCTTTTCCATCGCCGTCGTGCCGCTGGTGGCGCAGGCCTACGGCAAGGGGGATGTGATCTCCGTGCGCCGCGCCTTGCGCATGGGTCTCTGGGTTGTCACCGCCTATTGGCTGGTGGCGCAGCCTGCCTTCTTCTATTCCGAGCAGATCCTGCTGGCGGCCGGGCAAAAGCCCGATGTGGCGAAGCTTGCCAGCGGCTATATCGACATCGGCCACTTCGCCGTGCTGCCGGGGCTGCTCTACAATGTCATTCGCGCGCTTGTCAGCGCCATTGGCCGCGCCGGCATCATCCTCAAGGTCACCATCGCCATGCTGGTGATGAATGCCGTGCTCGCCTACATCCTCGTGCTCGGCCATTTCGGCTTGCCTGCCATGGGCCTGCATGGTGCCGCTATTGTTTCCGTCGCGGTACAGACGGCCGGTTTCCTGTTCATCGTCGGTTATGTTCAGGCCCATCAGGAAACTCGTCGCTACGAGATTTTCGTCCGGTTCTGGAGGCCGGACTGGCATGCTCTGTGGGATGTCGTCCGGCTGGGTTTCCCGATCAGCGTCACGGTTCTTGCCGAAGTCAGCCTGTTCACCGCGGCATCGCTGCTGATGGGGCAGATCGGCACGATCGAGCTCGCAGCCCACGGCATTGCCCTGCAGTGGGCATCGATCGCCTTCATGATCCCGCTCGGACTCAGCCAGGCGGCGACGGTGCGCGTCGGTGTCGCGCACGGGCAGGGCGATCACCTCGGCCTGAAGCGGGCGTCGATCGTGGTGATCATCATTTCGAGCTGCATTTCGCTCTTTGGCAGCATCCTGTTCGCGACAATGCCATCGTGGTTGGGAAGCTGGTTCCTCGATGTCACCTCCGCCGATGCGTCGAAGGTGCTTGCCTATGCCGCGCCGCTGATCGTCGTGGCCGGCCTGTTCCAGCTCGTCGATGGGCTGCAGTCCATCGCCAGCGGCCTGCTGCGCGGACTGAAGGACGCGCGGGTGCCGATGATAATGGCGCTTGTCGCCTATTGGCCGATCGGCTTCTTCCTGGCGTGGCTGCTGGCGTTTCCGCTCGGTTTCGGCGGTATCGGCATATGGTTCGGCTTCCTGCTCGGACTGGGCTCCGCGGCGGCGATGCTTTGCGCGCGGTTCTACATTCTGGTGCGTTCCGAAACGACTTCCGCCTGAGGGCGGCAGGCGTCGCCATGGTGCGAGACTGCTGACAAAAATTGACAGCATGGTCGTCTATATTGGTTTCATACCAAGGACGGGAGACGACCATGATATTCAAGGCAAGCAATCGTAACGATGCCGCGCTTTTCCCGCGGGAAGTACAGATCGATCAGGGTGCGACGGTGCGCCTACTGCCGCACGCCAACGTGTCTCGCAGGCAATCCAAGCCGGTTGAAAAATCCTATTGGCTGGCGGTGGCCAGTGCCGAACATGTGCGCATAGGGCGCGAACATGGCTTCATGCAGGTAAACCACGGCAAGCGCGCTCCCTTGAAGCGCATCAAGCCGGGCGACGGCATCGTCTACTATTCCTCATCTGTCAAAATGGGCGATAGGGACGGTTTTCAGAGCTTCACCGCCATCGGCTACGTTCGTGAGGGCGAGCCTTATCTTGCCGAAATGGGTTGCGGAAAGGCCTATCGCAAGGATGTGGACTGGCTGGATGCGCCGGAACAGCCGCTCCGCCCGCTGCTGGGCTGGCTTGATTTCACCCAGGACAAGAACTGGGGCTACAAGCTGAGATTCGGCCTGGTGGAATTCGGGCAATCCGACTTCGAGTTCCTGGAGGAAATCCTCATGAGCGAGCTTGAGGAGGTCAAGCGCCGCCGCTTGCAGGCTTGAGCTTCAGCACGCGCGAAACGATGTGACGGATATGCCTCCCAAGCAGCCGCGCAAAGAGAAAGGCCCCGGATTGCTTGCCAATCCGGGGCCTTTTCGTGTCGTTCGGTCGCTGGCGGCTCAGGCGCGCTCGGCCAGTGCCGATTCGCCCTTCTTTTCGCGCACCAGATTGACGAAGCGGCGGAAAAGATAGTGGCTGTCCTGCGGGCCAGGAGAGGCTTCCGGGTGATGCTGCACCGAGAAGACCGGCTTGCCGGAGACGCGCAGGCCGCAATTGCTGCCGTCGAAAAGCGAAATGTGAGTCTCCTCAACGCCTTCCGGCAGCGAGTTCGAGTCGACCGCGAAGCCGTGGTTCATCGAAACGATCTCGACCTTGCCCGTCGTGTGGTCCTTGACCGGATGGTTGGCGCCGTGATGGCCCTGGTGCATCTTCGCGGTCGTGGCACCCAGCGCAAGGCCGAGCATCTGGTGGCCGAGGCAGATGCCGAACAGCGGGATCTCGGTCTTCAGCAGGTCCTTGATGACGGGAACGGCATATTCGCCGGTCGCGGCCGGATCGCCGGGGCCGTTGGAGAGGAAGATGCCGTCCGGGTTGAGGCCGAGGACTTCATCGGTCGAAGCGGTCGCCGGCAACACCGTGACCTTGCAATCGAGGCCGGCAAACAGGCGCAGGATGTTGCGCTTGACGCCGTAGTCGAGGCAGACGATGTGATACTTGGCGTCGGAGGCATTCAGTTCGCCGTAGCCTTCGTTCCAGATCCAGGGCGTCTGCGACCATTGCGACGACTGGCCGGAGGACGCGACCTTGGCAAGATCGAGACCTTCGAGGCCGCTCCAGGCCTTGGCGTCGGCCTTCAGCTGTTCGATGTCGAAGACGCCGTTCGGATCGTGCGCGATGACGCCGTTCGGCATGCCGTTTTCGCGGATCCAGGCGGTCAGGGCGCGGGTGTCGATGCCGCAAAGGCCGATGATGCCGCGCGCCTTCAGCCACTGGTCGAGATGCTTGGCGGCGCGGTAGTTCGACGGATCGGTGATATCGGCCTTGAAGATGACGCCGACCGCGCCGTGCCGGGCAGCGGGCGTCAGGTCTTCGATATCTTCGTCGTTCGTGCCGACATTGCCGATATGGGGGAACGTGAAGGTGACGATCTGGCCAAGATAGGAGGGATCGGTCAGGATCTCCTCGTAACCGGTCAGCGCCGTGTTGAAGCAGACTTCGGCCTGGACCTTGCCGGTCGCGCCGATGCCCTTGCCCTCGATCACGGTGCCATCGGCAAGAACGAGGAGGGCGGTCGGCTTTTCAGTGGTCCATGGGGCTGTGGCGGTCATAGTCATCCCGTTTCCGGCGTGGAGCGCGGCCTTGAAGAGACCGTCGGCTTCCGCCATGTTTGTAGCAAGGTACAGCCAGCGACGCTTGTCGCGGCTTGAGATCTTCCTATCGATCTTATGTGCAGGTGATGGACATAGCTAAACAAGGCCAGTCGGTCAATGCGCGCTTTGCTTTCCCGTCAAGGAATTCGGGCTCTCGGGCGCAATTGCATTGATCGACATAGTTGGTCTAAGAGACAGCGACATGACATAAGTGGCCGGGGCGATCGCCGCCGGCCTGCTTCAAGGAGTTTACAGACATGATCCGCGAAACCCTTTCCAACGCCCAGAAGGACGCCATGAAGGCCAAGGCTACGGCGAGGCTTTCCACCGTTCGTCTGATCCTTGCAGCCATCAAGGACAAGGACATCGCCAACCGCGGCTTGGGCAAGGAGCAGGCGAGCGAGGACGAAATCCTCCAGCTGCTCGCCAAGATGATCAAGCAGCGCGAGGAATCGGTAAAGATCTATATCGATGGCGGACGTCCCGAGCTGGCCGACAAGGAGCGCGAGGAAATCGCCGTCATCCAGGGTTTCATGCCTGAGCAGCTTTCCGAGGAGAAGGTGCGCGAGATCTGTGTCGCGGTCGTCGCCGAACTCGGCGCGCAGGGCCTGAAGGACATGGGCAAGTGCGTGGCCGCCCTGCGCGAGCGCTATGCAGGGCAGATGGATTTCGCCAAGGCCTCGGCTATCTTGAAGGAATTGTTGAAGTAAAGGCTTGCCTTGCCCTCGGCGTGCGGGTGTGCCGCAAGCCGAGGGTGTTTTCCCAGGCGGCGTCGATGATCGCGAACTTTTCCGCCTGATAGTTGCGGTATTCCTGGATGAAGTTGTTGGACAGCCACAGCTGGCTTCGCCCGGAAGATCCGGTCCACCCGACGCTCTCCATTTTCACCGCGCGGTTCATGAGCCGCTTCGCATGCGTTCTGGAAATCAGAAAGCGGCGGCAGATGTCGGTGAAGGCTACGCGCCCCACGATCGCCTGTTGTGTTGCCGGATTGATCATGCCGACGCGGGAGATCAGATAGTCCATGATGACGCCGCCGGAGTTTGCCCAGGTGAAGAGATCGAATGTCTCTCCTGGATGACGCAGGTCGTCGCTCTGGATGATGCCGACTGAAATCGCCGGCTGCAGCACGCCGATGAGCTCCGGTTGCCTGGCAAACAGGGCGTTGCGTTTGCCGCCATCCAAGTGATCCAGCGCGGAAAGATGAATGCTGAGCCATTTCGCAAGCTGCCTTGCGGCTTCTTCGGTCGGCTCCATCGGCCGGGCCCGCCGATCTGCCGCAACCGGCAGGTAGCGCAACAGGCCGAGCGTCAGCATGTCCTGAAGGAAGCTGAGGGCGGTGTTATGGCTGGCTATGTCGTGGTCGACGACGTAGTTGGCGAAGCGATTGGCGTGCATGCCGGGCGGCTCCCCGTCGATGCCGCCGCAATATAAAGCAACGCCGGCGAGCGCCATCAGCCAGCGTTGCTGCGAAGCAAAAACAGAGCATACGCTCTGGTTTTGATCGTAAGTGGATATGATCTCTCGAGTGTAGTTTAGGATTTCTGTGAAAAATTCAGGGTCTTGAGCAAGTTCCTTCGCGGATAAAGACATGCAGCCGTCTCCGATGAACTGAGCAAAATTCCAAATTGTCTGAAGAGATAATTACTAAGATCGCATATGCGTAGATAATAAAAGATATCCATCGGCGCCGTTGCGTCAAGATACTCGCGGCGATGGAGCGACGATGTTTCGCGGCATCATCCATTGCTTCCATGTCGTGAAATCGGAGAGGGGCTTAAAATTAGAGAAGGCAGGAGCTGGGGGAGCTCCTGCCTTCTTGCGCTTTGCAGGCGTTTGATGACGCAGGGTGGGGCCCAAAAATCAAACGTCTATTGCAAAGGCACTCAGGTGGGGCGGCGCCGGGGGTAGGGATGGTGCCCCACCTGAGTATCTCGGTAATCTATCTGAAAATCCTGACTTGCCGAGGCAAGGCCAACGCCTGCGACGGCAGTCCGGACATTTGAACTTTTACGCCTGCCGTAAGAGCAGGGACTTTCATATCCGCCGGCAGCTGATATCCTGCGCCAGCATAAAGCACGTTCTTGTCAGCACCGCTGCCATTCGTCGTAGCCGAGCTATAGGTTGCTGTCGCAAACATGGCCGCGGCGGCTAGCGGTACGATAAGAACACGCATTTCATCTCCTAAACTGAAAGCCCTGTACCTGGTGGCTTCCCGTTCGTCAGGGCGTCTCGGCATGTCGCGTCACGAAGGAATTTCTTCGCCGGCTTGTCTCGTCCTGTGAGAAGAACGCTATTGCGGCGCACATCAACAATCAAATTACAAAAAAATAATGTTTGGCTTACGGAGGGCGTCTCAAATGTGCCGCCAGATAGTGTCGTCCGGAAGCGGCTGCTTTGCAGCTCCTGATTGCCGGCGATGCGGATTTCGTTCGGCGGTATCGACTTCAGGCTGTGCAAGTCATTGCTTTTTCGCGGATTTTCTTAGACGAAGCAGTTACACCAATAGTCTTGAAGCGTTCGCCTGCTTCAAGCGGGAGGAGCACTCGATCCGCCTCCTACGGGCTGAAAGCGACGTTCGGGTAGGGTCCGGACAGGATCGAATTCGGCCGGAAGTTCACGGAGTTGTGATCGAAAGGACGCCGGTGCGGTCATTTGCAGAGGGCTGTGAATACCGGGGGAGGTTGCCAGCGCGTCGTGGTAAAGCCTCCCATTCCTGTTTATATGGGATGAGCCAGAGGTAGCCATGCGATTTTCCAATACGTTTCTCGACGAGATTCGCGACCGCGTTTTGATTTCGGACGTGATCGGCCGTCGTGTGACCTGGGATCGGCGCAAGACCAATGTCCCGCGCGGCGATTACTGGGCCTGCTGCCCCTTCCACGGCGAGAAGTCGCCGAGCTTTCACTGCGAGGACCGCAAGGGACGCTATCATTGCTTCGGCTGTGGCGTGACCGGCGACCATTTCCGCTTCCTCACCGAGCTGGAGGGCCTGAGCTTTCCCGAGGCGGTGCAGCAGATCGCCGACATGGCCGGCGTTCCCATGCCGGTCGCCGACCCGATGGAGGCCAAGCGCGAGAAGGAGCGTACGTCGCTGCTCGATGTCATGGAGATGGCGACTCAGTTCTTCCAGGATCAACTGCAGACTGCCAATGGCGCGCGGGCGCGGGCCTATCTGCGCGACCGTGGCCTGAGCGGTCGCACCATCGAGACCTTTCGCCTCGGATATTCGCCGGATAGCCGCAACGCGTTGAAGGAGCATCTCGCCGGCAAAGGCATATTGAAGGAGCAGATGGAAGCCTGCGGGCTCGTCGTGCACGAGAACGTGCCGGTCTCCTACGATCGCTTTCGCGACCGCATCATGTTTCCGATTCTCTCCTCCAGGGAAAAGGTGATCGCTTTCGGCGGACGCGCCATGTCGCCGGACGCGCCGGCGAAATACCTGAACTCCAATGAGACCGAGCTCTTTCACAAGGGCAACGTGCTCTACAATTTCACGCGCGCGCGCCGTGCCGCCCAAGGAGCCGATGGTGCCGGCACCATCATTGCGGTCGAAGGCTATATGGATGTCATCGCACTGCATCAGGCCGGTGTCGAAAACGCGGTAGCGCCGCTGGGCACGGCGCTGACGGAGAACCAGCTGGACCTCCTCTGGAAGATGACGCCGGAGCCGGTCCTCTGCTTCGATGGCGATGGCGCCGGCATCCGCGCCGCCAATCGTGCCGCCGATCTGGCTCTGCCGCATATCAAGCCGAGCCGCACGGTACGCTTCGCGCTGCTGCCCGACGGCAAGGACCCGGACGACCTCGTGCGGCAGGACGGGCGCGCGCCTTTCGACAAGGTGCTGGCGCAGGCAAAGCCTCTGGCCGATCTGATCTGGGCCAGGGAGGCGGGTGGCGGCTCCTTCGAGACGCCCGAGGCACGGGCGGAGCTGGAGGCACGGCTCAGGCGTATCGTGTCCGTGATAACGGACGAGGATGTCCGCCGTCATTATCAGCAGAATATGCGCGAGCGATTGAACGGGCTCTTTCAGCCGCAGTTCCAGCGGGGCGGCGGCCAGCAGGCGCGCGGCTTCTCTCGCGATGGCAACGGCCGCAATTTCGGCGGGCGCGGCGGGCAGGCGCGCGCGGGCGCAGCGGTAGCAACAACGGCGTCCGATCGTTTGGCACGTTCAGCCATGATCAAGGGCCATCAGGATGTTCCGAGCCTGCGCGAAAGCGTTCTGGCCTTGACCATCGTCAACCATCCGCCGTTGCTGCAGGACGAATATGACGAGATTGCCGCCATCGATTATGACAGCCGTGAACTGCAGCGCCTCTGGTCCGCGGTTCTCGGGGTTGCCGCAACCATGGTGGGGCCTCAGCTCGTCCGTGAGCGTTTGATCGAGCAATTGGAAGAGCAGGGTTTCGGCGCCTTGCTGAAGAATCTTGAGCAGCAGGTTCGTAACGCTCGCCTGTGGACGGCGACGGATGCGGCTGCCATGGAGGATGCGCGCGAGGGCTATCGCCAGGCACTCGCCCTGCATAAACGCTCGAAAGCGTTGCGCTGGCACAAGATCGAGCTGGAAGGCGCTATTGCCGAAGCGACCGAAGAGGGCGACGGTGACGCGATAGAGCCGTTGATTCGGGCGTTGCAGGAAGTGCAGCTCGAGGCGCTGCGGCTGGAAAATCAGGAGGCGATCATCGATGGCTTCGGCGTACTGTCCGGCCGCGTCAAGGGTGCCGCTGGAAAATAGGGAATAGATGCCTCAGCCTGAAAGACAAGAGCCGCGATTTTCCGCGGACGACGCATTGTTTGGCAAGCCTGCGTTCGGCAAGCGTATCGGTGCGCCGGCGCCGCTCGACGTCCTGAAGCGCGTCTATGGCTATTCCGCCTTTCGCGGCAAGCAGCAGCAGGTCGTGGATCACGTCGTTGCCGGCGGCGATGCCGTCGTGCTGTTTCCGACGGGTGCGGGAAAATCGCTGTGTTTCCAGATCCCCGCACTTTGCCGCGATGGCATCGGCATCGTCGTTTCTCCGCTGATCGCCCTGATGCGGGATCAGGTGGAGGCGATGAAGCAGCTCGGCATTCGAGCGGCTGCGCTGAATTCGTCGCTGTCGCGCGAGGAAGCCAGCGATGTGTATCGCGCCATTTCCGCAGGTGCGCTCGATCTGCTCTATGTGACGCCGGAACGCATTGCGACGGAGGGGTTCTGCCAGATGCTCGGCAGGGCCAAGATCTCGCTTTTTGCGATCGACGAAGCCCATTGCGTCTCTCAATGGGGCCACGACTTCAGGCCGGAATATCGCGATCTGGGCAAGCTCGCCGAACTTTTCCCCGGCGTGCCGCGTATCGCGCTGACGGCGACGGCCGATCCCCATACCCGCGAGGACATCATCGAGCGGCTGGCTCTCGACGATGCCGCGGTCTTCACCACCAGTTTCGATCGCCCCAACATCGCCTACGAGATTGTCGAGCGCGACCAGCCGCGACAGCAATTGCTGCGCTTTCTCGATGGCCATCGTGGCGATAGCGGCATCGTCTACTGCCTTTCGCGCGCCAAAGTCGAAGATACGGCCGAGTGGCTGAACGGGCAGGGCATTCGTGCGCTTCCCTATCATGCCGGCATGGATCGAGCGCTTCGCGACGCCAATCAGGATGCGTTCCTCAAGGAAGAAGACCTGTGCCTTGTTGCGACCGTCGCGTTCGGCATGGGCATCGACAAGCCGAATGTGCGCTATGTCGCCCATCTCGATCTGCCGGGTTCCGTGGAGGCTTATTATCAGGAGACGGGGCGTGCCGGGCGCGATGGCCTGCCCTCGAATGTCTGGATGGCCTACGGCATGGCCGACGTCATCCAGCGGCGGCGGATGATCGATGAAGGCGGTGCATCCGAAGAGATCAAGCGGGTCGAGCGGGCAAAGCTCAATGCCTTGCTTGCGATCTGTGAAACGGCCGGATGCCGGCGGCAGTCCATCCTCGCGCATTTCGGCGAGGCCCATGGCGGCGGCTGCGGCAACTGCGATACCTGCCTCAAGCCAGTGGAGACCTGGGATGGAACGGAAGCGGCGATCAAGGCGCTCGCGGCTGTCTATCGCACCGGCGAACGTTTCGGCACCGGCCATGTCATCGATGTGCTGATGGGTACGGTCAACGAGAAGACCGAGCGCTTCGGCCATGTCGACATGCCCGTTTTCGGCGCCGGGAAGGATATTCCCGCCCGCACATGGCAGTCGATTTTCCGGCAATTGCTTGCGAGCGGCTTTCTGAGCGTCGACCATACGGCTTTCGGCGCCATGAAGCTCGAGGAGGAGGCGCGATCGGTCTTCAAGCGCGATCGCCAGGTCTTTTTCCGCAAGGATCGCCCGGAGGCTGGGCGTCGCGGTAAGAAGATCGGGCGATCCGAGAAGCCGGCGCATGGACTTGCAGGCGAGGCGCAAGCCTTGTTCGATGCGCTGCGCGCCGAGCGGACCAGAATAGCCAAGGAGCTGGGCGTGCCGCCCTATGTCGTTTTCCCCGATACGACGCTGATCGCCTTTGCGACGGAGCAGCCGAAGAATCACAAGGCGCTTCTCGGGATTTCGGGCGTCGGCCAGTCGAAGCTCGAACGCTATGGGGACGCCTTCCTGGCCGTCATTTCGGATTTCGGCGGTCGTTGATAGTCGGCGACCGAGCGAGAAGGCGTGACGGTCCGCCGGTTACATGCGCACGGTCATGCCCCCATCGACGGTCAGGACATGGCCGTTGACGAAGGACGCCGCGTCGCTGGCCAGAAACAATGCGGCGCCGGCGATTTCGTCCGGCCGTCCCCAGCGCTGAACCGGGATGCGCTGGCGCACGAAAGGAAGCAGCTCTTCATTTGCAGCCATCGCGGCGTTCGTTTCCGTCGCGAACCAGCCCGGAGCAATGGCATTGCTGGTGATGCCATGCGGACCGAATTCCACCGCCATGCCTCGCATCAGGCCCGTCAGGCCTTGCTTGGCTGCGGGATAGACACAGTCGCCGGGCATGACGACGTGACCGCTGATCGACGTGACCGAGATCAGCCGTCCGTGATTGTGTCGCTTCATCAGTCGGGCGGCATCGCGGGACAGCATGATGGAGGCGGCCAGATCCGTATTGAGCAGGGCCAGGATCGCCTCGTCGTCGAAATCGACCAGGGCGCGTCTGTCACGGGCGCCGACATTGTTGATCAATATATCGAGCCGTCCGTGATGGTTCTCGATCTGCCCCATCGCCGCGCGTTGCGCGTCGCGGTCGGCAATATCGAAGGCTGCGGCTTCGGCCGAACCGCCACTGTCACGAATGGCCTCGACGGCCGTCTCCAGCGTTGCCGGGGTCCGTCCATTGACGATGACGTGAGCGCCGGCATCGGCAAGCGCCCGGGCCATTTCAAATCCGAGGCCGCGTCCGCCGCCGGTCACGAGGGCGATTCGCCCCTTCAATGAAAATCTCTCGAATATGCTCATGATACCCTCGACAAGCCCGCTGCCGCACCGGCACGCTCGCGACAATAATGGACTCAGTCAAGTAATTTTTGCAATAGCTGCAGCCCTGGATGCGCGCGAATGGTCTGTTTGGCGCGTCTCGACGATGATAAACGAACCGCAACGTGCCATATCGCGGCAGCGTCATAGCCTCATGTATTTTTGCCGCTGGTGAATGCGGCAGCTGTGCTAATGCTATGTTATCACTCGGCCTGTTTCCGCCATGACCAGTAATGGAATGCGACAATGACCTCTGAATTCCTATCGCACCTGCGCACAGAGCTTGCCGGCCTGAAAGAAGCCGGTCTTTACAAATCCGAGCGCGTCATCACCTCGAAGCAGGCCGGCGAAATCGCCGTTGCCGGCGGTGCGCGCGTCCTCAATTTCTGCGCCAACAACTATCTGGGCCTTGCAGACAATGAGGAGCTTGCCGAGGCAGGAAAGAAAGCCCTCGATCGCTATGGCTACGGCATGGCGTCGGTTCGCTTCATCTGCGGTACGCAGGAAGAGCACAAGCAGCTCGAAGCGCGGATCTCGGCCTTTCTCGGCATGGAGGATACGATTCTTTATTCCTCCTGCTTCGACGCGAATGGCGGCCTGTTCGAGACGCTGCTGTCGGAAGAAGACGCCATCATCTCGGATGCGCTCAATCACGCCTCTATCATCGACGGGGTGCGGCTCTCCAAGGCGAAGCGCTTCCGCTATGCCAACAATGACATGGCGGCGCTTGAAGAGGAGTTGAAGAAGGCCGAGGGCAGCCGCTTCAAGCTCATCGCGACCGACGGCGTGTTCTCCATGGACGGCATCATCGCCAATCTCGGCGGCGTCTGCGATCTGGCGGAAAAATACGGCGCCATGGTCATGGTCGACGACAGCCACGCGGTCGGCTTCGTCGGCGAGCATGGCCGGGGCTCGCCGGAGCATTGCGGCGTCGAAGGCCGGATCGACATCATCACCGGTACGCTCGGCAAGGCGCTCGGCGGTGCTTCGGGCGGCTATACGTCAGCCAGAGGCGAGATCGTTGAGTGGCTGCGGCAGCGTTCGCGCCCCTACCTCTTCTCCAATACATTGGCGCCCGTCATCGCCGCCGCGTCGCTGAAGGTGTTCGATCTGATCGACAATGGCGACGAATTACGTGCACGGCTCAAGAGCAATGCCGAGCTTTTCCGCAGCGAGATGACGAAGCTCGGCTTCACGCTGGCCGGCGCCGATCACCCGATCATTCCCGTCATGCTCGGCGATGCAAAGCTGGCGCAGGACATGGCGGCGCTGATGCTGAAGAAGGGCGTCTACGTCATCGGCTTTTCCTTCCCCGTCGTTCCCAAGGGCCAGGCGCGCATCCGCACGCAGATGTCGGCCGCCCATTCGAAGGCGGATGTCGAAAAGGCAATCGCAGCCTTCGCGGAAGCCGGAAGAGAACTCGGAATCATTTGAATTGGTTGGAGAGAACCGATCATGTCGAACATGATGAAAGCGCTGGTCAAAGCCAAGCCGGAAGTCGGGCTGTGGATGGAGCATGTCCCGGTGCCGGAAATCGGGCCGAACGATGTCCTGATACGGGTCAGGAAGTCGGCGATCTGCGGCACCGATGTCCACATCTGGAACTGGGACCAATGGGCGCAGAAGACCATTCCCGTGCCGATGGTTGTCGGCCATGAATTCTGCGGCGAGATTGCTGAGATCGGCTCGGCGGTGACGAAATATCACGTCGGCGAGCGCGTCTCCGGCGAAGGGCACATCGTCTGCGGCAAATGTCGCAACTGCCGGGCGGGCAGGGGGCATCTCTGCCGCAACACGCTCGGCGTCGGCGTCAACCGCCCCGGCTCCTTCGGCGAATTCGTCTGCATTCCCGAATCCAACGTCGTGCCGATCCCTGACGACATTCCAGACGAAATCGCCGCGATCTTCGATCCGTTCGGCAATGCGGTCCACACCGCGCTGTCCTTCGATCTGGTCGGCGAGGACGTGCTCGTCACCGGCGCAGGGCCGATCGGCATCATGGGCGCGATGGTCGCCAAGCGCTCCGGCGCGCGCAAGGTGGTCATCACCGATATCAACCCCACCCGGCTGGCGCTCGCTCGCAAGGTCGGCATCGATCACGTCGTCGATGCCTCAAAGGAGAACCTTGCCGATGTGATGAAATCCGTCGGCATGACGGAAGGCTTCGACGTAGGCCTGGAAATGTCGGGCGCCGCACCCGCCTTCCGCGACATGATCGACAAGATGAACAATGGCGGGAAGATCGCCATTCTCGGCATTGCGCCGGCCGGCTTCGAGATCGACTGGAACAAGGTCATCTTCAAGATGCTGAACCTGAAAGGCATCTACGGTCGCGAGATGTTCGAGACCTGGTACAAGATGATTGCCTTCGTGCAGGGCGGTCTCGATGTATCGCCCGTCATCACCCACCGTATCGGCATCGACGATTTCCGCGATGGCTTCGAAGCTATGCGTTCCGGCAATTCCGGCAAGGTCGTCATGGACTGGAATTGATGCCATTCGGACACACTTCCGGCGTCGATAATACCTGCCGATGCCGGAAATGTGAGGCTTTGTTTAGGATGCTCTTGTCATCGCGCGGGGACTTCCTAAATACGGGAAACAATTGATTGCGGCGCACCGAGCCTGTGGATAAGGCTTTTTCGTGCATTTAACGGGCTTTTTTGCTGGAAAAGCTTGACGAGAACTAAAATTCTGGGAATCACCGTTTGACTTCGGAAAGAACGGTAAACTGGATCAAGCGGATCACCTACTACCATGGCCGGAAATCCAAACGCAATCCAGCTTTGCACTCCGGTGGCGGTGATCGTGGTTAATCGGGCATTAAAGGTCATTCCGTTAGGTGTTTGTCGGTGAGTCGCGGCTGGTGCAGGGCGCGCCAGCCAGAATGAATGTTTCACCGCGTGTAAGTTTGCAGCGTCAGGGAAAGCGACGATATAGAGATGGCAACGAAGGTCAAAGAGAACGAAGAAGCTGAAGTCGAACGCGACGGCACCTCCGACGGCCCACTTCTCGATCTTTCCGATGACGCGGTCAAGAAGATGATCAAGGCCGCGAAGAAGCGCGGCTATGTGACGATGGACGAGCTCAACGCCGTCCTTCCGTCCGAAGAAGTGACGTCCGAGCAGATCGAAGATACGATGGCCATGCTTTCGGACATGGGCATCAACGTCATTGAAGATGAGGATGTCGAAGAGGCCGGCGCCGCGACAAGCGACGACGACGATGCCGGCGGCGACGAAGAGAGCGAAGGCGGCGAACTGGCCCCGACCAGCGGCTCCGCGCTTGCAACAGCCAAGAAGAAAGAGCCGACCGACCGCACGGACGACCCGGTGCGCATGTATCTGCGCGAAATGGGTTCCGTCGAACTCTTGTCGCGCGAAGGCGAAATCGCGATTGCCAAGCGCATCGAGGCTGGCCGCGAAACGATGATCGGCGGCCTCTGTGAGAGCCCGTTGACGTTCCAGGCGCTCATTATCTGGCGCGACGAACTCAACGAGGGCACGACGCTGCTGCGCGAGATCATCGATCTCGAAACCACCTATTCCGGTCCCGAGGCCAAGGCTGCGCCGCAGTTCCAGAGCCCCGAGAAGATCGAGGCCGACCGCAAGGCTGCCGAAGAGAAGGAAAAGGCACGTCGCGGCCGCTCTCCGTCCGGCGACGACGACATCACCAATGTCGGCGGCGAGGGCCTGCCGATCGAGGAGGAGGAAGAGGACGAGGACGAATCCAACCTCTCTCTCGCCGCGATGGAAGCCGAGCTCCGTCCGCAGGTCATGCTGACGCTCGACAACATTGCCGAAACCTACAAGAAGCTGCGCAAGCTGCAGGACCAGCAGGTGGAACAGCGCCTGTCTGCTTCCGGCACGCTGTCTTCGGCGCAGGAGCGCCGCTACAAGGAACTCAAGGATGAGCTGGTCAAGTCGGTCAAGTCTCTGTCGCTGAACCAGAACCGCATCGACGCCCTGGTCGAGCAGCTCTACGACATCAACAAGCGCCTCGTTCAGAACGAAGGCCGCCTGCTGCGTCTTGCCGAATCCTATGGCGTCAAGCGCGACAGCTTCCTGGAACAGTATCAGGGCGCCGAGCTCGATCCGAACTGGATGAAGTCGATCGGCAATCTGGCCGCCCGCGGCTGGAAGGAATTCGCCAAGAGCGAAAACACGACGATCCGCGATATCCGCCAGGAAATCCAGAATCTTGCGACCGAAACCGGCATTTCGATCTCTGAATTCCGTCGCATCGTTCACATGGTGCAGAAGGGCGAGCGCGAAGCGCGCATCGCCAAGAAGGAAATGGTCGAAGCCAACCTGCGCCTCGTCATTTCCATCGCCAAGAAGTACACGAACCGCGGCCTGCAGTTCCTCGACCTCATTCAGGAAGGCAATATCGGCCTGATGAAGGCGGTCGACAAGTTCGAGTATCGCCGTGGCTACAAGTTCTCGACCTACGCCACCTGGTGGATTCGTCAGGCGATCACCCGTTCGATCGCCGACCAGGCGCGGACGATCCGTATCCCGGTGCACATGATCGAAACGATCAACAAGATCGTTCGCACCTCGCGCCAGATGCTGCACGAAATCGGCCGCGAGCCGACGCCGGAAGAATTGGCCGAGAAGCTCGCCATGCCGCTCGAGAAAGTGCGCAAGGTGCTGAAGATCGCCAAGGAGCCGATCTCGCTCGAAACGCCTGTTGGTGACGAAGAGGATTCGCATCTCGGCGATTTCATCGAGGACAAGAACGCGCTTCTGCCGATCGACGCCGCCATCCAGGCGAACCTGCGCGAAACGACGACCCGCGTTCTGGCATCGCTGACGCCGCGTGAAGAACGCGTGCTGCGCATGCGATTCGGCATCGGCATGAACACCGACCACACGCTCGAAGAAGTGGGCCAGCAGTTCTCGGTTACGCGCGAACGTATCCGTCAGATCGAAGCCAAGGCGTTGCGCAAGCTCAAGCATCCGAGCCGCAGCCGCAAGCTCCGCAGCTTCCTCGACAGCTAAGCCGCTATTGGCGCTGTTACGACATCGAGCCCGGTTCGCGAGAGCGAGCCGGGCTTTTTAGTGACGATATCGGCTGCTGGACGAGTTCTTCTAACGGTGGATGCGCGGGTTTTCGCGCTATATGATCACGCAGGTTTGTTTTTGCGCCATTGCGGATCGGACGGATGCCTGACAAGTTCGATTTCGACAAATACCTCTTTCGAGGAGTGCTGTCGGATACCATATGTCTGCGGACCCAAGAGTCCTCTCGTCTGTTTGCCGGTAAGGATCGAATGAATCGATGCGCAATTTCCTCTTGATCGCTTTCTCCGCACGAGCCATCCGCTGAACGATGGAACGGGCTGAGGCAAAACGGGACAAGGAGATGAGGCCGGGCTTTGTCCTGTCGATCCTCCTGCACGTCCTGTTTGTCGCCATTTTTCTGCTGCCGCTGCTTCCGGCGCCGCCGCAGGCAAAGCCTGAGCAGAGCATCAACGTCGAGCTGGTGCCGCAGCAGGAGGAAAAGCAGGAGCTGGCGACCAAGGAAAACGAGAAGCCCGATCAGCCTCCGAAGCCGACACCAAAGCCGGATGAGAAGCCGCAGCAGCAGACGGCCGACGCCAAAGACGAGCCGCAGCAGCCTCAAGGAAAGAAGCCGGCCGAACAGCCGCCGAAGCAATCCGATCCACAAGGCAAGGAGGCATCGGAGAAGCCCCCAGCCAAACCTGATGAGACCAAGGCCGATCAGCCGGAAAAGCCTGACGATTCCAGTGCTGAGAAGCCTGTCGAGAAAGCGGAGCAGCAACCTTCCGCGACCGAGACACCCCTTCCGGATATGAAAGGCGATCAGAAGGACCCGACCACCACGCAGCAGGCCGAAGCTTCTGAGCAGCCGAGCGATACCCCTCCGACGCCGCCGAACGATGCGAAGGCTGAGCAGGAGCAGGAGGCTCAGGCCGCAGCGGCGGCTGCTGCCCAAGCCCAGGCTCAGGCCCAAGCAGAGGCGGCGCAACAGGCGCAGGAGGCCCAACAGCAAGCTGACGCCAAGGACCAGCAAGCCAATGCGGCGCAGCCGCCGGCAAGCGACTCGACCGAAAAAGCTTCCTCCACGGCCCCAGATGTGCTGGCGACCAATGAGCCTTCGGATTCGCAGGTGCAGCAGCCACAGGCCCCGTCGACCGATCAGAACGATCCGCAGGCGCAACAGGCCGCACAGGCGCCCTCAGGCGATCCGCAACAGCAATCTCCTGCCGGGCAGGCTAAGGATGAGGCGAAGGATCCGCCGCAGATCGTCGTTCCGGCGGTAAAGCCATCTCCGACGCAGCAAAGCTCTCAGAGCCAGTCTGCTTCGAGTAGTCAAGGCGGTCCGGCGAGCGGCACGGCCCTGGTCACCGAGCCGCAACCGCCTAGATCGGTGGCGCCGAAGAGAGCCATCCAGGCCAAAAAGCTCTACTCAGGCGCCGAGATGGCGCGCCTGTCGAAGAGTGAGTACGACGCTTGGAAGAAGTTGCCGCGGCGTCAGCGTGTGTCCTACCTCTGCAATTCCGAGGAAAAGCTTCAATATCGCAGCGATTTACGGGCCGTTGGTTATGTGAATTCCGCATTGTCGCAGGCAATGGTTTCCGATGTCAGTCTGTTTGGCGACGGCGTCGCCGTTCAGACCCCCAATGGCTGGCAGAAAGTGGCATTCACCTGCGAAGTGGATGGTGATGCTCTAAAGGTTACTGCCTTTTCCTACACGGTCAGGGGTCATGTTCCCGCGAGCCAGCTGGATAAATTGGGCTTCGTTGGAAATTGATCCGGAATAGTCGCTTCCGGCATCCACCTGAAACAATAGTTTATTGCCAGCCCAATCGAAATTCGGTTCATTTCATCATACAATTGGCTGTAACTACCTGATTCAGTGTCCTCCCATCGTTTCGTGACGTTTCCGATGTCCTCGATTACAGCCGATTCCAGCTCCGTGGCCGCGAGCCGCTCCGCCTTGCGCGGAGTCCTTGTTGCATTCGCGGCCTATGCCGTCTTCGCCTTCAGCGATGCGTCGATCAAGATCCTGCACGGCGTCGTTCCGTCCTATCAGGTCGCCTTCATCGGCGCGCTGTTCGGTTTTGCCGCCGTGCCGTTCCTGAAGCGGCGGGAGGACGGCTGGCTCGACATGGTGAAGACGTCGAGCCGCCCATTCTGGCTGTTGCGTTTCATCTGCGGCGCGACGGGCGCCATCTGCTCCGTCATCGCCTTCACCAAGCTGCCGATGGCGGAGGCTTTCGCGCTGCTCTTCCTGTTGCCGTCCTTCGTGACGATTCTTTCCGTCATTTTCCTCAAGGAGGACGTGCGCTGGCAGCGCTGGACAGCCGTCATCCTCGGTTTCGTCGGTGTGTTGATCGTCCTGCGCCCCGGTTTTCGCGAACTGTCTATCGGGCATCTCTGCGCAGCTATCGGCGGTCTTGCGGGCGCGATTTCCATCGTCATCAATCGCGCGCTCGGCTCGAAGGAAAAACGCATCTCGCTCTATGGGGCCGGCCTCTTTGGGACCATGATCGTCAGCGGCTTCCTCATGCTCTCCGAAGTCACGATGCCCACGCCGACGCAATGGATTTTCCTGGCGAGCTATGGCCTGCTTGGCGCTTTCGGCAACGTCCTGCTGTTGAATGCCGCTCATATGGCGCCGGCCAATCTGGTCGCTCCGCCGCAATATAGCCAGATGTTGTGGGCCATCGCCTTCGGCTACCTGCTGTTCAACGACAGCATCGACATGCCGATGGCCCTCGGCATCGTGCTTATCATCTTTTCCGGCCTGTTGACGCTGGCGCGGGAGCGCAGGCGTGGAACACCGCTGCCGGCTGCTGTCGCCGGCAATGCGCAGGCGCCGCTGGCGACGACGGCGGACATAAAGGCCCCGGCCGACGTCTGAGCTTGTGTTCCGATCGGAGATGCGCAAAACTGCCTGTCACAGGCGATGATCGGTTGTCATCGCGTCGTTTGGGACGGCAGAGTTGGCCGCATGGGAGGGCGATGCGGATGAGGTCCGGCCAGTTCACGATACTTCGCTCTAACGCCGCCGGTATCGAGGTGGTGAGGGCCGAGACGGGCCACAGCTTTCCCAAGCATACGCATGATCAATTCGGCATCGGCATCATCGAAGCCGGCGCACAGGCATCGCTCAGCGGGCGCGGGATGGTGCAGGCCGAAGCGGGCGATATCATCAGCGTCAACCCGAACGAGGTGCATGACGGCATGCCGGTCGGCGAGAGCCGGGCATGGTCCATGCTTTATTTCGATCCACGGCTCATCGGCGACCTGTTGCGTGACATCGCGGAAGGCCGGTGTGGAGCGATGGAGTTTCCATCGCCCGTCATGCGCAACAGCGATATGGCCGCGCGTTTCAAAACCCTGTTCCCGCTTCTGATCGAGGCGACGGCCCGGAATGCTCTTTTGCGGGACGGGCTGCTGCTATCGCTCGTTGCCGGCGTTATGCGCCAGGGCGGAGGCGGCTCGAGTGACAATGCCAGTCACGCGGTCGTCAGCCGGGCGCGGGATCGGATCGATGACGATCCGGCCGCTCCCTTGACCCTCGCCGAACTTGCCGAGCTCTGCGGGTTGAGCCACTTCCGCTTTCTGCGGGCGTTCAGCAAGGCGACGGGACTGACGCCCCATGCTTACCTCATGCAGCGTCGTATTCATGAGGCGCGGCGGCTGATCGCTGCGGGTACATCCTTGGCCGAGGCTGCCTTTGCCTGCGGCTTTGCCGATCAGAGCCACATGACCCGCCTCTTCGTGCGCAATTTCGGCGTCTCGCCCGGCGCCTATGCCGCGGCCATGAGCTGAGCCGTCTGCAATTTTGTTCAAGACCGGGAGACGGTGACGCGGTTTTCTGCTGCCGAAGCAGGATCAGCAGAAGGAGATTCCATGTTTTTCCGCCATTCGAACGAGATGTGGGCCGAGTTTCCCGAGCTGGTCGCCGGTACGCTGTTTGCCGAAGGGATCACCTCGACCGTCGATGCCGCCGCTCGTGTCGCCGGATATCATGCGGCCGCTGCGGAACGGCTGGCCCAAGGTCCCGAAAGCGAGATGCCTGAGATCCAGGCCTGGCGGCGCAGCTTCTCCAAAATGGGGTTGAAGCCGACGCAATATCGCTGCGCGTCCGAAGCGCTGCTTCGCCGCTTTCGCCAGGAAGGAGCGCTGCCGCGGCTGCATCCGCTCGTCGATCTCTGCAATGCGGTCTCGATCGCCTTCGCCATTCCCGTCGCCGTTTTCGATCTCTCGAAGATATCCGGCGATCTCGAGGTGCGTCATGCAGACGGCAGCGAATCCTACCTGACCTTTGCCGGCGAGATGGAGCATCCGGAGCCGAGAGAAGTGATCTTCGCCGATGCGGCGGGACAGGCCCATGCCCGACGCTGGACCAACCGGCAGAGTGGCCTATCCGCCGTGCGCGACGGCACGCGCTCGGTGCTCATTGTCGCGGAAGCGATGCACGACACGGCGGGCGACGACGTTCCGAAGCTGATCGGCGCGCTTGCCGCGGAGTTGGCTTCCATTTGGTCGATCGAGGGCAGACGGGGACGCCTTACGACTTCTTCACCGCGATTTGATCTGTCGCCCGCAATGAATTCGCAACTGCAGCAAAAACGAGATTGACAAGAGGTGCGTTCAGGCAGAGCAGGGGACTGTAGAATTTCAGCGGTTTGAAAAAGCATGTCTGCGAGCTTTCGTGCCGGCAGACGAAGAAGGCTCATGGATACCCTGCAGAACCTTGACCGGCCCAGCGTGCTCGGTCACCCCGGCTATCGTTCATTCGTTGCGTCGCGTGTCTTTTCCTCGATAGGCTTTCAGGCGGTCACGGTCGCCATGGGCTGGATGATCTACGATCAGACCCACAGCGCCTTCTACCTTGGCCTCGTCGGCTTCTGCCAGTTTCTTCCCATGGTCATCCTGACATTCGTCGTCGGTCATGTCGCCGATCGGTTCGATCGGCGTCGCATCGGCCTCGCCTGCCAATTGATCGAGGCGCTGACGGCCCTGGTATTGGCGGCCGCCGTCTGGCAGCATTGGATAGGGCCGGCCGGCATTCTGGCCGCCGTCGCCGTCATGGGCGCTGCGACGGCTTTCGAGCGTCCCACGATGGCGGCGCTGCTGCCGAATATCGTGCCGTCGTCGCTGCTGCAGGTTGCCATCGCCACCTCGACATCCATGATGCAGACCGCCTTCATCATCGGGCCATCGCTCGGCGGCCTGCTCTATGGCGTCAGCCCGGTCGTACCGTTTGCCGTTTCGGCCGTGCTGTACGTGATTGCGAGCTTCAACGTCATTTCGATCCGGCTCGAGCGGCTGCAGTCGCCTTCGCGCGAGCCGATGACCCTGAGTTCGGTCTTTGCCGGGGTTTCCTTCATCAGGAGCCGGCCCGTCATGCTCGGCACCATCTCTCTCGATCTCTTCGCCGTCTTGCTTGGCGGCGCGACGGCGCTGTTGCCGATGTTTGCGCGCGATATCCTGCATGCGGGCCCTTGGGGGCTCGGCCTTTTGCGCGGTGCGCCGGCAATCGGGGCCCTGGTCATGTCGATCTGGCTGGCGCGGCGGCCGCTGCAGACCGATGTCGGCAAGAAGATGCTGTTTGCGGTGCTTGTTTTCGGCGTGGCCACGATTGTCTTTGCATTGTCGAGCAACATCATCCTTTCGGTTGCCGCGCTCTTCGTCGTTGGTGCGTCCGATACCGTGAGCGTCGTCGTGCGCAGCTCGCTCGTCCAGCTCCTGACGCCGGATGCCATGCGCGGTCGCGTCAATGCCGTGAATTCGCTGTTCATCGGCACATCCAATCAGCTCGGCGAGTTCGAGTCGGGCATGCTTGCCAGTGCGCTTGGGCCGGTCCTGACCGGCATCGTCGGCGGCGTCGGCACCATCGTCGTGGTGCTGCTCTGGACGCGGCTTTTCCCGGATCTGACCAAGGTCAAGACGCTCAAGGGCTAGCGTTTTCCATCCTGCTGGCGCGTTTCGCAGCCCTGTTCCGCAACTGGCTGCTCTCGCAGACCCGGTCGGCAGCCCAGGGATAGCCGCGTATCAATCGCGCAGCCGGATCAGGCCAGCCTTCGTCGGAGCGAAGCCGAGCTTTCGATAGAAACCGGTCAGGTGCGGTTCGAAATCGACATGCAGCCATTCCGCGCCACGGTCGCGGGCCAGCATTTTCGCCTGCTCGACCAGTTCGCTCGCGATGCCCCTGCCGCGAAAGGCCGGATCGACGCATGTATCGAGAATGAAGGCGTGAATGCCGCCATCCCAGGCGACATTGACGAAGCCAATCAACGTCGAGCCTGAAAATGCGCCGACATGGGCGAGATTTCTGGAGAGGATCGGCTGGAAATCACGCGGCTGGGAGCTGCCCCATGCGGTCGTCCAGAGGGCATTGAGCGCCTCATTTTCAAGATTCGGATCGTGCCTGTATTCTATGTCCATTGGCATTCCCTTGGATGGATCGCTTGACGGATCCTTCGTGCTTGCGGCCCCGTGGCGGGAACGCGGCAAAATATGCGCGGCCCATGTCGGATCCGGCCGTCGTCGACCGTCCTTTGAGGGTGAGCATAGAACAAAGGAGGAAGAAATGTCCTATGTCGACGGTTTCATTGTCGCCGTGCCGAAAGACAAGATCGAGATCTACAAGGATTTGGCGCGCACGGCCGGAGAGGTCTGGCGGGAACATGGTGCGCTCAGCTATGTCGAAGCCATCGGCGACGATGTGCCTTATGGCGAGCGCACATCCTTCCCGCGTGCGGTGCAGGCGACGGAAGACGAGGTCGTGGTATTTTCGTGGATCACCTATGAATCGAGGCAGAGCCGCGACGCGGTATTGGCGAAGGTCATGGCTGACCCGCGCTTGAAGGAGCACATGGAAAACATGCCCTTCGACGGCGAGCGCATGATCTATGGCGGCTTCGACATCGCCATTGAGCTATAGGTTGTGGCAGTGCCCGGACTTGACATTCCGGTCACCGCGCCCGACTTCATGCGCATCGCCGTAACCACATTCTGGAAGCGCCATGCCGCAAACCGCCGTCACGCTCTCGACCTACGGTCAGGGCCTCTATGAATTCACCGACGAGGCAGCGGAATTCGTCCGGACAGCTGCTGCTGGCGGTGAGGGGCTTTTGACCGTCTTCGTGCGCCATACCTCCTGTTCCCTCCTGATTCAGGAAAATGCCGATCCCGATGTGAAGACCGATCTCAAAACCTTCTTCAGCCGCCTTGTGCCGCCATCCTCCGACCCTTCGATGCGCTGGGTCGTGCATACGATGGAGGGGCCGGACGATATGCCCGCGCATATAAAGTCCGCGCTGACGCAGGTTTCGATCGGCATTCCGGTGACGCATGGCCGGCTGGCGCTCGGCACCTGGCAGGGCATCTATCTCTTCGAGCATCGCGACCGGCCGCATCGGCGCGAAATCGTGCTGCATTTCTCCGCCTGAGCGGGCGCCATGATTTCGTCAACTGGTTGTTAACCGTCATGAATACAATCTGAACGGACAATTCGCGTTCGGTTCAGCTTGGCTGACCTAATGTGAGCCCAATCCCAAAGGCATCGGCCGACAACGGGATTGCAACGATCCGCAGCAAGGATTTGAAGGAGAAACACCATGACCAATCTGTTCGCCAAGGCAGGTATTGCAGCTCTCATCGCGCTCGGCGCCGTTTCTGCAACGGCCGTTACCGCATCGGCCAATGACTTCCATCCGGGTATCCAGCAGGTTCGCTACGATCACAACCGCGGTCGCTCGTGCTCGCCGGTTCTCGCCGTCCAGAAGGCGCGCGAAATGGGTCTGCGCCGCGCCCGTATCGACAATATCACACCGCGCCGTGTCGTGGTCGAAGGTTTCGGCCGCCGTGGTCCGGATCGGGTCGTGTTCGCCAACGCTCCGGGTTGCCCGCTGATCCGTCGTTGATCGCAGCGGCCGGGCTCGCTCAGGTTTTCCACATCTATTCGATGGATTCGAAGCCGCCTCCGAAAGGGAGGCGGCTTTATTTTTTACGCTGTGCTATTATCGACCATCTGGTGTCATTTTGGCGTTCATTGTACCTGAATAGCGGATGAATGGCTGATTCTGAGCTCGTTCAGTATCGCGCCGTTACCTCTTGGGCACTCGCTCGGTAAATCTTGCAGGTATGAGAGAGAAGCCTTTTCGCTTCATGGAGAACACAATGAAACAAATGCTGGCAAAGTTGGGGGTCGCCGTTGCCGTCGCAGTGACTGCGTTATCGGGCACGGCGGATTTTGCCTCCGCGCAGGGCGTGGATATTTATGTCGGTCCGGGCCGGCATCGCCCGCCACCGCCGGATTACGATCGTCCGCCACCGCCGCGCTTCGACCGTCGCGGCTGCGATCCGCGCCAGGCGATCGATGTTGCCCGCAGCTATGGTCTGCGCCGTGCCCGCGTCGTTGACGTGACGCCGCGCCGCGTCATCGTCGATGGCTTCGGCCGCCGCGGCCCCGATACGATGATGTTCGCCAACGTCCGCGGTTGCCCACTTCTGGGCCGCTGATAAGCATCGCGGGCGCACAAGGCGCCCGCTCTTTTTCTGACCTTTTTGCCTTTTGGCGGGGCCGCGAAACCGCCCTTTGTTCGATCCTTGCGGATCTGAGCGAAGGGCGGTTTTGTTTTGGTTACTGCTGGATCGCGTAGGTGATGCTCACCGATGCGTTGTATTCGTTCTCACCGTTCGCGACGGGAACGGCCTTGTCCATCGGCGCTGCGGCGGCCATGGCGCGCATGTAAGGCTGCGGCGGGGCAGCGATGCCGCCTTCGTGGATTGCGATGATGCGGCCGAGCTTCACGCCGGCGGCATCCGTCAGGGTCTTCGCCTTGGCCGCAGCATCGGCGACCGCGTTCTTGCGGGCTTCTTCAAGGACCGCATCCGTCTTGTCATTGGTGAACTGGATATCGCCACCCTGGTTGACGCCGAGCTTGACCGCTTGGTCGAGAAGGCCGCCGAGCTTGGAGAGATCACGTACGCGAACGGTCAGGCCGTTCGTCACCTGATAACCGGTCAGCACCGGCGGCTGTGTATGGCCGTCCTTGTCGTTCGAATAGGTGTATTGCGGCTGGATGGAAAAACCCGAGGTTTGCAGATCGCGCTCGGCGATGCCGCTTTCCTTCAGTGTCGCCAGCACGGCGCCCATGGCCTTGTTATTCTGGTCGAGCGCATCCTGAGCGGCTTTCGCCTGCTGGACGACCGACAGCGTCACGACGGCCATATCCGGCGCGACGGCCGCATGTCCCGCGCCGGCGACGGTGATGACGGCTTCTCGCGGCTTGGCATCTTCAGCGAAGGCCGCAGCCGCGGGCACGAAGAAAGTGGCGCTGACAAGAGCGGCAAGAGCAAAATCTCTGGTTTTCGTCAGTAGCATGGTTCGTTCCTTGGTTGATAATCCCTCAGGTTCGCTTTTGCTGATTGATTGTGAAGGTATTACGGCAGTCCCTTGTCGTAAAAGAGAAATTGGGTTAGAGCCAAGTCGGCTCCGGGGAACCATTGCTCCGGAGTCGCAAGCGCGAGGCCTTTTCTCGTGCCGGGCCTGTAGCTCAATGGTTAGAGCCGGCGGCTCATAACCGCTTGGTTGGGGGTTCGAGTCCCTCCGGGCCCACCATTTTTTTGTTTTGTTCAAGCATCGAACCCCGCGTGATAGGCAACCGCGCCGGTTGGCGGCGGTCCCTTGAATACGATCCGCTGAAAATATTCGGCCGGCACGTCGGCGTAGCGAAGGGTCGGGTCGCTCGTGAAGCCGAAGCGGGCGTAGTAGCCGGGGTCGCCAAGGACGACGCAGCCGTTGGCGCCGTTTTGTTTCAACTGGGCGAGTCCGCCCTCGATCAGCATCTTGCCGATACCATAGCCTTGTCGGTCGGGCCGGACAGAGACCGGGCCCAGACCGTACCATGCTTCAGCTCCGGATTCGATCGTGACGGGCGAGAAGGCGATATGGCCGACGATCTCTTCATTCTCCAGGGCGACGAGAGAAATGGTCAACGCGCCAGCATCACGCAAGGCATCGACGATCGCCGCTTCCGTGCCCGAACTGTGTTCCGTGTTCTGGAAGGCGGCGGTGGTGAGCTTGCTGATGGCGTCGATATCCTCGGGCATTTCCGCGCGTAGACGAGTCAACGATGTCGGCCTTCCATGTTGGCGGTTTCGGATCATCTCGCTTCTAGCACAGTTGCAAGCGTTCCGGGCAGGATGCCGCATATGGCGATGTTCAGAAACCGGCCTTCTTCAGCCCCTCGCGATAAAGATCCTTGTGCCATTGCTCCTTGCTCGGGACGAGGGACAGCCACCTGTCCACATCGAAATCGGGATTGGTCTCGCGGACCCGGCGCACCAGCATTCGGGCTTCGTCCTGATGGCCCAGCATTGCCCAGCTGGCAGCCGCGAGCCTGTCCGCAAGGCTGGGATCGGCCATTTGGCCGATGTAGTCGAGGGCGGTCTGGAACTGGCTGAGCGCATAGTTCGCTCCGGCTGCCGTCCACAAATATGAATCCGGGTTGATGGGGTTGAGCTCCATAGCATGCTGGATTTTTTCCAGGGCAAGGCCCGGCCGGGAGAAATGCACCAGCGTGTCCGCATGGTCGGCGATGACGTCCGCATGATGCGGGCTGAAGGATTCCGCCACTTCCAGCGCTTCGACGCTCTCGTCGATCGCTCCCCGGAAGAGCTTGACGACCCCAAGCTCGCGATAGCCGTCGGACAGGTCGTTGCGAATCGAGATGGCGCGTGTGGCAAAATCCTCTGCGGCTTTCAGCAGCCCGTCGTCACCGCGGGCAGTCAGCAGCCATTCCTTGGAATAGGTGCGGGCGACGGAGCTGAGCGCCGGTGCAAAATCGGCGCTTTGGCGCAGGGCGGCTTTCAGCTCCTTGCGCGCGCGGCGCATGTTTGGCAGGGTCAGGCGGTGAAGATACTGCTGCCCGACAAGATATTGATGGTAGGCGGCGGGGTTCTGCTCAAAGTACGCGCGCGTCATTTCATGGCGCTCGACCTCGGCGGCGACGGCGAGGACGATCTGCCGCGACATATCGTGTTTGTTGCGAGCCAGATCCAGCTTGCCGAAGTTGAAGCGCTCGGCCCAGACGACCTCGTTGCTCGGCAGGGATATGAGCTGCGCAAATAGCGAGAGGTCGCGATCGTGCCCGCTCAATCGGGTCTCCAGCACGTAGTTGATGTCGTAGCGCTCGAAAAGCGCGAGTTGATTTTCGCTTTGGCGGCTTATCTGAACGGCGGAATAGGGGGCGATCACTCTGACGCTGTGCAGGGCACAAAAGCCGAGGGTGATGTCTTCGACCAGCGAGGACGCGACCATGGTCGCGGCTATATCCGCGCTGTCGTTGCCGGGTGGCAGCAAGGCAAGACGCGGTATGCGCAGGATAGGCTGCGTGGCGATATCGTGCTGCAGCGTAGCGCCTGTTGAGGAAAGTGCCGATGCGGCGGATAGTTGCGGGCGTGGCACCGCCATCAAGGCCGCCAGCCAGGACGGGGCGAGATCCCTGCGCCGCGAGAACATGTGTTTGAGCTGTTCAAGACCGCCTTCGACGTCAAACGCCTTCAACAATATGCGGTGGGTCGTCTCGTCTTGTGGCTCCGCTTCGAAAAGAAGGAGCGCGGCCTCCTTGATGATCGCAGCATCGCCCTCCGTCGCACCCGGTTTTGCCACGGCATCAAGCGTTTCCTTCAGCATGGCGAGATGACGTTTCCTTTCGCCCTCTCTCCAGTCGAGGAAAGCTCGGGTTTGGCAGTTGGCTCCCTCCAGAAATTTTAAGTTGAGGCTTCTTGATAGGATGGCAATATTTTCTGCAGAATTCTCGGGCGCGCCGGTACGGAATGGCGTGGCGTCGCTCACGATCGAGCCGTGGACGAGGTGGATGTCCGTGTCGTCGAAGATCAGGAATTCCATCTTCAGGCCCGACTGCCTGCTTTTGATGCGAGAGATGAGCTTGCGCAGGGTTGTCAACGAGTTTGCAATGTCGCCATCTCCCCACAGAAAGCGCGCCATGCTTGTCCTGCTGGTGGATTTGCTGTCGCTCGCAAGCAGATAGGCAAGTATCAACAGTGCCTTCTTCGGGAATCCTATTTGGCGTTCGTCACCGTCCAGAAGAGCGATCTCTCCAAAAGTTCTGAGTGAAAATTCCATCGCGCCTTCTATATTGCTTCAGACATGTAACGACTGTGCTCTTCTGGAAAAACCGCGATTATAGGCCGGCTAAACGTCGATATCACAGTCGAATCGATCTTATATTTCTGCGGCACGGCATGAATATTTGCAACTCAACTATTGTCATGCCTCTACTTTGAAAGTTATTGTTGCGCAAAATCCCGTTTTCTGACGACCGGGCGCCAACGGCGGTTCTGCCCTGCGCGTCGCTCTACAGGGAGGGCCTTCTGCCCGGCACGAATGTCGCATTCGCCGTCCGGCTGCATGGTTTTATGGGCAGGCGGGATTGCTGAGATACGCCATTCACAGCGGGTCGGATCCCAGGTGCAACGAACCTTCCAACTCCTTTACCGGCCTCGGCTTTTATCGGTTGCCGCAGCGTGCATGGCCGGTGAAACGGGACGGCATATACCTTGGTATAAGGGCCATGCACCATCGCCTGATTGACCCTCCATGGCGGGTGTGACAATACCGCCTTGCCTGCACGACTGATGCGAAGGCTGACGAAACCAACAGATCAAGAAACCAATGGACAGCTACCCTAGTCGCTGTCCGGCTGCAGCTTCGCGCCGCATCCGGACGGTCATCGCAACAACCTGGACCGCTGCCGGCATCCGCCGGGCGAGCGTCGGTCGGGCCTAGCCTGTCCGGCTCGCCTCGGGATCTGCCGCCAGGCGGACCGAGGAGGTGAGCCATGAACAACATCGTTCTTTTCCGCGGACGGCCGTTCGCAACCCAATTTTCCGCATCGCACATTTTGCCCGTCAAGAATGGCGCCCGATCGATGGAACGGACTGTGTCCATACCGCGTCCGCGCCTGACGGCCGTGTGGCACATCAGCGCCCGCACCGGGAAGCTCGAGTGCTTCTGGACCACTGAAAACGGGCCTGTCCTTGATGAGGATGGCAGTTATCGGGCGGCCTGACCGTATTCCGTTGAACAAGTGCACCGCCGGCGTTGCGAATGCCACGCGAAACGGCCGTGTACAGACTGATAACATCCTATTTTCAAAGAGGCCTACATGGTTTTCCTTGCTAACGATCGACGCGAGCGCAGCGCCGTTGCCGCGTTGGCCGGCGCTCGCATTCTGCCGAACGGCTACGATCTTGCCGCGTTCGCTTTTATCGCCGCTGCGACCTATCTGGCGCTTCACGGCGTGGCGGAAATGCGTGCGCCGCTGAACGGTCTGTCCATGGCGCCCTTGTCGCTGGACCCGGCATATCTGCCCGAATACGCCCTGCGCACCACCTTGCGCATGATGGCGGCTATCGTCGCCTCCCTCGTCTTCACCTTCGTGATCGCGACGCTTGCCGCAAAGAGCCCCCGTGCCGGCAAGATCATCATTCCGGCGCTCGACATCCTGCAGTCCGTGCCGGTGCTCGGCTTCCTGACGTTCACCGTCACCTTCTTCATGGGGCTTTTCCCCGGAAGTCAGCTCGGGGCCGAATGCGCCTCGATCTTCGCGATCTTCACCAGCCAGGCCTGGAACATGGCCTTTTCCTTCTATCAGTCGCTGCGGACGGTGCCGCGCGATCTTGACGAGGTCAGCCGTGGCTTCGGCCTGTCGAGCTGGCAGCGCTTCTGGCGGCTGGAGGCACCTTTTGCCGCGCCCGGCCTGGTCTGGAATACGATGATGTCGATGTCCGGCGGCTGGTTCTTCGTGGTTGCGTCGGAGGCGATCACGGTGGGCGATACTACGGTGCAGCTTCCCGGGCTCGGCTCCTGGTTGGCGCTTGCCATCGACAAGCAGGATTTCGCTGCCGTGAGCTGGGCAGTGCTTGCCATGGGGGTGGTCATCCTCCTCTACGATCAGCTGCTCTTTCGTCCGATCGTTGCCTGGGCGGACAAGTTTCGCTTCGAACAGACCGCGGGACAGCAGAAGCCCCGTTCCTGGGTCTATTCGCTGATCCGCCGCACGCGCCTGCTGAAATATGTGACGACACCATTTTCGGCCGTATGGGGCTGGCTCATGCTCGTGCGATTTTCGCCCATGTCTCGTTCGGTTGCACGGGAACGGGGCGGGCGGCGCACCGTCAGCTGGGCGATCGACTTGGTCTGGTATGCCCTGATTGCCGTCGTCGGTGCCTGGAGCGTCTGGGATGGCGTATCCTATCTCAGCCAGACACTCTCCTGGGGCGATGTCTGGATCGCCTTTGCCGGAGGGTTTGTCACGCTCATTCGCGTGGCCGTTCTCATTGCCGTTGCCAGCGTCATCTGGGTTCCGATTGGCGTGTGGATCGGCCTTCGGCCGGCGGTTGCGGAGCGGGTACAGCCTTTGGCTCAGTTCCTGGCCGCGTTTCCGGCAAATGTGCTCTTTCCCGTTGCAGTGGTTGCGATCGTTGCGACGGGTGCCAGCCCGAATATCTGGCTGTCGCCGCTGATGGTGCTCGGCACGCAATGGTACATCCTGTTCAACGTCATCGCAGGCGCCAGCGCATTCCCCACCGATCTGCGCGAGGCATCCGCCGTCTACCAGCTCCGCTCGTGGACGTGGTGGCGGCGAGCGATACTGCCGGGAATATTCCCCTATTACGTGACGGGAGCGCTGACTGCCTCCGGCGGTTCCTGGAATGCCAGCATCGTCGCCGAACTGGCGAGCTGGGGTAACACGAAACTCGAAGCCTTCGGGCTTGGATCATACATCGCAAAGGCGACGGAAGCTGGCGATTTTCCACGGGTCATCCTCGGCATCGTCGTCATGTCGATCTTCGTCACACTCTTCAACAGAACGCTCTGGCGGCCGCTTTACGTCTTTGCTGAACGCCGCCTGCGTCTCGACTAACTCCAGATCGGAGAACTGAACATGGAAAATGCTGTCATCTCCCAGAAGATCGACATCACCCGGAACTCGCCTCTCGTCCAGGCCAGGCAGGTATGCCAGACCTATGACAAGGGGGCTTCCGGCTCGCTTGTCGTGCTCGAAAATGTCGACCTTCAGCTCTATCCCAATGAAATTGTCGGCTTGCTCGGCCGTTCCGGCTCCGGCAAGTCCACGCTGCTGCGCGCTATCGCCGGCCTGATCCGGCCGAGCAAGGGTGACATCACGTTCAATGGGCGGCCGGTCGTCGGCCCCAACTCCGATGTTGCGGTGGTCTTTCAGAGTTTTGCTCTGTTTCCCTGGCTGACCGTGCTGCAGAACGTCGAACTCGGCCTGGAGGCTCAGGGCGTTGCGTCATCAGAACGGCGCAAGCGTGCCCTCGCTGCCATCGACCTCATCGGCCTCGATGGTTTCGAGAGCGCCTATCCGAAGGAATTGTCGGGCGGCATGCGCCAGCGTGTCGGCCTCGCCCGAGCGCTTGTCGTCCGTCCCAAGGTTCTGCTGATGGACGAGCCGTTTTCGGCGCTCGACGTGCTGACGGCCGAAACGCTGCGCACGGATCTGCTCGATCTGTGGTGCGAAGGCCGGATGCCGATCGAGTCGGTACTGATGGTGACCCACAATATCGAAGAGGCGGTGCTGATGTGCGACCGTATCTTGATCTTCGGATCGAATCCCGGTCGTGTGATTGCCGAGATGAAGGTCGATCTGCCGCAACCTCGCAATCGGCTCGATCCGGCATTCCGCACGCTGGTCGAAGATATTTATGCCCGGATGACGGTGAAGACCGGTGCGCCAACCCGCGACGGGCTTTTCCCGGGCACGGGCATTGCCATGGAGCTGCCGCGCGTGTCGACCAACCTGATGTCCGGTCTCATCGAGACAGTCGCCGCCGAGCCCTATCGCGGCCAGGCCGACCTGCCGCCGCTGGCTGCCCATCTGCATCTCGGCATCAATGACTTGTTCCCTGTTGCGGAAACATTGCAGCTTCTGCGTTTCGCGGATCTGGAAGGAGGCGACATCAAGCTGACCGCACCCGGGCTGCGTTTCTCCGACAGCGATGTCGACGAGCGCAAGAAGCTCTTCGAGCAGCATCTCGCGACCTATGTGCCGCTTGCCGCACATATTCGCCGCGTGCTCGACGAGCGGCCGACGCATCGTGCGCCCGCACGGCGCTTCCGGGACGAACTGGAGGATTACATGTCGGAAGACTATGCCGACACGACCCTCAAGGCCGTCACGAACTGGGCTCGCTATGCGGAATATTTCGCTTACGACGAAAATGCCGATCTCTTCACGCTGGAGGACCCGAGTTGAGATCCACGGCGGCAACAGACGCGACAAGGTCGCCGCCGGCTAAGGCGGCGACCGGCCTCATAACATCTCAAAACTTGATAGGCCGCCAAGGCAGGATTTAGCGCATGAGATCCAGCAGCTCGCCAGTATCGGCGGTCTGCGCTCGCGCGGCCTGTCCGGCTGCGGGATGGATCGACATGCCCAGAGACAACGAAGAGCTCGGCCGCTTCCTGGAAGCGCTCAACAGAAACAGGCCAGACAGGTCAGGCAATGGAAAGCGGCCATCTTCCCACATCCGAAGGAATCTCGGTGCGCGACTGGTGCGTCTGAAGGACCGTACCGGCTTGATATGCATGCTGGCACTTCTCTGGGGCGCGCATTGGCTCATGCATTGTGCTACCCGCCTGTTTTTCCGCGGTTTTTTGCCTGCGCGCCAGATGCGCATGTTGCTTGGCTGGGCCGCAAGCCTCAACAGGGCGAGCCTCGTCATTCTCCGGCGTCGCCAACGCCGCCGTCTGTTCAATCATCATGCGGGAAACGACAACGATGACCGTCGTACTTGACCAAGTCACCCTCAATCCGGGCACGGTGTTCATAGAGTGAAATCAATGCCGTATGGAAGCGATATCGATCAGCGTTACCGTTGTCTTGGAGCTTCAGGTCAGGCAACGTTCTCCCTGTGCACGCGATGCCGTGGGAATGCTGGTGCGGGGATGCAGGAAATGAGGCGCGAGTTCCTGAAATATCTTTTGGAAATGCCTTTGCTGTGGCTCGGCATTACGATCCTGGCCGGTCTCATTTTCATCGGTGATACGATTACGGATCTGGAGATTGCATTTGCCGTCCTCTATGTCTCGGTGATCCTTCTGTCGGTTTACTCCGGTCGCACCGAAGCGATCGCAATCGTCGGCGCCGTTTGCGCCGGCCTCACCATCGCAAGCTACTTTTTGACACGCCATGGTGCCTGGCAGGCGGGTATCGTGAACAGCGCACTCAGCCTGGTGGCTATCGGCGCAACGACCTATCTTGCCATAAGGATCGAGAGGCTCGACGCAAGAACAAGGCAGGCGCAATCGGAGCTTGCGCGGATGTCGCGCCTCATGATCGTTGGCGAGCTTGGCACTTCCATAGCCCACGAGGTCAGCCAGCCGATTACGGCGATTGCCGCCAACGGCAATGCGGCATTGCGGTGGCTTTCGGCAACGCCAGCCGATCAGGACGAGGCCCGCCGGGCCATTGAGAGGATCGTGGCGGATGCCGGCAGAGCGGGCGATGTTATCGGCCGCGTTCGCGGACTTGTGGCGCGCTCATCGCCCTCACGTGATAGGATCGATCTGGTCGAGGCTATTGCTGACGTGCTGGAATTGGTGCGCGGTGAAATCCGCGGCAATCAGATACATTTCAGCGCCGAGTTGGCGAGCGATCTGCCGCTGGTGACCGGTGATCGTGTCCAGCTTCAGCAGGTGATCCTCAATCTTGTCATGAACGCGATCGAGGCCCTGGCGGAGGTTGATGCGGAGACACGCGAGCTGCTCGTCAGCGCCGCGGCGGATGAACGGAAAGTTACCGTCAGCGTGCGCGATACCGGCAGCGGCATGTCGGCCGAGATGCTGGACAGAATATTCGAAGCTTTCTACACCACGAAGCCGCATGGCATGGGAATGGGCTTGGCAATCTGCCGGTCGATCATCGAGGCGCATGGTGGCACCATCTACGCCGCGCCAAACTTTCCGCATGGGACCGTATTCGGCTTCACCTTGCCGTTGGATGGAAAGGCAAAGGGGTAGAGCATGCAGCAGGAGCAGCAACCGACCGTTTACGTGATCGACGACGATCCGTCCGTGCGTGACGGGCTGGACAGCCTCTTGCGGTCTGTCGGCTATGATACGCGCGGTTTTGCATCGCCGCGGGATTTTCTGGCCTATCCACGTTCGGAAGGGCCGGCCTGCATCGTGCTCGACGTCAGGATGCCGGATGCGAGCGGCCTCGATTTTCAGGACGAGCTTGCGAAGAAGGGATATCCGACACCCATTGTCTTCCTGACCGGGCACGGCGATGTGCCTATGTCCGTCAGGGCGATGAAGGCGGGCGCAGTGGAGTTTCTTCTGAAGCCATTCCGGGAGCAGGATCTTCTCGATGCCATCCGGCAGGCACTTGAAATCGATCGCACCCGGCTCCGGAAGCAGGCGGCGGCGGCCGATCTCCACGAGCGCTTTGCGACGCTTTCGCCACGCGAACGCGAAGTGATGGCGCTAGTTGCGCGGGGGCTGCTGAACAAGCAGATCGCGGCGGATATCGGCCTGAGCGAGATCACCGTAAAGGTGCATCGCGGCCATGTCATGCGGAAGATGCGGGCAGATTCCGTCGCCGATCTTATTCGAATGGCCGATAGCCTGGAGATGGGATAAGCCACGGGTGACGGCAAGGCGAACAGCATCGCATCTCGGCCGCGTTAGCCCATTCCCTGTTTGGCAATATACCGGGCGATGCCGAAGGAGATCGGCGCTACACCATTCGATCATCCGGTGTCGTCGGCGTGCCCTGATGAAATATCATCTGCCACCGACCGTCGATGCGTCGCCAGATTGAACTTCGCAGGACGTGCCGGGCGGGCCTGTCTTCTGCCGCCGGCCGGATGCTCCGATATGTGACGAGGACAGCGTCCGGTGAAATCGACTGGAAGGCATAGTCTCGGGCTATGATCGGCGGGGAAGGGGTTTCGGACTTCTCCGCGGCGAGGCTCGCGATAAGCGAATTCCTGTCGTCGTAGATCGTTCCCGAACTGCCGAATTCGACAAACTCCTCCGCAAGGAGGTTTCCCGTGGCTTCCGGAGACTGCCGGATCTCCGGAAGATGGAGCTTTTCCTCCAGCCGGCGGATCGCCTCGAATTCCCTTTGCGGAACCTCCATCCCAACTATGGCCTCCATTTTGTCTCGCTACGCTAGTCACGCGTTTTCAGGTCGGGAACATATTACATCATCGGTTCCAGTATCCGTTCCTGTTCAATCTTGCGGACCTGATCATGGTCGGCTTGCCTGCATTGCTCCAGCTCATTGGCAAAGAGTTCGGCGGCATGGCGGCCGATATGTGTCCTATCGTCTTCGATAACAGCGGCTATCCGGCGAAATAACTCGATCTCGAAATTGCCGGCAGCATTGAAAAGACTGGGCCTTGCCAATCTTGCCCCGCCATCCAGGCGGATTGCTGAAACGTAGAATTCATCGGCATAATCGTCGCCGGCTGATGTCAACTCGGCACGCCCGTATAGCAGCAGCCCGGTTTCCCAGCGATCGCAGAGGCGGATACTAAGCTCATCGAACGCGTATTCGCAGGAAAAGGCACCGTCGATTGGCATGATTACCCCTCCATACCGGCAGTTGGCGCGAAGGATTTGTTCGCTATTTCAAGGCTCGTGACTCTCGATATGTCCCGCAATCTTGGCGCTGTGGTATTCGGCGCTCTGGGCATGAACGAAGTCTCCTTTTGGCATTCTTCCAGGTCGACGATCGATATCCGCGGCTGTCCGGTTTCGCTGACTTCGTGCAAGGTTATGTCTTGCGCGGGCTCATTCCTTTCAGTGCCGACGGCTCTTGATGGGAATATTGGCATTCAACATGAAAACTGTCAACATTATTTGTGTTGATTCGTGTCGACGAATGAGGCGGTGTGTTCATTGCCGACATGGGTGCTTATTTGCGGGCGATATGTCCGCAGATACGGCCGATGATCGTCAATCGCCCGAGCTCGACCGTAAATGTTTCCAATGCCGGGTTGTCCGAAATGATTTTGACTTGGCTTGGCTGCGTGAAAGGCACGCGCTGGAGACGCTTGATTTGCGGTTCGGAATAACCGTCGCTGATGGCATAGACGGTATCGGTCGTCATCTGGTTTTGAGAAAGGTCGACGATGACGCGATCGCCCGGCATATAGGTCGGCTGCATCGAGTCGCCGACAACTTCCATGATGATGGTGTGGCTTGGTGAGGCTTTGGCCTCGTTCCGCAAATAGCCCATCGGAATAAGCCATTCCGCGACGATTTTATGGCCGGCAACATTACCGGAGCCGACGGGAAGGTTGATAACCTCGCCAACGATGCCGCTTCCGGCCCCCAGCTTGACATCCACCTCCGGAGTCGCGCCCGCGATCTGCGGCGTCCAATGCTCGCGGCTATAGCTGTGCTCCTCGCCATTTTCGGCAAAACCGTCCTGGTCTTGCTCGTCGGGATCGAAGGAGGTGACGATGGTCGGCGCCAAGCGCGCTGCCGTGCGCGCTCCTTCTCCCGTCAGAAGATAGCCGGCCGTCGTGCCGAATTTCTTGGCATATCGATTGGCAATCTCGGCATTGAACTCGTTCTGCCCGTTCTCATGTGCTCGATAGGTGGACAGGCTCACGCCAAGCGCTTCCGCTGCTTTCGTGGCCGATGGATAATTTGCGGCTTCGCGCGCCGCCCTCAGTCGTTCGCCCATGGATTTCTGCATCTCTCGACCTTTGCAAAATTTTCGACATAAATAATGTTGACACGAACATTATTATCAACATAATTTGTGTCTATCAAGATGCCTGCGACGCAATTCGACGTGGGCGGTGACGCAGGCCGAACTGCGGGCTTTGGGCGAGTGTTGCTGGAGGTAATGGCATGGGCGCAGGCGGAGGGGACGGAAAGACTTCGAAGCGCGCGAGATATTTCGACCGCTTCTGGGTTTGCCCCGACTGTCGGCGAACCCTGTCGATCGCGGAAGTCATCGAGCGACACTGCGAGGGCTGCGACACGAGTGTCCAGCCTGGCGAGATGATCGATGGTGAGCCGGCAGTCGAAATATCCGAGATGCGGAGGAGCCTGCCGTGAGCGAATTGTTTCAAGGCTTTCTGGCCTGCGTCGGTGCGGCCCTGTTTTTCGGTACCATGCTGGTCGCGGTGAAATCGATCTTCTGTGGATCGTCGTCCGGATACGAAGATGATGGGAATTGTGGTGCGCCGGAGGGAGATCAGATGCACTTCCGAAGGTCCGACGACCAAATTGCTGGCGCCGAGAGATCGGAACACCTCATCGGAACCCGCTGACGGCTACTGCCGCTCTCCCTCACATACCAATGAAAAACTCAACGAACGGATCCGGCTCAGGGCCGGAGGAGGCTGCCATGAATAAATTTCAAATCGGAAGCGAAGCCGTAGCCGGCGGTCATCACGGCTGGATTCGCAAGGTGCATCGAGCAACCAACGAGATCCTCAGGGATAGCCGGGGCGAGCCGATCATCTTCGCCACGCAAGATGCGGCAAAGGCCGCCGCGGGCGAGGCGATGGTCGCCTATCTCAACACGCCGATGCTGCGGGATGGGGCGAGGGTTGAGGCGATCCATAAGGCGGAAGCCTTCTTCAAACCGAAATCCGCGAGCGTGACGGCGGTGACGGAAAGCTTGGCATAGGGCAACGCGAACATTGCAAATTCAATGCGAAAGGAGTCGAGCGGCTATGACCAAAGGTAGACTGGATCTTCTTCTCGATGGTCTCGGCATAAAGCTGGTTCCTGTCCATCGTCGGCGCGCACCGGCGGAAAGCCACGCGCGAGGGACTATGCAGGAAATCCGGGGACGCTACGGCGACGGTCATCTGGTTTTCGTTCTGCGCTGCATCCGGCAGACCGGCAAGAATCGTGACGAACTCTGGTCTGATACCATCGGGGCCGTTTCCGATGTTCTCGTGCAGCGTCAGGATTGGGCGCTGCAGCGCCCGAGTGACCTGCTGGGCGCCTTCGACGATATCCCGCTCGGTTCGTTGCGCACCGATGCGGTAGCGCGACGGCCCTGGCCCGTGCGCGCGACGTTGCGCACGCTGATCTATCATGAATTGGAGATACGCCTTGATGCATCGTCCCGCCTTGCAGTTTGATGATCTTTCCCAACGTGCGGCAGAGATCGCGGATTTGAGCATTATCGTGCGCGCGCGCTTCGTCGAGGCTGCCGATACGATGGTTCATCTCGATGTGCGCGGCGTTCGCCCCGACAGAATGCGCACGCTCTGGCCGGAGGTTCTGCCCGAGCCACTGGATCACGCCGAAATCCGTGTCCGCTATCGTCCGAGCGCCGCGGCGATCAGTCGGGCGGAGGAAGTCTTGCAGGAATGGCTGCGCGTTCATGTCAAGGACGAGGAGCGGCGCATTCTGCTGTCGCGATGGTCCGTCTGCCTCGCCGCGCCTTACGTGGCGGGGTCCTTCCGCGACTTCTGCTCTCGAACAGGGCGCGTGCGCCGCACGGCGGAACGGCGCATCCAGAATGAATTTCAGAGCCTTGCAGGGGTGTTGCTTGCTACCTCGCCGATGCTGCAGGAGCCCGACTGGTCGCGCATTTCGCCGATGATGCCGAACTCGCCGAGTGGTGTCGAGCGGATAAAGCCGCCGGCACCCAAACACGAAACGCACTGGCTGCCGGATGACGCACGGCCCGTCTTCGATGCGGCAAGTCCCGAGCTTGCCGAACTGGCCAAGCGGCTGGAGCGCGAAAACCGCCGGCGCGCCAAGATGAGGGCTTAAGCACAAGCGGCAATTGCGGTCTGAACCCGCATTGCCGTTGCATTCATCTTTATAATTATCACCTATCGGTGACTTTTGCTCTCAAGCGTGAAAACGCCACTTCGCCGCATGCTTCCAATGTCCTCCCCGAAGTCCGTTACGGCATATTCCGCCAGAAGCCGCAGTCGTGATGTCGGCAGATGGGCGCGCCATGGGTCACCGATCAGAACTGCAATACCCTGGCCCAGGCAGCGATCGAGAAATGCGGTTACGCGTTTGGCAAGTGCCGCCTCGTAGAAAAGATCGCCGACGCAGATGACGTCGACGTCAGGTGGTTCGCCTTTCGTCAGGTCGGCGAGGATAGGCTGAACTGAGACGTTGTTGGCGGCTGCATTCAGCTCTATGGCTACCATCGCATAGGGATCAACATCGGCGGCCCATACTTCCGCTGCGCCCGACTTTGCCGCTGCGATACTCACGATTCCCGAACCGGCGCCGAGGTCGAGCACGCGACGACCGACGACACTTTCCGGTCTGTCGAGAAGATAGCGCGCCAACACCAGGCCACCACCCCAATAATGCGCCCAGTAGGGCGAGCCGAATTGCGGATCGCGCTTGGCGAGACGCCGCAAGCCGCTTTGCGGACCTGCCTTGTGCAGGCGAATTTCAGGGATATCCGGAACAGGCAGAACCGGAAGATTCGCGGCGATAAATCGTCGTATCCAATCATGATCGTCAGCACTGTCTGCATCTCGAGCGGATATCCTGCTTTGCATTCGCCCCGCGCGAGTTCCTATCAGCCGCTCGGCTGCATGCGTGCAACGCTCGATGAGAGCCGGCGAGTTCGGCAGGGCCATGTCATCGGTCGCGATCTGCAGGAGATGAGCGGCGATCATATCCGCGGTTGCTTTCGCCTGCGAGAGAGCGGCCAGAATGTCTTCCACGTAGCTGTCATATTCATCCTGTGCTTCGGGCACATCCCCGATGCCGATGGGATCCCATACCCGCAAAAGTATGATGCGAACTTGATTGAGGTCATCCTTCGGCTGATTTCGATCGTGCATCGCGGGCATTTCTTGAAGCGGGTTGGTACGAACTGCGGGTATTCTCCTTCAGTTCGTCGGACCGCAGGTTGCGATATTTGCAAGTCATTTCAAATTGTTATTTTCAGTTTGCGTCAAAGCCGTCATTCCTTGCAGGACGCTGGACCTTCAAGGGTGTCGCCAACAGCACCGAAATGGGGTATTCATTTTGGCATGATGAGAACAGTTGCAGCGACGCACTGTTGGCCGCAAGCGATGTTTTGAAGCGCTTGTTTTCCTTCAAAAAATCCATCGGAAATCTCAAGCATGTCCAATGCCGACAAGCCGGTCGTGCCGCGCAAGCCGCGTGCGCGCCGTCGCAAGGCCGTTCCCGCCGACGATACGCCGCTCGACTACATGTTGAAAGTGATGCGCGACGACGAGGCGGATCAGAAGCGACGCGATGAAATGGCGAAGATTGCAGCCTCCTATGTTCATCAGAAGCCGAGCGAGCGTTCGGGAGGCGGAGCGAAGGGAGGCCGCGGTTTCACAGTCGACTTAACCAATGCCACGGATGAGCAGCTTGCGATACTCGAATCCCTTTTCGGTCCGCTTGCCGGATCCGGCGACGATGATGGCAGCGATCCGGGAGGAGAAGGCGAGGCGCACAGCTGAGCGCGAACAAGCCGAACATGCCGGCCAGATTGCGATGGATGCGGAGCGGGTTCGTGCGAATTGCCAGGCGCTGGCCGGGTTCGTTCGAGAAGCCTGGCATGTCGTCGAGCCCTCGGTCGACTATGTTCACGGGTGGCATATCGATGCGATCTGCCAGCACCTCGAAGCGGTGACCTCCGGTGACATTATCCGGCTGCTGATCAATGTGCCGCCGGGCACGATGAAGTCGCTGCTTTGTGGCGTCTTCTGGCCGGCCTGGGAATGGGGGCCGAAGGGCAAGCCGCAGCTGCGCTATCTGGGCGCCTCCTATTCGGAACATTACGCCAAGCGCGACAACAGGCGCATGCGCGACCTCGTCGCCTCCGAATGGTATCAGGCGCTCTGGGGTGATCAGGTCAGGTTGACGAGAACCGGCGAGATGGCTTTCGCCAATACCCGCATGGGCTCACGTCAGGGTGTACCGTTCTCAAGGTTGACCGGCGGTCGTGGCGATCGCGTCATCATTGACGATCCGCATTCGGTCGATGGAGCTGAATCGGAGGCGGAGCGCCTTTCGACGGTTCGCACATTTCGCGAATCCGTGCCGACGCGCCTCAACGATCCCCAACGCTCGGCGATCGTCGTCGTGATGCAGCGGCTGCACGAGGCGGATGTATCCGGCACGATCATGGCGCTTGGGCTCGGCTACGAACACCTGATGCTGCCGATGGAGTTCGAGCCGGAGCGTCGCTGCCGGACGTCGATCGGATTTGCCGATCCGAGGACGGAAGAGGGGGAACTGCTTTTTCCGCAGCGCTTTCCGCGGGCCGTGGTCGAGCGGGACAAGATACCGCTTGGTTCCTACGCGGTGGCCGGTCAGTTTCAGCAGCGGCCTGCGCCCCGGTCAGGCGGGCTGTTCCAGCGCGGCGACTTCGAAATCGTCGAGGCCATGCCGGCCGGGGCAAAACGCTGTCGCGCCTGGGATTTCGCCGCTTCGAAAGCGCGCCCCGGTCGCAAGCCGGACTGGACCGTGGGCTTGCGCATGGCGTTGGCTGATGGTGTTTTCTATGTCGAAACCATTGCGCGTGGCCGCTGGTCACCTGCGGAGGTGGAGCGCAATCTCAAGAATGCCGCATCCCAGGACGGACCGACAGTGACGATCCGGATGCCTCAGGATCCGGGTGCAGCCGGCAAGGCTGATGCGGAAACGAAGATCAAATTGCTCGCGGGCTTTCCCGTAAAGGTCATATCTCCAACCGGTGATAAGGCGACGCGCGCCAAACCGGCATCGGCCCAGGCCGAGGCGGGGAACGTCAAGCTTTTGCGTGGGGATTGGAACGAAGCATTTCTCGACGAGATCTGCGCCTTTCCCAATGGTCAATTCGACGATCAGGTCGATGCTTTCGCCGACGCCTTGAACGAGCTCGCGCTGAGCTCTTCTTTCAGCTTCAGCAATTTCTAGGCTCGCCGGCGCGAGCCTCCATCACACGATATCAAAGGACAATCCATGGGGCAGGTATTCTCGATGGTTCGCGACGGATTGATGAGCCTTGCATCCCGCATGGGCACCGAGCGCGACAAGGCGGCGTCGGTTTTCTATACACAACCGATGCTGACGGATGAGCAGATCATTGCCGCCTATCGCGGTTCCTGGCTGCCGCGCAAGATCGTCGACATTCCGGCGCTGGACAGCTGCCGGAAGTGGCGAAACTGGCAGGCTGCGAGCGATCAGATCGGATTGATCGATGCGGAGGAACGCCGGCTCAATCTGCGCGGCAAAGTGCTGGAAGCGTCGACGAAGGCACGCCTTTTCGGCGGAGCTGCCTTGTTCATCGGATCTGGGGATGCCGATCCGGCGCTGCCGCTGGAGATGGAACTTGTCGGAAAGGGCGGCCTCAAGCATCTCACGGTGCTGACACGGCGGCAGCTCGCCGCCGGCGACATCGACAGCGATCCAACCTCGGAATGGTATGGCAAGCCAAAGCTCTACACCCTGACCGGCGCCAACGGCCTGCAGGTGCGCATCCATCAGTCCCGGCTTGTCATCTTCAAAGGGGCGATGACACCATCTGAAGAGTTTTGCGGGATGGGCAATCAGGCCTGGGGCGAAAGCGTGCTTGCCGCGACATTCGACGCGATCAAGAACGCCGACAGCACGGCAGCCAATATCGCCAGCCTCGTCTTCGAGGCGAAAATCGATATCATCAAGGTCCCGCAGTTTTCCGCCAATATCGGCAACCAGGCCTACGAGGATGCCGTGTTGCGCCGTTATGCGCTTGCCAACACCATCAAGGGGGTCAACGGGACTCTGATCCTCGACGCAGAGGAGGAATATGACAGCAAGAGCGCACCGCTCTCCGGCCTCACGGATATTCTGCTGGCCTTCCTGCAAATCGTTGCCGGTGCGGCCGATATTCCGGTCACCCGTTTGCTCGGCCAATCGCCCGCCGGCTTGAACGCGACCGGTACGGCCGACATGAAGAACTATCACGACCGCATTCAGGCCATTCAGGAGCTCGATTACACGCCGGCGATGTCGCGGCTCGACGAGTGTCTCATTCGATCCGCCACGGGTGTCCGCGATCCCGCGATCTACTCGACCTGGGCGCCGTTGGAGCAGATGAGCGAGAAGGAGAAGGCCGATATCTTCAAGACAAAGGCAGAGGCGGCACGGGTCCTGTTCGGCTCAGCCTCGGGGGAGGAGATCATCGCACGGCAGGCGCTCTCGGAAGCGCTGGTGAATGCCTTTATCGAAGATGGATCGCTGCCGGGCTTGGAGGCGGCGATAAAGACATCCGATCAAGCGGATACGAAGCAATCCAAAGCAGTTGCCGAGGTCACAGAACGACCCGAGGCGACGCCCGTGTAGCCGCTGAAAGGCCCGTTTCGTTCAAGGCAACAGCTTTCACGACGAACCAAGTGGCTCCGACAGGAGAAATCTCAAGATGAACTTCACAGACATTGTAACCGTCGCGGGAACGCGCCGGACCGGGGACGGCTATCTTGTTGCCGATGCCCGCATCGCCCGCACGGGCATTCAGGCCTATGCCGGCGCCGAAATCGGCAGACCTGAGATGCCCACCGTACGGATCTATCGGCCTGGAGCCGAAGTCTTTTCCGAGGACACACTCAAGAGTGCCGCTCACCGGCCGGTGACAAATGAGCATCCACCCGAAATGGTTACCTCGGAAAACTGGAAGAAATACGCCGTCGGCCAGACCGGCGACGAGATCGTCGGTGAGGGCATATTTCTGCGTGTGCCGCTGATGGTCAGCGACGAAGAGGCCATTCGGGACATAGAAGGCGGCAAGCAGGAACTGTCGGCCGGCTATGTCTGCGACGTCGATTTTACGGCAGGCGTCACGCCTGCGGGCGAAGCCTATGACGCCGTGCAGTACAACATTCGCATCAACCATATCGCCATTGTGCGCCGTGGCCGGGCGGGCTCGAAGGTCCGCATCGGCGACGCAGCCGCACCGTGGGGCTGCTCTCCTCTCGCAGCCCCACGCCCCCTTTCCAATCATCACCAAAGCAAGGAAGGAATGATGCCCACGAAGACGATCATGATCGACGGCATCGAGATCGAAGTCTGCGATCAGACTGCAGAGATCATCACGACATTGCGGCAGCGCCTTGCCGACGCCGAGACGGCCTATCAGAAGACCATTGCCATCCGGGATGCCGAACTGGATGCGCTGAAGGCAGCTGTTCTCGACGAGGCGGAGATCGAGCGCCGTGCCGAGGCGCGCGCCGAACTGATCGGCCTCGCCAGGGCGATTGCCGGAGACATCAAGACATTGGGTCTTTCCGATGCTGCGATCCGCAAGGCTGTCGTTATCGCCAAGGCGGGCGAGGGGGCGGTGCAGGGCCGATCGGACGCTTACGTCGATGCGCGTTTCGATATGCTGGCCGAAGGGCTGCGCAGGAAGCCGGATCTTTTTGCTGATGCCGTCAGGGACGGCATCAGCTCGACGCAGCCATCCACATCGTCCGCTTTTGCCGCCTATGCCGCCATGGTCCGCGACCTCGAGCGCGCGCATCTGGCCGCCAATCCCACTTAACCAGGTCAACGAAAAGGAGACGCTTTAATGGCGACTTATCAGACCACCTATGGAAACGCTCCTCGGAAGGGCCTGCACGGGCAGATCGCTTCTGAGGAAAAGGCCAACAAGATCAGCCGCACGGTTGAAAACGCCGCCGGCATCAAGTTTGGACAGCCTGCCCAGCGCGGGCTTGCCGATCATGGCGTTGCGCCCTTTGCCGCCGGCGGCAAGTTCATCGGTATCGCCGTGCTGACGCCGAACGTGCTGCCCGACGTGGCGCCGGCTGGCGGCTATGCGCAGTTCGTCACGGGTGCGTTTCTGACCACAGGTCAGATCTATGTGCGGGCCGGCGGCGCCGTCTCGGATGGCGATGCCGTCTACTACAACCCGACGACCGACGCCTACGTCAATGCAGCTGGCGCCGGAATTGTCGGCCCCATTCCCGATTGTTTCTTCGATACGAGCGGCGGCACCGGCGACATCGTCGAGATCTCGCTCAAGCACAGGAGCGCCTAATTCATGAACCAGTTCGTTCGACAGCAGTTCGCCGACGCCCAGGCCGCCTATTCCTTCGTCATTGCGCAAGGTCGCAATATCGAGACCCGCATCTACCAGCGCCGCTATCCGACCTTCAACTATGGCCTCCATGTTCCGGTCGTCACCGAAGGCAACGAATGGGCTTCGGGCACGACCTTCTTCACCGTCGACAGCGCCGGCGAGGCGAAGTTCCTCTCCGCCGCCGGCACCGACATGCCCTTCAATCAGTCGACCCGCGACAGTGCCAGCCACGACTTCGCGATGATCGGCTCCGGCTGGGAATGGAATCTCGAAGAAGTCAATCAGGCCGCGCTCTACAATCTCGATCTCAACGCTTCCAACGCCATTTTCGCCGCCGATAAGATCGAACGCCTGCTCAATTCCGTCGCCATGACCGGCTCGACGGAGAAGGGCTGGACCGGTTTCGTCAACGATCCGAAGGTGTCGCGCGTCGATGTCGCTGCCGATGGTACGGGCAGCTCGACCCAATGGTCCGCCAAGACGGCCGACCAGATCCTGCGCGACGTCAACGATCTTATCGGCGGCGTGCGGCAGCGGACCGGCGAGGTCGAGTGGATCGATAGCCTGCGCCTGCCGCCCGAGGCCTTCCGCCTGATCGCCACGAAACGGCTTGCCGATGGCGACGGCTACATCACCGTGCTGGAATTCCTACGGCGCGGCAATGTCTACACGGCCGAGACCGGCCAGCCGCTCGATATTCAGCCGCTGCGCGAGCTTGCGACGGCCTCGCAGGATGGCGGCGGCCGCATGGTGGTCTATCGCCGCGATCCGGAGGTGCTGCGCTTCCATCTGCCGATGCCGCGCCGCGTGCTGCAGCCGCGCCAGAAGTCGATCATGAGTTTCGAGACCGGCATCATCGCCCGCACAGGCGGCACTGAAGTGCGCCTGCCTGCGGCCATGGCCTATGGCGACGAAATCACGGCTGCATCCTGAGCCTGATTTCCCTCTCTCCGCTCGCGCGGGGAGAGGGGATTTTTCCTTCCAACGATCGACCGGAGCTTTCATGTCCGCATCCTTCTACGGCACGCTCGCCGCTGCCGATGCCTATTTCGCTGACCGGGCCAATGCCGCCTGGGCAGAGGCCAGCGATGGTGATCGCCTGGCGGCGCTGGTGCGCGGATCACAGGCGGTCGACAGCCTCTATGAGCCCAGATTCACCGGGCGACGGACTGGCGGTTACGATCAGGCGCTGTCATGGCCTCGCAGAGAGGCGACGACGGTCAATGGTGAGGCGATCGCAGACGACGCGCTGCCGGTGGCCGTGACCTGCGCAGCCTATGAGGCGGCGGCGCTCGAGCTTTCCGAGCCGGGCAGCCTGATGCCGGTGATCGTTGCAGCCCGCACAGTGAAACGGGAGAGGGTGGGGCCGCTGGAGACGGAATATGCCGTTGCCGACAGCAGCGACGACATGATCGCCGCCGCAAGGCCGGTGCTGACCATGCTCGATGGGCTTCTCTATCCTCTTCTGCGTCCGGTGCTTCCGGGCATTCTGGTGGTGTGATGGCTGGCTTCGATTATGACAGGACGCGCACGACCGCCGAGCGGCTGATCGCCAAATTCGGGCAAAAGGCCAGTCTGCGGCGCATCGCCAGTTCCGGTCCCGATTACGATCCGGTTCAGACGAGCGAGGACTTTGCGTGTTCGCTTGTCGATCTCGATCAGAGCCAGGCGCACATCGCCGAGACGCTGATCCAGCGCGGCGACCGCATGGTCTATCTTTCGACCGAGGGGCTTTCGATCACGCCGACGCTCGCCGACAAGATGCTGATCGGCAGCGCCGAACACGCGATCGTCGATGTCCAGCCGCTGTCGCCGGGTGGGACTGTCGTCTTCTGGCAGCTGCAGGTGCGGCGATGACGGCGCTGGTACGTTTCAAAACGATCCTGACGCTTTGGCTGCTGTCGCGCGTCATCCTGCTGCTCAATCGGGTTTCACCATTGCCGGGGATAGAGCGAAGTGGCGGGGCGAAGGGCGAATCCCGAACCGCCAGATCTGCGGTTCGTGCCCGTTACGGCCACCTCACACTTTTGAATTTCGAGCGGCCTGGCTCGTCACCGGGCGATGCCGCCGATGACGCATAATCATATCAAAGGGGTATCCGACATGGCTTCCTCAAGTTTCTCTACCGACATCGCCGCATGGGCCGAACGGACCAAGAAGCGCATGGAAGAGGTGGTGAACCTCTCCACGCAGCGGCTGGCCGAGGCGATGGTCGAGGCAACGCCAGCGGTATCGGGCGAGCTTGTCAATTCCTTCCAGATTTCCGCTTCGCCGCTGCAAAGCGGGGATGCTGAGGGTGCAGATGAGGGCCAGCCGGTCGATCTGGCCGGCCTTGGCGTGCCGCGGGGTGGCCTGATCCATATGGGTTTCACCGCCCCTCATGCCGCCACCGTTGAATATGGCAATGATGGCCAATCGGGGCAGGGCATGGTGCGGCTCGCGGCACAGGCATGGCCCGACATCGTCGCGAGCGCTGCGCGCGACTCGGCGGACTAATCCCTCGAAATTTCAACATCATAGATATGGGTGACGCATGGCGACGGCGACGGACGCTCTCATTCTGGCTGCGCTGCTGGATCATCTGGCGGCGCTCCAATTCCAGCCGCCATTGCCGGTGGCGCAGCCGGGCATTGTCTTTCCGCCGGCGGGACAAAATAAGCCGGATAACTATCTGGCCGTCAGCTTCCTGCCCAACCGCCCCCGGCAGGTGACGCTCGGCGACGATCCGCAACAGAAGCTCGGGCTTCTGCAGGTTTCCGTCTATTGGAAGGCCGGCGGCGGGCTGATCAAGCCACTCGATGCCGCCGGCCTGGTCATCGACCATTTCAACAACAAGACGCTGTTCGCCTCTGGCGTGAAGATCACGATCAGCGGCGAGCCGTGGGCCGCAGGCCCGATCCAAGAGGATGACCGGGTGCAGATACCGGTCACCATTCCCTACACCGCCTTTGAACCGGAGACATGATCCATGGCGAACAAAAGCACGAAAAAGGGCTCGAAAGTCTACGTATGCGAGACGCCCCAGAATACCGACCTGACGGCCACGGCCTATGCCGCGCTGATCTGGGTGCAGGTGGGCAAGGTGGGCAAGGTCGGCGATTTCGGCTCGGAATCCACCATCAACAACTACAATACGCTGGATGAGCCGGTGCAGCAGAAGCAGAAGGGCGTCTCCAACGCCGGCGATCCGGAGCTCGAAGTCGCCTCCATCGCCGACGATCCCGGCCAGGACATTCTGCGCACCTTCGGCGATCCGCTTAACATCAACAACATGGCGATCAAGGTCGAGCGCAACGACGCGCCGCAGGGCAAGACCAACACGGTGTTCTATTCGCGCGGCGTCGTTTCCGGCCCGCTCTATCCCGGCGGCGGCTCCGACGATTTCGATCTGGAGAAGTTCAAGGTCGGCCTCAACCAGCTGCCGATCCGCGTCGACCCCGTCACCACGCCGTAAGCGCGATCTTTCGGAACCTTGCGCGCGTCGCTCTCCTGCGGCGCGCGGCCACTCGAATATGTCCCAACCGATAAGGTGTTTCCTTGGATATCTCCAGTCTCGTCAATTCCGAAGATCTCTTCGAGCTGCAGCTCCTGCATCCGGCCACCGAGGAGCCGCTCGGCATCTCCTTCATGATCCGCTCGGCCGAGAGCAACGAGGTGAAGAAGATCGTTCGCCAGCATAGCGACCGCTTCCTCGCCAGCCGCAAGAAGAAGCTGACCACCAGCAAGGTCGAGGCCGAATATCTCGACAAGGCCGCCGCCGCCATCGCTTCCTGGAGCTGGGGCGAGCAGCAGTGGAAGGGCGAGCAGCCGGTCCTCTCCTTCGAGAAGGCCCGCGAAGTCGTCGAGGACGCCGGCTGGATCTACGATCAGGTGGCTGGCGCCTCGGAGGACCGCGCAAATTTTATGAAGAGCTTGCCGAAGGGCTTTCAGAAGCCGTAGGGATCGTCGCACGCTATGATTGCGTTCGCGATACTAACGGCGAGACCCGGCGCGAACGCAACGAGGCCTTTGAGCTTTTAAGCCCGGAGGCCGAGGTGCCGGAGGCAGGCCACGCGCTCTGGGACTGGTTCTGGGACCTGCGCTCGGCGCAGGCCCCCGGCTTTTCCGGCCCGGCGCCGCTCTCCCATCAGGAGGTGCTGGCCTGGCTGCACCTGACCGGCAACCTTCTGCGCCGCGAGGACATTGCCGTGCTGAAGGCGATGGACGGGCGCTATTGCCAGGCGGTGGAGGAGGAGACGGAGGCGATCAGGGCGCGAGAGGCGGGGTAGAACGAGTTCTGACAATAAAAGCGAAACAACAAGAGTTGTTACTGCAGAAACTGAACTAAAGCTGCTTTGAGTTTCTCAAGTCGTCCCTTTAGCAAAACCTTACATTTGTCGACTGAAATGTTAGGGTTTTGATAACCTGCGTTCTTTTGGAATTCGCCTTCCCATTTTGCCAGAATTTTTTGAGTGAGGTCCGCGTCCTTGGTAAACTTCAGTATCGTCGCTTCCACTGTGCTACGCGCTGTCAAGTATATGTCTACGCCCGCAACGTTTCGGCATAGATAGGTGGCACCTAAATTGTCATAGAGGGCTTTGACCAGCGCGTCCGCGCTAGCATCGCTATTTTTGGTGCTGCCGGCAAAAGCGCTACCGCCCATTAAGTACAGGCATATTACTGCGATAAATCCGCGCATTGTCCATCCTCGCTCTAAATGATATCGGCGCCAAAGCGACATACGAAGAAATACAAGTACTGCGCGAATTTTGGTTCGCAAATATGTGGTCGGTTTTGATTACGGTGACAGCGCACCCATTTTTCAATGATGATCTTGGCTTTAGCGTAAAAGAGGGCTTGCACCCGCCCGTTGCGGCGCTGGCCGATTTGATGTGGAGTATCAGGGACGACGATACGAGCGAGGCGGGCCATTGTTTGAGCTAAATGGAATGGGTGCTTTTAGTTGAGTGCACTATCATCGTAATTCTCTACGTTGTTTAGTATGATTCAATGGATGAGCCATCTGAAAATATCGCGAAACCAACCCTGATAAGGTGCAATTGGTCTCAGGGATATTTGCTTCTTCTCAGGAGAAAGGGCTACTTCAGACTGAACGATGCGGTATAAATCGGAGGAATCTGCCTTAAGTAGAGATATGTCTCCTGCTCTCATATCAGATGTTTTTCCGTCGTTAGAGTAATATTCGCATTCTAATAACGTATTTAATGGTTTATTTTCATCGTCTGCCGCGTTGAATTTTATAATTGCACCATAGATCGTCGGGTTTAAGGAGCCATTGTCGAAAGCTTTAAGAGATTCAAGCTGAAAACTCTTAATATTCTGCTTTATGTTGGCAAGTCTATCGGCACTTAAATTTTTGAAGTCATAATCAAGACGAGAATACGTGCGGGCGTAGCGATCCTCAAGTTCAGATCTGGTCAGCGGCTTTTCTGATAGAATGTAGCCGTCGCGCTTATAACTCGATGGCCTTATGAGATAGTTTTTCAGATTTGCCTCACAAGCCTTTACGATTGGCGGATCAAAGACGCCAAAGCTGTAGAGTAACAACAACGCGGCAAGCACTGCAATCACGCTAGAAATCAGCTTCATTAAAACTCCTGCAGGCGGCTCAGGTTAATTCCGTAGGTTCCGGAAATGGAGGGCTCGTCACTATCTCAGGGCACTCTCCACCATCCATTCCGCTCCGGTTTTACCGTTGATTTTGACCGAAAATCTGCTGGAGTCAGAGCCATCTCCTGTAAGGCTTATATCCTCACACACTGCCGAATTTCGGATTGCTACCCCAAAGCTATTGGGCGCGTCATATTTGATGAAAATATTGATTTGCGCGGGCTTCACTTTGCCGGCGTCGAAATCTCTCATGTCCCTTTGAATGATCGCAGGGGAAAGTTTCAAATCCTGGAGGCTGGCAAGATATTCCGCTCCATTAAGAACCTTCGTGGACCGGCTGATCTCGATCCTCTTGTAGTCGGCAGGTGAGAGCAATCGCTCCTTTAGAGCGGCTTCGCAAGTGCTGACGATCTTCGCGTCGAAGAAATCGCAACCGCCTAAAAGCGGCAGCAAAAACGACATGGCCACAACATTTGAAATTAGCTTCATGGAATCCCCCGAGTACCCCCAACGGTTGATTTCTGCCATCTACTCAAAAGGTATGCCAGTGACCCATGCTGCAACTTTCGATTTATTCTCATATTAACGCTGCTTGTTCCGCCATTCCATCTCGGTATCGCCATCGATACTCACGACGAACTCATTAACCGTCGAATCGCCCCCAAATGCACTTGCGTATTCGCACCTGGAGACGCCACGAATTGGTGTACCGTAGGCGTTTGGTGCGTCGTAACTTATCTGAAGAATATACCGCATAGGCTTTGCCGCACCGCTGTCAAAATCGTCCATCGTGACTGCCTGGAGCGCAGGAGAACCTTTGCTGCCGAAGAGGTGTTTGTACTCTGCGCGGCCAATCACTTCTTCGGACCGTGTGATTTCGATCCGTTTGTATTCCGACGGTGACCGAAGCCTACCCTTGAGGACGCTTTCACACGCTGTGACGATTTTGGCGTCGAAAAGATCACAACCACTCAACAACGATAGCAAAAGAGCCACGCCGGCCAATCTCCACAATCTGTCCACGAAATCCCCCGATCAAAATTTGGGTTGTATTTCGCATTTTTTGAAAAGGTACGCCAGTGACGGATATTGCTACTTTGGGTATAAAATTCACGATTGTTGGCGCCGATCAGGTCGCCATAGGGATGAATCGTGTTGCCGTTGCGGCCGACAAAGTGGAGTCGGCAGCAGGGGCATCGGCTCGCGCGATTGGTACGCTAAGTGGCAAGGCGGTTGCAAGCGCAGGAGCCATCGGTAAGGCGACGGCTAGCATGATAAAATGGCAGAACAGCTGTTCTTCTACAGCTGGAGCTGTTGACAAGGTTGCGGGTTCACTCACTGGTATGAATGCGCAAAGCCAGAGCAACCAGAATTCAATCGAAGCGGTGAGCATAAAGGCGAAAGACTTGAAGGATGTCCTCATTGAAATGGGCACCCGAATGGCAAGTGGCGACTCCCCATTTGTGATCGGCCTTCAACAAGGCGGAAAATTGGGCGAAATGCTCAGTGGAGCGGGGGGGCTTACTGGTATCGTTAGTGGATTGGGCAAAGCATTTTTATCAATGCTCGATCCCGTAAGCCTTGTGGCCCAGGTTTTAACCACTGCTGCGGCGGTGGGCATACAGTATTTCATGAATACAGGACGCGATATAAAAAGCGTAAACGATATTCTTAAACAGCACGCCGATCATATCTCGTCACTCGGCCCTGCATACCAACAGGCTATTGATAAACAAAAGAAATATGCCGAAAAAAGTTTAGCCCTCTCGAATGAGGAAATGGCGGATGATAAAGATGCCGCTCAAAAGAGGATTATGGCCGAATCCAAAAAAGCATACGATAATCTGAGTTACGAGGCCTACATTGACTATATGACGAGACCAATGAGCTTCGACGGCACTATGCAGGCAGGGGCATTTGATCCTGCCAGAAAGGCCATAGAAGAGCTTGGTGACTCCATCAAAGCCCAATCACCTAAATTTGTCGAATTTAATGAGAAGATTGCGCAGCTTGCGCAATCCGGTCAGCTAACGAGGGATGCTTCAGTGCGATTACGAGCACTGATTATTGACGCTGTGAATGCTGAGCAAAGCTTGGGCGGAGTTAGCGGCAAGACCGATTTAGTCGCAAGATCGTTCTCGAAAATGCAAGATAAGATCAACGAGGTCAACCCTTTTGGAGCAAGCAAGCTGCAGAGTACGCAGCAAGCCCTCGATGATTTGCGCCGAAACATGCAAGCCGGCCAGACCTCGGCTGACGAATTGAAGAAAGCAATTCTTGAGCTGAGCCAAGCTCATCCGGATCTTTCACCGCTTTTGTCTGAAATTGGTCGCCTTGGTTTGGCAGCACTCACCACGAAGGCTAAACTACAAGAGATGCAGAATGCTGTCGTTCTGAAATCTAGCCGCAATCCGCCTCCGCCCGCGCCAAAGACTCTTAGCAACGAGGAGATGTTGCAAGCAAATAACTGGAGGGCTCGTTTTGGTTACGACGATGATCTTGCCGCTAATTTGAAGAAGCAAAGAGAGCAGTATGGAATGCCGGTCGTTTCGAGTAATTTTGCCAACGGCAACAATACGAGCGGTGGCGGAGCGAGTTACAGAGCCGAAGCAGCCAAGTCCGCTACTTTTGGCGATATTGTCGCCGACGCCAACAAGCGCATTGCCTCGCTCAAACAGGAACAAGCAGCGCTTGGCATGACGGAACAGGCCGCAGCAAAAATGCGCTATGAAACCGAGTTGTTGAACAAGGCTCAGGAGAAGAACATCGCGCTCACACCTGAGCAGAAGACGGAGCTCGGTGGTCTGGCGGCAGAGATGGCGTCTGTCGAGGCGGCAACAAAGAGCGCGAGAGAGGCGATGGACTTTGCCAAGGATCTCACAAAGGGCTTTATCTCCGATCTCAAAAGCGGCTTGAAGAATGGCGAATCCTTCTGGAAGTCTTTCAGCACGGCTGCTGTGAACGCGCTGAACAAGATTGCGGATAAGCTCCTTAATGATGTTCTGGATAGCCTGTTCAAGCTCAACAGTGCGGCGAGCGGTGGCGGTGGAGGCGGCGGTTTCCTCAGTGGGCTTCTTGGGATATTCGGGTTTGGCGGCGGGAGCAGTGGCGGCAAGTTCGATCTGGCGACGGGTGCGAATGCCCCGATCCCGATCCCACGTCCCACATTTGCAAACGGCGGCTATACCGGCCCTGGGGGCGTCTATGATCCGGCTGGTTTGGTTCATGCCGGCGAGGTCGTCTGGAGCCAGAAGGATATTGCCCGGGCGGGCGGCGTCGGCGTCGTCGAGGCGATGCGGCTTGGGCGGCGTGGTTATGCCGATGGCGGCGTGGTCGGCGAGGGCGGGCCGCAATTGGTGCGTGCGCAGCCGGATGCTGCCGCTCCCGTCCGTCGCCTCAGGGCCGATAACCAGAACGACGCCTCCGGCTCCGCTTCCGGCGTGCATGTCACGGTCGGCGTTTCCGTCGATGAGGACGGCAATCTGAAGGCCTATGTGAAAAATGTCGCGCAATCGGAAGCGCAGAGTTCGACGCGGCAGGGGCTGAATGATTTCAATCAGCAGCTTCCCGATCGCGTCGCGCAGATCAACCGCAATCCCCGGAGGCGCTGATGGCCGTTTCCTATCCCTACGGCCTGCCGGCCTTTGCCGATCTTCTGAAGATCTCCAGCATCGTCTGGGACATTCAGCGCAATGACGAGCTTTCCGGCTCCGGTGACGGCCGGGTCTGGCAGGCGGAGCTGGCGCCGCCGCTTTGGACCGGCACGGTGACGCTCTCCGACATGTACAATGCGGAGGCGAAACAGATCGCCGCCCGCATCCGCAAGCTACACGGCGCCCAGGAGGCGCTTTTTCTTTATGATCCGCTGTCGAAATATCCGCAGGCCGACCCCGACGGAACGAAGCTCGGGAGCGCTGCGGTCAGTGTCGCGGCGCTTGGGGCCGACAATGCCTCGCTCAGCCTCAAGGGCCTGCCGGCGGGCTATCGGCTGACGGTCGGTGACAAGATGCAGGTCGGCTATGGCGGCCGCTACGCCTTTCTCGAAGTCTCGGAAACGGTTGGTGCCAGCGGGCAGGGGATCACGCCCGTCTTCGGCGTCTTCCCGCATCTGCCGGCCGGCTTTGCAGCCGGCCTCGGCGTGACGCTGCTGCTGCCGGCCTGTAAATGCCTGGTCATGCCGGGCAGCCACAATCCCGGCACAGCGAGCGGCCCGATCACCTCGGGCGCCACCTTCAAGATCATCCAGAAGAAATAGACGATGAAAAACATCACCTCCGCCTTCTTCGCGGCGCTGACCGGCGCGCGCGACAAGGGGCTCGTGCCCCGTCGTTTCGTCTGGATCACCGGCAAGGGTCTCGCCAGCGGCGCGCCGGCCTCGATCGGTCTCTGGACCGGCGATGACGACATCAACATCACCGTCACCTCCGGCGTCACCGGTCTGCCGGAGGCGCGGACCTATTATGGCGGCCTCAATTTGCAGGTGAGCCCGATCCCACGCACGGCGGATCTGACGATCCAGACCGTGACCATCACCATCGGCCAGATCGCGCCCGCCGTGCAGCAGCTCGTGCGCGGCTACGATCTGCGGCTGGCGCCGATCGAAATCCACGACATGACCTTCGATACCGACACGCGCCTGCCGAGTGCGGCCCCGGAAATCGCCTTTCTCGGCATTGCCGACGGCGCGCCGGTGAAGACGCCGGCCGTGGGGCAGGATGGCGATATCGAGATCTCCGCCATCTCTGCCGCCATCGCCATGCTGGAGCGCACCAACCCGGCCAAATCCTCCTACGAAGGCCAGAAGCGCCGCAGCGGCGATGAATTCGGCCTTTATTCCAGCACCGTAGCCAATTGGCAGATCCCTTGGGGGCAGAAATGAACAGCGATCTTGTCAGGGTCAAGAACTGGCGTGCCCGCTTCGTCGCCGAGGTCGATCGGTTGAAGCGCACGCCCTTTGCCTGGGGCAGCCATGATTGCGGGCCGGGGCTTGCCGGCAATCTGGTGCTGGCAATCACCGGCGTCGATTGCGCCGCTCAGTTTCGCGGCGAATATTCGACCGCCGCCGGCGCTCTGAAGATGATGAAGGCGGCGGGTTTCGACAATCTCGCCGATCTCGTCGGAAGCATGTTGCCCGAGATCCATCCGAGCGAAGCTGGCATCGGCGATATCGCCGCCATTCCGCACGAAGGCCCCTTTGGCTATGCCCTCGGTGTCGTCAATGGCGAACGCATCTTCGTGCTGCGCGAGACCGGGCTCGGCACGGTCGATCTGCTCGACGCCAAGCGAGCCTTCAAGGTCGGCTAATCCGGCGATACGCCATCAATCTATTTATCCCTGGCCGGTGACATTTCGGCGCGGCTTTGCCGCGACGACCCTTTCCCATGCGCCAATCGAGGTCGTCCGATCCATGAAATATCTCATCCTGCTTCTGAACGTCCTCGGCTTCTGGCTGATGGCGGATGCGGCCCATGCCGGCCCTCTGGTTGCTGCCATCGGCGTGATCGCGCAGCTTCTACCAATCGGCGCCATCGGCAAACTGTTTCTGACTGTTGCTCTCAATATCGGCCTGTCGCTGATCGAGAAGGCGCTGGCGAAGAAGGACCAGCCGCAGCCGGCCGGAACCAAGCTCGAGATCAGTATGGGGGACGATCATGCGATGTCCTTCATTATCGGCAGCTACGCGACCGCCGGCAAACGCAAATATGCCGGCACCTGGGGAGACGACGGCAAGACGCCGAATGCCTATTTCACCGATGTCATCGAGATCGGCAGCCTGCCCAATCGCGCCGGCGAGCGCGGCCTGACCAGCGTCTGGATCGACGACCAGAAGGTCGGCGTCCTCTGGGAGGAGCCGCATCCCGACGGCCGCGGCTTTCCGGTGCTGCAATATCGCGCCAACGGCAAAGACTATCTCTGGATCAAGTTCCTCGACGGCACGCAAACGAGCCCCGATCCCTTCCTGATCGCCAAATTCGGCAGCCATGCCGAACGTCCCTGGAAATCGACCATGATCGGCCGCGGCTGCCAGGTCGTCATTCTTACCTCGCGCTACAACACCGATCTGTTCTCCGGTGTGCCCTCCGGCCTTTTCGAGCCGCATCCGCTGCCGCTGTACGACGTCCGCAAGGATTCCTCGGTTGGCGGCAACGGCGCGCAGCGCTGGGCCGATCCGTCGACATGGCAGCCCAGCACCAACCCGGCGGTCATGATCTACAACCTTGCCAGAGGCGTCTATTACGGATCGGAATGGGTCTATGGTGGCCAGAACATCGGCGCCTTCTGCCTGCCGGCAACGAACTGGATCGCGGCGGCCAATGCCTGCAACGCATCCGTCCAGCTCGGCGACGGCACCAGCGAACCGGCGTTCCGGGCCGGTTATGACGTTCAGTGCGACCAGGAGCCGCTCGATGCCGTTTCGGAACTGTTGAAAGGCTGCAACGGCCGCATGGCCGAAGTCGGCGGTATCTTCAAGATGCTGGTGGGTACGCCGGGCGCGGCGGTCTATTCCTTCTCGGATGACGACATCGTCGTCACTGAAGAGCAGAGTTTTCAACCGTTTCCCTCGCTGTCTGCGACCTACAACGCCATCGAGGCCACATATCCCGAGCCGGCCGAAAAGTGGGCGACCAAGGATGCGCCCGGCCGCTACAACGCCGATCTTGAAGTGCAGGATGGCAATCGACGCCTGCCGGCGCAGATCCAGTTGCTGGCCGTCCCTTTCGCCAATCAGGTGCAGCGCGTCGGCCTGGCGATGATCCAGGATTATCGCCGCTTTCGCGTGCACCAGGTATCGCTGCCGCCGGACGCTTATCCGCTGGAGCCGAACGATGTCGTTTCCTGGTCTTCGGTTCGCAACGGCTATGACGAGAAGAAATTCCTTGTCGTGAAAGTGGAGCCGCAGCCCAATTTCCTCATCGTCGTCACGCTGAAGGAGGTCGATCCGGCTGACTACGACTGGCATCCAGATATGCAGTTGCCGACCGCTATCGGCTGGCTCGGCCCGATCACGCCCCCGTCGCAGCCGATGATCGGCTGGACCGTGGAGCCCGCGACGATCAAGGACTCCGGCGGCATCGACCGCCGTCCGGCGATCAAGATCAGCTGTGCGCCGGATCTCGACGACGTGAGAGGCGTTTGGGTGCAGGTGCGTCTCAGGGATACCGGCGACGTTGTTTTCGACAGTGACAGCAATCCCTATGCCTCTCCCTATTCGTGGGTGCTGTCCGGTCAATGGACTTTGGCCAATACCAATTATGAAGCGCGCGGTCGCTATCTCGCTAGATCCCATCGGGCAACGGATTGGTCGGCGTGGTTGACCGTCAAGACACCGAATGTTCTCATTCAGGCGGGCGACGTGCTCGACGGCGCAATCATCGCTTCCAAGATTGCCGATGCTGCCGTGACGGCCGCGAAGATCATGGATGACGCCGTCACCAATCTGAAGCTTGCCGACCAGGCCGTTTCAACCGCCAAGCTCGAGGTGGCGGCCGTTACGGCCGATGTGCTGGCTGGTGGCGCGGTGATCTCCGCCAAGTTGGCCGATGGTGCCGTCACGGCCACGAAACTCGCCCAGGGTGCCGTGGACGCCACCAGCCTCGCAAGCAGCATCAAGGCCGTCGAAATCGTCTCCGCTCTACCGGCGACCGCCAACGTCGAAGGCCGGCAGGTTTATCTCACAACGGATGGCAAGCTTTACCGCTATCACAATGGCGCATGGACGGCGACTGTTGCCTCGGTCGATATCAACGGCACGCTGACCGACGCCCAGATTGATGCTGTTGCCGCCACCAAGGTCACCGGCACGCTGGTTTCCTCGCAGATCGCGGACGCCGCGATCACGTCGGCGAAAGTTGCTGCGGCCGCTATCGATGCGACCAAGTTCGCCTCCGGTATCCGGCCCGTTGAAATCGTGTCGTCGCTGCCGACGACCGGAAATAGCGAAGGTCGCACCGTCTATCTCACGACTGACGACAAGCTCTATCGGTATACCGGAAGCGCCTGGATCTCGACCACTGCGGCGGCCGATGTGACCGGGCAGATGACGGATGCCCAAATCGCGGCCGTCGCCGCCGCCAAGGTCACCGGGACACTGGTCTCGTCTCAGATTGAGGATGCGGCGATTACCACAGCGAAATTCGCTTCCGGCATCCGGCCGGTCGAGATCGTCGCCACGCTGCCGACGACGGGCAACGTCGAAGGGCGGATGGTCTACCTGACCACCGACGACAAGCTCTATCGCTATACCGGCAGCGCCTGGACGTCGGCCACGCCTTCGACCGACATCACCGGTCAGTTGACGGATGCGCAGATCGCGGCCGTCGCCGCTGCGAAGGTCACTGGCACGCTGGTCTCCTCGCAGATTGCCGACGCGGCCATCACGAATTCGAAGCTCGCCGCGTTAGCGGTGGATGCCACCAAGCTTGCCGACGCCTCGGTCACGGCGGCGAAGATCGCCGATGCGGCCGTGTCGACCACGAAATTCGCCAGCGGCATCCGGCCGATCGAGATCGTTGCCGCGCTGCCAACGACGGGCAACGTCGAGGGGCGCACCGTCTACCTGACCACGGACGACAAGCTCTATCGGTACACCGGCGCTGCCTGGACGTCGGCCACGCCTGCGACCGACATCACCGGTCAGCTAACCGACGCGCAGATTGGTGCGATCGCAGCCGCCAAGGTCACCGGCCAAATCACCAGCACGCAAATCACGGATGGCGCGATCTCGACGCCGAAGCTCGCGGCTGGCGCTGTCACCGCGAACGAACTGGCCGCCAATTCCGTCATTGCCGCCAAGATCGCGGCCGGCGCCGTTGTTGCGGTGGCGATCTCGGCTGGGGCAGTCACCACGAACGCCATCGCTGCGGGTGCCGTCACGGCAACGCAGATTGCTGCGAATACGATCACGGCCGGTCAGATTGCTGCCGGCGCGATCGGCGCGACACAGATCGCGGCTGGTGCTGTTACAACGGCGAAGCTCTCTGCCGGCGCGGTCACCGCCAATGAACTTGCTGCGAGTGCCGTCACGGCTGGGAAGATCGCGGCCAACGCCGTTGTCGCCACGAATATCGCGGCGGGTGCGGTCACTGCGAAGAGCCTTCTGCTGCAGGATTTCGAGAACCTCGTCCCCAACGGGCGCTGGGAAGATACCGTCACCGCACTGTCGGCCTATTGGGCATTTAGCGGAACAGGATCTATCTCGCTTGTAAGCGATCCAGCGACTGCATTGACCGGAGCGAACTACATGCGGCTCTCCAAGGCCGCAGCTGGCGCCACTTCGGTCAACGTCCAGATGATCGACTATATGCCGGTGGTCGCAGGAGAAAGTCTCTATTGCGAGACTGCTTGGAGATCGGACGCCGCCGCGACGGCCGGCTTCTACTTCCGTGTGGGTTGGTATGACGGCAACAAGGTCGCTCTCGCGTCTCCTCAATCTATAGACGTTCGAGGCAACGTCGCGATGGGTACAGACTGGACTACCTGCTCGACCAAGATTGCTATTCCGGCAGGGGCCGATTTCTGCCGTGTCCAGTTCTATAATCACAACACTCAGACCACGGCGCTTTATGTCGATATCGACCGTGTTGTGCTGCGTCGGGCGAATGCGGCCAGCCTGATTGTTGATGGCGGCATCACCGCCAACTCCCTGGCTGCGAATTCTGTGACAACGGTCGCCCTCGCTGCTGGAGCTGTGACCGCGAACGAGATCGCCGCCAATGCGATCACCACCGGCAAAATCGCGGCCGGCTCTGTAACCGCAGCACAGATTGCCGCAAACACCATTACGGCCGGTCAGATCGCAGCAGGGGCCATCGGTGCCACCCAGATCGCTGCGAACACCATCACCGCCGACAAGATGGTTTTGGCCGACTTCACGAACCGGTGCGAGAATCCGAACTTTGGTGAGGGTAACGGTTCTTGGACTATAACGGCGGCTTCCTCCATCGTTAACGATCCGGCAAGCGCCTACGTCGGGAATTGCTATCTCAATGTGGGTGCCGGCATTAACGGCATCGTCTCGCGAAATATCAATATCTTCCCAGTCATTGCGGGCGAGCAATACTTTTTGCAGGCTTTCGCGAAAGTGACAGGTGCTCCGAATGTGGCGATCTCGCTCCGCATCCGTTACACGCAAGCGGATAAATCGACGTTGGTCGGAACGGGTGCTGTTACCATCCCGGCTAACGGTGCTGCGACCTACGCAGAGTATAATGTCAGTTCGTCGGTCCCTGCAGGTGCGGTCTATGCCTGGGTCGATTTCGCGACGAACAGCAGCGCGATCACAACCGGCAGCTACCAGATCGGTTTCGTCTCCTGCCAGCGGCGCAACGCGGGCAGCCTCATTGTCGATGGCGCTATCGCCGCCGCCAAGATCGCGGCGAATGCCGTCACCGCTGCTTCCATCGCTGCAGGTGCAATCACCACTGACGCTCTCGCTGCCAATGCGGTCACGACGGCGAAGATTGCGGCCGGCGCGGTCACGGCTTCGCAAATCGCCGCGAACACCATCACGGCCGGGCAGATCGCGGCGGGGGCCATTTCCGCCACCCAGCTCGCCGCTGGCGCTGTCACGGCGAAGAGCCTGGTCATCCAGGATTGGGAGAACTTGTTTCCCGACAACCAGATGCAGAGCGCCGCGTCCTGGTCGACGCTGAACAATAGTGTGATCAACCCCGCAACAGCCCAGGCATTCACGTCGAAGGGATCGTTAGATTATACCTACGTCGCTGGGGCCAGCTGGGTCCAGATCGCGACCGGAACATCTTTCGCCGTCGTGTCGGATCAGCAATACTTTGCGTCCTTCCAAGTGGTTCGCACCTCCGGAACGCAGTTTGGCCTTTGGTTCCGAGTTCATTGGCTCGACGCTTACGGCAGCCTGCTGAACCCTGACACCTATGCGACGGTCTACACAACCACCGTTGCGACGGCGAATGTGGTGGACGGCGTGCAGACCCTATCCGCCACGATCACGCCTCCGGCGAACGCCTTCGGCGCACTGCTCAAGATTTATGCCAACCGTGATTACACGGATGGCAACTTCTCCGTTGGAAGCATCAGCTTCCTGCGCAGGGCGACGGCCAACCTGATCGTCGACGGCACCATCACGGGCACAAAGATCGCTGCCACCACGATCACGGCCGCTCAGATCTCTGCAAGTGCCATCACCGCAACCCAGCTGGCGGCCGGTGCTGTGACCACCGCCAAGCTTGCTGCCGGCGCAGTCACCGCAAACGAATTGGCCGCGAATGCCGTCACGGCCGGCACGATTGCAGCCGGCGCGGTATCGGCCTCGCAGATCGCAGCCGGTGCCATCACGGCTGATAAGCTCGCCTCCAATGCGGTGACGACGAATGCTCTGGCGGTTGGCTCGGGCAAGAACCTGCTGCAGAACGCCAATTTCGCTTCAGGTACCGATTGCTGGGCTTACACTCTTGGCGGCGGCTCTACCGCCGTCACATTCGCACTTCGCCAGCCTCCCGCTACATGGTCTGGCGCGGCGCAGCCTACGCTCATGGTGGACAAGGAAAGCGGGCCGGATACAGGAACGACCTATGTCGATGTCCGCTGGAAGCGGCCGGATGAGGCATCTCTTGCCGTCGTCAACCTCAAATATGGGGTTCCTTGCACGGCAGGAGAGTCGTTCGAGGCCACCTCTTATATTGCCGCTCATCGGTGCATTTGCGAACTGCGCATCGAATGGAGAGATGCGACCGGGGCTACCCTTGGCTATTCCTCCGTTGATACCAACAATGCCATTGCGTCGAGTTCAACGGACCCCGATACATGGCCGCGTTTGCGGACAGTCGGTGTCGCTCCGGCTGGTGCCGTCTGCGCCGGCATTCATATGCGCAAACGAGATACCAACGCGGGCCAGACGAACAGCTACATGTTCGTCAACAAGCCGATGCTGTGCCGCATCCCGGCCGGGGCGACCGAGCCGACGCCCTGGAGTGATGCCGGCGTCGTCCTGATCACCCCGAACGGTATCGTCGCGAATGCGGTGACGGCTGACGATATTGCTGCGAATGCCGTGACGGCCGGCAAGATCGCCGCCAATGCTGTGACTGCTGGCACGATTGCGGCCGGGGCGGTCACTGCGACGACGATCGCGGGCGGCACGATCACCGGTGATAAGCTCGCCGCCAACACCATCGGCGCAGATCAGATTGCCGCAAATGCCATCACCGCCAAGCAGCTTGTCCTCACCGACTTCTCCAACATGGCGGACAACGGCTGGCAGACAGGGACGCTCGACGGCTGGACCATACAGAACGTCCAGAGCTTTGCTAACGACGCCACCGCTGGAGATGCTGCAGGCTACGTTCTGCAGTCGCTCGGCCGAGATTGCGCCCGCTCGAACTTCGTCGCGGTCACACCGGGGGATGTCTACGCCTTCGACGTCTGGGTGAAGAATGCCGACGCGAACACGGCTCAGGTCACGGCGATAACGATGACGCCGAGCGGGACTGTCGGCTATGCGGCAGTGACGAGCACGACGACGAAGAACGGCTGGGTGCGGCTGCAGGGGCGATACACTGTTGCGAGCGGCGTCTCAAAGCTCGCCATGCTCCTTCAGGTGGTCAAGACCGCTGGCACCGGCAGTTCCTGCTACTGGTCGAATCCGGTCATGCGTCGTGCCGTCTCGGCCGAGCTGATCGTGGATGGTTCGATCACCGCCAGCGCGATCGCCGCGAATGCGATCACGGCCGCGCAGATCGCCACGGGCGCGATTACCACCGACAAGCTGATCCTGGGCGGCGTCACCTACGACAAGATTGCCACTGGCGCTGTCACGGCCATGACCGCTGGCCGAAACGCGGCGGGGCAGACCATCGGAGCAAACCAGCGTGTCTCTGTAGCAGCGACGGGAATCACCGTTGCCGGTGATGGTCGCGTCATGATCAGCGCGATGACGATCGGTCAGTACAATCAGAACGGAAGCAGCACCAGCGCGCAGGCCATCGGTTGCGACATCATCCGTGATGGCGTGGCGATCTTTAGCCAGACCTACTATCTCGGCGTCGTTCAGACCGTCGTGACGAGCAGTGGCGGCGGTGGCGGCAGTGGTTCCACAACGCAGACCACTTACACGGCGGGTCTCGTTTCCGTACCCGCCCTCTACGATGCGCCGGGCGACGGGTACCACACCTACACCATGAACATCTACTGCCCAGGCAACACGATTGTCTGGAATGAAAGCAACGTTATCGCAATTGCGTTCAAGAGGTGACGCCATGCCATCGACAATCGTCCACTACATCATCTTCGCCACCGACGGCCGTATCCGCCAAAGCGGGCATTGTGACCGTGAGGCCCTTCCCAAGCTGGTTACCCTGTTCGGCGACGGTTACGCGGTCATGGAGGTGCCCGAGGCGCAGTATCGGCTGGATATCGACGCAACTTCCTACGTGCTCGATGGCGTCATTACCCCTAAGGCGGTCGCGCTCGATATCACTGAATTCACCGTCCAGGCTGATGGCGTGAAGAAGGTGCGCTTTGCCGTGCCGGCCGGCACTTCGGTCGTTCATGCCGGTGCGATCGTCGCCATCGAAGACAACCTCTTCGAGTTTTCGACCGACGTTCCCGGCGATCACCGGGTTCCCTTCATCGCTCCGGCTCCATTCCGCCATTTCGAGGTGACCATTCATGCAGTTTAACGTGCTCGCCGATCCCACCCGGGAACGCATCCAGGCGCAGGCCGACATAGACCATCAGGTCAGCCAGGCCCGCGCTCTCTTCATCACGCTCACGCCGGGTCAGGAAGCGGTCTATGCCGTGAAGCTTGCCGAGGCGCAGCGGATTGCAGCCGACTACCACAATGTGCCGGAGGGCGAGACGCCTCACATCGCGGCCGAGGCAGCCGAAGATGGCGTTAGCCGTTTCGAGAAAGCGGCCGAAATTCTAACGCGCGACCAGCATTGGAAAGTCGGCTCGCAGATGATCGAAGCGATCCGCCGATCGGCGAATGCCGCCCTTGCCGCCGCCAAAACCGCCCCCGAAATCCGCGCCGTCACCGTCATCGATTGGCGGGCCGTGCGTACTTTTGCCCAAGCCTAACGAAGGAAAGGACTACCATGTATCGCATAGACAGCATGTATGAACCGATGGTCGAGGCGCTGCTTGCGGCTCGCTCGGAGAACAAGGCCGATCGCTGGATGGCCTGCGCCGCCTTCTGGCTCGGCCGACAGCAGATCTACAATGTGCCGGACTTCTGGCTTGCGCTCGCCGCCAAGATCACGTCCGGACTGGATGCTGCCGACAAGGAGGCCATCCTTGATCAGCTCAGCAACAAGGAAGCGGCCCTGGTCAGCTCGGCCGGGGATTGGCCGGAAACGCCGGAAAGCCTTCTGGCCGTCGTCGCCGGCTGGTCTCCGGAACCGGCTCCGGTCGATCTCTATGCCTATGTCGCATCCAAGCGCTATGTCGTCGAGACGGGTGGCATCGTCATCAATGGCATGTCCGTCATGACCGATCGGGGAAGCCAATCGCTGATCACCGGAGCCTACAACTATGTGCAGGCGAACCCGGAGGTGACGGTGAAGTTCAAGACTGCGGCCGGCTTTGTCGAGCTGACGGCCGCACAGATGACCGCGATCGCCAATGCGGTCGGCGCGCATGTCCAGGCGGCTTTCGCCGCCGAGGGCGAAGTCAACAGCCGGATCGTCGCCGACACCATCACCACCACGGCCGAAATCGACGCCTTCGCCTGGCCGTCCGGCGATGCGATGGCATCTACTGTTTAAGGAGCCATGAATGTCTACCTATGCGAATTCTCTCAAGAAGCAGGTCGAGTTACTCCAAGGCGAAGTCGAGGTTTACGCCAAGGCGGTTGATCGCCTTGCCGAACAACTTGCCGAGAAGGAGGCCCAATTGCGCGCGGTTGCATCCCCCGGCAAGGTCGATGAATCAGAAACGCCTCGAGCAGACGACTCGGAGCAACAGGTGAGTGAGTCGGTTCGATAGGCCTGGGCCCCGGCGCCGCTCTTCACCTGGGCGGAGGCCAATGTGAAAGCCAAATCGGGCTTGGTCATGAGGGCAGCCGGCTTCAACGGATGATGTTTGCGCTAAGCGTCCCATCCGCGTTCTGCAGTATAAATTCTATCATTGGAATCGGAATAAAGGACATGGACCACGCGAAATTCTTCGCGACGGTGCGCCCGTCATTATTTGGCGGGCGCCTGTCGACAAAGCAGGTCAACGGTATGGAGGTAATCCTTGCCGGATGGGAGATGACCTCCTTCGATCCTCGCTGGCTGGCTTACATGTTGGCGACTGTCTATCACGAGACGGACAATACCATGTGTGCCGTCTCGGAAAATTTGAACTATTCGGCGGCCGGCCTGCGAGCAACATTCGGAAAGTATTTCAATATCGAGCAGGCTGCTGCTTATTCTCGCCAGCCGCAGCGGATTGCCAACCGCGCCTATGCAAACCGTATGGGAAACGGCGATGAAGCCAGCGGTGACGGTTGGCGCTATCGTGGTCGTGGTCTTGTGCAGATAACCGGGCGAGACAATTACGCCAAATACGGCATCGTCGATGATCCAGATATGGCTTTTGATCCGCGCAAAGCGATCGACATCCTTTTCGATGGCATGATCAACGGCCGCTTTACCGGCAAAAAGCTTGTCGACTACTTCAGTGCTATCGGTTCCGACTGGATTGGCGCGCGTCGCATTATCAATAGCACGGATCGCGCCGTCGATATCGCCGGCTTTGCCAAAAAGTTTGCGGCAGCGATCGAGCACGCCCGATAGATTTGCCTGGGGTCGGACTACCGAAGATACAGCCGATACCCAGCGCGCCCAGATCCCAAGAACTCAGAGTTTCGGCGGCATCGTGTCGGCGGATAGCTTAATTCAACTTAAAAGGGAAATCTATGTTCAATACAAACACCCTGCACAATATGTTGAATGTTCTGATCGCCCTATCGGCGCTAATGATTGCGGTCCTTCTCGCAACGGGTTGCACACAACTTGCCGACGGCTCGCTGGAATGTTCGCAATCTTTTATCGGCCCAGGCTATGCCGCCGCCGGCGTTGCAGTTCTGAGTACGATAAAAATCGTCGTCAACATCATGCGCGATGGTGTCGCTGGTTTGATAAAGCCACAGCCGCCCGTAGACCGATGAGACCATTTTACCGGCTGCAAGCCTAGGTAAATCGGGCCGCAGCATTTCAAAATCCGAGACATTGATCGAGTAAAACGATGACGATACACGAATTTCTGGATGCATTGGGCATCAAAGTCGGAGTCGTCATCGCTGGCCTCTCCGGCGGGATTTTACGCGGCCTTTCCAGGCGCCGATATACGATGCGCGAGATCGTTGCATCGCCGATCTGTGGCGCGCTTGCTGCAACTTACCTGACCGAGCCCGCGCTCTTTTACCTGCGAGCCGTCAACTGGCCTCTACCGCAGAAGGATGTGGCCGCCATGAACGCGACGGCTTTCGTTGTAGGAGTGTGCGCAATGTGGATTGCCGATCTGGTCTTCGATGCCATCTCCAGATGGGTCAAAGGCGGCCATGAAATGCCATGACGGCTTATCACTTGAATGCGCTGATCGGAATACGACCAAGAGATGCAATCCATTGGATGTTTTCGGTTGATCTCGCCGTAAGCGAGCCTATGTCTTGGTTATCTTTTGCGGCCAGTAAGAATAGGAAAGCCCTATGGTTGATCTATCGGATCGTTTTGCGGTTTCAACGTGGTCATTGCATCGCGCGCTCGGCTCCACCTATCCTTATAAGCCCGGCGATCGTTCGCATCCCGCCCGTCAACCGACTTACGGTGAGGGCACAATCGAACTGATCGACGTGCCGCGGCAATGTGCCGATCATGGCGTGTTTCGGCTCGAGATCTGCTCCTTTCATTTGCCGAGTCTCCTTCCGGATTATCTTGCCGATTTTCGCAAGGCTGCTGAAAAAGCTGGCGTGAAAGTTCAGGCGCTGCTGGTCGAAGACGGTGATCTCAGCAATCCTGAAACGGGCCAGCGCGATGCCGAATGGATGGCCAGCTGGATCGATGTTGCCGTGGCTCTTGGAGCGGAAAACATGCGCGTGATAGCCGGGAAAGCTCGGCCAACAGATGCTGCTTTGACCTTGGCGGAGGATCATCTGCGCCGGCTGGCCGAATTTGCCGCTGAGGCAGGGATCCGTCTCGTCATAGAAAACTGGTTTGCCCTCTTGCCGGGACCAGCAGAGGTTCATCGAATTCTGGATGCATTGGATGGCAAAGTCGGTCTCAACGGGGACTTTGGCAATTGGGAGGGCGCCGACAAATACGACGACCTCGCAAAGATCATGGGTCGCGCCGAGCTTTGCCATGCAAAGGGGCATTATTCAGTGACCGGTCTCGACGCAGAGGACTATACCCGTTGCGTCGTGCTTTCCAGGGCAGCCGGCTATGGCGGCCCTTTCACCCTGATTTATGACTCGACATACCATCAGGACGAATGGTCCGGCATACTTGAAGAGCGGGACTGCATCGCGAATGTTCTAAGGGATGTGGCGCCATAGTCAGAGCGTTCCATAACAACAACAACCGAAGCCGCGCTTCGGTTGGCAGAGTGGTGCTATGGTTTTACGAATCCGGAAATGAGCTGCCTAGCCTTGATCCTCAATGAGATTCATAGGCATGCAAAGCGCCCAGAAGCTGATCTTGTGTTTGATAGCCGGCATCGTAGAGATCGATAGCCACGTTGGCCGCCGACAGGCCTTCCTGACTGTGCAATCTTATGCTGCGCTCGGCGCACCAGGCGAAAAGAGCGCCTGCGAGGACATCAATGTCATCGGGATAAAGCGGCGCGTTGACCATCATAGACATTCGCTACACCATTCATTGTTGGAGCTGACCCGGGTGGGTTAAAGCGAACACTGCTTTGGTTTTGGAAATTTGCAACCGCGTTCATCGCGGGACGTTAACGTCGCCTGACAGGGAGTGGGTGCCTGTATCTTAATGTAACAGCAGTTCGTTTCGGCACATCACTGCAGGACTCGATGCTTCTCGATCTGAGCCGGATGTGTGAAGCCGTCTTTTCTGTCGTGCGGGTCAACAAACAGCAGGGCGCCGAGCATAATTGCCAGCGCCACCAGAAGGGATAAGGCGAGCCTTAGCCCAGAAGGCATCATTGGTGAACGGGAAGAGACGCCTTGACCGCGGCCTCAATCAGCTCCTCGGCATATGAAAGTGCCGACGCCGTGTCTTCTCCGTCGAGCTTCAGCTCCCTGCACTTGTGATGCATCGCGCGACGAATCTGTGCCAGCAGAACCGTGTCGATGTCGACTTCACCTTCATCGAAGACGTGCGTCAGCGCAGATTGAGCTACGATCTCCAGAACGGCAACTCGGCCCTCGATCTCACCGAGTGACGGTATTGCATTTCTCTTCACATGCTGTTTGCAATCGCGATGGGTCGTAAGCATTTCGGTCGCCTCCTTCACGAAAAAGGATAACTATTGAGACGGAAAAAAGTTCAGTCTCACTGTAAAAAAATGCTCGCAGACTTGCCTCTTACTCTATTGGCAGCGATGGCCTGGTCTGGTTGCCTCTTATTTCATTGGGCAAAGGGTGGGATCCGACAACACATCGGCACAATAGGGCGAGCGACGAAAATCGTCATAGTATAGCGTCCATATCGTGGTATCGGCTGCGCGATAGGGGCCGAATTTGAAATATTGATTCTTTCCTAGTCCGCTGTCTGCGTGTCCAATGTGGCCGCTTACGGTAACAATCCATTTATTGTTGGCGAATATTTCAATATGACCTGACCCATCCGGGCCGGGCTTGCTGTAGATGGCAAAATCTATCCATCCCGATGCTGGCGTCGGCAGCTTGTTGCCGCGATCGACTACTTTTATTGCATCCGTGCATCCGGTAAATTCTTCGCCGTCGCTTTCAGTCCAATTGCCATCTGTGGCGACCAATGCACGCATTTGATTGGTGTCCTGACGGAACCAGACCGGCGTTTCGCCGTCGTGGCAGGCCTTGTTGTCGCTTCCAGCCTCTTGTTTCTTGATGGGCGCAACATAGTTGGTTTCAACCGTTGCGAAGAGCTTACCGTTGTTGAGTCTCAGTGCCAGGAAGGGACTGAAGTCGCCTTTTGCGTTCGGCCCGATCTCCCGTTTCCACTGTGCAATGAGATAGCGGTGATCGCCGGAAGGAATGGGATCGGCGAACTTCACGGCAAAGCCGTACCAAACTCCCTGATCGTAAGGCACGCGATATTTGGTGCGCTCCCAGATTTCTGCTCTCTCGCTGCAGTTTGCTTTACCCGGCGGGCAGAATGGCTTGACGCTCAGCTTCAGCGCTCCGGTACCAGTGCGCTTTACTTTCGATTGAAATTCGACCGTCCCTGCCTTTTGCTCAAAGTTGTCTCGATAGTAGAGGTGCCCGGATGGTGCAAAATCCGTACCATCGAAGCCGTCCCTCAGTACCAGTTGCGCCGGATTGTCCGCCAGAGTTGGTGTTGCTGCGCAGGTGCAGGCCAAAATGGCGGGCAGTGCGTATTTTGCGTTCATGCTGAGCATTCCTCTGGCGGGACATTATAGAGCCCTATCAATGACCTGTTCGCTTCATCTAAGCAAGCGGAGGCAACGTGGCCCAAGCCACATCGATGGCCCTCACGTCGATCCCGGTCAAATCCAATGAGTGCAACCTAATAATGTGCTGATTGATGCTGCAACTTTAACCGCATGTTAGACGCTCTGTGGTTCTTATCCTCGAAGATCGGGCTTTGGTTGCGGCGATTAGCGCCCCGGACATGATTGTCCGCTGCCGCGACCGCATCGACGTTCTGATGTCGGTCATGAATTGAACCGACCGAGGGTTGCTGTTGGGGACTGCGTTTGGCAAACGGGAAATCGGAGTTGGCCACAAGTGGCATCGAGCGACCGCGAAAGATCGTTATTCTGACCTCGCATGCATTTCTGCGCGGCTATCGCAAAGCGTCGATCCACTTCATCGCATCCCGTTGGGCCGAGCAGGGACATGAAGTCGATTTTGTCACCATAGGGCACAGTTGGCTGACCTTGCTCAAGGATCGTCCACGCTTTCGTGCCTTGTACCAAGATCAAGGGAACCGGTTCCAGACCGTAGCGACCAACCTGAGAGCGGGTGCCTACCTCCCGCCATTGCATGCGTTCAGTTCCGGCAATCGCTTTCTGAATGCAGCAAATGCGATGCTCTTTCGGCTTTATGGCAGCTATCTTCCGCATTTTGCGCGACGCGCCGTTGCTGGCGCAGATCTGGTACTGATTGAGAGCGGCTCCGCGCTCGCCTTCTTCAACAAGGTCAAAAAGCTGAATTCGGCGGCACGCACTTTGTATTTTTGCCGTGACCTGCTGCGCAGCATAGGGGCCGCACCCGTGCTCCAGCATATTCAAGCCGACCAGATAGGACGTTTCGATGCCGTCTGCGTTCCTTCGAAACGGTTGGGTGCGCTGCTCCCACCGGGAGGACGTGTTCGGGTCATTCCTCAAGGCGTTGACGCCGCGTTATTTGATCGCGAGCAGCCGTCGCCATATCGATCCGGCAGTCGCAATGCTGTTTCCATCGGCAACATGCTCTTTGATCAGGCTTCGGTCGCCGCCATGGCGACGGCTGCTCCGGACGTAAATTTCCACGTTTTCGGGGCCGCATGGAATGGTTGGGCGCAGCCAAACGTGACGATCTATGGTGAACGGGACTTCGAAAGCATCGTTCCTTATCTGCAACATGCGGACTTCGGTATTGCTCCCTATCGCCTCACGGCAGAAGAGGTCTATCTCGCGGAATCGAGTTTGAAGCTTGCGCAATACAGCTATTGTGGCCTGCCGATCCTGTTGCCTGATCTCGTTCCCTTTGCCCGAGCCAACGGCATTGCTTATCGCCTTGACGGAGAGACTGCGTGGCGAGAAAAGATCGATGCGGCTTTGGCGATGCGGCGTTCTGCGGCTTTCCGGGATGGGATAATGACGTGGGATGCGGTTGCGCGCCAAACCTTGGCGGCCGCCTTCGAAACGCAGTGACCCGCTCAGCCCGGCGCTAGAAAGTTCAGCAACCGATTGGCGATCGGACGTGATGCTCCGGGCAGCTTCTGTCCGGCCGTATCCATCAGGATCCGAATATCCTCGGGCGTGACCAGGCGCAGAAAGCGGATTGCCAGGATATAGGCGATTGCTCCGGCCGGGATGGCGCTTGCAAGCGCGGCCGGTCCATCGAGACTATAGACCGCGATGCCTGCGGCGCCGGCGCAAAGAAGTGCGGCAAGCATCGTTTTTGCCAAGACTGCGATGGGGACCAGCACTCGGACATGTCTTCGGGCCATCCAGCCCAGTAAGATGAACGTGAGCGTGACGATCGTTGCCCGAGCTAGAGCGGCGCCTTCGAGGCCGAGCAGGGGAACGAAGATGGTCAGCAGGAATATTGTCGATACGCCGCTTGCGATTTGTACCCGAAGCAAAACAGCGCTTCGTCCCGAAGCGCCGATTATACCCCATGGGATCACAGAGAGACCTGCGAGCCAGACAAAGGCAAGCAGCGTGGCCGCAGCAGGAACGGCAGGCTCGAAAATATCGCCGAAAATCAGCGGCAAAAGCTCGGGCATAATGGTTGCTCCACCCAGGCTGATCGGCAGCATGACCAAGGCGACTATGCGGATAACGCGGGCATAGGCTGCATCAAGCGCCTGCTGATCATTTCGTGTGTGTGCCTCGGTGAAGCCGACAATCAATGCCGGCGAGATCTGGAGCATGATCTGTTCGATGAGACCGGCCAGACCCAGGCCCGCGGCGAAGTAACCGATGCTGGTCGGAGAGAGAAAAACACCGAGAAAGAGAAATTCGATACGGGAAAGGACAAGAATCTCGATGAGGTCGCTGAACCACATGTAACGGCCGTAGCGCAGCATTTCCGGCGTCAGAGTGCCTTGCGAGCGTTTTGTCGTCGGATCGATATAGCTGCGCAATTTCAGTGCTTGCGGTAAGTAGCGGGCGACGTAGCCGACCAATGCCCCTGTCGGGCCCAGCAACCATGCTCCGGCGAAGACAAGCGGAACTTGCATCGCGCCGCCCAGAAGGGTGGTGCGAGCCGTTTGACCGAATTGATTTCTTCCGCGAGCCACGGCCGTCGAGAAAACGTAGAACGCATAGCTCAGGAAGAGAACCCCGGTAACCAGCCAGAACCAGGCATGGCGTGCGTCGCGGTGAGCGTAAGTGATGGCGGCAAAGAGAACAATGGCCGCACCCACCATGCAGACCGAAATGAAAAAGCTGCGCAATGCGCTGCCGACGAGTGCTTTCCATGCATTGCCGTCGCCCGAGAGGCTGCCTGCATTGCGCAGCAAGGTCTGAGGTAGGCCCATGTCCGCCAGTGCGGCGGCTGATGTTGCAACCCATAGTGCATAAGCGACCTTGCCAGAACCTGCTGGACCCAGCAGACGAGCCGCAATGATGCTGCTCGCGAAGCCTGCGGCCAGAGATATGAATGTCGCTGCCATGCTGATCAGCGAGCTTTTGAGAAGATTGGATACGGACGCGCTCATGGCCATCTATCTTGAAGGTTGACGCATAACCTTGTGTTAAAAGCCGGCTGATAGTTTTCACTTGCGTTATGGTTGAAATTCGAGATGGCCGCTATGACAGACCGAGCTGCTGAGCGGGATGGATTTCTCATTCCGGGATATCTGAAGAAGGGACTGCGCGAGCGGATGCGCAATCTTTTGTGGCGCTTTATGTCACCTTTGCCGGATGGCCCCTATTGTGCTTTGAAGTATCGTACCATTCGCGGCAGGTTCCCCAATCTGACCTCACCTCAGACCTTCACCGAAAAGGTGCAGGCGCGAAAACTATACGATCACAATCCTCTCTTTCCGCGTCTTGTGGACAAGGCCGATGCGAAAGCGCTGATCGCAGAAAAGGTCGGCGGTCAGTATGTCATCCCCACGCTTTGGGTGGGGACCGACTTGGCTTCGGTCGATTGGTCGGCGATCGCCTTGCCGGCGGTCGTCAAGCCGACCCATGCGAGCGGCGTGGGACGATTTCTCTACGGAGAGGCCGATGTCGATCGGCTCCTCAGGAGCGATCCCTCCGCCGAATGGCTGGCGATCGATCATGCCTCCTATAATCGAGAGTGGGCTTACAGCCAGCTGAAGCCGCGCATTCTTATAGAAAGCATGCTGCTCGTCGATGGCCGAGTTCCCTGGGACTACCGGCTCTTTACGTTTAACGGCAAGGTTTCTCATATCGAGATCGACATACGTGAGAATGGCAGAGGCTATTCCTGCAACTATACGCCCGACTGGCAGAAGTTGCCGTTCTACGACCGGGACTATCTCGGCCTTTATCCGGGCGAAGCGGTGCGTCCGCCACGGCTCGATGAAATGATCCATGTGGCGGAAACGGTCGCTCGCGATATCGATTTCGTCCGCGTCGATCTCTATGCATCGGCGGAGTGGGTTCGGGTGGGCGAATTGACCTTCTATCCCGGAGGTGGGTTCGAAGCGTTCGAGCCCGATGAGTACGACCTCTCGATCGGTCGGAAGTGGCAGCTTGGTTTCGAAATACCGAAGAGATAGATGGACAAATCACTCTCCCGGCGTTTGATAGGCTGATCCATTTCTAGGGAAAGTTTCCATGACGATCGACCAGGACCTCACACGTATCGCACTGCAGGAAGAGACGCTGCGTTTCGACGCTTTCGACGTTTCAACCGCCTGGGTGCTCGGCAAGCTGCTGCGTGACTTGGCTAGCGAGCGCAACCTCGGCGTCGCAATAGACATCACACTCCATTCGATGCCGGTTTTCTATATAGCCTTGCCCGGTTCGACGCCCGACAATTCAAACTGGATACGCCGGAAACGCAACATGGTGTTGCGCTATTTCCGCAGCAGCTATGCCAGTACATTGCGTTTGCAGCAGCAGGAAAAAACGATCGAGGACAATGGGCTTTCAAGCGCCGATTACGCCGCATCCGGCGGCAGCTTCCCGATTTTTGTCAATGGCACGGGCTGTATTGGTGCCGTGACAGTTTCGGGCCTTCCTCAGCGCGAAGATCACAACCTTGTTGTTGAAGCTCTGGCGCTGACACTCGGCCACGAACTTCGCAGTCTCAGCCTCGCGTGAGAGAATCGTGGGGGGGGGGGGGGGGGGGGGCGGCGCCCCCCCCCCCCCACCACGATTTCAGATTTTTCCGCCGGCTTCGGCGATGACCTTGGTCAGGCTGCCAGTTGCCGGGAAGAGGGGGATCAAGCATGCTTGCAAGGCATGATAGATGTCGCCCTTTCCTGGGAACAGCGTATGGGCCGGAATGAGGTCTTCCGTCAGTTCCTCATGCCAGCCGCCATTGGCGCGATCTATGAAAGATCGGCCGATCACGCTCCAAATCTTGCGATAGCTTTCTTCATGGAAATCGCTGGCATCATGCTCGTTCAGGTAATGAGCGGCGCCGGCGCCCTCGCAGGCTGGCCACCACAGCTTGTTGCGCTTTGCGGGAACGTCTTCCCAGTCAAGCGTGTAGAAGAAGCCGCTCTTCTCATTGTCCCATCCCAGTGACATGGATTGCGAGAAGAGGCCCTTGGCCGCTTCCGGCATCCAATCGTGCCGCTTTTCTCCCAGCGACCAAAGCTGCAGGATGAGACGCGCCCATTCCAGCCAGTGCCCCGGTGTCGTACCGGATGGGCGGAACATTTCGTTGCCGCGGTAATTCTTGTCCAGCACCCAATCGGCGTTGAAATGCTCGGCGACACGCCAGCCGACGGATCCGGCCGACCGGCGAATGACGAGATCGGCGATGCTTTCAGCTTTTTCCAGATAGGCTTTTTCGCCGGTGGCCTCGAAGGCAGCCATCAGCGCTTCCGTCAGGTGCATGTTGGAGTTCTGGCCGCGATAGGTGCCGCCATCGATCAGCGACCAATCCTGATTGAACTCCTCGGCGATTGCCCCGTGCTTTGCTTCCCAGAACTTCGTATTCAGAATTTCCGTCACATCGGCGAGCATGCCATCGGCCAGCGGGTGTCCGATCGTTTTGGCGGAAGACGCCGCGAGCAGCACGAATGCATGGCCATAGCCCTGCTTGCTGGAATCAACGGGTCCATCATTGTTCAGCGACCAGACGTAACCGCCGTACTTCGTATCGCGATGACGGTTCCACAGATAATTCATTCCGTGGTCGACAATCTCGTTTGCGCCGGGACGACCGAGCAGCGAGCCAATCGAGAAGCAATGCACCATGCGGGCCGTCGAGTGGATACCGCGCACGGGATTGACCGCATCCAGCGGCTTGCCGGCATCGTCCATATCATAGAATCCGCCTTGAGGATTGACGGCTTGATATTGGAAGAAATCGAAAAGGGCGTCCGCCTGGTCGAGCAGCCAGCGCCGATGATAAGCGCGCGTGCTCCAGTTTCCGAGCGTTGCCGGTTCAACCTGTATATTCATGCCGTCCTCCTTGGATTCTTTCCTGATGCCTATAGCGCTGCCCGTGGTCGCTGTCATGGCGTAATGGGATCAAACTGTGTCGCCGGCGTTGCATTGTCCATGATCGGATCGGCAATTGGCGAACCTGCTCTTGTTTTTCGTGAAGAGCTCGAACCAAGGAAGCATCGTTCTTGCCATAGAGGCAACTAAAGCGTAGATATGTTGACATAAAGATATCTTTATGTGATCTGAATGCGGAGTCGCAATCAGGCCAGAGGAATTCGCTTATGTTTGACAATCTTTTTGGTTCCGAAACAGCGAAGCGCGACGGCAGCGAAGTATTCGAGGCCTTGCGAAAGGCGGCGAGCGAGCGAATTCTCGTGCTGGATGGCGCCATGGGCACACAGATCCAGGGCCTTGGATTTGACGAGGATCAGTTTCGGGGTCATCGGTTCATAGGCTGTGCCTGCCACCAGAAGGGCAATAACGACCTCCTCATTCTGACCCAGCCCGATGCGATCGAAGAGATCCATTATCGCTACGCCAAGGCCGGTGCCGATATCCTGGAGACCAACACCTTCTCGTCCACCAGCATCGCGCAGGCGGACTACCAGATGGAGGGCGCGGTCTATGACCTCAACAAGCAAGGCGCAGAGATCGTGCGCCGCGCTGCGATCCGCGCGGAGCGGGAAGATGGGAAGCGCCGTTTTGTTGCCGGAGCGATCGGTCCGACCAATCGCACTGCATCCATTTCGCCGGATGTCAACAACCCTGGCTATCGCGCTGTCACGTTCGATGACCTGCGTCTGGCCTACGGCGAACAGATCGACGGTCTGATCGATGGCGGCGCTGACATCATCCTGATCGAAACGATCTTCGACACGCTGAACGCCAAGGCGGCGATCTTTGCCTGCGAGGAGCGTTTCGACGCCAAGGGCATACATCTGCCGGTCATGATTTCAGGCACGATCACGGACCTTTCCGGCCGCACGCTGTCCGGCCAGACGCCGTCGGCGTTCTGGAATTCCGTCCGTCATGCCAGTCCCTTCACAATCGGCCTCAACTGTGCCCTTGGGGCGAACGCCATGCGGCCGCATTTGCAGGAGCTCTCCGCTGCTGCGGATACTTTCATCTGTGCCTATCCCAATGCCGGTCTGCCGAACGAATTTGGTCAGTACGATGAAACGCCCGAGATGATGGCGGCGCAGGTCGAAGAGTTTGCGCGCGAGGGTCTCGTCAACATCGTAGGCGGCTGCTGCGGTTCCACGCCGGAGCATATCGCTGCGATCGCTGAAACGGTTTCGAAATATCCGCCTCGCAAGCTTGCCGAGCATCGCCCCTTCATGTCCCTTTCCGGCCTGGAGCCGTTTGAGCTCACCAAGGACATTCCCTTCGTCAACGTTGGCGAGCGCACGAACGTCACCGGCTCGGCGAAGTTTCGCAAGCTGATCACCAATGCCGATTATACGGCCGCTCTCGCCGTCGCTCGCGATCAGGTGGAAAACGGCGCGCAGGTTATCGACATCAACATGGATGAGGGCCTGATCGATTCCGAAAAGGCCATGGTCGAGTTCCTGAACCTCATCGCCGCCGAGCCGGATATCGCTCGCGTTCCCGTGATGATCGACAGTTCGAAGTTTTCGATCATAGAGGCCGGCCTGAAGTGCGTTCAAGGTAAGCCGATCGTCAATTCCATCTCCCTGAAAGAGGGCGAAGAGAACTTCCTCAAGCAGGCGCGATTGATGCGCATGTACGGCGCGGCCGTCGTCGTCATGGCCTTCGATGAGAAGGGGCAGGCAGACAGCTACGAGCGCAAGGTCGAGATCTGCTCGCGCGCCTACAAGCTGCTGACGGAGGTGGCGGGTCTGTCGCCGGAAGATATCATCTTCGATCCGAACATCTTTGCAGTCGCGACGGGTATCGAAGAGCATAATAATTACGGTGTCGACTTCATCGAGGCGACGCGGACGATCCGTAAGATCATGCCGCTGGTCCATATCTCCGGCGGTGTTTCGAATCTGTCCTTCTCATTCCGTGGCAATGAACCCGTCCGCGAGGCTATGCATGCCGTGTTCCTCTACCACGCCATCCAGGCGGGAATGGACATGGGTATCGTCAACGCCGGTCAGCTTGCGGTGTATGACAATATCGACCTGGAATTGCGGGAAGCGTGCGAAGACGTTGTGCTCAATCGCCGGCCTGACGGCACGGAACGCCTTTTGGAGATCGCGGAGCGTTTTCGTGGTGCTGGCGCAAAGGAAGCCAAGGCGCAGGATCTTTCCTGGCGTGAGTGGCCGGTGGCAAAGCGGCTCGAACATGCGTTGGTCAACGGCATCACCGAATACATCGAAGCCGATACCGAGGAGGCTCGTCTGGCTGCCGCGCGGCCACTGCATGTCATCGAAGGCCCTCTGATGGCCGGGATGAATGTCGTTGGCGACCTCTTCGGCTCCGGCAAGATGTTCCTGCCGCAAGTGGTGAAGTCCGCCCGTGTCATGAAGCAGGCAGTTGCCGTGCTGCTGCCTTATATGGAAGCCGAGAAGCTTGCGAATGGTGGCGACGGACAACGACAGTCGGCCGGTAAGGTGTTGATGGCAACCGTCAAGGGCGACGTGCACGATATCGGCAAGAATATCGTCGGCGTCGTGCTTGCCTGCAACAACTACGAGATCATCGATCTCGGCGTCATGGTTCCGGCAACGAAGATTCTGGAGACGGCGATAGCCGAAAAAGTCGATATCATTGGCCTTTCAGGGCTGATCACCCCGTCGCTCGACGAAATGGTGCATGTCGCTTCCGAAATGGAGCGACAGGGTTTCGATATTCCCTTGCTGATCGGCGGCGCTACCACCAGCCGTGTTCATACGGCGGTGAAGATCCATCCCGGCTATCATCGTGGTCAGACGGTCTACGTCACGGATGCCAGCCGCGCCGTCGGCGTCGTGTCCGCGTTGCTGTCGCCCGAAGCGCGCCAGGGCTATATCGATACCGTCCGGGCCGAATATTCCAAGGTCGCTGCCGCGCATGCCCGCAGCGAGGCTGAGAAGGTGCGTCTGCCGATCGCAAGAGCGCGTGGGAATGCCGAGAAAGTGGACTGGTCGAGCTACACACCCGTCAAGCCCCAGTTCTTCGGGACCAAGGTGTTCGAAAGCTATGATCTTGCTGAGCTCGCGAAATATATCGACTGGACGCCTTTCTTCCAGACGTGGGAGCTGAAGGGGCGTTTCCCGGCGATTCTCGAGGACGAGAAGCAGGGAGCCGCGGCGCGGCAGCTCTATAGCGATGCGCAGGCGATGCTGGAGAAGATTATAGCGGAAAACTGGTTCCGCCCGCGCGCGGTTATCGGCTTCTGGCCGGCAGGTGCGGTCGGCGACGATATCCGGCTGTTCAAGGATGAAAGCCGCAGTGAGGAGATCGCTACGTTCTTCACGCTACGCCAGCAATTGTCGAAGCGTGACGGCCGGCCGAATGTTGCCCTGTCTGACTTCGTGGCGCCGGTTTCCAGCGGTGTGGGTGACTATGTGGGCGGCTTCGTCGTCACGGCCGGCATCGAGGAGGTGGCCATCGCCGAGCGCTTCGAGCGCGCCAACGACGACTATTCGTCGATCCTCGTCAAGGCGCTTGCCGACCGCTTTGCCGAAGCTTTTGCGGAGCGTATGCATGAGCGGGTGAGGCGGGAGTTCTGGGGATATGCCGCGGACGAGAATTTCTCGAGCGAAGAGCTCCTTTCGGAGGCCTATGCCGGCATTCGCCCGGCACCGGGCTATCCCGCGCAGCCGGATCATACTGAAAAGGACACGCTTTTCCGCTTGCTCGATGCTGAAGCTGCGGCCGGCGTCAAGCTCACGGAAAGCTATGCTATGTGGCCGGGCTCATCCGTCTCGGGCATCTATATCGCTCATCCGTCCTCATATTATTTCGGCGTCGCCAAGGTCGAGCGCGACCAGGTCGAAGACTATGCCGTGCGTAAGGGGATGCCTGTGATCGAGGTGGAGCGCTGGCTGGGGCCGGTTCTCAATTATGTACCCGAGAAGCGTGACGCCGCAGTGGATGATGCGGCCTGATCGTGAGTCGATTCAAGGGCTTGCGGCATTTTGCGTAGACTTTGATTCCGCATGCAAACGCCACCCCGGCTGAAACAGCCGGGGTGGCGTTTTTTTGATTCCTGAGCATTTTCTGCTTCGCGGATTGGGGTCAGTTCGCCCCTATCGTCAGCTCGGCGACGAAATCATAGGCATCTCCGCGATAAAGCGATCGGGTGAATTCCACCGCCCGGCCGGAGGCGAGATAGGAGATGCGTTCGATCGAAAGGCCGGCGGCTCCCACGGAAACGCCGAGCAGCGCTGCGTCGGCCTCTTTCATGTTGGTTGCTGAGATGCGCTGAACGGCGCGAACGGGGCGGACCTGTCGTTTCTCCAGCTCGGCGTAGAGCGAGGTCGTCACCACCGATGGGTCCGGAAGGAATTCACCCGAGACACTGGCGTGCTCGATCGCGAGCGGCTGGTCGTCGGCGATGCGGAGACGGCTCAATCGCGACACCTTGGTATCGGCAGCGAGACCGAGAATCATCATCTCATCCGGGGAGGGCGTATGCACGCCCTTGTGCAGCCATTCGGAACGAGCAGTCATCCCGCGCCTGGCCATATCCTCGGTAAACGAGGTGAGCTGAGACAGCCGTTGCTCCACCTTGGATACGGGTTTTGCGACGAATGTGCCGGAGCCATGCCGGCGGACGAGAATGCCTTCGGCGACGAGATCGTCGATCGCCTTGCGTACGGTGACGCGGCTGACTGCGGCAAATTCGGCAATGTCCCGTTCCGGGGGAAGCGCGTCCCCCTGCTTCAGTCTCCCGACCTTCACAGCCTCTTCGAGTGTGCGTCGCAGCTTGACGTACAGTGGACCGGTGCCGCCTCCCAAGAGGCGTTCTGGCGAGAAGATCGCACTCAAATCTTCGGTCATGCCTTATTTTCCTCTCCACCCCGCAGCAATTTTGCCGCCAGCTCCACGGCGCCGCGCAGAACATCGCCCTTGGGTTCGGCGAGAATTGCCTTGTGGCGTTCATCAAGCCAGGGACGATAGGCCTGGGCAAGGCCACCCAATAGGCAGATCGAAGGGCATTCCGGCCAAAGCAACGCGTCCAGGCTCTTGGTTATGGCGCTCGCCGCCGTCTTGACGATATCCGCGCCGACCACATCTCCTGTCCCGGCATACTCGAAAACGATCGGTGCGTAGCGGGCAAAATCCTTGGGCTTGGATGCATGCGCAAATTCGACGACGCGTTCCGGATCATTGCCATATTCGGCCATGATGACCTTCGTCAGCGCGGAACCTGCCGTCACCCCGTCATGCGCCAGAAGAGCCCGCTCGAGAAGATCTCGGCCGAGACGGGCGCCGCTGGCCTGATCGCCGATGACAAAGCCCCATCCGCCGATGCCCCAGCTCTTGCCGTCGCGACGCGCATTGTAGACGGAGCCGGTGCCGAAGGCGCCGATCACCCCATCGGCATCGCCGAGCGCGCCTTGAAGGGCGATCGTCGCATCCGTGACCACGCGTGTACTCGCAAAGGGCAGAGCGCCTTCCACCTGCTTGCCGTAGTTGCCGACATTGGCCCCGGCCGTTCCGATAACCGCCGGCAGCTTCTGTACCAGTTCGGGGTCCAGTCCGGCATCGAGTAATGCTTGTCGCGCTGAGGCGACGATGTGAATCAGCGAGTTTTCCAAGTCGGACAGGATGTTCGAAGCGCCGGCTTTGCCCGTGCCAAGCACTTGCCCTGCGCCGTCTATGACGGCTGCCCGGCAGCTCGTTCCGCCGCCATCGATACCAATTGCAAACTGCCCCATCATGCCTCCGGATGCCGCCGTTCCCGTCTTTTCTATACAATACCAAAAAAATACCATTTACCAATAGGCGCGGCACTCATTTTTGTAAGTTTATATCTATTTGAAATATAAAGATAAAATTTGTGACGGCAATATTTTTTCGTTCGAATGTTAAAATCGGCTGGACAATTGGTATTTTTTTGGCCTTAATTCTTGGCAAGGGAACAGTGCGAACAGACATTGGCAAAGCCAGCATAAGAACAATAGCTGGTAGATGAGGCAGAAAGGCGCGCATCCCGCCGTTGTCGCAGACCGTTCGGATCAGGAGGATCTCGCTTCGGCGTTTGTCATGAATTTCCCGCGTGGTTCTTGCAGCATCTCCGCCCGAGGGCGGCAGGCGGCAATTGATCGGGCCGATCAGGCTAAGCGCCTCGGAGGCCTTTTGCATGGGGGATCGGCAATATTGGCGGTCTCTATGGAGCGCTGACCGTTTTCTCGGACAGGCCAGCGGATTTTCAGATCGAAAACAGCGCCTTGCTATGGGCGCGGAAAACAGGAGAGGGAAATGAGAACCAATGTTCTGAAAGGCTTGCTTCTTGCATCGAGCCTGCTGACTTCGGTCAGCTTGGCGCATGCGGCTGATGTGACGCTGACGGTTGAGAGCTGGCGTAACGACGACCTGCAGATCTGGCAGGAGAAGATCATTCCGGCCTTCGAAGCGAAGAATCCGGGCATCAAGATCGTCTTCTCGCCGACGGCTCCGACCGAATACAACGCATCGCTGAACGCCAAGCTCGACGCCGGCTCGGCGGGTGACATCATCACCTGCCGTCCGTTCGACGCCTCGCTCGATCTCTTCAACAAGAAGCATCTCGCCGATCTCACCAGCCTGCCGGGCATCGAGAATTTCTCGGCGGTCGCCAAGGCCGCATGGTCCACCGATGACGGCAAGTCCACCTTCTGCGTGCCGATGGCTTCGGTCATCCATGGCTTCATCTACAACAAGGACGCCTTCGACAAGCTCGGCTTGAAGGTCCCGGCAACCCGCGACGAGTTCTTCGCTCTTCTCGACAAGATCAAGGCTGACGGCACCTACATTCCGATGGCCATGGGCACCAAGGATCTCTGGGAAGCCGCAACCATGGGCTACCAGAACATCGGCCCGAACTACTGGAAAGGCGAGGATGGCCGACAGGCTCTGATCGCCGGCAAGGAAAAGCTGACGGACGCTCCGTGGGTCGATCCTTATAAGGAACTTGCCAAGTGGAAGCCCTATCTCGGCGATGGTTTCGAGGCTCAGGGCTATGCTGACAGCCAGAACCTCTTCACGCTCGGCAAGGCCGCCATTTATCCGGCCGGTTCCTGGGAAATCGCTCTGTTCAACACTCAGGCGCAGTTCAAGATGGGAGCCTTCCCGCCTCCGGTCGCAAAGGCTGGCGACACGGCTTATATCTCCGACCATCCGGATATCGGCGTCGGCCTGAATGCGAAGAGCGCGCATCAGGAAGAAGCCAAGAAGTTCCTTAGCTGGGTCGCTTCGGACGAATTCGCCTCCATCTACGCCAATTCACTGCCGGGCTTCTTCAGCCTGAACTCGCATCCGGTGAAGATGAGCGATCCGCTGGCACAGGAATTCGTTTCCTGGCGCAACGATCACAAGTCGACGGTTCGTTCCACCTATCAGATCCTTTCGCGCGGCACGCCGAACCTGGAGAACGAGACCTGGACCGAATCCGCAAACGTGATCAACGGTACGGATACTCCGGAACAGGCTGGCGAGAAGCTGCAGAAGGGCCTCGACAGCTGGTATAAGCCGGCCAAGTAATAATTGGACCATGCGGGCGAGGGGCCCACCGGGCGCCTCGCCCTTTTCGTTAGCTTGGCCAATTTGATCGGCGATTTTCATCGCCTTCGTATTCGACACGCCCGATATTGTTTCCATCCGGCTCAGAGCCGGGCCTGCGGGCGGATTTGAACCTTTGAGCTGCCGCCTATTCAAGCAGCCAAGAAAAACAGGCAGAAAGCCATGAGCGAAGCCGCGACATCAGATGCCCTTGAGGTCACGCCGATCAGGCGCCCCAGGCGTTGGCACATCCTCATTTTCCTTTTTCCGGCCTTCGTCGTCTATACGGCGGTCATGATCCTGCCGTTGATCGAGACCTTGCGGCTGTCGCTTTACAACGTCGTCGACAATCAATCCGTCTTTGTCGGCCTGAACAATTTCAAGGTGCTGTTTGGCGATGAACGCTGGTCGCACGACTTCTGGAATGCGCTACGCAACAACCTGATCTTCTTCGCCATTCATATGTGCGTACAGAATCCGATCGGTGTCGCGCTGGCGGCACTCCTGTCCTTGCCGAAACTGCGCTTCGTTTCTTTCTACCGCACGGCGATTTTCCTGCCGACGCTGCTGTCCTTCGTCGTCGTCGGCTTCATCTGGAAGCTGATCCTCTCGCCGCTTTGGGGCGTGGCGCCGGAGTTGCTGAACGTCATCGGCCTCAAGTCGTTGTTTGCGCCTTGGCTCGGCAGACCGAGTACGGCGCTGATCACCGTCGCACTCATCTCGGTCTGGCAATATGTCGGCATTCCGATGATGCTGATCTACGCAGCCCTGCTCAATATTCCCGAAGAGGTCGTCGAAGCGGCCGAATGCGACGGCATCACCGGCTGGAGCCAGTTCTGGAAGATCAAATTGCCGCTGGTGCTCCCTGCAATCGGTATCATTTCGATCCTCACTTTCGTCGGCAATTTCAACGCGTTCGACCTGGTCTATACCGTGCAAGGCGCATTGGCGGGGCCGGATGGTTCGACCGATATTCTCGGCACGTTGCTCTACCGCGTCTTCTTCGGTTTCCAGCTGCAGCTGGGCGACCGCTCGATGGGTGCGACGATCGCGACGGTGATGTTCCTGATTATCCTCGCCGGCGTTTCATTCTACCTTTTCATCGTACAGCGGCGCATTCGCCGCTACCAGTTCTGAGGAGAGGCGACCATGTCCAAGGCACGCACTTCCACCATCCGCACCGGCTTCGTGCATCTGGCGTTGATCGCCTACACGCTGATTGCCATTTTTCCGGTGTTCCTGACGGTCATCAATTCCTTCAAGGATCGCGCATCGATCTTCCGCGCGCCCCTGAGCGTCCCGACGCCTTCCTCCTTCAGCATGATCGGCTATGATACCGTTCTAAAGCAGGGCGATTTTCTGACCTACTTCCAGAACAGCTTCGTGGTGACGATCGTCTCGATCATCCTTACGTTGCTGTTCGGGGCGATGGCGGCTTTCGCCCTGTCGGAGTATCGCTTCCGTGGCAATACGGTAACGGGTCTTTATCTGGCGATCGGCATCATGATCCCGATCCGCCTCGGCACGGTCGCCATCCTGCAGGGGATGGTCGCCGCCGGCCTCGTCAATACGCTGACGGCGCTGATCCTCGTCTACACCGCGCAGGGCCTGCCCTTGGCGATTTTCATCCTGTCCGAATTCATGCGGACAGTTTCCGACGACCTGAAGAATGCCGGCCGCATCGACGGTCTCAGTGAATATGCCATCTTCTTCCGTCTCGTCCTGCCGCTGGTTCGTCCGGCCATGGCGACCGTCGCCGTCTTCACCATGATCCCGATCTGGAACGACCTCTGGTTCCCGCTGATCCTGGCGCCAAGCGAAGCGACCAAAACCGTGACGCTTGGATCGCAGATCTTCATCGGCCAGTTCGTCACCAACTGGAATGCGGTGCTGGCAGCGCTCACGCTCGCCATCCTGCCGATCCTCGTCCTTTACGTTATCTTTTCGCGTCAACTCATTCGCGGCATTACATCCGGAGCAGTCAAGTGAGCGTTTCCGAAAAGCCAATCCGCGTTCTCGTTGCCGGCCTTGGCAATATGGGCCGCAGCCATGCGCTGGCCTATCATAACAATCCGGGCTTCGAGATCGTCGGCCTCGTCAATCGCTCCAAGCCGGAACTGCCGGAGGAGCTGCGGGGATACACGATCCATCCGGATTTCGAGGCGGCGTTGAAGGAGCTGAAGCCCGAGCTCTGCTCCATCAATACCTATTCCGATAGCCATGCCGATTTTGCCGTAATGGCTTTCGAGGCGGGCTGCCACGTCTTCGTCGAGAAGCCGTTGGCGACGACTGTCGAGGATGCCGAGCGCGTCGTCGCAGCTGCCAAGAAGGCCGGCAAGAAGCTGGCGATCGGCTACATCCTGCGTCATCATCCCTCATGGATGCGGCTGATCGCCGAGGCTCGCAAGCTCGGCGGTCCCTATGTCTTCCGCATGAATCTCAATCAGCAATCGAGCGGCCCGACCTGGGAAACGCATAAGGCATTGATGCGCACGACGTCACCGATCGTCGACTGCGGCGTGCACTATGTCGACGTCATGTGCCAGATCACCGATGCCAAGCCTGTCGAGGTGCGCGGCATGGGCCTGCGCCTGTCGCAGGAGATCAAGCCGGACATGTATAATTATGGCCATCTGCAGGTCCTCTTCGAGGATGGTTCGGTCGGCTGGTATGAAGCCGGCTGGGGTCCGATGATTTCGGAGACTGCCTTCTTCGTGAAGGATGTGATGTCGCCGAACGGTTCGGTCTCGATCGTCATGGATCAGAATGCCAAGTCCGATGACATCGACATGCATACCAAGACCTCCGTCATCCGGCTGCACAGCGCCGAAACAGGGCCGGGCGGCCAGTTCATCCGGCCAGATCAGGACCTGCACATGGACGGCGAGCCGGGCCATCAGGAACTCTGCGACTTCGAGCAGGCCTTCATGCTGAAAGCCATCCGCGAGGATATCGACCTTAATCGCCATATGGCCGACGCCGTTCAATCGCTGCGCATATGCCTCGCCGCCGATGAGAGCGTGCGCACCGGCAAGCCTGTTTATCTATAAGGACAAAAGACTGTGGGATCGCTTCAACTGAAATCCATCCGCAAGGCCTATGGCTCGCACGACGTGCTGAAGGGCATCGACCTCGAAGTGAAGGATGGCGAGTTCGTCATTTTCGTCGGTCCTTCCGGCTGCGGCAAGTCGACTCTTCTGCGCAGCATCGCCGGCCTCGAAGACGTGACGTCCGGTGCCGTGCTGATCAATGGCGAGGATGTGACGACGACGCCGCCCGCCAAGCGCGGCATCTCCATGGTCTTCCAGTCCTATGCGCTCTATCCGCATTTGACGGTGAAGGACAATATGGGGTTGGGCCTGAAACAGGCCGGCACTCCGAAGGCGGAGATCGACAGCCGTGTTGACAAGGCTTCCGGCATGCTCTCGCTCGGCCCTTATCTGGCCCGCCGGCCGGCTGAGCTTTCCGGCGGCCAACGCCAGCGCGTCGCAATCGGCCGCGCCATCGTGCGCGAACCGGAGCTTTTCCTTTTCGACGAGCCGCTCTCGAACCTCGATGCTGCTCTGCGCGTGCAGACACGCCTCGAAATCGCCCGGCTGCACCGCAGCCTGAAGGCAACGATGATCTACGTCACGCACGACCAGGTCGAGGCGATGACGCTTGCAGACAAGATCGTCGTGCTCAACGCCGGCGCGATCGAGCAGATCGGTTCGCCGATGGAGCTCTACAACCGCCCGGCCAATACCTTCGTTGCCGGCTTCATCGGCTCGCCGCAGATGAATTTCATTCCGGCTGAACGGCTCGGTGAAAGTGGCGCCAAGACCATCGGCATTCGTCCCGAACATATCACGCTATCGCGTGATCAGGGTACTTGGGCCGCAAAGGTCATCCATGTCGAGCATCTTGGTGCCGATACGATCATCTATCTCGAATCCGAGGCCACCGGCCTTCTGACCGTACGTCTCTTCGGCGAGCACAAGTACGAGCCGGATGATGTGGTTTATGTGACGCCGGATACGAGCCATATGCATCGTTTTGATGCGAACGACAAAGCGATTCGCGCGTAAATCGACTTTGGCCGAGGCGGAGCAGGGCTTCGTCTCGGTTATTTCCTGCCGAATAATCCTGCCGCCATGGCCGTGCGAAACGCTTCGACCTTAGGCTGGAAGTGTCCGTTGATGACACCGGTCGCGTTCGCCAAGGCATCGATGCCCGCGCCGCCATACTCTTCCTTTCGAAATGCCTGCCCGATGGACGCGATGACCTGCGCCCGAGTTTCCTGCTTGATTTCGGCGCTATAGCGTATTGTGGCTCGCTATCGAGAGCGACCTCCGCGCGTCTTCATAGAACTGGCGACTGATGTCGTCGCGCAGGCCGCCGAAGGGCGGATCAAGCTTGAGCATATGCGGTCGACCATAGCCTGGGTGCGGGAGGGAGCCTGGACATTGCAGGGCAGGCTGTTCGAAAATTCCCCAACATATCTGGAATAGGTGATGCTGCATGATCTGGTTGACTAGGAAATCATATTGATATAGTTTCCTAGTCAATCAAGGAGGTTGCTATGTCGCCAGTCCCACCCGTCTCCGACCTGACCGTGCATCTCGGCTTTTGGCTGCGCATGGTGTCCAACCACGTTTCCCATGCTTTCGCGGCCAAGCTCGCCGACAAGCAGGTGACGGTCGCCGAATGGAGCCTGATGCGCACGCTCTATGGCAAGGAGCCGACGCCACCCAGCCGGCTTGCGGACGATATGGGCATGAGCAGGGGGGCGATCACCAAGCTTGCCGACCGATTGATCGCGAAGTCGCTGATTAGGCGCGAGGCCAGCGCGAACGACGGTCGTGCTCAGACGCTTGCGCTGACGGATCGCGGCCGCGACCTCGTGCCGGATCTGGCTGCGCTTGCCGACCGCAACGATGCCGAATTCTTTGAATGTCTCACCATGGATGAGCGCGCAATGCTGGGGCGTCTCCTGAAGAGCCTGGCGGAACGCGGCCATATGACAGCAATCCCGATCGAATGAATGCGATCGAACACTTTACGGAGCACCTATGAACGATCAGCAGAAAGCAATCGCCCGGTCCTGCCTCGAAGGCGCCGAGGGCAACAGCATGACCTTCCCCCAGATCGTCGGAACCCTCATGGAAGCCGGCTTTGAAAGCTATCAGATCGACTTCCGGCGGGCGGCCGCGACTTACTATCTGGCCGATGGCGAGAGCATCGAGCTGCCAACGCACCGCGTCCACGCCGCAGTCGCGCCGACTTTCGATGCTGCGCGCATGCAGGCTGCCATCAGGGAGGCACAGCAACTCGTGCCTGGATATACCTACAAGGGATTCTGCGAGAAGGCCGTTTCGGCCGGGTGTGCCGGCTATATCGTGTCGTTCTCCGGCCGCCGCGCTCTTTATATCGGCCGTACTGCGGATACCCATGTCGAGCACTTTCCAAATCCATAGGTAGCAGCCCGCTATTGTCTCGGACGGCGGAGATGCGGCAGGCCGGAAAGCGTCCACACCTGCAATTTTGCGATCCTTTATCGGGGCATCGGGCCTGCAAGGCTCGACTGCCGAAGCCTTGCTATACGTCGGCCATGCCGTTCTCGTGCGGGCCGATCCGTACACTTCGATTGCCTGATGAAAGACGCGAACTAGTCCGGTCGTCCGGACGAATTCATGCGACTGTCACGGAGTTGCGCTATCACGGAGTCAGTCCACTCCAACAGCGAGCAGATCATGACAAACGCAGCATCCATTTATGCGACCTGGCATACAGAGCCGCAGGGCGATATCTCGATGGCGGAATCGCATAGTCCTTACTGGCGGCATTTCATCGAGACGGTGCCGGAGCGAGATTTCTCGTCGAAATCCGTCCTTGATTTCGGCTGTAACCGTGGCGGCTTCCTGCGGTTGCTCCATGCCATGCGGCCGTTTCGCCGGGGTGTCGGCATCGATATTGCCTCGGAATCTGTAGCTGCCGCGGTCGCTGCCACCGGCAACATGCCGCTGCAGTTCCATGTCACGACCGACCTGTCGCCCTTTAGCGATAGCTTCGATGTGGCCTTCAGCTACGAGGTCGTCTATCTGCTGCCGGAGCTGAAGCAGCATGCCGAGCAGATGTTCCAGGTCATGCGCGATGGTGGCGTCTACTATGCTGTAACCGGTTGCCACAATGAAATGCCGCTCTGGCCGAAATGGCGGGACCTCATCGGCAACAATAGCAATGCGCCCGTGCAGGATCGATCACCGCAGGATTATATCGATGCCTTCGCCGCAGCGGGCTTCGATGTCTCCGTCAAGCGTTTCGGCTATGATGGCTTCGTGCGCGCAACCAAGGATCGCAAATACTATCCGAGCATTCTCGATGCGTTGAGTTATCCGGCCGAATACAAGCTGTTGTTTCGCCTCGAAAAGCGCGTTTGAAATGGAAACGATCGATCGTAAGGGCGGTAGTGCCCTCTGGCATCAGATCGGAGAGATCCTGGCGGCTGATATCGCCGCCGGGACCTTCGCTCCTGGCGAGAAATTGCCGACCGAGCCCGAGTTGATGCAGCGCTTCGGCGTCAGCCGTTTCACCGTACGCCAGGCGCTGGGGCATCTCGAGCAACGCGGGCTGGTGCGCGCCGAACAGGGGCGGGGAACATTCGTCCATAGGGGCGTGCTCGACTATACGCTCTCCAAGCGCACCCGTTTCAACAAGAACCTGATCGAGCAGGGCTTCGAGCCGGGCGGCGAGTTGCTCGTTCACGAGATCATGCCGGCGACGGAACGCATCGCGACTTATCTGAAGCTCGCGGCGGGCACGCCGGTCATCCACCGGCGCGGCGTCATGACGGCGGATGGCATTCCGGTCGAATTGGGCGATTCCTATTATCCTGCCGAGCGTTTTCCCGATTTCGACAAGGCGCGACTGCACCATCCGACGATCTCGGCGGCGCTCGCCAGCTATGGCGTGACCGATTATGAACGGCTGTCGACGGAAATCGAAGCGCGCATGCCGACGGCCGAGGAGGCACGGATCCTGCGTCAGCCGAAATCCACGCCTCTGCTCATTACCCGCAAGGTGGACGCGGATGCGGGCGGAGTGCCGATAACCTATTCGGAATCGATGTGGTCGGCGGAACGGATCACCTTCAACGTGGATCTGCGCTAGCCGGATCAAGGTGATCGCAGAGACAAATGGCCGCCCGTATTCGCCTCAGCGGTGCGAGAGGATGTTGACCACCTTGCCGAAGGGATCGCGGACGTAAAAGCGGCGCACGCCCCAAGGCTCGTCCGTAAGGTCGTACAATATGCCGAACCCCATGGAGGTGGCGCGCTGGTAAAGCGTGTCGACATCATCGACCTCGATGGAGAGGTCCGGGACGATCGTTCCCGAGCCGCCTTCGCTGGCGACGCTGATCTGCGGTACCGTTGCCGCTTCGGAAGCGAAGGTGACAATCCAGCCATGATCCATGACGATGTCGAGGCCGAGCAGATCATGGTAGAACAGCCGGGCCGTTGCGGGATCGGCGGTGGACAGGTTTGGAATGATCCGTAGGACCGTCACTGACATTTCTCCCTTGTAGGATGGAGGCGGGCTCTCGCCGCGCCTCCACGATGCTGGCTCAGACCGTGACTGCGGGCAGCAGCTTGGCGCGCTCCGCGAGAATATGGCGGCAGGCGCTGGCCACTTCGCGGCCCTTGATGATGAAATGTTCCTTGAAGAACTGGATGTGGGCTTCCGACTCCTGGAAATGATGGGGTGTGAGGACGGCCGAAAGGATCGGCACGCCGGTGTCGAGCTGCACGCGCATCATCGCATCGAGAACGGTATTGGCAACGAATTCATGGCGATAGATGCCGCCGTCGACAACGAAAGCGGTGGCGACGATCGCCGAATAGCGGCCGTTGCGGGCAAGAGTCTGCGCATGCAGCGGGATTTCCAGTGCGCCGGGCACATCGAAGATGTCGATCGGCGACGCGCCTTCCGTCGTCTGCCACTCGGCGACGAAGGAATCGACGGAATGATCGACGATGTCGGCGTGCCAGCGAGCCCGGATGAGCGCAATACGGCTCGGCTGGGTAGAGATTGAAATGGTCATGAATTTTGCCTTTCAAGGGTTGGTATCAAATATCCCTTGGGCGAACACGCATGCACGCGACACTCCTCTCGCCGAGAAGGTTGCGACCTGCTTGCTCTCTTCCATCCGGACTATACCGTCGGCTCCGGCCTCTCACCGGATCTGCTGACCCTTCCGAAGCCCGGAAGGCGCTCGCGGGCTCGGGGAAAACCCCATACCGCCGGTGGGGAATTGCACCCCGCCCTGAGAACGAGTGGACTATAAATGCATTTGCGCAACGAAATCAAAGAAAAACGCCGGGCATTTGGCCCGGCGTTCGCGAATATTTTTCCAAAGCTGTCCCGCAAGGCGCGGCGTGCTTTCAATCCTGGATGACCAGAAGGTCGGAGGAGGCGAAACGCAGCGTCACCTTCTCGCCGACGCTGGGCGGCATCATTCCGGGGCTGTTGAACATGTCGAAGGAAATGGTGTTGCCGGCGACGTTCATGCGGGTGCGGATGACCGAGCCCAGGAAATGCGCCGAGGAGACTTCGCCTGTCAAAGCGGTATCGCCCTTGGCCGATTCCGCCAGCGAACCGGCTTCCGGACGCAGGGCGAGCGATACCGTGTCGCCCGGCTTATAGGCCGTGACCGACTGTTTCAGGGTCACGCCCTGATCGCCGATCATGATGCGGTTGCTGTCGGGATCAACGACCTTGCCTTCGATCAGGTTCAGCGTACCGACGAAGGAGGCGACGAAGCGGGTTGCCGGGGTGTTGTAGATCTCGAAGGGCGTGCCAATCTGGTCGGCGCGGCCGGCATTCATGACGACGATGCGGTCGGAGATCGACAGCGCTTCTTCCTGATCGTGCGTCACGAAAACCGTGGTGATGCCGAGCTGCTGCTGAATGGCGCGAATTTCCTCGCGCAGCGAGATGCGGATCTTTGCGTCGAGCGCCGATAGCGGCTCGTCGAGCAGGAGGACCTGCGGCTTGACGGCGATGGCACGAGCCAGCGCCACGCGCTGCTGCTGACCACCCGACATCTGGTAGGGGTAGCGGCCGGCAAGATGGTCGAGCTTGATGAGAGCAAGCATCTCCTTCACGCGCTTGTCGATGTCCGGCTTCGCCATGCCGGCGACCTTGAGGCCGAAGGCCACGTTGTCGTGTACCGTCATGTTCGGGAACAGGGCGTAGGCCTGGAACACCATGCCGATGTTGCGCTGGTTCGGCTTCAGTGGCCGCTGATCCTTGCCGTTGATTGTCAGGTTGCCCGCCGTCGGCGTTTCAAAGCCGGCGATCATGCGCAGCACGGTCGTCTTGCCGCAACCCGACGGGCCGAGGAAGGAGACGAATTCCCCCTTCTCGATTTGCATATTGAAATCGTGAACGACGTGAATGTCGCCGAAGGACTTCTTGATGTGGGTGAGTTCGAGAAAAGCCATGGTGAGAAGCCTTACGCCTTAATCGGAGCGGATTTTGAGAAACGGGAAACGAGCTGCAACAGGCCCATGCTGAGCCAGGTAACCGCAAGAGCGATGATCGCCAGGGCGGAAGGCTCATAGGCTCTGTTGGCGCCCATCAGCTGCATATAGGGGCCGAAAGCGGGACGATTGAGCAGCGACGCCATGGTGAATTCCCCCATGACGATAGCGAGTGTGATGAACGCTCCGGAAAGCACACCGCTCATTACGTTTGGAAAGATGCATTTGAACATGATCGTTGTCCATTTAGCACCAAGGCTTTCGGCTGCTTCCGTCAGCGTGCCGACATCGATGGTACGCATCGCCGTATCTACCGAACGATACATATAGGGCAAAGATAATACAATGTAGGAGCAGACGAGGAGAATGTTCGTCGTCGCGTTGTAGCCCGTCAGCGGCAGGACCGATGAGGAATTATAGAGGCGCAGATAACCGAAGACGATAACGATCGCGGGGATGACCAGCGGCATCAGCGTGATGAATTCGACCAAGGGCCGGATTTGCGGCAGCCGCAGCCGCACCCAGTAGGCTGTTGGCACGACGAGGAGCATGCCGAAGATGATGGTCAAAAGGGCCATCAGCATCGAAAAGCTGAAGGCGGTTATGAAGCCAAAGTCCGAAAACACCGAGGCGTAAGCATCGAAGCTATAGGCGTTGCGCCGCATGCGCAGCGAAAATTCCAACGTACCGATGAGCGGCACCAGGAAATAAATGAGGCCGATGGTAACTGCGATCCAGGCAAAGAACTTTTGCAACTTCATTTCTGCCACCGTTCAGCGCGCATGCGCATCAAAATATAGATGACGTTCGAGATACCGGTGATGACGATCATGCCGAGCGCCAGCGCGTAGCCGAGATTGGCATTGTGCAGCACGTCGCCGCGGATCTGGGCATAGAGCACGATCGGAACGATATTCAGCGAGCTGCCGGTGAGCGCAATTGCGGTCGCGATGGCGCCGAACGAATTGGCGAATAGCAGGAGCGTGGTGCCGAGCAGGCTCGGCCAGAGGATCGGCAGGGCGACCATGAGCCAATATTGCCGGTTGGTCGCTCCGAGGATGGAAGCGGCTTCGCGCCATTCCTTTTTCATGCCGTCGAGTGCGGGCGTAATGATCAGCACCATCAACGGGATCTGGAAGTACATGTAGGTGATGGTCAGGCCGAAGAAGCTCAGCAGGTTGAAGCCGGTCGAATAGAGGTTCAGACCGAAATGAGCGAGCAATATGGTGACCAGACCCTGCCGGCCCAGCGTTGCGATGAATGAAAAGGCCAGCGGCACGCCGGCGAAATTGGATGCCACGCCCGAGAAGGTCAGGAAGCCATGGCGGATCCATGAGGGCAGGCCTCCGAGCACCAGTGCCCAGGCAAGATAGAAACCTATGATCGCACCGCCGAGCGCCGAGGCGACGGAGATTTTGATACTGATCAGGTAGGCGCTCATGATCGTCGGCGTGAACAGATCGCCGATATTCTTCAGCGTCAGGCTTCCGTCAGGCGTCAGAAAGGCGCCTGCGATCAGATAGATCGTCGGGAGAATCAGAAACAGCAGCGCGAAAATGAGGAAGGGCGCTATGCCCAGCCAGTCGACAACCACGCGTTTGCTGATCATCGGAGCGGAACTGACCGTTGATGTTGTGGCGATGCTCATGATTAGCCCAATCCCCGGTGCCGGAAAAACGGAAAACCTCCCCGCCGAAGCGGGGAGGTCGTGTCAGGTCTGATTACTGTACGTTCGAACCGACGACGGAATCCCACTTGGTGGTGATTGCCTTGTTGCCGGCATCCTGCTCGTCGAGCGTCGGGAATACAGCCTTTTCATAGGCAGCAGCCGGCGGCAGCTTGTCGAGAAGATCCTGCGGGACCTTCTTGTTCTTCGCCAGGTCGTTGAAGCGGATCGGGTGGCAATAGCCCTTCAGCCAGCCGATCTGGCCTTCGTCGGAATAGAGGAACTCCATCCAGAGCTTGGCGGCATTCGGATGCGGTGCGAAAGCCGAGATCGCCTGAACGTAGACGCCTGCGATAACGCCCGAAGCCGGAACGGTGACGTCGACCGGCGGGTTGCCGTTCAGGCTGTCACGCCAGGACAGGCCGTTGTAGTCCCATGCGACGACGATCGGGGTTGCGCCCTGAGCGAGCGAAGCGGACTTGCCGATGACCGGAACGAAGTTGCCGGCCTTGTTCAGCTTGGCGAAGTAGTCCAGACCGGCGGCGCCGACCTTGGTCGCATCCTTTTCGCCAGCGGCGAGACCGGCGGCGTAAACGGCCTGAACGGCCTGGTTCGACGTGCGCGGATCGCCGGCGAGCGAAACGGTGTTTGCGTATTCCGGCTTCTGCAGGTCGGCCCAGTCCTTCGGCGGGTTCTTCACGACGTCCTTGTTGGTGACGAAGGAGAGAACGCCGTAGTAGTCGCCGTACCAGTAGCCTTCGGAATCCTTGGCGCTATCCGGAATGGAGTCCCAGGTGGAAACCTTGTAAGGCTGCAGCAGGCCTTCCTTCTTGGCGGTCGGGCCGAAGGAGAGGCCGACGTCGATTACGTCCGGAGCCTGCGGGCCGGTGTTGCCCTTATTGGCGCGGATTGCTTCGACTTCATCGCCCGAACCGGCATCCGGGTTCAGTTCGTTGACGTCGATGCCGTACTTTGCCTTGAACGCAGCGATGAGATCGCCGTAGCCGCACCAGTTGTGGGGCAGCGCGATCGTGGTCAGCGTGCCTTCTTTCTTGGCGGCGGCGATCAGGTCGGCACTCGGCTCTGCGGCCGCGATAGCGGTCGAAGCGACGAGCATCGCGGTAGAGATGGTCAGAACACGATGAATATTCGAGATCACTGCATTTCCTCCTTCTGGGTTTTCAGTGCCTGGCGTTGCTGTTAATGACGTAACATGAAGGTTGTGTGACGGCTTCAAGGCGTTGCGTTTGCTGACAACGCAGATGATTTTGCTTCTAGTCGACAAGTATGACAGTCGCTGCATTTCATGCGGCTTCATGTCATGTTATTTTATGCTTTCGTTCCCCTTTAACTCAGCTTGCGAAATAGCTTGGTTTGTTCGAAAAGGCCTTCCAGCGTTTTCATGCGCTCGCTCGTCTCGTCCCACGTCGAGCTTTGCACGGCTTCGATTAGGGCTTCGACGATGAAGAGAGTGACGACCGAGGAATCCCAGGCGGAGGGAGCCTCGATCTGCACGCGGAAGGTGTGCTTCGCGTGCTTGGCGGCGGGTGTCGCCCATTGGTCGGTGAAGACGATGATTTCGGCGCCGCGCCTGCGTGCGGCGGCGGCCAGATTGACCATTTCCTGCTCGTAGCGCCTGATGTCGAATATGACGAGCAGGTCGCCCGGATTCATGTTCAGGACATATTGCGGCCAGGTGCTGGAATTGGAGGAAAGCAGCGTCGTATTCGGTCGTATGACCTGCATATGGGTGAAGAAATACTCGGCCAATGCGCCCGTGATGCGGCCGCCCACGAAATAAAGTCCGCGTTTTCTTTCTGACAACAGGGTGGCGACGTTGTCGAAAGTCGCCACGTCGATATCCGACAATGTCTGGCGCAGATTGCTCATGATGGCATCGGCGAAACGATTGAGGATATGCGTTCCCGGCGCGTTCGATGCCCAGCGATCGTGCTTCGTCAGCGGGTTGGAGATGGTCGCTTCGACTTCCTGATGAAGATGCGACTGGAAGTCCGGATAGCCCTTGTAGCCGAGTTTCTGCACCATGCGCGCGACCGTCGGGGTCGACACGCGTGCATTTTCGGCGACTGTCGTGATACTGCCCAGCCCGGAAACGGGATAGTTGTCGAGCAGACTCTTGGCGAGCTGCTTTTCGGCGCGCGTCAGCGTGTCAAAGCGCGCGTTAATCACGTCAGAAACTGTCTTCGACGCATGGTTCACTCGATTTTTGCTCCCCGGTACGGTCTTATGCCGTTTTCCTCTCAGGATATAACAACGCTGTCACATTTCGAGTCAATGTCACAAATGAAGAAATAATTTCAGTTTTCAGTTGACAGCGACGAGAAGCTGAAGAATTCTTTTCTTATAAACATTTTATTAATCGGCAATGGGGCGTCTCCGATGCTTGCTCAGCAAGGCATTTTGACGAAGGCGGACGGCGATTGTGTTGCGGTCGAAAGGCCGGACGGAGACAGTGCGGTTTTGCTCGTCTGCGAGCACGCCTCCCGTGCCCTGCCGGAGCAATTCGGTGATCTCGGGCTTTCCGCCGAGGCGCTTGCCAGCCATATCGCCTGGGATCCGGGTGCACTCGCGGTTGCAAGAAAAATTTCCGCGAGCCTGAATGCGGCCCTGGTTTTTCAGCGCTTCTCGCGCCTGATCTACGACTGCAACCGGCCGCCGGAAAGTGCCGGCGCCATGCCGGAGACGAGCGAGATCTACACGATCCCCGGCAACCAGCATCTGGGCGAAGCCGACAGGCAGGCGCGCACGGAAGGGCTGTATATACCGTTCCACGAGCGCATCCGGACGCTGCTGCAGGAGCGGGCGGCGCGCGGACAAAAAACCGTGATCGTGACAATCCACAGCTTCACGCCGATCTACAATGGCAAACCGCGGGCCGTGGAACTCGGTATTCTGCATGACGAGGACCATTGGCTGGCCGATCGCATGCTGGATGCAGCGGCTGAGGCGCCGCTTTATCAGACCAGGCGCAACCAGCCTTACGGGCCTGAGGACGGCGTTACCCATACGCTGAAGCTGCACGGGCTCGCCAATGGCCTGCACAATGTAATGATCGAGGTCCGCAACGACCTCATCCAGGATGACGTCGGCCAAGGGGTCGTGGCCGATTATCTGACAGGGCTTCTCCAGAGCAGTCTGGAAGCCTGAGCATAAAAAGAAAAAGACCCCGGGGAGCAGTTCAACTGCGATCAAGGCGGCGTGCCGAAAGGCGGTCCGCTCAGTGCACATGGTTCTTCGCAATCCCGCGGACGACCGGGCTTTAGGGGAGTGACATGCCTGAATACACAGACTTAGACAAGAAGCAGGATGTTCATATCCTGCACTCCATGGGCTACGCCCAGGAGCTGGAACGGCGCATGAGCTCGTTCTCGAATTTCGCGATTTCCTTCTCCATTATCTGCATTCTATCGGGCGGCATCAACTCGCTCGCACAGGCGACATCGGGTGCGGGCGGTGCCGCGATCGGCATCGGCTGGCCGCTCGGCTGCCTGATTTCCGGCGTTTTCGCTCTCTCCATGGCGCAGATTTCCTCGGCCTATCCCACGGCCGGCGGCCTGTATCACTGGGGCTCCATCCTCGGCAACCGCTTCACCGGCTGGCTGACGGCGTGGCTCAATCTGCTCGGCCTGATCACCGTGCTCGGCGCGATCAACGTCGGCACCTGGGGCTTCTTCAGCGGCTCCATCGCCGGATGGTTCGGCATTGCAGTCGATACGACGACTTCGGCGGGCTTTGCCAATCAGATCATCTTCGTCGCCATCATCACCGGCCTGCAGGCATTGATCAATCACTTCGGGATCAAGCTGACGGCAAAGCTGACGGATATGTCGGGCTACCTGATCTTCGGCGCCGCGATCGCGTTGACCATCGTTTGCCTCATCGGCGTCAAGAGCTGGGACATCAGCCGCATCTGGACCTTCACCAACTACTCCGGCACGCCGGAAGGCGATTCATCGGTCTGGCCGAAGATGGAGAATATCTGGTACGTCTTCGCACTTGGCCTGTTGCTGCCGATTTACACGATTACCGGTTATGACGCCTCGGCGCATACCTCCGAAGAGACCGTCAAGGCATCCAGCTCGGTGCCGCGCGGCATGGTCTCCTCGGTCTGGTGGTCCTCGTTCTTCGGCTATATCATGCTGCTCGCCTTCCTCTTGGCGATCCCGGATATGAACGAAGCCTCGAAGCAGGGTTGGAACGTCTTCTTCTGGACGATCAACAGCATCACCAACCCTGTCGTCGCCAATATACTTTACGTGGCGATTTTCATCTCGCAGCTCCTGTGCGGTCTTGCGACCGTAACATCGGCATCGCGCATGATCTATGCCTTCTCGCGTGATGGCGGCCTGCCGTTTTCGAAGGCGCTCGCCAGCGTCAGCCCGAAGTTCAGGACGCCTTCCGTCGCCATCTGGACGGCTGCGGTTCTCGCCGTGCTGTTCGTCTGGGGCGCTTCGCTCGTCACGATCGCCGGCTCTTCGGCCTATACCATCGTCGTGTCTTGCACCGTCATCTTCCTTTTCCTCTCCTTCACCGTGCCGATCGTGCTCGGCATCAAGGCGATCGGAACTGCGAAATGGCCGAAGATGGGACCATGGAACATGGGTATCGGCCTTTATAAGGTGGTCTCGGTTGTCGTGATCCTTGCGATGGCGATCATCTTCATCATCGGCGTGCAGCCACCGAACGAATGGGCGCTTTACATCACCATCGGCTTCCTGGTGCTGACTGCGATCGTTTGGTTCGCCTTTGAGAAGCGCCGCTTCCAGGGGCCGCCTATCGGCGACATGATCACGAAGCGTCAGGCCGATATCGCTGCCGCCGAACGGGCTGTGGGCGAGGTGTGATCCTCATCAATCATTCACTCCGGCGGGGGCCGCGGGCGCGGCCCCATCCAACTTGACGTGCGGCATGGGGCAATAGGCTCCCCACAATGTCGCCGGCCGATCACTCTTCTATATTTCAGGCGGACCAATTATGAGCAGCAGCTATACGTTCGACGACCTCAAACGAGATGTGGCCGAAGGGCGCATCGACACGGTTCTGGCATGTCAGGTTGACATGCAGGGCCGGTTGATGGGCAAACGCTTCCAGGCGGAATTCTTCATTGAAAGCGCGTGGAAGGAAACGCATAGCTGCAACTATCTGCAGGCGACCGACATCGAGATGGAGACGGTCTCCGGCTACAAGTCCACGAGCTGGGAGAAGGGGTACGGCGACTATACGATGAAGCCGGATCTTGCCACGCTTCGCCGTATCCCTTGGCTCGAGGGCACCGCGCTGGTGCTCTGCGACGTGCTCGACCACCACACGCATGAGGAAGTGGCGCATTCGCCGCGTGCGATCCTCAAGAAGCAGGTCAAGCGCCTCGAGGCGCTGGGCATGAAGGCCTACATGGCCTCGGAACTCGAGTTCTTCCTGTTCGACCAGAGCTACGACAGCGCCCGGGAATCCGGCTATCGCAACCTCAATCTGGTCAGTGGCTACAACGAGGACTACCACATCTTCCAGACCACCAAGGAAGAGGATGTGATGCGGGCGATCCGCAAGGGCCTGCAGGGCGCCGATATCCCGGTCGAAAACTCCAAGGGCGAGGCCTCGGCCGGCCAGGAGGAAATCAACGTCCGCTATGCCGACGCCCTGACCATGGCCGACCGGCATGCGATCATCAAGAACGGCTGCAAGGAGATTGCCTGGTCGAAGGGCAAGGCCATCACCTTCCTGGCGAAGTGGAACTACAACGCCGCCGGCAGCTCGTCGCATATCCATCAGTCGCTATGGAGCGCCGACGGCAAGACGCCGCTGTTCTTCGACAAGGGCGAAGAGCATGGCATGACGCCGCTGATGAAGCATTATGTCGCCGGTCTTTTGAACCATGCCAGCGAAATCACCTATTTCCTCGCACCCTATATCAACTCCTACAAGCGTTTCGTCGCCGGCACCTTTGCGCCCACCAAGGCGATCTGGAGCACCGACAATCGCACGGCCGGTTATCGCCTGTGCGGCGCCGAGACCAAGAGTATCCGCATCGAATGCCGCGTCGGCGGCTCCGATCTCAATCCTTATCTGGCTTTCGCTGCCCTGATCGCCGCCGGCCTCGACGGCATCGAGAACAAGCTCGAACTGGAAGCGCCCTTCGTCGGCGATGCCTATGGTGCGCGAGAGGTTCGCGAAATTCCCCGCACGCTGCGCGGTGCGACCGAGGCCCTGAGCAATTCGAAGATGCTGCGTGCCGCCTTCGGCGACGATGTCATCGATCACTACACCCGCGCTGCCGAATGGGAGCAGGAGGAGTACGATCGTCGCATCACGGATTGGGAAGTGGCGCGCGGATTCGAAAGAGCGTAAGGCTTTTGCGATCTGCCTCGTGCCCGATTTCATTCCGTGGTCGGGCAGGGGCGCCAGGATGTTTTTCTGCTCGCCGGATTCTCCTTGGAATGCGGCGGCAGGTTGCGAAATATCCGGTAATCAATTGATGACGAAGAAAACAGGAATTCGATCATGACCATGATCACATGTGTCTCCCCGGTGAACGGAGAGGTTTATGCTGAACGTCCGGCCTTGTCGCTGGATGCCGCCAGGGAAGTCGTTGCACGCGCCCGCAAGGCACAGAAGGATTGGGCCCGCCGCCCGCTGGAAGATCGCGTCCAGCTCGTGCTGAAGGGCGTCGCCCGGCTCAATGAGATGGCCGATGTGGTCGTGCCGGAACTTGCCTGGCAGATGGGCCGGCCGATCAAGTATGGCGGCGAATATCGGGGCTTCAACGAGCGCTCCAACTACGTGGCGTCGATCGCCGCCGATGCGCTCGCGCCGCTTGTTGTCGAAGACAGTGCGAATTTTGCCCGCCGCATCGAGCGCGAGCCGCACGGCGTCGTCTTCGTCATCGCACCGTGGAACTATCCTTACATGACGGCGATCAACACGGTTGCTCCGGCGCTGATGGCCGGCAATACGGTGATCCTCAAGCATGCGAGCCAGACGTTGCTCGTCGGCGAGCGGCTGGTGCAGGCCTTTGTCGAGGCCGGCGTTCCCGCCGACGTCTTCCAGAATATCTTCCTCGACCATGAGACGACCTCGGCGCTGATTGCGGCCGGAAGCTTCAACTTCGTCAATTTCACCGGCTCCGTCGAAGGCGGACGGTCGATCGAGCGCGCGGCTGCCGGTACGTTTACCAGCCTCGGGCTCGAGCTTGGCGGCAAGGATCCGGGCTACGTCATGGAGGATGCCGATCTCGACGCCGCCGTCGATACGCTGATGGATGGCGCCACCTTCAATTCCGGCCAGTGCTGCTGTGGCATCGAGCGCATTTACGTGCATGAATCGCTGTACGACGCCTTTGTCGAAAAGTCGGTCGCATGGGTTTCGAACTACAAGCTCGGCAACCCGCTCGATCCGGAAACCTCGCTCGGGCCGATGGCGCACAAGCGCTTCGCCAAGGTGGTTCGCGAACAGATCGCCGATGCCGTCGCCAAAGGCGCCAAGGCGCTCGTCGATCCCAAGCTGTTCCCGGCCGATGACGGCGGCGCCTATCTCGCGCCGCAGATCCTCGTCAACGTCGATCATTCGATGGCCTTCATGCGGGAAGAGACCTTCGGTCCGGCCGTCGGCATCATGAAGGTGAAGAGCGATGCGGAAGCGCTGGGGCTGATGAACGACAGCCCTTATGGCCTGACGGCTTCGCTCTGGACGAAGGATGTCGAGCGTGCCTCTCGGATCGGCCATGAGATCGAAACCGGCACCGTCTTCATGAACCGCGCCGACTATCTCGATCCGGCTCTGTGCTGGACCGGCGTCAAGGAAACCGGCCGCGGCGGCTCGCTGTCGGTCATCGGCTTCCACAACCTGACGCGTCCGAAATCCTATCACCTGAAGAAAGTAACAGCATGAGCACTATCTCAGCCAATTGGAGCTATCCGAACGCCTTCAAGCTCGGCCGTGGCCGCATCAAGGAACTCGCGGACGCCTGCAAGAGCCTGGGCATGAAGAAGCCGCTTCTGGTCACTGACCGGGGACTTGCCTCGATGGCGATCACCAAGACGGCTCTGGACATTCTCGAGGATGCGGGTCTCGGCCGTGCGCTCTTCGCCGATGTCGATCCGAACCCGAACGAGAAGAACCTCGAAGCCGGCGTCAAGGCATTCAAGGATGGCGGGCATGACGGCGTCGTCGCCTTCGGCGGCGGCTCCGGCCTCGATCTCGGCAAGTGCGTCGCCTTCATGGCAGGCCAGTCGCGTCCGGTCTGGGATTTCGAAGATATCGGCGACTGGTGGACCCGCGCCAGCGTCGAGGGCATTGCGCCGATCGTCGCCGTGCCGACAACCGCCGGCACCGGTTCCGAAGTCGGCCGCGCCAGCGTCATTACCAATTCCGCGACGCATGTTAAGAAGATCATCTTCCATCCGAAGTTCCTGCCCGGCGTCGTCATCGCCGATCCCGAGCTGACGGTCGGCATGCCGAAGGTCATCACGGCAGGCACCGGCATGGATGCCTTCGCTCATTGCCTGGAAGCCTATTCCTCGCCGTTCTATCACCCGATGTCGGCCGGTATCGCGCTTGAGGGCATGCGGCTCGTCAAGGAATTCCTGCCGCGCGCCTATCGCGAGGGAACGGATCTCGAAGCGCGCGCCAACATGATGAGCGCTGCGGCCATGGGCGCCGTCGCTTTCCAGAAGGGTCTTGGCGCCATCCACGCGCTCTCGCACCCGATCGGCGCCGTCTACAACACGCATCACGGCATGACCAATGCCGTCGTCATGCCGGCAGTCCTGCGCTTCAACCGCAAGGCCATTGAGGACAAGATCGCGCGTGCGGCAGCCTATCTCGGCATCGCCGGCGGCTTTGACGGCTTCTACGACTATGTGCTGAAGCTGCGCGCCGAACTCGGCGTTCCGGAAAGCCTTTCTGCCATGGGCATCGCGCCCGACCGTATCGACGAGCTCTCCGCCATGGCGATCGAAGATCCGAGCGCCGGCGGCAATCCGGTGCCGATGACGCTGGAAAACACCAAGGCTCTCTTCCGGGATTGCTTCTGACGAGTTGCTTGATTTGGGGCGCGCTCGACCAAAGTCGCAGCGCGTCCACTGAATATGGAGAATAAAAAAGCCGCCGGGAGTTACCCGGCGGCTTTTTTGTTGGCACCATGTCCGTCAATCAATCGACAAATTCGACGACCACGCCGGGCTTGACCATTTTAGCCAGCTCGGTCGCATCCCAGTTGGTGAGACGAACGCAGCCGTGGCTCTGCGACTTGCCGATCCTCGAAGGATCCGGCGTGCCGTGAATACCGTAGGTCGGCTTCGACAATGCCATCCACACAGTACCGACCGGACCGTTCGGGCCGGGCGGAATGTCGAGGACCTTATCGTTGGCGCCCTGCTTGAAATTGATCTTCGGATTGTAGGTGTAGCCGGGATTGAACGCCACGCGCTCGACCGTGACCGTGCCGGAGGGCGAGGGCGTGTCGGCCGAACCGATGCTGGCCGGATAGGCTGCAATCAGCGTGCCGTTGGCGTCATAAGCGAAAACCTGCTTGCGGCCCTTGTCGGCGAGGATCTTGGCGACCGTACCGGTCTTGCTGGCGCCGGTATTGACGACCTTGATCGTCGTGCCGGGCACGGTGAAATCCACGCCCGGATTTAGCTCCTTCAGGTAGCCTTCATCCATGTGAAAGCGCTCTGCCAGCATTTCCGTTGTCGACGTATAGCCAAGCGAAGGCATCTGGGACTTCGCTGCATAATCTTCAGGGATGGACGCGACATAGGGGCCAGCCGCGTCGGCGGCCGTGATCGTGTAGTTGACGATTGGCATGCCGCCGGACATGCGCAGTTGCTCGAGGATCGTGTCGGTATTGTTCGGATCGAGCGTCTGGCCGGTCATCTGCTGGTAAGCGTAGATCGCCTTGGTGACGTTTGCGCCCATGCGCCCGTCGATGGCACCCGGCGAAATGCCTTGCCGCGCGAGGAAGACCTCCAGCGCGGTGATTTCCATCTTCGACTTGCCCTTGAGCGTAATTACGGGCTCGGCCGGCGGCTTGCGGACGATATCCGGCGTTCCCTGCTGCGGATCTATCGACGCGTAGTCGCTGCCGTCCTGGTTCGCCTGACCTTGGCTTTCGTCCGGCAACGGCTGATTGTCGAGAGGCTGACGCTGAATATCACCGTCTCGCGGAATGCCGCCGGTGACCACGCCACGGTCCTGTTGATCGTAGCTGTCGGTGCGATATTGGCGGTAATCGCGGTAGTCACCGTTGCTGGAAAACTGCGTGTCTCCATAGCGGCCACCATCGCCATTGTCGCCATAGGCATCGCGAGCCGGTGCGCGCGGATAATAGGTGCTTGCCTTCATTTCCGTCGCGACGACGTTGCCATAGGCGTCGATCAGAACGCGCCGACCGCGCCCATCCCGCGCCATGGAATATCCGCCCCCATAGGGGTACTGGTCGAGAATTCGCCCGTCGGGAGTGACGAGTACCGTGTTGCCGTTTCCGTTGCGGTAGTATTGTGCCTGCGCTTCAGTGAGCGCGAGCATGGACACGGTGGCAGTCATTGCCAGTACAAAACTCAATTTCACGAACCGGTTCACGTCTGTCGAATCCTCGGATGGTAGTTCGGCTGACACACACATGGCAATTTTGACGCCAGTATGGAAATTTAGATTATCATGCTGAATAAAATATAAAAATTTATGTGATCAAGCCTTCAAGTTAACTTTCGGTAAGCCAAATCACCGTTTATTTGCGCGACGCTTCATTATGGGACAACGCCCGCGCGTGGAGTCGATCAGGGAGGATTACGGAGAATGATGGATTTTGCCGCAGCCAAGGGGCCGAAACTGACGCTGGACGAGGGTTCCGTCCTGGATATCGGCGCCTGCGTCGTCGAAGGCAACAATCTTGCGCCCGGAAGCGCCGTTCCAGACGATGGCGATCCGCGTATCAGTCATTCCGTGGAAGGCTTCCTCTTCACCTGCGGGCCGGATCATATCCGCCATCCCGAGCCGATGTCCGGCGCGCATGAAGGCAAGCGCTATCCGCTGCATGGTTCCTTCGCATCTCATCCGGCCAAAATTCTCTGGACCAAATTCGAGAACGGCAACGCGGAATGCCGCGCCGATATCGATGTCGTCACGGCCGAGGGACGAACGGCGAGGCTGGAACGTCATTGGCGGATCGACGGTGTGACCGGCGAGGTTTCGCTGGCCGATCGCGTCGTCAATACGAGTGGCGAGGCTATGCCGGTCTTCCTGATGTACCACATGAATATCGGCGGCAAATGGTTCGACGGCGGCACGCGCCTTACCGGACACATGCTGGAGAATGGCGGCTTTCCCTGGACCTTCGGCGAGGAGGGCGGCGATATTTTCTGCGTGCCGGCACAGGGCGAGGCGGAGGATTGGGCGCAGATCAGTCTCGGCCCCATCGCGGCCATCGGCGGCAAGTCCCTGAGGGTGCGTTTTGGCAGCGAAACGTTGCCGTTCCTGCAGGTCTGGCGCAATCAGCGCGCACCGGCGCATGTGCTCGGCATCGAGCCGGTTTCGCATCGGTGGGTGTCTCGCGCCGAGCTTGAGGAGGCGGGTGAGTTCAATATTCTCCAGCCCGGCGAAGCCCGCAATTTCATGCTCAACTTTGCCTTCGTTTGAGAGCGTGCCGTGGTTGACGCTTGCTCTATCGCGGCGTAGATCAAGGCCACGGTTTTAAAGAGGACATGAACCATGGATATCCGCCCGATCGATGACGAATACTCTGTATCCGGTCAGATCACCGTAGAAGATCTCGACCAGATCAAGGCCATGGGTTTCAAGTCGATCGTCTGCCATCGCCCGGATCATGAAAGCCCGGACCAGACGCCGTTCTCAGTCATAGAGGCTCGCGCCAAGGAACTCGGTCTCGAGATCGCCCATGTGCCTGTCGGCCCGATGGGCGTCACCGAAGAGGCCGTCCAGGGCATGGTCGACGCGCTGGACGAATTTCCGCGGCCGATGCTCGGCTATTGCCGTTCCGGCGCGCGCTCGACGGCGATCTATCAGAAGACGCACCACATTCGCGGCTGATCGGCCATATTTCCAATCTTGAGATTGAAGGGCAAGCCAGGGGCGGGCCTTTCCGTCACTTGTCGAAGAACAACATCAGGAGAAAGCAATGAGCATCAAGCGTATCGACGTCGGCGCCCGCATGAGCGGCGCAGTCATCCACGGCAACACCGTCTATCTCGCCGGCCAGGTTGGCGAAGGCGAAAGCGTTACCGATCAGTGCAAGTCGGCTCTCGCTGAAGTTGACCGCCTGCTTGCAGCCGCCGGCTCCAACAAGTCGAAAATCCTGCAGACGCTCATCTATCTCTCCGACATTTCCTATTTCGCCGAAATGAACGCTGCCTGGGAAGCCTGGGTCGATCCTGCCAACACGCCGGCCCGTGCGACCAGCGAAGCCAAGCTTGCCGCGCCGAAGTACAAGGTCGAATTCATCGTGACGGCCGCGCTCTAAGTCGCGTCAGCGTGTTTTGGAAGGCCGGGGAGCTTGCGCTCACCGGCCTTTCGTTTGGGCGATTTCCGTCAGGGTACGCGAGGGCGTGATCGCTTCCGGGTCGAGCGCGACTTCGATGATGGCAGGCTTGCCGCTCGCGCGGGCCCGCTCGAACGCCGGACCGAACTCCTCCGTCGCCGTCACGGTTTCGCCGTGGCCGCCATAGGCGCGGGCAAGTGCCGCGAAATCCGGATTGTCGAGCGCCGTGGCGCTGACGCGGCCGGGATATTCCCGCTCCTGATGCATGCGGATGGTGCCGTACATGCCGTTGTTGATGACCAGCGTTATCAGCGGCAGGCCGTACTGGACGGCGGTTGCGAATTCCTGGCCGTGCATCATGAAGCAGCCGTCACCGGCAAAGCAGATCACCTCGCGCTCCGGAAAGAGCTGTTTCGCGGCAACCGCCGCCGGCAAACCATAGCCCATCGAGCCTGATGCCGGCGCAGCCTGGGTGTTGAAGCGGCGGAAGCGATGAAAGCGGTGCAGCCAGGTTGCATAGTTGCCGGCGCCGTTGGTGAAGATGGCATCGAGAGGCGTGTTGGCTTCGATCCAGTCCATGATACGGCCCATGTGAACCGTACCCGGGCTTTTTTCCGGCGTTGTCGACCAGGCGAGATAGGCCGCGTGCATGCGCTCGGTTCGTTCCGCCCAGCGTGTCTTGACGGGTGCTTCGAGGTCCGCCAGTGCCGCAACGAAATCCGCGGGGCTGGCACAGATTGCCAGATCCGGGCGATAGACGTGGCCAAGTTCGGACGGATCGGGATAGATGTGGACGAACTGCTGGCGCGGGTAGGGGATATCGACCAGCGTGTAGCTGGAGGACGGCATCTCGGAGAGGCGGCCACCGAGAAGGATCAGCAGATCGGCGTCCTTGATCTCTTTCGCCAGCGCCGGGTTGATGCCGATACCGACATCGCCGGCGTAGTTCGGGTGCAGGTGGTCGAACAGCATCTGCCGGCGGAAGGAGCAGCCGATCGGCAGTTTGAAACGCTCCGCGAACTGGCGGATGCCCGCAACCGCGTCTTCGTTCCAGCGCGTACCGCCGAGGATGACCATTGGCCGTTCCGCAGCGGCCAGGCGCCGGCTGAGATCGGCGAGCTGGCCGCGGCCCGGATGGGCGGCGACCGGAACATAGGGGCGTGCTTGCGGAGCCTCGACCTCATCGCGCAGCATGTCTTCGGGCAGGGTCAGCACGACGGGGCCGGGACGTCCCGATGTCGCCACAGCAAAGGCGCGGGTGACGAATTCCGGGATGCGGGCGGCATCGTCGATCTCGCCGACCCATTTGGCGAACTCGGTGAAGGCTCTGCGGAATTCCACTTCCTGAAAGGCTTCGCGTTCGCGGGCATCGCGCTGGACCTGGCCGATGAACAGGATCATCGGAATGGAATCCTGGCGGGCAATGTGAAGGCCGGCGGATGCGTTGGTGGCGCCGGGGCCGCGGGTGACCATGCAGATGCCCGGTTCGCCGGTCAATCGGCCCCAGGTATCCGCCATCATGGCCGCGCCGCCTTCCTGGCGGCAGACGAGCACGTTGATGTCGCTGTCATGCAGCGCATCGAGCACGGCTAGAAAGCTCTCGCCCGGCACGCAAGAGATGCGCCGCACGCCATTTGCCTTCAAAGCCTCGACGATAAGTTGCCCGCCCGTTCGTTTCATGTCCTCGCCTTTCCCTCCAGTTCGGCCAATTCGGCCAGAACTTCCTCCTGATGTTCGCCGAGACGCGGACTCGGCCGCGTATAGGTCAACGGTGTTTCCGACAGCACGATCGGCGTCCGCACGCTTGGGATCACGGTGCCTGCCGCGTCCTCGAGATCGATGCGCAAGCCGCGCGCCTTGATCTGCGGGTCGGCGAACATGTCTTCGATCGTGTTGATGGCGCCGGCCGGAACGGCATTGGCCTCGCAGGCTCTCAGCAGTTCCGCCTTGTTCCATTCGAGCGTCTTTGCCGATACGAAGGCACGCACCTCGTTGCGGTTGGCGACGCGGGCCTTGTTGGTCGCATAGCGCTCGTCGTCGGCATTGGCGTCCACGCCGAGAATGGCGCACAAGCGACGGAACTGCCCGTCATTGCCAACGGCAAGAATGAGATAGCCGTCTGCGGTGGGGACGACTTCATAGGGCGAAATATTGGGATGGGCGTTGCCGAGCCGCACAGGCGGTTTGCCCGATATCAGATAGTTCATGTTCTGATTGGCGAGCACGGCCGATTGCACATCGAGCAGCGCCATGTCGATGAGCTGTCCTTCGCCGTTCTTCAGTGTGTGGATCAGGGCGGCCTCGATCGCCGAAACCGCGTAGATGCCGGTGAAGATGTCGGCAATCGCAACGCCCGCCTTCATCGGCTGTCCGTCCGGCTCGCCGGTGATCGACATGAAGCCGGACATGCCCTGGACGATGTAGTCGTAGCCCGCGAGGCCGGCATAGGGGCCGGTCTGCCCAAAGCCGGTGATCGCGCAATAGACGATGCGGGGATTGATCTTTTTCAGGCTTTCGTAATCCAGCCCATATTTGACCAGGCCGCCGAGCTTGAAGTTCTCGATCACCACGTCGGCGGTCTTCACCAGCCGGCGGACCAGCTCCTGTCCTTCCTGGCTCCTGAGGTCGGCGGTGATGGAGCGCTTGCCGCGATTGGCGGAATGGTAGTAGGCGGCGGAGAGGTTTTCGCCGTCCTTGCCTTCGACGAAGGGAGGACCCCATTGGCGGGTGTCGTCGCCGCCGTCGGGGTTCTCGACCTTGATGACGTCGGCACCCAGGTCGGCCAGCATCTGCCCGGCCCAGGGGCCGGCAAGCACGCGGGCAAGCTCGATGACGCGAATACCGGAAAGCGGAGGTTTCTTGGTCTTTTTGTCTGTCATGTCCGTCCGCTCGCTCAGGGCGTGAATGCCGTTTCAGATGTATCGGATACCGGCTTGGAAGCAAAGCGCCGCTCACGCCAGAGAATGTAGAGGCCGGAGCCGATGATGATGAGGATGCCGAGCCATTTGATCGCATCCGGGAAATTGTCGAAGACGAGCCATCCGAAGATCGTTGCCGAGACGATCTCGAAATATTGCAGCGGTGCCAGCGTCGAAGCCGGCACCGCCCGATAGGCGTGTACCGTGAGAATGCCGGCCGCCGCTGCGGTGGCCCCGACGCCGAGCAGGTAGAGCATGGCCGCGAGGTCCGGCACGACAGGGTCGAGGATCGCAGATCCCGTCGCGCGGCCCAGGGCAAGCAGAATCAGGCTGAAGCCGGTGCCCCACAGCCCGGTCTGGAACTGCATCGACCATGCATCTTCACTGTGCGAGACGACACGCGTGATCATCACGTAGACGGCGATGCAAAGGGCGGTGACGACGGGCAGCAAAGCGATGAAGCCGACTTCCTGAAAGCTCGGCTGGATAATCAGCATCGCCCCGAAAAAACCGACGGCGCAGGCGGTATAGCGTCGCCAGCCGATGGTTTCCTTCAGGAAGATGCTGCTGAGAATGGTGAGCATCATCGGCTCGACGAAAAAGATGGCGATGGCATCGGCAACCTCCATGACCTGCAGCGTCGTCACGAACGACACCATGGATAGCGTGAGCACGGCGGCGCGGATGGCATGCACGCCGCTGCGCCGCCACGTCCACACTCCCCATCTTTTGCGCATGGCCATCATCGGCAGCGCAAAGAGCAACTGGAAGATGAAGCGGGCGGCGGTGACTTCGGCCGGCGGAATCGTGGTTGCCGCAAGCTTGGAGAAGATGTCGATGATCGGCGAGAGGACGACGGAGAGAAACATCATCATCAAGCCGAAGGTCAGCTCCGATTGCGGCAATCGGGTAGAGGCGCCGCTGGAGGTGTTCATTGCAGAATTCCTTGAGAATCAATTCCTTGCCGTCACCTTCTTGCACCAGTCGGCAAAGCGGGAAGTGGCTTGGTCGGCACCGATTTCGTTGAGCGTCTCGTGCCGCATGTCGGGGTAGATTTCGGTCGTGATATGAGAGAATCCGGCTTTTTTCAAATGGTTTGCCAGCCAGGAAATCGCTTTCGCGTTGTCGGTTGCCGGATCCCTGCCGCCTCCGACGAGGTGGATCGGCATGTCGCGGCGGAGCCGGTCGAGATAGGTTTTTTGAGGCGCGCGGAAGGTGAGCTCGAATATGTCGAGCCACAGCGACACGGAGGCGTCGAAGCCGCAAAGCGGGTCGGCGATGTAGCCGTCTACTATTTCGGGGCGGCGCGAGAGCCAGTCGAATTCGGTGCGGCGGTTCGCGATCGATCGACCCCAGGTGCCGAAGGTCAGCTTCGGCAGCGGCCCACTCGGAACGTCCGATCCCTTGAACATGCGCTCCGTCTTGAGGATGAGCTGGGCGGCGCGGCCGGCGAGGCCCGGGTTGAAATTGGAGTTCCAGACTGTGACGGCATCGAACTTGTCCGGATGCGTGACGACGGTGTTCAAGCTGATCAGCCCGCCCATGGAGTGGCCGAACAGGATGATCGGCAGGCCGGGATAAGCGCCTGCGGCAAGCTCGCGCATGGCCAGCACATCGGCGATGACCTGCTCGATACCGTTTCGTCTGGCGAAGCGCCCGAGCGGCGCATCGTGGGCAACCGTCTCGCCGTGGCCGCGATGATCATGGGCGTAAACGTGAAAGCCCTGGGCGGCCATTGCATCCGCAAAGGCTTCATAGCGGCGGGAGTGTTCGGCCAGGCCATGGGATATCAGAAGGATGCCGCGTGCATCGCCCGTTGCCGGCGAATGATGATAGGCAATGGTCGCACCCGTTGGGCTCTCCAGGCGCTGCGTCTCGGCGAACATGCATTCGTTCCTCCCCATCTGGACGAAAGGTTATCATCCGTCGGATTGCAATGGATAGGTGCCGAAGCTCACAGAAATAAATCTTTCCGAGCGCTGTGATTCAGGATTGCACACGCCTGATCAAACTGCTTATTTGTTCCCATAATGTTCTAGTTGGAGGCAGGGAATGAAGCATTTGCTTCGAGTATTTGCGGTTGTGCTCCTTTCGGTCGGGACGGCGGCGGGCGCCATGGCGCAGGACCATAGCCGAGGGCGGACACGCTTTATCCTGGCGGCAAGCTGGGAGCCGGCATTTTGCGCGACGAACCAGAGGAAGGCGGAATGCCGGAACCAATCGTCGAGCAATTACGATGCGACGAATTTCTCGCTGCATGGCCTATGGCCGATGCGGCAGGAATATTGCGATGTTTCCGAGGACTTGAAGCAGGCGGATCGCAGCAGCGACTGGAAGGACCTGCCGACGGTGCAGCTGTCCCAGGACGTCAAGGCGAAGCTGGACAAGGCGATGCCGGGCACGCAATCCGGCCTTGAGCGGCATGAATGGATCAAGCACGGCACCTGCACGAAGCTTAGCGCCGACCAATATTTCTCCATCGCCGCGGGCCTGATCGCGGAACTCAATACGTCGGCCGTGCGCGACCTCTTCGCACAGAATTTGGGCAAGGAGCTCGATGCGGAAAGCATCAAGGCGGCCTTCGACCAGAGCTTCGGCGAGGGCGCCAATGCGCGTATCAAGATGAGCTGCCGTCGGGTTGGCGGCGTCAGGATGATTTCGGAGCTGACCATCGGTCTCTCCGAAGATGCGATCGATCCGCAGCAGGGAAGCGGGCCAAGGCTTGCCAAACTGATCCAGGGTGCGGGCAGCACCTCCTTCGGCTGCGACCGCGGCGTGGTCGATGCTGCCGGTTTCTGAGAAAATCCGGCCTTTCTGACGCTGATAATGCCCTCGGACAAGGTTTCGCCGTTGCCCGAGGGCGGGGTTTCGCCTACATAGCGGCACAATTCGCAATGTTATCCGTCCGTGGAGTAACCCAAGCTATGGCACGTCAGTTTATTTATCATATGGCCGGACTGAATAAGTCCTATGGCGCCAAGAAGATCCTCGAGAATATCCATCTCTCGTTCTATCCCGATGCCAAGATCGGTATTCTCGGCCCGAACGGCGCGGGTAAGTCGACGGTGCTGCGCATCATGGCCGGCCTCGACAAGGAATACACCGGCGAAGCCTGGCTGGCCGAAGGCGCCACCATCGGCTACCTGGCGCAGGAGCCTCAGCTCGATCCCAACAAGACGGTTTTCGAAAATGTCATGGAAGGCGTTGCCAAGAAAACCGAAATCCTCAATCGCTACAACGAATTGATGATGAACTATTCCGACGAGACGGCGGACGAGGGCGCCAGGCTCCAGGACATCATCGACAGCCAGAATCTCTGGGATCTCGAAAGTCAGGTCGAGATGGCGATGGAAGCATTGTGCTGCCCGCCGCGCGATGCCGAAGTCACCAGCCTTTCCGGTGGTGAGCGCCGCCGTATCGCGCTGTGCCGCCTGCTTCTTTCGCAGCCGGACCTGCTGCTGCTCGACGAACCGACCAACCATCTCGACGCCGAGACCATTGCCTGGCTGGAAAAGCACCTGCGCGACTATCCGGGTGCCGTGATGATGATCACCCACGACCGCTACTTCCTCGACAATGTTACCGGCTGGATTCTTGAGCTCGACCGCGGCCGTGGCATTCCCTACGAAGGCAACTATTCCGCCTATCTGCGGGCCAAGGCCAAGCGCATGCAGCAGGAAGCCCGCGAAGAAGCTGGCCGTCAGAAGGCAATCAGCCGCGAACAGGAATGGATCGCCTCCAGCCCCAAGGCCCGTCAAGCCAAGTCCAAGGCGCGTATCAACGCTTACGAACAGCTGGTCGATGCTGCCGAGAATCAGCGTCCCGGTGATGCGCAGATCATCATTCCGGTCAGCGAGCGTCTCGGTCAGGTGGTGATCGAGATGGAGGGCATCACCAAGGGCTTCGAAGGCCGCACGCTAGTCAACGATCTGTCGATCAAGCTGCCGCCAGGCGGCATCGTCGGCATCATCGGCCCGAACGGCGCCGGCAAGACGACCCTGTTCAAGATGATCACGGGGCAGGAAAAGCCGGATTCCGGCACGGTCCGCATCGGCGAGACGGTGCATCTCAGCTATGTCGACCAGAGCCGCGATGCGCTTGACGGCAATAAAACCGTATGGGAGGAAATCTCCGGCGGCGCCGAAATCATCAAGCTCGGCAAGTTCGACATGAACTCGCGCGCCTATTGCGGCGCCTTTAACTTCAAGGGCGGCGACCAGCAGCAGAAGGTCGGCAATCTCTCCGGCGGTCAGCGCAACCGTGTTCACCTGGCCAAGATGCTGAAGGCTGGCGGCAACGTGCTTCTGCTCGACGAACCGACCAACGACCTCGATACGGAAACGCTGGGGGCTCTGGAAAGCGCGCTCGAAAGCTTCGCTGGTTGCGCCATCATCATTAGCCATGATCGCATGTTCCTCGACCGTCTGGCCACGCATATCCTAGCCTTTGAAGGCGAAGGCCATGTCGAATGGTTCGAAGGCAATTTCGAAGACTACGAGGAGGACAAGATCCGCCGCCTTGGCCCCGATGCCCTCAATCCGGGCAGCCAAGCGCACAAGCGACTGACGCGCTAAGCTTCGGTTTCGCTCTTCGAAAACCCCGGCTTGTCCGGGGTTTTTGTTTGCCCATCGGTGCAACCGGATATTCCGTTTTCGTCAGAAACTAACAGATTTCCGACGTCGAATTATCGTCGCGAGCAATTGGCTCTTGCAGATTGCGCCCAAATCACATAAAGATATCTTTATATCTTGATTGGGTGGCGGATGACGGATCTGGTTAAACTCGGCTTGGATGACGTGGTGGACGTGCTCAAGGCGGTCGGCGAACCGACGCGGTTGCGCCTGCTTGCGCTTCTTGCCGCCGGCGATCTGACGGTCACCGATCTTACCGAAATTCTCGGCCAGTCGCAGCCCCGCATTTCCCGGCATCTGAAGCTGCTCGGAGAGGCTGGCCTGATCGATCGCTATCAGGAAGGCGCCTGGGCCTATTTCCGCCTGAAGCAGGAGGGCAAGGCCGTCACGCTGGCGCGCGCTCTTCTGCGCCACACCGCCGAAAAGGATACGGTGCTGCTGCGCGACGGCGAGCGCCTTGATTCCGTGAAGCGTATTCGGGCCGAGCGCGCGCAGGCCTATTTCAGCCGGAATGCCGCCGAATGGGATGAGCTGCGGCGCCTTCATGTCGCCGACGAGGATGTCGACGAGGCACTGACCGAGCTGATCGGCCCGCAGCCGATCGACTCCTTCCTCGATCTTGGGACTGGTACGGGACGGATGCTGCAGCTTCTGGCCGGCCACTATCGCCGTGCCATCGGCATCGATGCCAGCCGCGACATGCTGGCGGTTGCTCGCGCCAATCTCGATCGCGCCAATATCACGGCCGCATCGGTGCGCCATGGCGATATCTTCAACCTGCCGCTCGAGCAGCAGGATTTCGACCTGATCGCCATCCACCAGGTGCTGCATTTCCTCGATCAGCCGGAGATCGCCGTTAGCGAGGCCGCGCGAATGCTGCGGCCCGGCGGCCGGCTCGTCATCATCGATCTCGCGCCGCACGGGCTTGAATATCTGCGTGACGAGCATGCGCATCTGCGTCTCGGCTTCTCGCATCAGATCATGTCGGACTGGCTGAAGCTGGCAGGGCTGGATGTCGAGCGCGTGCAGGACCTTCATTCGGGGCGGGAAGGCGGTCAGGCGCTGACGGTCACCATCTGGCTGGCGCGTGATCCACGGCTGTTGATTGCAGCCGATCAGGACCGCCAGTCATCCCCCATTCTTGCCGGGAGAGTTTGATATGTCTTCGAGATCCGAAACCTGTAATGACGGTATCCGCATCTCTTTCGAGTTCTTTCCGCCGAAATCGGAAGAAGCCGAGCAACAGCTGTGGAACACCGTTGCAGATCTTAGCGATTGGGAGCCTGAATTCGTTTCCGTGACATACGGGGCAGGCGGCTCGACCAAGGCGCCGACGCTGTCTGCGGTGCGCAAGATGATCCATGAGACACCGTTCACGACCGCGTCGCATCTCACCTGCGTAGGCGCGACGCGCGAGGATACGCATCGGGTGATCGACGAGTTCCTTGCCGCGGGCGTTCGCCGCTTCGTTGCCCTGCGCGGCGATCCGCCTGGTGGTGTCGGGTCGGCCTATCAGCCGCATCCCGGCGGCTATGCCAATGCCGCCGAGTTGGTGGCTGCTTTGCGTGAGCGCGGCGATTTCGATATCTCCGTTTCCGCCTATCCGGAAAAGCATCCGGAAAGCCGCGACACGGCCGCCGACATCGATATGCTGAAGCGCAAGGCCGAGAATGGCGCCGACCGGGCACTTACCCAGTTCTTCTTCGATAATGATGCTTTCGAACGCTATCACGATCGTGCTCGCGCCGCCGGCATCAAGATTCCCATTGTGCCTGGCATCATGCCGATCCAGAACCTGACTCAGCTCAAGCGTTTTGCGGGAGCCTGCGGCACCAGCATTCCATCCTGGCTCGACGAGCGTTTCGACGGTCTGGACGAGGCTGTCGAGGAACGTGCCAGGGTTGCCGCCGATGTGGCTGCCGAGCAGATTCAGGACCTGATGCGCCGCGGCATCGATGAGTTTCATCTCTACACGATGAACCGTTCGGCGCTCGTTTCCGCCGTTCTTGAGCGGCTGGGCCTTCAGCGCAAGGTGGATACTCGCGCCGGCGCCGCTGCCTGATCCCTTTGTGGACATGATTCATGAAAAAGCGCACGTCCAGACCGGACATGCGCTTTTTTAATGGAACAGGGTTTTGTTAGCTTTTCGGAGTTTGATCGTCTGCGGTTATCGCCAGGGCCATCAGATGAAAAGCATCGTCACGACGAAAACGAAGGCCGCACCGACCACAAGGACGTTGATGGATCGTGTCAATCCCATGTCTTCCTCCTCAGTCAGCCGTTAAATTTTATGTCGAAAATGTGTCGTTTGGAAAGAACATTCGATGCTGCGATGCGGTAGCCTCTTGTGGTCCTGATTCACGATTCCGCTATAGAGGCCTGAATTGACTTTGGAATTTCCAATCGCTCGCGATTGGCTCGGCTGTGAACAAACTGCACGAGTTCAAGCTCTGTTCGGGCGCAAACCGCCCTTGAGCCAGGCGTAGAGCCTTCCATCCAGGACCAATAAGCCTGCGGCGATCAACAGCATACCGGCGATTTCGGCAGGCCCAATCCGCTCATCCAGGAAGAGAAAGCCGAGCAGGAGCGCGCTCGGTGGTATCAGCAGCGTGACAAGCGAAGCATTGGTAGCGCCGGCGAGCTCGATGATGCGAAAAAAGAGGATATAGGCGAAGGCGGTCGAAAGCAGCGCCAGGCCGAGAACGGCGGCAATTGCCGTCAGCGGCGGAGTGGCAATCGTCCAGGGTTGATCGACGATCAGGGCGGCCGGCAACATGATGATTGAGGAGCCCGTCAGCTGTCCTGCCGCCACGACCGGCGGTGCGATGCCTTTGAAGCGCTTGGCATAGATTGCCGCAAAGCCGTAGGAGATCGCTGCGAGGATTGGCAGCGATAGCGCCCAAAAAGGAACCGAACCGCTGCTGGTTACGCTTGGGCCGAGCAGCACCAGGGTTCCAAGCAGCCCTGTGAGACAGCCGACCAGCTTGGCGGATGTCAGGCGCTCGTCGGTCGTCAGCTGATTGCCGATCAGAACGGTCCAGATCGGTGTCGTCGCGTTCAGGATGGATGCGAGGCCGGCGCCCATTTGCGTCTGGCCGCAAAAGATCAGCACATGCGGTACGGCGTTGTTGATCAGCCCCAGCAACAGAAACTGCGGCCAATGGCGCCGTAGCGACTGATAGATCCCGAGTCGGCCGGCAAGATAGAGATGCAGCGCCACGGCCGCGAGCGACAGGCGCAAGAGGACGAGGGTAAAGGGCGGAACGTGGTGAACGGCGATGCGGGCGAAGAAGAATGAGCCGCCCCAGATCAGCCCCAGCAGCAAAAGCAGCCCCCATGTCGAGGCGCTCATTCGGTTCTCGTCATTCATCGCAATGCTCTCCTCTTTCAGCCTGTCTAAACCGGAAGAGGCTGCTCCTCCACCCGTTTCCTGCGGCGGTATGCGATTGTGGATTCGTGTGAAGACGAGTGGTGAGCAGAAACAAAAAAAGGCGGCTTGGTGCCGCCTTTTCCGGTCGAGAGAAGAAGGAAATCAGAGGGCGTTGAGCAACGCCGAAGTCGCCCAGCCATCGGCCGGCAGGCCCAGGCGGAACTGTTCCTTCTGGATGGCAACGCGCGTGCCCGAGCCGAGGATGCCGTCGATCTTGCCGACATCGTAGCCGCGTGCCACGAGCTTGGTCTGAAGCGCCTTCATGTCGACATCGTTCAGGCCCTGCTCAGGCGTGCCCTTGTTGTAGGGAGGAGCGCCGGAGAAACGCGTGGCGAAATAGGCGGCTGACGTCGTGTAGATGAACGACTGATTCCATCCGAGATAGGTGTTGTAGTTCGGATAGGTCAGGAAAGCCGGGCCTTTGCGGCCCTGCGGCAGGATGAGGGCGGCCGGCAGCGAGGCGAAATTCGTATTGCCATCGCGTGGCTTGACGCCGAGCTTGAACCAGTCTCCGGCCGTGAGCGTACCGCCGATGCCGGATTTTTCCCATGGTAGATTGTCCGGTACCGCTACCTCCTGCAGCCAGGGCTGGTCACGTATGAAGCCGAGATGCTGGAGGAATCTCGCCGTGGTCAAAATGACATCGGGCGCGCTTGTCTTCAAATTAACGTGGCCGTCGCCATCGCCATCCGTGCCGTAGGCAATGATGTCGGGCGGGAGCATCTGCGTCTGGCCGATTTCGCCGGCCCATGCGCCTGTCGTAGTCGCGGGATCGACATCGCCACGCTGTACCAATTCGATCAGCGCGATCAGGCGCGGGCGGAAGAACTCCGGCCGGCGGCAATCGTGGGCGAGAGTGACCAGGGCGTTGCGCGTGTTGAAGTTACCCTGCACGGCACCGAAGTCGGTTTCCATGGCCCAGAAAGCGGTGATGACGCCAGGGGGGACGCCATAGTCCTTCTCGGCCTTGGCGAAGACGTCGGCATACTGCTTGATCTTCTGGCGGCCGATATCCAGGCGACCCTGGCTGACCGTGCGCTGCGAGAATTCGAGGAAGGTCTGACGAAAGACGCCCTGGCTGCGGTCCATGGCGAGAACCTTCGGATCGATCTGCGCGCCGGCAAAGGTCTTATCCGCCGCTGCGGCATTCGCACCATCGGCGATGGCGTCGGCTTTCACACCGGCCAGGAAGGATGCGAGGTCGCCGTCGCAGGCTACTTTCGGAGTGGCGGCGCTGCTTGCGGGCGGTACTGTGGCTGGAGTCGCGCTCTGAGCTATCGCTGTACCTGTTATGGTTGAAGCGAAGAGCAGCGCAAGAGCGCTGCGTCGAATGGTGTGACAATCCATGAGCGATCCTTCCTAGGTGATAGAATAGGGTCGCTTTCACAGAAGATTGTGACATAAGCAAGAGTGAAGTGGAGTCGGCCTTAAGAATTTCCTTGCTTCTCTACTGCGGCCACCCAGTTTTGCCAGTTCTGCTCGGAGCCGGCGAAAACATTGATATCCGTCGGTCCTTTGATGCCGGGGATGATTCCCGTGGACGTATATTGCCAGAAGGCCCAGCTGCGATCCGCGTAGATCTCCTTGGGATGCTTGGCGACCGAGCGCACCCAGAACTGATAGTCCTTGAAGTAACCGACAAGGTTTTCGCGGTGGAAGTCGACCGAAGTATAGATGATCGGGCGCTTGCCATAATAGGCCTGCAGGCGATCCATGAACCGCTTGATTTCCGTTCGCACCGTTTCGGGGTCCGGTCTGGTGCGGCAGGTTGGAGAGCCAGGGTTCCATTCGACGTCGACGACAGGCGGAAGTGCCATGGCATCCTTCGGCACGTTGCGGATGAACCAATCGGCCTGCTCGTCGGCGGTGGAGCAAAAATAGAAGAAATGATAGGGCGCATGCAGCAGGCCGGCGGCGCTCGCTTCATTCCAGTATTCGGTGAAGCGCGGATCGATCCGGTCTTTGCCTTCCGTCGCCTTGATGAAGACGAAGGCGACGCCCGCGCCCTTCACGGCCTGCCAGTCGATATCGCCCTGCCATTTGGAAATGTCGATGCCGTGGATGGGATGACGCTGCGGGTGATCGCGGCCGAAATCCTGCGGCTTCAAATCGCTGAATCTGGTCTTGGGAATGGCCGTCGTCGAAAGGGCGTCATAACCCGTCGTGCAGCCATTCAAGAAAAGGGCGAGCGGCAGTAGGCATGCCAGAAGCCGGCGCATGGATATCCTGTTATGGCGCGAGTGATCTTGCTGCCCCAAGACTTGGCTTCCGTAATGTGGTCCCCGAAAATCCAAAAGAGCGGCAGACCATACCGTTGCCAGCTGGTCTTGCCACTTTATTCACCATATCAACGTAAAAAATGCGTTATCTTCAAGCAAATTCTTATGCTTGTCGCGTTCTGAGGCCGGATTTCGCGCTGGAACCTGGCGTCGATCAGCCGTCGTGCCTGGTCACCACGGCTCGCCAGGCATAGCCGCGTCCGATCCTTTCGGCCTTCAGGGACATGCCGCGTGCTTGAGCCTTGTCTTCGAGAACGGTCAGAAGATCGGCGCGCGGCGTGACGTGGAACTTCCTCAGCCAGCCCTTGAGCAAAGCCCCGAACCAGCCCGGTAGTCCTTCCTGCTGGCCGAAATCGACGATGTGCAGCTCCCCGCCCGGTGCGACCGCATCGAGCGATGCGTCGATCGCGCTTTTCCAGTCGGGGATCATCGAAAGCGCGTAGGAAATCATGACGCGATCGAAGCCGCCGATCCCGAATTCGGCCGAAGAAAAGGCGGTGGCATCCGCAACGCGGAAATCCGGCATCTGCTTCAAGCCGCGAAAATTATTGCGCGCCGAGATCAACATCTCCTGGGAGATATCGAGGCCGTAGAGGCGGGCGGAAGGGAAGCGGCGATAGGCGAGCAGCATGTTGCGGCCGGTGCCGCAGCCCACTTCCAGCAGCGAGCCGCCGACGGGCACATCAAGGTGCTCGATGGTGCGGTCGCGGCCGAAGAGATAGTATTTGCGGGTCAGATCGTAGATGTGGCGCTGATAGCGGTACATGCCGTCCATCAGCCTGGCATGGCTCGTCGCGTTGGCTTCCATGCCTGTATCCGTCTGGCTCACGCTTTTTTCCCGTAGATGTGGAAGCCGCCGTAGATGGCAGAGCGATCGCGCGCGTTAAGCTCCTGCGAGCGCTCTTCGAAATAGACCCATTGATCGCGAATGGCCGGAGAAAGGCGACCCTCGATAATGCTCTTTTCCGCCGCCGTGCGGAAGATCACGCGGGCGCCTTCGCGCGCCGTGCGGGTGATCTCGGCCCAGAGGCCGTTGAGCTGCTCGTCGGTCATCCAATCCTGTGCGTCGAGGAGGATATAGCGATCGCGCGAGCCTGCCGGCTTGGAGGCGAGGAGTTCCGTAAAATTGGCGTGGTGCACATCGACGCGGTCGGCATTGGCGCGGATCGCGGCATAGTTTTCGGGCTTGAGATAGGTGGGCAGGGGGCCTTGATGCTGGGCGGCGTAGCGGCGTGCGAATGCCTGCCAGGCGAAATAGTTGTCACGCATCGGGAAGTGACAGGCGAGCTTTTCCAGGCGGTGCCGCAAGACGGCAGAGATGGAATCATCGCCGGCAAGGCTTGCAAGCTCGTCATATTGCTGCGGCGGAATGCCGAGGCCGAAGAGCGAACTCTTCCGGCCGAGCAGCCAGCGAACGGCCCGCTTGTCGAAGATCGGGGCGATTTCCTCTTCGAAGAATTGACGTTGCTCGCGCATGGTGCGCGCTTCCGTCATCTTGTCGAGGCGAACGCCGTGCAGGCGCGCCAGGACGTGGGCGGCACCGATGAAACGGCCGAGGAGGCCGGTCTTGTAGATATTGCGGTTAAAGACGGTGATCCGGCGACGGCCATAAAGGTCGCGACCGTCCCAATAGCCGGCGGTTGCCGTGTCGAGGCGCGGTGCGATGAATTGGTCATAGGCCTGACTGTTGGCGACAATGCCCGGCGTCCCGAAGAAGCGCACCAGATCAACGTGGCCCGGCAGCAAGCGAAACGCCGCGAGCTTCAGCTTGTTCAGCGCGATATGGTGGCGATTGAGATCGACGACGTCGATGGAGGCAGGATTGCGGGAGAGATAGGCGAGCATGTTGCAGCCGCCCGAGCCGATGGTGACGATGCGATGATGCGGCTGAAGCTCCATCGCCTCCATGTCGATATCCGGATCCTCCCAGATCTGCGGGTAGACAAGGCCGGAAAACAGCATGCCGAACAGGCGTTCGGACAGGCCTGCCTTGGACAGAGCCTTGTGCTGCAGCAGAGCGTCCTTGAGTTTCCGGTTCTTCTGGAGACCGGCATCCGGAGCGAATTCCGTCATCTGAGTCTTGTCACCGATTTGTGAAGTTCAGGGCGTGTAACCCGGCAATGCTACAGTCTGATGACGTGGCCTGTTGGCGGATCCGGCAGAAATGCATCGCCGCGCATATTTGAGCAGCTGCTGCTATGATAGGTCTTTCATCCTGCTGCGTTTCCTGATTGTCTCCGCGTACCTTTTGGAGGGTGTGTTATATGCGTTTGATATCGAGAGTGATCGGGGCTCTTCTTGTTTTGCTGCTGATCATTGTCGCCGGCGGAGCCGTCTGGCTTTCCATTTCCCCGCCGGAACTGCTCAAGGTCGGCGATGGCTATGCGGCAAAGATCGTTTGTTCGAACGCCTTCGTCGCCAAACGCGATCCGGATGAGGTGCTTGATGATGACGTACAGGCCCCCGGCAATCCGGCGCTGAAGCTCATTCGCGTTTCGGTCGATCGGGACGAGGGCGTGGTCACGGCCCGCTTCCTTGGGCTGTTCGCCCCGAATCATGCGCTTTATCGCGGTGCGCTCGGTTGCACGACCGTGCCCGACGGCGATCTGCAGGCGGCGCGCAGTGCCGTGTTTCTGAACAGGGTCAAGGCGCCGAAAAGCGATGCGCTGTGGCCGAACGGCGATGCCGTCAATATCGGGCAAGGCGAGGAGGGCGCGAAGCTCGCCGATGTCGTATCGAATCCGGATCTGGCCGGGCCTGCGATGCGCGCGATCGTCGTCGTCAAGGAAGGGCGCATCGTCGCCGAGGCCTATGGAGATGGTTTCAACAAGGGAACGCCCCTCGTCGGATGGTCCATGACGAAAACCGTGAACGCCGCCATCATCGGTCGTCTGATGCTGGCGGGACGCATGTCTTTCGACGATCAGAATCTGCTGCCGCAATGGAGCACGGACGAACGCAAGAATATCAAGCTCAGCGACCTGCTTGCCATGGAAAGCGGCCTTGCCTTCAACGAGTCCTATGGCAACGTCTCGGACGTGACGCGCATGCTCTATCTCGACCCGGATACGACCAGCATCGCTGCCAATTCGCGTCAGGTGGCGGCGCCCGGTGATCGCTTCAGCTATTCCAGCGGCACCGCCACTCTGCTGTCGCGCCTCTGGATGAACCGGCTGCCCAATCTGAGTGCCGCCATCTCCTATCCGCGCGAGGCGCTCTTCGGGCCGCTCGGCATGTACAGCGCCGTTTTCGAGGCTGACGAGCGCGGAACCTTCGTCGGCAGCTCCTATCTTTACGCGACTGCTCGCGACTGGGCGCGTTTCGGTCAGTTTCTGCTTCAGGACGGGGTCTGGAACGGGCATCGGCTGCTGCCGGAAGGGTTCGTCGGCGCCATGCGCACCCCGACGAAGGCTTCCGAAGGCGTTTACTCACAGGTTCAGGCCTGGCTCGCAGGTCCCGGCGGCTCGAATGCGCAATTCGGCCTGCCTGCGGATACGTTCTGGATGACCGGTCACGACGGCCAAACGGTCGCCATCGTTCCATCCGCCAATCTCGTCGTCGTGCGGATGGGGCTGACGCCGGCCTGGGCCGACTATCGGCCGCAAATCCTGGTGAAGCGGATCATGGATGTGATAAAGCCGCCCTCGAACTAACCTGTTTCGCACAAAGATATGCTGCGGTTTTCGACGGTGGCACGCGAAATGAAAAAGCCTGAAGCGAAGCAAGCAAATCTTGTGAGATCGCGATGCGCTTCAGGCCGGCATTTCAGAATGGTTCGGTAAATCAGTAATTGCCGTTGGCGACGTCGGTCAGACCCTTGCGCTTGGCGTCGTAATAGTAGCCACGGGCATAGAGCTGAACAGCGTTGGCTTCCTTGTTCTCGGCTGCCTTGCTGTCTGCCGTCATCCATGCGCCACGCAGATATTTGGCGGCGTACTTGATGTTGGTCTCCGCATCGAGAAGGCCGGACGGAGGCCCTTCGTAACCCATGGACTTGGCCGTATTGTATTTGATCTGCATCAGGCCGAAATAGCCCGCGCGGTTGTAAGCCTTCGGATTGTAGCGGCTTTCACGATGAACGACCCGATGGATCAATGATTCCGGGATTTCATAGAGCTTGGCGTATTTCTGGATGAGCTTCGATACGTAGCCCTTTTCCGCCGGCGGAACGTCGGAATCATAGTTCGGTGTAGTCGTCATCACTGCCGGAACGACCGTCGGACCACTGCTATCGAAATTGAAATCATAGTGCATGCGGTTGTCCGCATAGCGCTGAAGGCCGATCTGCGCGGGCGCGGCGAAGGCGACTTCCGCCTGCGCCATGGAATCGGGACGCGGCGTGGGTACGGCAACCTGAATGGCGGCGACATCCGACGTCATCGGAATGGTCGGTTCGCCTTGAGCCAAGGAGGCCGAAACCGGCGTCAAGGCGGCATCGCCGGGACGCGCCGGGTTGGGGATGGGGATCGCGACCACGGAAGGCACGAGCGGCACGTCGGATGCCGCATAGGCTGCAGCTGTCGACGTATTGGCGGCAGGTACGCCCGTTGCTGCGGCAATTGCGGCGGTTCCCTGATTGGGGACATTCGCCGCAACAGTAACCGGAGCGCCCAAGCGAGCCTGCGCGGCATCGACCTGTTGCTGATTTACGGTGCCGGCGACGGTGTTGACCGCACCTGGGGCAACGCGGCCGGATTTTGCCATTGCCATCTGTTGTTGCGGCTGCCGCGGCCCGATGAATGCCGGCGCGGCGGCAACCGTTGCAACGCCACCCGTAGACGCGGCAACGCCAGTCGCGGTCAGGGTCGTATTCGGATGCGGCACGTTGGTGTGTGCCGACGGGAGTTCTGCCTGAGACGTCTGCTGCTGAGTGCTCGCACACCCGGCAAGAGCGCTGCACATCATTGCCGATAGGGCAACGCTGCGCTTCAGGCTGGGAAATCCGATCGCTACCATTCTGTCACTTTCGAAAAGCCAAACCTATTTTCGATGCAATTCGGCCACAGGACCGCCAAATTCGGTCACAGGATCGATAAAATTATGAATCCCCATTAACCTATCCGTGATCGCGCTGCAACCCTGCACCGTCTCAGGCGGCCATCCGGCGATATCCGGCGGTCACTGCACCGGCCGCGATCAACAGGGTTCCGCCCGTTCTGTTGACGGCGCGTTGCACGCTTGCCTTGCGAATGAAGCCGCGTGCCATGTCGGCAACGAACACGTAAACCAGCGAGTTCAATGCCGCCAAAGTCAGGAAAGTTGCCTCCAAAATAAGCGTTTGCTCAAGAAATGGCTTCGACAGGTCGAGAAACTGCGGCACGAAGGCAACGAAAAAGACGATGCTCTTCGGGTTGAGGGCCGTTACAACATAGGCGTGTAACATAATTTTTAACGGTTTTTCCTCTGGGAGATTATCGTTGTCGCCCATCGGACCCGTCACGATGGGGGCTCTCCAGAGCTTGATTCCGAGGAAAACGAGGTAGGCTGCACCGATCAGCTTAAGAATCGTGAACAACGTCGCCGAGGTGGCGAGGAGGGCGCCCAGGCCGGCAAGCGAGGCGGTCATCGCCGTAAAATCGCCCAAAGTGACGCCCGTCACGGTTGCCAGTGCCGTCTTGCGGCCGTGGCCCAGCGCATAGGATATGACAAGGAGGATGGTCGGACCCGGTATGGCCAGCATTATGCAGGATGCGGCGGCGAAAGCGAGCCAGGTTTCGATCGACATGGAATCCTCCCTATTCCTTTTCGCCGCCAGCAAAGACATCGGATTTGCGATCCGTCAATCCGCTTGATCGCAGATCAGGCCGCTTGATCGCAGATCAGTCCGGCAGATCGCCAATCAATCAGGCTTGCGTGTATTTCTGCCCGATATGGTCCATGACCTCGGCGAACCACGGCGTGGAGAGATCGAATGCCTTGCCGCCCTTGATGCGGGGGAATTCGATGGCGCGCAGCTTGCCTGCCTGGCCTTCGTCATGTCCGGTAACGCCGGATACCTTGTTGAGCGCGCTTTCCACCGCGAGATCGACCATTCCCTGGATCAGGTGGAGATCCTGGCCGTTCGCCGGCGCGGAGCGTGCGAAATAGCCCGACTTCTGCACCATGGAGCGTTCGGCACCGATGATCGAGGCGAACTGCTTCTGGAACCAGCCGCCAACATTGATGGTGTCGATCTTCACATGGCCGAAGGCATCGCGCTTCACGCTTTCGCCGGCGGCTTCGCGTTCGGCGACGATGGCGTCCAGGCCTGCCCCTTCCGATACGAAGAGCGTCACCTGGCCGGTCTTTTCCATGATCGCCCGCAGCCGGTCGCCCTCGGCTTCGATATCGAAGGCCATTTCCGGCAGATAGAGGCCGTCGATGCCCTTCATCTCGGCGTTCATCATAAAGCCTTCGACATATTCGTTGGCGCTGCTCTTCTGAATATAGGCGCGGGCGGTCGCGGCCGTCAGCCAGCCACAGTGGCGGCCCATCACCTCATGGATGACGAGCGTGCGAGGTGCCGCGGTCTGCTCGTTGCTGACGTTATCGAAGAAGTGCGCCCCGACCTCGGCAGCCGTCCAGGCGCCGAGCGACTGGCGGATCGGCACGACGTCGTTGTCGACGGTCTTCGGCAGGCCGACGACGGTCAGGTCGTAGCCGTTGGCGCCCAGATAGGCGGCAAGATCGGCCGCCGTCGTATTGGTGTCGTCGCCGCCGATCGTGTGAAGGATGGTGACGCCGTCGGAGGCCAACCGCTCGGCCGCGACGCGCAGCGGATTTTCACCTTCCTTGACCAGGCCGCGCTTGACGCAGTCGGCGATGTTGGTGAGCTTGACGCGGCTGTTGCCGATCGGCGAGCCGCCGTAGCGATGCAGCAGATGGGCCCGCTCGCGCATTGCCGGCGTCACGTTGATGCGATCCCCCAGCAGGACCCCCTGGTAGCCAGAACGATAGGCAATGATGTCGAGATCGGGCGCCACGTCGGTGTAGCGCTGGATCAAGCCGCCGACAGCGGACGAAAGGCAGGGCGCCAATCCGCCGGCAGTGAGCATTGCGACTTTCTGTTTGGCCATGGGGATCCTCCTTGCAGTCAAGCTGCTTTACTTCAATGGTTGCGGTGGGAATGGATGCGACAGGCGGGCATGGGTGTAAAGTAAAGAATTTAAGAAATCCGCGGTTTGTTTTACCACTGGAGGGCGGTTGGCGCTCAATCGGATGAGGCCCGAAGTACGCAATCGTTACCAAATTGTGAAAAGTGTTTTCGGCCTTGCGACGAATGGACTGCTTGCAATGACAACCATAATTTGATCAAGGTGTTCTACTGTTTTGGAGCCACCGGGACCACGATGTCGTTTTGGGAAAAATTGCTGAATGCTATCGGTAGCACGGCCGGCAATGCCCTGTCGGCGGTGGTCGAGGCTATTCGCACTGTATTCGAAGGCGACCCGGAAACCCGCCGCAAAGTGGCATTTTCCGTCGCTATCATCGCGCTTTCGGCCAAGATGGCGAAGGCTGACGGCGTGGTGACGGAAAACGAGGTCAATGCGTTTCGCGAGATCTTCGAATTCCCGCCCGATCAGGCCAAGAACGTCGCACGCCTTTACAATCTGGCGCGCCAGGATGTGGCCGGCTACGAGGCCTATGCGGAGCGGCTTTCCTCGCTTTGCGAGACCTGCACGCAGAATTGCCCGGTGCTGGAGGACGTGCTTGACGGCCTGTTCCACATCGCCAAGGCCGACGGCTTGATCCATGAGAAGGAAATGGCCTTCCTTCAGCATGTTGCCGAGATTTTCCATACGAGCGAGGAGCGCTTCGAGCAGATCATGGCCCGCCATGTCAGCGGCGGCGGCGATCCATACAAGGTGCTCGGCGTGTCGCGTCAGGACGATTTTCCGACGATACGCCGCCGGTATCATGGCCTCGTTTACGAGAACCATCCGGATCGCCTCGTGTCGCGCGGCGTGCCGGAGGAGTTCCACGCCATCGCCAATGAACGCATGGCAGCTCTGAATGCGGCTTACGCCGAGATCGAGAAAGAACGCCGCGCAGCATGAGTGCATTCAAGGCCGATTTCGCTCGCGCCCATGTGCAGCCTTCGCCAAACCATGGCGAGCGGCGGGACGGCTGTCGGCCTGATATCATCCTTCTGCATTATACAGGCATGGGCACGGCCGAGGGAGCCCTGGATTGGCTCTGTCGCGCCGAGAGCCAGGTATCGAGCCACTATTTCGTCTTCGAGGACGGGCGCATCGTCCAGCTCGTTCCGGAAGAGCGTCGCGCCTGGCACGCCGGCAAGAGCTCCTGGCATGGCGACGACGACATCAATTCGCGGTCGATCGGCATCGAGATCGCCAATGCCGGCCATCCCGGCGGCCTGCCGGATTTCCCCGATGCACAAATCGAAGCGGTTGTGGAACTGTGTCGCGATTGCGGCCAACGCTGGGCAATCGCGCCCGAACGGGTGCTCGGACACTCCGATGTGGCGCCTGTGCGCAAGGTGGATCCGGGCGAGAAATTCCCGTGGGCAAAGCTGGCTAAGGCAGGTGTGGGGCATTGGGTCGAGCCGGCGCCGATCACCGGCGGACGGTTCTTCCAGAAGGGCGATGTGGGCCAGCCCATCGAGGCATTGCAGTCCATGCTCTCGCTCTATGGCTACGGCACTGAAATAACCGGGGAATTTTCGGAAAGGCTGAAGGGCGACGTCGAAGCCTTCCAGCGTCATTTCCGCCAGGAGCGGGTGGATGGCATTGCCGATTTTTCCACGATCGACACGCTTCATCGCCTCCTCTCCGCGCTGCCTCACTATTCGTAATTCTCCCGACTTTACTGCCTGTGTTTATAGCCGGCTATGGATGGGAAAGTGCGTAACTCCCTGCCACGCCACATCTTTTCCCTATTATCTCCGCATTGCATTGGTCTAACGGCGCTCGCTGAACGGCGGTCGCGCCGTCTGTGTTTGTGTGTCGCGCGGCCGTAGAAGACTAAATGGGGACTGTGCGCTCCGGCGGCTCTTTTTGCCTCCAGCCGGACGTGACGGCTGACGCCGTTTGCGGTCCCGCGCCTGGAGACAAAAGACTACATGAAAAATTTGATTGTTGCGGCTGCAGCATGCGTGGGCGTGCTGCTGGTGGGATATGATTGCGCCTTTGCGGGCCAGCGGGATGCGACGCAGAAAACGGTTCCGCTCAAGATCGTCAGCCGCACCACCGGCTTTCCCATGCCCAGTGTTCCCGCCCAATTGCCTGATGCCGATTCCGCCTCTGCAAAGCAAAGTCGCTATTCCGCATTGATCGCCAAATACGCCAAACAGAACGGTGTTGCCGTTGAACTGGCGACCGCCGTCATCAAGATCGAAAGCAATTTCAACCCGAAAACCCGGGGTAGCGCAGGCGAGATCGGCCTCATGCAGATCAAGCCGGCAACCGCGCGGCTGATGGGATATGCCGGCCGGGCCAAGGGGCTTTACGATCCTGAGACGAATATCAAGTTCGGCATGAAATATCTTGCCATGGCGCAGGATCTCGGCGGTGGCCCGACTTGCAACACCATTCTCAAATACAATGCCGGCCATGGCGCCACGCGCATGAACCCGATCTCCAAGCGCTACTGCGGCAAGGTGCTGGCGCTTCTGGACTGATGCCCACCTCCGGATTTCGGATAGGGCGGAATCGCTTTCCATGCTATCGAAACCGCGATTGCGCGCGAGGGTTAGAGCATGGCAGCGGATTTCAGGTTCATCGTGGTCGGACGGGGCATGATGGGGGCGGCCGCTGCCCGTCACCTGGCCGGGAAAACGGACGGCATCGCCGTCATCGGACCGGATGAACCCGAAGATCGCGCCAGCCATCAGGGTGTGTTCGGCAGTCATTACGACGAAGGGCGCATCACCCGCACGATCGATCCGGACACGGATTGGGCCCGCCTCGCAAACCGTTCGATCAGCCGCTATGCGGAAATCGAACGGGATAGCGGCATCCGGTTCTATGCGCCGGTCGGTTGCCTCGTCACCGGTCCGAAGCGAGGTGGCGAGGCCACCTACGTCGGCAATGTCGTCGAAGCGGCCAAGCGGCTCGGCGTTCAAACCGAAATCCTCGACGATGCCGGGCTCAAGGCAAGGTTTCCCTTCTTCTCCTTTGCATCGGGGAGCGAAGGGGTGTTTGAGCCGCAGGGGGCCGGCCACATCAGTCCGCGCCGGCTGGTGAAGGCACAGTCTCTGCTGGCGGAAAAAGCCGGTGCGCGCGTCATCAAACAGACTGCAATATCGATCCGCGACGACGCTGGCGTGGCGGTCGTGACCACGGCCGAAGGCGAGACCTTCAGGGCCGAAAAAATCCTCTTGGCCGCCGGCGGTTTCTCGATTGCGGAGAATCTCTTGCCGCGACCGGTTGAGATGAAGGTTTATGGCCGCACCGTCACCTTCTTCGAGGTCAGCGAGGCGGAAGCCGAGGCGCTTTCCGGCATGCCTTCACTGATATCGGTGACGCCGGATGGCGCCGACAGCATCTATATGCTTCCTCCGATCCGCTATCCGGACGGCAAGCACTATATCAAGATCGGTGGCGACCCGGATGATCTTCAATTCAGGAGCGAGGCGGAGCTGCGTGCCTGGTTCCGGACCGCGGGTCGCGACAAGGCCCGCGAACATCTGGTGCGGATCTTCCATGAGCGCGTGCCTGGCGTCCGCCGGCCGCCGGCTTTTACCAATTCCTGCGCCGTCTCCTTTTCACCGACCGGCTATCCGATGATCGGCTACACCTCTTCTCCACGCATCGCCGTTCTCACGGGCGGTTGCGGGACGGCTGCCAAGAGTTCCGATGAAATCGGCCGGCTGGGGGCGGAGCTGCTGCTCTCAGGTCGAATCAAGGACGAGGGCTACGATACGGATTTCTCTGCACATTTCCGCAACTGACATCCGCTGCGCACAAAGCCGCATATTTCGGTGGCAATTGCGGGCGGTCTCGGTTAATGAGCCAGTGCCAGTTGGCCGGGCAGCCGCGCTTCATCAATGCCGAAAGGCGATGAGGTGAGGAAAGTCCGGGCTCCACGGAAACACGGTGCCGGATAACGTCCGGCGAGGGCAACCTCAGGGAAAGTGCCACAGAAAGCAAACCGCCCGATCTCAGGATCGGGTAAGGGTGAAAGGGTGGGGTAAGAGCCCACCGCGCCTCTGGAAACAGCGGCGGCACGGAAAACCCCACCGGGAGCAAAACCGAATAGGGATGACGCGGAGCGCGCAAGCGCTCCAGCCCGTTTCCGGGCCGGTCATCCGGGTGGGTTGCACGAGGCGTCGCGCAAGCGGCGTCCCAGATGAATGGCTGCCACGTTCCGGCCTCGGCCGGAGCCATACAGAACCCGGCTTACAGGCCAACTGGCAAATCATCGCGCTTCCACCAAGCGCGCGTTTCCCGCTTCCTGCGAATAATTTCGGGGACTGCCGGACACCCTTGGTTTCCAGGGTTCGCAGCCTTGCCGGGGGAGGGTTTTCGCCTGTGAAAACAACCCGTTTCAGGACGCCGGCTGAAGCCAATCCTAACCTTTCGTTAAACTTAACGGCTTATGAATATTCGAGCTGTTGCCATGGCTGACGTGGCTTCATCCCATTGACGCCCATATGGTCCCATGGTATCCCAAAAGAACACTGCATACGGGCAAATCAGAGCCCATTCATCGCAAAGCCATGATCGCTTCCGTTCTGGAAGTGTCGAAGGGGTGTTGGCTCTTTCGGCTTGCGAAGCTGTGTCCGATTTTGGCTATGCCCGCGAGCGTGTCGTTGCTTGCGGATCATGGGGGACGGGTGTTTCGCGTCATGAACCGCTTCCTGTCAAATGCGACCAACCGGATCGATGCCAAGGGACGGGTTTCCGTGCCTGCGGCGTTTCGTTCCGTGCTGGCCGAGCGCAATATCCAGGAGCTGTACTGCTTCCAGGATTTTGTGTTTCCGGCGATCAGCGTCGGCGGTCTCGATCTGCTCGATCGATTCGAGCGGCAGATTGCGGCGGACGATCAGTTTTCGCCGGTGGCGAATCAGATGTCGCTCCTCATTCACGGGGGCGGGGTCTTTATGAGGCTCGATGCGGAAGGGCGGCTGATGGTCACGGATTTCATCCGCGACTTCACCGGAATTGCAGGCGAAGTGACCTTCGTCGGTCGGGCGGATCATTTTCAATTATGGCGACCGGAGGCCTTCCTGGCCTTGCAGGCGCAGGCACGAGAGGAGCGCAGGCTGGCGGGCAGGCGCTCGGAATAGAGCGGGGAAACGGAATGGCGGCGAATTCGGGCGGAGGTTCTTCTGATGCCGGTGGCGGACCAGTTCGTCACATTCCGGTTCTTCTTGCCGAGGTGATCGAGGCGCTGGCTCCCGCGCCCGGCAAGATCATTCTCGATGGTACGTTCGGGGCTGGCGGCTACACGTCGGCCATCCTCGCCGGCGGCGCCGACGTGATCGCGCTCGATCGCGATCCGACGGCAATCGCGGCGGGGCAGGCGCTCGTTTCCGCCCATGCCGGGCGCCTCAATCTCATTCAGTCGCAGTTTTCCCAGCTGGCCGATCATGCTCCGGCGGGTGGCCTCGATGGTGTCGTCCTTGATATCGGCGTTTCCTCGATGCAGATCGACGAGGCGGAGCGCGGTTTCTCGTTCAGCAAGAACGGCCCGCTCGATATGCGCATGTCCGCCAGCGGCGTGTCGGCTGCGGATGTCGTCAACCGTGCCAAGCTGGCCGATCTCATCCGCATCTTTGTCTTCCTGGGGGAAGAAAAGCAGGCGCCGCGCATCGCGCACGCCATCGAGAAGCGGCGCGCCGAGGCGCCTTTTGTCACCACGCGCGACCTTGCCGGCCTGATCGAGCTCGTCACGCCGCGCAAAGCCAAGGACAAGATTCATCCCGCGACGCGGGTCTTTCAGGCCCTGCGCATTTTCGTCAATGACGAGCTCGGCGAGCTGGCTCAGGCGCTGTTTGCTGCCGAGCGCGCGCTCAGGCCGGGCGGGCGCCTTGTAGTCGTGACCTTTCATTCGCTGGAAGACAGGATCGTCAAGAAGTTCTTCGCGGACCGCTCCGGCCGCGCCGCCGGGTCGCGTCATATGCCTATCGTGAATGAGCGGTCGGCCACCTTCGAGCCGGTCGGCAAGTCGATGATTTCTGCGAGCGACGCCGAGGCGGAAGCCAATCCGCGCGCTCGTTCGGCCAAGCTGCGTGCGGGGGCACGCACTTCGGCTCCGGCAGAGGCGGCAGATCTTTCGATCTTCGATCTGCCCAGTCTTGCAAGTCTCGGAAAGCTCGGGGGTTGAAATGCTGAGGACTTTTGACATCGTGCTGATTGGCGTCATGACGGCTACGGCCAGCGTGACCTATACGATCAAGCATCGTGCCGAGCTGAAGCTGGAAGAGGTTCATCGCCTCGAATCTGAAATCAAGCTTGAAAAGGATACGATCGAGCTTCTCAAGGCGGACTGGGCGCTGGTCTCTCAGCCGAACCGTCTCGAGCGTCTCGTCAACAACTACAGCAGCGAACTGCAGCTGCAGCCGACGCTGTCGACTTCGATCGTTCAGCCCAGCGAGCTGCCGATGCTGCGCTCGCAGCTTCCTCCGCCGACCGTGACGGCATCGAACGACCCGAAGAGCGGCAAGGCGACCGGCGCCAAGGTCAATGCAGCCGTGGCCTCGAAGAATGGCGACACCACGGACGCGGAGATCAGGAAGGCCATTGCGGATGTGGCCGCAGCTCCCGCGCCGCGACCGAAATCGCCCGCCCTTGCCAAGCGCAAGAAGCCGGATGTCGACAACATGGCAACGGGATCGGTGGCGGAATAATGTCTTTTCTTTCTCGTATCATGGTCCTGAAGAGCAAGGCGCACTTCGCGACCGACGGCAACAATCGCCCGAGCGACGGGTTCGCGCGCTCGATCTTCGAGGGCGCGCGCAAGCGCAAGTCCAATCAGGCAAAAAGCCGTGTCGTGCTGCTGGTCGCGAGCTTCGTCGCCGTCTACTGCGTGATCGGCGGCCGCCTTGCCCAGTTCGCCATGACGCTGCCGGAGATGACTTCAAGCATTCTGCCGCCGGATCGCCTGATGGCCTCGCGTCCGGACATCATCGACCGCAATGGCGCTCTTCTCGCCACCGATATCCGCACTGTCTCGCTGTTTGCCGAGCCGAACAAGATCATCGATGCGGACGAGGCCGTCGAGGAGCTGCGCAAGGTCCTGCCGGATCTCGACGCCAAATCCACCTACAAGAAGCTCTCGACGAAGTCCTCGCATTTCGCCTGGCTGCGTCGGCAGCTGACGCCGAAGCAGCAGAGCCAGATCCTGGCGCTCGGCATTCCCGGTATCGGCTTCCGTCCCGAAAAGCGCCGCTTCTATCCGGGCGGTTCCACCGCCGCCCATATTCTCGGCTACGTCAACATCGACAATCGCGGCGTTGCCGGCATGGAGAAATACATCGACGACCTGGGGCTCGCCGATCTTGCCGCCGCCGGCATGACCAACGACCAGCCGCTGCAGCCGGTGAAGCTGTCGGTCGATCTGCGGGTGCAGGACATCGTCCATGACGCCGTCGTCAACGCCGTCAAGAATTTCCAGGCCAAGGGCGCCGGTGCGGCCGTGCTGAACGTGCACACGGGCGAAGTGGTGGCCATGGCGTCCGCGCCCGATTTCGATCCGAACTATCCGAACGATGGCGCTGCCGAGGGATGGCTCAATCGCATGACGAACGGCACGTTCGAAATGGGATCGACCTTCAAGACCTTCACGATGGCGATGGCGCTCGATTCCGGCAAGGTCTCGCTGCGCGATGCCTTCGATGCCACCAATCCGATCCGTATCGGTGGCTTCACCATTCACGACTTCCACGGCCAGCGTCGCGTGCTGACCGTTCCGGAAATCTTCCAGTATTCGTCGAACATCGGCACGGCGAAGATCGCCGACCTCGTCGGTATCGACGGGCACAAGGAATTCCTTACCCGCATCGGACTGCTCAGCAAGATGCAGACCGAGCTGCCGGAAGTGAAGATGCCGTCGCAGCCGCGCGTATGGAAGAAGATCAACTCGATCACGATCTCCTTCGGCCACGGCGTCTCGACGACACCGTTGCAGACGGCGGTTGCCGGTGCTGCGCTGGTCAACGGGGGCAAGCTGATCGAGCCGACCTTCCTGCCGCGCACCCGCGACGAGGCGGATGACATCGCCAAGCTCGTCATCAAGAAGAGCACGAGCGACGATGTGCGTTTCCTGCTCGACTTCAACGGTTCGAAGGGTTCGGGCCGCGCCGCCCGCGTACCGGGCTACGACGTCGGCAGCAAGACCGGCACGGCCGACAAGGTCGTCAACGGCCGCTATTCGCACACGCTGAACTTCAACACCTTCATGGCCGTGTTCCCGATCGACAATCCGCAATACATCATCATGACCTTCTGTGACGAGCCGAAGACCGGTGAACATGGCGGCACGATCTCGGCCTATACGGCAGCACCGATTGCACGCGACATCATCGCCCGGGCGGCGCCTATCCTCGGCATTCAGCCAAGTTTTGGAAACGGCAACTCGGCCTTGCTGGTGTCTTATTAAGCGTGAAAGAATACACACGTCGATTCGCGAGGGGCGGACTGATCGAGAAGGCGAAAAGTACATTCGATGAACTTGCGGGATATTGCCGGAAATGTATTTCCGGAACTCAACACACAAATTGACGGTGCGCTCGGCGAGCTTGAAATAAGCGGGATCTCCGCCGACAGCCGCAAGGTTTCGCCCGGCATGGCGTTTGTTGCCGTGGCCGGCACGAAGGCTGACGGAGCGAGTTTTATCGCAGATGCCGTATCGCGCGGGGCCTCCGTCGTGGTTGCCGGTCATCAGGCCGACGCCGGCAGTGTGCCCGTGCTGCAGGTTTCAGAGCCGCGCCGGTTTCTCTCCATCGCCGCTTCGCGGTTTTTCGGACGGCAGCCGGAAACGATGGTGGCCGTGACGGGGACAGCCGGCAAGACTTCGGTGGCTTCCTTTACCCGGCAGATCTGGGCTCACGCCGGCCATCCGGCGGCCATGATCGGCACGACCGGCGTCGTTTCGCCGACCCGCAACGAGTATGGTGCGCTGACGACGCCCGATCCGGTGTCGCTGCACGAGCTGCTTGCCGAACTCGCCGAGGAAGGCGTCACGCACGCGGCGATGGAAGCATCCAGCCACGGTCTCGATCAATTCCGGCTCGACGGCGTCAGGCTTGCCGCCGCCGCCTTTACCAATCTCGGCCGCGACCACATGGACTATCATCCGACGGTCGAGGATTACATGGCCGCCAAGATGCGGCTGTTCCGGGATCTACTGCCGAAGGGCTCTCCGGCCGCCATTTTCGCCGACGATGCCTGGTCGGCTCAGGCAATTGCCGCCGCCCGCGATGCCGGGCAGGATGTCCGCACCGTCGGGCGCAAGGGCAGCTTCCTGACGCTGAAGCGCGTCGAACATTTTCGCCACAAGCAGATCGCCGAGGTCCATATCGGCGGCGACATCTTCGAGGTTCACATTCCGCTGGCCGGCGATTTCCAGATCGCCAATGCGCTCGTGGCGGCCGGTCTGGCCATTTCTACGGGCGTTGCGGCACCGGTTGCCATGGCGGCCCTTGAGAAACTCATCGGCGCATCGGGCCGGCTCGAGCTCGTCGGCCACACGCATGACGGCGCGCTTGCTTATGTCGACTATGCCCATAAGCCGGATGCGCTTGAAAATGTTCTGAATTCCGTCCGTCCGTTCACGACGGGCCGCGTGGTTGTCGTCTTTGGCTGCGGTGGGGATCGCGATCGCGGCAAACGTCCGATCATGGGTGAAATAGCCTGCCGGTTGGCCGATGTCGTCATCGTCACCGACGACAATCCGCGCTCGGAAGATCCGGCGGCGATCCGTTCGGAGATCATGGCGGCTGCTGCCTGCGCGACGGAGATCGGCGATCGGGCCGAAGCGATCCGTAACGCAGTCGGGCTGCTGAAATCCGGCGACACGCTGATCGTCGCGGGGAAGGGCCACGAGGAAGGTCAGACGATCGGCGGAGTCACGCTGCCGTTCTCCGATCATGCCGAATTGCGCAAAGCACTGGAGGGTTTGACGTCTTGAACTGGCTATGGACTTCTGAGGATCTGATCGCCGCTATCTCGGGCCGCTTCGTCGGATCGCTGCCCGCGGGCATTACGGGCATTTCCATAGACAGTCGCTCCATCAAGCCGGGCGAGGCTTTCTTTGCCATCAAGGGCGATCGCGTCGATGGGCACGACTATGCCAATCTGGCCATGGCGAACGGCGCCGCGTTCATCGTGATCAGCGAGGCGCGTCTGCCGGCGATGGGCAGCCTCACCGTGCCGAAGGTCGTCGTGGACGACGTATTGGCGGCGCTTGCGCGGCTTGGCGTTGCCGCGCGCAAGCGTAGCCAGGCGAAGATCGTCGCCGTGACGGGTTCGGTCGGCAAGACGACCACGAAGGAGATGTTGCGCCGGGCGCTCACCCCGTCGGGCAAGGTGCATGCATCCGTTGCTTCCTTCAACAATCATTGGGGCGTTCCGCTTACTCTGGCGCGGATGCCGGAAGATACCGATTTCGGGATTTTCGAAATCGGCATGAACCATCCCGGGGAAATTCGCCCGCTCGTCAAAATGGTACAGCCGCATGTGGCGATCATCACCACGATCGCGCCGGCCCATCTCGGCAACTTCAACAGCATCGGTGAAATCGCCGCCGCGAAAGCGGAAATTTTCGAGGGCGTCGTGCCGGGCGGTCATGCCATTCTCAATCATGACAACGACCAGTTCGAGATGCTGGAGCAGGCTGCCGTCGCGGCCGGTATCGAGCATGTGCATAGCTTCGGCCAGCATGCGAAGGCGGACGTGCGTCTCGCGGAATTCAACGCTTCTGAGGAGAATTCGACGCTTTGGCTGACGATCGGCGGCGAGACCATGGAAGTGGCGCTCGGCGCGCCGGGCCGCCATATCGCCGAAAACGCGCTTGCCGTGCTTGGCGCGGTCATGCTCCTGGAGGCCGATCTCGACAGCGCCATCGACGCCCTGGCGGATCTTCAGCCGGAAAAGGGCAGGGGACAACGCCACAAGCGCGCGGTCGGCAGCGGCTATTTCACGCTGATCGACGAGAGTTACAACGCCAATCCCGCATCCATGCGCGCGGCTATCGCGCTGCTGGCGACCACGTCGCCGCATGAGGGACCGGGCGGACGGACGGGCCGGCGGATCGCCGTGCTCGGCGACATGTTGGAAATGGGGGATTATGCCCAGCGCGTGCATGCAAATCTTGCCGGGCCGCTGCTTGCGGCCGGCATAGAGCATGTCTGGCTGGCGGGTCCGGAGATGGCGGCTTTGAGGGATGAGCTGCCGGAAAGTGTTCATGTCGAATATCGGGAGACGACGGAGGAACTCTCGGAATTCGCGCTCAATTCTGTCGCCCCCGGCGACGTGTTGATGGTGAAATCGTCGCTGGGGATGGGGTTTGGAAAGATCGTTGCGGGCTTGCTTGACAAGTTTCCCGCATTTTCCGACACGGGCCCTCACACCCATCAGGGGCTTTAGAAAGGGCTCTTATGCTGATCTGGCTTGCCGAACTGTCGGACCACGTTCATTTTTTCACTACTCATTTCAGATTTCTCAATCTGTTCAGATACATCACGTTCCGTACCGGCGGCGCTCTGTTCACGTCAGCGTTGATCGTCTTTCTTTTCGGGCCGCGAATCATCTCCTCCCTGCGCGTGCGTCAGGGCAAGGGGCAGCCGATCCGTGCCGACGGCCCGCAGACGCACTTCAAGAAGGCCGGCACCCCGACCATGGGTGGCCTGATGATCCTTGCCGGCATCGTCGTTTCGTCCCTGCTTTGGGCGGATCTTGCCAATGTCTACGTCGTCGCCACGCTGCTGGTGACGCTCGGATTCGGCGCTATCGGCTTCTATGACGACTATCTCAAGGTGACGAAGCAGAGCGACAAGGGCTTTTCCGGCCGCGCTCGTCTCGGCATTGAATTCGTCATCGCCGCTATCGCCGTCTACTTCATGATGACCACGGCGCTCGCCTCCGGTCCGGCCGGCTCCACCTTCGGCTCGTCGGTCGCCTTCCCGTTCTTCAAGAGCCTGCTGCTCAATCTCGGCATGTTCTTCGTGCTGTTCGGTGCCTTCGTCATCGTCGCCGCCGGCAATGCCGTCAATCTGACCGACGGTCTCGACGGGCTTGCCATCGTGCCTGTGATGATCGCCGCGGCCTCCTTCGGCGTCATCTCCTATCTGGCCGGCAACTTCGTTTTCGCCGACTATCTGGCGATCAATTTCGTGCCCGGCACGGGTGAACTCGCCGTCGTCCTCGGCGCGGTCATCGGTGCCGGTCTCGGCTTCCTCTGGTTCAATGCGCCACCGGCAGCTATCTTCATGGGCGATACGGGCTCGCTGGCGCTTGGGGGCATGATCGGCTCGGTCGCGGTTGCCACCAAGCACGAGATCGTCATGGCGATCATCGGTGGTCTCTTTGTGCTCGAGGCGCTCTCGGTCATCATCCAGGTCGGCTTCTTCAAGATGACCAAGCGCCGTGTCTTCCTGATGGCGCCCATCCACCATCACTTCGAAAAGAAGGGCTGGACGGAAAGCCAGGTCGTCGTGCGTTTCTGGATCGTCGCCGTCATCCTGGCGATGGTCGGTCTGTCCACCCTGAAGCTGCGGTGAGGCAGAAATGATCCCCGTCACCACGCTGAACGGAAAAAAGGTCGCTCTCTTCGGCCTTGGAGGCTCGGGATTTGCCACGGCGCGCGCACTCGTTGCCGGTGGCGCCGAGGTCACGGCCTGGGACGACAATCCGGACAGCGTGGCCAAGGCGGCTGCGGAGGGAATGGCGGTCGCCGATCTCAGGACGATCGACTGGAACAGCCTGTCGGTCTTCGTCCTGTCGCCCGGTGTGCCGTTGACCCACCCGAAACCGCATTGGACCGTCGATCTCGCTCGCGCCGCCGGCGTCGAGGTTATTGGCGATATCGAGCTTTTCGTGCGGGAGCGGCGGGCACATGCGCCGGATTGCCCCTTCATCGCCATTACCGGAACGAACGGCAAATCGACGACGACGGCTTTGATCGCCCATATCCTGCAATCGAGCGCGCGCGATACGCAGCTCGGCGGCAATATCGGTACGGCCGTGCTGACGCTCGATCCGCCGAAGGCAGGGCGCTTTTATGTCGTCGAATGCTCCTCCTATCAGATCGACCTGGCACCGACGCTCAATCCTTCGGCCGGTATCTTGCTGAACCTGACGCCCGACCATCTCGATCGGCATGGCACGATGCAGCACTATGCCGATATCAAGGAGCGGCTCGTCGCGGGCAGCGGCGTTGCCGTGGTGGGTGTCGACGACAGCTATTCTTCGCTGATCGCCGACCGCATCGAGCGGGCGGGCGGCAAGGTCACAAGAATATCGCGCCGGCATGCGCTGGCTGATGGCCTTTACGCAGAGGGCAGCCGCATCATGCAGGCATCGAGCGGGGCCGCAAGCGAGATTGCCGATCTCGACGGTATCCAGACCTTGCGCGGTGGCCACAACGCACAGAACGCCGCGGCGGCAATTGCCGCCTGCCTGGCGGTCGGTGTCTCCGCCGACGAGATTCGGGCCGGGTTGACATCCTTCCCCGGCCTCAAGCATCGCATGCAGCCTGTCGGAAGACGCGGCCGGGTCGTCTTCGTCAACGATTCCAAGGCGACCAATGCGGATGCGGCGGCGCCCGCGCTTTCGAGCTACGAGAATATCTACTGGATCGCCGGCGGCCTGCCGAAAGAGGGCGGTATCACCAGCCTGGCGCCGCTCTTTTCGCGCATAACCAAGGCCTATCTGATCGGCGAGGCCGCTCCGGCCTTTGCCGCGACGCTCGGCGACCGGGTGCCGTACGAAATTTCCGGCACGCTGGAGCGCGCCGTCGCGCATGCTGCCGCCGATGCGGACGGCGACGAACATGAGGCCGCGGCCGTGATGTTGTCACCGGCTTGCGCAAGCTTCGATCAGTATAAGAATTTCGAGGTCAGGGGCGACGCCTTCGTCAGCCATGTAGCTGCGATCGATGGCGTCACCATGCTGATCGGTTCAGCAGCTGGAGGCAAATGATATGGTAAGCCGCGTTGAACGTGGGGCCTTGGCCGAGTGGTTCTGGACCATCGACCGCGTGTTTCTCGCCCTTTTCATCCTGTTGATCGGCATCGGTTTCATGCTTTCCTTTGCGGCGTCGCCTGCTGTTGCGGAACGCATCGGGCTTGAGCCGTTCCACTTCGTCAAGCGCCATGCGCTGTTCCTCGTCCCGGCGATCGCGACGATGATCGGCATTTCCTTCATGACGCCCAGACAGGTGAGGCGGACGGCGGTCATCCTGCTGATCGTGGCGCTGGCGATGATGCTGTTCGCGCTCTTCTTCGGCGTCGAAGTCAAGGGCTCCCGGCGCTGGGTCAACATCGCGTCCTTGTCCATTCAGCCTTCGGAATTCATGAAGCCCGCCTTCGTCGTCGTCTGCGCCTGGCTGTTTTCCGAACATGCACGCCAGCCGGAAATCCCGGGCAATCTCTTCGCCATCATCCTCTTCGGCATCGTCGTGGCGTTGCTCGTCGCGCAGCCCGACCTTGGCCAGACGATCCTGACCACCGCCGTCTGGGGTGGCATGTTCTTCATGGCCGGCATGCCCTGGCTTTGGATCATCGTGCTTGGCGGTCTTGGCGCCGGTGGTTTCGTCACCGCCTATTACGTCTTCGATCACGTCGCGCAACGCGTGAACAAGTTCCTGACGGGCGAGGGCGATACGTTCCAGGTCGATACCGCCAAGGAAGCGATCGTTCACGGCACCTGGTTCGGCGTCGGTCCCGGCGAAGGCACCGTCAAGCGCATCATTCCGGACGCCCATACCGACTTCATCTTCTCGGTCGCGGCTGAGGAATTCGGCGCCATCTTCTGCATGGTGCTCGTGCTCATCTTTGCCTTCCTCGTGCTGCGCGGCCTGTCGCATGCCTACAAGGAAAAGAACGATTTCAACCGCTTTGCCGTCGCCGGCCTCGTGCTGCAGATCGGCATCCAGTCGATCATCAACATCGGCGTGAACCTGCAGCTGCTGCCGGCAAAGGGCATGACGCTGCCGCTCATTTCCTACGGCGGCTCGTCGATGACCGCGATCTGCGTAACTGCCGGCTTCATCCTGGCGTTGACGCGTCACAGGCCGGAAAAGCGTGCGCAGGATCGCACCATGTTCCGCGTGACGCACGGATTGCCGGCGGAGTGATCGTCTTGGGACCATCGACCATTTGCTCCCGCTATCTCCTGCCTGCCCTTCATTCTGCGGTCGCTTTTCAGAAAGCGGCGAGCTATGAGGGAGGCTTGGCCTGCGTCGATGACGCGGCCGTGGCGACTTCCTATATTAGGGAGATGCCCCGAGTAATGGGGTGTTCGCGGGAGCGAAATTATGAGTAAAGGCATTGTCCTTCTTGCCGCCGGCGGAACCGGCGGTCACGTATTTCCGGCCGAGGCACTGGCCTATAAGCTGAAGGAGCGCGGCTATTCCTTGCACCTCGTCACCGACAGCCGTGCCGAACGCTATGCCGGCAAGTTTCCGGCCGACGAGATCCATGTCGTCCCCTCGGCAACGATCGGTTCGAAGAACCCGTTGAAGGTTGCGCGCGCCCTTTGGACGCTGTGGACCGGCATGCGCGCGGCGCGCAAGCTGATCCAGCGGATCAAGCCCGTTTGCGTCGTCGGCTTCGGCGGTTATCCGACCGTTCCGCCGCTTCTGGCTGCGACGCGCATGGGCGTGCCATCCATGCTGCATGAGCAGAATGCGGTCATGGGCCGGGCCAACAAGATGCTGGCAACGCGCGTTCGCGCGATTGCGGGCGGCTTCCTCACGGAAAACGGCGCGTTTGCCGAAAAGACGGTGACGACAGGCAACCCCGTGCGTCCGGCTGTCATCGAGGCTGCCAAGCGTCCCTATGTGCCGTCCGGTCCGGACGATCCGTTCAATCTCGTCGTCTTCGGCGGCAGCCAGGGTGCGCAATATTTCTCGAAGGCGGTCCCCACGGCGATCAGCCTGCTCGAGGAGCCGCTGCGCAAGCGCCTGCGGGTTACGCAGCAGGTGCGCCCCGAGGATATGGAAACGGTCAACAGCTGCACGAGAAAGCTTGAGATGGGCGCCGATGTCGCGCCGTTCTTCAACGATATGGCCGAGCGTATCGGCGCCGCGCATCTGGTTCTCTGCCGCTCCGGCGCCTCGACCGTCTCCGAGCTTGCCGTCATCGGCCGCCCGGCGATCCTCGTGCCTTATCCGCATGCGCTCGATCACGATCAGGCGGCCAATGCCGCGGCCCTGGCGGCGACGGGCGGCGTCAAGGTCATCGTGCAGTCGGAGCTGACCTCGGAGAAACTTTCCACCATTCTGCGCGGCGCCATGACCATGCCGGAAAAGCTCGCGAAGATGGCTGCGGCAGCCAAGCAGGCGGGCAAGCCGGATGCGGCAAACTTGCTTGCCGACATGGTTGAGGCTATTGCCGCGGGACGTTCAATTCAGCAATTCAAGGGGGCAGGCGTATGAAGCTGCCGAAGGCAATCGGCCTTGTGCATTTTATCGGTATCGGCGGTATCGGAATGAGCGGCATAGCCGAGGTGTTGCATAACCTCGGCCATCGCGTTCAGGGTTCCGATCAATCGGAGAGCGCCAACGTGCAGCGGCTGCGCGACAAGGGCATTCCGGTCCATATCGGCCACAAGGCGGAAAACCTCGGCGATGCTGAAGTCGTCGTCGTCTCCACCGCCATCAAGAAGAACAATCCGGAGCTTGTCGCCGCGCGCGAAAAGCTGCTGCCGGTCGTGCGCCGTGCCGAGATGCTCGCCGAGCTGATGCGCTTCCGCAACGCGATCGCCATCGGCGGCACGCACGGCAAGACCACGACGACGTCGCTCGTTGCGACGCTTCTGGAAGCCGGCGGTCTCGATCCGACCGTTATCAACGGCGGCATCATCAATGCCTATGGCACGAATGCGCGCATGGGAGCCGGCGAGTGGATGGTGGTCGAGGCCGACGAGTCGGACGGCACCTTCCTGAAGCTGCCGGCCGATGTCGCTGTCGTCACGAACATCGATCCGGAGCACCTCGACCACTACGGCAATTTCGATGCCGTTCGCGCCGCTTTCCGGCAGTTCGTCGAGAACGTGCCTTTTTACGGCTTCGGCGTCATGTGCATCGACCATCCGGAAGTGCAGGCGCTTGTCGGGCGCATCGAGGATCGCAAGGTCATCACTTACGGCGAGAATCCGCAGGCAGACGTGCGTTTCTCGAATGTGCGAATCGATGGAACGCGTTCGCTGTTCGATGTCGAAATCCGCAGGCGCCGCACGGGCAAGGTGATCCAGATCAAGGATCTCGTCATGCCGATGCCGGGCCGGCATAATATTTCCAATGCGACCGCCGCCATTGCCGTTGCCAACCGGCTCGGGATTTCCAGCGAGGCGATCGCAAAGGGGTTGGCATCCTTCGGCGGCGTCAAGCGCCGCTTCACGCTGACCGGAGAATGGAACGGGATCAAGGTTTTCGACGACTACGGCCATCACCCTGTCGAAATCAAGGCTGTGCTGAAGGCAGCGCGAGAAGCCTGCAAGGGCCGGATCATCGCCGTTCACCAGCCGCACCGCTATTCACGTCTGTCGAGCCTGTTCGAGGAGTTCGCCGCCTGCTTCAACGATGCCGACAGCATCTTCCTGGCGCCTGTCTATGCCGCCGGCGAGGATCCCATCGAGGGTGTGGATTCGCAGACGCTGGTTTCACGCATCAAGGCCGGCGGCCATCGCAATGCGCGCTACCTGCCATCGCAGGAAGATCTTGCCGCGATGGTTGCGGAGATTGCGCAGCCGGGTGATTTTGTGGTTCTGTTGGGGGCTGGCAGCATCACATATTGGGCAGCATCATTGCCAAAGGAATTGGAAGGCCTCTCGGGTAAGTCCGCATGAAACAGGTAAATGGGGAAAAGCTTCTGGCGTCGCTCGGCGACAGTGTAAAGGACATCAGGGGTCGGCTGACGCCGGACGCACCGATGGATCGTGTTACGTGGTTCCGCGCCGGCGGATTGGCGGAACTGATGTTCCAGCCGCATGACACGGACGATCTCATCGCATTCCTGAAGATCCTGCCGGAAGAAGTGCCGCTGACCGTGGTCGGCGTGGGTTCGAACATATTGGTGCGCGACGGCGGCATTCCGGGCGTCGTCCTCAGGCTTTCTGCCAAGGGCTTCGGCTCGGTCGAGCTTGCCGGCGAGAATCGCATCCTGGCCGGCGCCATTTGCCCGGACAAGCACGTCGCGGCCATGGCGATGGACAACAGCATCGGCGGTTTCCATTTCTACTACGGCATTCCGGGCAGCATCGGCGGCGCGGCGCGGATGAATGCGGGCGCCAATGGCGCCGAGACCCGCGAGCGCGTGGTCGAGGTTCACGCGGTCGACCGGAAGGGCGACAAGCATGTGCTGACCAATGCCGAAATGGGCTACAGCTACCGTCATTCGGACGCATCCGAAGGGCTGATCTTCACGCATGTCCTTTTCGAAGGCTATGCCGAGGATCGGGCCAAGATTCGTGCGGAGATGGACGCCGTGCGCGCGCATCGCGAAACGGTGCAGCCGATTCGGGAAAAGACCGGCGGCTCGACCTTCAAGAACCCTGAAGGCCTTTCCGCATGGAAACTGATCGATGAAGCGGGTTGCCGCGGTCTCGTCATCGGCGGTGCGCAGATGTCGTCGCTGCACTGCAACTTCATGATCAACATGGAGCAGGCGACAGGCTACGATCTGGAATATCTCGGCGAGCAGGTGCGTCGCGAGGTTTTCGAGAATTCCGGCGTCAAGCTGGAATGGGAAATCAAGCGTCTCGGCCGCTTCATGCCGGGCCGGGAGGTTCGTCCGTTCCAGGGCGTCACCACGGAGTAGGCTCGCGCTGCAAGCCGCTCAAACCTCATGAAATGATTCAAGAAAAAGGCCGGGTTAAAACCCGGCCTTTTCAATTGGTTATCTCGACGTCCTCAGACTTCCTCATTGCCCGACAGCAGAATGCCGATCAGCGAGAGCAAGGCGGCGGCCGCCAGATAATAGCCGACATAGACAAGGCCGTAATTCGTTGCGAGCCATGTGGCGATGTAGGGAGCCAGTGACGCGCCGACGATGCCGCCGAGGTTGAAGGTCATCGATGCGCCGGTATAGCGCACGGTGGTCGGGAAGGGCGCGGCAAGTGCTGCGCCGATCGGACCGTAGGTGAAGCCCATCAACGCCAGGCCGATGATCGAGCAGGCGAAGGCGCCGGCAAGCCCGGCCGTCAGCAGCGACGAGTAGAACAGGCCGAAGATAAGGATACCGACGGTCGTCAGGCTCAGAACCAGCCGGCGCGAATAGCGGTCGGACAGCAGGCCGGAGATCGGAATCGTCAGGCCGAAGAAGACGACGCCGACGAGCTGGACGACAAGGAACTGGCCCTGCGAGAAGCCGAGGCCGGCCGGCAATGGTCCATTGCCCGGAGGCCGGGTGCCCCAGCTCAGGGTGAAAGCCGTCATCAGATAGAACAGCACGAAGGTCGCGACGGCGATGATCGTGCCGAGAATGAGGCTGCGGAGATGCGAGCGGAAGATGACCGCGATCGGAACCGAAACGCGTTCTTCCTTCTCGATCGCGCGCTGGAATTCCGGGGTTTCCGTGATCTTCAGGCGGACGTAGAGGCCGACGACGACCAGCACGAGGCTGATGAGGAAGGGGATACGCCAACCGTAGCTGAGGAAGTCCGCATCGGCCATGCTTTCGCGCAGAATCAGGAAAAGGCCGGCGGAGAGGATGAAGCCGATCGGCGCGCCGAGTTGCGGGAACATGGCGTACCAGCTGCGCTTGCCTTCCGGAGCGTTTTCCGTTGCAAGCAATACCGCGCCGCCCCATTCGCCGCCGAGGCCCAAACCCTGGCCGAGGCGGCAAAGCGCCAGCAGAATCGGTGCGAGAACGCCGATCGATTCATACGTCGGCAGTATGCCGATGATGACGGTCGAAAGACCCATGGTCATCAGAGCCGCGACAAGCGTCGCCTTGCGGCCGATCCGGTCACCGAAATGGCCGAAGATCATCGCGCCGATCGGGCGTGCGAAGAAGGCGATGGAGAAGGTTGCGAAGGATTGCAAGGTTGCCGAAGTCGGATCGCTCGCAGGGAAGAACAGTTTCGGGAAGACGATAACCGCCGCCGTCGCATAAACGTAGAAATCGAAGAATTCGATGGTTGTGCCGATGAGGCTCGCGATCAGAACGCGTGCCGGAGAATTTGCCGCAGCGTTGCTCGATGACGAGGGGGGCGGCGATAGGGGAGATATCGCGTCAGTCATGATCCCACCATTTAGAGGGTTCTAAGGTTTGCTTATTAGGTAAGCCGTGTCCTTAGCGTAATTTTTGTTCGACGCAAACGCCAAACGCGCAAGAAATCAGCGGTTGCGTGCTATTATTTAGCCGCAATTGTTGATTCGTGAGCAATTGGGCGGACGTTTATCGTCGAGTGGGCGTATCTCCGGAGAGTCCTTCCCGGATCTTTTTCATCGATGGTCGATCTTCGCTTCGATTGAGGGCAAAGGAGAAGGGTTTAATGCAGAAAAAACTCATCGCTGAGTTTCTTGGGACATTCTGGCTCGTATTTGGCGGCTGCGGCAGCGCAATCTTTGCCGCGGCGTTTCCGGGCCTCGGTATCGGTTTTCTGGGTGTGGCCTTTGCGTTCGGCCTGACCGTGCTGACCATGGCTTTCGCCGTCGGCGGCATTTCGGGAGGGCATTTCAACCCAGCCGTTTCGGTTGGTCTGACGGTAGCCGGCCGCTTTCCCGGCGGGCAGCTCATTCCCTATATCGTCGCGCAGGTCGTCGGTGCCATCGTCGCTGCCGCCGTGCTCTACCTGATCGCGAGCGGCAAGGCCGATTTCCAACTCGGTGGCTTTGCTGCGAACGGCTATGGGGAACATTCGCCCGGCGGTTATTCGCTGGTCTCGGCATTGGTGGCCGAAATCGTGCTGACCTTGTTCTTCCTCGTCGTGATTCTCGGTGCGACGAGCAGCAAGGTGCCTGCGGGCTTCGCGCCGATCGCCATCGGCCTGACCTTGACGCTGATCCACCTGATCTCGATCCCGATCACCAATACGTCGGTCAATCCCGCCCGTTCGACGGGGCAGGCTTTGTTCGTCGGAGGCTGGGCGCTGCAGCAGCTTTGGCTGTTCTGGGTTGCTCCCATCATCGGCGGAGCATTGGGCGGTCTGGTCTGGAAACTGGTCGACGACAGCGAGTGATATCGGCCTCACTTTAACGCTCTCAGGCCCGCATCGACCCCTCGATGCGGGCCTCTTTGTTTAAAAAAATCCAAATGTAGCACTTTCAAAAGTAGCAACTCTCTGATTCCAATGGCAGAATTCTTTAAGTCGATTTGATTCGTATCATCCGGCCATCCGTGGAGCGGCGGAAAGTTAACGAAAGTAAACGCTTCATTAACCTTAATGTCGTTCTAATCGACCTATTGAAAGCGGGGCGAGAATCGCTGTTAGCGATGCCCGGCAAGCGCAGAGCAGAGACCGTGAAGTCGGGGGTATTGATGGGTGGCAAGCATGTGGCTGTCCTTTTGGGCGGATTTTCCTCGGAGAGGCCTGTCAGCCTTTCTTCGGGGAAGGCATGCGCCGATGCCCTCGAAGCGGAAGGCTTTGAGGTTACCCGCGTCGATGTGGATCACGACGTTGCCAGCCGCCTGGCCGAGCTGAAGCCCGACGTCGTCTTCAATGCGCTGCATGGTCCCTTCGGTGAAGACGGGACCATTCAAGGCATCCTCGAGTATCTTCAGATTCCCTATACGCATTCCGGCGTGCTTGCGTCGGCGCTTGCGATGGACAAGTCCCGCGCGAAAACGGTTGCGGCTGCCGCCGGCATTCCGGTCGCAAGCTCGATCGTCATGGATCGCTTCGATATCGTCGGAGAGCATCCGATGAAGCCGCCTTACGTCGTCAAGCCGGTGCGCGAGGGGTCGAGCTTCGGCGTGGTGATCGTCAAGGAAGATCAGGCGCATCCGCCGCAGATCGTTACGTCGGCCGAATGGCGTTACGGCGACGAGGTGCTTGTGGAGCGCTATATCCATGGGCGGGAGCTGACCTGCGGGGTCATGGGCGACAGGGTTCTCGGCGTCACTGAGATCGTGCCGCTGGGTCATAGCTTCTACGACTATGATGCCAAGTATGCCAAAGGTGGGTCAAAACACGTCTTGCCGGCGGAAATTTCACCGAATCTTTACCAAAAGATACAAACATTATCGTTAAGGGCGCATGAAGCTATCGGCTGCCGCGGCGTCAGTCGATCTGACTTCCGCTTCGATGATCGCTTTTCCGAAGAAGGTGAACTTGTCTGGCTTGAGGTCAATACCCAGCCCGGCATGACCCCTACCTCGCTGGTGCCTGAAATGGCCGCGCATGCCGGCTACTCGTTTGGTGAATTTCTCCGGTGGATGGTGGAGGACGCGTCTTGTTTGCGCTGACGCTCAAAAATATGAGGCGGTCCCGCCATCGCGTTCCGCTCGCCATCGATGATGTCGAGGATGCGTTCGTCCTGCCGCGTCCGCTGCGCCGCGCCGTTCGTTTCCTGGTCAGCCTTGGCTCGGGTCGCGTCAATATTCCCGCTCATACGGGCACGGTTTCCGCCTTCGCGCTCCTCGCTGCGACGGGGCTTTACGGTATGTCGGTCGGCGGCCATACGCAGGACGTTGCGGAAGCCACCACGTCTGCTGCGGGGTTCGCCATCGAAGACGTCAAGGTTTCCGGCAACGACGAGACTTCCGAAATCGAGATCCTGCAGCTTCTTGGCCTGGACGGCACGACGTCGCTCGTTGCGCTCAATGCCGATGCGGCCCGGCAGAAGATTGCGAATCTGCCCTGGGTGCAGAACGTCGAAGTCCGGAAGGTCTATCCGAAGGCCGTTGAGGTGAAGCTCAAGGAGCGCAAGGCCTATGCCATCTGGCAGCATGGTTCCGAGCTTTCTCTGATCCAGAAGGATGGCAGCGTGATTGCGCCGTTGCGCGACAACAAGTTTGCGAAGCTGCCGCTTTTCGTCGGTCGCGACGCTGAAATCGCGGCGGCATCCGTGGAAGACGAGTTTGGCAAATGGCCGGATATCCGCAGCCATGTGAAAGCTTTCGTCCGTGTCGCCGGCCGCCGTTGGGATCTCTATCTCGACAATGGCGTCATCATCAAATTGCCGGAGGACAATATCGATGGCGCGCTCGCTCGGCTGACCACGCTCGACAAGGATGAGAACCTTCTGCAGCGCGATATCGCTGCGGTCGATCTCCGTCTCGACGATCGCACCGCGATCGAACTCACCCCGGATGCCACAACTCGCCGTCAGGCCGCCGTCGATGCAAGAAACAAGGCTTTGAAGAAAGCAGGGCAGGATACATGAGCTTATTCGGTTCGTCCCATTTCGGCCTGCCTCGGTTGAAGCCGCTTTCGTCGAAGCGGTCGCATATCGTTTCCGTTCTCGACATCGGCTCGACGAAAGTCGTCTGCATGATCGGCCGGTTGACGCCGCGCGAAGAAAGCCAGGTTCTGCCGAACCGCACCCATAATATCGAGATTATCGGCATCGGCCATCAGCGTTCCCGCGGGATCAAGACCGGTGTGATCGCCGACCTCGATGCTCTGGAAGGTGTCATCCGGCTCGCCGTCGATGCCGCCGAGCGCATGGCAGGCCTTACGGTCGACAGTCTGATCGTCAACGTGTCGGCCGGCCGTCTCGGCAGCGACATCTATACCGCCACCATCGATCTCGGCGGCCAGGAGGTCGAGGCCAACGACCTGAAGAAGGTTCTTGCCGCGGCCTGCCAGCAGTCGATCCGCCAGGAGCGCGCTGTGCTGCATTCGCTGGCGACCGGATACTCCCTCGATGGCGAGCGCGGTATCCGCGATCCGCTGGCGATGTTCGGCGACGCGCTCGGTGTCGACATGCATGTGGTGACGGCGGAGCGGGCGGCGCTTCGCAATCTGGAGCTCTGCATCAACCGTGCCCACCTTTCGGTCGAAGGCATGGTGGCGACACCTTACGCCAGCGGTCTTGCGGCTCTCGTCGATGACGAAGTCGAGCTTGGCTGCGCCGCCATCGACATGGGTGGCGGCACGACGACGATCTCGGTCTTCGCCGAGGGCAAGCTGGTGCATACCGATGCCGTCAGCCTTGGCGGCCACCACGTCACGACGGACCTTGCCCGCGGCCTTTCCACCCGCATCGAGGATGCGGAGCGCCTGAAGGTCGTCCATGCCTCGGCGCTGGCGAACTCTTCGGAAGAACGTGAACTGATTTCCATCCCGCCGATCGGTGAAGATGAGCGTGACCAGCCGACGCAGGTGCCGAAGGCGCTCGTGTCGCGCATCGTCAAGGCTCGTATCGAGGAAACCCTCGAGCTCATTCGCGATCGCATCCAGCGTTCGGGCTTCAGCCCGATCGTCGGCAAGCGCGTCGTCCTGACGGGCGGTGCCAGCCAGCTGACCGGCCTGCCCGATGTGGCGCGCCGCGTTCTTGCCCGCAATGTCCGTATCGGCCGTCCGATGGGCGTGTCCGGCTTGCCGACTGCAGCCAAGGGGCCGGCTTTTTCGACGGCGGTCGGTCTGATGATCTATCCGCAGGTCGCAGACATGGAAACACATGCGCCGAGCAGCGGTCTGCTCTCGTCGCTTGGCGGTAACAACAGCCGGATCGGCCGTGTCGGCCAATGGTTGAAAGAGAGTTTTTGAGTGCCTGACCCGGAGATGTTTCTTCGGGGTAAGCGTCAGACAAGTGAAATCGAGTGAATTGGCCGGCGTGGCGATGCGGCCATAAAGAGAAGGAACGGGTACAATGACTATCAAGCTGCATAAGCCAGATATCACCGAGCTTAAGCCGCGAATCACCGTGTTCGGTGTTGGTGGCGGTGGCGGCAATGCCGTCAACAACATGATCACGGCAGGCTTGCAGGGCGTCGATTTCGTCGTCGCCAACACCGATGCGCAGGCGCTGACCATGACGAAGGCGGAGCGAATCATCCAGCTCGGCGTCAACGTCACGGAAGGCCTCGGCGCCGGTTCGCAGCCGGAAGTCGGCCGTGCAGCTGCTGAAGAATGCATCGATGAAATCATCGATCACCTGAACGGCACGCATATGTGCTTCGTCACCGCCGGCATGGGCGGCGGCACGGGCACCGGCGCAGCGCCCGTTGTCGCACAGGCAGCCCGCAACAAGGGCATCCTGACCGTCGGCGTTGTTACCAAGCCGTTCCACTTCGAAGGCGGCCGCCGCATGCGCCTCGCCGAAATGGGCATCCAGGAGCTGCAGAAGTCGGTCGATACGCTGATCGTCATACCGAATCAGAACCTGTTCCGCATCGCCAACGACAAGACGACTTTCGCCGACGCGTTCTCGATGGCCGACCAGGTTCTCTATTCGGGCGTTGCCTGCATCACCGATCTGATGGTGAAGGAAGGTCTCATCAACCTCGACTTCGCCGACGTCCGTTCGGTCATGCGTGAAATGGGCCGCGCCATGATGGGCACCGGCGAGGCTTCCGGCCAGGGCCGTGCGATGCAGGCCGCCGAGGCCGCCATTGCCAACCCGCTGCTCGACGAAACCTCGATGAAGGGCGCACAGGGCCTGTTGATCTCGATCACCGGCGGTCGTGACCTCACCCTGTTCGAAGTCGACGAAGCCGCGACCCGCATCCGCGAAGAAGTCGATCCCGACGCCAACATCATCCTCGGCGCCACCTTCGACGAATCGCTTGAAGGCATCATCCGCGTTTCCGTCGTCGCAACCGGCATCGACCGCGCGATGAACGAAGCCGCCGACCGGGGCATGGAATTCCGCCCGGCCGCGAAGCCGGCTATGCGTCCTTCCGCGGCCGCCGCTCCGGTAGCGGCCGCAGCTCAGCCTGCCCACGTCGCGCAGGCCCATACCGCACAGGCTGCCGCGCCGGCTCCTCGCACAGTGGACCCGGTCGCCCAGACCATTCGTGCGGCAGAGGCCGATCTCGAGCGGGAGCTGGAAATCCAGATGGCTCGCCAGGCTCATGCTCAGCAGCAGCAGCCCGCGATGCAGCAGGCTGCCGCGCCGGAAGATAACTTCCGTCCGCAGAGCCGCATCTTCGCGGCAGCGCCGGAAGCTCAGCCGGTCCGTCAGGCTCCGGTTCAGCCGCAGCAGCAGGCACCGGTCATGCATCAGCAGCCGATCATCCGTCAGGCTCCCGAGCAGGTCCGCATGCCGAAGGTGGAAGATTTCCCGCCGGTCGTTAAGGCCGAGCTGGAGCATCGCGCACAGCCGGCAGCCGCTCAGGCTACCGAAGAGCGTGGTCCGATGGGCCTGCTGAAGCGAATCACCAATTCGCTCGGCCGCCGCGAAGAAGATCCGGCTTTCGACGACATGATGGCCCCGACGAACAATGCGGCGCCGCAGCGTCGCGCACCGTCGCCGGAAGCCAGCCTCTATGCTCCGCGTCGCGGCAACCTCGACGATCACGGTCGTCAGGCTCCGCAGGCACGCATGACGAGCCATGAGGACGATCAGCTCGAGATTCCGGCGTTCCTGCGCCGCCAGTCGAACTGACCCGAGATAGGGCGACCTTTTAATAGGTTGCTAACCATCCTGATGAAATCCGGGGCCGAAAGACCCCGGATTTCCTTATTTTAGACCTGATGTCGTATCTGAAATTATCCAACGAATTCAACCTGCTGCTTTCGTAACAAAACGAAAGAAACAGTGATTTGGAATGCGATGCCTCGGCGCGTATGTAGTACCCAGCAAGCCTGCGGAATCACATTCAACGATGAATGTATGTGACGTGCGCAGCATAGTTAACAGACTGAACCGGCGATAAGGGTAAGCGTCCGAAGAGACCGCCCGGCCTGGATCAGATAGACGAAGGCAGAATTACATGGCAATCGGATTGCTTGGTTTTCAGACCACCATTGCAAACCCTGTGACACTTTCGGGTATCGGCGTTCATTCCGGCGCCAATGTGTCGATCACCTTTTATCCCGCCGAAGCCGGCACCGGCGTTGTTTTCCAGCGTCTGCACGATAATGGTGATGTAAGCGAGTTTCGCGCCGTTTCCTCCCAGGTCGGCAATACGGATCTCTGCACGGTTCTGGGCTTCTCTCCGGCGCGCTCCGTCGCGACGGTCGAGCACGTCATGGCAGCGATCTACGCGATCGGCCTCGATAACGTCGTCGTCGAAGTGAGCGGCGCGGAAATGCCGATCATGGACGGCAGTTCCTATCCTTTCATCGAAGCGATTGAGCAGGTCGGCGTCGTGCCGCTTGGCGCCAAGCGCCGCTATATCCGCGTTACCAAGCCGGTGCGTATCGAAGCCGGTGGTTCCTGGTGCGAGTTCCGTCCTTATGACGGCACGCGCTTCGAAGTCGAGATCGATTTCGAATGCCCGCTGATCGGCCGCCAGAAGTGGGAAGGCGACCTGACCGCCGAGACGTTCAAGAGCGAACTTTCGCGCGCCCGCACCTTCGGCTTCATGCGTGATGTCGAGCGCCTCTGGGCTTCGGGCCATGCGCTGGGCTCGTCGCTGGAAAACTCCGTCGTCATCTCCGACGACAACACGGTCATCAACGTCGAAGGCCTGCGCTATGCCAAGGACGAGTTCGTCCGCCACAAGACGCTGGATGCCGTCGGCGACCTGGCGCTTGCCGGCGCGCAGTTCATCGGCTGCTACCGTTCCTATCGCGGTGGCCATCGCATGAACGCCAACGCTCTGAAGGCCTTGCTCAGCGATCCTACGGCCTACGACGTCGTCGAAACTTCGGCGCCGCGTCAGCGCGCCCACAGCCGCGAATTCGTTGCGATCAACGCTCCGGAATTCGCTCCCTGGTCGGCGTGATCGTTCAGGACTGGAATGAAAGAAAGCTGCCGCTCCGATGAGGAGCGGCTCTTTTTTTGACGGGCGACTCGCATGGTTTGCCTTCGATCCTTGCTCGATGGCGAGACAGCGCGGACCTCAATGGGAATTCCCTGTCAAAACAGTGATTAAAGGCTGCCGATATGCGGCCTTTGCCACAAAAATGCGTTAATGCATCATCAATGCGTTGCCCTGATGGTGTTTTTGCGGCTAGAAACGCCAGCGAGAGAACGCCGCCTCCGCAACGACGGTTAGTGGGACAGTCATTCGATGGGTTATGCAAGGTCTGAACGCATGAATATCACAGCACGGGCTTTGCTCGTATCGCTCCTTCTGGCAGGCACCGGTGCGGTGGTGACAGGTTGCAATACGAAGAAGGATATCGACATCACCAAGCTCGGTGTCGATACAGATCCGCCGGAAATGCTCTACAACCAAGGCCTTGCCAATATCAAGGCAGGCAACATGACGGAAGCCGGCAAGAAGTTCGACGCCATCAACCAGCAGCAGCCCTTCTCCGAATGGGCGCGCAAGGCGATGGTGATGAGCACGTTCGTCAAGTATCGCACGGGCCGATATGACGATGCCGTGCAGACGGGCAACAGCTATCTCAAGCAGTATCCCGGTTCGGAAGATGCCGACTACGTCCAGTATCTGGTCGGCTCGTCCTATGCCAAGCAGATCGTCGACGTGACGCAGGACCAGCGTGCGGCGCAGCAGACGATCGAGGCGATGACGAAGCTCGTCAACACCTATCCGAAGTCGCAATATGTCAGCGACGCGCAGGAAAAGATCCGCTTTGCGCGCGACCAGCTCGCCGGCAAGGAAATGCAGATCGGCCGCTACTATCTGGAACGCAAGGATTACCTCGCGGCAATCTCCCGCTTCCGTATCGTCGTGGAGCAATATCCGACCACGAACCAGATCGAGGAAGCGCTGGCGCGCCTGGTCGAAGCCTATTATGCGATGGGCATCGTGCAGGAAGCGCAGACGGCAGCCGCCGTTCTCGGCCACAATTATCCGGACAGCCGCTGGTATAAGGATTCTTATCAGCTGCTGCAGAAGGGTGGCGTGGAGCCGAGCGAAAATTCGGGCTCGTGGATTTCCAGAGCGGGCAAGAAACTTCTTCTCGGGACGTGAGATTGAGCGCAGATGCTGATCCAGCTTTCGATCCGCGATATCGTTCTGATCGAGCGGCTGGATCTCGCCTTCGAGTCCGGGCTCTCGGTGCTGACCGGCGAGACGGGTGCAGGCAAATCCATCCTGCTTGACAGTCTGTCGCTGGCCCTTGGCGGGCGCGGCGATGGCGGTTTGGTGCGTCATGGCGAAGACCGGGGCCAGGTGACCGCGGTTTTCGATGTCGGCACGCAACATCCGGCCCGCAAACTCCTGCGTGAAAACGGCATCGACGATGACGGCGACCTGATCTTTCGCCGCGTCCAGTCCGCTGACGGCCGTACCAAGGCTTTCGTCAATGACCAGGCGCTCAGCGTCCAGCTCATGCGCCAGATCGGGCAGCTTCTCGTCGAAATTCACGGCCAGCATGACGACCGCGCGCTCGTCGATACCGACGCGCATCGCACATTGCTCGATGCCTTCGCCGGTCTCGCCGACGAGGCGCAGGAGGTCGGCAGGCTTCACAAGATCTGGCGCGATACCGACCGCACCTTGAAGAAGCATCGGGAACAGGTGGAGAAGGCCGCACGCGAAGCGGACTATCTGCGCGCTTCCGTCGAGGAGCTGGAGAAGCTCTCGCCGCAGGATGGCGAAGAGGACGAGCTGGCCGAAAAACGCTCGCGGATGATGAAGACCGAGCGCATTGCCGGCGATATCGCCGAGGCTTCGGAGTTCCTCAATGGCAATGCATCACCCGTACCGCACATAGCATCGCTGGTGCGCCGGCTGGAGCGCAAGAGCCATGAAGCGCCCGGCCTGCTTGAAGATACGGTGGCGCTGCTCGATGCCGCTCTCGACCAGCTTTCCAACGCACAGATGGAAGTCGAGGCGGCGCTGCGCAAGACGGAGTATGATCCGCGCGAGCTGGAAAAGGTCGAGGAGCGCCTGTTTGCGCTGCGGGCCGCCTCGCGGAAATATTCGGTGCTGGTCATTGAACTGCCGGCGTTGGCCGAGCGCATGGTTTCGGATCTTGCCGATGTCGATGCGGGCGAGGAGAGGCTGGCACGGCTCGACGCCGAGCTCGCCGCCGCCAAGGCGGACTATGATGTTGCGGCGCGCGGCCTTTCGGAAAAACGCCACCGTGCCGGCGAGGCGCTTGCCGGGGCCGTCATGGCGGAATTGCCGGCGCTGAAGCTTGAGCGGGCGCGTTTCATGGTGGAGATCACCAGCGATCCCGAAGCGGGGACCGCGGACGGCATCGACGTGGTCGAATTCCATGTGCAGACCAACCCCGGCACCCGTCCGGGCCCGATCACCAAGGTCGCGTCCGGGGGCGAACTATCGCGTTTCCTGCTGGCGCTGAAGGTGGCGCTTGCCGACCGCGGCTCGGCGCCGACCCTGGTCTTCGACGAAATCGATACCGGCGTCGGCGGTGCGGTGGCCGACGCGATCGGCCAGCGGCTGAAGCGCCTCTCCGACCGCGTGCAGGTGCTTTCCGTCACGCATGCGCCGCAGGTCGCCGCACGCGCCGCCACGCACCTGCTGATTTCCAAGGGACCAGTCGCTGACGGCTCGGAAAAGATCTCCACGCGTGTTGCGACCATGGAGCCGAAGGACCGCACCGAGGAAATCGCCCGTATGCTCGCAGGCGCTTCGGTGACGGAAGAGGCAAGGGCTGCCGCCAAGCGCTTGCTGGCCGGCAACGGCTGATCGCGGCACTCTTTGTATCGCCGATTTTTCCCTTTGTTTTACGCCTTCCAGTTTGAAAACCGCTTCACACTTTTCCTGGAAGTGCTCTAAAACATCTCCAAAATCGGGGAGTGTAGATTCATGAGCACCGAACAGAGACCCGTCGAAGATTTGACCGAAGAGGAAGCGGCTGCGGCACTTGCCTATCTGGCCGCGGAGATCGCGCGCAACGATGCGCTTTACCATGGCAAGGATGCGCCGGAGATTTCTGATGCGGACTATGATGCGCTGAAGCGGCGTAATGACGCCATCGAGGCGCGGTTTCCGGCTCTGATTCGCGCCGACAGCCCGTCGCGCCGGGTCGGTGCCGCGCCGTCGGAGACGTTTGCGCCCGTCGTGCATGCAAGGCCGATGCTGTCGCTCGACAACACGTTCTCGCAAGAGGACGTCGAGGATTTCGTGGCCAGCGTCTATCGCTTCCTCGGCCGTCTTCCCGACAACTCGATTGCTTTTACCGCCGAACCGAAGATCGACGGCCTTTCCATGTCGATCCGTTACGAGAATGGCCGCATGGTGAATGCCGCGACGCGCGGCGACGGCACGACGGGCGAAAACGTCACCGCCAATATCAGGACCATCAAGGAGATTCCCCAGATCCTGCCGGCCGGGGCGCCTGCGGTCGTCGAGGTGCGCGGCGAGGTCTATATGGCCAAGAGCGACTTCCTGGCGCTGAACGCGCAGATGGAAGCTGAGGGCAAGCAGACTTATGTCAATCCGCGCAATACGGCGGCAGGCTCGCTGCGTCAGCTCGACGCGAAGGTCACGGCAAGCCGCAAGCTGAGATTCTTTGCCTATGCCTGGGGCGAGATGTCGGACATGCCGGCCGATACGCAATACGGCATGGTGCAGGTCTTCAAATCCTGGGGCTTTCCGGTCAACCCGCTCATGGAGCGGCTGCATTCGGTTGCCGATATTCTCGGCCACTACGAGGAGATCGGCCTGCAGCGGCCCGATCTCGACTACGATATCGACGGCGTCGTCTACAAGGTCGATAGCCTGGAGCTGCAAGCACGCCTCGGCTTTCGTTCTCGCTCGCCGCGCTGGGCGACCGCGCATAAGTTCCCGGCGGAACAGGCGTTCACGCGCCTGGTCGATATCGATATCCAGGTCGGCCGCACGGGGGCGCTGACGCCGGTCGCGCGACTGGAGCCGATCACGGTCGGCGGTGTCGTCGTGACCAATGCGACGCTGCACAATGCCGACTACATCAAGGGTATCGGCAACAAGGGTGAGCCGATCCGGGATGGCCGCGATATCCGCATCGGCGACATGGTGATCGTGCAGCGGGCAGGTGACGTCATCCCGCAGATCGTCGATGTCGTGCTGGAGAAGCGCGAGACGTCGAGCACGCCTTACGAGTTCCCCAAGGTCTGCCCGGTTTGCGGCAGCCATGCGGTGCGCGACATCAACGAAAAGACCGGCAAGGTCGATGCCGTCACCCGCTGCACCGGCGGCTTCATCTGCCGTGCGCAGGCGACCGAGCATCTCAAGCATTTCGTCTCGCGCAACGCCTACGATATCGAGGGGCTGGGTTCCAAGCAGATCGACTTCTTCTTCGAAAGCGAGGATCCGGCGCTGCAGGTGCGGACCGCGCCTGACATATTCACGCTGGAAAGGCGGCAGCAGGCTTCGCTCGCCAAGCTGGAAAATATCGATGGTTTCGGCAAGGTCAGTGTCGCGAAGCTCTATGCCGCGATCAACGAGCGGCGGCAGATCGCCTTGCATCGCTTCATCTTCGCGCTTGGCATCCGCCATGTGGGCGAGACGACGGCCAAGCTGCTGGCGCGCTCTTACGGCACGTACAACGCCTTCGAGGCTGCGATGAAGGAAGCCGCACCGCTCGCGGGCGATGCCTGGAACGACCTCAACAATATCGAGGGCATCGGCGAAGTCGTGGCGCGCGCCATCGTCGAATTCTACAAGGAACCGCGCAATACGCAGGTGATCGCGAAGCTGCTGGAGGAGGTTCAGCCTCAAGAGGCCGAGCAACCGCTGACCTCGGGCAGTCCCGTTGCCGGCAAGACAGTCGTGTTTACCGGCTCGCTGGAGAAGTTTACCCGCGACGAGGCCAAGGCGAAGGCCGAGAGCCTCGGCGCCAAGGTTTCCGGGTCGGTTTCGAAGAAGACCGACATCGTCGTCGCGGGGCCGGGCGCAGGCTCGAAGCTCGACAAGGCTCGGGAGTTCAACGTCCAGGTCATGACCGAGGACGAGTGGCTGGATCTGATCGGCTGATGATGGATGGCGACGGGCTCACAACCCGCCGCCAGTATCGTTGTCAGACTATCAGGCGCGCCATGGTGAACGCATCGACATATTCGCCGTTACGGAATGCAAAGGCGCGCAGCCGGCCTTCGGTTTCGAATCCGAATTTCTCGTAGAGCCGGACCGCGGGCGCATTGTCGACATAGACGGTCAGTTCCAGGCGCTTGATCGCCAGCCAGTTGTCGGCGCTGTCGACGAGCGCCGCAAGAAGCGCGGAGCCGATGCCGCAACCCGTGAAATCGTCGTGTACGCCCATGCCGATCTGGCCGATGTGGATCCGTCGGCCGGCGAGCCGGTTCAGGCCGGCATTGCCGACGACCTGTCCGTCTACCTCGGCGACAAGGCCGATCGAGTTGGGCGCCGGCTTCTCCAGCCATTGCCGCGTTTCCTCGACGCTTTGGAAGGGCAGGCGCAAGGTGCCGGCGCGGAAGCCGGGGAGGTTGGCGATCGCGGCGATTGCCTCGGCATCGGACGGGCGCGTTGCGCGAATCTCGATTGGACCGATCGTGCCCGATCGTCGTTTAACGGGGTCTTGCTCTTCGAAGGACATGGGCTCTCCTTGATAGTGATGAGGAGAGCAAGGAGCCTTCAACCCTGCTCGCCTCGGCAGGGTTGAGATGGATCGCGGTCAGCTCAATGCAACACGCCGTCCACTCGCCCCGCAAAGGGAGAGATGGTGTGAAGGTGCATTGTGACGATACGCTTTGCCATTATGGCGCGTATGATCCGATGCAGCGTCGTCATTGTCAATCGCCTCTGCCGATTTCCGTTGACGATGCCACCGTGCTTTCGGAGCGGAGCAAGATTGCCGTTCTCTCTCAATATGGCTTGACAGGCAACCATTTGGTTGCCTATAAGAAGGATAATAGGCAACCAAATGGTTTCGTATCTGTGAATGATGATGCAGTCTTCAAGGCGTTGGCGGATGCCAGCCGACGACAGTTGCTCGACAGGCTCTACGAGCGCAACGGGCAGACCTTGAGTGCGCTCTGCGAAGATCTGGAAATGACCCGGCAGGCGGTGGCCAAGCATCTCGCCATTCTGGAGGAGGCCAATCTGGTGTCGGCCGAGAAGCAGGGGCGCGAGAAGCTGCATTTTATCAATGCGGTCCCGATCAACGGCATTGCCGAACGTTGGATCAACAAGTTCGAGCGCCGGCATCTGAGCGCGCTTTCGGCCTTGAAGAAGGCGCTGGAAGACGAGGGCGGTCAGTAGCCGGCAAGCGTGAATATGCAAACAAGGAGCAATGACATGGCTGGAAGCAAATTCGTCTACGTCACCTTCATCCGTACCACGCCGGAGAAACTCTGGTCGGCGCTGACGGCGCCCGAATTCATCAAGCAGTATTGGTTCGACATGACCCACGATACCGAGTGGAAAGTCGGATCATCATGGAGGATGATCTTTCCGGACGGCCGCGTCGCCGATACGGGAGAGATCGCGGAGTTCGACCCGCCGCGACGGCTCGCCATAAAATGGCGCAACGAGTTTCGTCCGGAACTGAAGGCCGAAGGCTGGTCGCGATGCGTGATGGAGCTGGAGCCGGCGGACAATGCCGTGAAGCTGACCGTCACTCACACGATCGAGGTCGAGAATTCCAAGTTCATCGAGGCTGTTTCCGGTGGCTGGCCGAAGATTCTGTCGAATCTCAAATCGCTGCTGGAAACCGGAACGGTCGCAATCAGCCAGAGATAGCACAGGCTGCTAGCGATTTTCCGCGGACGCCGACGCGCCGATGGGCAAAGCCGTGCCGTTTTCCGCCGGCGAGGGTTCGTTTGTCGGCGGCGGCACGCGGCGGGATGGCAATCCTATCTTGCATCGCCCGTCCGTCATCTTACCTTAGCGATGCCGCTCTCGCTCCCGGCGGCCGTAGTTGGAGGATGATTGATGCGTTCACCCAAGTTGTTTACCGCCATTGCCGCGTCCTTTCTGGCCCTGGCGCCCGTTACCGCTTCCGCCGAGGTTGTCGGCAAGGTCGGCGTGGACTGGACGGGCAATGATATTCTGGTCGATGCGGTGGCGGATCCGGAGGTCGCGGGCGTGACCTGCCATGTGACCTATTTCGACCGCAGCGTTATCGACCGGCTGCGCAAGGGCAACTGGTTCGAGGATCCCTCCAACAATTCCATTGATTGCCGCCAGACCGGCCCGATCGAGATCGGCGACATCAATCTCTCCCAGAGCGGGGAGGAGGTGTTTCGCGCCGGATTGTCGCTGATCTGGAAGAAGCTGGTGGTGACCCGGATCTACGACAAGAAGAACGACACTTTGGTCTATCTCATCCATTCGCGTCAGCTGGTGAACGGTTCGGCCAAGATGGCTATTTCGACGATACCTCTGTTCGGTCAGCAGGTTACGTGGAAGAAGGGTAAGCCCGATTAGCGTTACCAGGATACCGCAGAAACAACCCGTAAAGGAATAATACCAAAAAAAGTCTTACTCTTGGGTTGTCGAATTCCTTCTGGTTGCTTTCGGTTTGCACCTTTTTGATGCAATTTTGCAAACGAACAGGGAGGCGACTCTTGCCCCTGTTCACGGCCTGCATACCGGCGTCATTGGCTACACCCCTGCCAAGGCCGGCTACACGAAAAACGATCGCCCTGAAGCTTGGCTCCAGGGCGATCTTCTTTTTATGGCTAACTTGTTGAAATTAGGCGGCTTGTGCCAGCTGATCCGCAATGACCGTATCGAGGTTGAGGAAGCAGACCATGGTCTTTTCCAGCGCCACGATGCCGCGGCAGAAAGCGCGCTGGGCTTCCGGGATGATTTCCGGTGCTGGTTGCAAATCCTCGCTCTTGATCGACATCATGTCCGATACCTGCTCGACCAGGAGACCGACGAGCTTGCCGGCAATATCCGTGACGATGATGGCCGAGCGCTCCGAAGGCTCCGTCATCTTCATGCCGAGGCGGCAGGCCATGTCGATGACCGGGATCACCGCGCCGCGCAGGTTGATGAGGCCGAGCACGTAAGGCGGCGTATGCGGCATCGGCGTCACCGGCGCCCAGCCGCGGATTTCGCGGATGGCCATGATGTCGATGCAGAATTCCTGATCGCCAAGGTGGAAGGAGACGATTTCCAGATAGGCGCCGGATTGCTTGATGGCGTTCGTCATATTCGAAGACTTCCCGGTTGGCATCGCCGGCAAGCGACGCTCTCGATTGAAAAAGAGTGATCGGCTGGAGCAGCTTGGGCAGCGACAGCGTCCGGTGCTTCGGCGCGAGGCGCCTGGCTTGTCCGGCGGGCGTCATGCCCTTCTGAGATAAAGAAGCTTGCCGGACTTTCCGTCGGCGAGCGAAGTGGAGTTCGATCCTTATCCGGAATGTTGGCGCGGACAGGTTAGGATTGGTTTAACATCGATGTAGATTTCGTCCCGCTAGGCCGCGAAGAGCGGAAAAACGGAATGATCGTGCCCTGAAGGACCTCGAAGCTCATGCTGCGACGATTTCGGCCTCTTCTGAACATCTTCTTGAATTGCGTCCTCCACTTCGAGCCGTTACATCGGCTAGGAGGCCGACCGTGCTGCTTTTGAGGCGCGGTCGCCGGGTCTGGTGAGGAATGCAGTCATGAGAAGCGTGCGGATTTTGGTTTGGGTGGCCGTGTTGGTCGTGGCCGGAATATTGGGTTGGCTGAGCTTTGGCGGCGGCAGATCGCCCGAGGTGGCGGCATCCGGGCCCTATGGCGTGCCTTTCACGCTCGTCTCGCAGAGTGGCCAGCCGATCAGCGAGCAGGCGTTTCGCGGCAAGCCATCGGCCATATTCTTCGGCTATACGCATTGCCCGGACGTCTGCCCGACGACGCTGTTCGAGCTGAACGGCTGGCTGGAGAAGATCGATCCGGATGGCAGCAAGCTCAATGCCTATTTCGTGACCGTCGATCCCGATCGTGACACGCCGGCCATCATGGACCAGTATGTCTCCAACGTTTCCAAGCGCATCACCGGCATTTCCGGGGATCCTGCGAAGGTGATGGACATGGTGAAGGGCTTTCGTGTCTACGCCAAGAAGGTGCCGGTGGACGACAAGCAGCCGAATGGCGACTATACGATGGATCATACCGCTTCCGTTTTCCTGCTGGATTCGGCAGGCCGTTTTGCCGGAACCATCGCCTACGAGGAGGATCCGGATGTGGCGGTGAAGAAGCTGGAGAACCTGATCAAGAAGGGATAGGCGCCGCATGGCCGTAGGGATCGGCGAAGAGGGGAAGTCCAGATCCATATTGATTGCAGGGGCGGGGCCGGTCGGCCTTGCTGCCGCACTGGAACTTGCCCGGCGCGGCTTCTCGCCACGCATTGTCGATGATGGAGCAGGCCCGACGCCGCTGGAAGAAAGCCGCGCACTCGGTGTCAACGCGCGTACGCTGACGCTCCTGTCTCCCTCCGGTGTTGCGGACCATATCATCGCTGCCGCGCAGCCGATCGAGCATTTTCGCGTTCACTCGGGCGAAAAGATGCTCATCCAGCTTGATACGAGACAGGTGCCCGGCCGCGTCAGTGCCATTCGTGCCTTGTCGCAGGGCAATACCGAGCGGCTGTTGCTGGAGGCACTCTCCACCCATGGCATCGTGCCCGAATGGCAGACGGCGGTCGTCGCCGGCGCCATAGCCGATTTTCGGAAGCCGGAGGTCGTTTTGCACAAGGCCGATGGGTCGGCGGAGACGGTTCGGCCGGATATCCTGATCGGCGCCGACGGGGCGCATTCGGTCATCCGCAAGGCGCTGGGCGCCGGTTTTCCGGGCGAGGCGCTCGAGGCCTCCTTCTATCTCGTCGATTTTCGTTATGCAGGCCCGGTCGACACGCATTACGGCGAGGTATCGATATTCGATCCCGGCATGGTCGCGCGCTTGCCGGTGGCGGCCGACATCATCCGCTATCTTTCGACGCTGGAGGATTTCGAAAGCCGCATCGTTCATCCGGCTCCGGTTGCCGAGAAGACGTGGACATCGCAATTTCGCATCAACTTCCGGCATGTCGAGCCGATGGCCAAGGGGAATGTGTTTCTTGCCGGCGACGCCGCGCACATCCATTCGCCTGCCGGCGCACGGGGCATGAATCTCGGCATCGAGGATGCTTGCTGGCTTGCGTGGCTCATTGCGGAAGGCCGCGAACAGGAGTATTCGGGCCTCAGAATTCCCGCCGTGAAGCAGGTTTTGAAGCAGACCTACGGCCTGACGCGGCTGGTAACCATGAGAAATCCGCTTGCGATCGCAGCGCGCAATCTCCTTGCGCCGCTGCTTTTGCGTTTCGGTCCGGCGCGTAGGGCTCTCCTTCAGAGCATAGCCGGCTATGACACGAAAAGACCGCCCTGGATCGACTGGGCCGAATAGAAACGAGAAAGAGCGACGAGTTGAGCGAGATTCGCCTTTATGTGACGACGACCGAGAAAAGGGCCGAGCAGATCCTGGATTTGATGACGCCGGTTTTCGAGGACGAAGAGTTTCCGATTGCAACGACGGAAATCGACGAGAAGAACGATGTCTGGGAAGCTTCGATCTATCTGTATGCTACGGATGAAGACGAGGTATACGGCCGGTTCGAAGCTCTTCTAAAGCCTCAGTTTGCTGAACTTGCCATTCAAAGGGAGGTGCTTCCCGATATCGACTGGATCGCCAAGTCGCTGGAAGGGCTGAAGCCCGTGCGTGCCGGCCGCTTCCTCGTTCATGGTTCGCATGATCGCGACAAGGTCGGTGCCAGCGATATCGCGATCGAGATCGAGGCCGGCCAGGCCTTCGGCACCGGCCATCATGGGACGACGGCAGGTTGCCTGGAGACGATCGAGACGGTTCTTGCCAGCCGCCGCGTGCGCAATGCGCTCGATCTCGGCACCGGCAGCGGCGTTCTGGCGATTGCCGTGCGCAAGCTGCGAAACATTCCGATTCTGGCGACCGATATCGATCCGGTTGCCGTCCGGGTCGCCCGCGAGAATGTTCGCGGCAATGGAATCGTTTCGGGTATCGCGTTGGAGACCGCGCCGGGCTTTCACTCCACGGCCTTTTCCCGTCACGGGCCCTTCGACCTGATTATCGCCAACATTCTTGCGCGTCCGCTCATCAAGATGGCGCCACAGCTTGTCGCCCATCTGGCGCCGGGCGGCTCGGTCATTCTATCGGGCATCCTCGCGGAGCAGCGCTGGAAGGTTCTTGCCGCCTATAATGGCGCGAAGCTGCGTCATGTGCGCACGATCTGGCGCAATGGCTGGGTTACCATCCATCTCGACCGGCCTTGAGCCGGTCACTTTCCTGATACGATCGCAGACAAAAAAAGGCGGTGCCGAAGCACCGCCTTGAAGATCGACTTTCGCCGATCTTGCCCGCGAGCGTGTGGAGGAGGAGTGCTCAAGCGGGCTCTAGCGTTCTGATCGCGATCCGGGAGGGAGGAGGAGAACCGGATTGCGGTCGGCTTAGAACGCGTAGCTCATAAATCTCTTAGCGGTGACCGCCACGGCTTGCGCCGATTGCCTTGGCGGTTTCGACTTCGAGCTGACGAAGCGAGCCGACAGAGTGGCGTACGGTGCGACGCTCGCCAGCCAGCGCCGGGCTAACATATGCGGAGCGGGTGATAGGCATTGTTTTCAGTCCTTAGTTTGAGCTGGTTCTTCGTGAACCCCGTTTGATGACGCGGATATAGCGACTCGTCCGTCGGCGTGGCAGGGGGGCGGCCTCATGGGAGCTATGCGCGTTATGCATATTGCCTGCCGTGAAGATGTCATATTTGGCCAGCCATGCTCATGAAATGGGCGGATTCGTTAACGGTGAGAGACCGGTCAGGGCGCTGGAGGAGGGGGAGACGTGGCCCTTGTCGCGCATATTGCCATCGTGACCGAAAATCACGTCGCACTTCGCGCAATCATGCTCTAACATACTGGCAGCATTCAGTTTCGCGGATTCTTCACCAGTCTTGGATCAGGCCATGTTTCAGTCTTTCGACGTCACTTCCACCCCGCAATTCGGTCGCGAGAGGGTCGCCGGTCTGCGCGCCGCTTTCAGCGATCTCGGCATTGACGGCTTCCTCGTACCGCGTGCCGACGAGTATCAGGGCGAGTATGTACCCAGATGTTCGGAGCGCCTTGCGTGGCTCACCGGCTTCACGGGATCGGCAGGTGTTGCTCTTGTGACACAGTCCGAGGCAGTCGTCTTCGTCGATGGCCGCTATGTGACGCAGCTTGCCGAGCAGGTGGACCGAACCGTCTTCACCGGCGGCGATCTGGTGAACGAGCCGCCGCATCTCTGGCTGCCACGCCATGCGAAGAAAGGCTTCCGGCTCGGCATCGATCCGTGGCTGCATACCGGCGCAGAGGTGCGCCGGCTGGAGAAGGCACTGGCTGAAATCGACGGCAAGCTCGTCTTTCTCCCGCACAACCCGCTCGACAAGCTTTGGACGGACCGGCCGGCTGAGCCGCTCGGCGGCGTCATCATTCAGGATATCGCGCAGGCTGGCGTCCTGGCGAAGGACAAGCTTGCGACCATCGCCGCCAATCTCAAGGAAAAGAATTTGAAGGCGGTGCTGATTACCGATCCGTCTTCCGTCGCCTGGATTTTCAACATCCGTGGCAGCGACGTGCCGCATACGCCGCACCCCTTGGCGCGCGCCATCATCTATGCGGAAGGCGAGGCCGAACTCTTCCTCGACAAGCGCAAGACCAAGGTTGAGGCGGAAGCCTATCTGACTCAGATCTGCAAGCAGCTGCCGCCGTCCGAACTCGTCAAGCGGCTGGCCATTGCCGCCGCCAATGGCGGACGCATCCTGATCGATCCGGATCTTGCTTCCCACGCGCTTACGGACCTCATTCGCCACGAGGGCGGCGATGTCGTGGAGGGCAATGATCCGGCCAAGCTGCCACGCGCCTGCAAGAATGCCGCCGAAATCAACGGATCGGCAGCCGCCCATCTGCAGGATGGCGCCGCCATGGTCGAATTCCTCTACTGGCTGGAGACGAGCAAGCCGGGAACCGTGACGGAGATTGCCGCCGCCGAACGGCTGGAAGCCTGCCGCGCCCGAGTCGGCGAAAGCATGCAGAACCCGCTGAAGGACATTTCCTTCGATACGATTTCTGGCGCCGGCGAACATGCCGCCATCATGCACTACCGCGTGACGACGGCGAGCGACCGGCCGATACAGGCCGGCGAACTGTTTCTGATCGATTCGGGTGCGCAATACATCAACGGCACCACGGACATCACTCGCACCGTCGGCATCGGCCTCGTCTCCGAAGAGCAGAAGCGCCTGTTCACGCTGGTGCTGAAGGGGATGATCGCCATCAGCACGGCGCGTTTTCCGAAGGGCACGCGCGGCTGCGACCTCGATCCGCTCGCGCGCATCGCGCTCTGGAAGGCTGGCGTCGATTTCGCCCACGGCACCGGTCACGGTGTCGGCTCCTATCTTTCGGTGCATGAGGGACCGCAGCGCATAGCGCGGCTCGCGGTGCAGGAGCTGCTGCCGGGCATGATCCTCTCCAACGAACCCGGCTACTATCGCCCCGGCCATTTCGGCATCCGCATCGAGAACCTGATCTATATCCGCGATCCCGAGGAGATCGAGGGCGGCGATATGCCGATGCTGGGTTTCGAAACGCTGACCTTCTGCCCGATCGACCGCAGTCTCGTGCTTGTCGAGCTGCTGACGCATGAGGAGCTGCACTGGCTGAACGAGTACCATGCCCGGACGCGCGAGGCGCTCATGCCGTTGATCCACGATCATGACATCCGGGCCTGGCTTGAAAATGCCACGCTCGAGCTCAGCCACTGAGAAACGCTGACCCCATTCGGCTTTGAAAGCCGGATGGGGTCCTGGAACGTCTCAAGCGCCGATGGAATGGCGCCATGCCATCACGACGACCCAGCCCGCGACCAGCATATAGGTCGACGGATAGCGCAGGCCGACGAGAAGGGCTGCCAGCATCGCTACCTTGGTGTCCCAGCCGCCGATGAAGAAGGCGGGCGCGACGAGGGTGGTGAGCACGGCGGCGGGAACGGCATTCAATGCCGCTTCGACGCGCGGCGGAATGCGGGTCATCTTGACGATGAGGATGTAGCCGCCGATGCGGGTCAGGAAGGTCACCACGGCCGCGGCCGCAATCAGCAGGACCATGTGCGGGTTGAAATCGAGCACGGTCAGACCTCGTGGTTTTCGTGAGCGAGGTCTGGCTTGCGGTTGGCTTTGATCGGCGGCAGCATGGCGGCAAGCGCAACGCCGGCGAGCGCGCCGATGCTGACATGCCAGGGCGAGCCGACATAACGATACGCGATGGCCGATGCCACGGCGCTGGCGGCCACGACCGGCAGGAAGTTGTCGCGCTTGCGGAAGCCCAGGACGATGCCGAGGAAATAGATCGGCAACAAGATATCGAGGCCGATGGCCCTCGGATCGCCGATCAGGCTGCCGAGGAGGCCGCCGATCAGGCTTATGAGCACCCAGGGAATGTAGACCATCGTCGCAAAGCCCATGTACCAGACGAAGGTGATGGGCTTGCCGCTTTCATGGCGTTTGATCGTTTCTGCAAATTGCGGATCGACCAGCAGGAAGAAGGTGAAGAATTTTTCCACCAGGCTAAAGTGCCTGATATAGCGCGCGATTGCAGCCGAATAGAGCACATGGCGGAAGTTCACCGCAAGGATCGACAGCACGATAAGCCAGGCCTGGACATTGTGGCCGAAGAGATCCAGCCCGACCATCTGGCTGGCGCCGGCATAGACCGTGCCGCTCATCAAAGTCAGCTCGCCGAGCGACATGCCCTGATCGCGCGCCAGCGCGCCGAACAGGGCGCCGAAGGGCGCTGCGGCAAGGCCGACGGGAATGCCACCCTTCAACCCTTCAAGAAATTCCGCGCGACTCATGGTCCGCTCTGCCCTTCATGGAAAACCCGGCATATGCCGGATGCTATATTTGCATTCCGTGGCGCGAATCGTGTGCGGCAGGGGCGCAGCCCCGCGCACCGGCTCCTCCCGCCGCTCAATGGCCGGAGCAGTAAGCCGTGCGTACAAAGCCGGCAATTGAATTTCCTTGATGGATCAATTGATTTCCTTGAAGCAGTTCCCTGAACGCATCAGAAAGTGGAGCGAGGATGAAGAAGATCACGTTTTCGAAGGAAGAGAAGGCTGCCATCGTCGCCCGTCTTCAGCGTTATTTTGCCGATGAGCTCGACCAGTCGATCGGCGCGCTGCCTGCCGAATTCCTGCTGGATTTCTTCACGGCGGAAATCGGCCCGTATTACTATAATCAGGGCCTGCGCGATGCCCATGCCGCCCTGGTGAGCAAGATGGAAGATTTCGGCGAAGCGATCTATCTCTTGGAGAAGGAGCCGGCCAAAGGCTGACTGAGCCTCATTTCTTCGGCTGGAACGTATGCTCCAAAGCCGGGAAGGTGCGAGCCCTCACGTCCTCGGCATAGGCCTCGGCCGCCTTTGAGACCAAGGGTGCCAGCTGCGCGAAATGCTTGACGAAGCGCGGCTTGAAATCGTTGAACAGGCCGAGCATGTCGTCGGAAACGAGGATCTGCCCATCGCAAGCCGCAGAGGCGCCGATGCCGATGGTGGGGATAGGGACTGCGGCGGTGATCTCGCGGGCGAGCGGCTCAATCGTGCCTTCGATCACCATTGCGAAGGCGCCGGCCTCGGCGATCGCCCTGGCATCGCGCCGGATCTTGTCGGCTTCCTTGTCCGTGCGTCCAAGGGAGCGGTAGCCGCCAGTCGTATTCACCTGTTGCGGCATCAGCCCGACATGGCCGAAGACCGGAATACCGCGGCTGGTCAGGAAGGTGACGGTTTCGGTCATTTCCTCGCCGCCCTCCAGCTTGACGCCATCGCAGCCGGTTTCCTTCAGAATGCGCGCAGCGCTGCGAAAGGCCTGCTCCTTTGATTCCTGATAGGAGCCGAAGGGCAGGTCGACGATAACGCAGGCGTGCTTCGCGCCGCGCATGACGGCCTGGCCGTGGCCAATCATCATCTCCAGCGTGACGCCGACGGTCGTTTCCATGCCGTAGAGCACCATGCCGAGTGAGTCGCCGACCAGCAGCAGGTCGCAATGCGGATCGAGCAGGCGGGCGATCGGCGTCGTATAGGCCGTCAGGCTGACGATCGGGCGTGTGCCCTTCATCGCTTCGATCGCTGCAGGCGTTACACGCTTGGTCTGTCCGACGGTGCTCATCTCAGACGGTCCTTTCATTGGCGGCCGGCCGGCGGCCGATGACGCGATTGTCGAGCAGGCGGGTGCTGCCGATGCGGACGAAGAGCGCGATGAGCACGGGATGGCCCTGCAATGTCGTCAATGGTTCCAGCGTATCGGGATGGCGAACGGCGGCCACTTCCGCTGTCGCGAGCGGTTCTTTGTCAATGAAGGCGCGCAGCGCCTCTTCCAGCGCCGCAGGGTCGTTCGCGCCGAGATCGTAGAGCCTTTCCGCCTCCGCCAATGCCCTGGGGACGATGACGGCGGCTGCACGTTCTTGCTTCGAGAGATAGACGTTACGCGAAGAGAGCGCCAGGCCATCCGCATCGCGAACTGTGGGCACCGGCACCACACGAACAGGCTGTGCCAGATCCTCGACCATCCGGCGGATGATCGCGACCTGCTGATAATCCTTCTCGCCGAAATAGGCGCTGTCCGGCTGGACGATGTTGAAGAGCTTGGTGACGACGGTGGCAACACCGGCGAAATGACCGGGGCGAACCGCGCCCTCCAGCTCACCGCCGAGCTTCGGCACGTCGACGACCGTTTCCATCGGGCGCGGGTACATGTCGCTGACGCCGGGCGCAAAGAGAAAATCGACGCCGGCTTCGCGCAGCATGGCGCTGTCGCGCTCGAGATCGCGCGGATATTTCGCCAAGTCCTCATTGGCGCCGAACTGCAGCGGATTGACGAAGATGGATGTGACGACGATATCGTTCTCGGCCTTGGCGCGGGAGACCAGTTCCATATGGCCGGCATGCAGGAAGCCCATGGTCGGCACGAGACCGACGCGTTTCCCGGCCTTGCGGTGCCCGCCAAGCTTTTCGCGCAAGGCCGCTATCGTGTTGACGATCTCCAAATTCGCTCCTCCGCCGACAACGCCTTCCCACGCCGCCTGCTTCCATCCCATGAATTTTGCGGGGTCTTCTAACGTGTGCAGTGCAAAAAAGCAATTCGAGGCGCGGGCGAGCACCCGATGGGGCTGACGATATGAGGGAGCGAAAGGCCGCTCACCCGCGCGCAGCCACTATACTTCAGAAGGAAACGCTTGGCCGCATGTCAGACTTCATATCCTGTAGACCGATCTCACCCCGGCGTTTGCTTGCTGGTTTCCATTCGAGATCGAGCGCCTTTGCGACCAGCGCCGTTGCATCTTTCGCCGCGCCGAGCGCGGGCATCGAAAAAATGCGCAAGGGACCGAAAAAGCAGGTCGGCTTGTGCCGCCCTTCGCCATAGAAGCAGCCGCCAATCGGCATGGGAATCCATGTCCACGGCGTTGCCTCCGCGTACGAAAGTCTTGCCGCATTTCCCGTCTCGTCGGCGATGGTGATGATTTGCGTCTTATACGGCAGGAGAAAACTCTGATGCTCTATCGGTTCGGTAACTGTGAGGGTCACGATCCGGCCTGCTGGCTTTTCGACCAGCCGATACATGCACATACCGGCAACGAGTTTGCCGTTCTCGAGCAATCCGAACGGAACGATGCGAAGATTGTTTCCGTTCCTGTCCGCCCAAAGCTTGCTGCACAAGGGGTCCGTGCCGATTTTCCAGGCCCTGATCGGCTCATCATCAGACTCGGATTTTTCGTACACTTTCGAAACAACGAAATTCTTTACGAGCGATACCGGCAGCCCGAGAACGGGCGCTGTTTCGGTGTTGACGACGAGCGCATCGCTTCCTGAAAATGCAAATGCTTGATTGGCATTTTTTGCTTGGATTTCGCGAGACAGCTGCAGAAATTTATACTCGCTAATGCCTGCGAGAACGAGGTTTCCGCCGAAATAGAGAAGCGGCAGAATGAGCCAGACGCGATAATCCCTGTCAGTCAGAGCCTCCATCGCAAGCGAGGCAAATGCAAGGTTGATCGTAAGGATTGGCCAGACCGAAGCGCCCAGGATCATCAATATCGGGCCTATGATCGGCACGTACTGCAGGACGAGAACGATCCAAGTAAAAGCAAAGAGCCAAAGGGATTTCGTCATATGCGACCTCACTTTGTTTCGCTTTTCTCTCACGTCTGTTGATTAAGTCTTAATGTGATGGGCTCCGCTTTACCTGTTTATCTGCAAGTTTGCCGGGCTCGTTGCGATCAAAAAAAGAGCGTTCTTCAGGTAAAATTTGAAAAATATCCTTCATGGAGCTTAAGGGTCTGCGTGCTGTATTGCCGTGGGATAACGGTTCGTGGGGGATCGCGTGATTGACATTCTTTTCGGATTCCGGGGGCAACTGGGGAGACGGCAGTATTTTTTATGGCATATTTGCGGGGGTTTTCTTGCGGGGTTCCTGCTCTCCCTCGTTTTCATCGCCATGGCGTTCGCCGATAAGGGGAGGCAAACGCTTATCCATCCCGCGATCATGCTACCTTTCCTAGTATTCTTTCTTCCGTTTATCTGGATGGGTTTCAGTATCCAGTCCGCAAGAATACGAGACATCGGGTTGCGGGCCCTTGGTGTCATGCTGACGGTTGCGTTGATTTTCGTCGTTGCCGCAGTTGCCGGGATCGTCATGCCTGACGGCGCGGTGCCGAGGGCGCTTACTTTGCTAAACCGCGGCGTAGGAATTGTTTATTCTGTTTTGCTTCTCTTCGCGCCCGGTGGTTTCGTCTCGCAGCGGACGTCGCCTGCTCCCGAGGATACGGATAAAAACGGACGGCGGGCTCCAGTTGCGGCCTATGTTGCCCCGACCAAGGTCGCAGCCGGCAGCAACAAGAACAGCTTCGGTCGGCGGGGATTGAACGGAACCTGATCCCACCCGCACCGGCTCTCCGGCGCGAAGCAGCTCGCAGGGGGGCGTCGCCGGGTTTGAAGTAATATGATGGCAAGTCAGCGTCGCGACTGGTGTCGTCTGCAGAGATATGCCGCTTGCGATTAGCGCTTTCCTCAATCTTTTGCTGTTAGCTGCCGCCATGGCGAAGATCGTGGCATTGGCTGCATATTTCTATCAGGCGGCGGTGGCTTTCGGGCTGCTGATCGCGGTCGCGCATCTGCTGACACCGGCGGATTATGCGGCCTATTCGCTGTTCATCTCGATCAGCCAGTTCGCAGCGATCTTCTGTTTCGAATGGGTTCGCTTTGCCTGCAGTCGTTTCTATCCCGGGCAGGGGGCCGGTAGCGAAGCGCTGGAGCGCAAGGCGCTAGGCGTGGAATTTGCGGCCTGCTCGGTGATCTGCCTGATTGCCGCTTCCGCTTCGATCCTCTTTTCGGTGCCGACAGAGATTGCCATGCTTGGCGGCCTTGTCGCGATTTTCCAGGGCGGCAGCGACCTGCATCTCACCATGCTCCGCTTCCGTCAGGAGTTTCGCATTTTTTCGCGGCTGCAAGGCTCGCGCGCCACCATTCTCGCGGTCGGCACGCTCGCGGGCGCTGCCGTCGCCCCGACGTTCACATGCACCGTCATCGGCCTGATGGCCGGCTATCTCGCTTATGGGCTGCTGGCCTTGTTCCTGACCCGCAACAGCCTGCGCGAGGCCGCGCGTTTCGAGCCGCCGCTGGTTCGCAAGCATTTCGTCTATGGCAGTGTCGCCGCCTCGGCATCGGTCATCGGCCTTCTGACACCATTGGGGCTGAAGGCGATCCTGACCGCCGTGCTTGGAGCAGGGGCCGCCGCCGGCGCGTTGCTCGCCCTCGATTTGCTGCAGCGGCCGTTCGTTCTGATCGTCTCCGCCTTGCAGGCGATCCAATATCCCGACGTCGTTTCGACCTATGATCGTGAAGGCGCGACGCCGACCTTCAGACGGCAGCTCGGAGAGTATTATTCGCTGCTCACAGGCTTAACACTGATGACGGCTGCCGGCATTTTTGCGCTGCTGCAGCCCATTGGACAATTCGTCATCGCGGCCGGCCTGCGTGACGGATTTCTGGCGGCGGCGCCTTTCGTCATCGGCCTCGCCACATGCCGGGCGCTGACGTTCAACATGCTGCCGACGCCGGCGCATCTGCAGCATCGGCTGTTGGCGATCTTCCTGCTCGCGGTCCTGGATTGTGTGCTGCTGAACATCGGCGTGCTGGCCGGCGGTCATCTCGGCTCCTACAATGATGCGGCGCTCATGGCCGGCGGCATGATCGGCGCGCTTTGCGCGATGGCGATCGGCCTGAAGGTCATGATGTCTCTTTCCTTCGACTTCGTCTGGCCGCCGGTCGTCTTCTCCGCCATCGGGCTGGCCGTGCCGGTGCTGGCGACGGCCGGTTTCGGCTATTCGCTCTGGATATCGGTGGCGGTCGGCGTTGTCGGCGGCGCGCTCTTCTGCCTGCTCGGTCTCTACAGCTACTTCATCACCATGTTCCGGCCGCAGGCGCGGTCGTGAAATCTCTCAGAGATCTTCCAGAATGGTCAGCACGCGGTCGGCGCTGCCGTCCCAGGAAAAACGGGTGACGTTCTCGTAGCCGCGCCGGCGCAAATCCTTGCGCAGCGCGTCGTCCGTCGCGATCCTGCGCATGGCCGCAATGAGCTCATCCTGCCGGAAGGGATCGAAGTAGAGTGCGGCATCGCCCGAGGCTTCGCGCACGGCAGGAATATCGGCCGCAAGCACCGGGCATCCCTGTGTCATCGCCTCCAGCGGCGGGATGCCGAACCCTTCATAGAGGCTCGGGAAGACGAAAGCGGTGGCGTGCCGCTCCAGGGCCGCGATCTCCGCATCGCTGAGCCGGCCGGGAAAGAGCAAGCTGCCGTTGGACGTCTGCCCATCCGATTTGAACACCGTCGGCGCGGAACCGCCGACGACCACCAGCTTTTGGTTTTCGTCATTGAGCGCCTCGAAGGCACGGATGGCGAAGTCGAGGTTCTTGTTGGGCTTCATCGTCCCGACGAGCAGGAAAAAGCCGTTCGTCTTCAGGCCAAGCCGCTGTATCACCGCATCCTCGGGCTCGATGGCGGCGAAATGATCGACGGCATTGTAGACGACGTCGATGCCGGCTGAAGAAACCCGGAAAACGGAAGCGAGTTCCTGCCTCGAGAATTCTGAGACCGTGCCGATCTTGGCAGTGCGCGTCAGCACCGTACCCAGTGCGCCGTGCAGCAGGCGGTAGCTGCGCTTGAAGGATTGCGGGTGGCGGAAGATCGTCACGTCATGGATGACGACGGCCTGGCGGCGGTGCAGAAGCGGGCCGCTGCCGCCGAAGCCGATGAGGCGGCTGCCGCGCGAGCGCGAAAGCAGCGACGTCTGCTCCCAGACGTGGCCGGGACCGGACCCGAAACTGTCGATCTCTATGGCGGAGAGCCTGATGTCGATGGGCGTATTGCGCGGTACGGCCAAGCGCCAGCGCGCGCCTTTCAAGGAGGCGGGAAGAGCGCCCGCGGAGATCTTGCGGTCGAGCGCCAGCGTCAGTTCGCGCGCGAAGCGCTGCACGCCGGAGAGCGGCTGGCCGAGGAAACGCCCGTTGATGACAATCGACTGCACGCGAGAGGTCCCGATATTTCTTTGATCGGGAACAGCTTGCACCATTTTGTTTAGAGAAGGTTTAGCTTGGCTCGCGCGATTTTACGCAAGCGCATCCTTACTGTCGATCACGGTGACGCCGCGGGTTCGCATTTCGTCGATTGCCGCCTTGACGCCGGCAGGGTCGATGCCGCGGCTCGCATCTTCGATGAAGCGAACGGTGACGCCGGGCAGCATGTCCACGGCGTCGAGGGCCGAGAATTTCACGCAGTAATCCGTTGCCAGCCCGCAAAGATCGAGCTCGGTGACGCCTTTGTCGCGCAGATAGGCCGCCAGGCCGGTAAGGGCCGCCTGATCGTTGTCGCGGAAGGCGGAATAGCTGTCGACCGAGGGGTTCTGGCCCTTTTGCTGGATGAAATCGATGTCGCCGACATGAAGGTCGGGGTGCAGTTCGGCATCTGCGGTGCCCTGGACGCAATGATCCGGCCACATCATTTGCGGCTTGCCCGAGAGCGTGCCCATCTCGAACGGCTTCTTGCCGGGATGGGCGGAGGCGAAGCTGCCGTGACCGGCCGGATGCCAGTCCTGCGATGCGACGATGAGATCGTACTGGCCGCTGTCGATGAGGGTATTGGCGACGGGCACTACCTGATTTCCATCCGGCACGGGAAGGTTGCCGCCGGGGCAGAATCCATTCTGGATGTCGATGAGCAGCAGTGCTTTCATGAGGCCTGTCCTTCTGTCTTGGTGCGCCGCACGATGCCAAGCGGCGCGCCTGGGATCAAGCCCTTTGCGCCCCGCCGGGAAACCAGGCGGGGCGCGATGGTTGGCGAAGGCTTACGCGGGCTTGTGGCCCTTGAGGCCATAGAAGGCGATATAGACGTAGCAGATGATCGGCATCAGGAAGGCGAGATGGATGCCGATCGTATCGGCAAGGCCGCCCTGGATCACTGGAAGGATAGCGCCGCCGACGATGGCAAGGCACAGAATTCCCGAGCCTTGGCTGGTGTATTTGCCGAGGCCGTGCAGAGCCAGGCTGAAGATCGTCGGGAACATGATCGAGTTGAACAGGCCGATCGCCAACACGGACCACATGGCGACATGGCCGGTGGTGAGTACGGTGACGATGAGCAGGACGATGGCCACGGCGGCGTTGAAGGCAAGCGCCTTGCCGTCATCGATATGCCGCATGATCAGCGAGCCGACGAAGCGGCCGATCATGGCGCCGCCCCAGAAGTAGGAGACGTAGTGCGCGGCATCGGCTTCGGAGAGATGGGCGATGTCGGGCTGGCTGAGGAAGTTGACGAGGAAGCTGCCGCCGCTGACTTCTGCGCCGACATAGACGAAGATGCCGACAGCGCCGAGCACGAGATGGCGATATTGCCAGGCGGAGCCGCCGCCGCGCATCGGCTCGACCGTTTCCTCATCCTCGACCTCGGGAAGCTTGAGAGCCGCGAAGACGGCGGCGAGGACCAGGAAGGCCACGGCGAGAAGCAGATAGGGGAATTTCACCGCGCCGGCTTCGGCAAGCCGCATGGCGTCGAGTTGCTCCGGCGTCGCATTGGCGGCGGCGACCGTCGCGGCGGACAGGATCAGCATCGCGCCGAAGTAGGGGGCAATGGTCGTGCCGAGCGAATTGAAGGCCTGCGTCAGGTTCAGGCGGCTGGCGGCGGTATCGGGCGGTCCCAACACGGTGACATAGGGATTGGCGGCGACCTGCAGGATGGTGATGCCGGTGGCGAGCACAAAGAGCGCGCCCAGGAAAAGAGCATAGACGCGATAGCTGGCGGCCGGAATGAAGAGGGCGCAGCCAACTGCCGCGATTGTCAGGCCGACGACGATGCCCCACTTGTAGGTGATACGCTTGACCAGTGCTCCGGCCGGCAGCGATACGATGAAATATGCGCCGAAAAAGCAGAGCTGGATGAGCATCGCTTGAGTGTAGTTGAGCTGGAAGACGCTCTTCAGGTGCGGGACCAGAATGTCGTTCAGGCAGGTGATGAAGCCCCACATGAAAAAGAGTGAGGTGAGTGCGATAAGCGCGAATTGGTAATTGCCCTGGCCATGGTGTGCGGATGCACGGGCGCTGGTGGGCGCAGAGCTTGTTGCTGAGCCAGCCACTTTTTTATCCTCGGTTCTTGTTGTTGCCAGGCTTCGAGATTCGATCCGGGCGAAAGCCCGAATGGGCCAGAAGAACAGCTGGCAGCGGCTTGCCGAGATGCCCGCAGGAAATGCAGAATCCCGAAGCCGTTTAAATCGATATAATCGATTGGATCGCTATTGGTAGCTTGCTAGGGATGCGGATTTTGCAATGCTGCAATGCAATCATTTGCAGCAGGGGCATACCAGGCGAAGCTCGCCAGCTTTGTGGTGATGCGTTCGATTTGCCGCCAGCCGCCTGTATCAGCCGTCGTTGTTCAAATAGCCGAGCACAGCTCGCTTTACGCGTAGCGCCAATTGGCTTCTGTCCTGGTCGCCATGTTCTCCTGCTGCGTCGATCATCCCCTTGATGATTGCCACCACGTCGCGGCTTGCGACATCGACATCGGGCTGCGGCGGCAGATCCGATCGCAGAAGCGTTGCCCGCGTGAGCTCGAAAAATCGCATCTTGACCTCTTGGGTGGCAGCGTCGAGCGGCAGGCGCGCTTCCTCGAAGTCGAGCAAGCGGGCAAGGGCGGGGCGGCGAAGCTGCTGCTCGACGCAGGGAAGAATGAGGGCCGACAGTGCCTCGCTGCCGGTGAGCCTGGTGGTTGCGCTTTCCGCCTCTTCGACGAGGCGGGACGTCTCGCGAAAGATCAGGGCTCCGATCAATGCGTCCTTGCGCGGAAAGTATTGGTAGAGCGAGCCGACGCTGACGCCGGCCCTTTCCGCGACGGCGTTGGTGGAGAAAGCTTCATGGCCGCGCTCTTCCAAAATGCGAGCCGCTGCCTCCACGATCGCCTCGACGGTAGCGAGCGAGCGGGCTTGCTTTGGTGCTTTTCTCGGCGCGGGGCGGCTCTTTAGAGGGCTTTCGGACATGTTCCTGGAATGCGAGTAGCGAAAAGCGAATTATCGCTCATATTACAGGTCAAGGCCCAACGAAACAAGCGTTTCGGCGACGTCAGGGGATTGAGTTCTCCGGCGAGCGCGAGAGCGCGTGCGCGCGATGCTGCTCGTTCGGGTCGGATGACAAGGAGATCCATGCATGACCAGTGAAATCAGAACCGCAATCGTAACCGGCGCATCGAAGGGCATCGGGGCCGCCATTGCGAGACAGCTTGCCGCCGATGGCTTTCAGACCATCGTGAATTACGCATCGAGTTCCGATGAGGCGGCGGTAATCGTTTCGGGTATCGCGGAGGCCGGTGGCCGAGCGCTTGCGGTCCGCGCGGATGTTGCCGATGCCCGAGCGCTAACCGCATTGTTCGATCGCGCCGAAGCGGAGTTCGGACGGATCGACGTGCTCGTCAACAATGCCGGGATCAGCAAATTCTCGCCATTGGCCGAGGTTTCGGATGAGGACTTTCAGCAGCAGGTCGCCGTCAACCTGACGGGCACCTTCAATGGAATGCGTGAAGGAGCGAGGCGGCTGCGCGATGGCGGCCGTATCATCAACCTGTCGACGAGCATCATCGGCCATTATTCCCCCGGTAATGGCGTCTATGCGGCGACGAAGGCGGCGGTGGAGGCGATGACGTATACCCTCGCGAAGGAACTCGGCACACGCGGCATCACCGTCAATGCGGTGGCGCCGGGGCCAATCGCCACGGAGCTGTTGTTCAAGGGGCGGTCCGAGGAGCTGATTCAGCGCCTGATAAACGATATCCCGCTCGGCCGCCTCGGGTTGCCGGAAGACATCGCCCGGATCGTGTCGTTTCTCGCCAGCGCCGAGAGCGGTTGGATCAACGGCCAGATCATCCGGGCAAACGGCGGGCGCAATTGAAATCGGGTCGTGGCGGAGCTCGAGCCTTTGTGGTGCTACGCGTGGCGCTGCCGCGAGACCGACAGCGTCTCGCGGCAGTCCGCCCATTGCTCACCGCTGCTGAGGTCAGTCGAAAGCCAACCCTTCTTCCGCGATGGATTTCCGCACGGCATCGCGTTGCCTCATGCGGGCGTACCAGTCCTTGAGATTGTCGAGTTCATCGAAGTGGATGCCGGCCTTGTAGTAGGATTTGAGCCACGGAGCCTGCCCCCATCCCGTCAGCGCAAACAGATAGGCGTCGGCAACCGTGAAGCTCTCGCCCATCAGGAAGGGGCGGTCGGCAAGATGGGCATCGATCCATCGATATCGCGCTTCGAGTTTCGGTCTCGCTGTCTCGACATAGTTTCCCGCCAGCCGTGCATAGAGAAGCGGAATGAAACCCTTGTGGATTTCCGTCGACAGGAAGCCGAGGATCTCCTGCAGCTGGTAGCGCTCCATCGTGCCGGCGGCGGGCGCCAGCCCGGATTCGGGCCTCAGATCCGCCAGATATTGGACGATGGCCGGCCCCTCACGCAGAAGATTACCGTCGCCGAGTTCGAGGACGGGGACATAGCCGTGCGGGTTGATGCCGTAGAAGTCCAGCCCCGTCTCGGTCCTGTGGCTGGTGTGATCGACCTTGACCAGGTCTACGTCCAAACCGAGTTCGTTGATGACGATATGGGGCGAGAGCGAGCAGCTTGCGGGCATATAATACAGTTTCACGAGAGGTCTCCATGGCGTTTCCGGTGCCAGCTTTCGCTTGGAAAGACTGTCGCTGAACCATGTAGTCTGCTCGGTATGGAATAGTAAGAACGGAAAAGTTTGACATCTAGGTACAAAAACTATACCGCCTCGACATGAGGTATGCGCGATGAAGAAGACCGTGACTGGATGCTCCGTCGAGGAGGCCATGCATTTGCTGGGAGGCCGCTGGCGGCTGCTGATCGTGTCCTATCTCGTCGATGGTCCCCAACGCTTCAACGAGCTTCGACGGCTGATGCCGGGCATTTCGCAGAGAATGCTGACGCTTGACCTGCGCGCGCTGGAAGAGGCGGGCCTTATCAGGCGGACCGTTTATCCGACCGTTCCTGTCAAGGTAGAGTATTCGCTGACGGAGGATGGGCGTCGCCTGGAAAAGGTGGTGGCCGTGGTCAAGGAATTTGGTCTGTGGCTGAAAGATCGGGATGCACGGGTGCTCGGAGAGCATGAGCCTTCACCAGAGCTCATAGTATAAATCCCGCCAATCGGGATTTGTTTTTTCAATCAGCTCGATCTTTCACCGGCGATACCAGCGTTTCAGCGATTTTTCGTGCTGTATGGCCGAAGTGATGTCGGCGTGATCCTCATGCCAGACGAGCCGCGTGCAGCTATACTTCCACGCGAAGCCGGGTGTCAGAATCTCATTGGGTTACTGTTACTATTCGCCGCTCTTCTATCATCTTCTTCTCTCTCGATAAGTATCTGTTCCCATATGCGATACGTCGTCGAGATCATTTCGTTAAGCTGATCAAAGCTAAATAATTCCAACCCATCATCGGTACGGCGCTGCAGTATCCGGGTTCCATCATCCAATTTTCTAAACTGATAGATGGCCAGGGCTACATTCTGTAGGTCTGGATCAAGAGCCCGCGTGCGCTCATGCATAACGGAAAACGCAAAGCGCCTAGCTTCTTTATTCAAACGCTTGGTAAGGCGATAATCGTGAAAACTGACCTCTGGCTGCTCGCCTACAATTGAAATGTAATCCGCCCAAAAGCGTACGGACTGTCCGAAACCAATCGCCCAGTTGGGCATCAAGCGGTCGCGTGAGAATACCCGTTCATGCTGAGCAAAATCGTAGAGGGCCTTTGCGACACTTAAATTATGCTCATACTCAGCAGTATGACGAGAGTGTTTCTGAATAATCTCGCAAACCTTCTGCCAAGGCGTAGGCTCGGCTCTGCCAAATAGAGGTATTTGACGATTGAGAATATCCGGCTGCGCCCTTCGAACGGGATCATAAGTATGAGGAGGGCGTCCAAACTTATGTTTTCGCAAAAGAACCCATTGGTCGGCGACCGGTAGAACAGCGATCCGCGCGAGGTCAGTTTCAGCCAAACGGCGCGTCTTCATCGGGTTCCCTTTGTGTCGACGATTTTCCAATTGCCAATTTTAAGAACTTGAATCTCTTCTTTGTAACATCGTCCGTGATTCGTAACCCAAGATTTGCGTTAATTTTTGAGTTTTCCACAGTATAATGCCAAGGCCCATTTGGCGCGTGCGATAGATCGACTAATTGCCCTGCTGATAAACTAGAGAAGTTCACCATTACCGATCTAATTACTCTTCGTGCAGATTTGTCCGAAATTGGCTCGATCACGAAGCTGGTCCCAGAAACAATGTCATATCTGGAAGCCCTACCTTTAATTGGACTGGCACCGAACTCTTTGAAGGATTTGTATAAAGCTGGATGAACCGGGCCGTAAGTCCAAGCCTCAAAGTAACCGCTTACCAGCGGCCTCTCATGTTCAAGTAAGAAAAATGCGTGACAAAAATATATTAGTTTTTGCAGAACAATGTTCGTCACCGGGCGCGCATCTTCCTCTGCGAGCTCCAGAACGTAGTTAGCGATAGCTCTCGGATCATGCATTTTATATATCTTGCGGTAGTCAGCTAAAAATGAGATCGCTCCCTTATACCCTCTCCACGAACCCGTCCAGCACACGCTTCTGGCCAGCGCGATCGAATTCGATGGTCAGCTTGTTGCCCTCGATCCCCGAGACGTTGCCGTTGCCGAACTTGATGTGGAAGACACGGTCGCCGATGGCGAATTTGGAGGGTTCGGAGGAGGTGGATTTGGCCACCAGCTCGCCATCGATGGTGCGCACCTTCGGGCCGCTTTCGCCGTAGCCGATGCGCTCGACGGCATGGCCGGAGCGGCTGCCCCAGTTGTCGCGCGTTGCGTCGTTGCGGTTCGCCTGCGCGCGTTTCCAGCCGGGCGTGGAATAGGAGTTGGCGAAGGGTTCGGCCTTGTCGAAGCGCGACTGGCCGTAGCCGCCGCGGCCGTAACCGCCATAGGACTGCTCGACCTCGGCGACTTCGACGTGGGTGACCGGCAGTTCGTCGAGGAAGCGGGACGGAATGGTCGACTGCCATAGGCCGTGGATGCGGCGGTTGGAGACGAACCAGATGTGGCAGCGGCGCTTGGCGCGGGTGATGCCGACATAGGCGAGGCGGCGCTCTTCCTCCAGGCCGGCGCGGCCGCTCTCGTCGAGCGAGCGCTGGTGGGGAAACAGGCCTTCCTCCCAGCCGGGCAGGAAAACGGTTTCGAATTCCAGGCCCTTGGCCGAGTGCAGCGTCATGATCGAGACGGCATCGAGATTTTCATTTTGCTCGGCATCCATGACGAGCGACACATGCTCGAGGAAGCCGCGCATGGATTCGAAGCTGTCCATCGAACGGATGAGTTCTTTAAGGTTTTCCAGCCGTCCGGGCGCTTCCGCCGATTTGTCGTTCTTCCACATGTCCGTATAGCCGGACTCTTCGAGGATCTGCTCGGCAAGCTCGGTATGCGGCGTGTTTTCAAGCAGGCCCTGCCAGCGGCGGAAGGATTGCACGACGTCGAACAGCGCCTTGCGCGCCTTCGGCTTCATCTCGTCCGTTTCGATGATATCGGCCGCTGCCGCCAGCATCGGAATGTCCCGAACGCGGGCATAGTCGTGCAGGGCGCGGACCGTGGTGTCGCCGAGGCCGCGCTTCGGCGTGTTGATGATGCGCTCGAAGGCGAGATCGTCGGCCGACTGGCAGACGAGGCGGAAATAGGCCATGGCATCGCGGATTTCGAGGCGCTCGTAGAAGCGCGGGCCGCCGACGACGCGGTAGTTCAGGCCGAGCGTCACGAAGCGGTCTTCGAACTCGCGCATCTGGAAGGAGGCGCGCACGAGGATCGCAATGTCGTTGAGATTGTGCTTGCCGCGCTGCAGCTGCTCGATCTCTTCGCCGATCGCGCGGGCTTCTTCCTCTGAATCCCAGGAGGCATGCACCTGCACCTTGACGTCGTCGGGATCGGAGCGGTCGGTGAACAGGGTCTTACCGAGACGGCCCTCGTTATGGGCGATCAGATGCGCGGCGGCACCGAGAATATGCTCGGTGGAGCGGTAGTTGCGCTCCAGCTTGATGACCTTGGCGCCGGGAAAATCCTTTTCGAAGCGCAGGATATTATCCACTTCGGCGCCGCGCCAGCCATAGATCGACTGGTCGTCGTCGCCGACGCAGCAGACATTCTGCAGCTCGCCCTTCGGCCGCTGCGCCAGCAGGCGAAGCCACATGTACTGCGCCGTGTTGGTGTCCTGATACTCGTCGACGAGGATATAGCGGAAACGCTGGTGATAGTCCTTCAGGATATCGGGGTTCCGCCGGAACATATTGATCGGATGCAGCAAAAGATCGCCGAAGTCGCAGGCGTTCAGCGTCTTCAGGCGGCTCTGATAGGCGGCATAGAGTTCGCGGCCCTTGCCATTGGCAAAGGCGCGGGCGTCACCCTCGGGAATATCGGCAGGGCTGAGGCCCTTGTTCTTCCAGGTGTCGATCATGCCGGCGAATTGCTTGGCCGGCCAGCGCTTGTCGTCCAGCCCCTCCGCCTGGATCAGTTGCTTGATCAGGCGGATGACATCGTCGGTATCGAGAATGGTGAAGCTGGAGGTAAGGCCGACCAGCTCCGCATGGCGGCGCAACAGCTTGACGCCGATCGAGTGAAAGGTGCCGAGCCAGGGCATGCCTTCGACTGCGCCGCCGACGAGCAGGGCGATACGTTCCTTCATTTCGCGCGCCGCCTTGTTGGTAAAGGTGACGGCGAGGATCTGGCTGGGGAAGGCGCGGTTGGTGGAGAGTATATGGGCGATGCGGGTGGTCAGCACGCGTGTCTTGCCGGTGCCGGCACCGGCAAGCACCAGAACCGGCCCGTCGAGCGTTTCGACCGCTTCAGCCTGCTCCGGATTGAGGCCGGAGAGATAGTCCGGCCGGCGACCGCTGTCGCGTGCCGCCATGGCGCGGGCCGCAATGCCGCCGCCGATGCCGCCGGCAGCCGGCGCGGAACGGCGCGGCGCCATGTGCTCCGGCTCCTCGTCAAAGAAGGGAATGTCGTCATGTCCAATGGTCATGCGGCCCAATGTAATGATTCTACCCTGAAAGGCAAAAGAAACGGGCCGAAATTAGAACAAAAAGTGCACATTCACAGGCGTGCCGCGCCTGCGGAAAGTTCGATTCGGGGCCTGAACGGGCTTGCGGATGCGCAAATGAAACGCCTCGTTGTCCACTTCAAGATTACAACTTTGTCATAATCCGCCCCAAAGCTTGCCGCATATGCTCAAAAACACGATATTGCAGCAAATCGGGCACAATCTTGCGTTATAGAACCGCCCGACATGAAATTTGGTCCCTTTAAGTGCGCTGGGTGTGACAGGGACCATACCAAAATCAACGACGCGATTTCATCGCCTCTGACACAACGAGCCGGAGACGTGCATGACCGCCTGGAAGCAGCTTTCCTTGTCTTTTCTTTTGCTGGTGGCAGGCATTGCCGCTGTCGTGGCTTTCGTGCCCGGCGCGACGGGCCTGCTGCAGAAAGCCGGGGTCCCCGAGACGCTCGTGGCAGCCATCACGCGCAACGGGGATGCCAGCGCCGGGAAGAGTGGCGATGCGGCCGGTGGCGGCGCGCGACGCGGTCAGAACATACCGCTCGTGGTGACGGAACCTGTCGTGAGCGGCATTGTCAACGACCGCCTCAGCGCGATCGGCACCGGCGATGCCATCCGCTCGGTTGCCGTCATGCCGCAGGCGGCAGGGACGATTCGGGAAATTCTCATCAAGTCCGGCGACAGGGTCAGGCAGGGGCAGGTGCTGGCGCGTCTTGACGATGACGAGCAGATCATCGCTCGTGGCCAGGCGGAAGTGGCGCTGAAGAGCGCTGCCGAGAAGGCGCAGCTCTACCACACCATCAAATCCAGCGTGTCCCGCATGGATGTCTTCGATGCCGAGATTGCCGAGCAGGGGGCGAAGCTGGCCCTGCAGTCGGCGGAGCTGGCGCTCTCGCGCCGCAACATCGTCGCGCCGATCGATGGGATTGTCGGCATCGTGCCTGTCGTCATCGGCGACAACGTCACGACGACGAGCAATATCGTGACGCTGGACGACCGTTCCGAAATCCTGGTGGACTACTGGGTGCCGGAACGCTTTGCCAACACCGTCAAGGTCGGCCAGCCGGTCGAGGCGACCTCGGTCGCACTGCCGGGGCGCGTCTTTTCCGGCGTCGTGGAAGCTGTCGACAATCGCGTCGATGGCGCCAGCCGGACGCTCCGCGTGCGCGGCCGCATCGACAACCCTTCCGACGAATTGCGGGCGGGCATGTCCTTCAATGTCGGCATGCGCTTTTCCGGTGAATCTTATCCCTCGGTCGATCCGCTTGCGGTCCAATGGGATGGCGCGGGCGCGCATGTCTGGCGTGTCGTCGACGGCAAGTCGTCGAAGGTGCGTGTCAGCATCGTGCAACGCAATCCGGATGCGGTTCTGGTTCGCGGCGATCTCCGCAACGGCGATCTTATCGTTATCGAGGGGTTGCAGCGCGTGACCGAAGGCGGTGAGGTTCGCTTTGCCCGCGATGTCGCGGAAGCCAAGGAGGTCGTCATCCAATGATGTCCCATGGCGGTAATGAGACGACGGATGCTGGCGCGACTGCGGGCAAGCAATCCTTCACGGCGCTTTTCGTACGCCGGCCGATCCTGGCACTGGTCTTCAATACGCTGCTGGTCGTCGCCGGTCTCGCGGCCTATTTCGGCGTCGAGGTTCGCGAGCTGCCGGATGTCGATCGCCCCGTCGTGACCGTGCGAACCGTGTTCGACGGTGCATCGCCCCAGACGGTGGATCAGGAGCTGACCAAGATCATCGAAGGGGCGGTGGCCCGCGTCAGCGGCCTGAAATCCGTCTCTTCCAGCTCGTCCTTCGGCCAGAGCAGGGTGACGCTCGAATTCTCCGACGCCACGGATCTCTCGGTCGCCGCCAACGATGTCCGCGATGCCATCGGCCGTATCACCGAGCAATTGCCGGATCAGGCGGACGCGCCGCAGATCGTCAAGGCGGATTCGGATTCGCAGCCGATCATGCGCCTTGCCGTCACATCGAGCACCATGACGATGGACGACCTGACGCAGCTCGTCGACAAGGAAATCACCGACCGGCTGGCCTCCGTCGAAGGTGTTGCCGATGTCGAGCTTTACGGCGATCAGGAAAAGGTCTTCCGTATCGACGTCGACCAGGCGGCCCTTGCCGGCCGCGGCCTGACGATCGGCGATCTGACGACGGCGCTTGCGACCTCGGCGCTCGATGTGCCGGCGGGATCCTTGAAGAGCGCGCGTCAGGATATCGTCGTGCGCGCCACGGCGGCATTGCAGACCCCGGAGGATTTCTCCCGGCTGATCATCAAGGATCGCGTGCGGCTCTCCGATGTCGCGACCGTCACGCTTGGGCCAAGGGACGGCACGACCGCGCTGCGCTCGAACGGCGTGCAGGGCGTCGGCCTCGGCATCATCCGCCAGGCGCAGTCGAACACGCTGAATATCTCCGAAGGCGTGAAGGCCGTTGTGGCGCAGCTGTCGAAATCATTGCCGGAGGGGACGCGAATCGTCATCACCAGCGATGACGCGCTGTTCATTCAGGGCGCGATCCATGAGGTGGTGCTGGCGCTCGTGCTGTCGGCGCTGATCGTCACGGTCGTCATCTATCTTTTCCTGCGTGACTGGCGGGCGACACTGATACCGGTCGTCACCATGCCGGTGGCGCTCATCGGCACGCTGGCCGCGCTCTATATGGTCGGGTTCTCGGTCAACATCCTGACGCTGCTGGCCATCGTGCTGGCGACCGGCCTCGTGGTCGATGACGCCATCGTCGTGCTCGAGAACATCGTGCGCCGCAGGGCTGAGAAGATCGGTCCGCGCGCCGCCGCCGTGCTCGGCACCCGCGAGGTCTTCTTTGCGGTCATCGCCACGACGGCGACGCTCGCCGCCGTATTCATTCCGCTGTCCTTCCTGCCGGGGCAGGTGGGCGGGTTGTTCCGGGAGTTCGGCTTTGTGCTGGCCTTCTCCGTCGGACTGTCGTCGATCGTCGCGCTGACGCTCTGCCCGATGCTCGCCTCGCGGATGCTGACCAAGGAGATGCGCGAGGAACACGGGGCGCTCGGCCGTTTCGGAGAGCTCTTTGCCGCCGTCTATCGCCGGACGCTCAGAGCCTGCCTGAACGCGCCGTTGGTCGTCATCATCTTCTGCGCCCTGTTTTCGGCTGCCGCCGTCCTGGCCTTCGTCAATGTCAAAAGCGAGCTGACGCCGAGCGAGGACCGGGCAATGGTCATGCTGCGCCTGACCACGCCGCAGGGTGCCGGCCTTGACTATACGAAGGATCAGCTGCAGCGCGTCGAGGAGCGGTTGCAGCCGCTGCGCGACAGCGGCGATATCCGCAACATCTATGCGATTTCGGGTATGAGCAGCCAGAAGAACAGCGGCTTCATGGTGTTGACTCTGGCACCCTGGAGCGAGCGCCATCGCACGCAGCAGGACATCGTCGCCGATATCAACCAGGCCATGGCTGACGTTCCGGCCCTTCGCGGCAACGTCGTTCAGGCCAACAGCCTGCGCATTCGCGGCGCCGGCAGCGGCGTGCAGATGGCGCTTGTCGGCAACGATCACGAAGCGCTGACCGAGGCGGCCCTGAAGCTGGTGCAGGCGCTTGACGCGACCGGACGGTTCGACACGCCGAGGCTCAACAACGAGCCGACGCAGGCCCAGGTCTCCGTCACCATCGACCGCGAGCGTGCGTCCGACCTCGGGGTCGATATAACAGGCCTTTCGGTCGCGCTGCAGTCCTTGCTGGAAGGGCGTTCCGTTGTCGATGTTTTCGTCGCCGGCGAATCCTATCCGGTGCTGCTGACCTCGACCATGCGCCCGATCGATGATCCGACGGACCTTGAAAACGTCTATCTGAAGACCGGCGACGGCAAGATTGTGCCGATGTCGGTGATCGCAGCGCTGAAGGAGAATGCGGTGGCGCCGCAGCTGACCCGCGAGCAGCAGCTGGCGTCGGTCGCGATCACGGCCGGTCTCAAGAACGGCATGTCGCTCGGGCAGGCGGTCGAGGACGTTACCCGGATCGCGACACCGCTCTTGCCGCCGGGATCGCGGTTGATGCCACTTGCCGAAGCGGCGACGCTTGAGGAGAATTCCAGCGGCATGGCGCTGACCTTCGGTTTCGCCATCGTCATCATCTTCCTGGTGCTCGCAGCCCAGTTCGAAAGCGTGCTGTCGTCGCTCATCATCATGTCCACGGTGCCGCTGGGCCTTGCCTGCGCCATTTTTGCTCTCGTCATCACCGGCTCGAGCCTCAACATCTACAGCCAGATCGGCCTGGTGCTGCTGGTCGGGGTCATGGCCAAGAACGGTATCCTGATCGTCGAGTTCGCCAACCAGCTGCGCGACAAGGGCGAAGGCGTGCGCGAGGCGATCGAGAAGGCGTGCGCCCTGCGCCTGCGCCCGGTCATGATGACGATGATCGCGACCATCCTCGGCGGCGTGCCGCTAGTCTTTGCGGAAGGCGCGGGCGCGGAGGCGCGTATCGCGCTCGGCTGGGTGATCGTCGGCGGCCTTGGTTTCGCGACCCTGGTCACGCTCTACATCACGCCGGTCGCCTATCTCCTGATTGCCCGCTTCGCCAAGCCGCAGACGCATGAAGAGCAACGGTTGCATGAGGAAATGTCCGATGCGGCGCTGCGCTCGAAGCTGACCAATCTGCGCGCCGCGGAGTAGGGCGAGCACGGGCGGGTTGCGCCCGCCGCATTTAATGCGCTTATTTATGGTAAATCATGCGTATCGCTTAGCGCTTTTTTAAGCATGTTTGCTAATCATAGCGGCATGTAACCGATGGAGCGCAGGCGTTGTTTTTGCCTGTCTCCCTGTTTGCCGACACGGTCGGCCCGCGCGCATGAGCGCCCGCGGCAAGGTTTCAATGTCTTCTTGTATTTGTTGCGTATTGTTGCGTCCGGAGTTCGTGTGCCGTGAGTATTTTTTCGACCTTCATCAGGGTCAGTCCCTCTGTGAATACAGCACTGGAAGTGCTGAAGGACACCCAGACCAAACTGACCAACGCGGAACGGCAGATGTCGTCGGGTCTGCGGGTGCAGACGGTCAAGGACAATGCCACTTACTGGAAAATCTCGACTTTGACGCATACCGACATCGGCGCGATTTCGTCGGTGCAGGATGCGCTCGGTCTTGCCGCCTCGACGGTCAGTACGGCCTCCACGGGCGTCAGCAGCGCGATCGACGTCGTGACGGAAATCAGGACGAAGCTCGTCAGCGCTTATGAGACAAGTATCGACAAGTCCAAGCTCAACGACGAGATTACCCAGCTCAAGCAGCAGCTGCGCAGTATCGGGGAGTCGGCGACCTTCAATGGCGTCAACTGGACCGTGTTGCAGGACGGCGCGGACCCGACCGCTCCGCACGAGGTTCCGGGCTCCCTCATTCGCGGTTCCAATGGCACCGTCAGTATCGGCATGCTGAACTACGCAGGTGTGAGCTCGACGACCGGCCCCATCATGTCAAGCGACGCGCGTTATCTGATCGACGATCAGTCTAGCGGCACGGGTGGATATGGGGTGCTGACCTCAACCGCCTTTGCGACCGAGGCCGGTTCCGCGAAGAACTATGTGTTGATCGGCACCAAGAACGGGGACACCAGCGGACAGGTGGAAATCTCGCTCGATGCGAATACGACCCAAGGCGCCATCGTCGACATGGTCAATACCGTGACGGGGATGCTGAACCAGCTCAAGACGATCGGATCGGCCTTCGGCTCTCTCGAATCGCGCATCAACCTTCAGACCGAATTCGCCAAGAATCTCAGCGATTCGCTGACCAGCGGCGTCGGCAAGCTGGTGGATGCCGATATGGAGCAGCAATCGAGCAAGGTTCTGGCGCTGCAGGCCCAGCAGCAGCTCGGACTGCAATCGCTCTCGATCGCCAATGCGAGCTACAACACGGTGCTGCAGCTCTTCAAGTGATCGCGGATGGGGGTATCGCGGAGCCGCGTTGACGGGCGGCTCCATGCATCCGGCTGACACGTTCGCGGGCTGAAAGCTTTGCTGCGGCTCTATGCACAGGGGACAAAGGCCTCGATAAGATTTCTCTTCTTGATATTGCCGCAATGCTTCATATCTGCTGCGGCCATCGAACCGGAGAGCGACGATTCTATGATCAAGAAAATTGCCATGCTTGCCCTAGCGGCAGCCTTTTTGAACGCATGCACGACCACCGATCCCTATACGGGGGAGCAGAAAGTCTCCAACACGGCCGGCGGTGCAGCGATCGGCGCCGGCGTGGGTGCGGTTGCCGGCCTTCTCATCGGCCACTCGCCGGCCTCGCGCCGCAATGCCGCGCTGATCGGCGCCGGCGTTGGCGCACTCGCGGGTGCCGGTATCGGCAACTACATGGACCAGCAGGAGTCCGAACTGCGCGCGCAGCTGCAGGGCACCGGCGTTTCGGTGACCCGCGTCGGCGACCGTATCATTCTGAACATGCCGTCGGCGATTACCTTCGATATCGACCAGGATGCGATCAAGCCGGAATTCTTCGCGACCCTCAATTCCGTCGCCATCGTTCTGCGCAAGTTCAACCGCACGCTGATCGACGTCAACGGCCATACGGATTCGACGGGCAGCCTGCAGCATAACCAGGATCTGTCGGAACGCCGCGCCGGCTCGGTCGCGTCCTATCTCGGCAGCCAGGGTATCGATCAGCGCCGCATGTCGGCTATCGGCTTCGGCCCGTCGCAGCCGGTCGCATCGAATGCGACCGAAGCCGGCCGCGCCCAGAACCGCCGCGTCGAGATCCAGATCGCGCCGATCACGCAGAACGGCTAGGCTTTTTCAACAGAGGCGGCCGGATCCAACGATCCGGCCGCTTTCCAGTCCGATCATCGATGCATGCTCGCGCCCTTGGTGATCTTGTCGACGATTTTCTTGTCCGCGCGCAACGCGATGCCGACGACCTTGGCGTCTTCGGGCGCAAATTCGGAAAAGACGGCGCGATTGGCTACGTCATGGCCGGTTGAAAACATTTCCTCGATGAAGACGGAAGAGATGACGCCGCGCTCCAGCGAGCGGCGGTGAATGGCGGCGATATCGTCCGGATCGGCCGCAAGGACGATTACCGGCTGGACCGACAAAGCGTTGTAGACGTTGCCGGCCCGATCGCGATAGGGTTCGCCGATGATTTCCGGATGTTGTCCGGCAATGCCTGTCGACAGGAACGCGGTTACATTCAGCTTCTGCCAGGACTGAAGGTCGCTTCGCAGAACGATTGCGATTTTGGTATCGAACATCGGTGGTCACTTTCATGCAGTCTGGGAATGGGACGTTGCGCGAGGATGTAGCCGGACAGATCGCCACGGGTCTTGAACGTTTGTGCGTGACGCACGAAGCCAACCGCATCCTGTCCGCGCCGGCCTATCCGGGCATCGAGCGCATCCAGGCGCAGTTTCGGGGCGATGCGTTCGATCTGCATCGGCACGATACCTATGCGCTCGGCGTTACCCTGCGTGGCGTGCAGACATTTCGCTACCGCGGCGAGCAGCGCTATAGCATGCCGGGGCGGGTGATTATCCTTCATCCGGACGAGTTGCATGATGGCGGGGCCGCGACCGAGGACGGGCTTGTCTATCGCATGCTGTATCTGGAACCTTCGATGCTGTTCCAGTGCCTGGAGGCGGCACGCATCGGCCTGCCATTCGTCGACGATCCGGTCGTGGAGGATGATCGTCTCGCAGGCTTGTTGCTGGCGGCGCTGGGGGAACTCGATCGCGAGCTGGATGAACTCTTCGTCGACGATTTCGTTTCGCGTCTGGCCGATGGCCTCGTGCAGCACGCCCGCCTACCGCAGAGGCCCCTGGGCAGCATCGCCTGGGGTCAGGTGAAAACCGCCCGCGATTATCTCGAGGCGCATGTCATGCGCGGCGTGCGGTCTCAGGAGCTGGAACGGATCACCGGCCTTGACCGCTTTGCACTTGCCCGGCATTTCCGCGCTGCCTTTGCCACCAGTCCGCATCGTTTCTTGCTGATGCGCAGGTTGCAGCAGGCAAAGACGCTGATCGGCGAGGGCGAGTCGATCGCCGAAGTCGCGGCCGCAACCGGATTTGCCGATCAGAGCCATTTGACGCGACATTTCAAGAAAGCTTTCGGTATTCCGCCGGGCGCATGGGGCAGCATGGTGCGCGGCGCGCAAGCGCACGGCTGACCGCTCGACGACGGGTAGCAGGCCCGCTTGAACCTATCGCGTGCGTCGTGGTCGGGACCGCGCCAGGTGCGGCCTTTTCTTGACTGGACAGCGCCGCGCCGATGTCCCATAGAACCGATTAAAAGGTTAACGCCTTTTGGTGATCGCGATGGGAGATTCGGACTATGGTTCTGGCTGATGCGAAGGCGGGAACACGCAACGAGGCGGGGATATCTGCCGTTCTCGGCGTTCTGAAACAGGCTTTCGGAGAACGTTTCCAGACTGGCGAGAGTTTTCGCGCCCAGCACGCGCATACGACGACCTATATTCCCTCGCAGCTACCGGACGGTGTGGTTTTTGCCGAAACGCGCGAAGACGTGCAGGCCGTCGTCAAGGCGTGCGCCGAACACAGGGTTCCCGTCATTCCCTTCGGCACGGGTTCGTCGCTGGAGGGGCAGGTGAATGCACCGCAAGGCGGTATTTCCATCGATTTCAGCCGCATGAACCGTATTCTCGAAGTCAATGCCGAGGATCTGGATTGCACGGTCGAGCCTGGCGTCACGCGCGAACAGCTCAACACCTATCTCCGCGATACCGGATTGTTCTTTCCGATCGATCCGGGCGCCAATGCCTCGATCGGCGGCATGGCGTCGACGCGCGCTTCGGGAACGAATGCCGTGCGTTACGGTACGATGAAGGACAACGTGCTCTCCGTGACCGCCGTCACCGCCAATGGCGAGGAAATCCGCACCGCCCGCCGCGCCAGGAAATCCTCGGCCGGCTACGATCTGACGCGGCTTTTCGTCGGCGCCGAAGGCACGCTTGGCGTTTTGACCTCGATCACGCTCCGCCTGCAGGGCATTCCCCAGAAGATCGCCGGCGGTGCCTGCGCCTTTCCGGATGTCAAGTCGGCGTGCGATGCCGTCATCATGACGATCCAGATGGGGGTGCCCGTTGCGCGCATCGAGTTGCTGGATGCCATGCAGATGCGGGCCTGCAACCGCTACTCCGGCCTCACATACGACGAGAAGCCCACGCTTTTCCTCGAATTTCACGGCACGGACGAAACCGTTGCGCTGCAATCGGCACAATTTGCCGAGATTGCTGCGGAATGCGGTGGCGGCGAGTTTCTGTGGACCAGCAACGCGGAAGAGCGCAACAAGCTCTGGAAGGCCCGCCACGACGCCTATTGGGCCTGCCGCGCGCTGGCGCCTGAACTGAACGCCCTGTCGACGGATGTGTGCGTGCCGATCTCGCGCTTGGCCGAATGCGTCGCGGAAACCCAGGCCGATATCGAGGCGCATGGCCTGCTGGCGCCGATCGTCGGCCATGCCGGCGACGGCAATTTTCATGTGCTGGTGCTGTTCGACGACAAGACCGCCGAAGGGATCGCCGTCGTCGAGAATTTCGTTGCGCGCCTCAATGCGCGCGCGCTGGCGATGGACGGCACCTGCACGGGCGAACACGGGATAGGGCAGGGCAAGATGGCGTTTCTCGAGCAGGAGCTCGGCGATGCCGTCGATTTGATGCGCCAGATCAAGGATGCGCTTGATCCGGATGCTATCTTCAATCCCGGAAAGATATTCCGTGGGCACTGAAAGATGGAATATTTTCATGATCTTGGCTTGCTACGCACGCGAATGACGCTAGGCTGCAGCCGCTCTTTTCCGGTTTTTGTCATGAAAAGCCGCATGTGTGCCTTAGATGGGTGGCAAGCCTCTGAAAAAGAGCTGCTGTCGCGGGCAGGGATCGGGTAGAACTGTGCATATTCCAGGCTATGTCGTGTATGTGCCTGGATAAACGGCAGCTTGGCATGTGTTGGGAATGAAGATTGGAGACGGTGCGCGTTGTTAGGTAAGGTCCTGGTTTTTCTGGGTGGATTGCTCGTGGTGGTGCTCTTCGTGGCGCTGCTCGCTCCGCTCTTCATAGACTGGACCGATTTTCGCAAGAATTTCGAGGATCAGGCGAGCCGCATCATCGGCAAGAAGGTGACCGTCCACGGCACCGTCGATGCCCGTCTTCTGCCGTTCCCGTCCGTGACGCTGCACGATGTCCGTGTCGGCCAGGAGGCGGATGGTACGCCGCTGGTGCAGATTGCCGAATTCTCCATGGATGCCGAACTTGCGCCTTTTCTTTCCGGCGAAGCGCTGATCTTCGACATGCGCGTGTCCAAGCCCCAGGTCCGCCTGCGTCTGCTGAAAGACGGTACGCTGGACTGGATGCGCGGCAGCCAACCTGAGATTCCCGCCAAGTCGGTGGTGCTCGAAAGCGTTCATGTCGAAGACGGCGATGTCCTCTTTATCGACGAGCAGACAGGCCGGACCCGGCATGTCACCGGCCTGAACGCACAGATGTCGGCAAGGTCGCTTGCCGGTCCCTGGCGCATCGAGGGCGATGCGGCGCTCGACAGCGAGCACGGCAATTTCACGATTTCCAGCAGTCAGCCCGACGACAACGGCGTCTTGCGCGTCCGCACCCGGCTGATGCCGGACCGCCATCCTCTCAATGTCGATCTCGACGGCGAATTGAAGCTCGTCAACAGCAAGCCCGATTACATGGGCTCCTTCACGGCCGGCGTCAGCGACAAGCAAGTCCACGATGTTGCCGATCAAAAGGCGCAGCCACGTATCAAGGGCCGCTTCGAGTTGACGAATGATCGCATTCGCGTGCCGGAATACCGGCTCGAAGTCGGTGCCGATGACGATCCCTATGTGGTAACCGGCGAGGCGACGCTGGATACGGGCTCAAAACCGGAGTTTCTGTTGACTGCCGATGGCCAGCAGATCGATGTCAATCGGCTCGGCAACAACAAGGGCGCCAACGGCAAGACGAACCGTAACCCGACAATCTCCGCCCGCCAGCGCCTGAACAGCCTGATCGCGATCGCCGCCGAAATCCCGGTGCCGCAGGTTCCCGGCAAGGCGACGTTCCGGCTGCCGGCGATCGTCGCCGGTGACACGACCATCCGTGACGTGCGGCTCGATCTCGAGCCGGCGGGGACGGGATGGAAGATCGACCATGCCGTCGGCACGCTGCCGGGGCGCACGCAGGTCGAGGCGCGCGGCAATCTGATGCTGCAGGGCGAGCCGAACTTCATCGGCAATCTGGTCGTCGCATCCAACCAACCCTCTGGATTGGCTTCCTGGCTTGTCGGGTCCGTGGATCCGGCGATCCGCCAGCTGCGGCAGGCCGGTTTTTCCGCCGATGTCAGCCTGCGGCATGAGGAGCAACGCTTCGAGAATCTGGAAATCGCAATCGGTTCGGCCACGCTCAAGGGCCGGCTCGATCGTCAGGGCGCCGCGGACAAGAACCCGCCGAAGCTTGCCGTCGATCTGACCGGAGACGCCCTCGATCTTGACGCGCTGCGGGCACTGACGGGGCTCTTTACGGGCCAGGACAACGGCGAGGCCCTGTTCGATCACCGGATTACTGCGCATCTGCAGGCCGGCAAGTTCATGGCCTTCGGCGTGCCGGCCGACAATGTCGATACATCGTTTTCGGTAGCCGGCGGCGCGCTGACCCTCGACAAGCTTTCGGTAGGCAACGTCGCCGGTGCTGAAATCACCGCGACGGGTCGTGCTGACGGTTCGCCTTCCGACTATAAGGGGTCGGGAGAGATTACCTTCAAGGCCGCTGATCCCGGACCGTTCTTCGAGATGCTGCGCCAGCATCTGCCGCATCATCCCGTCATGGACCGCCTGGTGCGCAACGCCGCCTGGTACGGAAATACGGCCCTTCGCGGCGCGGTGACGCTCGGCGGCGATCAGGACAATGCGTTGACGGTAACGCTGGCAGGCGTCTCCAACGGCAGCCGTGTCAATTTCGACTATCGCATGTCCGATCTCTCGGCTTTCGCGGGCAAGGGCACGACGACCCTCGAAGGCACGCTGGAAAATTCGGTCACGTCGATCCTGTTCGGCCAGGCTGGCCTCGATCCCTTGCCGGTCGAGGCGGACGCCAATGGCCGTTTGACGTTGAAGGTATCCGCCAGCGGCACCGATCCGGCGGATGCGGCGCTGACCTTTGCGACGGATAAGACATCGTTCACCGCGAACGGCAAGGTCGACGTGCGACCGGATACTTTCCTCAACGGCAACATGGCGCTATCGCTCGAAAGCGCCGATATCGATCCCTATTTCGTCATGAACGGTATCGGCGTCCCGCAGATGGGGGCCGGCCTGCCGGTGAAATTCCAGGCCAATGCCGCGCTGAACCCGGACAAGATCGTGTTTTCCGACATGAAGGGAGTGTTTGCCGACAATAACATGTCCGGCACGCTGACCTTCGATCGAAAGGCGCCGAACCTCAAGGCAACGGGCGAGCTGACGCTCGACAAGGCGGATCTCGATTGGCTGGCGGAAGCGATCTACGGGCCGATGACAGACCCGAAAACAGGCGCCCTTAACCAGGAAAAGCTCGGATTGCCTGCTTTCACCGGCATGGATATCGGCGTCAAGCTTTCTGCAAAGCAGGTATGGCCCGGCATATTCGGCCCCATTTCGAACTTCACCGCCAATGCGGCCTACAAGGGCGAGGAACTGCGGCTGAACGATCTGACCGGCGGCTGGAACGGCGGTACGCTGAACGGCAGCGTGATGCTCGCCAATTCGGATGGCACGGGCCTGCTGCAGACGAAGCTCAATCTCGCCAATGGCGATCTTGCCGCCGTTGCCTGGCAGCGTGACGGAGCGCCGCTTGCGAGCGGCCGCTTCGGTCTCGCGATGAATGCCGAAGCGAGCGGCAAGAGCATCGCCGAGCTTGCCGCCAATGCGAGCGGCTCGGGCGAGCTTCAGCTTGGCGAGACGCATGTGCGCGGACTTAATCTCTCCATTCTGCCGCCGTTATTGTCGGCAACGGACCAGATCCAGGGCGACATTACCGCCGCCAACGTGCTGCCGATCGTGCAGACTTTGCTCAACAACGGCGAAGCGGTCCTTCCGGCGACGGCCATCCCCTTCAACATTTCGGCGGGCGTCGCCCGGGCGACGAATATCGCAGCCGGCAACGGTGTGGCGAAGCTCTCGGGCAATGCCGAAATCAGCCTGCCGGATGAGCGCCTGCGCGGATCCCTCGGTATCGATTTCAATGCCGGCGCGGAAGCGCAGAGCGGTGCAGAGCCGGCCTTGCGCCTCGATTTCGGCGGGCCGCTGGCGACACCGGGCCGTACGATGGACGTGACCGACGTAACCAGCTTCCTGTCGGTTCGCGCATTCGAGCGGGAACGCCGCCGTGTCGAGCGCTTGCAGGCCAATGTGCTTGAAAAGCAGCGGCTCAGGCGGGAGGTGGCACTCTACAAGTATGTAGCAGGCGTTCGCGAGGCCCAGCGCCAGCGGGATGCCGCCATCGAGCAGCAGCGTCGCGCCGAAGAGCAGCGCCTGCGCGATCTGGCACGGCAGGCAGCTGCGCAGAAGCAGGCGGAAGAAGAGGCGCGAGCCAAACAGGCAGCGGAAGAGGCGGCAAAGGCCAAGGCGGCTGCGGAGGCCCGAGCCAAGGCCGAAGCCCAGCGCGCGCCTTCGCCCAACAGTCCTGTTCCACAAACGGCAGCGCCGTTGAACTTCAATGAATTGCCGGGAGTTGCCCAGTAATAGACCGGGCACTTGCGAGCCGATCCTTGCCGGGTCGGTCGGACGCGCCTGCAAGACTGCGGTGCGCCTTCCTGCAATCGCTTAATTGCGATCCTTCAGCCATCTGAGGACATAGAGGCGCAGCGCGGAGGAGAGATTGCTGCCGGCCTCGCGGCCGTCGTCGATCTCGGAGATCAGCGCTGCAAGCGATGTGCCGCGCGCATTGGCGATAGCCTTCAGTTCTGTCCAGAAGGCATCCTCAAGGGAAAAGCTCGTGCGATGGCCATGCAGCGTCGCGGAATGTTTGCGGATCATCGGCGGATCGATCAAAAATCGTAAATGGAGGGATATTTGTAAAACTGATTCAAAATGCAGGAGTAAGCAACTGATTTCGGAAGATTTTTATGTCGGGCAAGTAACTAGTCGTCGGTCTCCGGGGTTTCGATCCGGCCTGCTTCATGGTTTTTTGCAGTCTTCTCGTTGAGTGCTTTCGTCAAGTTCTTTTCCGTCTTGGTCCGCCCGAAGCTGATGCGATTCTGCTCAGCCTGTTTTTCCTTGTCCGAGCGGGCCTGCTTCTTGCGAAACTGCCGCAGATTGACGATTTCGGCGCTCATCGATCTCCCCGTGGCTGATATGCGAAGGGGAAGCGAATGCTCCCCCCATCATGCCTACTGCTTCTTGCGGAATGCGTCGAGAGAGACGACAGATCCCGGCTTCTTTTCCTCGCCTTCCTTGGCGGCTGCCACCGGCGCTTCTTCGCCCTCGGCCGGCACTGGATAGGCGGTGATTTCGCTGGAGGAGACTTCGTCCTCGTCGGCCAGCGGCACGTCGAATTCCAGCTCGAAGTTGACGGAAGGGTCGTAGAAACCACGGATGGCGTTGAAGGGGATTACCAGCTTTTCCGGAACGTCGGAGAAAGACAGGCCGATCTCGAACTGGCTCTCGGTAATTTTCAGATCCCAGAACTGATGCTGGATGACGATGGTCATCTGCTCCGGATACTTCGCCTTGAGGTGCTGCGAAATGCGCACGCCGGGAGCGCCTGTCAGAAAGGTGATGAAGAAATGATGGTCGCCGGGCAGTCGGCCTGCGGCGCCGACCTCGGTCAACACCTTGCGGATCACTCCACGCAGGGCGTCCTGTGCCAAAATGTCGTAGCGGATATGATCCTGCCCCATGCTTTCCTGTCTTTCGTTGGCCATGTTTTTTTAAGGCTTATGCCACGCTGAACGCCGCCGGAAAAGCCCTATGCGCGAGTCATCGCTTGGTCACCTATAATATAGCACTGGAGAAGAAGGTGAAGGCTTCTGTTGCCAGGTGCCTTCGAACCCCGCCTAAGAGTGCGACCCCTTAGGACTTTATTTGAAGTGTCACACCGCGATTAAGCAGCGAGACGAGCTTCCGCATAGTTGTCGTTTGCAACTACAATTTTAGCCCGATAACGGTGGTACAATGCCGAGCAAAAAGTCGATCTTTACACCCTTGTCGATCCTGTTTCGCCCCCATCAAAAGCCGGTCTGCCGCAAGCTTGCCGGCCGGTTTTTGGTGGAGGCGCCGGGTACCGCCCCCGGGTCCAATAGGTTTATTACACCGCTCATTTATCGCCATAGCCGGCCCGAAGACCGGCATGGCTGATATAGTGTTTTCCGCAGGCGAAGGGAAGGGGAATTGTCATAAATGCTTCGCGGAAACATCGGTTTGAGTGCGAGGCTGCGAGATTTGCCTGTATTATGTAGCGGCGCGGTTGGTTTTGTGCCGGCTTGTCACTAAAATCGCCAAACAAGGAATCGGCCGGGCACGCGGCGGCGGGCAGCCGTTGGCGGCAACCGCGCCATCCGGAAACTTCAAGCGATTTCGGAGCGGAAGATGGCTCGTCACCCGGAGTATCAATATCTCGACCTGATGGCGCACCTGCTCGAGCATGGTGACCGCCGGATCGACCGGACCGGCGTCGGCACGCTGAGCGGCCTCGGCGCGATGATGCGCTTCGACCTTTCCAAGGGGCAGATCCCGATCTTCACGACGAAGCGCGTCTACTGGAAGCTCGCCGTCAAGGAAATGCTCTGGTTTCTGACCGGCGATACCAACATCCGCAATCTCCTGAAGGAGAACGTGCGGATCTGGACGGACTGGCCGCTGGCGAAATATCGCAAGGCGACCGGTGAGGATATCGATCAGCTGGCCTTCGAGAAGCGGGTTCTGGAGGATGAGGCTTTCGCGCTTCAATGGGGCGATCTCGGTCCGGTCTACGGCAAGCAGTGGCGGCAATGGCGCGACGCCGAGGGGCGGGTGCATGACCAGGTCGCCTCGGTAATCAGCGATCTCAAGACCAATCCCAGCAGCCGCCGCATGATCTTTCATGCCTGGAATGTCGGTGAGCTGGCCGATATGGCGCTGCATCCGTGCCATATGGTCTATCAGTTTCATGTGTCGAACATATCGGCTGCCGCGGAAGGGAAGCGCCCGCGACTGAGCCTGATGGTCTTCCAACGCTCCTGCGACCTGTTCCTGGGCAATCCCTTCAATATCTGCCAGCAGGCGGCCTTGCTGGCCATGGTTGCGCAGCAGGTCGATATGGATGTCGGCGAGGTGGTTTGGTCCGGCGGCGACGTCCACCTCTATCTCAACCACCTGGATGCGATCCGCGAACAGCTCAGCCGCGAGCCGCGGCCGTTCCCGACCTTACGCCTGCTGCGCCGGCCCGACAGCATCGACGGCTATCGCATAGAGGATTTCGAGGTTCTGGGATACGAGCCGCATGCCGCGATCGCGGCCGAAGTCGCGGTCTAGGCGGTCGGCCTGGAATCGGGCTCCGTGCGCCGATCGAGGAGCAGCTGCAAGAAGGCCAGGTCGAGCCAGCGGCCGAATTTGGTGCCGACCTCCGGAAGAAGGCCCACCTGCTGGAAGCCGAGCTTTTCGTGAAGCCTGATCGAGGCGGCATTGCCAGCCTCGATGCCGGCGACCATGGCATGTTTTCCGATCGCGCGGGCGCGCTCGATCAGCTCGATCATGAGCGCCTTGCCGATGCCGCCTCGGTGTTGGTCGTTGCGGACATAGACGGAATGTTCGACCGTATGGCGATAACCGTCGAAGGCGCGCCAGTCGCCGAACGAGGCGTAGCCGACCACATCGCCGTGATCGCCGACAGCCACCAGCACCGGATAGCCCAGTTTGTGCCGATCCTGCAGCCATCGCCTGCGGTTGTCGATATCGACCTGCGTCTCGTTCCAGATCGCGGCGGTATTGGCGACGGCATCGTTGTAGATCGCGGTTATTCCGGCGAGATCTTCCTCTCTCGCATCGCGAATTTGCATCGGCGGCTCCGTTGACCATCCACTAAACTGGATGGATCTGTCGTTTCTGGTGTCGCCTGTCATACACCGATTTGTATGTCTGTCCACTATATTGTTACATGGGCTTTGGCGAGTCAAAAGCCGGCCTGATGGTTGAGGTCATTCCCATGTTTGCGAAATATCGCGTGATTTCAGCAGAGTATGATTTCTCGATTGGATGGCAAGTTTGCCTTTGTGCCGTCGAGTTTGTCCGCGCGAGTTGCTCAACGAGGTAGTCGGGTCGATTGCCATTCTCATGGGCGTCTACTATAGTAACACGCATGTCTCAACTTGATGATATCGACAGGCGCATCGGCGCCCGCATCCGCATAGAACGCGAGAGCCGAGGCTGGTCGTTGACGGAGCTGGCCGGGCGCTCAGCCGTTTCCCGCGCCATGATCCACAAGATCGAGCGTGGCGAGAGCAGCCCGACGGCGATGCTGCTCGGCAAGCTTTCCGGCGCCTTCAGCTTGAGCATGTCGGCCTTGATGGCGCGCGCGGAGATGCAGCAGGGCCGGTTTCTCAGGAAGGAAGAGCAACCCGTCTGGGTCGATCCGCAGACAGGCTATGAGCGCCGGCACGTCTCCCCGAAATCCGATCTGCCGCTGGATCTCGTCCGCATCGAATTGCCCGCGGGAGCGGAAGTGCCCATGCCCGCATCGGCTTACGCGTTCATGCGGCAGCTCATCTGGGTGCTGGAGGGACGGCTGACCTTTCTCGAAGGCGATGTCAGTCACTTCATGACGGCCGGCGACTGCCTGGAGCTCGGTCCGCCGACGGATTGCGTCTTCAGGAATGAAAGCCAAGAACCGTGCACCTACGCCGTCCTCGTTCTTCGCAACGGATAAGGATGGACGCTAAACTTAGCGTTACTGCACGGCATTCTGCTCGTCCGGTCGAGGGATAGACGATATGCTGCCGACTTCCCCATGCGAAGAAGGAGATTGGCCGTGGAGATCGCAGTCATCGGAGCCGGCGCGATGGGCAGCGCCATCGCCGGACGCCTGGTCGAAAATGGGGCGAGGGTGGTCACCTATCTCGAGGGGCGATCGGCTTCGACCATAGAGCGGGCGAAAGCGGCTGGCATGGAGCCGGTCGGCCTGGATGCCGTGGCCGCATCACGCCTCGTTCTGTCCATCGTGCCGCCCGCCGAGGCCGTTGCCGTGGCCGAGCAGATCGCCGTCGAGCTACGCCGGACAGGTAGACGGACGACGTTCATGGACTGTAACGCGATTTCCCCGAGGACCATGGCCGAGGTTGCGGCGATCTTCGGCAGCGACTGTGGCGTGGTTCTCGACGGCTCCATTATCGGCGGACCGCCGAAACCCGGGCAGAAAGGGCCGAAACTCTACGTCAGCGGCGATGAGGCCAACGATAGCAGCGTGCTGGTGGAGCACGGACTGCGGGTCCGCCGCATCGAGGGGTCGATCGGCGCGGCCTCCGCATTGAAGATGTGCTATGCCGGTATCAACAAGGGCGTAACCGGTCTCGGCACGGCCATGCTGCTGGCCGCGATCCACTCGGGCGCCGATGAGTCCCTGAAACGCGAGCTTCAGGAAAGCGTGCCCGATCTCTATGCGAAGCTGGTCCATGGCATTCCGGACATGTATCCCAAAGCCTATCGCTGGGTTGCGGAGATGGAGGAGATTTCGGATTTCCTCGGCAAGGACGATCCCGCCGCGCTGATATTCAGGGGCATGGCCGGGCTCTATAGGAAGATGGCGAAGGATCGGGAAGATGGAGGGCTTTTGGCCGGCCAGCTCGATGAGCTCAATAGCGGCGCCTAATGCGGCGGTGCTTGGGACGGGACGCCTTTCACCTCCCGTCGTGACCATCATGATGTAAAGTCTTCGCGCCGACTCGCTTCGGCGCCGGTGAGATAGCCTGAGGGAGACGCATGACCCAACCGATCAAAACCATCGTCGTTGCCGTATCGCGCAACGGCATCATCGGGCGCGATGGCGATATGCCCTGGCGGTTGTCATCCGATCTCAAGCGTTTCAAGGCGATGACCCTGGGCAAGCCGGTCATCATGGGGCGCAAGACCTTTCAGTCGATCGGCAAGCCGCTGCCGGGCCGGCCAAATGTCGTCATCAGCCGCGATACCGGTTTCTCTGCCGAGGGGATAGCGGTGGTGCATTCGCTGGCCGAGGCGATCGAGGCTGCGTCCCGCCTTGCCCGGGAGAGCGATGTCGACGAAATCTGCATCATTGGCGGCGGTGAAATCTATCGGCAGGCGATCGGTCTGGCCGACCGGTTGCTGGTGACCCATGTCGAGGCGGATGTGGAGGGCGACACGGCCTTTCCAAAGATCGATCCCGGCATCTGGCAGGCCGACAGCGAGCTGGCCGTGCCGGCTGGAGAGAAGGACACTTATCCGACGCGGTTCGTTAGCTATTCCAAGCGAAAAACATAAAAGCTGCCCCCGAAAAGCAAATATTTTCCAATGAATCCGACGAACTTCCTGAAGTCGCGTTGAAAGCAGGTGCTTCGATACCTATAACGGGAAACAATCGCTGCCGCCTGCGGATTTCGAGCCATGAGGTCCGTGGATTCGGCGCGATGCTGGGAGTCAACAAACAAAGAGGTTTTGATGCCTTGGAGCAATCAGAATGGCGGCGGCGGTGGCCCATGGGGCGGCGGTGGCGGCGGAAATAATCAGGGACCTTGGGGGCAAGGACCGAACCGGCCGCGGGGAAGCGGCAACGGAGGGCCTCCGGATCTCGAGGATATTATTCGTCGCGGTCAGGACCGATTGAAAGGCTTTGTGCCTGGTGGCTTCAATGCGGGCGTCGTCCTCATCATCATCGCTGTAATCGCCGTTTTCTGGCTGATTCAGTGCATCTATACTGTGCAGCCGGACGAGCGCGGCGTGGAACTGCGCTTCGGCAAGCCGCGCGAAGAAGTCTCGATGCCCGGCCTGCATTTCCATTTCTGGCCGATAGACCGCGTCGAATTCGTGAAGATCACGGAACAGCAGCGAAACATCGGCGGACGCTCCAGCGCCGGTTCGACTGCCGGCCTGATGCTGACGGGCGATCAGAACATCGTCAACGTGCAGTTCTCGGTCCTCTATGCCGTGACCAATCCGCAATCCTATCTCTTCAACGTCGAAAGCCCTGACGAAACACTGCAGCAGGTGGCCGAAAGCGCCATGCGCGAGATCGTCGGTCGGCGTCCTGCACAGGACATCTATCGTGATAACCGTCAGGAAATCGCGGTCCAGGTGAGAAACATCATCCAGGATACGATGGACCGCTACGGTGCCGGCATTTCCATCAATGCCGTGCCGATCGAAGACGTGTCGCCGCCGCGCGAGGTCGCAGACGCGTTCGACGAAGTGCAGCGTGCCGAGCAGAACGAAGACCAGCAGGTGGAAGAGGCCAATCAATACGCCAACCAGAAGCTCGGTCAGGCGCGCGGTCGCGCGGCGCAGATTCGCGAAGAAGCTGCGGCCTACAAGGATCGTATCGTGAAGGAAGCCCAGGGTGAGGCGCAGCGCTTCATCTCCATCTACGACGAATACGTCAAGGCTCCGGGAGTGACCCGCAAGCGGCTGTTCCTTGAAACCATGGAGTCCGTCATCGGCAATTCCAACAGCATCATCATCGACGACAAGCAGGGCGTCGTGCCTTACCTGCCGCTGAATGAAATCGGCAAGCAGCCCGCGACGCAGGCAGGCACGCCCGCCTCTGCAACTCAGCCGGAGGCCAAATAATGACGTCCAGCCGTTTGCCAGCCATTCTCATCGCGCTTGCGGTGATATTGCTACTCGTCTATTCGTCGGTGTTCGTGGTCAATGCCCGCGAACAGGCCATCGTCCTGCGCTTCGGCCAGATCCGCGAGGTCAAGACGGAGCCGGGCTTGTACTTCAAGCTGCCTTTCGCCTTCATGGATGCCGATCGCGTTCAATACATCCAGCAGCAGGAACTGCGCTTCGATCTGGACAACATCCGCGTCCAGGTCTCGGGCGGCAAGTTCTACGAAGTCGATGCTTTCGTCGTCTACAAGATCGCCGATGCCCGGAAGTTCCGGGAAACGGTGTCGGGTGACCGCGATGCGGCGGAATCTCGTCTCAGAACCCGCCTCGATGCCTCGCTGCGCCGTGTCTACGGTCTGCGCAGCTTCGATGCGGCTCTCTCCAGCGAGCGTGCGTCCATGATGACGGAAGTGCGTGACGACCTGCATCGCGATGCGGAAACGCTCGGCCTCAATATCGAGGACGTCCGCATCCGCCGCACCGACCTGACGCAGGAAGTGTCGCAGCAGACCTACGATCGCATGAAGGCCGAACGTCTGGCGGAAGCCGAACTGATCCGCGCCCGTGGTAACGAAGAAGGCCAGCGCCGCCGCGCGATCGCGGATCGTCAGGTCGTCGAGATCGTCGCGGATGCGCAGAAGGATTCGGAAATCCTTCGCGGTCAGGGTGAAGCCGAGCGCAACGGCATCTTTGCCGATGCATCGCAGCGCGATCCGAACTTCTACGAGTTCTATCGCTCGATGGCCGCCTACAACAAGGCGCTTGGCTCGGGTGGCAAGACGCTGGTTCTGCCTCCCAGCAAGTCGGACTTCTTCAAGTTCTTCGACAGCCCTGCGGGCTCCGCGCCCAATTCCGCGGCGCCGGCGCTTGCCAATCCGACGGCGCCTGCGAACTAAGCCGTCAGTTCAGGAAATGAAAGGGCTGCCTTCGGGCGGCCCTTTTCTTTATGACGGCTTGCATCACCTTTACCATGCCGGCAGCAACGGCGCCGAGGTCCGGGGATTTCGCAAAAAGGTGATTTCACGCTTCATCATTCCGCCTTATGTTGATGCTTATACAAGTTTTCCCTTTCTCGATGAGGATGCCTGATGGCTTCGACCAATCGCCTGCCTTTCGGCCGTTCGTTTGCCTTGCTCGCGAGCATTGCGCTGATTGCTGGCCCTGTTGTGGGCGTCACCGAACAGGCTTACGCACAGGCGCAGAATAGCGGGGCGGCCGCAGGTGCTCAGGCGCCGGCTACCACCGGCAACCAGACGCCGCCGGCAGCATCCCCCACGGTCACGATGAACCCGGCGATGAGCGCCGGGCCGGCTTCGGTTGCCGATCTCGCTTCCGGATTGCTCGACGCGGTCGTCAATATTTCCACATCGCAGAAGGTGAAGGACGAGGGCGACGGGCCGGCGACGCCGAAGGTGCCGGACAATTCGCCCTACCAGGACTACTTCAACGACTTCTTCAACAACAAGAAAGACGACAACAGCAACCGTAAGGTGAGCTCGCTCGGCTCCGGCTTCGTCATCGATCCTGCCGGCTACATCGTCACCAACAATCACGTCATCGAAGGCGCCGACGATATCGAGGTCATCTTCCCCAACGGCACCAAGCTGAAGGCGAAGCTCATCGGCACCGATACGAAGACCGATCTTTCGGTCCTCAAGGTCGAGTCGAAGCATCCGTTGACGGCAGTGAAGTTCGGCGATTCCTCGAAGATGCGGATCGGCGATTGGGTGATGGCGATCGGCAATCCCTTCGGTCTTGGCGGCTCCGTGACCATCGGCATCGTCTCGGCGCGGGGCCGCAACATCAACGCCGGCCCCTATGACAACTTCATCCAGACGGACGCCGCGATCAACAAGGGCAATTCCGGCGGTCCGCTCTTCAACATGAAGGGCGAGGTGATCGGCATCAACACCGCCATCATCTCCCCGAGCGGCGGTTCGATCGGCATCGGCTTTGCCGTTCCGTCCGAGCTGGCTCAAGGCGTGGTCGATCAGCTCAGGGACTTCGGCGAGACGCGCCGGGGCTGGCTCGGCGTGCGTATCCAGCCGGTGACGGACGATGTCGCCAACAGCCTCGGCCTTGCCGACGCCAAGGGCGCGCTGGTGGCCGGGGTCATCAAGGGCGGCCCCGTCGACAACGGCTCGATCAAGGCGGGCGACGTCATCCTGAAATTCGACGGCAAGGATGTGGACGAGATGCGCGATCTGCCGCGCGTTGTTGCCGAAAGCCCTGTCGGCAAGGAAGTCGATGTCGTTATCTACCGCGACGGCAAGGAGCAGACCGTCAAGGTCACACTGGGCCGGCTGGAGGACAGCGATCAGGCGGCCGCTGCCAGCACCGACAAGAACAAGAAGCCGCAACTCGCGCCCGACGACAACGGCAACAACGGTGGCGTCATCAATCCCGACGACGGCGACGAGGGCAGCGATGACGGCATGGATGGACAGGATCAGGGCGAGGACCCGCAGCAATCTCCTCAGGCTCAGCCACCGGCCCAGGCGACCTCGAACATACTGGGCATGAAACTCGCGACACTGTCGGCCGAGAACCGCAAGAGCTTCGGTATTGCCGATAGCGTCGACGGCGTCGTCGTCACCGAAGTGGCGCCGGGTTCCGCTGCGGCCGAAAAAGGACTGAAGCCCGGCGACGTCATCGTCGAGGTCGCGCAGGAATTCGTGCAGACCCCGAGTGCCGCTTCCGAGAAAGTGGCTTCGCTGAAGCGCGAAGGCCGCCGCAACGCACAGATGATGATCGCATCTCCGAATGGTGACTTGCGTTTCATCGCCGTTGCGCTGGAGTAAATTCAGGCCTTGCCTTATTGCCCGTGCTGCGCGCGCCATTCGGCGGCGCTCAGGCGATAGACGCGGTGCGGCTTCAGGTGCGGGTGCGTATCCGGAATTTGCGGATGGTCGAAATCGCAGGCAGGATCGGGCTGCATGCCGATCCTGCGCATCACCGCCAGAGCGCGCTTGTTATCATGCACGGCGATCGACAGAATTTCTTCGAGCGTCAGGACATCGAAGGCGTAGCTCAAAAGCGCCATGCCGGCCTCGGTCGCATAGCCTTTGCCCCAATGGCATGCTGAGATCCGCCAGCCGATTTCGACGGCATCTTTCGGTAAAAGAGGCTCGATCCGCAATCTGGACAGCCCGCAGAACCCGATTGCCTCGCCGCTATCCCTCAGCACCATGACGAGAAGATCGAAGCCAGGTTCGGGTGTGGCGTTCCTGATCAGGTCGAAGACGGCATCGGCATCCTCGCGGCTGCGGCGGAAGGGAAAGAACTCAAGGACGGCCGGATCGGCGCTGAGTTCATGGAACAATCCGCGATCTTCTTCCAGGCATGGCCGCAGCATCAGTCGCGGCGTTTCGATGAAGGTCATCGCCCGGAGCGCCATTCCGCGGCCGTGAGGCGATAAAGCACATGGCGCTTCAGATGAGGGTGAGTATCCGGGACGTTCGGGTGATCGAAATCGCCGCCCTCGACGCGATGCATACCGATCCGCTCCATCACCGCCGTCGACCTTACATTGTTCCGGACGGCGAAGGAAACGATCTCGCCGGCGCCGAGCCGCTCGAACGCATGGGCGAGGAGCGCGCGTGCCGCCTCGGTCACGAAGCCCTTGCCCCAGAAACGCGCGGCCAGCCGCCAGCCGATTTCCAGTGTGCCTTTGGCGACGTGGGGTTCGAGATGATCGACACGCGCCAGCCCGCAAAAACCGATCGTTGCGCCGGTCGCCTTTTCCTCCAAAGCAAAGAAGCCAAGCCCGGTTTCGGCGATCATCGCGTGAACGCGATCGAAGAAGATGTTTGCTTCCTCACGATTGCGGCGAAACGGAAAGAATTCCATGACGGCTTCGTCGGAGTTGATCTCGTAGGCCAGATCGCGATCCGTCTCGCGCCAGTTGCGGATGATGAGCCGGTCGGTTTCGGTGATGATCATCTTTGTACCCCGATGTCAGCGACCTGCGCCGGTCTATGGTTTGATGAAGTCCGTCTTGCGATAGCCCTGGATGTAGAGCAGGGCGGTCAGGTCGCCGTGGTCGATACGCATTCCGGCCTGCGCCGAGACCGTCGGCTTGGCGTGAAGTGCGACGCCGGAGCCGGCAAGCTGAAGCATGCCGAGGTCGTTGGCGCCGTCGCCGACGGCCAAAGCGTCATCCGCGGAAATGCCGAGCTTCTCGGCGATGTCGTTCAGCGCGTCCACCTTGGCCTGCTTGCCGAGGATCGGCTCCTCGACGAAGCCGGTGAGTATGCCGTTTTCTTCCAGCAGGATATTGGCCCGGTTTTCGTCGAAGCCGAGCGTGGCGCCGATCCGGGTGGTGAAGACGGTGAAGCCGCCGGAAACGAGCGCCGTGTAATGGCCCTTCGCCTTCATGGTGGCGATCAGTTCGGGGCCGCCCGGCGTCAAGGTGATGCGTCTGGCAATGACATCGTCGACCACGGACAGCGGCAATCCCTTCAACAGGGCCACGCGCTCGCGCAGGGCCGGCTCGAAGGCAATCTCGCCATTCATGGCGCGGGCGGTGATATCGGCGACCCTGTCCTTCAGGCCGACCTCGGCTGCCAGTTCGTCGATGCACTCCTGGCCGATCATGGTGGAGTCCATGTCGGCAATCAGCAGCTTCTTGCGGCGGCTTTCCGTTTCCTGGATCACGAGGTCGATCGGTTCCCCGCCGATCGCGGCCAGAATGTTGGCCTCGGCTGCCTGCAGATCTGTATCGTCGCGTAGCGCGATATCGCAGGCAATGCCGTCGGCCAGCCAGTAGAGCCCGGACGCCTTGACGGCTTCGGCCGCCTGTTCGGCGATGGCCGGAACAAGAACGGGGTTTGACGGATTGGCAATAAGCGTGGCAACGAAGGCCATGAGCAGAAACCTTATGAGCAATATCGACGCGATCCTGATAACCGGGCCGACCGCGAGCGGCAAGTCCGCGCTGGCGGTTGAATTGGCTCGTTCGCATGATGGCGTCGTCATCAATGCCGACAGCATGCAGGTTTACGACACCTTGCGCGTACTGACCGCGCGGCCCTCCGAAGCCGATATGGAAGGCATTCCGCACCATCTCTATGGCCACGTTCCGGCGGGGCAGGCTTATTCCACCGGCGCCTGGCTGCGCGAGGCGGGCGCACTGGTCGAGCGCCTTCGCGGCGAGGGGCGCATGCCTGTGTTCGTGGGCGGTACGGGACTCTATTTCAAGGCGCTGACGGGCGGACTTTCCGACATGCCCGAGATTCCGCCCGAGGTTCGCAATCGTCTTCGCGGCCGGTTGCTGGCGGAAGGGGCGGAAACGCTGCACCGCGAGCTTTCGCAACGCGACGGTGCCGTTGCCGAAACGCTGAACCCGCAGGACGGGCAGCGCATCGTCCGCGCGCTCGAAGTGGCCGAGGCGACGGGCCGGTCGATTGCGGCCTTTCAGGGCAAGACCGGGCCGATGGTCATCGATCCGGATCGCGCGCGAAAGATCGTGGTGCTGCCGGAGCGGGCCTTGTTGCACGAGCGCATCAACAGCCGCTTCGAAAAGATGCTGGCGATGGGTGCCGAAGATGAGGTGCGGGCGTTGCTGGCTCTCGATCTGCCGCCGGAAATGCCTGTCATGAAGGCAATCGGCGTATCGCAGATCGCTGCGATGCTGAAGGGCGAGATGACGCGCGCCGACGTCCTTGAAACCGGAGCGGCCGCGACGCGGCAATATGCCAAGCGGCAAATGACGTGGTTCCGCAATCAGATGGACGAGAGCTGGGAGCGCTTGAGCCCGTGAGCCCGATGCGTCATTCCTTGTCGTAGAGGCTGCTCAGCGGCTTCTTCAAGATGCTGTCGCGCAGCGAAAGGCCGGGTTCCCGCCGCAGCGACGGCAAGGGCTCCCTTGTCGGCATCGGGCGTGGGCTTGTCGCGTCGTCGCTGCGGAATTCGCGACGCAGTTCGGCAAGCCTGCTGTCGATCGACGTCGGTATCGAAGCAGTGGCCTGTGGCGGGGTGCGGGGCAGCATGTCGGGACGATAGGGTTCGCTCGATGGCAAGTCAGGTTCCGCCCGATATTGCGCTGCCTGTTCGGCGGGCAGATCATCGAACTCGTTCCTGATCTCGGCTATGGCCTCCGCGGCGGCACTGTAGTTTTGTTGCAAGCCGCCGATATCGGGCGTTGAAATCGAGCGCATGCGACCAATGATGGTGCGCAGATCGACGGTATCCGGCGAATCCTCGCTGATCTTTGCCGCGCTGCCGCTGGCCTTTGGTACGAGATACTCGTCGACGCGAGCGAAGCGCATGCGCATCGGCACGGCAATGGCTTCGCCGAAGGCGATCGCTTCGCCATTGCCTATCGATGACAGGAAGCTGGTTGTCGAGATCGAGGAGTTCGGGATGGCCGAGCGGATGATTTCCTGGTCGTGGTCGTTGGCGAGACGCATGGCGAAAAGCGTCGAGCACTGCGACAGGATCGTCTGGTCGAGTTCGCCCGGGCGCTGGGTGATGATGCCGAGCGATACGCCGTATTTGCGGCCTTCCTTGGCGATGCGGGCGATGGCCTGCCGCGTCGGAAGGAAGCCGAGGTTCGGATCGGCGGGAATGTAGCGATGCGCTTCCTCGCAGACGACGAGCATATGGATCGCGCCTTCGCTCCAGAGCGCCAGTTCGAATGCCATGCGGCACAGTACCGAGGCGACGGAATTGATGACTTCCGAAGGAATGCCGGCAAGCTGGAACGTGCAGATCGGCTTACCGTCACCCGGAATGCGGAAAATCTTGGCGATCGTCTCCATGATCGTATCGGTGATCGTGTTGTTGGAGAACATGAAGTGATAGCGCGGATCGTTGATCGCCGAGATAATGCGCATCTTCAGTGAACGCAGGTGCGGCTTTTCCTGCCGGCCCTCAAGCCGGCCGATGCGCTCGTCGATGAGGGCGAGAAGGTCGGCCATGCGGTAGGGGATCGGCGTATCGGCCGTCACGGAGGACTTTTCCGTCTGGCGGCGCATCAAGGCTGAATCGCTGCCCCGGAACGCTCGCCGCGCTTCCGGAATGAGATCGCGCAGCGCGTCGAGCTCTTCGGGCACCGCCGGGCGGCCGCGGAAGACGACTTCGCTGAATTCCTCCAGCCGCATCAGCCAGAAGGGCAGGTCGAGCGTATCGGTGTCGATGACGATAGCATGCCGGGGAAAGGCGGCGGCGAACTCGTTGTGCGGGTCGAGGATCAGCACGCGCAGCTTCGGATCGGTGCTGATCGCCTTGTGCAGCAGCAGCGAGACAGCGGTGGATTTGCCGACGCCGGTCGAGCCGACGACGGCGAAATGCTTCGACAGCATCGAGGGAATGTGGATGGCGGCGTCGATGCTCTCGTCCTGCGTCAGCTTGCCGATGACGCAGCTGCTGCTCTTGCCGGCATCGAAGATACGCATGAGGTCGGCGGCGCGGATGCGATGCGCGATGGCGCCGAGATAGGGGTATGCGGAAATGCCGCTCGAGAACTCTTCCCGGCCGTCGGGTCCGATGCGGACTTCGCCCAACAGCTCGACTTCGATGCGGAAGAGGTTGTCCTGTCCTTCGCCCCAGCCTGTATTGTCGGTATTCATGGAATAGACGAGGGCGGCAACGCGGTTCTTCCCGACACTGATGGAAATCAGCCTGCCGACCGACCAGAGCTCCGTGAGATCGGTGCCCCCTGCCTCGGCGACGGCGGCAATCGTCGCCCGCGATCCGCTGCACGCGACAACGCGGCCAAGGAAGCGATTTCCCGGCTTCAACTTGTCACGGCGGTCTAAATCTCCAGCCTTGCCGGACGTCTGCAGATCGTTGTTCAGCAAACAGCTACCCCAAGCGTTTAGGGGCCGGAGCATAGAGGCGGTGGCTTAACAAAACCCTGTCGGTTACCCGTGCTTTTTATGGGGTTCCGCAACGGCGGCGATTTTTTATTGCTTGACGCGTTGACGCTTCGAAATTTTCTGTCTATCACTTCGCCCCATGAAAAACTCGATTATTCTTATCGTGGTGGGAAAGCGCATGGGCAGGATGGTGTAACCATCCGGCGATAGCCACCCATGCGCTAGATGACAGGCTCCCCAAGGGGCCTTTTTTTATGCCCGAAATCGAGATTTCATCTTTTCCAAACCTCCAGCAGACAGCGGAACAAACGTATGACCGGCACAGATAATCAGGCGAGCGGCAATCGAATGACAGGCGCGGAGATCGTGTTGCAGGCGCTCAGGGACAATGGCGTCGAACATATCTTCGGTTATCCGGGCGGCGCTGTGCTTCCGATCTACGACGAGATCTTCCAGCAGGAGGACATCAAGCACATTCTCGTCCGCCACGAGCAGGGCGCCGGCCATGCGGCCGAAGGCTATGCCCGCTCCACCGGCAAGGTCGGCGTCATGCTGGTCACCTCGGGTCCGGGTGCGACGAATGCCGTCACGCCGCTGCAGGACGCCTTGATGGATTCGATCCCTCTCGTCTGCCTGAGCGGCCAGGTTCCGACCACGCTGATCGGCTCCGACGCTTTCCAGGAATGCGATACGGTCGGCATCACGCGGCCCTGTACCAAGCACAACTGGCTGGTCAAGGATGTCAACGAACTGGCTGCCGTCATTCATGAGGCGTTCCGCATCGCGCAGACGGGCCGTCCCGGTCCGGTCGTCGTCGATATCCCGAAGGACATCCAGTTCGCGACCGGCACCTACACGCCGCCGGAAGCGCACAATGTCCAGAAGAGCTATCAGCCGAAGGTCCAGGGCGATCTCAACAAGATCACCCAGGCGATCGAGCTGATGAAGAACGCCCGTCGTCCCGTCATCTATTCCGGCGGCGGCGTCGTCAATTCCGGGCCGGAAGCCTGCAAGCTGCTGCGCGAGCTGGTTGAGCTGACCGATTTCCCGATCACGTCGACGCTGATGGGTCTCGGCGCCTACCCGGCCTCCGGCAAGGGCTGGCTCGGCATGCTCGGCATGCATGGTTCCTACGAAGCCAACATGGCGATGCATGATTGCGACGTCATGGTCTGTATCGGCGCGCGCTTCGACGACCGCATTACCGGCCGCCTGAATGCCTTCTCGCCGAATTCGAAGAAGATCCACATCGATATCGACCCGTCCTCCATCAACAAGAACGTCCGCGTCGATGTCGGCATTCTCGGCGATGTCGGCAATGTTCTGGAAGACATGGTTCGCCTGTGGCGGGCGCTGCCGCAAAAGCCCGCTGCGGAGCGGCTCGGCGACTGGTGGAGCGATATCGCCCGCTGGCGCGCGCGCAACTCCTTCGCCTATAAGCCGAGCGACGACGTCATCATGCCGCAGTATGCGATCCAGCGTCTCTACGAGCTGACGAAGCATCGCGATACCTACATCACGACCGAAGTCGGCCAGCATCAGATGTGGGCGGCGCAGTTCTACGGTTTCGAGCAGCCGAACCGCTGGATGACCTCGGGCGGCCTCGGAACCATGGGTTACGGCCTGCCGGCCGCGCTCGGCGTGCAGATCGCACATCCGGAAAGCCTGGTCATCGATATTGCCGGCGATGCCTCGATCCAGATGTGCATTCAGGAAATGTCGGCGGCGATCCAGCACAACGCGCCGATCAAGATCTTCATCCTGAACAACCAGTATATGGGCATGGTTCGCCAGTGGCAGCAGCTGCTGCACGGCAATCGCCTGTCCAATTCCTATACGGAAGCGATGCCTGATTTCGTCAAGCTCGCCGAGGCCTATGGCGCTGTCGGCCTGCGCTGCGAGAAGCCGGGCGATCTCGATGCCGCTATCCAGGAGATGATCGACGTCAACAAGCCGGTCATTTTCGATTGCCGCGTCGCCAATCTTGCCAACTGCTTCCCGATGATTCCGTCGGGCAAGGCGCACAACGAAATGCTGTTGCCGGACGAAGCGACCGACGAGGCCGTCGCCAACGCGATCGACGCCAAGGGTCGCCAGCTGGTCTGATCGGATGGCCGGGGCACGGCGGAAGCAGCGCCCCGGCCGCCCATCGCGCTGGCATACCGAACAAGAACCGAGGAAACGGAACAAGGATCATGAACGCACACCTTCAACCCACCGGCTCCGCCTATTTCATTTCGCCGGAAACCGCGATGGCGGAAAGCCATACGCTTTCCGTGCTTGTCGACAACGAGCCCGGCGTTCTCGCACGCGTCATCGGCCTCTTCTCCGGCCGGGGCTACAATATCGAAAGCCTCACCGTCTCGGAGACCGAGCATCAGGCCCATCTTTCGCGCATCACCGTCGTCACGCGCGGCACGCCGCAGGTGCTGGAACAGATCAAGGCGCAGCTTGAGCGCATCGTTCCTGTCCACCGCGTCGTGGATCTGACGGTACGCGCCCGCGAACTCGGCCAGGAACGGCCGATCGAGCGCGAAGTGGCGCTGCTCAAGGTGACCGGAAGCGGCGAGACCCGCGCGGAAACGCTGCGGCTGGCCGATGCCTTCCACGCCAAGGTGGTGGACGCGACGGTCGAGCATTTCATTCTGGAGATCACCGGCAAGTCCTCGAAGATCGATCAGTTCATTGCCATCATCAAGCCGCTCGGTCTCATCGAAGTCTGCCGCACCGGCATTGCTGCGATGAACCGCGGTCCGCAGGGCATGTAAGAAACCTCCGTCGTTGACCGGCCTGCGGGCGTCGCTTAGCTTTCGCGACGCCTGGTCCGGATTGCCGGCCTCATTTGCAGCGGGGGAAGAAGGTGGCAGTCGTTGCCGGCGAGATTTTGCCCGATACCGGCGCCAAGCCGTGGCATCCGCCGGCCGGGATGCGTCTTGGCGCGGCATTCTTCGTGCGCGGCGATTTCCCCTGGCTCGGGCACTATTTCGGCTCGCGGAAGCTGGCATCGATCCTTTCTCCTGATATAGGCGGCATCGTCTCGTGGGGCGGCCGCTCGCCAGCGAAGATGGCGGCGCGGATCGCGCGGTTCCGCCGATTGCCGCATTGGCATCTGGAGGACGGCTTCCTGCGATCCATGGGACTTGGCAAGACCGGCGCCATCCCGCTTTCCATCATCATTGACGATCTTGGCCTGCCCGTCGATGCCAGCCGGCCGTCGCGGCTTGAGCGCCTGATTGAGGAAGGCGCGGAAACGGCGGAGCTCGGCCGCGCCATTCGAGAGCAGATCGTCCTCAACAGGCTGTCGAAATACAATCATCTTCCTCATCAGCCGCCTCGCATCGAACGAACGGCAAAGCGTCGTATCCTGCTGGTCGATCAGGTCGTCGGCGATGTTTCCGTCGGCAGGGCTCTCGGCTCAAAGGCCTCGTTCGAGAAGATGCTTGCCGATGGGCTGGCCAGCGATGCCCAGTGCATCATCCGCACCCATCCGGATGTGATGGCGGGACTTCGTAAGGGTTATCTTACGAATGGCGTGTCGACGGGCGATGTGCTGTTGCTTGACGACGCTGTGTCGGTGGCGTCGATCCTCGATGTCGTCGACGAGGTCTGGACGGTATCGAGCCAGTTCGGTTTCGACGCATTGCTGCGCGGTATTCCGGTTCGCTGCTATGCCGCGCCTTTCTATGCGGGCTGGGGCGTGACCGAAGATCATTTCGGTGTTTACACGAAGGCCGCGCTTGCCGGACGCCGGACGAGACGGCGGACCGTCGACCAGATCGCCGCCGCTGCCTTTTCGCTCTACCCGACCTATCGCGATCCCGCGGACTGGCGGGAGATCGACGTCTTTCGGGCGATCGAGCTTATCGTCGCGCAGCAGAAGGCGGCCGCGTAATATCTAAAGGCTACAGCATCTCCAGCGACTTCTTGCGCGATGGCGGCGGGAAGGCGGCGTCGATGACGGCCCAATCCTCGTCGGTCATGTCGATGTCGATGGCGTCGCGGTTTTCCTCGACGCGCTGCGGGTTCGAGGATTTCGGGATCGATATCACGCCGTCACGTTCCAGCAGGAAGGCAAGCGCGATCTGGGCCGGCGTTGCCTGATAGGTCTTGGCGATGCGGATCAGCTCGGGGTGATGGAGCAGGCGTCCCTGTTCGATCGGGGAATAGGCCATGATGGGAATGCTGCGCTCCTGGCACCATGGCAGCAGGTCATATTCGATGCCGCGGCGCGCGAGGTTGTAGAGCACCTGATTGGCCGCGACGTTGCCGCCGTTCGGCACGGAAAGCAGCTCGTCCATATCGGCTACGTCGAAATTCGATACGCCCCATGCCTCGATCTTGCCGGCGGCCTTCAGGCCTTCGAAGGCTTCCACCGTCTCCTCCAACGGATGGTTGCCGCGCCAATGCAGCAGATAGAGATCGATGCGATCGGTGTTCAGGCGCTTCAGGCTGCGTTCGCACGCCTCGACCGCGCCTTTGCGGCTGGCATTGGCGGGATAGACCTTGCTGACGAGGAAGACCTCGTCGCGCCGCCCTTCGATCGCCTTGCCGACGATCTCTTCGGAGCCGCCATCGGCATACATTTCGGCCGTGTCGATCAGCGTCATGCCGAGGTCGAGACCGGTTTTGAGGCTGGCGATCTCGTCTCGGGCAGTCGCGGCATTCTCGCCCATGTTCCATGTCCCCTGGCCGAGCGCCGGAACCATGATGCCGGAGGGGAGGGTGACGGTGGGAATGGGCTCGCGCATGGTCTGTCCTCGCTGCAGAAAGCCGAAGGATAGGTCCATCCTCGCGGAATTCAATCGATGTCCTTCATGTCACTGTGACAAACGTCCTATGGCTTTCCGAATACCGGCGAATTATTGTCGCCCCCGGATGTGCGTCGCCGGATCTGGCGCGCACGAGACATATTTTGGATGCCGCCCTTTGTCACATACGGTGTCCAGGGAGGCATTATGGCGCTGGATACATTTCTGGCTCTTTTACTATTCGCATTCACGACCTCGATCACGCCAGGGCCGAACAACATGATGTTGTTTGCTTCGGGCGTGAATTTCGGTTTCCGGCGCACGATTCCGCACATGCTCGGCATCGGTGTTGGCTTTCTCTCGCTGCTGCTCGGCGTTGGCCTGGGTCTGGGCGCGCTGTTGCATACCGTGCCGCTGCTCTACACCGTGCTGAAATTCGCCGGCGGCGCCTATCTGGTCTGGATCGCCTGGAAGATCGGCACATCCCGCAGCCTTGCGGAAAGCGAAGGCTCGGCGCAGCCGATGAGCTTCATGAGCGCTGCCGCGTTCCAATGGGTCAATCCCAAGGCCTGGGTGATGGCGGTCACCGCCATGGCGACCTACACCAACGAGCAGCTCTATCTGCTCACAGTCCTTCTCGTCGGGCTGGCATTCGCCGCGGTGAACTTGCCGAGCGTTTCGACCTGGGCCGGTTTCGGCTCGGTGCTGCGCGACTGGCTGGCCGATCCCGTTCGGCTCAAATGGTTCAACATAACCATGGCCGTCCTTCTGGTGCTCAGCCTCTGGCCGATGTTAAAGTAGTCCGGAAGAGACAGGAGGCAGCCATGTCCCACGGACACTCCCACGATGACGACGATCATCATGACCATCACCATCATGACAACCACTATTCGGACATGCAGGCGCGCGTGAAGGCGCTCGAGACGCTGTTGACGGAAAAGGGGCTGATCGACCCGGCCGCGATCGACCGGATCGTAGAGACCTATGAGACGAAGGTCGGGCCGCGCAACGGGGCGCAGGTGGTGGCGAAGGCCTGGAGCGATCCCACCTTTGCCGACTGGCTGCGGCGCGACGCGACGGCGGCGATCGCGAGCCTCGGCTTCACCGGCCGTCAGGGCGAGCATATGCGCGCGGTGTTCAACACGCCGGAAACGCACAACCTGATCGTCTGCACGCTTTGCTCCTGCTATCCGTGGGCCGTGCTGGGGCTGCCGCCGGTCTGGTACAAGGCGCCCGCCTACCGGTCCCGCGCGGTGATCGACCCGCGCGGCGTGCTGGCCGAGTTCGGACTGACGCTGCCGCGGGAAACGAAGATCCGCGTCTGGGATTCGACGGCGGAACTTCGCTATCTGGTGATTCCGCAGCGGCCCGCCGGTTCCGAGGGCATGGATGAGGCGGCGCTGGCGGATCTCGTCAGCCGCGACGCCATGATCGGAACCGCGGTCGCCAAAGCACCGGAGGCTGCGCTATGAACGGCCCGCACGACCTCGGCGGCCAGATGGGATTTGGCCCTGTCGCGCCGGAACCGAACGAGCCCTATTTCCATGCCGAATGGGAAAAGCGTGCGCTCGGCATCACGCTGTCCTGCGGCGCCTTCGGTGCCTGGAGTATCGACGAAAGCCGGCATGCGCGCGAAAACATTCCGCCGGCGAGCTATCTTGCCGCCAGCTATTACGAAATCTGGACCCGTGCCGTCGACACGCTGCTGGAGCGGCACGGCTTTGCGACCGCCGAGGAGTTGCGCACCGGCCACGCGCTCGAACAGGGCAGGGCGCCGAAGCGGATTCTGAAGGCGGATATGGTCGATGGCGTGCTGGCCAAGGGCGGTCCTTGCGACCGGCCGGTCGCTTCAGCGCCGCTCTTTGCCGTCGGCGACCATGTGCGCACGAAGAATTTCAACCCGACCGGCCACACGAGATTGCCGCGTTATGCCCGCGCCAGGACAGGGGTCGTCGAGGCCGTGCAGGGCTCCTTCGTCTTTCCCGACGACAACGCGCACGGCCGGGGCGAGAACCCGCAATGGGTCTACACGGTGGTCTTTGACGGCGCCGAGATCTGGGGCGAGGGGGCCGATCCATCGCTGACGGTGTCGATCGATGCCTGGGAGAGCTATCTTGAGCGCGTGTGAGGTCGTCTCGCCTCTGGCGCAATCGCCTGAACTGCCGAAATCCGCCGATGGCGAGCCGGTGTTTACCGAGCCCTGGGCGGCAGACGCCTTTGCGATGACCGTTCATCTGCATGAGAAGGGCCTGTTTGCCTGGAGCGAATGGGCGGAGCGGCTGTCGGCCGAATTGCACAAGCCCGGCCGCGCGCCCGACGGCAGCGACTATTTCGATTGCTGGGTGGCGGCGCTTTCCGGTCTGCTTGTCGCGAAGGGCATTGCCGATGCCGAGGCGATCCTGGCGCTGCAGCAAAGCTGGCAACGGGCGGCGGAGGCTACGCCGCACGGCAAGCCGATCACGCTGGAAAACGATCCCCGGCGTTAAAGGACTGGCTCCCTTAGGACCCTCCTCGTCCTTCGAGGCTTCGGTCTGCGACCTCCGCACCTCAGGATGAGGATGGATCGGGTGCCATATTCGATGAGCGTCATCTTATCGACATGCGCAAAAGACCAGTCCTCATGTTGAGGTGTGAGCCCGTGGGGCCGTCTCGAACCACGAGGGCGGGGGGCTGGTCTCCCAATCTTCATGTCGTATGCAAGTGTTTCTAAAGGAAGGCTAGGACGAGAACTGCTTGTAGCACTCGTCCGCCACCTGTCGCAGCATGTCGCGGGAGATCTCGCCGGTGACGGCATAGCCGAGATCGCCGTCGATCCAGTAGAAGGTTTCGACGTCGCCGCTGCTGGCGAAACGGAAGCTGGTCGTGCTGTTGCCGCTATTGCGCCCCACCAGCACGGTCAGGCGCTGGCCGCTGGCATTTTCATACATGAACAGCGCTCCCGGTGTGCCGTTGATCGGCAGCAACCGGCCGCCGACCAGCTGGAAGCCCAGCGTCTGCAGGCTCGGCACCTTGAGGCCGGCGATATTCATGCGCTTGCCGAGCCAGGTGGCGAGATGCGCTTCCTGATCCGCACCAACTTCGACGGGATGGCGGACATCGCTGGCATAAACGACGAAAGCCGAATGCGCCTGCTGCGGCAGTGCCTCGATCGCGGTCAGCTGCAATTCGGGCCTGGCGAAAAGATCGGGGCCAAAGCGACCGGCGGCTGCACCGGCGAAGAACAATGCGAGCGAGGCGGCAAGCATCATCAGCCTGCGGCTTCGTTGCGGCGTAGCCGTTCGCCCAGCGGAGATCTTTCTGCCTTTCAGGACAAGGTCCGCGTCGCCATCCTGCGCTGTCGCGTAGGGTGCGAACATGGCGCGGATGTCATCGTTCTGGGCCTGCCATGCCGCAACCGCGGCGGCGTCTTCCGGGTTCCCGGCCAGCCATGCTTCCAGCTCCGTCCGCTCTTCCGGCGGCAGAAGGCCGTCGGCAAAGGCGTGAAGATCCGCTTCGGTCACGGTCGGTTTGCGGTCGTTCATCTTGGTCTCCGAAGCGTGACGACATTGTCGGAACTCAACAGGCTGGTCATCTTCTGGCGGGCGCGCGACAGGCGCGACATCACCGTGCCGATGGGGATATCGAGCATGTCGGCGACATCCTGATAGCTGTAGCCCTCGACGACGACGAGCATCAGCACCACCCGATAGTCTTCACCGAGGCTGTTCAGCGCCAATTCCAGGCGTGAGCGTTGCAGCGGGTCGTTGTCCGTCTCGGCTGCGGGCAGGTGGTCGTTTTCATCGATACCGACGAAACTGCGGTTGGCCTGCTGACGCCGCCCGTTGCGATAGAGATTGGTCATGATGGTGAGGACCCAGCCGCGCAGGTTCAGGCCGCGCCATTGGCCGCGCCGGGTCAGGACCTTTTCGACGCAATCCTGAAGCAGGTCCTCGCCATCGGCGTCCGAGCGGGTGAGGCTGCGCGAATAGCGTCGCAACGAGGGGAGGAGCGCGAGCACCTCCGCCTCGAAACTATCGGGCGCGGGGGCGGCTCCCGCCGCGCCATTTCCGGTCCGGTCAGGGCCGTGCGGCATCCCAAACGCCCTTGAAGCCGTCGCCGGCGACATCACCGGACTTTGCGTCCTTGACGAAGAAGTAGAGCGGCATGCCGTCCTTTGCCCACTGTTTCATCCCGTCCTTGCGGGTAATGATCGAATATGCACCCTCCGCCTTGGCTTTGTCATCGGCCATGAGCGGCGGCCAGGCCTTCTCGCAATCGCCGTTGCAATTGGATTCGCCAGCCTTGTCGTTCTTGAAGGTGTAGAGCGTCTTGCCGTTTTCGCCGGCGAGGACCTTGCCCTTGGTGCTGTCGACCGTCTTGACGGGGGCTGCGGCGAAGGCGGCCGTGGCAAAGGCCGATGCCGCGGCGAACGCGGCCAGGAATCTCATAGTCTTCATGATGTCTCTCCTCGGGTGGTGAGCGGTGGTAGCCCAGGCGTCGCATTTTGCGTTGCCGGACATGAGACACGGGTACGCCGGATTTTATTCCCCGCGTGCCGGGTATTTTTTACTGCTTGCTTCCTGCGGCCGAATCCTGCCAATTCGGCCCATGCAATTCGCGCCGCAACAAGATGAAGCGCTCAAGGCCGTCGCCAAATGGCTGAAGGAAGGGCGTACACCGCTGTTTCGCCTCTTCGGCTATGCCGGCACGGGCAAGACGACGCTTGCGCGGCATTTTGCCGAGAATGTCGATGGCGAGGTGCTGTTTGCGGCCTTCACCGGCAAGGCGGCGCAGGTGCTGCGCTCGCGTGGCGCTTCGAATGCCAAGACCATCCATTCGCTGATCTACCGGCCGCGCGGCGAGGAAGCCGTCGAGGACGAAGAGACGGGCAAGACATCGATCGCCCCGATGTTCACCATCAACCGCCAGAGCCCGGTTGCCAAGGCCGCGCTGATTATCGTCGACGAATGCTCGATGGTGGACGAAGCGCTCGGCAAGGATCTGATGAGCTTCGGAACGCCCATTCTGGTGCTTGGCGATCCCGGGCAGCTCCCGCCTGTTTCCGGCGGCGGTTTCTTTACGAACGAGGAGCCGGATTATCTGCTGACGGATATTCATCGTCAGGCCCGCGACAATCCGATCATCCAGCTTGCCATGCAGGTGCGCGAGGGCAAGGAGATCATGCACGGCGACTATGGCACCGCGCAGGTCATCTCGAAGAACGAGGTCACGCAGCCGCTGGTGCTGGAGGCGGATCAGGTCCTGGTCGGCACCAACAGGACGCGGCGGCGCTACAATCAGCGTTTGCGCGAGCTTAAAGGTTTTACGGCCGACTATCCGCAATCCGGCGACAAGCTGGTCTGCCTGCGCAACGATCCGGCCAAGGGGCTGCTCAACGGCTCGCTCTGGCAGGTCATGACCTCTTCCAGAGAAACCACGAAGCCGGGCATCAACCTGCTGGTGCGGCCGGAAGACGACGACATGGATCGCGGCGCGGCCAAGATCAAGCTGCTGAAGCAGGCCTTCGAGGATGTCGAGGGGGAGATTCCGTGGTCGACCCGCAAGCGCTATGACGAATTCGACTATGGCTACGCGCTGACGGTGCACAAGGCACAGGGTTCGCAGTGGAACAATGTCGTCCTGTTCGACGAGAGCTGGGCATTTCGCGACACGCGCGAGCGCTGGCTTTACACCGCGATTACCCGCGCCGCCGAAACGCTGACGATCGTTCGATAGGGCGGCGCCTTCGGCAAAAATATCCGAAAAAGGTCAGCTCGTCGCCAGGTCATCGCATGGTGATGCCGATGAAGGGTGCCCATCAAACTTTTGCATGGGTTGATGTCGGAATCTCGTTGGTTTTGCTGGCCATAATGGCATAAAACGGCGCTATCATCCGCTTTGAAAATCAGGGATTTCGATCATGCCCGCCAAGCTTTCCGTGAACCTCAACGCCATCGCGATGCTGCGCAATCGGCGTGATCTTCCCTGGCCGAGCGTCACGGGCTTCGGGCGCATCGCACTGGCTGCCGGCGCAAGCGGCCTGACGGTTCATCCGCGTCCCGATCAGCGCCACGTCCGCTTTTCCGACCTGCCCGAGATCCGCGCCTTGATCGATGACGAATTTCCGGAGGCCGAGTTCAATATCGAGGGCTATCCGACCGATGAGTTTTTCGATCTCTGCGCTTCCGTCGAGCCCGAGCAGGTGACGCTCGTGCCGGACGATCCGACGCAGGCGACGTCGGACCATGGCTGGGACTTCCGCAGGAATCGCGAGCTGCTGGTCGATGTCGTCGCCAGGTACAAGAAGATCGGCTGCCGCGTTTCGCTGTTTGCCGATGGCGACGGCGATGCCGAGGCCGTGAAGATCGCCAGGGAGGTCGGGGCCGACCGCATCGAGCTCTATACCGGCCCCTATGGCGGCTGCTACGACGCCCCTGAGAAGGCTGCCGTCATTCTCGAAGCGCTCGGCAAGACCGCCGATGCCGCGTTTGCCAACGGCCTCGACGTCAACGCCGGCCACGATCTGACGGTCGCCAATCTGCCTGCGCTTCTCAAGCGTATTCCGAAGCTCGCCGAGGCTTCGATCGGTCACGGACTGACCGCCGATGCGCTGGAATATGGCATGGCCGAGACGGTGCGCCGCTTCCGGCGGGCTTGTGGGCAGGCGGTTTGAACGGGATAGTTTTAGGGCTGGTCAGGCGAGAATGTCGCTGACGCGCCATAGTGCCTGGCCCCTCATCCTAGCCTTCTCCCCGTATCGCGGGGAGAAGGGACGATAGCGGACAAGCGGGACCTATCGCACCAATTGGAGTTCATGCGTGAGGCATGAAAGCTCCCTCTACCCGCAAGCGGGGAGAGGGTTGGGGGTGAGGGGCCATGCATGAACGTGCGGCAATGGCGCACCGACCTGACCTTCGCAAACTCAGCCGAGCAACGCGGCCTTGTGTTCCTCGATGAAGCTGCGCAGCGTCTGCGGCTCCTTGCCGGTCAGCTTGTTGAAGTCGTTCGAGAGGAGGTCGAAGTTGCCGGCGCGGGTGTTGGCGTCGGCGGAGACGAGCATGTCGACGACGAATTTCGGCAGGCCGGCGCCGGTGAGGCCCGCGGCGAACTGTTCGTCGTTGACCTGCACGACCTCAAGCGGGCGGCCGGTGATCTTGCTGACGACGCTTGCCACGTCCTCAATGGTGAGAGCGGTAGAACCCGTCAGCGTATACGTCGCGTTATCGGTCGTATCGGATGCGAGCGCTGCAGCGATGGCAAGCGCGCAATCGTTGCGGCTGATGTTGCTGACGCGACCGGTGCCGGCTGCGGTGTACCACTTGCCGACTTCGAGGCTGTGCGGCAGACCCATCAGATAGTTGTCGAAGTACCAGGCGTCACGCAGGATCGTGTAGCCGATGCCGCTTGCCTTGATGGCGTTTTCCGTGCCGAGGTGGTCGGGCGCGAAGGTGACGAGCGACGTTTCCGGAGCGGGCATGGAGGTATAGAGAATGTGTTTTACGCCAGCCTTCTTGGCGGCCTCGATGGCGGCCGTGTGCTGCTTCAGCCGCAAGCCGGGGACGGCGAGCGCATCGGTGCTGATGATCAGCAGGCGATCGACGCCGGCAAAGGCGGCCGACAGGGTGGCGGCATCGTCGAAGTCGGCCTTGCGGATGACGACACCCTTCGCGGCGAGATCGGCAAGCTTCTCCGGGCTGCGCGTTGCGGCGATGATGCGGCCGGGCGCGACCTTGTATGTCTCCAGCAAGTGATGGATGACGCGCTGGCCGAGCTGACCGGCGGCGCCGGTGACGAGAAGAGTGCTGCTCATGTCTTTATCCTTGTTTGACCGCCACGTATTTGCGGGGGCCTGGTTGCTCTCAAAAAGAGACTAGCACTAGAATAGGAATTGACTTCGCGGTGTAAAGGAGGCAGTTTTTCGGCTCCAAGTTACCAAAAGGGAACCGGCATGAGCGCCAGCACCGTCGTCAACCTGCGCAGCATAGACCCGCCATTGCGCGACGTCGACCTCAGCAATCTCGATTTCGGCAACTGTCCGGTGCGTGACCTGATCTCGCAGATCGGCGGAAAGTGGTCGGTGCTGCTGCTGGAAACATTGGCAAAGCGGCCATATCGCTTCGGCGAATTGCGCCGGCTGGTGCCCGATATTTCCCAACGCATGCTGACGCAGACTTTGCGCGATCTGCAGCGCGACGGCTATGTCGATCGCGAGGTGTTTCCCACTAAGCCGCCGAGCGTCGAATATCGGATGACGGAGCTCGGGCGTTCGCTCTATGTGCCGCTGGCGCAACTTCTGAACTGGGCGGAAGCCAATCACGAGGCCGTCAGGGCCGCGAGAACGCGTTTCGATCAATCGCCGAACTGAGCATCGCAGAGTGAAGCCTTTCAAGATTGCCATCGTCGGCGCCGGGCCTGCCGGTCTTGCCGCTTCCCTTCTTCTCTCCCGCGCCGGCCATGCGACCGACATTATCGAGCGCTTTGACAGCCCGGCTCCTGTCGGCTCCGCTTTGATGCTTCAGCCGACCGGATTGACCGTCCTTGAATCGCTTGGGCTCGGCCCGGCCATTCACGCTGCCGGCAACCGCATCGACCGCTTGTTCGGCACGGAAACCACCCATGGCCGCATCGTGCTCGATGTGCGCTACAGCGCCTTGCCCGGTGGCCGCTACGGGCTTGGCGTGCATCGCGCCGCCCTGTTCGACACGCTTCACGACGAGGTCTCCGCCCGGCGACATCCAATTCACACCGGGTTGCGTGTCATCGGCGTGACGGAGGAGGCGAGCGGCAGCTATCTTTCCGTCGAAGGGGGCGACCGTCTCGGACCCTATGATCTCGTCATCGATGCCAGCGGCGCGCGCTCGGAGCTGGTGGCGTCGTCGCCCGTGGCGCCGCGTGCACGCAATCTCGTCTACGGCGCCTTCTGGGCGACGCTCGAGTGCCCGGACGGTTTGGTGGATCAGGCGGCGCTGACGCAGCGCTATGACAAGGCGAGCGTGATGATCGGTGTTTTGCCGGTCGGCAGCAGACGGCCGCAAATGCCGAAACAGGCGGCCCTGTTCTGGAGCCTGAAGGTCGCGGATGCGGACGACGTGCGCAAGCGCGGGCTCGATCGCTGGAAGCAGACGATCCGCGGCTATTGGCCGGAATGTGAGCCCTTGCTGGAGCAGATCACCGATTGGGATCAGTTGACGCTGGCCCGTTATGCTCACCGTACCGTGAGAACGCCCTTCAGCGGGCGAACGGTTTTTGTTGGCGATGCGGCTCATTCCACCAGCCCGCAGCTGGGGCAGGGCGCCAATATGGCGCTGCTCGATGTGGCGGCGCTGGCGCACGCCCTTGCCGGACATGAAAGCATCGAGGCCGCGCTTTTGGCCTATGCCAGAGCGCGGCGGATGCATGTGCGGCTATTCCAGCTGCTCTCGGCAGCATTCACACCTTTCTATCAATCGGATGCGGCGGCTCTGGCATGGATCCGGGACCGGCTGGTCGCCACCATCGCCAAGGTGCCGCCGGCCCCGCAAATTCTCGCGGGCATCGTTTCCGGCACGCTGATCGATCCGTTTAACGGAGCGGGTTTGCGGGAATGCGACTGGCTGCGGCGAGCCGCGCCGCAGCCGTCCTGATCAGTTCTTGCGCTCGGTCAGGAAGGCAAGTAGCGCAATGACCGGGAAGGCGACGCCGATCCAGGACGCCATGGTCCAGCCGCCGGTCGCATAGGCCCAGCCGCCGAGCGCGGAACCGAGGGCGCCGCCGCCAAAGAAGGTCGCCATATAGAGGCCGTTGAGGCGGCTGCGGTGTTCGGCGCTGAGCGCGAAGATGGCGCGTTGGCCGAGCACGAGGTTGGTCTGCACCCCGAAGTCGAGCATGATGCCGGAGAGCGTCAGCGTGATCAGCGCCAGCAACGAGCCGCTACCGGAAAAATGGCCGATCAGGAAGGCGACGATCGCCAGCACCAGGGCGAAGGTGGTGGCAAGCTTCGTCCAGCCACGGTCGGCAACGCGCCCGGCGATCGGCGAGGCGACCGCGCCGGCCGCACCGGCAAGGGCGAAGAGAGCAATGCCGTTCTGCGTCAGCCCAAAGGCCGGGCTCGCCAGCAATAGCGGCGTCGTTGTCCAGAAAAGGCTGAAGGAGGCGAACATGCAGGCCTGATAGAGCGCGCGACGCTGCAGGACCGGCGTGTGAAGCGCGAGATGCCCCATGGAGGACAGCAACTGTCCATAATGCAGCTTGGTGTGCGGTATGCGGGTCGGAAGGACTGCGCGCAGGATGACGATCAGCCCGACCATGATCCCGGCCGAGATGATGTAAACCGCGTGCCATGACAGAAGCTCGGACAGGAAACTCGCGGCCGGACGGGCCAGCATGATGCCGCAGAGCAGGCCGCTCATGACATTGCCGACCACCGCGCCGCGGCTTGCGTCAGGCGCCATATGGGCCGCGAAGGGGACGAGGACCTGCACTGCGACGGAGGCCAGGCCGATACAGAGGGAGGCCAGCAGAAACAGCGACGGCGACCACGCGAAGGCCGCGCCGACCAGCGCGACGGCGGCAAGCGCCACCAGCGTCAGCACCAGCCTGCGGTTCTCCAGAAGGTCTCCCAGCGGCACGATCAGCAGCAAGCCGAGGCCGTAGCCGATCTGCGTCAGCGTCACGATGAGGCCCGTGGCGGCCGGCGTGAAGCCGAGCGATTGGCTGATCGGGCCGGCAAGAGGCTGCCCGTAGTAGAGATTGGCGGCGACCAGCCCGCAGGCGGCGGCGAACATGAATGTCAGCAGCGGCGAAATGGTCTTTTCAGGGAGCGGCGTGCTCTCCCGTCTGGCGGCGGCAGTTACGGGCATGACTCGTCCTCGATGTGGGCAGGGGGATGCGTTCCCCGAAAATTTGGATGAAAATCAGTTCAGCAGTTTCATGGCCGCCTCGGCGACGGCGAGCATATGTTCGGTCTTGCGGCCGGTCTTTCCGATCACGCGCATGCCCTTGGTGAGGGCAAGCAAGGCGCAGGCGGTGCTTTCCGGGTCGACATGCTCGGCAATGGAGCCATCAGCCTGACCCAGGCGGATGAGATCCAGAATGCGGCGTTCGTCGAAATCGAACGCCACGCCGACGCGGCTGGCGACTTCCTCATCGAAAAGCGCAAGCTCGGTCGCGCTGCCGACCACGAGGCAGCCTCGGCGGCCGATCTCGCCACAGGAGGCTTCGGCGAAGAACTTCACCAAGGCGCGCAGCTTTTCATAACCGTTCGGAGCCTCGGCGAGAGTGTCGTCGATCATGTGCTGACGGACGTGGCGATACCGTCCGAAAGCGGCGAGGAAGACGCCGCGCTTGTCGCCGAACGCCTTGTAGACGCTGCCGGCGGTCAGGCCCATGGCCTCGGTCAACTCGCTGATCGAGGCGGCGTAATAGCCGCGCTCCGAAAAGACGCACAGCGCTTCGTCGAGCGCGGAATCCATGTCGAATTCGCGCGGGCGTCCACGAAGCTTCGGTGCGATGTCGAGCGTGCCTGTTGTCATGCGACTCTTTTAGGAAATGATCGTTTCCAAATCAAGCGAATTTTTGCGATGCAAAAAAATCCGATCGAAATTGTGGGTATTGATCCTGTTATTCCTGGAGCAGCGCCATATGGATCGCGTCCTTGTAACGACCATCTATGCGAACGGATTTGCGGGCCAGACCCTCGCGGACGAAGCCGATTTTCTCATAGAGCGCTATGGCCCTTTCATTGTCGGCATGTACGCTGAGTTCGACGCGTTCCATTCCCGCATCATGGGCAGCCTGCAGAGTGGCTTCTATCAATCGACGGCCCAACCCCTTTCCGCGATAGGTCGGGATGATGCCCATGCCGAGACGACCGGCATGGGCGTGGGAAGGAAATGTGTGGCGGCTGATGTCGCACCAGCCGACCACCGTCCCATCGGCCAAGGCAACGAATTGCGGATTGCCGTTCTCGATCATGCCGAGCACGAAGGCGCGGGTTTTCTCCAATGGAGAGGCCTCGAGCAACGTCAGATATTCCCGCTCGCGCGCGACCGTATCGAGCGCCTTGTGAAAGCCTTCGATATATTCGGCGGCAATCGGCAGTATCCGGATTTCGGCATTCGTCATCATCAGCTGATATCTCGACACAAATGTGGGTGTATCGAGAATATGGCTCAACCCTGGGCTTGTCTATGCGCCCGACAGGTTCACAGGTCGAGCACCCATGTCTGACCGTTCAGCTCGGGGCCGAACATGCGATGCCTTTCCTCCGCGACGAGCTTGAATCCCGCCCTGATATAGATGGCTCGCGCGGCGTCGAGGATGTCGTTGGTCCAGAGCGAGAGCTTCTTATAGCCGGCATCGCGCGAGAAGCGGATGCATTCGTCGACCAGCAGCTTGCCGAGGCCGAGGCCGCGTGCGGCCTTGTCGACATAGAGCAGCCGGAGCTTCGCCACGCCATCGCCGCCATCGGCGATCATGGCGGAGCCGACATTCAGGCCGCCTCTTTCGGCGATCCAGCATCGGTCTTTCTGCGGATTGAAATTGGAGAGGAATTTTCCGGCGACTTCGGCCACCAGTCCTTCGAAGCGATGATCCCAGCCATATTCCTCGCTGTAGAATCGTGCCTGGCTTTGCACGATCCAGCCGATATCGCCGATGCGGTGATGGCGGATAATGGCGGGAGCGGCGGCGGTTTCGTCGGTGCCGAGCGTGTCTTGAATCGTCCGCATCGCCGCAACGACGCGTTCGGGTTCGCCGATTGCGAGCTTTTCGAAATATCCGGCGATCTGCGCGCGCGAGCGGCGGACGAATTCCTCGAACTGCGCCTGTCCCTTGTCGGTGACTTTTATGATCTGGCTGCGCGCATCGATCGGGTCCGGCGTCGTTTCGATCAGCCCGTCCTCGCGAAAGCGCTTGACGATGCGGCTGAGATAGGCGGGATCGAGGTGGAGGTCGCGGGTCAGAGCCGAGGCCGCGACGCCGCCGCGAAAGCCGACTTCGAACAGCACGCGCACGTCCGTCAGCGTGTAGGGGCTGTCGAGATAGGCTTTGTTCAGAACGCCGAGAAAGTTGGTGTAGAAGCGGTTGAAGTCGCGGACAGCATCGATGGTCGCAAATTCGGCGGCAGGAATCATGACATCGTCTCCTCAAATATAGGAGACGATGTCCATCATTTATTGGACTCAGTCAAGTAAATTGATCGAGATCAAGCGGCGCAACTGCTGCTGGCTGTTTCATTCGCCAGCGCAAAGTCGACGGCGGCTTCGGCGTGGATCGTCGTGGTGTCGAAGCCGGGCAGGATCAGCGCTTTCGGATCGAGGATGAGGCAGATCTCGGTGCAGCCGAGAATGACGCTATCGGCGCCTTCGGCCTTGGCGCGCTCGATGATGGCGTTCAGCTTCCGGCGCGACTCGTCCTTGATGATGCCGGCGCAGAGCTCGTTGAAGATGATGTCATGCGTCACGGTGCGATCTTCCGCGCCCGGGACCATGATCGAGACGCCGTTTCTCGCCATGCGCTCGGCATAGAAGCCATGCTCCATGGTGTAGCGCGTGGCGAGCAGGAGGGGCTTTGCACGACCGGCGGCCTTCAGCGCCGCAGCGGTTTCATCGATGATGTGGATGAGCGGCGCGGATACCCGTTCGGCAACCTGGGGCGCGATCAGGTGCATGGTGTTGGTGCAGATGAGCACGCATTCGGCGCCGGCCGTCTGCAGGCGCTGCGCGGCATCGGCAAGCCGGTCGGCGGCGTCGTTCCAGCGCCCAGCCTTCTGCAGGGCGACGATTTCCTCGAAATTGACGGAGTACATGACCATTTCGGCCGAGGAGAGACCGCCCAGCCGCTCGCGGACCATTTCATTGATCAGGCGATAGTAGACGACCGAACTCTCGAAACTCATGCCGCCGATCAGGCCAATAGTGCGCATAATGCTGTTCTCCGCTCCTGGATTGTGGTTGGAGCAATAGTGCTGCGATTCAGCCGCCGCGTGTTTGCATTTTTCGAAACTTATCAGAGCTTGGCTGCAATAGTTTGCGCATTTTTCGAATTATATGCAAAATAGAGGCGCACGGAATAGGATTGCCGCACATGCTTGACGACCGCGACCGAAAGATTCTCGAGTTTTTGCAGGCGGATGCCGGCATATCCGTCACCGAACTGGCCGACCGCGTCGCCCTGTCGGTCTCTGCCTGCTCGCGCCGCATCCAGCGGCTGGAGGAAAGCGGGCATATCGCCCGGCGCATCGTCGTGCTCGATCGCGAGAAGATGGGCGTGCCGACGACGGTCTATGCCCTCATCAAGACGGCGCATCATGCCGACGAGTGGATCGAATCCTTCCGCAAGGCAATCGGCGACATTCCCGAGATCGTCGAGGCGCACCGTCTCACCGGTAATTACGATTACATCCTGAAAATCGTGCTGCCGCGGGTGGAGCATTACGATGTCATCTACAAGATGCTCGTGCGCAAGATCGAGCTTTTCGATGTCTCGGCCTCGATCTCCATGGAAGAGCTGAAAAGCGGAGCGTCAATTCCGGTGAGTTATGCGCAGTAGATGTTTCGCAGTATCGTGGCCGCGCACGGGTGCCATGCATAAAAGAGTGTTGCTGCTTACTCTTCTCAACCCTACGTTTTCGGCGAAACGTAGCCATGAGGTGTTGCCATGCAGGATCATCACGTTGTCGTTGTCGGGGGCGGTTTCGGCGGGGTGCAGCTCGTCAACGATCTGAAAGGCGCACCCGTTCGTGTCACGATGATCGACCGGCGCAATCATCATCTGTTTCAGCCGCTTCTCTATCAGGTCGCGACGACCTTGCTGGCCACCTCCGAGATCGCCTGGCCGATCCGCAATTTCTTCAGGGACAGGCCGGAGGTGACGACGCTGCTTGCCGAAGTCGTCGGTGTCGACAGCGAGGCGCGTCAAGTTCTTCTGAAGAACGGGCAAAGGATTGCTTACGATACGCTGGTGCTGGCGACCGGGGCCACTCATGCCTATTTCGGCCATGACGAATGGGAGCCGGTGGCGCCGGGATTGAAGACGCTGGAGGACGCCACGACCATCCGCCGCCGCGTGCTGCTGGCCTTCGAACAGGCCGAGCTGGAAAAGGACCCGGCCATCCGCGACGCGCTCCTGACCTTCGTCATCGTCGGCGCCGGTCCGACCGGCGTGGAGCTTGCCGGGATCATCTCGGAGCTGGCAAGGACGACCTTGCCGAAGGAATTCCGCAATATCGATACGAGCAAGGCGAGGATCATCCTCGTGGAAGCCGGCCCGCGGGTGCTGGCGGCTTTCGCCGAAGACCTGTCCGACTATGCGCGCAGGGAGCTGGAATCGCATGGGGTCGACCTCCGCTTCGGCAAGCCTGTCACGTCCTGCACCGCGGAAGGGGTGACGATCGGCGATGTCTTCGTGCCGTGCCGCACCATCGTCTGGGCAGCGGGCGTCCAGGCATCGCCGGCTGCAAAGTGGCTGGATATCCCCGCCGACCGTGCCGGCCGCGCCGTGGTCGACAAGGAGTTGAGAGCGCCGGGCAAGGGAGATGTCTTCGTTATCGGCGATACGGCAGCCGTGATGCGTGACGACGGCAGCCCCGTGCCGGGAATCGCACCGGCCGCCAAGCAGCAGGGCGCCTATGTCGCCAAGGTAATCAAGGCAAAGCTTGCCGGCAAACCGGCGCCCGGTCCGTTTCGCTATCGCCATCAAGGCAGCCTCGCGACGATCGGCAAGAGCGCCGCGATCATCGATTTCGGCTGGCTGAAGCTCAGGGGATGGCTTGCCTGGTGGGTTTGGGGTCTCGCCCACATCTACTTCCTGATCGGCGTGCGCTGGCGCATCGCCGTCGCCTGGAGCTGGCTGTGGATCTACATCAGCCGGCAGCACAGCGCCCGGCTGATCACGCAGAGAGAAAGCATACGCGAGGAATGAAGAAGGGCGGCGTCCGACACGACGCCGCCCTTTGTCCGGTTAGGCCAGCGAGGCGATATCGATGACGAAGCGGTAGCGGACGTCGCTCTTCAGCACGCGCTCATAGGCCTCGTTGATCTCCTGAATGCTGATCTTCTCGATCTCGGCGACGATGTTGTGCTCGCCGCAGAAATCGAGCATCTCCTGGGTTTCCTTGATCGAACCGATCATGGAGCCGGAGAGGCTGCGGCGGCCGGGGATGAGCGAGAAGGCATGAACCGGAACCGCATGTTCGGGAACGCCGACCAGGACCATGTTGCCATCATACTTCAGCAGGTTGAGGTAGGCGTTCCAGTCGATGGCGGTGCCGACCGTGTTGATGATGAGGTCGAAGCTGCCGGCGAGCTTGGTGAAGGTCTCGGCGTCGCTGGTGGCGTAATAATCCTTGGCGCCGAGCTTGAAGCCGTCTTCCTTCTTCGACAGCGTCTGGCTGAGAACGGTCACATCGGCCCCCATGGCGTGAGCCAGCTTGACGCCCATGTGGCCGAGGCCGCCCATGCCGACGATCGCGACCTTCTTGCCCGGACCGGCCTTCCAGTGGCGCAGCGGCGAATAGAGCGTGATGCCGGCGCAAAGCAGCGGCGCGCCCGAGTCGAGCGGGATGTTGTCGGGGAAGGAGAGGACATAGCCTTCCTTGACGACGATCGAGTCGGAATAGCCGCCGAAAGTCGGCGTCTTGCCGTCGGCTTCTACGTCGTTATAGGTCTGGACCAGACCCGGCATGTAGTGCTCGTAATCCAGGTCGCGCGTGGCGCAAGTCGTGCAGGAATCGACGAAGCAGCCTACGCCGACGCGGTCGCCGACCTTGAACTTCGACACCTTCGAGCCGACAGCCGTCACGACGCCTGCGACTTCGTGGCCGGGCACCATCGGATATTTCGAGCCGCCCCATTCGTTGCGGGCCTGATGGATGTCGGAATGGCAGACGCCGCAATACTGGACCGAAATGACGACGTCGTCGCCGTTCGGTTCGCGGCGCTCGAAGGTGAAGGGGACGAGCGGTTTGGACGCGTCGGTTGCTGCATAACCCTTTGCGATAGGCATGGGAAACTTCCTTATCTTTTCGGATGGTTCGGGAGTGGAATTGGGATGGCCGACTATGCATCGGGACCGGACCACTGCGTTAGAGCGATCCTGCAAGCTTTATGTACGATCCTGCGAATCTAAATAGGCGGATGCTCTTTTGCCGGCGGCAGAGGCCACCTAGATAAGTGTCGACAGGCTCTCAAAAACAATCGGTTGCGCATGACACTGCCCTTCAATCCCAATCAGGAACTCGCTTCCATCGTTGCACGTTTCGCCGTGGAGGACGGGGAGTTCGCCACGCCGATCCCCAGCGTCACTCTGCATCGGCAATCGGCGGATACGCCGCTGCAGCACAGGGCCTACCGGCCGGCTTTTGCCGTGGTCGTTCAGGGCCGCAAGTCCCTGACGCTCGGCGCCGACACCTTTCACTACGGCGCCGGGCAATATGTGCTGACCGCGCTCGACCTGCCGGTATCGACGCAGATCACCGGCGTTGCCAATGCCACGCCCTATCTCTGTTTCGCCATGTCGCTGGAAAGTGACCGCTTGAACGAGTTGCTGTCACGGGTCAGCATTCCGCGCCAGGCGTTGACCGGGGATGCGATGCGCGGCCTTGCCGTCAGCCATGCCCCGCCGGAGCTTCTCGATGCGACCCTGCGGCTGATCAGGCTGCTGGACACGCCGGACGACATACCGGCCATGGCGCCCTTGATCGAACAGGAAATCCTCTATCGTCTCCTGACCGGTCCGGATGGGCCGCGGTTGCTGCAGATCGCCACGGCGGAAGGGCAGAGCAACAGGGTGGCGCGTGCCGTCAGTTGGCTGCGCAGCAACTTCGCCCAGCCGTTGCGCATCGAGGAGCTGGCCGAACGCGTCGGCATGAGCGTTTCGTCGCTGCATCATCATTTCAAGGCGGTAACCGCGATGTCGCCGATGCAATATCAGAAGCAGCTTCGGCTTCATGAGGCGCGGCGGTTGATGGTCGTCGAGCAACTGGACGTCGGATCGGCCGGTCACCGCGTCGGATATCAGAGCCCTTCGCAGTTCAGCCGCGAATACAGCCGTCTCTACGGCCTGCCGCCCTTGAAGGATGTCGAGGCCATGCGCAGCGCGGCGGCAGCGGAATAGGCTTCGACCCTATCTCCGGCCTTCGATCAACTGATGGGAGTACCGCATTCGCCGCCATCCCAGGTGTAGCTGGGAGCGGCACCCTGCGATCCCCACAGGCCCTCGAAGCGTTGATAGTCCGATGTGAAGCGGATTATCAGGGACCCCATTCCGTATTTGTCGAACCAGCGTAGCGTTCGCGTCGTGCCGCTGGCCGTCCCGACTTCGGACAGCGTTCCGATTGTCGTCGTTCCATCGTCGTCGAAGCGATAAGTCCCTGAGATGTGACCTTGCCCGTCGACTTGCATGGAGGTTTCGGCCTCGAGCAGTTCTCCGCTCGATAGAAGCTTGCCGCAGTAGCGTCCGGCGGGTCCGGCGCCCAGCTCTACCGTTGAGTGGCCTGAGGCGGGCAGGGGAAGCAGGCCGGCTGCAAGGCAAATTCCTGTGATGCGGACGAATATACGCCGCTTGTCTCCAACAGGCCGCGCGAGGCTACCGGATGTTTCGGAGGGAAGCGATTGCTCTATTTTCATCGGGGTTTTCCAGCGGACAAGCAGATGCGTCGCAAGCTCTAGCTGCCGCATGCATCCGCCGACAAGCACTCTCATTTTTTGGCGCAGTGCAGCAACGAATTCCGCTTGACGACCGCTTTGCCGTATAGCATAAAGCGTCGCGAACCGTACGGTACGGTACGCATTTGGGAGTGGCCATCGTGCTGAGCGAAGTAGGACAGTCGAGCGAGTTTTCGCCGCGCCAGAACGCCGTTCTGGAACAGGCGCTGCGTCTGCTCGTCGATGGCGGCGAAAAGGCGCTGACGACTTCGGGCGTCGCACGCGCCGCCAATTGCTCCAAGGAAAGTCTTTACAAGTGGTTTGGCGACCGCGACGGTCTGCTGTCGGCAATGATCGCCTATCAGGCGAGTAAGGTCCGTACCTTCGAGCGCAATGGCGAGCGGCTGAATGCAGCGAGCCTGCACGACCATCTCGTCATTTTCGCCCGCGATCTGCTGGAAGTGCTGGCCGGCGACGTGTCGCTCGCATTGAACCGCCTGGCGATCGGCCAGTCCAATCGCGACGGCTCCAAGCTCGGCAAGCTTTTGCTGGAGCGCGGCCGCCGGCAGATCGACCGCCGCGCCAGCGGTCTGATCGACGCCGGCAAGCGGGCAGGGCTGCTGCGCTTTACAGATGCCGACGAGGCATATCATACGCTTTACGGGCTCATCGTTTCCGACCTGCATGTCCGCATGCTGCTCGGCGAGCCCGGTTTGAAGGATACCAGCCGTCAGGCGGAAAAGGCGGTCAGCGCCTTCCTCCGGCTTTACGGCACGGAAAAGGTACTGGCGGACGCGGCAGCGACCGTCTGACAATTCGAAATCTGTACCCAGACAAGCAAAGGGAAGGACAAACAATGCGCGTCTATTACGATCGTGATGCCGATCTCAACCTCATCAAGTCGAAGAAGGTCGCCGTCATCGGCTACGGTTCGCAGGGCCGCGCCCACGCGCTGAACCTGAAGGACAGCGGCGCACAGAACGTTGCGATTGCGCTCAAGGCCGGCTCGGCTACCGCCAAGAAGGCTGAAGCCGACGGCTTCAAGGTCATGACTGTTGCGGAAGCCGCCGCCTGGGCCGACCTGATGATGATGGCGACCCCGGACGAACTGCAGGCCGACATCTACAAGTCCGAAATCGCTCCGAACATTCGTGACGGCGCTGCGATCGCCTTCGCACACGGCCTCAACGTTCACTTCGGCCTCATCGAGCCGAAGGCTTCGGTCGACGTCGTCATGATCGCGCCGAAGGGCCCGGGCCATACGGTTCGCGGCGAATACCAGAAGGGCGGCGGCGTTCCCTGCCTCGTTGCCGTTCATCAGAACGCTTCCGGCAACGCTCTTGAACTCGCTCTCTCCTACGCCTGCGGCGTTGGCGGCGGTCGTTCCGGCATCATCGAAACCAACTTCCGCGAAGAGTGCGAAACCGACCTCTTCGGCGAACAGGTCGTCCTGTGCGGCGGTCTCGTCGAGCTCATCCGCGCTGGTTTCGAAACCCTGGTCGAAGCCGGCTACGCACCGGAAATGGCCTATTTCGAATGCCTGCACGAAGTAAAGCTCATCGTCGACCTGATCTATGAAGGCGGCATCGCCAACATGAACTACTCGATCTCGAACACGGCCGAATGGGGCGAATACGTCTCCGGCCCGCGCATCATCACGGCTGAAACCAAGGCTGAAATGAAGCGCGTCCTCAAGGACATCCAGACCGGCAAGTTCACCTCGGACTGGATGCAGGAATACCGTTCGGGCGCTGCCCGCTTCAAGGGTATCCGCCGCCTGAACGACAGCCACCAGATCGAAGAAGTCGGCGCCAAGCTGCGCGGCATGATGCCCTGGATCGGCAAGAACAAGCTGGTCGACAAGGCCGTCAACTAAGATTTCTATACAGTGAACTATTGAGTACGGGCCGAGGAGGGAAACTTCCTCGGCCTTTGAGTTTCTGCTGCCTAATCCGAGCTGGCGAGCTATTCGTGAATTCGCTATAGAGTTGTATATGAGAGCGGATGAAGCTAATTTGGTCGGGGCGGCGACCAGGCTGCAGGGGTGCTGGCAGGTAGCCTATGCAGCGTTTGCTGGATATCCATCCCCTGAAAATCTGGATGCATCGCCACTAGGTGATGCAGAGAAGATCTTTCACGACTTGCGTTCGGCACCGCTGGCGAACTTGAGTGGAAAAGCGCTTGGCGGCTATGCCATGAGTGCAATGACCACCGTTGGGGGTGCCGACGACTACAGGCATTATCTGCCGCGCATTTTGCAGCACGCTCTTGCGACACCAGGTGAACCCGGTTTTGATCCGCTGATGATCCTCTCGAAGCTGGAATATGCTGACTGGCGCCAATGGCCGGCAGCAGAGCGCCTCGCAATCGGGAACGTTTTTCACGCGTCGTGGGTTTATGCGCGGTTGCAACATCCCGATGAACTCGACGCGATGAATTGGTTCATATCCGCAATTCGCCTCGAAGAGGATGTCAGATCCGTTCTGGACGCGTGGCTGTCCAATCTGACACCGAATTCCGTCCTACAACTCGCCGATGTCATCAGTCGGTCGGGCGATCTGCCTTATGGCCGCACTTTCTGGGAAGATCTTGATTTGGCGACCAGGCGCACGATTGTCGACTGGCTTTGCGGTGATGCATTGCAAGCTGCCATGATGGCCGTAGTCGACGAGGTAGCCGAGAGAGATATGTGGCGCATCGATTCCATCGAGGCTGCCCTGGTCTTTTTGCGCAGCACGCCCTGCCGCTAACTCGGGTTTGGAGCGGCTGGCAGGGTAAGTTTCGCCTGGGCCAGCGGAGCCGGCTCCAGGCGACTTTGGGTGATGAGAGCAACAATTAAGGTCGCGCCACCCTCTATTTTTGTGCGGAGACATAGAGCCATTTCGTCGGCTTGCCGTCGAAGCCGCCGCCATCTGCTTCGGTCATCGCTATGTCTCGCCAGCCGCCTTTGCTGAGGAGAGCGGTCAGCCATTTGGCCGAGGGATAATTGTAGTAGCGGCCGAGGGTATCGTGCCCTTCTGCATCGCCGGCCTTGAAACTGCTGTGGAAGATGCCGCCGTCCTTCAGAGCACGCAGAATTCGGCCGAAGATATTCGGGAGGTCGGATCGCGGTACATGAAGGAGACTGGCCTCAGCCCATATGCCGTCGAACGCGGCACGGGCGTCGAGCGTCTCGAACCGCATGATCCGGACCGGTCTGCCGATCAGCTTCTCGGCTTCACTTGCAAGCTCCGCCGAACCATCTGTCGGGGCGATGTCGAAGCCGCGCGACAGCATATAGGCCGCATCCTGACCGGCTCCGCAGCCCAGTTCCAGGATGGATGCACCAGCGGGAAGGGCGGCAAGAAAGGCATCGAGCCGGCTTGTCGGGAGGTTGCGTTCGCGTGCCGCATAGATGCTGGCATTGTCGGCGTAGAACGATGATGTCGGGTCCGCGCTCATGATCTCTTTTGTCTCAGTTACTCGGGCTTAGAGGCCCATTCCTATCAGGAAAATTTGTGATTTTCAGAGGCAATGAAAACAAATTAGGTCAGCATTGTTGACTTATCTTTTGTTGCGTGATTTTGTGTCAGAAAGACCAAAAATTACGAGGAAGCCCCATGTTGAATTGGGAAAATATCTTTGCGACGCGCTCGAGCCGTATGCGCGCCTCCGAAATCCGTGAGCTGCTGAAGCTGCTGGAGCGGCCGGATATCATCTCGTTCGCAGGCGGCATTCCCGATCCCGCATTGTTTCCGGATGCGGAATTCAAGCAGGCCTATGCCGACATCTTTTCAGGCCCCACGGTGAACGCGGCGCTGCAATATTCGGTCAGCGAAGGCTACAAGCCGCTGCGGGAATGGTTGGTCGGACAGATGGCCGCGCTCGGTGTGCCCTGTGAGCTCGAAAACGTCTTCATCGTTTCCGGTTCGCAGCAGGGTCTCGACTATCTCGGCAAGCTCTTCCTGTCGCCGAAGGATACGGCACTGGTGACGGCGCCGACCTATCTCGGCGCGCTGCAGGCCTTCAATGCCTATGAGCCGACCTATGACCAATTGACGCCGAACGGCAACCGCACGCCGGATTCCTATAGCGCAGCCGCCACGAAAGCGGGGGGCAGGGTGAAGTTCGCCTATCTCTCGGCCGATTTCGCCAACCCGACCGGCGAGACAGTCGATCTGGCCGGCCGCGAGAAGCTGCTCGATCTTGCCGAAGAGCTGGATATCGCCGTCATCGAGGATGCCGCCTACCAGTCGCTGCGTTATGACGGCGAGGCGATCGCGCCGATCCTGGCGCTGGAGATCGCCCGCAAGGGCCATATCAACGACACCCGGACGATCTATTGCGGCAGCTTTTCCAAGACTTTGGCGCCGGGTCTTCGCGTCGGCTTCGTCGTCGCCAATGCGCCTGTCATCCGCAAGCTGGTGCTGATGAAGCAGGCAGCCGATCTGCATTCCTCGACCATCAACCAGATCGCCATCCATCAGGTTGCCGAACGTGGTTTCGATGCGCAGGTTGCCAAGGTCCGCAAGACCTATAGCCACCGTCGTGACTGTATGCTGGCGGCGCTCGCCAAATATATGCCGGACGGGGTCAGCTGGACGAAGCCGCAGGGCGGCATGTTCGTGTGGATCACCCTGCCGAAGGGCATGGATGGCGCGAAGCTGCTCGCAAGATCGCTGGAGACGGCGAAGGTTGCCTTCGTTCCCGGCCAGGCCTTCTTCGCCGACGGCACTGGTGCGAATACGTTCCGCGTCAGTTTCTCCTGCGCCAATGACGAGATGATCGAAGAGGGCATTTCGCGGCTTGGCAAGTTGATTGCCGGCGAGATCGGGGCGATGGCGGCCTGATCTCAACCTTCTCCCGGAGGGGAGAAGGGCAATCGTATGTGAAATGAAATCGTTGCCGCGCAACTCCTTCTCCCCGAGGGGAGAAGGAGTCTCTTTATTTTGCCAGATGCGGGCCGATCAGCGAGAGATCTGCCTCGCTCAACCTGTCGCCGGCGGTGTTGCGCTGATGCCAGTATGGATACATCAGCGGCGGCAGGCTGATATCATCGAGCCGCTTGCGCTCCTCGTCCGTCAGCTTGAGCTCGGCGCTGGCGAGATTGTCCTTGAACTGGGCTTTCGTGCGGCCGCCGATGATGACCGAGGTCACGCCCTTGCGGCCGATGAGCCAGGCAAGCGCCACCTGGGCAGCCGAGACGCCACGGCCTTCGGCGATTTCCACCAGCGTATCGACGATATTCCACAGGCGATTTTCATCGCGGATCGGCGGTTCCGTCCAGCCGGCGAACTGGCGCGTGCCTTCCGGCGTTGCCTGATTGCGGCGATGCTTGCCCGAGAGGAGGCCGCCGGCAATCGGGCTCCAGACGAGGATGCCAAGACCCTGGTCGATGCTGATCGGTACCAGCTCGTTTTCCGCGTCGCGCGCTTCCAGCGTGTAGTGGATCTGCTGGCTGACGAAGCGTTCGCGCCTGTCGCGCTCGCTGACTCCGAGCGCCTTCATGATGTGCCAGCCGGAAAAGTTCGAGCAGCCGATGTAGCGGACCTTGCCTTGGCGAACCAGTGTGTCGAGCGCTTCCATCGTCTCTTCCAGCGGGGTCTGGCCATCCCATTCATGCAGCTGATAGAGGTCGATGACATCGGTCTTCATGCGCTTCAGGCTCGCTTCGCAGGCCTGAATGAGATGCTGGCGGGAAGAGCCGGTATCGTTGACACCAGGGCCCATCGGGAAGCGGGCCTTGGTGGCGATGAGCACGCCGTCCTTGCGCGGGCCGCCGATGATCTCGCCGAGGATTTCCTCTGAGGCGCCTTGCGAGTAGACGTCGGCCGTGTCGAGCAGGTTGACGCCGGCATCGACGCACATATCCACAAGCTTCTTGGCTTCCTTGACGCCGAGATCGCCGACGGTTTTTGCCCAGCCGACTCCGCCGAAGGTCATGGTGCCCATGGTGATGGTGGAAACTTTGAGGCCGGAGCGGCCAAGCAGGCGATATTCCATCGATCTATTCTCCTCGATCCCATTCTGAAATACGTGCCTCAGAAAATAGCGCCGGATGACGATGGTCAAGTTTCAATCATCATATGAACAGCAATCTGTTCAAATTCAACTGTCACAATCATGTTAAGCCGCGCGTCTACAGAACCTTCCTACAACTCAGCCGAGGACGTTTTATGAAGACCTTTGTTTCCGCCTTTGCCGGCCTGTTGGCCATTGCCCTTTTCTCCGGCGGTGCCAATGCCGCCGATCTCGTTCTTTATACCAGCCAGCCGAACGCTGACGCGCAAGCCACCGTCGACGGTTTCATGGCCGCCAACCCCGGCATCAAGGTCGATTGGGTTCGCGACGGCACGCCGCAGATCATCGCCAAGCTTCAGGCTGAAATGCAGGCCGGCGCTCCCGTTGCCGATGTTCTGCTGATCGCCGATACGGTGACGCTGGAGCGCCTGAAGGAAGCCGGCAAGCTCCTGGCCTACAAGTCGCCGGAAGCCGCGAACTACGACGCCTCGCTCTACGACGCAGACGGCTATTACTATTCCACCAAGCTGATCACGACCGGCATCGTCTACAACACGGCTGCCGCAATGAAGCCGGCAAGCTGGCAGGACCTGGTGAAGCCGGAAGCCAAGGGCCTCGTTTCCATGCCGAGCCCGCTTGCTTCGGGTGCCGCTCTCATCCACGCGCAGACGCTCGCCGGCGTCAGCAGCCTCGGCTGGGACTACTACAAGAACCTTGCCGACAATGGCGCGGTCGCTTCGGGCGGCAACGGCGCGGTTCTCAAGGCCGTCGCTTCGGGCGAGAAGGCCTATGGCATGATCGTCGATTACATGCCGATCCGCGAAAAGGCCAAGGGCGCCCCGCTGGAATTCGTGTTCCCGAAGGAAGGCGTTTCGGCCGTCACCGAGCCGGTCGGCATTCTCGCCGGTACGCAGCACGCCGATGCGGCCAAGAAGTTCGTCGATTATGTCCTGTCCGAAAAGGGCCAGGAAGGCTTCCTTAAGCTCGGCTATATTCCGGCCCGCAACGGCACGCCGCTGCCGGAAGGTTTTCCGGCGCGTGACAGCATCAAGGTTTTGCCGTTGAATGCAGCCGATGCTCTCAAGAATACGGATCAGGACCTGAAGACCTTCTCCACCTACTTCACGTCGAAGTAATCCGCCCGGATTTGGAATGTACGGATATGTGCGTAAGGGAAACAGCCAGCCGGCCTGGCTGTTTCCTTTTGTTGTTGCTGTCGTGCTGCTGCTCAGCGTCCTGCCGCTGGCGCGGCTGGCGCTTGCCGGTATCGAGGCGCTGTTGCGCGGCGGCACCTATGAACTCATCACCGATCCCGCGCTCTGGCGCTCGGCTTGGTATACGATCGAAACGGCCGTGCTCGGCACCATCGTTTCCGTGGCTCTCGGCTGCCTCTTTGCTTTTCTGCTGACATTGACCGATCTTTCCGGCAGGGGGCTTCTCGGCTTTCTTTTCGTGCTGCCGATGATGATCCCGCCGCAGGTGACGGCGCTTGCCTGGGTGCAGATGTCCGGCCCATCGAGCCCCCTGCTGAAAGCGCTGCACATCGCGCCGCCGCTCGGCTCGCCGCAGCCGCTCTATTCGGTCGGCGGTATTGCGCTCCTTTACGGCGTTCAGCACGCGCCGCTGGTCTATCTGGCGCTGCGGGCGGGGCTGATGGCGCTGCCGCGCGACGGCGTCGAGGCTGCGAGGCTCTCGGGCGCGTCCGGCCTGCGCGTCTTCCGCGATATCATCCTGCCCTTGTCGCTGCCCGGTGTCATCGCCGGAGCCGCGATTGCCTTCGTCTCTTCCATCGGCAATTTCGGCATACCCGCGATCCTCGGCATACCCGCCTCGATCTATACGCTGTCGACGCTGATCTTCACCAAATTCTCCAACTTCGGCCCGCGCACGTTCGGCGACATCGCCGTGCTGTCGATGATGATCGCCGTCATCGCCGTGGCTGGGCTTGCCGTGCAGGGCAGGGCCCTGAAGGGGCGGGACTATCGCGTCATCGGCATTTCCGGCGCGACGGCCGCCTTTTCGCTTGGCCGATGGCGCTATCTTGCCATGCCGGTGCTTTGCGGCATCCTGTTCGTGATGCTCGTCGCTCCCTTTCTGGCGCTGGTCGCCGGTGCGCTGGTGCCGACCTATGGCGTGCCGCTGACCTTCAAGACAGCTTCGCTGAACGCGTTTACGGAAATCCTGTTTCGGCAGAGCATAACGCGCATCGCCTTTTCCAATTCCCTGTTCCTGGCGGGCATGACGGCGCTTGGTCTCCTGCTGGTTACAGTTCTCGCCGCCTATGCGTTGACCCGGCGCAAGGACATGCTGAGCCGCATCGTCGGCGGCATGATCGAGATCCCATATTCGCTTCCGGGCATCATCATCGCCGTCTGCTTCATTCTGGTGTTTGCAGCCCCGCTGCCGATCCTCAACGTTACGCTTTACGGCACGATCTGGATCATCCTGCTCGCCTATTTCTCCGCCTACTTCGCCGTCAGCCTGAAGCCGGTCATGAGCGCCTTCCTGCAGCTCGACCCGGCGCTCGAGGAGGCCGCGCGTCTCTCGGGCGCAGGGTTCTTCCGTCGCCTTGCCGATATCATCGTGCCGCTGATCGCGCCGGCGGCCGGCGCATCGGTGATCCTGGTCTTCCTGATTGCCTGCAACGAGCTGACCGTTTCGGCGCTGCTCTGGTCGGCGGGCACGCAGACGCTCGGCGTCGTGATCTACAATCTCGACGATGGCGGCAGCGCCGATCTTGCCTCCGCCATGTCTGTCATCGTCATCGCCATGGTCGTCATCATGATGGTGCTTCTGGAAATCATGGCCAAGCGCCTGCCGAAGGGAGTGGTGCCTTGGCGAAGCTGATCCTCAATCACATCAGCAAGGATTTCGGCACGGGCGGCCGTGCTGCCGTCAACGCCTTGTCGCTCGACGTCCGTGAAGGCGGCTTCCTGGCGCTGCTCGGTCCTTCCGGCTGCGGCAAGACGACCGTTCTCAGAATGATAGCCGGCTTCGAGCAGCCGACGGACGGCTCCATCCATCTCGGCGAGCGGCTGCTGGCCGATGCCGCGAACATGCTGCCGCCGGAACGACGCAACATGGCGATGGTGTTCCAGTCCTACGCGCTTTGGCCGCACATGAACGTCGCCGACAATGTCGGCTATCCGCTGAAGGTGCGCGGCATCTCTGGCGAGCGCTACCGCGAAAAGGTGCGCGAGGCGCTCGTGACCGTGCGGCTTGGCGACTATGCGGAACGCAGACCCGCCGATCTCTCCGGCGGCCAGCGCCAGCGCGTGGCGCTCGCTCGCTGCCTGGTGACATCGCCCGATGTCGTGCTGCTCGACGAGCCGCTCGCCAACCTCGACCGCCATCTCAAGAAGGAGATGGAGGAGACGTTCCGCGAGTTTCACCAGCGCTCGGGCGCAACCATGGTCTACGTCACGCATGACCAGAGCGAGGCCATGGCGCTCGCCACCGACGTCGCCGTCATGTCCGAGGGGCGGCTGTTGCAGGTGGCGCCGCCGGCCGAGATCTATGCGCGGCCCGAGGGGCGGATGGTCGGCGGTCTTGTCGGGCAGGGCGCCATCCTGTCGCTGGCTTTTCGCGATGGCGAGTCGCGCCGCATCGACTGGCCAGCCTTCAGAGGCATGTGGGATCAACAGTCGGAAGCCTGTGGGCAGACGGATATCCTCGTGCGGCCGGAGGATGTGGTTGCCGATGCTGAGGGTATCGCCTGCCGGGTCGTTTCCGTTCTCTATGAGGGCGAGCGCTATGCCATACGGCTGTCGATGCCGGATGGGCAGATGCTGCGGGCCTATAGCCGTGAGGCAGTCGCCGCGGGCGATGTCTATCCGGTCGCCATCCGTTCGGCCTGGCGGCTTTGAGCTGGCGGGGGACAAGAAGGTTGTTCCCTGTCGTCTCCTATGCTTGATTTGCTCGACGTCACGAAGGGGAGTCGCGCATGTCCGATCATAACTTTCCGATTTTCGATCTCGGCGCCTTCGAGGCGGCCGGTCACGACGAAAAAAAGCGCCTCGGCGCGGAGGTGGATCGGATATGCCGCTCGACGGGCTTCCTGGCGATTGCCAATCACGGCGTCGCGGATGCGGTTATCGCCGAGGTTTGGAAGAAGACCCAGGCGTTCTTCGATCTGCCGGCCGAGGTGAAGCAGCGCGCCAAGACGCTCTATCCCGGCTATCCCTATGGCTATCTCGGGCCGGGGACGGAAGCTCTGGCGAAATCCCGCAATGTCGATACTCCGCCGGACCTGAAGGAAAGCTTCAATGGTGGTCCACTTTCCGTTCCCGCAGGCATAAGCGATCCGGAAGCGCTCGGCTTCTGCTATGCCGCCACCATCTGGCCGGAAGAGCCTGAAGGGTTCGTGCAGGCGTGGAAGGCCTATTACGGGGCGATGGAGGATCTGGCGGCCCGCATCATGCGGGTATTTGCAACCGCGCTCGGCCTCGACGAGCATTTCTTCGACGCCTATGTGGACGCGCCGATCAGTGCGCTGAGGGCGCTGAACTATCCCGAGCAGCATGTGCCGCCCGAGCCGGGCCAGCTTCGCGCCGGGGCGCACACCGATTATGGCAGCCTGACGATCCTTTTGCCGCAGCCCGGCTCGAAAGGGCTTGAGATTATTGCGCCCGATGGTCGCCGGACGCCGGTGCCGCCTGTTGAGGGTGCCTTCGTCATCAACATCGGCGACCTGATGGCGCTCTGGACCAACGACCGCTGGGTTTCCACAGTGCATCGCGTCGTCAATCCGCCGCCGCAGGAGGGCGGCATGCAGCGGCGGCAATCCCTGGCCTTCTTCCATCAACCGAACTGGTTTGCCGAGATCGCCTGCCTGCCGTCTTGTTTGAGAGCAGGCGAGGAGCCGAAATATGCGCCCGTTCTTTCCGGGCCGTACCTGATGGGCAAGTTCAAATCGACCGTTACGCCCAAAGCCGGGTGATGCCGACCGAATGAGCCGGCTCACATTCTTCTTCATAAATCGGAATGCTTCATGTCCCTGCGTCTTGCGACCTTCAATGTCGAAAACCTTCTGACCCGTTTCGATTACACCGGTTTTCGCAATCAGCTGCGCCAGGATCGCGTGCTGCAGCTCTTCGACGTCCGCAACGAGGAGGTCTATCAGCAGCTGGAGGCGGCGCGCGTGGTGGCCGCGACCGACGATACCAGGCAGATGACGGCGCTAGCGATCGCGGACGCCGATGCCGATATCATCTGCCTGCAGGAAGTCGACAACATGGCGGCGCTGCAGGCGTTCGAATATGGCTACCTCTATCGCATGGTGGGCAACGGCTATCGGCAGAAATACCTTATCGAGGGCAATGACAGCCGCGGCATCGATGTGGCCGTGATGATGCGTGAGGAGACGCGCGACGGCCAGCCGATCGTGCTCAACGACATCAAGAGTCACGCCATGGTGACGTACGGCAATTTCGGCCTTTTCAACGATGATCTGGCGGAGCTCGGCCATCATTCGGAAGACAAGATCTTCAAGCGCGATTGCCTGGAACTGCATCTTCACATCGGCGGCGTGCCGTTTTCGCTCTATGTCGTGCATCTCAAATCGATGGGGCCGGCGCGCGAAGGGATGGATGGGCGCCGCGCGACCATGCCCATACGCCGCGCCGAGACGATGGCGGTGCGTCGCATCATCGAGAGCCGCTTCGGTGCCGGTCACACGGCGACGAAGAATTTCGCCATCTGCGGCGACATGAACGATTACCAGGAATGGGTCGATGTCATCGGCACGCGCCGCGCGGGCTATCGTTTCGAACCGCGCAACGAGGAGAACGGAAGCGCGCTCGATATCTTCAGCCAGGATGGTTTCGTCGAAAATGCGATGCGGCGACGGGACGCGCTCGACCGTTGGACGCTCTACCATGCGCGCGGGCCGCAGGAGCAGCGGCTTTGCCAGCTCGACTATATCTGGCTGTCGCCGGCTCTGGCACGCGCCAATGCAACGCGTGTTCCCGATATCGTCCGGTCGGGCCAGCCTTTCCGCACCATATTTCCACCGGGGCAGGAGGTGGAGCGCTATCCGCGCGTCGGCTGGGACAGGCCGAAAGCCTCGGACCATTGCCCCGTCGTCGTGACATTGGATTTGATATGACCGTTTCAAAACAGAACGACAGGGCCGGCTGGCCGCCGGAAAGCACCGTATTTCCCGTTTCCAGCATCGAGCTTGCCGTGCTTTCGGGCGAGCATCCCTTTCATATACGTGAGCAGGCGGCGGCGCAGGAGAACTGGGCAAGGGAAATCGTCGCCAATCCATCGCTTTTCGACGGCCGCATGATCTTCCAGCACCGACTGTCGATCGCCGATGGTGCCGTGAAAGGGGAGGCCTATGTGACACCCTTTTCGACGTTTCTCTGGTGGCGAAAGCAGAGGCCGCCGGGAGGCTTTCACCTCTTTGCCTTTGCTGTCGCGGTTTCCTCGGACGGAGCGCTCATCGCGATCCGCATGGCGCCGCACACGGCCAATCCCGGCCAGGTCTATTGCGCCGCAGGATCGATGGATGAGAACGACATTGTCGACGGGCATTGCGATGTCGAGGGTAACATGCGCCGCGAGGTGCTGGAGGAGACCGGCCTCGACCTGAACGACGCGGTTCCCGAGTCCGGATATTACGGCACGCACGTAAACCGCTCGGTTACGCTTTTCCGCATTTTCCGCTTTCCCTGGACCGCCGAGGATATGCTGCGGCGGATCGAAGCGCATATGCTCGTTTCCGAAGAGGACGAGGTCGACGGGGTGGTCGCGATCCGATCGGCCGACCCGGCGGCGCATCGCTACAATATTGCGATGCTGCCCATTCTCGCCTGGTTCTTCGGCGAGAGGAAATAGCTTGGGCTTGCGCCGGGGGCGCTTGCCGGTATGGTTAGACTGAAAGCATGATGGAGGCAGGATTGGCGCGCAGCTACAGTGTCTATGATGTGTTCACCGACAGCAGGCTGGCGGGTAATCCACTGGCGATCATCTTCGATGCCGAGGGCTTGAGCGACGAGGCGATGCAATCGATCGCCCGGGAGTTGAACCTTTCAGAGACGGTGTTCGTGCTGCCGCCGCAAAATCCGGCCCATACTGCAAATCTGCGGATATTCACGCCCGGCCGCGAGCTGCCCTTTGCCGGGCATCCGACGGTCGGTACGGCGATTGCCCTGGCGGAGAGAGCCCATGCCAGCCATGGCGGCGAGCTTGATCTCGTTTCCGTGCTGGACGAGCGCGTCGGGCCGGTGCGCTGTGCCATCAAGCTACGGCAGAACAAGGCGAGCTTTGCGGAGTTCGACCTGCCGAAGAAATCGCAGCAGATCCTTTTGCCGCTCGACAAGGCCGACATCGCCAATGCGCTCAGCCTGAAGATCACCGAGATCGGTTTCGAGAATCACGTTCCGTCCATATGGAGCGCCGGCGTGCCGTTCCTTCTGGTGCCGGTGCACGATATCGGTGCGGCCGAACGGCTGGAGTTCGACGCGCAGCTTTGGGAGAAGACGGTTCCCTTTGTCGACGGCGCGCTTGCCTCGGCTTTCATCTACTGCCGTGGCGGCGTCAATCATTCAGCCAAGTTTCATGCACGCGTTTTTCCGATCGGCATGGGGATCGTCGAGGATCCGGCAACGGGTTCCGCGGTCGCCGCGATGTCAGGAGCCATCAACCAGTTCGATGCCCTGCCGGACGGGCATCATCCCTTCATCATCGAGCAGGGCATAGAGATGGGCCGGCCGTCGCTGATTCACCTTCATGTCGATGTCGAGGGCGGGCAGATCGCAAATGCGCGGATTGGCGGCCAAGCGGTGCGTATTGCGTCCGGAATTCTTGAGCTTTGATTTTATTGGATTTTTTGCGGATCCTGAAATTTTTTTGACAAAAAGACAAAGAAAATTCGTCTGGCCGCTGGACAATCAAACCGATCCTATTTATATGCCCGATCACGCCGCCAGCAAGCGGTGCGGGTGATTAGCTCAGTTGGTAGAGCAGCTGACTCTTAATCAGCGGGTCGTAGGTTCGAGCCCTACATCACCCACCAAATTTCAAGCACTTAGCTTAAATTTGCGCTGATTGTCACGGTTTCATGGAAGCCGTTTCCAAGTCACTTTTCGGTTTGTTCTTGAACGCGGGCGGCCTTTTCGCTGCAGCGCTCTTCCATCCGCTTCACCGCGTCCTTCACCAAACTGCGCAATGCAATGTGAGGCTCGTCATTCAACGGCGTGGCCTTCCGTATGGCCAACCACACTGGCAAACAGCGTGACGTTATCGCTTGCCTGAATACGAGCGATCTGCCGCGTCGGCTTAATGCAGATGCAGCAGGAACATGGTTGGCGCTGTTAGGGACATCGTGAAGAGGAATAGCGAAATCCCGTATTTCAGCCGTCTCATCCGGCGCGTTTTGATACCATCCCAGTCGTAACCCATAAGTATACCCTTTCTTCTTGAGTTTCTTGTCGATGAGTAAGAGTATCTTATGGATTGTTTGCGCGAGGCTTACGAAAGTATTGCCATTGGCTGGAGTGATTTTTCGGTTTTACTCAGCGGTTCTGCGTATTGATATATCCGCTGTTGTATTGATGGGCACGAACATATACCCTCATTCTCGAAATGAGCGGAGTTTTTCTCGCATCACATTGAATAGTCTGTGGTATTTGGGGAATTTTCTCGAGGAGCCAAGCGTGAAAGCTTGCTTAAGCGCCGATATGAGCGGATTGGTCGCCATGGTCCAACAAGCGGCACGAGACTCGATGCAGGACGGAACATCAAACATTCCAGCAGAGGCCGTCGCAGCTCAAGTATCTGCACGCAACGCCTTCGCTGGCAGGGCAAACCGTCCACTTACACGGATCGATAACGCGCCTCGGCGGCTATGCAGCTATCCGCACATTCGAAAACCTGCCGGCGTGTCCGCCCGGCGGCATTCGTCATCGCCTCGATGGGGCGTAGTCAGTGCTTTTTATGCACGCCTTCCATCACGCTGAACACAAAGATGACAGCCAGAAGCAGCATCAGCGCATAGTCGAAGGGAGTCAGGATGTGAAGCAGTTCCATGATGTTTCTCCTCCCAAAGAGAATACGAACCAGAACAACCGCTAGTATGTTCCTCGCGGAGGCGTATGCCAAGTTTTTTACATCCTGCGGTGCAAAAACAATGTTGTGCGCGGCACAAATAACCATTTGTTTGCAAATGCATATCAGCACTCCATTGACTGCTTTTGGTCGATGGGTCGTCCGCGCTCGCTGCGATCGTGTTGTCAACAAATTTTATAGAGTATATCTTTCTCCCCAACGATGATTGCGATTGCTCGTGGCGCGAAGAGTTCGCGCGGCGACCGATCTGGAGGGAGTTGGCTATTGACCATTGGCAATGATCAACAGGCGCGTGATCTGCCGGTCATCGCCATTGTCGGCGGCGGCGTTTCCGGAACCGGAGTTGCCTTCCATCTGCTGCAGCGGCGATCATTGCAGGCCGGTCAACTCTTCATATTCGAGCCGCGGGAACGGTTGGGGAAGGGGCTCGCCTACGATACGCAGGACCCCGCCCATCGCATCAACGTGCCGGCGGCGAAGATGAGCCTGCTTCCGGATGACATCGAGCACTTTCAACGCTGGTTGCAGGAGCGGAATGTGCTCGCCGATGACGAGGCTGCCGTTGCCGCCAATGGCGGCCTTTTTCCGCGACGCTCCGCATTTGGCAACTATATCAACAGCATGATTACGCCCTTCATCGAGGATGGACGCCTTGTTCACGTCAGACAAGGCGTCGAGCGCATCGAGAGGGCGGGTCGTCGCTGGACGCTCGTCAGCGCGGCAGGGCAGCGTGTGGATGCAGATATTCTCGTCATTGCCACCAGCCATCCATCACCTCTGCCGCCGGAGGTGCTGCAGGATGCGCTTGCCGATCACCCGCGTTTCGTTCCGGATCCGACGCGACCGGATGCGCTTTCCGCCATCCGCGCAGGGGATCGCGTCCTGGTTGTCGGTAACGGCTTGACCTCGGCCGATGTGATAGCGTCGCTCGAACTCAGAGGTCACAAGGGCCCCATCACCGCCATATCAAGACGCGGTTTGCGTTCGCGTGGCCATGCGGCGGTGAAGCAGGAGCTGTTCGGCGATTTCGCCGGCGAGCCATCAAAGACGGCGACCGCTCTCCTGCGCCGCGTGCGGGCCACTATCCGCCAGGCGGAGGGCGAAGGGCGCAGCTGGCATGCGGTCATCGATCAGGTGAGGGCGCAGGGCCGGCATGTGTGGCATGCGCTGCCGGTCGAGGAGCGGCGGCGTCTCGTCAGGCATCTGAGACCGTTCTGGGATGTGCATCGCTTTCGCGTGGCGCCGCAGGTGGAGGCGGTCAGCGAAAGGGCGATCGAAGCCGGCAGGCTCGAGGTGCTGGCGGCATCGGTCGCGGCTGTGGGGGCTGTGGACGGTGTCATCGACTGCGTATTGCAGCTCAGCCGTTCCGGGCGGCGTATCGAGAAGCAATTCGATGCGGTCGTTGTCACCACGGGTCCGGGCCATCGCGGCATTCTGCAGTCGCAGGGATGGATCGACGCGTTGTCGAAGGCCGGATATCTCGCCATGGATCCCGCGCGGCTGGGATTTGCCTGCGATACGCGATCGCGCGCGCTTGCGGCCGATGGAACGGTGGTGCCGTCGTTGTTTATCTCCGGGCCGCTCGCGCGCGGCACTTTCGGCGAACTCATGGGGCTGCCCGAGGTGGTCGAGCACGCCGTTCTTGTCGCCGAACAGGTAGCCGAAGCGATCACCGACCATGAAGCCGAGCAGGGGAAGGCATATTTGGACAGCAGCGCTGCCTGAATCCAAGAAAAGCCGCAAATTCGTTGCTTAGACGATACAATTGCCTAAATTTACTCATATAAACTATACAATTTGTGAGTTACTGTCTTGTTCGTCGGGATGCGCGGGTCTACTTCCGCAATCCATGATGACAGGACGGGCCGGTTGAGTCTCTCTTGGGCGGCCAAGCCGGGTTTTCAACAATCGACTTTGCAGTAAAGCGGACGGCGATGCTTACGAAAAAAGGAAAATACGGACTGAAGGCGTTGGTGGATCTCGCACGCCTCGGCCCGGGGGAAACCGCGTTCATCAACGATATCGCGTTGCGCAACAATATTCCGAAGAAGTTTCTCGATACCATCCTTCTCGAATTGCGCAACGCCGGCGTGTTGCGCTCGAAAAAAGGGCCGGGCGGTGGTTATTCGCTCTCGCGCCCCGCGTCGGAAATCCGCATCGGCCATGTCATCCGCACGCTGGATGGCCCGCTGGCGCCGATTCGCTGCGCCAGCCGCACGGCCTATGAGGCTTGCGACGACTGTTCCGATCCGGAGCGCTGTCAGGTGCGGCGCTCCATGACGGAAGTCCGTGACGCCATTGCCGAAATTCTCGACAACATGTCGCTGGAACAGTTCGTTGCCGGCGGTTCGGATATCGACATTCCCGAACGGGAAGACCGCCGCGCTTCGCAGATCGGCTGATCTCGTCCGCGCTTCCCCTGCGGGTCAGAGTAAGGACTTCCTCGATGGCTTCATGCCATTGAGATGATAATTGCCGACGATGCTGTATTTCCGGCGCGCAGGGTCATGAAGCGTGTGAATGCGGGCATTGCGCCAGTGGCGATCGAGATTGAGCCCGATGCGCGCCGACGTCGCGCCGGCTAGATCGAACAGCGTATTGGTCGCATCCATCGCGATATCAGCCGTAATCGCCTGGGCTGCCGCAACGGAGAGAGCGGCATCGACGACATGATCCTCGGTGAGGTTGATCTGAGCGGCGTCGATCTTGCCGCCGGCCCGCTCCACTATCGCAGTCGCCGCTTCGATGCGAATGGCAATCTCGCCGATCCTCGTCACGATCAGCGGATCATCCGCCGCCTTTTGGGTGCCGCTATCCGTCGATGGCGAGGGATATGCCTTCACGAAACTCATCGTCGCGGCAAGTGCGGATCGGGCGATGCCAAGATTGATGCCGGCATGGGTGAGCTGGCTCACGCTGTCGATCACCGTAGGCTCGGCCAGCTTTTCCCGATTCTGGAGCACGGCATCGGCATCGAGATAGACATTGTGAAGAATGGTCGTACCGTTTCCGGAGGTTCGCTGACCGAAGCCGTCCCAGTCGTCGATGATCTGGATGCCTTCGGTGTTCCTCGGCACGACGGCTGCCAAAAGCCTCTTGCGTTCGTCCGGAACGAACAAGGCAATCCAGTCTGAAAAGAGAATGCTGGCGGAAGGGGAAATGCGGCCGCTGAGGCGGAAGCCCAGCCCATCCGCTATCGGATGCGGCGCATCTTGATCCGCCCCGCCGATGCCGGATTCGGAAAACACACCACCGAAGCGATCGCCTATGATGGCTCGATCGAAGAGAGCGGCTCGCTGATCGTCGCCGCCGCCGATCCGTATCGCTTCCAGCACATGAAAATGCGTCTGCACTATCTGGGCGATAGAGGGATCCGCTTCCGCCAGGAGGGCAACGACTTCGGCGAGAACGCAATTTGAAATGTCGATGCCGCCGTGCTCCGAGGGAACGGAAATTCCGAGCAGGCCCGATTGGGACAGGACCTCGACTTCGTCATAAGGCAGGATGCGGTTGATGTCGCGGTCGCTTGCCTGCTGCGCAAAACCGGCCGCAAGCGAACGTGCGATATCGAGTGCTTCCTCTTCGCTCTGAATGCGATGCGCGGGCGGCCTGACGCGTTCGTGCAACTGCGAAACAGTCCCCATTTACCACTCCTCGGCCGTCGCCAGATCAGTTTCTCAGGCGCGGCAAATGACCAGGATTCTAATTTCGATAGCGGTACTATACAATGAATTTTCCGAGTTCGTGCGTGCCGCGCCCTTCGGCATGACAGGCGGCAAATGGAAAATCGCATGGGCGGCGGCCGAGATGCTGCCGTCGGGCGATGAGCTTTCCGCTCTCTCATTTCCCGGCCATAACGGCTTCGCGCACCGGCTTCAGGGCTACGAATTGCTTTCCATTTTCGCCGATCGGGATAGGTGCCGACGAAAAGCCGGGATCTGGTCGCGCAGCATTCTCTGTGCCACGGCATCATTGCTCCGATCTTGCCCTCACAAGAAAGCACTTGCTAGCGGCGCATTTTCGCGCTTTCATATACGACTAAATAAGTAGACAAAGGCAATAGACTGCCGCCCGATGGTGTTTGAGACGTCATTCAGTGGCGGCCGATTGCGGGCATCCGATGTTGGATCGGAGTTGGACCCGCCTGTCGCATCTTTCTTCCATGGAAGGGACTCCGGGATCGAAAGAATGCGGCGAGTTGAGAACCGAAGCGATTTCCGCGCGTTTTGTCGGCCGCAATTGTTCCGCTGACGAGCAACTGAGATCGGAATTCGTGTTTCTGGGCCTGTAAAGTGAGTAAGCCCCAAGAAAGGCATGATCGACCACCTCTCGCCCCAGGAGTTGATATGACGGTTCAGGGATTTTTTTCCGCCAGGACGAATGCGGCGGCGCAGCCCTATGCGATGCCGCGCATCGCCGTGATCGGGCGCGGTTTTTCCGGCATGATGATGGCGATAGCCCTGTTGAAGACGGTGCGCTTTCCTTTCCACCTGCAGCTTTTCGATCCCAATTCCAGCGTCAGCGGCGGACAGGCATTGGCCTCCGGACATAGCAGCGAGATCCTCAACAGCCGCGTTCGCGATCTCTCCGTTTCCGCCGGCGATCCCGATGATTTCAATCAATGGCTGAGCGGCAATGCGCCTTTCCGGAGCGCCGTTCCGGCGGCCATACCGGGCTTTTTGCAGATTTTCGTGCCGAAGAGCATTTTCAGCGACTATGTCTACCAGCGTTTTTCCGAGGCCTTCTCGTCGCGGCGCGATGTTGCGGTGCAGGTCAGCAGCGAGACGGTATTCGGGCTTCGCCGCGTTCGAGGCGGCCGCTTCGTGGTGGAAAGCGATGGCGCCGTCAACGCGCCGTTCGACATGGTGGTGCTGGCAACCGGCTATGGCATTACCGATCAGGAAACGCAGGCCAGCGATCTCGTGACCGTTCCAACGACCGTGCGCGCACGCCGTCTTGTCTCGCGCCCGCACACGATCCTGCTCGGCAGCGGGCTGCGTGTCGTCGACCGGCTGCTGCAGATGCGTGAAAACGGCTATGCGGGGCAGATCACCATCGTTTCGCGACGTGGTTTCCTGCCGCAAAGCCATACGCGCAACAATGCCGATCCGGTTTTCCCCGCCGATGAAATGCCCGGCAACCTCAGCGAGATCATTCGCTTCATCCGCAAGGCCTGCGGTGAGGCGGAGGCGAACGGCCAAAGCTGGCAATCCGTCATGAACGGCTTGCGCAAGCATGCGCGGTCGCTTTGGCGGTCCTTGCCGGCCGGCCAGAAGCAGCAGTTCAACCGGCATCTCAGGGCGCTCTACGACAGCCATCGCAACCGGCTGCCCGAGGCGCTGCATGTTCGCCTGAAGCAGGAGCTGGCCGAGGGAAATACCTTGCTGCGGCGTGGCCATTTCATCCGGCGAACGCCGACTGGGCTGGTCTTGAGACCGGCAGGGCGGCAGGAGACCGAACAGCTCTATGCCGACGATGTGATCGACTGTCGATGCCAGGCGCCCGATCTGAATGCCCCGCTGCTGCGGAGCCTGATCGACACCGGTCTTGCGGTGCCGGACGAGCTCGGTCTCGGCCTTGCCGTCGAGGCGGCAGGGGCGCTTGAGGTGAACGGCCGCACGACGGAAGGGCTCTTTGCCATCGGTCCCCTGGGTCTTGGCAGTCTCCCCGACATCGATCTGGTGCCGGAAATCGTGACGCAGGCCTATGCGGCAGCGGAAAGCGTCGCCGAGCGTTTCCATCCGCAGTGCAAGGCGGTGTAGCAACTCCCCGGTTTCCTCTCGTTATGCCAAGTCGGCTGTCCTTCCGCCGCTTCCCCACAGGTGCGATGTCGGAGGGTGAAAATAGCAGGTTGTTATTTGTTATGTAATAACGTAACAAAAGCTATGGCCTATGCCGAACCCAAGGACAAACGAAAGCGCACATGACATCGCCGTTGCCCACCTCCGTTTTCTATGAGATGAATAGCCTCGATGGTGCTGCCCTCGGATTGATCCTGAAGGTGGCTGAAAAGGGAACACGGTGCGGACTACCCATCAGGGGCCAAAACCGTGGCTGCCCCCGCAACTGTAAGCGGAGAGCGCGTTCGCAGCATGCCACTGGCTTTTTGCCGGGAAGGCGCGAACGGGTTGTGACCCGCGAGCCAGGAGACCTGCCATCGATGATATCAACCGTAACGGACGGGGTGTTCCGATGGAAAATCAGTGGTTGGGCGGGGACGCCGTTGCGTCCGTTGGCCCTATCTTGACTTTGCCTCCGGCGAATTCTCCGGGAGGCATTTCATGGACAAAGCAAAAGCGGCAGCGCACCGGATTACCGTCTGCACCAATTGCCGCCACGTCGGCAGGCCATGCCGGCCCGGTCTCGATCTTTTGAAACATCTGCAAGTGGCCATTTCCCAAGCGGGCAGAGTGCTTTCCGATGATTTCAGCCTTGAAGGCAGCGTCTGCATGGCGGGCTGCGAACGACCCTGTACGGTCGCGTTTCAGGCAACGGCAAAAGCGACCTATCTTTTCGGTGACATCGAGGACGCTGCCGATATTGGAGCGCTCGTTTCCTTTGCGCGGCTGTATCGGGATCGCCCGGATGGGCTGACGCGCGAGAGCGAGAGGCCGAGAGCGCTCGGCGGCAAGACGCTGGCGCGCATTCCGGCTGCCATAGTCTCGGCCGAATACCAGCTGTCGCCGTTGCAATAGGAGCCCACGATGTCCGAACGAAGCGCGCGATTGTACGCCGATGGCGTCACCTGGGGGCCTCAGAAAAGCATGCCGATCATCAGCGGCATCACGCTGTCTATCGAAGCCGGCGCCCGGCTGGCCATCATCGGCCCGAACGGAGCCGGCAAGTCGACCCTGTTGCGCTGCCTCTATCGCGGCCTCAAGCCGCAGCGGGGCACGGTGCGGCTCGATGGCGTCGATCTCTGGTCCATCGCTCCCAGGGAGGCGGCGCAACGGATCGCCGTCGTGCCGCAGGAGACACCGGGCGATTTTCCCTTCAGCGTGCGCGACGTGGTGCTGATGGGCAGAATTCCGCATCGCAAGGGCATGGCGCGCCGGAGCGACCGGGATCACGACGTCACGACCAAGGCTCTTGCACGCCTGGAGCTGGAGCCTTTGGCGCTGCGGCAGTTCGCGTCGCTGTCCGGCGGCGAAAAGCAGCGGGCACTGATTGCGCGTGCGCTGGCGCAGGAGCCTGAGCTCATCATTCTCGACGAGCCGACCAACCACCTCGACATCCGCCACCAGCTTGAGATTCTCGAGCTGTTGAAGGGGTTGGGGCCAACGATCATTACGACGCTGCACGACATCAACCTTGCAGCGGACTTTGCGACACATGTCGCCGTTCTCGATTGCGGGCGTCTCACGGGGCATGGCGAACCGGCGGATGTGCTCACCGTCGAACATGTGTCCAACGCGTTTCGCGTTGGCGCGCGCCTTCATCAGGCCGACAGCGGTCCGCAACGTTTTTCCTTCTCTCTTCGATAATAGGATCATTGGAGTCATTCATGTTTTCTCGCATATCCTTATCTGCCGCAGCATTGCTCCTGGGAGGTTTGCTCGCGGGCGCGGCGCTGGCAGAGCCAGTCACGGTACGCAGCTGCAATCGCGACGTGACGTTGGAGAAGGCGCCCGAGCGCGCCGTCTCCAACGACGTCAATTTGACCGAAATGATGCTGGCGCTGAAACTTCAGGATCGCATGGTCGGCTACACCGGCGTTTCCGGCTGGAAGACGCTGGACGAAAAGCTGCGCGAGGGCATCAAGGAACTGCCGGAGCTGTCTCCGAAATATCCGAGCAAGGAAGTGCTGCTTGGTGCCAACGCCGATTTCTACTTTGCCGGCTGGAACTACGGCATGAAGGTCGGGGGCGAGGTGACGCCGGAAACCCTGGAACCCTTCGGCATCAAGGTCTACGAGCTGACGGAATCATGCATTTTCGTCATGCAGAAGAACAAGCCGACCATGGACGACATGTTTGTCGACCTTCTCAATCTCGGCAAGATCTTTCGCGTCGAGGACAGGGCCGAGGCTCTGGTTGCCGGCTATCGCAAGCAGCTCGCCGAGATCCAGGCGAAGGTTAGCCATGCCGACAAGCCGACGCGCGTTTTCGTTTACGATTCCGGCGAGGAAAAGCCGTTCACATCAGGCCGCTACGGTATTCCGACGGCCATGATCGAGGTGGCGGGCGGCACAAACGTCATGGACGATGTCGAGAAGAGCTGGACCGAAGTATCCTGGGAGCCGGTCATCGAGAAGAATCCCGAAGTCATCATCATCGTCGATTACGGGCAGGTGACCGCCGCGCAGAAGATCGCCTTCCTCAAGGGCAACCCGGCCTTCAAGAACATCGATGCGGTAAAGAACGACCGTTTCGTCGTCTTGCCTTACGTCGAGGCGACGCCGGGGCCGCGCAACATCGAGGCCATTGCCGCCCTGGCCAAGGCCTTTCATCCGAACGCGATGTGATTGTCGCTAATGCCGATCCGTCCAGTCGATCATTGGGCGGATCTCCTTCTCAAGATTCGAGCATGCGCCTCAACCTTTCCATTTTCATCCCCTTGCTTGCCATAGGCTTCATCCTGTCGATCACCGCAGGCGTGTCGCTCGGCTCGGCATCCATCCCGTTCTCCACCGTCTGGTCGATCGTCGGCAACAAGCTGCACGCGGGCACATTTCCCGTCACATGGTCCGGCGGGCAGGAGAGCATAGTCTGGGACGTTCGCTTCCCGCGCGTCGTGCTGGCGGCGCTCGTCGGGGCGGGGCTTGCCGTGACCGGCGCCGTGCTCCAGGCGCTGACGCGCAATCCCCTGGCGGACCCGCATCTTCTCGGCGTTTCCTCGGGAGCGGCCTTCGGCGCCATTCTGGCGCTGTTGCACACCGGCCTCATCCTCGGCCTGCTGACGGTGCCGCTGTTTGCTTTCGCGGGCGCCCTGGCTGCAACTGCGGCGGTGGGGCTGACGACGCGCCTGACACGCTCCCATTCGGCCGATCGACTGGTCTTGTCGGGAGTGGCCGTGGCTTTCGTATTCACGGCGCTCGGCAACCTTCTCATCTTTCTCGGAGATCCGAGAGCCACCAATACCGTCGTCTTCTGGATGCTTGGCGGGCTGGGGCTGGCGCAATGGCAGCACCTCGTCTATCCGGCCGGGATACTGCTGTTTTGCCTTGCCTTGCTGCTCCCGAAGATGCGGGAACTGAACGCGCTCGCCATGGGCGACGAAACCGCCGTCACGCTCGGCATAGCCGTCACGCGGTTTCGCCTGCTGCTCTTCGTCGTGACAGCGCTGCTGACCGGCGTGATGGTCGCGTTCTCCGGCGCCATCGGCTTTGTCGGGCTGATGGTGCCGCATTTCGTGCGATTGATGGTCGGCGGCGACAATGTTCGCGTCGTGCCGCTGAGCGCCGTTTTCGGCGCGCTGACCTTGATCTGGGCCGATATCGTCGCGCGGCTGATCATGGCGCCGGAGGATATGCCGATCGGCATCGTCACCGGGCTCGCCGGTGGCGTGGCTTTCATCCTGATCCTGCGAAAGGGTCGTGGCGTGGACTGACCCATTGCCAAGGCTTTTCTCTGGCCTATTTCCGGGCGGGCAATGATCAGTCTCGCACGTCGTCTTCAAGATGAGGTGGGCGACATTCGGCTCCGGCTGGGGTTCGGGACCGGATAAAGGCGTGAAATGCCTTTGTGTCGCCTTTCTTTGTCTTACAAGCCGTATGCGTAAAGACTATGAAATTCGCAATCACAATACTGGACGACTCGGCTCTCCATTCTCTGCGGCGATTTCGGTCATCCACTGCCTGCGACCCATGTGTGACGAGGAGCTCTGCTTGCGCCCGCTGAAATTCCGTCTGTTTCTGCTGCCCCTTTTGCTGCTGGGACTGGGCTTCATTGCGGCTGTCGTCCCGCCGGCCGGAGGGTATGCCTTTGCGCAGGATCAGCAACCGGCTCAACCGTCGCAGCAAACGGATCAACAACAGCCTGCGCAGCTGGCCAACGGACTGCTCGAGGCCGCCGTCGCCGATCTCGCCAAGGCGAAGAGGGCCTTCGCGGCGATCCAGGACGGCGCCAAGCAGTCTGAAATGGATGATGAAACGCTGGTGGCGCTATCCGGCCAGGTTGACGATCTCAACCGTTCCGTCACGGCAATTTCGGCACGCCTGAAGCCCCGCACCGCCGAGATCGACACCCGCCTGACCCAGCTCGGCGCCGCCCCCAAGGAGGGGCAGCCGCCCGAAGCTCCGATCGTTACCCAGGAACGCGACAGGCTGAACGCCGAGCGCTCGCAGATCAGCGCCGTCATCCTCGACGCCGACAACCTGACAGCGGAGACCAACCGGCTTTCGATGCAATTGATGGAGATGCGCCGGAAGCTGTTTGCGGAGACGCTGTTCAAGCGGACGGATATTTCCGCGACGACATTTGGCGATGCCGGAGCAGCCCTCGTCGACGAGGGCATAAAGTTCAGCGATGCGGTGACGAGCTGGATCGGCTTCGTGCTGAAGGCAAAGCTTGCCTCGTTCCTTGCCGCGGTCTGCCTGTCGATCGGCGCGGCGTTGCTGTTCCTGTCCGGGGGATATCGGCTGTTCCGCCGTTACTACGTCCAGGACGAAACGATCGAGAACCCACCCTATATCAGCCGTCTCTCCGTTGCCTTCTGGTCGACCCTGATCCGCACGCTGTCGCTGGCCGCCTTCCTGGTCACGTCCTTCTTCTTCCTCTCGAATTTCAACGTGCTGCGGCCGGATATCGCGCCGATCCTGGCGGCGATTTTCGGCTTCATCGGCCTCGTCTATTTCGTCGGTCGCTTGAGCAATGCCGTCTTTGCGCCGTTCCGGCCGCATTGGCGCCTCGTCAAGCTGTCGAACAAGGGCGCGCATTCGCTGACCTGGTGCCTGCAGGCCATGGCCGTGGTCAACGGCCTGGATTATGTCTTCGACCGCATCAGCGAGTCCATGGGCTCGCCTGTCGTCGTCACCGTGGCGAAGAGCTTTCTCGCGGCGCTGCTGATCGGCCTTATTCTCATTGCGGCGTCCTTCGGTTCGCCGATGCTTGCCAAGAATGGCGATCCGGATGCGCCCGGCCGCCGCTGGCCGCACGGCATGGCGATCATCCTGCGCGTTCTCGGCATATTGGTGATCTTCACTTCGTTCATCGGCTATGTCGGCTTGGCCCGGTTCATGGCAACGCAGCTGATCGTGACGAGCGCCGTCATCGCGACCATGTATCTCGGCTTCCAGCTCGGCAAGGCCGTGTCCAAGCAGGGGGTTTTTGCCGAAACGATCATCGGCCGCTTTCTGGAGAACCGCCTGACGCTCGGCGAAGTGGCGCTCGACCAGGCCGGCCTTGCTGCCGGGCTTGCGACCTATGCCGTCGCGTTGCTGACGGGCATTCCCTTGATCCTGCTGTCTTGGGGCTTCCACATCCAGGATCTGGAACTCTTCGCCTACAAGCTGTTTACCGAAATCCGCATCGGCAACATATCGATCTCGCTGCTCGGCATCTGCGTCGGCATCCTGCTCTTCGCCGGCGGCTATCTTGTCACGCGCTGGTTCCAGCGCTGGCTCGACAGCAACGTCCTGGCGCGCGGGCAGGTGGATCTCGGCGTCCGCAACTCGGTGAAGACGGGTATCGGCTATCTCGGCATCGCGGTCGCGGCGATCATCTCCATCTCGGCCGCCGGCATCGACTTGTCGAGCCTGGCGCTCGTCGCCAGCGCCCTGTCGGTCGGTATCGGTTTCGGCCTGCAGAACATCGTGTCGAACTTCGTATCCGGCCTGATCCTGTTGGTGGAGCGGCCGTTCAAGGTCGGCGACTGGATCGTGTCGGGCACATCGGAGGGGATCGTCAAGCGTATCTCCGTGCGCGCCACCGAGATCGAGACCTTCCGTAAGCAGTCGATCATCGTGCCGAATTCCGAACTCATCAACGCTTCGGTCGGCAACTGGACGCATCGTAACAGGCTTGCCCGCTCGGAAATTCCGGTATCCGTCAGCTATGACGCCGATCCGCGCAGGGTCATGGATATTCTGCTGGAACTGGTGCGCGGGATCCCGAAGGTTCTCAGAAATCCCGAGCCGCATGTGGAATTCCTGCGTTTCGGTCCGTCGTCGCTCGACTTCGAAATGCGCTTCTACCTGTCGGATCTTTCCGACGGCATGGAGATCCGCAACAATCTGCGCATCGAAATCCTGAAGCGGTTCAAGGAGGAGGGGATTTCCATTCCCTATCCGCATCAGGAACTGCATATCATTCGCGACGGCAGGAAGAATGGCCAGGCGGACGTTGCCGCCAATGAGCTGACGGACTCTGCCGACGGCCCGGAAGCGGACAATCACATCGCGGAACGCCTGGCCTTGCCAGCCGAAGAGAATGCACCTGAGGCGAAAGGCGCCGGCCGCCGCCGCGGCAGGACGGCAGCGCAATGATCGGGTGGCCGACAGAAGCGCCTGTGTGACCATTTCGAACGGAGATGGCCGAGGCTCGTGCCTCTCGTCCGGCCTGTCGGGTTCGGATTCCCACTGTCAATTTTGACGACCGACACCGGTTCACGAGGGCAGAAGCGCGGTGCACGCCTGGCAGGCCGCGGCGAAGACGGCTGTTTTCTTCATTTCCGGGAAACCAGTCGGCTTAACACATCCGCAAAGGCTTTGTCCTAGAACGGTACAGAGGGGACGATATTTCAAAAGCAGGTTTTCATTATGCCATTTCTGGGTGTTTCTGGAATGCAATATTCCGGTGCGTCGCTTGCCGGGCCGCGCATTCTGCTCGTCGAGGATTCCAATCTTTTTACGTCGATGATCCGAGCCCGGATGAAGGAGCTCCTGGATATCGACGTCGAGATTTGCCGCACCTTCGAGGAGCTGCAGCTCGCCTACGACAAGTCGTCGGAGCCGATCAAGCTGGCAATCTCGAACATGAACCTGCCCGGTGCGGAAAAGGGCGAGGCCCTGACCTACCTGCTTGATCTCAGCATTCCCACGATCGCCTTCACCGGCACCTTCCTGGAAGGCACCCGCGATGAACTGATCGCCAAGGATGTCGTGGACTACATTCTCAAGGACAATGTGTTCGCGGTCGACATGCTGGCGGAGTCGATCTGCCGCTTCCTTACCAACCACCGTCATCATGTCCTCATCGTCGACGATAGCGCGACGGCACGCGCCCTGTTGTCCAGCCGGCTGAAGCGCTACAACTTCCGTGTCAGCGTCGCGGAGAGCGGTGCCAAGGCGCTGGAGGTCCTGAAGGCCAATCCGGATATCGGTCTCATGGTGACGGACTACAACATGCCCGACATGGACGGTTTCGATCTGACGCGACGCATCCGTTCCACCACCGGCTCGCACGAGCTGCGCATCATCGGTGTTTCCTCATCCAACAACCGGCTGCTTTCGGCCCGCTTCCTCAAGGCGGGCGGCAATGACTTCATCTTGCGGCCGTTTATCGATGAGGAATTCTACTGCCGCGTGAATCAAAATCTGGACACCCTGCTGCAGATACAGGTCGCTCGTAAGGTCGAAGAAACCGCCTAGGCATTGAAATACCTGGTAAGAGCGGCTCTGAAAAAGTGAGGAAAAATCATTTTTATGTAAATCTCCGCAATCTGTGGTTCCAATTTTTCACGAATCCTGTTCAGGATAACGGAGAAGGCGGCTTAGCCAGAGTAGCGATTGACTGAATATTCATGCATCCGGGGATGCGGGAGGAATTGAAGGGAAATGGTACGGCAGGTGGGATACCTCAGCGGCGGCATCGGCCACCGCAATGGCAACCAGAAGATACTTCTGGTCGAGGATTCCCGCATGTTTTCAGCTGTGCTGTCGCATCGGTTTGAAACCGAGCTCGGGCTCGCCGTGGTCCATTGCTCATCGTTGAAGATGTTGAACGAAGCGCTGGCCGATACGGGCCGCGACTTCACCATGGCGGTCATCGACCTCAATCTTCCCGATGCCGCTCATGGCGAGGCCCTGGACGTGGCCGTTGCCCATAATATTCCCACCATCGTTTTCACCGCATCTTTCGATATGACGACGCGCAACCGCATCATGGAGCGCAGCGTGGTCGACTATGTGCTCAAGGATGGCGAGTTCGCGCTCGACAATCTGGTCTCGTCCCTCAGGCGCGCCATCGCCAACCGTTCGACGCGCGTTCTGGTTGTGGATGATGTGCCGTCCGCCCGGGCGATGCTGACGGATCTGCTTCACGCGCAGCAGTTCAAGGTCGCCGAAGCCGGCACGGGCGTCGAAGCTTTGGCGATGCTCGAAACCTTCGACGATATCGAAGTCGTCGTCACCGACTACAACATGCCCGACATGAACGGCCATGAGCTGACCCGGCGCATTCGGCATCGCTACGGGTCGGACCGGATGCGGATCATCGGCATTTCGTCTTCCAACGATCGTTTGCTATCTGCGACATTTCTGAAGGCGGGCGCGAGCGACTTCATCTATCGTCCCTTCGTTCCGGAGGAGCTGCAGTGCCGCATCGCATTGAACGTGGAGACGTTGTCGCAGCTGAAGCAGTTGCGCGCGGCGGCGGCAAGCGACTATCTGACAGGCCTCTACAACAGGCGCTATTTCTACGATCACGGCCCGCGCCTGGTGAACGAGTGCCTGCGTCGTCAGCGTCCGAGCTCGGTCGCGATTCTCGATATCGACCGCTTCAAGCATCTGAACGACACCTACGGTCACGAGATCGGGGACCAGGTGCTGAAGGCCGTTGCCGGCAGGCTTCACGAATTGCTTGACGGCACCGATAATCTGCTCTCCCGCCTCGGCGGCGAGGAATTCGCCATTCTGTTTACGGAAATGAATTCCCGCGCCGCAACCGCGCTATGCGACGAGGTTCGCCTCAGTATTGCGGATCTGAAGGTTCACGCAGATGACGAAGAGCTGTCTGTGACCGTTTCCATCGGCGTGGCCGAGATCGTCGGATACGAATCCTTCGACAACTATCTCAATGCTGCGGATCAGTTTCTCTACATGGCCAAGCACAATGGCCGCAATCAGGTCTATTCCGACTTCAAGATGACGGAAGAGGCGGCCGAGTAGGCCGCCTTCATCGATCCCATTGCCTTGATTTTCGACGCTCTCAGACGACGATGCCGGTGCGGTTCGTCGACATGGTCAGCTTGCGCTCTGCGCGCTCCTGCTGTGGCGAGCGATTGTAGAGTTCGCGATAACACTTGGAAAAATGCGAGGCGGATACGAAGCCGCAGGCGACCGCCACTTCGACCACGGGCATGGAGGACTGCACGAGCAGGTGCCGGGCGCGATCCAGCCGGATTTCGAGATAGTAGCGGGCCGGAGAGCGGCCCATTTCCTGTCGAAAGAGGCGCTCGATCTGGCGGCGCGACAGGCCGGCATCGTCGGCGATTTCCAGAAGCGACAGCGGCTCGGCGAGGTTGCTCTCCATCAGCTCGATGATCGACAGTACCTTGGCGTTCTGCACGCCGAGGCGCGCGCGCAGCGGCAGGCGCTGGCGATCGTGCGGGCTGCGGACACGATCGGTCAACTGCTGCTCGCAGACACGGTTGACGAGGTTTTCGCCAAAATCCTGGCCGATAAGATTCAGCATCATGTCGAGTGAAGCCGTGCCGCCGGCGCAGGTGTAGATATTGCTGTCGACTTCGTAGAGGTCGGCATAGACTTCCGCCTGAGGGAAGGTCTCCGAGAAGCCCGGAAGGTTCTCCCAATGGATCGCACAGCGCTTGCCGTTCAGCAGGCCTGCCTGGGCAAGCACATGGGCGCCCGTACAGAGGCTGCCGACGGCGACGCCGCGATTGTACGTTTCGCGCAGCCAGGCATTGACCGATTTGTTGTGGAACTCCTCGACATAGATGCCGGAACAGACCAGCACCATGTTCGGGCGGTTCTCGCCGCCGAGATAGCGGCGCTCGTCCGTGAGGGAGGAGTTGACCTCCAATCCGATGCCGCTGGAGGAATAGACCTTCTGACCGTCGCTGGAGGCAAGCCGCCATGTGTAGGCGGGGTAGCCCAGCATGCGATTGGCAATCCGCAGCGTTTCGATCGCGGCGGAAAACGGCAGCATGGTAAAATGCGGAACGAGAAAGAAAACCAGGGAACGCGTCTTGATCGGGGTCTTGCTCATATTGTGAAAATCCCATGCTCCAGGCCGTTACGTATTCCTTGCGTCAAATACGTCGGCTCGATGGTCTATTAGCGACATTGGCATGGATAATCGCGGCCGCAAAGAGATATTTGCGCTTGCTATGAAAAATGCGACGCCGGAGGAGGGAGGCAGAGGGGAGGCAAGCAATATGCCCGGACAACTAAATATATATGGGGGTAATTCTCAAGATTAAGTCTGAATGCGCGTCTGGATGCTAAATGTTCAAAAGGCGACACTCTCTTGGGTTGAGCGCCGCCTTCAGTGTTTATGGCTTCCTGCAGTCATCGCATCGCCTGCGAATTCTTGCCATCGCTTGCGGCCGGCCAGCCCAGGTCCTTGCGCATGTCGTCGGACAGAGACTCAAGTTCGCGGAGCGAACGCCATTGCTGCCAGCGACGGGCAATGCGGGAGAAGAGGGGCATATAGCCACCACTGGAGGGAAGCGAGGTCCCCATGGTGCTTGGATGTCTGTAACTGATCGTGGTCATTTCCGGGTTCCTTTCCATGTCGATCGCTCGAAATCCGACGTCCATCGACGCTTCAATATGGATCGAGCGAATTCATCAATCAAACGAATAGATCTTATGATTGCCATTAGTATTTTTGAACGAAAGTATCTGGCCGGACTTTCGTTCGAGAGGGGTCAGTGTTCTGTCCGGCGGCAGGCCGCGCGCATTGACGTCATCGATCAGATGGGCGGGAAAGCGTGTCGCGATCTCGTCGAGCGTGTGTTGTGCCGTCCGTTGAATCTTCCGAACCTGAAGAAGGGTATAAAGGCGGGATGCCTCGCCCAATGCCGTGCCAGCCATGATTTTGCTCCTTTGCGGCTGTCCGCGTGAATTTCCATGACAACTAATATGGGGCTTCGTTGACATTCAGACAAATGAAATGATATGGTGCTTATCATCAGAAAAATTGAAAGGTGATCGATATGACCGTTCCGTTCCGCCGGCCCATACCGTTGCTTGACAATGAAGTTCTGCGCACCTTCGTCGCCATTGCCGAGACGGGAAATTTCTCCACCGCCGCCGACGCCGTGTTCCGCACGCCATCCGCCGTTTCGATGCAGATCAAGAAGCTGGAAGAGCAGCTGGGCGTGATGCTGTTTCTGCGTGATGCCCGCTCCGTGAGCCTCACGCAGCACGGAGAGATGCTGCTTTCTTATGCCCGCAACATTCTGGCATTGTCCAACGAGGCCGTATCGCGCTTCATCATGCCCGAACTCAGCGGCGTTGTTCGTCTGGGTGCGCCCGACGATATAGGCGAGCGGCTGTTGCCCAGCATTCTCAAGAGCTTTTCCGAAAGCTATCCGGGCATCATGGTCGATGTGACGGTCGATATGAGCATACAGCTGAAGAAGCGCATCGAGGAACAGCGACTGGACCTGGCGCTGATCAACTGCGCCACGCGGCCGTTCCCGACGGACGGCGAAGTGATCTATACGGAGCGTCTCGTCTGGGCCGGCGCCAAGTGCGGCACCGCCTATCGGCGCGATCCCTTGCCGATCTCCATTTGGGAGGAAGGCTGTATCTGGCGGTCGGAGGCCATGGCGCAGCTGGAGCGGCAGAAGCGTCCGTATCGCGTCTCCTATCTCAGCGCCCACACAATGGCGCAACGTGCCGCGGTCGTTTCCGATCTGGCCATTGCACCGTTTCCGCGATCCTACGTCACGGAGGATATGGAGATCCTCGGACCGAGCGAAGGGCTGCCGGAACTGACGTCATTCGACATTCGTCTTTTGACGGCGTCGCAAATGACCGGGCCGATGAAGGCGGTGGCTGACAGCATTCGTCAGGCCTTTGTCGAGATCGGGCGTAAAATGGCCGCGTGAACCGCGGCCATTTGCATCTTATTCGCGGCTGCGGCGACGCCTGCGGCCGCCGCCTTCTCCTGCCTCGTCGGGGATCTGTTTGCGCTCCGGCAGGGTCACGACCTTGGAGAGTTCCGGGAAGCTGTCCACCTTGTTCGGCAGAGCCATGGCGTAGACGAAATGCTCCTGAAACTTTGATTCAAGCGCCGTCTCTATCTTCTCGATTTTGCTGACGGTTTCCTCGATCTCGCGGCGATGGCCGCGGTTGAGAAGCGCCATGCGCGCACCGGTGCCGGCGGCGTTGCCGACGGCCTTCACCTTGTCGAGCGTGCAATCGGGAATGAGGCCGAGCACCATGGCGTATTTCGGGTCGATGAAGGTGCCGAATGCGCCGGCAAGGCCGATGCGGTCGACATGATCGATACCCTGCTTGTCCATCAGCAGCTTGACGCCGGCATAGAGCGCGGCCTTGGCAAGCTGGATGGCGCGGATATCGTTCTGGGTCACCGTGATGCGCGGTTCGCCGTCGCGCAGAAGATAGGAATAGGTGCGGCCGTTCTGCAGGATGCGCGGCGAACGCGCCGCCATCGAGCCGTCGACCACGCCGTCTTCCGAGATGATGCCGGTCAGGAACATTTCGGCCACGACCTCGATGATGGCCGAGCCGCAGATGCCCGTCACGCCAACCTTGGCGGCGTCTTCCTCGAAGCCCGGCTCATCCGACCACGCTTCGATGCCGATCACGCGGTAGCGCGGCTCCAGCGTGACGGGATCGATGCGAACGCGTTCGATCGCGCCCGGTGCCGCGCGCTGGCCGCTGGAGATTTCAGCGCCTTCGAAGGCGGGACCGGTCGGCGAGGAGGCTGCGACGACGCGCTGGCGATTGCCGAGCACGATCTCGGCATTGGTGCCGATGTCGACTAGCAGCATCATCTCATCCTGTCGATGCGGCCCCTCGGCAAGCGTGGCGGCAGCGGCATCGGCGCCGACGTGGCCGGCGATACAGGGCAGCATGTAGACGCGCGTGCCGGCATTCATCGGCAGGCCGATTTCAGCCGATTTCAGATGCACCGCACCCGAGACGGCGAGCGCGAAGGGGGCGCCGCCAAGCTCGGTCGGGTCGATGCCGAGGAAGAGGTGGTGCATGATCGGGTTGCCGACGAAGACGGCGTTCAGAATATCCTCGCGCGAGACGCCACCATCGGCGCAGACCTTGTCGATCAAGCCGTTGAGCGCCTCGCGGACCGCGTTGGTCATCGCTTCGCGGCCGTCGGGATTCATCATCACGTAGGAGACGCGGCTCATCAGATCCTCGCCGAAGCGGATCTGCGGGTTCGAGGCGCCGGCCGATGCGACGGTTCTGCCCGACAGCAGCGATGAAAGATGCATGGCGATCGTCGTCGAGCCGATATCGCAGGCGATGCCGTAAGCCTCGTTCTTCAGGCCCGGATAGAGCGCGATCAGGCGAGGACGCTCGTTGTCCTGGTCGCGATGAATGGCTGCCGTCACCTTCCATTCGCCCTTGCGCAGGATCGACTGCACCTGCGGAATGAGGTGAAAATCCACTTCGAGATTGTCGTATTTCCAATCCGCCGCGATTGCCGCCTTCAGGCGATCCAGATCGCCGAGCGGCTTGTGCATATCGGGCTCTTCGACCTCCACATAGCACATGTGCACGGCCGGATCGCGGGCGATGACGCGCTCGTCGGCCGCCTTTCGCACCACCTGGGCATTGATGACGGTATCCTGCGGCACGTCGATGACGAGATCGCCCTGGATCAGGGCCGAGCACGAGAGGCGGCGCCCCTCGGGCAGGTCACGCACCTCGGCGTAGCGGCGCTCCTTCGGGCCGATCGGCGAGAGATGGTCGTTGGACGAGACGATCTTGTGCTTGGCGAAATTGCCTTCCTGCACCGAGACCTGGCAACGTCCACAAGTCGCGCGGCCGCCGCAGACGCTTTCGACATAGACGCCGAGCTGCCGAGCGGCCTCGAGCACGGGCATTCCCACCGGGAAACGGCCGCGCTTGCCGGAGGGCATGAAAAGGACGAGTGGATTCGCGCTGTCGCCGGCTTGAGCCACGGATCAGTCTTTCTGTTTGCTAAGGCGGCGCACGTTCGAGCGAACGCGCTTGCTATAAGGTTTGACGGCTGCCTGGGCGATCGAATCCGCCGCCCGATGCGAGGAGGGGTTTCGTCCGGTCGCCATGGCTGTCATTGCCGCGATATTCTGCTCGGCCATCGCCATGTTCGCGGCTATGAAGCTTTCCCCGGCGGCGGCCACTTTTTCGGTGATCATTCGGTTGAATTCGGTCGTGTTCACGCGGCCGCCCGTCAGAGCCGTCATCCACATTTGCGACATGCGCATACCCATGACCATGGGTGCCTGGATCCATAAAGTGGCAAGGTCGTCGGAAAGCTTCCGGCTTGGGTAGGTCATCGCTATTCCCTCGTCGCGCCGGCGCCGGCGCGCGCCGCACGGCCGCCACGACGTCCGCCTCCCGCCGAAGGAGCAGCGGTCGCCTGCGCCGCCGCCCCGCCTTCCGCCGGCTTGTAGTCGCGATAGGTCATGATCCAGTTGGTGCAATTGGCATCCGTGCCGTTCAGCACGTTGGCGGCGCGCACGGCCTCCATTTCCTGCGGACGGCAGGGGTTCATGATGGCCGACGTCATGCCGGCGCCGATGACCATCGGAATGAAGCCGGCATTGATGCCATGGCGATGCGGCAGGCCGAAGGAGATGTTGGACAGGCCGCAGGTGGTGTTGACCTTGAGTTCGTTGCGCAGGCGATGCAGCAGCGCGAAAACCTGACGGCCGGCGTCGCCCAGCGCGCCGATCGGCATGACGAGCGGATCGACGACGATATCCTCGGGCTTGATGCCGTGGTCCATGGCGCGCTCGACGATCTTCTTGGCGACGGCGAAGCGCACGTCCGGGTCCATGGAAATCCCGGTTTCGTCATTGGAGATCGCGACGACGGGCACGTCGTATTTCTTGACCAGCGGCAGGATGGCTTCGAGCTTTTCCTCTTCGCCCGTCACCGAATTGACCAGCGGCCGGCCCTTGGCGACCTTCAGCGCGGCCTCGATGGCCGCGGTGACCGAACTGTCGATCGAGAGCGGTACGTCGACCAACCCTTGCACGATCTCCAGCGTCCGTACCAGAAGCCCTGGCTCCGTTTCGTTCGGGTTGACCGAGGTGACGCCGGCGTTGACGTCGAGCATGGTCGCGCCGGCGGCCACCTGTTCCAGCGCATCCTTGATGACGGTGTCGAAATTGCCTTCGATCATCTCGGCGGCAAGCTTCTTGCGCCCCGTCGGGTTGATGCGCTCGCCGATCACGCAGAAGGGCTGGTCGAAACCGATGACGATCTCGCGAGTGGCGGAGGCAACGATGGTACGCGTCATGTCAGATCCTCTGGTCGGTTGGCCCGATAGCTGGTCTATCGTGCCCTGATTTGGGTTACAAGCCGCTCGGCTGCTGCGCCGGCCTGTTGTGGTCTGTCGAAATCAATGTGCTTGCTGGGGCGTATGATGGGCCGCAATTTCCGCCATTGCCTGCTGGTTTTCTTCCCTGCCTTCGCTGATCTGGTGCAGTCGCTCAGCAACCAGGGCGTCGGTGCGGCTCGCCTCGCGCTTCCACGGCTGGCGGCCCTTCAGCACGCCGGAATCATGCACCATTTCGGCGACATATTCTTCCTGGCGGTAGGCCATGACGTGAACGCCGGAAACACCCTCGATCTCCTTCACCTCGTTGATGATGTCGATGCAGAGCTGCTTGCCTTCCTTCTTCTGATCCTGCGCGCCCTCGATGCGTTTGATGACGGCATCGGGAATGTGGACGCCGGGCACGTTGGAGCGCATCCAGCGGGCGGTCTTTGCCGATGCGAGCGGTCCGACACCGACGAGAATGAAGCATTTCTCGGTCAGGCCGAGGTCGCGCACTTTCTTCATATAGTCGCGGAACATCGGCACGTCGTAGCAATACTGGCTCTGGACGAACTGTGCCCCGGCCTCGATCTTCTTTGCCAGCCGATAGGGGCGGAAGTCGTAAGGCGGCGCGAAGGGGTTGATCGCGGCGCCGAGAAACACTTTCGGTGGGGACGTCAGCTTGCGGCCGGAGAGGAATTTCGCGTTGTCGCGCATGACGCGCACGGTCTCCAGCAGCGACATGCAATCGAGATCGAAGACCGGCTTGGCGCCCGGCTGGTCGCCGGCCTGCACGCCGTCACCGGTCAGGCACATGATGTTGCACACACCCATGGCGGCAGCACCCAGCACGTCGCCCTGAATGGCGATGCGGTTCTTGTCGCGGCAGGCAATCTGCATGATGGGCGCGTAGCCCATGCGCGTCAGCAAGGCGCAGATTCCGACCGAGGACATATGGCAGTTGGCGCCGGAGGCATCGACGGCGTTGATCCCGTCCACCCAGCCTTCGAAGATGGCGGCGCGCTCGTAGACGTCTTCGGCATTGGCGCTGTCGGGCGGGTTCAGCTCGGCGGTCACGGCGAATTCGCCGCGGCGAAGCACACGCTCCAGCCGTCCAAGCGAATAATGGCCGGGCAGGGGATCGAGCGGCAGATGCACGCCAAGCGGATTTTCATCGATGTGCGCCATCGCTCAGGCTTCCTTTTTCGCCGCTTCGCGGGCCGCTGCCGCTTCCGCCGTGACACGAAGCCAGGAGGAGGTTTCGCGCAACGACTGGTTCACGGGCTTCTGCACCTTCAGGATCGCGTCGCCCTGGGTCATGTTTCTCGAGCCGTTCCAGGCCTGCACCCAGACGCAGGGCATGTCGGGCTCCACCTCGCAGTTGCCGTTGGCGCGCACGCCGCCGCATGGCCCATTGCGCAACTGCTTGGGACAGTTCATCGGGCAGGACATGCCCGTCGAAGACAGCGCACACTGGCCGCACATGCGGCAATCGAACAGGAAGCCCTTCACGTTGCGTTCGATGAAGGTGATCGGGCGCTCCACACGCTCGTAGCCGAATGCCTTCCACAATGGATGAAGCACGAGGAAGGCGTCGGCAAAGCGGCGATAGAACCACTCGAGGAAGCGTGAGTGACGTACGGCCCAGAGACGGACCGTGTATTTGCGCCGGGCGCGGCGATTGGGAGAGACGCCGGCCGGCGTATAGGCGCCGCTCGCAGCCTTGGCTCCCGCCGCGGCGTTGCCTGGCTTCGGAAGGGCGTCAGCCATGGTCGCGGCCTCCGGCCTTCACCAGCGCCACCAGCCGTTCGCGATCATAGGCGGCCTCGAGTTCGCCCGCGGCCTTGTCCGCCTCGGCTTCGAGATCGTCGGAGACCGGCACGGGGTCCGCCTTGCGCCATTCGGCAAGATAGTCGTCCGTTTCGGCCGCACCCGTGCGCATGGCGCACATGTCGATTGCCTCGGTAAAGCGCAGCGAAAGCTCGCGTTTTGCAGTCTGCCTGCCCTTTTTGATAATCACCTGGGCCGGGATGTCCCGCCAGTAGACGACAATGCGATCCGCCATGCACATAATCTCCTCTTCACGCAAGAATGCACGCCGGCCGACCATCGGACTGCGCTCGCCACGACGCGGCACATGCCGAAAAGCGACGCGACATGAAAACCTCGCCTTCAAGCATCCTCAGCGCACATTATCCTTTGAAACGACCGGGTTCGAACTGTGGTTGAATGTCCGTGACTCGTCCAGCATGTCGGTCCCGGTAAAGAATAGGAAGGCGGAAAAGCGACATGTGCGTCGCAATCAGACGGTCGGCAATTCGCGGGCGAGATCGCCGTAACCGGTGTAGCGATATTCGTAGTCAAGGCCGAGATAGGTGGCTGCTTCCTTGGCCTTTGCCTGCAGGACGGGATCTTCCTCCTGCGAGAGGTAGACCACCTTGCGGTAGTTGCCGAAATACATGTCGCGCAGTTCCGGATGACGATCCAGACCGAGCGGAACGATGACGAAGGCTTCGAACTGACGGGCCAGAAAGTCTGTCAGGAAAAACGAGGTGATATCGTCGTCGCGCGCCGCGAAAGCCTCATTGCCCGTAAAGAAGGAATAACAGTGCGGGCCGGAAAGCCGTTCGATCTTCTCGCGCTCGCAAATCCTGTCGATATCCCCTCCCGTGCCGCAATCCGCATAGCCGATGAAAATCTTCTCGAAGCCGCGCGTGCGGGCATCCGCAATGGCCTGTTCCAGAGCCGGAGCGATCTTCTGCGGATAGGAATGGTAGATCGCGGGAAGACAGTGCAGATCGATGTGATCGAGCCTGTTTATTCTGGTGAGCGCCAGTATTTCGCGCGCGATTGCGCCGCACGCGATCACATGAACTTTTTTCTCTGTCGTGCGTTTACCACGCGGAGGAGTTGCCTCCGGCTTTTGTCTATCGATATCCATTCAGAGAGGGTTCCCAATCATGACTGCACCGACACTCAGCAAAATTGCCACCGCCTGCGCAGTCCTCATGGTCCTTGCTTCATGCGCGAATACCATTCGCGGCGTCGGCAAAGACACTGCAAACGCAGTGAACGCAACCGAGGATGCCGGTCACACCGTCAAGAAAGCTGCTCAATAACTGATTTGGGATGCCGATGAGCCGGCGACAACCCCTTCGGTTGCCGCCGGTACAAGGTTGCCGTAATCAGGCGCCTGCAGCCAGACTGTTATGCTTGCGCTTCATGAATTCCTTGGCGGTCTCGACCGCGACAGCAGCGTCGCGGCAATAAGCATCCGCGCCCACCGCCTTGCCGAATTCTTCGTTCAACGGTGCGCCGCCGACGAGAACGACGTAATCGTCGCGCAGGCCTTTTTCCTTCAACGTGTCGATGACGACCTTCATATAGGGCATCGTCGTCGTCAACAGGGCGGACATGCCGAGAATATCGGGCTGTTCGCGTTCAATGGCGTCGAGATAGTTTTCGACCGGATTGTTGATGCCTAGGTCGATGACGTCGAAACCGGCGCCCTCCATCATCATGCCGACGAGATTCTTGCCGATGTCGTGGATATCGCCCTTGACGGTGCCGATCACCATCTTGCCGAGCTTCGGCGCGCCGGTCTGCGCCAGCAGCGGCCGCAGGATGAACATCCCGGCCTTCATCGCATTGGCGGAAAGCAGGACTTCCGGAACGAACAGAATGCCGTCGCGGAAATCGATGCCAACGATGCGCATGCCTTCGACAAGCGCCTGCGTCAGAACATCGTAGGGTGTCCAGCCGCGATCGAGAAGGATCTGCGTTGCTTCCTCGATCTCCTCCTTCAACCCGTCGTAGAGGTCGTCATGCATCTGCTGCACAAGTTCCTCATCAGAAAGTTCCGCGAGAATGATTTCGTCGTCAGACATGCGCTCCATCCCGTTTTCGTGCAATGCATCAGAGGCTTGTATAAAACACTGTCGCTATTATCGATAGACCCGAAGTCTGCCAAAACTCTTTTCGAAAGCGACGTCGCGCGGATCAATCGCGACGAATGGAGAACAGTCGTTATTGGCGCGCCGATGTCTGTCCTATGCTAATTGCTGGCGCATTAAGGAACGTCCGTCTGGCGGAATCGGGTAGCATAGGGTCATGATAGACGCTTCCATGCGCAAGAGTGAGGAAACATCATGGACGATATGATTGAGCAACCGGCTGCAGGCAATGAAGGCGGTGGACGGCGTTCGCGCAGCGAGGGCAGGGGTGCCGCCGCACGGCGCGCGTCGCGTACCGGCGGCGGAGCTGGCCCTTCGCTTCCCTATATCGTCCGCAAGATCGGCGTCTACGAAGTGCTGGATGAAGAGGGGCTGGCACTTATCGAACGCAACGCCGATACGGTGCTGGAGGAAATCGGCATAGAGTTTCGCGACGATGCGGAGGCTCTGGCCTTGTGGAAGGAAGCCGGAGCCGATGTGCGCGGCCAGCGCGTTCACTTCCCGAAGGGGCTTTGCCGCGAACTCCTGAAGACGGCGCCGAAGGAATTTACCTGGCATGCGCGTAACAGCGCCCGCAATGCCCATGTCGGCGGGAAGGCGACGATCTTCGCTCCCGTCTACGGGCCGCCCTTCGTCCGCGATCTCGACGGCAACCGCCGTTATGCGACGATCGAGGATTTCCGCAATTTCGTGAAGCTCGCCTATATGGCGCCGTCGATGCATTCGTCCGGCGGCACGGTTTGCGAGCCGGTCGACATTCCGGTGAACAAGCGCCACCTCGACATGATCTACAGCCATATCAAATATTCCGACAAGCCGTTCATGGGTTCGGTCACGGCGCCGGAACGCGCCGAAGACACGATTGCGATGGCGAAAATCGTGTTCGGCGACGATTTCGTCGAGAACAATTGCGTGACGCTGAACCTTATCAACGCCAATTCGCCGATGGTGTTCGACGAGACCATGCTCGGCGCCCTGAAGGTCTATGCGAAGCACAATCAGGCATCGGTCGTTTCGCCCTTCATCCTTTCCGGCGCAATGAGCCCCGTGACGGTTGCCGGTACGCTGACGCAGATCCTGGCCGAGGTGCTGGCGGGCGCTTCCTTCACGCAGCTGATCCGCAAGGGCTCGCCTGTGCTGTTCGGCACCTTTGCCGCATCCATCTCGATGCAGTCGGGTGCGCCGACCTTCGGCACGCCGGAACCGTCGCTGGTCTCCTATGGCGCGGCGCAGCTCGCCCGCCGTCTCGGCCTGCCGTTCCGTACCGGCGGTTCGCTGTGCGCTTCGAAGGTGCCGGATGCGCAGGCTGCGCATGAATCGGCCAACACGTTGAACATGACGCTGCTGGCCGGCACGAATTTCGTGCTTCATGCGGCAGGGTGGCTGGAAGGCGGTCTCGTCTCCTCCTACGAAAAGTTCATGATCGATCAGGATCAGCTGGGCATGATGCAGAAGATGGCCGAAGGCATCGATCTGTCCGACAACGGCCAGGCGCTGGATGCCATCCGCGAAGTCGGACCCGGAAGCCACTACCTCGGCTGCGGCCACACGCAGGCCAACTTCCAGTCCGCCTTCTATCGCTCGGCGCTTGCCGACAACAATTCCTTCGAGCAGTGGGAAATCGAAGGCCAGAAGCGCATCGAGGATCGCGCCAATGCGCTTTGCCGCTCCTGGCTCGACCACTACGAAGCGCCGCCGCTCGATCCGGCTGTCGACGAGGCGTTGCTTGCCTATATCCAGAAGCGCAAGGACTCGATGCCGGACGCCTTCACCTGAAGAGAGCCCGAGGCCGCCAGGGAGCAAGGCGGAGCGACACGCGTTGCCGATCTGATCCAGAAGGAGGTCTGGCGGCCGCACTATCAATATAAGGGGCCGCGGTGAGCCGCGGTCCTGAACTATTCGAACAGCTCCGTGCGGCGCTCGGCGTCCACGGAGTTTTCGTTCGTGGCAACCTGTCTTTCGGCGAAGGCGAGGGACCGTTGCTGACGGATGGCACAAGCGCCCGCAGCGTCGTCCTGCTCGGCAATATCGGTGGTTCGATCTGGCCGGCATTTTCGGCCTGGCGGGATATGCCGGACAACAGGCTGCGCCAAGACCCCCTCGACGACTGGTCGAAGGCGATCATCCGGCCGGTCGCGGAGAACCTGGGGGCGACGGCCTATTTCCCTTCGGATCCTCCCTGGCAGCCGTTCCAGCGATGGGCCATGCAGGCCGAGGGGTTGAAGGCATCGCCGCTTGGCATATTGATCCATCCGGAATATGGCCTGTGGCACGGCTATCGCGGTGCTTTGGGATTTGCCGAAGCGTTGGAGAATGCCGAGACACGGGACCTTTCCGCGAACCCATGCGATCGGTGTGCGCAGAAGCCCTGTCTTGCGGCCTGTCCCGCCGATGCCGTCACGGCGGCGGCATTCGAGGTGCAGAGCTGTCGCTCGCATTTGCGCACGCAGGACGGGCGGGCAGGGTGCATGACGGGTGGTTGTCTTGCGCGCAACGCCTGTCCGATCGGGGCCGACTATCGCTATCCCGCCGCGCAGCTTGCATTCCACATGGCGGCACTTCACCTTTAGTTTCAAAGGCTCCTTGTTTCGCCGCATTGCGATGTGTTCTGGAGCCTGTGGTGTTCATGCGGAGCTATGCGTTTGATTCGATTGATGGTCATTCTTGCCGTTCTTGCCTATGCGGCGGCCGCGTCGGCCGGCGAAGCCTGCCGCAAGGTCCAGCATCTGGGCGACGGCTATACGGTGTGCACCTTCGATCCGGCTGCAGAGGATATCCAGATTTTCCAGAACGACCGCAGCGGCAAGCCCTATGGTTCGTTTCGGGCCTTGGAAAACGACCTGCGCCAGGATCGCATCTACGTGCGCTTCGCCATGAACGGCGGCATGTATCTCGACGACCAATCTCCTGTCGGTCTTTTCATCGAAAACGGGCGTGAACTGAAGGCGATCAATACCAACAAGGGATGGGGCAATTTCCACCTGTTGCCGAACGGGGTGTTCTATCTCGGATCGGGCAAGGCCGGGATCATGGAAAGCAAGGCCTTCGCCGCTTCCGGCATCAAGCCTTTCTACGCAACCCAATCCGGCCCCATGCTCGTCGTCAATGGCAAGCTTCATCCGTCATTTCTGGCCGACAGCACCAGCCTGAAGGTCAGAAACGGCGTCGGGGTTGCCGCTGATGGCAAAGTCGTTTTCGCCATTTCCGATGGAGCGGTGCGCTTCCACGATTTTGCGACCCTTTTCCGCGACGACCTCCAATGCGGGAACGCGCTGTTTCTGGACGGCAGCATCTCCAGCCTCGACATTCCCGAATGGCGAAGGCGCGACGGTCTTTTTCCGCTCGGCCCCATCATTGCCGTGACGGAAATGCTGCCGGGTTGAACGAGCCCGTAACGTCAAAGGCTCCGCTGCGCTTTTGCGCGGCGGAGCCCTGTTGCAGCGGTTCAGCTATCCGCCGAATCTCAGACGAACTGGTCGATGTAGCTGAGAATGTTGAACAGGCCGTCCTTCGGGCCAGGATTGGCCGGGAAATCCTCGGTGAAGCGGAGGTATGCCCTCGGTTTGCTGCCGTAACCGCCGGTCTGAGGCGCTTCTCTCGTAAGATGCTGCCGGATCGACGGAGAGAGAAGATTGATCGTGCCGTCGTCGATGATCGGCTCGAGAATGACCGGCTCGCCGTTGAAAGCGATCGCCTCCGTTGCCGCGGTCGCGATACCCGCCAGCTTGCGGATCTGATCGTAGGATTCCTGAGGCAGCGGTGTCGGCAGGTAGGCCGCCATGCGGTGATACATGATATAGGCTTCGACCCAGTTCTGCGCATTGACATGCAAGCGCATGGCCACAGCCTGACGCTGCAGCATGAACTCGGTAATGCGCGGCATCAGCGATCCGCGATAATCCGGCGGATACCTGTTGTCGCGGAGCGCCTGCGAGGCCAGATATTCGAGGCCGCCCCTGTAGGTATCCCACTGGAACATGCATTCCTTGTTGCCCTGCTGCAGGCGCGGATCGTCGGAAACGGCGGTCACGCGAGCGAATGGCTCCGGCATGAACAGCACGTCGGCCTTGTCCAAGGCGCGGGTCGTGTAAAGGAATGCCCAGAAGATAAAGGGCGTGGGGCTGGAAATCGACTTCGTCAGAACGTCGCGCCGGATAATCATGAATTCGGGAAAGATATGGCGATCGAGAATGAATTCGAGCATCGAGCGGAAATCGCCCTTGGAAAGACGCGTCGGATAGGAGAGGTGATAGAAGGGCTGCATATCGCCGCCGCCCGGCCGGCCATCGACCAGGAGCCACGGCGCCTGGATCATGCCGATGTTCTTGTCGTCCACCATGATACGGAGATACTCGACCACCTTTTCCGGAATCAGGAGATCGTCGTCGCCGAGAAAGACCGCGTAGTGGCCGCGGGCTCTCTGCATGGCGAAAGCGTAATTGCTAATGAAACCGGAATTGCTCGCGCGGCGATAGGCGCTGATTTCCGGGTTATGCGAGATCGACTGGATATAGGCGGCGGTGCTGTCTGTCGAGCAGTCGTCGACGATGACGATTTCGAAGGGGAGACCCAGCCGGCGAAATTCCTCCAAGTGGAAATTGATGTTCCGCTCGAGCATGAACTGACGGTTATAGGTCGGAACGCAGATCGAAAGAACAGGGGCTTGGGCAGAAGACATCGATTTCTCCACAGTGCATCGGCGCGATTCCGTGCGCCGACTTTGATCCCTGCATAAGCCGGATTGCTTTCGCGGGGCTGGAGAACCCATCCTGCTTGTCTTGCCGTGGGATCCCCGTGCTCCAGTTCAGTGCAAGTTCCACCCCCTATGTTTCCGGAGGCGCCATCCTGCGTATCGAGGCGAGGGCGTACCGGCTCCGGGGCCGCTTCCCCTGGAAAAGGCCGGACGGCAAGAAGCACATGGTATGACCGGCACCCAGAGATTCGGTATCCGTGGCATTATCAGGAGACCTTGTGAGCAAAGTCAGTGTCATCATCCCCGCCTACAACGCGCAGGAGTCCATCGGCGAAACGATTGCGGCGGTTCTTGAGAACCGGGACGTCCTGGAGGTGATCGTCGTCGACGACATGTCCCGCGATGCGACCTCGATGATCGTCGAGCGACATGCTCAGCGCGACGACCGCGTGCGGTTGCTGCGCAATCCGCAAAATGGCGGAGCCGGATACAGCCGGAATGCCGGCATGGCGGCCGCCCGTGGCGACTACTACTATTTTCTCGACGCCGACGATATGCTTGCGCATCGTTCGATCGATGAAGTCGTGTATCATATGGAAGCCAGCGGTTGTGACGTGATGGTGTTTCGCTATCGCTATGTCACCGACAAGAGCGGCCGTCTCGACCCGATGCTGCCGATCGACAACGATGCCTGGCAGGAGCTCGTCGGCGATACCGACATCCGTGTCTTCACGCTCGACCAGTGCGGGCGACTGCTCTTCACCGTGAACTTTCCTTGGAACAAGATCGTCAGTGCCAGGCTTTGCCGCGAGACCGGCCTGCGCTTCTCCGAGACGCGCGTTCACAACGATATCTACGCGCATTGGCATATCTATATGCATGCGCGGAAGATCGGCATGATGAACCGCTATCTCATCGGCCACCGCGTCTACCAGGACGGGGCGCAGCTCACCAATGTCTTCACGGAAAAGCGGTTCGAGGTTTTCAAGGCGTTTGCCGAGGTGGAGGCGCTGTTTGCCCGCCTGCCGCAGATGAAGACTGCCTATTACCAGTGGTTCCTTCGCAGCAAGTTCGATTTGCTCGATTGGATCTGCCCGCAATTGCCGTTCGAACTCAGAGACCGTTTCTTCGCGCTGGTGAAGCAATGCTACGAAGGATACGGCCAGCTGGACTATGAGAATGTCCGGACACAATCCTTCGAGACCGCAGACATAGCGCTCAGGCTGAAGCAGGTGCCGCATCTGGTGCTCGGCACAACGCCGAGATAGTCCGGGCCGAGATAGTCCGGCCGAGTTAGCCGGCTAATATTGACCGCGCTTGAAGGCGCGCTCGTCAATAAAAGAAGGGCGCAGCGGTTTTGCCGGCTGCGCCCTTTTTCTTTTCCGGATCTATTCTATCGGACGTTCTTGAGCTCGTTCAGATCCGACGCATCTTCGAATTCGTCGCGCGTGTAGATCGCGAAATCCGCCTCGGTCGATTCCTTGAACTTGTGAGGGTTCTCGAACAGCTTCAGCAATGTCCATTGCGGGAATCTGCTGGCGATATCGGCGGTGAACTTGCGATGCCGGACATCCGCCGCGCCGCGAATGTCCGGGCCTTCGAAGTCGGCGGCGTAGATAACGACATAGCGCTGGGAGAGCGAAAAGAGCTGGTCGAGGTAGCTGATATAGCCGTTGTCGTCCGTGAGGCGATGGAGCAGGTCGAGCGAGAAGGCGCAATCGTAGGCGTCCTCATGCATCTCCCAATCCAGGGATTGGTCGCCCAGCCAGATGAACTCGTAGTTCGCCTTATCCCTATGCGTTGCCTGCGTGCGTTCGATCGTGGCCTTTGAGGCGTCGAAGCCCGTATAGCGATCGAAAGAGAAGTATTTCAGCTGATTGCCGTCACCGCAGCCCAGTTCCGCCATGGAGGACAGCTGCTTCTTACGGGCGAAGGAATTCAGGAACTGGCCCTTGTATCTGGCGACGAGATCGTGGGAGCCGTCTGCCGAATTGCTGCCGTCGCGGTGCCGCTCTTCCTGATAGTTGATGGGGCTGAATGCGGGGACAGCTTCGATTGCCTTTTGCGCTGGTTGCAGGGCGGCTACCGGGGCGACCCGTTCCACAGGCGGCATGGCGGCAGGTTTCGGCTGTATCAGATATGGCTGTTGCATCGGCTGCGTCGCCACCTCGACGGCCGGCATGGCGTCGCGAATCTGCTGGACCGATATGACCTGCGGAATGGCCGCGGGCTGCTGCACCTGCTGCGCGGGCGCCGGCTGCTGTAGCCAAAGCGGGACCGGCCGCTTGAGGTGCCCGGCGGCCTGCTGCTCCAGCGACGCCAGATTCAGCGGTTTCGCCACCTCCGATATCCGGTCGCCCATGACGATATCGAGCTCGAGCAGTTGCTTGGCGAGCGGGAATTTTTCTTGGACATATTGCGTCCATTGATGGGTCTGGCCGCTGATGATCTTTTCGACGGCTTCATCCACCGACGAGAAGCGGATTTCGTCCGGCCAGAATTCTTCCGCGCCGGGATAGTCGTGAACGACGGGCAGCGCGCCGACGGCCATGGCCTCGGCGATGTTGTAGCCGAAGCTCTCATGCACCGACGTCGACAGAAGGACGCCCTTGTCGGCCAGGAATGCCGGCATGTTCCGCTGCCAGCCGTGGAAGAAGACATTGCGGGTAAGGCCGAGCTTTTCCGTCGTGCGCTTCAGGTAAGGCATCATGACGAACTCTTCCTGCTCGCCGGCGACATGCAGCGTGTAGGAAGGATCCCGTTTCACCAGCGAATGCATGATCTGCAGGAACAGAGGCTGGTTCTTGCGCATGAAAGGCTTGGCGGCCCACGCGATCTTCTTCTTGTCGAGCGAGGGGATCGGCTTGAACCTGTCGAGGTTGAGGCCGTTCCAGATCACGTGGGTGCGCGTCTTCTGGGTGATCTGCGGCGCGCGCAGCTTCAGGACGCGCAACATGTCGTGGGATACCAGAATCAGGTCGTCGATCGCGCCGAAGTCGATGCGAGCCGGGAAATTCGATTCCACGATCTCGAAGCGATGCCAGCGGGCAATGACGCGCTTGCCGCGCCGCCGGAGGTTCTGGTTGATCGCATGCACGAAGAGCTCGTTGCAGAATTCGAACCAGACGATGTCGGCCCATTCCGCAGCCGTCTCGATTTCCTTGTAGGTCTTAGGCTGGATCGCCAGGACTTCGTAGGTCTTCGACAGATGTTGAATTATGTCGCCGATGAAACTGTCGACTTCGATGATTATGGCCAGCTTTTTCTTCTGATGCATCTTCTGCTACCGTAAAAGAGACGAATGGTTCTTTGTCTCGACCTGACGGACGACACGACCGACCTTCGTGTCCGCCGAGCACCGACGTTCTTGGCAATATTCTGAACGCGCGATTGCCCCCGCGTAGAAATCCCAGCCCTAAGATTATGCCAATCAACTTTCGCGAGGCTGGATTGCGCACGATGCCTCCTGGACATCGGGCAGCCTCGGATTTCCCGCACAAGCTTCGCAAAAGGAACGTTCGCCAAGGTGCCGATCAAACGAGCTCGATTGCGAGCGAATCTCCGGGAGCCGGTCATGCGGCTGCTTTCTTCGGATCGGGCCGTTATTTGGGGTTCGGAATTAGGGGACAGTCCACATGTCATTGGCAGCGAGCAGCCTGCACACGCCCACTTATGAAGCGCATCCGGCAAGCCAGATACAATGGTCCGATGCGCCGCCATTGACCGAGGGCATGTTGAGCGGGACATTCTGGAGCCTTGGCGATGTTAATCGCGGCATGTTCGTGCGTTTCATGGTTCTGGCGCCCGACGGCATGATCGGCAACTACTTCGACCCCGCCGTTGATTTCTGGCATGTCATGGGCGGCCGGCTCTGCCTGATCGACAGGGATGGATTGCCATCGGTCATTTTCGACTCCGCCCATATCGAGGACGGCAATCTCATGGCGCTTGCGGGACGCGGCGTCATCGGGGGCATCGATATGACCTATCTGCTGGTGCCTGCGGATCATCCCCCGCACCCGTTGTTTTCGACACCCGCAGGCGTCGAGCGCAAGGCAAGCTTTCTCGTGCAGCCTCAGGAGGGATTAAGACGTCCCAATCTCGTCGTCGTGCCGGCCAATTCGAAGTCTCTGCATCCGCGCTGGTTCGAGAAGATCGATGAGGCGACGCGCAACTGGGATCTCTGCATCGGCTATTATGGCGCCGAGACGCCGGAAGTCTCCAACAGCCCCTACGAATATCTGGCGCATCAGCCGAAGACCAAGAAATTCAAGATCATCTACGATCTCTTTCACGACGGCAGCCCGCTTTGGAACTACGAGCGGATCTGGCTGCCGGATGACGATTTGCTCTGCGACGGCGAAGACATCAACAGGATGTTCCATCTGTCGCATAAGCACGGCCTCGACCTGGCCCAGCCTTCGCTCAAGAAGGGCCCCGGTTCCTACCCCAACCACCCATTGACGGTTCAGAGGTCCAACAGCGTCGTGCGCTTCGAGGGCTTCGTCGAAATCATGTGCCCGGTCTTCTCGCGGCGCGCGCTGCAGATCTGCATCGAATCCATGAGGGACGTCGAATCGGGATACGGCCTCGACCATCTCTGGCCGTCCTTCCTCGGCCGCCCGGCCGCGAGAATGGCGATCATCGACGCCATTTCGGTTGCACATACCCGGCCGCTGGGCGCGACCTACAATGTCAACGCAGCGGTGGAAGAGCAGGCGGCGCTGTTCAGGTCGTATCAATATACGCCCCTGAAATATGCCGGCGTCTGGTGAAACGCGCCTGAAACTACCTTGTCCCGCCGCCGCAGTGCTTGGCGTCAGGGCAAGCGTTGCTGGCGCTGATATGGCTCACCGCATTCCCATTCCGATTTGATATCCGGTTGCAACCACCGCCGAGATTTTCCGGCGCTGAAAGTTTGAAGGCATGATCGATTTTTCGAAGGTAGACTTATTGATCGTCGGCGCAGGGTTCTACGGCGCGACGATTGCGGAGCGGGTGGCGAACGAACTGCAGAAGAATGTGCTTCTGATCGACCGGCGCAGCCATATCGGCGGCAATGCCTATAGCGAGTTCGACGGCGAGACCGGCATCGAGGTCCATCGCTATGGCGCCCATCTCTTCCATACGCCGAACGAGGTGGTCTGGACCTATCTGAACAGGTTCACGGCATTTACCGACTACAAGCACCGCGTCTATTCGACCTATCGCGACCAGGTCTATTCGATGCCGATCAATCTCGGCACGATCTCACAATTCTTCAGCCAGCGCCTTTCTCCCGCCGACGCGAAGGCATTGATCGCCGAGCAGGCCGCCGAGATGGCAGGCCGCCATCCGGCAAACCTGGAAGAGAAGGCGATTTCCCTGATCGGTCGACCTTTGTACGAGGCCTTCATTCGCGGCTATACGGCCAAGCAGTGGCAGACGGATCCGCGCGACCTGCCGGAACACATCATCACGCGCCTGCCGGTCCGCTACACCTTCGACAACCGCTACTTCAACGACAGGTACGAAGGCTTGCCGGTCGATGGCTATACGGCGATCTTCGAAAGGATGCTGAAGCATCCCAAAATTCAGATCGCCCTGGGCGTCGATTTCTTTTCGCTGAAATCCTCGCTGCCGGCCGGTCTTCCGATCGTCTACACGGGGCCTATCGATCGCTACTTCGACTACTCCGAAGGCGAGTTGGGATGGCGTACGATCGATTTCGAGAAAGAGACCCTGAATACCGGTGACTTCCAGGGTACGGCAGTCATGAACTATGCCGACGAGACGATCCCGTACACCCGTATTCTGGAGTTTCGCCACTTCAATCCCGAGCGTAGCTACCAGAACGAGAAGACGGTCGTTGTGCGGGAATATTCACGTTCGGCAAAACGCGCGGACGAGCCCTATTACCCGATCGATACGCGGCAGGACAAGGACGTCTTCCTGCGATATCGCGAGCGGGCCGAGGCGGAAGCGAATGTTCATTTCGGCGGGCGGCTCGGCACGTATCGTTATCTCGACATGCATCAGGCAATCGGCGCGGCTCTGAAGGCGTTCGATAGCCGCATCGTTCCGCATTTCACCGAAGGCCGCGCTATCGGCGGCGAAAAATAGACGGGGTTTCGGCGGCGCCAAAGTTCGGCATTCGCTTGAAGACGATGTCGGGCGAATGTCGAAATGAAAAGCATTGAAACTGCGGAGGAGAAAGCCCGGCAACCGGGCTTTCTCCTCCGTTTTCTTAGGAGCGTCTGCGGCGTTCGCGCGCGGGGGCGGCGGCGCCTTCGTTGGCTGTCTTGTTGCGCAGCGGACCGATACGTTCGACGATGGTCTCAAGAGTCGGGCGAGGGCCGGGCTGGTAGCTGTCCAGCGCCTCCCGCATGGCGGCGAGATGGCCGCAGGAGGTGCCGCAGCAGCCGCCGATGATCTTGGCGCCGGCATCGCGCGCCAGTCGGGCGTAATCGGCCATCAGCGGCGGCGTGCCCGAATAGTAGATTTCGGCGCCGCGATATTCCGGAATGCCGCAGTTGCCCTTGACGATGACGATCGCGGCTGAATCCGCTTCCGTCATGTCGAGCAGGCTCGACAGGATATCCGACGCGCCGACGCCGCAATTGGCGCCGACGGCGAGCGGGCCTTCGCCGATATCCGTGGCGACAGCGTGAATGTCCTTCGGATGCAGGCCCATCATGGTCTTGCCGGCGGTGTCGAATGAGCCCGTATAGGTATAGGGCAGGCCGACCTTGACGGCGGCTTCGGCGGCGGCGCGGATTTCTTCCGGCGACGACATGGTCTCGATCCAGGCGACGTCGGCGCCGCCGGCCTGCAGGCCTTCGATCTGCTCGACGAAAGCGGCGACGGCGTCTTCATAGGTCAAGGCGCCGAGCGGCATCAGCAACTCGCCCGTCGGGCCTACCGAACCGGCGACGATGACCTTGCGGCCAGCCTTGTCGGCAACGGCACGGGCGATCTCGGCTGCGGTCTTGTTGAGGCTGTGCACCCGATCCTGCGCGTGGTGAAGCTTCAGGCGATGACGGGTGCCGCCGAAGGTATTGGTCAGGATGATGTCGGCGCCGGCATCGACGAAATCCTGATGCAGCTTGGTGATCCGCTCCGGGTGCTGTTCGTTCCAGAGCTCGGGGGCTTCGCCCGCCTCCAGGCCCATGGCGAAGAGGTTGGTGCCTGTCGCGCCGTCGGCAAGCAGCACGCCCTTTTCAGCAAGGAGTTTGGTCAAGGGATTGATGGCGACGGTCATGGCGTGTCCTCGGATGCGTCGAATACCTGGATATCAAATGCAGATATAAACATTTCTTTATGTGAGCACAATAACTAGATGGGCTCGTCTGCGCGTGGTGGGCAGGCAAGAAAAAAGCGCCCCGTTCGGAGCGCTTTTGATTGCTGGTGATGGGCGTTACGCGGCCGCCATCTCGGCCGTCTCGTGGGTCGTCGGGGTGACCATGGCGGAGATGATGCTTTGCAGGTCTATGAAGCCGACAGGTTTTCCGCTTGCATCGGTAACGGTCGCTCCGGTCTGGCCTGCGTCGGTTATCTGCTTGGCCGCGATTTCCAGCGTCATGTCGCCGGGCACGCGTATGCCGCCGGGCTCGCCGGCAAGCGGCTTCATGATGGTCTGGGTCTGGATGACACGGCCGCGGTTCACCTCCTTGACGAAGGCGGTGATATAGTCGTCGGCCGGTTGCAGCACGATCTGCTGGCCGGTGCCCTGCTGCACCACCTTGCCATCGCGCAGGATGGCGATCTTGTCGCCGAGACGAAGCGCCTCGTCGAGATCGTGGGTAATGAACACGACGGTCTTTTTCAGCTCCTTCTGCAGGTCGAGCAGGACGGTCTGCATGTCCACGCGGATCAGCGGATCGAGCGCCGAATAGGCCTCGTCCATCAGCAGGATGTCGGCGTCGTTCGTCAGCGCGCGGGCAAGCCCCACACGCTGCTGCATGCCGCCGGAGAGCTGGTTCGGATAGTGTCTTTCGAAGCCTCTAAGCCCGACGCGCTCGATCCAGTATTGGCCCTTCTTCTCGCTTTCCGCGCGGGGCACGCCCTGGATATCCAGTCCATAGATCGTGTTTTCGATCACGGTGCGATGCGGCAGCAAGGCGAACTTCTGAAACACCATCGCCGTCTTGTGGCGACGGAATTCGCGCAGGTCGTTTTCGTTCATCTTGCAGACGTCGACGCCGTCATAGAGCACTTCGCCGACCGTCGGCTCGATCAGCCTGTTGATATGGCGGATGAGCGTCGACTTGCCGGAACCGGAGAGGCCCATGACGACGGTGATGGCGCCGGCCGGCATGTCGATGCTGATATCCTGCAAACCGAGCACATGACCGTGCGTCTCGTTGAGTTCGGCCTTGCCCATGCCGCTTTTGACCTGGTCCACATAGTCGCGTCCGCGAGGACCAAAAATCTTGTACAGGTTTTTTATCTGGATCGCGTGACTAGCCATGAATGACCTCCGAGTGCTTCTGGAGCCGTCTGCCATAGGCTTGGCTCGTGCGGTCGAAAATGATGGCAATTGCGACCAGCGCAAAACCGTTGAGGAAGCCGACGGTGAAGAACTGGTTGTTGATCGCCTGCAGCGTGTTCTTGCCCAGTCCGCCGACGCCGACCATGGAGGCGACGACGACCATGGCGAGCGACATCATGATCGTCTGGTTGATGCCGGCCATGATGGTGGGCAGCGCGAGCGGGATCTGCACGTTGAACAGCTTCTGCCGATGCGAGGAGCCGAAGGCGTCGGCGGCTTCCAGAACCTCCCTGTCCACGAGGCGGATACCGAGATTGGTCAGGCGGATCATCGGCGGGACGGCGTAGATGACGACGGCGATGAGGCCGGGAACCTTGCCGATGCCGAAGATGACCACGACGGGAATGAGATAGACGAAACTCGGCATCGTCTGCATGACGTCGAGGATGGGATTGACGATCGACTGCATCCGGTCGGAACGGGCCATGAATATGCCGATCGGCAGACCGATGATAATGGCGATGAGCGTACAGACCGTCACCATGGCGAGCGTTGTCATCGTGTCTGTCCAGAGGCCGAAGACACCGATGAGAATCATCGAGATCGCGGTGCCGGCGACAATCTTCAGATTGCGGCTGGCGGCATAGACGACCAGCATCATGGCGATCAGGATGATGAACCAGGGCGTATTGGTAAAAATCCATTCCAGATAGTTCAGAAACCACTGCAGAGGCTGCACGATGGCATCGATGAGGTTGCCATAGGCGCGCACGGATGCTCTGAAGCCGTCATCGATGTTCTTGCGCGCCAGGCGTATGAGCGATTCATCTATTGCCGGAAAGTTGCAAAGCACATTCGGCAGGATCGTACACTGAATAGCCATGTATTTCCCCTTCTTAGTCCGGTTCTGTACCGGTCCGATGCGTGTGGCCTTCACGCCCGGATCGTATGCAGTGCTGCGACCGGTTCTTCAGCCTGCCCTTCAATTTCTACTACATTCGCGTTCGCCAATCTGCACTCGTTGCGACCTTACGCCATGTCGCTCTGTCGGTATGAGCGTCATGCCGGTTGCGGCGTGCGAATGTGAAATCGGCGACAGGCACGGGGCCGGCCGCCGATTCCGCGGTATGGATTAGAGCGAAGCCTTGACCTTGGTCGCGACGTCCGGGGAAACCCACTTGGTCCACATATCGGGGTAGGTCTTGAGGAAGTACTTGGCGCCGTCCTCGTTCGTGCCCTGATTGTCCGTCATCCAGGCCAGAACCTTGCCGACGGTCGCGTTATCCCATTTGCGGGTCTTCATGTAATCCAGGGCAATGCCGGCCTTGTCGGCAAAGGCCTTGGTCACGACCGTATAGACGTCGGAAACCGGATAGGAGTTCACCTTCGGATTGGCGCAATCCTGGATCGCGGTGCAGGCGTCCCATTCCTTCTTGTCGTGCGGCACGTTGAAGCTCAGGCGAACCATGTCGTACTTGCCGAGAATGGCGGTCGGCGCCCAGTAGTAGCCGAGCCAGCCGATCTTCTTTTCGAAGGCATTGGCGATCGAGCCGTCCAGACCTGCGGCAGAGCCGGTATCGACCAGCGTGAAGCCGAGCTTGTCGGCACCGAGGGCCTTATAGAGGTTGGTCGTGGAGATCTGGCAGTTCCAGCCGGCCGGGCAGTCGTAAACCGCACCCTTGGAAGAATCTTCAGGGGCGGGGAAGAGTTCCGGATGCTTCAATGCGTCCTGAACGGTCTTGATGTCGGGATGGGCGTCGGCGAGATACTTCGGAATCCACCAGCCTTCGACACCGCCGTCGCTCAGGAGCGGCGCTGCCTCGATCAGCCGGCCTTCGGACACGGCCTTGTCCAGCGCGGTGCGCACGGCATTGACCCAGAGTTCCGGTGCGACGTCCGGCTCGCCTTTTTCGTCCATGGAGGTGAATGTCGGCTGCGTGTCGCCCGTCACCAGAGTAACGTTGCAGCCGTAACCGTTCTGCAGAATGATCTTGTCGACCTGGGCGGCAACGCCTGCGGACGCCCAGTTCATTTCAGCGATCGATACGCTGCCGCAATCCGCAGCATGCGCCGAGCCAGCCAAAGCATAGGCGCCGAATGCGAATATGGCTGAAGCGAGAAGCTTCTTCATTTGATATCGTCTCCCAATTTTTCGTTACGTTGTGGAAATCGACTCCCAATGTTCTCGATGTTCGTCGATCCCAGTCAGCGCGGTCCAACCACAACCGTTCAACGCCGCTGACGACGCCAGTACGGTCCCCTTTGCTGCCGTCGTGCATTTGGCCTTTTTGCGACCGCGGAACCCTGTCGCGGTCGGATGTTCTTTGCATCGACGACGGGCAGCCTAAGGATTTGAATGAAGAAATCAACAGCCCGCCGGCCAAGTGTAGTTATCGTGCCTCTTGGAGAAGCCGATATAAGCGTCTGAATTAGCCTATTTTCTGCTATTCACGGCTGCAAAATGGGCAAGGCGCGGCTTCGATCAAGCTTTTCGATACCGGCGAAGTTAAGTGTGGCCGAAATATCGCGTCCCTGAAAGACGTTTTCTATTTCATTTGCGTCGTTTGCGAATTCTCAACGCGAAGGGGAAAATTTTCAAAAAATTTTCGGATTCACTCTAATTTAAGCACTTAATAACCCTCCGGTAACGATGTCGGTTTATCAATCGACGCGTGGCGGGGGACATACCGCCGCTTCTCCGGCTTAGGTATTGCGTTGCCGGGGAAAGCGAACCTTGCGGTGTATGTGCAGGGAAGCCGGCGTTTTTGGCAAACCGCGCGGATCTACGGATCGCGCGGTTTTCGCGTTTCAAAGGGTCCCGTTTTGAAACGGTTTCAGGCGGACACGGGATGCCTGCCCATATTTCCAATCTTCGACAGGGATCAAAAATAAAGCCGCCGATGCTATTGCATGGCGGCTCTTCATGGGGCTGGCTGGCGGCTTGACGCGATATCAGCCGACATTATACGTCCGGATGAAGCCGACCGTGCCGAAGCGCGTATCCAGCTGCTGCAGGCGGTTCTCCGGGCGATAGGCCGGGATCTTGCCATTCCAGGCGATCTGGATGGAATTCTGTCTGTTGAAGATGAAGAGCATTGGGGTATCCTCCGAGCCGGATCGGCCCGCTTTGTTGTGTGTTTTCGCGATGGAGATAATCCTCTTCATCGTAACTAACAATGGATGAAATCGTCATCCGATGTCGCAAACGGAGCATACCGGAAGGTGATGCATTTTTGTATCGCCACGGCCGTTTCCAGCGGTTAAGGATCACGGCGGAAACAAGGCGAAACTCCGTATTTTCAGCGGCTGCGGCGCATCGAGGTGGTGGGGAATGACAAAAGCGATCATGCTGCAGGGAACCGGCTCCGATGTCGGAAAAACGGTATTGGTCGCCGGGCTGTGCCGGCTGTTCGCCAACAGGGGCGTAAGGGTGCGTCCGTTCAAGCCGCAGAACATGTCCAACAATGCGGCGGTGGCCGAGGACGGAGGCGAGATCGGCCGGGCTCAGTGGCTGCAGTCGCTGGCGGCGCGCGCCCCGTCCTCCGTGCATATGAATCCGGTGCTTCTGAAGCCGCAATCGGAGACGGGCAGCCAGATCATCGTACAGGGCAAGGTCTGGGGCCATGCCAAGGGCCGGGACTATCAGGCGCTCAAACCGCAATTGCTCGGCGCGGTGCTCGAAAGCTTCGCCGCGATGCGCGCGGGGACCGATCTCGTCATCGTCGAGGGGGCGGGGTCTCCCGCCGAGATCAACCTGCGGCGGGGCGACATCGCCAATATGGGCTTTGCGACACGCGCCAACGTCCCCGTGGTGCTGGTCGGCGACATAGACCGCGGCGGCGTGATCGCGTCGCTGGTCGGCACTTATCACATCCTGCCGGAAGAGGACCGGCGCATGATCCGGGGCTATATCATCAACAAGTTTCGCGGCGACGTCTCGCTGTTCGGGGAAGGCATAGAGGCCATCGGCGGTTTCACGGGCTGGCAATGCCATGGCGTCGTGCCCTGGCTCAAGGCGGCGGCCCGCCTGCCGGCCGAAGATTCCGTGGTGCTGGAGCGGCTTGCCCGCGGTGCCTCCGGCGCGCTGAAGGTTGCCGTGCCCGTACTGTCGCGCATCGCCAATTTCGACGATCTGGATCCGCTGCGGGCCGAGCCCGATGTCGATCTTGTCTTCGTGCTGCCCGGCGAGCATCTGCCTGCCGATGCCGGGCTTGTCGTGTTGCCGGGATCGAAGTCCACGATCGGCGACCTGCTCGATCTGCGCGCGCAGGGCTGGGATCGCGACATTGCCGCGCATGTGCGCCGCGGCGGCCGCGTCATCGGCATTTGCGGCGGCTACCAGATGCTTGGCCGCATGGTCCACGATCCGCTCGGTATCGAAGGATCGGTCACCGAGACGCCCGGATTGGGCCTTCTGGACATAGAGACGGAAATGGCGCCCGAAAAGACGGTGCGCAACAGCCTTGCCGTCTCGAAGGAATATGACGTGCCACTATCGGGCTATGAGATCCATCTCGGCGTGACCACTGGCGCGGATTGCGAACGGCCCTCGACTGTCATTGACGGTAGGCCCGATGGGGCGGTGTCGCCCGATGGCCGCGTCATGGGTACGTATCTGCACGGGCTTTTCGGCAGCGATGCCTATCGGGCAAGGCTGCTTGCAAGTTTCGGCCTTTCAGGCGAGCGGATGGACTATCGCGCCGGTGTCGACGCGGCGCTGGACGAAATCGCAGTAGAACTGGAAAGCGTGCTCGATCCGGCCTGGCTCGACAGCCTCGCCCGGTAAGGCATGTCGCGCAAGCGTGTCTAGCGGTCTTGCGCCGTCGCTGCCCTTCAGAGTTCGCCCGATACTTCGCGGCGGCGGCGGTCGAGTTCTTCGCTATAGCGGCGCAACGTGTAGCTTTCCGTCAGCAGGCCGATCACCTTGCGTTCGATCAGGTCGTTGACCACGACGAGCGCTTCGCTCTTGGTCTGGTCGAACATGGCGGCGGCCTGCTTGGCGTTCATCTGCGGCTGCAGGAATTCGTTACGAAGCCGGATGAAATCCGAAAGTCCATGTTCCTCGTCGTCCTTCTCGACCGGGCTCGCATAGATATCGGGCACGAGAACCATTCCGGAATATTTCTCGTTCTTGTCGATCAGGATGACGCGCTGGGCCGAGCCAATCGGAAAGTTCTTGCGAAACTCCTCGATGCTCATGTCGATGCTTGCCGTATGTACGTCGGGGCGCATCATGCGGGCGACGGTGAGGCTGCGGATCCAGCCGACGTCGTGGGCGCTGCGGATGCTTTCGCCGCGCAGATGGAAACGCCATGTGGCGAAGGAGTAGCCGAAGGTCGTGCGCACCACGAGCGACGAGGTGATGACGGCGGCCAGCACCAGGGCGGTGATCGGAAAGTCGCCGGTGATTTCCAGCGCCAGGAACGTCATGGTGAGCGGGCCGCCGATGATCGCCACGGCAAGCGAGCTCATGCCGACCACGGCATAGACCACAGGCGTCAGCGTCGCGTGGTCGAAATAGGGCGCGCAATAGGCGAAGATCTTGCCGAGCAGAGCGCCCATGAACAGCGATGCGAAAAACAGGCCGCCTCTGAAGCCGGAGCCGATCGAAACCGCGGAGGCCAGCGATTTAAGAAGGAATAGCCCGACCAAGGCCCCAAGGGTCACATCCGACGACAGATTGAGATGCAGCGCGCCATGTCCCGCCGACAGAACCTGCGGCGAGATCAGCGCCAGCATTCCGACAACGAGGCCGCCGAGCGCGGGGCGGAAGGGGGGAGCGATCGAGCTCTTGCGCGCCAGTTCCTCCACCCAGGCGACGCCCTGCATGATCAGGATGCCGATGCCGGCGCAGAAGGCGCCCAGCAGAACCGCCGGTAGATAGTCGGCGGGCGCAATGGCACCGAAATGGCCGATATCGATGGCGAAATCGTCGCCGGCGAGCAGCCTTGCGATCATCGTCGATATCAACGCCGAGACGACGACGGGCGTCAGCGTGAGAATGGAATAGCTGCCGATGATCAGCTCGAACGCGTAGAAGGCGCCGGTGAGCGGCGCGTTGAAGGCGGCGGCAATGGCGCCGGCAGCGCCGCAGCCGACGAGCATGCGCAGGTCCGCGCGGCGCATCTGCATCTTGTAGCCGAATTTCGAGGCGATGCCGGCGGCAAGCTGCGTATAGCCTGCCTCCAGCCCGACCGAGGCGCCGAACCCGTTCGAGATCAGGTTCTGTACCGCGACGAGGATACTGTCCGTGAGCGACATGCGCCCGCCGTGCAACGCATTCGCTTCGATCGGGTCGACCATCGGCTTCTTGCGCGTGCGCGACAATATGTAGAGCAGGATGCCGAGGATGATGCCGCCGGCGACCGGCGCGATAAACACCACCGATTTATCGGGAATCGCGACCGCCGCCGAACTCAGGCGCTCGTAGTCGGTTATGCCGTAGATGACGCTGTGAAGCTTGCGCGAGACGAAGCTCATCGCGGTCACGGCGCAGCCGGAGGCTACCCCTACCAGCGCGCCGGCGAACACAAGCCCCAATTCGCCACGGCGCAGCAATGCCCTGAATCGACCGAGGTCGAAAAAGGCCGAGAAGACGCCGAGGCGGCGCGGTTGGAATTTCTGCAACATTGGGAGCGGACGATACGTTTTTACTAGAATGTGAGGGCTTACCCTCTATAAACTCCTAACATCAAAGAAATACGGCAAAAAAGCCGCCGGTCTTTTGGGAATTTTCAGCCGATTTCGCAATCAGGACGGTGCGCGTCGCATCCATGCCCTTGATTGACTTGAACTAAGTGAAAGCCTAATCATTGCCGGCATAACGAATGGTTCCCGAGCGGCGATCTGTCGCATGGGATGAAAAGGGAATGTGAAGGGGCGGACCCAATCCGGGCGTTCTCATCACAGCCGACCCCGCGACTGTAGAGCGGTCAGGGACTTTCGTCCGGTTTGACAGCCATCCCGCCGATCGTTCGCATGGGGCGAACAGGCGGAGCAGCTTCAAGCCGGAAAAGCCACTGGTGTGGCATCATGATCTACCGGGGTTGGACGCCTCTCAAGTCTACGAATCGTCCGCCTTTTCATGATGCGCTGCCGGGAAGGCGAGAAAGACCCGCTGGGCTACGATCGGGAGCGACCGGTTTCGGTCCGCCCCGATCGTGGCGCCTTATCCGCGAGCCAGGAGACCTGCCATGCGTGCCGGGCGCAGAGCCTGTTCCAGGAACGCGAGTTCCGCTGCCAGCACGGAGGTTGTCATGGCGCAAGACGAGTTTTCGGCGTGTAGACGCCAATTTTCCGGTATCAGCCCGATGCTGCCGACCCTCGCTGTCGCGTGGGAGCGGAAATAACGCATGTCCTCTTCGAATTCCCGGTCTGTTTTCGTCCTCGGCGGCGCACGTTCCGGCAAATCCAGATTTGCCGAATCCCTGGTTTCGGACACGGGGCTCGAACGTCACTATGTGGCGACAGGGCAGGCGTGGGACGATGAAATGCGCGAGCGCATCGCGCAGCACCGTGCCGACCGCGGCGATCTATGGCAGACGCATGAAGAGCCGATCGATCTCGTGGCGCGGCTTGCCGCGATCGATGCCGACGAGCGCTCCGTGCTGGTGGACTGCCTGACGCTCTGGGTGACCAATCTGATGATGGCGGAGCGCGACATTGCCGCGGAGTTTGCGGCCCTTACCGCGTTTCTGCCGACGGCGCGAGCGCGGCTCGTTCTCGTCTCCAACGAGGTGGGTCTCGGTATCGTGCCTGACAATCGCATGGCGCGCGAATTTCGCGACCATGCCGGCCGGTTGCACCAGATGGTCGCGGCGGCGAGTGCCGAAGTTTATTTTATCGCAGCGGGCTTGCCGCTGAAAATGAAGGGTTGATCCATATGAACCAGGAAAAGATTCCCGCCACCGTCATCACCGGCTTTCTGGGAGCCGGCAAGACGACGATGATCCGCAACCTCCTGCAGAATGCCGGTGGCAAGAAGATCGCGCTGATCATCAACGAATTCGGCGATCTCGGCGTCGACGGCGACGTGCTCAAGGGCTGCGGCGCGGAGAACTGCACCGAAGACGATATCATCGAGCTGACCAATGGCTGCATCTGCTGCACCGTCGCCGACGACTTCATTCCCACCATGACGAAGCTTCTGGAGCGCGATGCGCGCCCGGATCACATCGTCATCGAGACCTCCGGCCTTGCGCTGCCGCAGCCGCTGGTCGCCGCTTTCAACTGGCCTGACATCCGCACGCAGGTCACCGTCGATGGCGTCATCACCGTGGTCGATAGCGCCGCCGTTGCCGCCGGCCGTTTCGCCGACGATCACGATGCCGTCGAGGCTCGCCGCGTCGAGGACGATTCGCTCGACCACGAAAGCCCGATCGAGGAGCTTTTCGAGGACCAGCTGACTTGCGCCGATCTGATCGTTCTCAACAAGACCGACCTGATCGATGTTGCCGGCCTCGGTCGTGTCCGTGCGGAAGTCGCCTCGCGCACTGCCCGCAAGCCGACGATCATCGAAGCCAAGAACGGCGATGTGCCGGCTGCCGTCCTGCTCGGCCTCGGCATCGGCACCGAGGGCGATATCGTCAACCGCAAATCGCATCACGAGCTCGAGCATGAAGACGGCACGCCGCACGATCACGACGAATTCGACAGCTTCGTGGTCGAGCTCGGCCCGGTTGCCGACCCGGCAGCCTTCGTTGACGCGCTGAAGGGCGTGATCGCGGAACACGACGTCCTGCGCCTCAAGGGTTTTGTCGATGTGCCCGGCAAGCCCATGCGCCTGCAGCTTCAGGCCGTCGGCAGCCGCATCGACACCTATTTCGATCGCGCCTGGACGCCGGGCGAAGCACGGGCGACCCGGCTGGTCGTCATCGGCCTGCACGAGATGGACGAGGCGATCGTGCGCAAGTCGATCGAGGCGCTGGTCTGATCGATGCTGCGTCTTTGCCGTGCGATACCCCCCTCTGTCGCTTTGGCGACATCTCCCCCACAAGGGGGGAGATTGGAAGCTCGTGGCTACGTTGTCGCGAAATGGCTGACTGCTGAAGTTTCAGGAATTTCGGATGGCCGACCGGGCGAGGCATGGCACTCAATGATCTTCCCCCTCGTGGGGGAGATGTCACGACGAGACAGAAGGGGGTATGCCGCCGCATACTCTAAAGCCTAATGCATCTCCTCCTGGCACAGAAGGGAACGATCAGCGATGGCGAGGAGGCGATCGATCTTGGCCAATCGGCGGGCGACATCCTCTTTCTGTCGGCCGCCGACACCGAGCTTGCGGCGATTGCCGCAGCCCACGGCGAGGGCGGCCGTTCCCTCCGGCTTGCGAGCCTGATGAGCCTCAAGCATCCGATGTCCGTCGATAGCTATGTCGACAGGACAGCCCGGCATGCGAAGCTCATCATCGTGCGGGCGCTCGGAGGTGCGAGCTACTTCCACTATGCGCTGGAAGCGCTGCATGCCTGTGCGGCCCGGCAAGGCACCTTGATTGCGGTGCTGCCGGGGGATTCGAAGCCCGATCCCGGACTGACGCCATTCTCCAATGTCGCTCTCGACGATCTGAATGCGCTCTGGTCGTATCTGATCGAAGGCGGCGAGGCCAACTCCAGTGCATTCCTTGCCTATGCCGAGGCGATGCTGTCGGGTGCGGAGAAGCCGATGCCCGCCGTGCCCCTGATGAAGGCCGGCATCTGGTGGCCGGACCGGGGCGTGATCGGTGTCGAGGAATGGAGGAGAATTTCCCAAGGCAAGATGGTAGCGGAGGAGGGATTTGAACCCCCGACCGTGGCGATTTCCTTCTATCGCGCGCTGGTGCAGAGCGGCGAGACAAAGCCTGTCGAAGCCATGATAGAGGCGCTTATCGCCGAGGGCATGCGGCCGCTGCCGGTCTTTGCCTATAGTCTGAAAGATGCCGTGTCGGTCGGTATCCTCGAAAGCGTCTTTACCGGGTTGAAGCCGGGCGTGGTCATCAATACCACCGGCTTTGCCGTTTCGGCCCCGGGCGCGGATCGCCAGCCGTCGGTTCTCGAAACGGGTGACGCCATTGTTCTCCAGGCCATTTTTTCAGCCTCGTCCAGGGAAGCCTGGGAGGCATCCTCGCAGGGGCTTTCGGCGCGCGATCTCGGCATGAACGTCGCATTGCCCGAGGTCGATGGTCGCGTTCTCGCCCGCGCGGTGTCCTTCAAGGCGGCCGCCCGCTACGACGAGCGGGTCGAGGCCAATATCGTCGCCAGCGAACCCCACGAGGATCGCATGCGCTACACGGCGCGGCTCGCTGCCAACTGGGCGCGGCTGCGCAACACGCTGCCCGGCGATCGCCGCATTGCGCTTGTCGTGGCGAATTATCCCAATCGCGATGGGCGCCTCGGCAACGGCGTCGGGCTCGACACGCCTGCCGGCACGATCGAGGTGCTGAAAGCGATGCGGGCGGGCGGCTATCGTGTTGCCGACCTGCCTGCCGATGGCGATGAGCTGATGCGGCACCTGGCGGAGGGGCCGACAAATTCGGGCCGTGACGGCCGCGTGGTTCGCGAGACGCTTTCCTTCAGCGACTACAAGGATTTCTTCTCGTCGCTTCCAAAACAGATTCAGGATGAGATTACGGGTCGCTGGGGCGATCCGGAGGCGGATCCTTACGCGCTGAACGGTGCCTTCGCCCTGCCGTTCGCCCGTTTCGGCGCGGTGCTTGTCGGCATCCAGCCGGCACGCGGCTACAACATCGATCCGAAGGAGAGCTACCATTCTCCCGATCTCGTCCCGCCCCACGGCTATCTCGCCTTCTATGCCTTCCTGCGCCGCTCCTTCGATGCGCATGCGGTCATCCACATGGGCAAGCACGGCAATCTCGAATGGCTGCCGGGCAAGGCGCTGGCGCTCTCCGAAAACTGCTATCCGGAAGCGATTCTCGGGCCGCTGCCGAACCTCTATCCCTTCATCGTCAACGATCCCGGTGAGGGCACGCAGGCCAAGCGCCGCACGAGCGCCGTCATCATCGATCATTTGACGCCGCCGCTGACACGCGCCGAAAGCTACGGTCCCTTGAAGGATCTGGAGGCGCTGGTCGACGAATATTACGAGGCGTCCGGCGGCGATCCGCGACGCATCCGTCTGCTGCGCAAGCAGATCCTCGACCTCGTCGCCGATATCGGTCTCGATCAGGACGCCGGCATCGCCAAGGGCGAGGGGGAAGACGAGGCACTGCGCAAGCTCGACGCCTATCTCTGCGACCTCAAGGAAATGCAGATCCGCGATGGCCTGCACATCTTCGGCGTTTCACCTTCCGGAAGGCTGCTGACGGATTTGACGGTGGCGCTGGCGCGGGTGCCGCGCGGGCTGGGCGAGGGCGGCGATCAGAGCCTGCAGCGCGCGATTGCGCAGGATGCTTTTGAGGGTAGTGAGCATGCGGAGAGTATTGTACCCCCCTCTGTCGCTCTCGCGACATCTCCCCCACAGGGGGGGAGATTGGTGGCTCGCAGCGCCTCCCCGCATCAAACCGAGATCGAGGCCGCGGATGCTAATCGTAACGCTGACGCCGTCGGTAAAGGTGTGGGAGAGCGAAGCGGCATGCTCCTTCCAATCTCCCCCCTTGTGGGGGAGATGTCAGCAACGCTGACAGAGGGGGGTATCTCTCAAAGCAAACCATTCGACCCACTGGACTGTGATATGGCCGCCGAATGGAATGGCCCACGACCCTCTATCCTCCAGGAGGTTGCCGAGGCGCCCTGGCGCACGCAAGGCGATACGGTCGAACGCATCGAATTGCTGGCTGCACAATTGGTCTCGGGTGAAATAGGCTGTCCCGAGGGCTGGGCACATACACGCATGGTTCTGGGCGAGATAGCCTCAAAGCTGCAGCCGTCCATTCTTGCTTGCGGCGATGCCGAGATCGCGGCCTTGCTCAAAGGCCTTGACGGGCGTTTCGTGCCCCCCGGTCCCTCCGGCGCGCCGACGCGGGGCCGGCCGGATGTTTTGCCGACGGGACGGAATTTCTATTCGGTCGACAGTCGCGCCGTACCGACGCCGGCGGCCTATGAGCTTGGCCGGAAATCGGCCGAATTGCTGATCCGCCGCTACGTTCAGGACCATGGCGAATGGCCCGTTTCCTTCGGCCTCACGGCTTGGGGCACGTCGAACATGCGCACGGGCGGCGATGACGTGGCGCAGGCGCTGGCGCTGATCGGCGTCAAGCCTATATGGGACATGACCTCGCGCCGCGTCACCGGATACGAAATCATCCCGCCGGCCATGCTGCGGCGGCCGCGAGTCGATGTCACGCTGCGCATCTCCGGTTTCTTCCGTGACGCCTTTCCCGAGCAGATCGCCCTGTTCGACAAGGCGATCCGGGCCGTCGGCATGCTCGACGAGGATGAGACAGACAATCCGATTGCGGCGCGCATGCGTGGCGAGATCGCGCGGCTGGAGGCAGCCGGCCTCGACAAGGCCTCCGCCAGCCGCAGAGCCGGATATCGCATCTTTGGGTCCAAGCCCGGCGCTTACGGTGCCGGGCTGCAGGCGCTGATCGACGAGAAGGGCTGGGAGCGACGCGCGGATCTGGCCGAGGCCTATCTCGTCTGGGGCAGCTATGCCTATGGGGCCGGCGAGGAGGGCACGGCCGAGCGCGGCGTCTTCGAGGAACGGTTGCGCTCGATCCAGGCGGTGGTGCAGAATCAGGACAACCGCGAGCACGACCTGCTCGACAGCGACGACTACTATCAGTTCGAGGGCGGCATGGCGGCCGCGGCCGAGCAGCTTGGCGGCGCGCGCCCGTCGATCTATCACAACGACCATTCCAGACCGGAAAAGCCTGTCATCCGCTCTCTTGAAGAGGAGATCGGCCGGGTCGTGCGCGGGCGCGTCGTCAATCCCAAGTGGATCGAGGGCATCATGCGCCATGGCTACAAGGGCGCTTTCGAGATCGCTGCGACGGTGGATTATCTCTTCGCTTTTGCGGCGACGACCGGCGCGGTCCGCAACCATCATTTCGAGGCCGTCTACCAGGCTTTCGTCGTAGACCAGCGCGTGCGAGACTTCATGGCGGAAAAGAACCCGGCCGCGCTGCAGGATCTGCGCGAGTGCCTGCTGGAGGCGGTCGATTGCCATTTATGGACGCCGAGAAGCAATTCGGCGCGGTTCGATCTGGAAAGCCTGGACACGGGCAAGGAGACGGCGGCATGAGTGCGGTCGACGAGCTTCTGGCAGCCTTTCGGGATTATCTGCTGTCGCGGAGCGATCCGGGGCTGCAGCATTTCATTCAGGGCTTTCGCTGGCCGACGGAAGAGCGCCCGCTCGCGCCGCACGATCTGCCTGTCGCAGGCTATCTTCGGCAGCTTCATCGACGGGGCAATGGGGCGGAAGGCGCTTTGCTCGACAGGCTTTCCGATGCCGCGAATGCGCTGCATTGGGCCCAGACCTACAGCATCACCGATTTCGGCGCCGATTTCCTGCGGAGATATGGCTGGGTCGAGCTGTTCGGCACGCGAGGGCATTTCGCAAGCGAAGACATGGCAGGCGGCTTCCTGTTGCTCGGTCCCGGGGTGCACTATCCGGACCATCATCACGAGGCCGAGGAGATCTATATCCCTCTGGGCGACGGCTCGCTGTGGAGCAAGGATGCCCAGCCTTTCCTGCCGCGCTGGTCGGGCGAGGTGATCCACCACCCTTCGAATATCCGCCATGCCATGCGAACGGAAGATGAGCCGCTTGTCGCGCTCTACCTCTGGCGCGGCGGCCCGCTGGCACAGAAATCGATCATATCAGGGAGAATGCAATGAGCGACGAATTGGCCGAAACCGGCGCGGAACCTCCGAAGAGCGACGATGCTCGCCACGCCGACAAGATGGCCAAGAAGAAGGCTGCGCGCGACAAGATCATGGCGACCAAGAACGACGAGAAGGGCCTGATCATCGTCCACACCGGCAAGGGCAAGGGAAAATCCTCCTCCGCTTTCGGCATGATCTTCCGCCACATCGCGCACGGGAAGCCGAGCGCCGTGGTCCAGTTCATCAAGGGCGCCATGTGGACCGGCGAGCGCGACCTGATTGAGAAGCATTTCTCCGATATCTGCCAGTTCCATACCATGGGCGAGGGCTTCACCTGGGAAACGCAGGATCGCGCCCGCGACGTCGCGGCGGCCTCGGCTGCCTGGGAAAAGGCCAAGGAGCTGATCCGCGACGAACGGAACTCGATGGTGCTGTTGGACGAGATCAATATCGCGCTTCGCTACGATTACCTCGACATCAACGAGGTGCTGGAATTCCTGAAGACCGAAAAGCCCTATATGACCCATGTGGTCTTGACCGGCCGCAACGCCAAGGAAGAGCTGATCGAGATTGCCGATCTCGTCACCGAGATGGAATTGATCAAGCATCCCTTCCGCTCGGGCATCAAAGGGCAGCCCGGCGTCGAGTTCTGATCGGCGCGGCTTTCAGCTGGCGGGCAGCATCGCCTTCAGCGCTTCCGCCGTCTGCGGGTTCGCGGGAAAAAAGGATTCGATCGCGAGCTCCGACAGCGTGACATCGACCGGCGTTCCGAAGACGGTCGTGGTCGACAGGAAGGAGAGGTGTCCCGCTTCGGTGATAAGCTCGAGCGACACCGCGATTCCGGCGAAATCCCGCTCCGTCCCCGCTGTTTTTTGCATTGCGGGCGCGGGATAGGCCGATAATTCCTCCAGCAGTTTTATCAGCACGGGGTCGCCCGTTGCCGATATCTGCTGGCGCAGGCGTTCCAGCAGATGCGCGCGCCATTCGGCCAGGTTGGCGATCCGGGGCGCCAGCCCCTGCGGATGCAGGCTAAGCCGCAGGACGTTGACCGGCGCGGTGGTCAGCGAGACATCGGTTACCCCGGCAAGAAGCGGTGCGACGGCGGCATTGGCGGCGACCAGCGTCCAGTGCCGGTGGACGGCCAGGGCCGGGAAGGGCTCGTGCCCCTTCAGCAGCATATCGATGGCGCGCCGCGCCGGCGCCAGCGCCGGATCGTCCAGCTTGCGTTCCGGAAAGACCGGAGCGAAACCCGCCGCCAGAAGCATGGGGTTGCGCTCGCGCAGCGGTATGCCGAGCCTTTCTGCGAGATGCATCAGCATCTCGCGGCTTGGCAGCGCCCGCCCGCTCTCGATGAAGCTTAGATGTCGTTGCGATATATCGGCTTCGAGGGCGAATTCGAGCTGGCTCAGGCGGCGGCGTTGCCGCCATTCGCGCAGGTGATCGCCGAGAGAGCGGGCCGGGTTCGTCATGCGGCGGCCGGCAGCTGATCGATGAAGCCGTGGACGGACTTCAGCCGGTCGCCTTCGAGGATGGCGAAATCCGTGCCCTTGATCATCGGCTCGGCATCGACCGGACCGAAACCCCAGGAGAAGCGGAGATTGTCGCCATGGCGGTCGCCGTCCGTGATCAGGCTGAAGCGGAAGCCGGGAAAGCGTTCGTGCGCCGCCGTGACCAGAGCATGGATCTGCTCGCGATCGTCGGCACGCATCATCGGGTCGATATAGCTGCAGGTCTCGGTCCATGCCTCGGCAATGAGCGCACGCCGGCGTTCGGTATCGGCTTCGTTCCAGATGGCGATATAGCGTTCTGCAATGGTGGTCGCATCAGTCATCGGTCAACTCCTTTGGATCGCCTGAACCGTTCAGGCAGGGCGATCATCGGCGTGCACCGAAGGACTATCAATTACGTCCTAGGTAATCAAAGGCTCGTTTTTACAGCCCCAGCCATATCCTTACGGGATGATGGGGATCTGCCAGCAGCTTGGCGGCCAGCGCGATACAGACCACGACCAGCAGCGGCTTGATCAGCCTGGCGCCGATACGCATGGCAAGCCGCGAGCCGACCTGGGCGCCGAGGAACTGGCCGAGTCCCATCACCAGCCCGACCTTCCAAAGGATGGCGCCGGAGAAGATGAAGACGATGAGGCTGCCGAGATTCGAGCCGAAATTAAGGAGCTTCGTATGCGCCGTCGCCTTCAGCAGGCCAAAGCCGGCAAGCGTTACGAAGGCGAGCATCAGGAACGAACCGGTGCCGGGCCCGAATGCGCCGTCATAGAACCCGATCAACGGAACGAGGGTCACGCCGAAGAGCCCGGCACTGATGCGCTGATGCCGTTCGACGTCGCCGAGATTGGGCTTGATGGCGAAGTAGAGCGCGATGGCGATCAGCAGGAAGGGGAGGATGATATTCAGGATCGCACTCGGCATGACGGTCGCGAGCAAGGCGCCGAACACGCCGCCAATGACGGCCATGAGCGCCATCGGAAGCTGTTTGTGAAGCTGCACATGCCCCTGCCTTGCATAGGCGATGGTCGCCGAGGCCGCGCCGCAGATCGACTGCACCTTGTTGGTGCCAAGCGCCTGAAGGCCCGGAATGCCGGCCAGCAGCATGACTGGCAGCGTCACCAATCCGCCGCCGCCAGCGATGGAATCGACGAAACCGGCAAAGAATGCGGCGGCAAAGAGCAGAAGCAGGATCTGAAATGTGATGTCTTGCAAGGTGGGAACTCGACGGCGGGAAATCAGCGGCCTTCTGGCACTTCGATCGTCCCAAGGCAATTGCCGAGGGGACACACCGTGCGAAATTGACGGTTCGGGAATGGCTGGCTACATCTGCGATATCGGTTGTCGCCACTGGGAGCGAGAATGACGACGCATGCCCATTCCACCCGCCGCTATATTCTCGGTCTCGGCTGCGAGCGCGGCACGGACTGGAACGACGTGCGCATGCTCGCGGAAAGAGCCTTTCAGGAAGTGGGGATCGGGAGCGAGCAGGTTCTGGCCGTGGTGTCGATCGATACGCGCATGGAAGAGCCGGCCATCCTTGAGACGGCGGCGCATTTTCGGCTACCGGCACGGTTCTTCGAGGCGGCCGTATTGGAGCGGGAGACGCCCCGGCTGAAGAATCCGTCCGAGATCGTCTTCGCCCGTGTCGGCTGTCATGGGGTTGCCGAAGCCGCAGCACTTGCGGCAGCCGGTCCGGAGGCCGAGCTCGTGCTTGCCAAGATCAAGTCCGGTTCTGCAACGGCGGCGATCGCCAGGATCGCTTGAGCGTCGGATTCTCCATCCAAATCTCACAAATGCCCCATAGGACGTCATGACGGCATTTCGCCGTCGGCTGTTCTCGTGTATGCCGATAGGTCAAGCATGATCCGCGACGGGAGGAGTTTTCCGAAAGATCAAGCTTATTCAGTATGTTGGTAAGGAAAAATCATGCATAAGGTCATTTATGATACGGATCCGGGCGTCGATGACGCCATGGCGCTTCTCTTCCTGCATCGTCACCCGAATATCGACCTTCTCGGCGTGACGACGGTTTTCGGCAATGCCTCGGTAGACACGACGACACGCAACGCGCTGTTCCTCAAGCGCGAGTGGAATATTCCGTGCCCGGTCGCGCGTGGCGCCAGCGTCACCTTCGATCCTTCGCGTCACGAACGCCCGTGGCCGACGATGGTTCATGGCCATAACGGCCTCGGTGACATCGACGTGCCTGACACGATCGACCTGCCGGCCGATCCGCGGCCGGCCTATCAGTTCATCATCGATACCGTCCGCGCCAATCCGGGCGAGGTGACCCTGGTCGCAGTCGGCCGCATGACCAATCTGGCCCTGGCACTGAAGCACGATCCCGAAATCGCCTCGCTCGTGAAGGACGTCGTGATCATGGGCGGCAATTTCTACGTGCCGGGCAATGTCACTCCGGTGGCCGAGGCCAATATTCACGGAGATCCGGAAGCCGCCGATTTCGTCATGACGGCAGCCTGGAAGGTTGTCGTTGTCGGTCTCGACGTGACGTCGATCACGACCATGAGCCGCAGCTATCTGGCCGACATGGCAAAGGCCGGCGGACCTTCGGTGCAGCTGCTGGCGGATCTGTCGCAGTCCTATATCGATTTCTACAAGCATGCAGTCGAAGACGGCATGATGGTCCACGACAGCTGCGCCTGCGTCTATGTCGTCGCGCCCGAGCTGTTCGACACGATCGAAGGGGCGGTTCGCGTCGTCTGCGGCGGCATCGCCGATGGCCAGACGATCGTCAAGCCGGACGGCCGCCGCTTCCCGCCGGGCGATTGGGACAATCTGCCGAGCCAGATCGTCTGCACCGGTATTCGCTCGCAGCCGGTCGTCGATCTGATCCGCGACGTGATCCTGGGCAAGGTGAAGCACTGAGATCCAGGAGAAGGGAGCGGTCACGCTCCCTTCTCGATCCCGCGCAGGCACGCCTATATTTTACCGTTTTTTCATATAGATACTCAAATGTCCGGACATATTGAATCCGGAAGTCCCTGCGATTGACCGTCGTTTTTTCACGGTCTGTCGCCGCTGGCAAAGCCCATAGCGCGTCATCGCCGCATTTCAGGCCTTCTGTGGCATAGTATCCGCGGCGGAACGGCATTGGGCTGCGACCGTCTTATCCCGTTCTCAACGTTGCAATTTCCGCCATCCGGGCATAGGACACAGAGGATGAACGATACCATTTTCTCCAATCTGCCGGCCTTGGAGCCGGGGTCTGTCTGGCTCGTCGGCGCCGGGCCTGGCGATCCGGGGCTGTTGACCCTGCTGGCTGCCAAGGGGTTGGCGGAGGCGGATATCGTCGTGCACGATGCGCTCGTGAACGAGGATTGCCTGAAGCTTGCCCGTCCGGGCGCGGTGCTGGAATATGCCGGCAAGCGCGGCGGCAAGCCTTCGGCCAGGCAGCGGGATATCTCGCTGCGGCTGGTGGAGCTGGCGCGGGCCGGCAAGCGGGTTCTGCGCCTCAAGGGCGGCGATCCCTTCGTTTTCGGGCGCGGCGGGGAAGAGGCCCTGACGCTGGTCGAGCATGGCATTCCCTTCCGCATCGTGCCGGGCATCACCGCCGGCATCGGCGGATTGGCCTATGCCGGCATCCCTGTCACCCATCGCGACGTCAACCATGCCGTTACCTTCCTGACCGGTCATGATTCGTCCGGCGTCGTGCCGGACGCGATCAATTGGGAGGCGATCGGCAAGGGCTCGCCCGTGATCGTCATGTACATGGCGATGAAACACATCGCCCAGATCAGCGCCAATCTCATTGCCGCGGGCCGTTCGGCGGATGAGCCCGTGGCCTTCGTCTGCAATGCGGCGACATCCTCCCAGCAGGTTTTGGAAACGACGCTCGGACGCGCCCCTGACGATGTCGAGGCATCCGGCCTCGAGCCGCCTGCCATTGTCGTCGTCGGCGAGGTGGTGAAATTGCGGCCGTCGCTCGATTGGCTGGGCGCGCTTTCCGGCCGGAAGCTGCTGCCCCTGGCCGAAAGGCCGGGCGAGAGCGGACACAAGGTGTCGGCATGAGCGGCCTTCTGATCGCGGCACCCTCCTCAGGCTCCGGCAAGACCACATTCACGCTTGGTCTGCTGCGGGCGCTGCGAAACAGGGGCGTTGCGGTCGCATCCGGCAAGGCTGGGCCGGACTATATCGATCCGGCGTTTCACGCGGCGGCGGTAGGGTCGCCCTGTCTCAATTTCGACCCATGGGCGATGCGCGCCGAACTTATCTCCGCCAACTCGGCACTTCATCGCGCCGGCGGCCGGATGCTCGTCATCGAGGGAATGATGGGCCTGTTCGATGGCGCCGCCGATGGCACCGGGACGGCCGCCGATCTCGCCGCGCTGCTTGGCCTGTCCGTCGTGCTTGTCGTCGATGCCTCGCGCATGTCGCAATCGGTTGCGGCCGTGGTCAGCGGCTTTGCCAATTTTCGAGCTGACATCCGCATTGCCGGCGTCGTCCTCAACCGCGTTGCCAGCGACAGGCATGAGAGAATGCTGCGTCAGGCGCTTGAGACGGTGCGTATGCCGGTTGTCGCGGTCATCCGCAATGACGGCAGCCTGGCTTTGCCGGAGCGGCATCTGGGGCTGGTGCAGGCGGGAGAGCATGGGGCGCTCGAGCATTTCATAGAGGCGGCTGCCGAGATCGTGTCGAAGGCATGCGATTTCGGCGTGCTCTTGCGCGCGGCGCAGCAGCATGTAGTCCGTCCGTCCGTGGCGAATATCGCGCGCCTCATGCCGTTCGGGCAGCGCATTGCCGTGGCGAGGGATATCGCTTTCGCCTTCTCCTACGAACATATGCTGCTCGGCTGGAAACGCCGTGGCGCGGAAATATCCTTCTTCTCTCCCCTCGCAGACGAGGCACCCTTGACGGATGCCGATGCCGTCTACCTGCCGGGCGGCTATCCCGAACTGCATGCCGAAAAGCTTGCCGCCGCGCGGCGCTTTCAGGATGGGGTGGTGGCTGCAGCCGCCCGGGGAGCGCGCATCTATGGCGAGTGCGGCGGATACATGGTGCTAGGCGAGGGGCTCGTGGATGCGGCGGGAACCCGTCATCAGATGCTCGGCCTGTTGCCCGTCGTCACCAGCTACGAGAAGCGGCAGCGCCATCTCGGCTATCGCCGCGTGACGCCGCTTGCCGGCTCCTTTTTCGACGAGCCGATGACGGCGCACGAGTTTCACTATTCGACGATCGTATCGGAAGGCGAGGCAGACCGTCTGTTTGCGGTCAGGGACGCACTCGACGTCGATCTGGGCGCAGCCGGTCTGCAGCGCGGCAATGTCGCCGGCTCCTATATGCATCTGATCGACCTTGCCGGCGAGGCAGCATGACGGGCAGGATCATCCACGGCGGCGGCATTACCGCGGCAGCGCGCCAATATGGCGGGCGTCCGGAGGAATGGCTGGATCTGTCGACGGGTATCAACCCCAATCCGGCGCCTTTGCCCGAGATCCCCGTTACGGCATGGCATAGGCTGCCGGATCAGCATTTGCAGGAGCAGGCGCGGGAGGCGGCGCGGGGCTATTACCGCAGCGGCGATATCCTGCCCTTGCCGGTTCCGGGCACGCAGTCGGTCATTCAGCTGCTTCCCAGGCTCGTGCGGGGCGGCAGCGTCGCGATCCTTTCCCCGACCTATGGCGAATATGCGCGCGCCTTCACGCTGGCCGGCCTGCGTGTCCGTCAGGTTTCGACGATTGCCGAACTCACCGCCGATGACGGACTGGTGGTTGCTGTCAATCCCAACAATCCGGACGGGCGGATGCTGTCCGTCGAGGAATTGCGGGACCTGCATGAGAGGCAGCGCAGGCAAGGCGGCATTCTCCTGGTCGACGAGGCTTTCGGGGATGTCGAGCCCGCAGCCAGCATCGTGCCTTTCGCGGCGTCGATGCCGAACCTGATTGTCTTCCGCTCCTTCGGGAAATTTTTCGGCCTGGCCGGCCTGCGGCTGGGTTTCGTCATTGCCGAAGCCTCGATCATGAGCCGTTTCGAGGATTGGCTTGGGCCTTGGGCTGTTTCAGGACCTGCGCTTTCGCTCGCGGCGTCCCTGATGGAAAGCGACACGGGCGCTATCCGAAACCGCATTCTTCAACGGCATTCGGCGCTGGAAACGGTCCTTCGCCGCTCGCAGCTGAATGTCGCTGGAGGCACGGCCCTGTTTGCACTGGTTGCAGACGACCGTGCCGAGGGCATATATACGCATCTCTGCCGTCACCACATTCTGGTCCGCAAGTTCGATTATGCGCGCAGCTGGCTGCGCTTCGGGCTGGCTCCGGATGAGGAGGCAGACCAAAGACTCGCCGGGGCACTGGAGTCGGATGATTTTAGGTCTGTTCGACCTAAAATCTGAATCCGCTCCAGAAACAAATAAGTAGAGCATGATGGCGTCCGAAAACCGCTCACACTTTTCGGCATCATGCTCTTGAGGATTATTCGACATGACCGCCGACGAACATCTGCTCATTCTGGTCCTAGCATTGTTGCTCGACCGCATCGTCGGTGATCCCGACTGGCTCTGGCAGCGCTTTCCGCATCCTGTCGTGCTGTTCGGCAAGGCGATTTCGTCTTTCGACCGCCGGTTCAACGCAAAGCACCTTTCGGGCGTGCTTCGCCGCCGCAACGGGATCATGTCGATCGTCGCGTTGCTGATGGGCGCGCTTATCGCCGGCTGGGCGGTTCACGGGTTTCTCGCCTTCTTCGGCTGGCTCGGCATATTGGTCGAGGCGGTGCTCGTCGCGGTTTTTCTGGCGCAGAAGAGCCTTGCCGATCACGTCGGAGACGTGTCGCGGGCGCTGCGTGCGGACGGCCTGGAAGGTGGGCGTCTTGCCGTATCGCGCATCGTCGGCCGCGATCCGGAGACGCTGGACGAGCCGGGCATCTGCCGCGCGGCCATTGAAAGCCTTGCCGAGAATTTCTCCGACGGCGTGGTCGCGCCCGCCCTCTGGTACGGCGTTTTCGGCCTGCCGGGACTGTTTGTCTACAAGATGCTCAATACCGCCGATTCGATGATCGGCCACAAATCCGAGACCTATATCGATTTCGGCCGTGCCGCCGCCCGGCTGGACGATATCGCCAATTGGCCGGCCGCGCGGCTTTCCATCCTGCTGATCGCCGCCGGCGCGCTGGTCAAGCGCGGTATCTCGGCGCTTGGAAATGCGATCCGCATCGCGGTCAGGGATGGCGGATTGCACCGTTCGCCGAACTCCGGCCGGCCGGAGGCAGCCATGGCCGGGGCGCTCGACATCCAGCTTGCCGGCCCGCGGATCTATGGCGGAGAACTCGTGCGCGAGCCGATGATCAATGGCGCTGGTCGCGATACGGCGACGGTCAACGACATCGAAGCCGGGATTTCCATCTTCTATTCGGCATGTACGATGCTGACGCTGCTCGCTTTCCTCGGATTCCTGCTGCTGCTGTGAATGTCATCCATATTAATGGATCGCTCACTATATGTATTAATTGGGTATAATTGGCATGGCGATACACTCCCTCATCGTCTGAATTGCTTCAGAAGGAAGCAAACAGTCGGAGGGGACAAGATGAAGCGCGTCGCGTTAGTAGCAACGGCATGTCTATTCATGCAATTTCATACCGTTTCGGCCCATGCCGGATCTGTTCTTGCGGTGGTCGATCTTCGATCGCAAACAATGACGGTGTCGGAAGATGGAGCTTTCAGGTATCGCTGGAGAGTATCGACGGCCCGCAGGGGCTATGTGACGCCCACTGGCTCCTATACCGCCAAATGGCTGTCCAAGGACCATCGCTCGAAGAAATACGACGATGCGCCGATGCCCTATGCCGTGTTCTTCAACGGCGGCTATGCGGTTCATGGCACCTACGAGGTGCGGCAGCTCGGCCGGCCGGCATCGCATGGCTGCGTGCGGCTCGATACGCGCAACGCCGCCACCTTCTTCGCCATGACGTCGGATGCGGGGCTTCACAATACGCGTATCGTGATCAGCGATTGATCTTTCGCCGAGGGAGAGGCGCGCAGCATTGCAATCAGGCCGCAATGCTGCCGCATCTTGCGCGCATGTCGCCATGATTCCGCAATTGTGACGCAAGTGTCATTTTGCTGTTTGCGCAACAGTGCTTCACCAAATTACCGGGGTTTCTGGCGGAAACCATTGGCTTTTGGGATGGATTTCCCTATGAGGGGGATGAATTATTATTTCAAGAGGTATGGGCAGTGACTGCTACATTTGACAAAGTTGCCGACATCATCGCTGAAACCAGCGAAATCGACCGTGACACGATCACTCCGGATAGCCACACGATCGACGACCTCGGCATCGACAGCCTGGACTTCCTGGATATCGTCTTCGCTATCGACAAGGAGTTCGGCATCAAGATTCCGCTCGAGCAGTGGACGCAGGAAGTCAACGAAGGCAAGGTTTCGACCGAAGAGTACTTCGTGCTGAAGAATCTCTGTGCCAAGATCGATGAATTGCGCGCCGCCAAGGGCTGAGCATCATCCTTTGCATTTTTTTGACGCCCAGCCGCCCTTGATTATGGCGGCCGGGCTGTTTCATTCTTAAATAGCGTATCCCGCCCGGAGCATCCTGCGTTGCCGGGTTGGATCGGAGGCGTTGATGCTGCTGGAATATTTCCAGATGATCGACAAGGTCGAATCTGTCGATTTGTCAAAGGGCCTGTTGAAGGCGCATTCCGTCGTTCCGGCGAAAAGCCCGGTCTTCGAAGGCCATTTCCCCGGCATGCCGCTCGTTCCCGGTGTTCTTCTCATCGAAACGATGGCGCAAGCATCGGGCATGCTCGTCCTGGCTGCTACGAAATTCGCCTATATGCCGTTTCTGATGTCGGTCGACGGCGCCAAGATGCGGACCTTCGTCGAGCCGGAAGCGGAACTCGACATCGAGGCCGATCTTGAGCACGAGGGTTCGGGGTTTGCCGTGACCAAGGCACGCATCACCATAGCTGGAAAGAAGGTCTGCGATGCGCAGTTGAAGCTGCGCACCATGCCGTTTAATGAGGTGCCGCTCGGCGATATCGTGCGCAAGCGGGCAGGCGAGGTCGGGCTTCTCGACGCCATCGCCGCCAACGGTTGATGCCGCCGGCTTGTTCGGCGCCGCATTCGAAGAGGATTGATGAATGAGCAAGGCTCAGAATGATGTGGTGATCACGGGTATCGGCGTCGTTACTTGCCAGGGTGTCGGCAAGGATGCGCATCTGGCCCTGCTGACTGCGGACAAGGCGCCGCCGACCATCGTCGAAACCGAGAAATTCAAGCCCTATCCCGTACATCCGCTGCCTGACATCGACTGGTCGCAGCAGATTCCCAAGCGCGGCGATCAGCGGCAGATGGAAAACTGGCAGCGCATCGGCGTCTTCACCGCCGGCCTGGCGCTCGACGATGCCGGCTTCAAGGATGATCTGGATGCCTGCGGCACGATGGACATGATCGTCGCGGCCGGCGGCGGCGAGCGTGATACGAACGTCGATACGCTGATCGTCAACGAAGGCCTGAAGCGCAACGACCGCGAACTGCTGCTGAACGAGAAGCTGACGACCGAATTGCGGCCGACCCTGTTCCTGGCCCAGCTTTCGAATCTGCTCGCGGGTAATATCTCGATCGTCCACAAGGTCACGGGCTCGTCGCGCACCTTCATGGGGGAGGAAGCCTCCGGCATTTCCGCCGTCGAGACCGCCTTCCATCGCATCAAGTCGGGCGAATCGAGCCATGCCCTGGTCGGCGGCGCGTTTTCGGCCGAGCGTCTGGACATGATCTTGCTGATCGAGTCGATCAATGCACATGCGATCGGCGACTGGCATCCGGTCTGGTCGCGCAAGCCGGAAGACGGCGGCGGCATGATCATGGGCTCGCTGAGCGCCTTCCTGGTGCTTGAATCGCGCGCCCATGCCGAAGGCCGCGGCGCGCATATCTATGCGACGCTCGATGCGGTCGAGGGCGATCGCGGCCGTCGCGACGACGGCAAGTTCGAGGCACGGCTGGAGCGCATGCTCGCACCTGCCAAGCAGGAAACAGGTGAGGCGACCGTCGTCTTTTCCGGTACGACCGCAATCCCCGATCTGGCGCAGCGCGAAAAGGCGGTGCTCGAAGCGCAGCTTCCGGGCTCGGCCATCCGCGCCTATTCCGGCGTTTCCGGCCATGGGCTCGAAAGCCAGTTTCCGCTCGGGCTCGCCTTTGCAGCGCTGGCCGTCGCGAACCGGGCCAAGGTGCCTCCCTTCGACGCCGCGCATGAAAAGCCGATGGCGACGGGCGCACGCAAGGCGGTGGTAACCACTGTCGGCCATGCGCGCGGCGAAGGCATCGCCGTACTTTCCGCTGAAGCGTGAGGAACAGGATATGACCGCTTACAAGGATCATCTCGGACGTCCGATCGTCGCCGTTACCGGCATGGGGATCATCACGTCGCTGGGGCAGGGGCTGCAGGACAACTGGAACGCGCTTTCGTCCGGCACCTCGGGTATCCATAACATCACCCGTTTCCCGACGGACGGGCTTTCGACGCGTATCGCCGGCACGGTGGATTTCATCGATATCCCGGCGCCGAACGCAGTCGAGCGCTCCTATGCCTTCGCGCGGGAGACGACCATCGAGGCTTTGGCGCAGGCCGGCATCTCCGGCGATTTCGATGCGCCGCTTTTCCTGGCCGCACCGCCGATCGAGCCGGAATGGAGCGCCCGCTTCGCGCTTGCCGACCGTTCGCCGCCGGCGGATCATCAGGGCGACGCCTATGAGCGTTTCCTCGCGGCCATGCGCCAGCGTCCGGATCCCGCCTTTCATGAAGCTGCCCTCTTCGGCGCTATTTCCGAGCGTCTTGCTGACCGCTTCGGCACGCGCGGCCTGCCTGTGACGCTCTCGACTGCCTGTGCATCGGGCGTGACCGCGATCCAGCTCGGTATCGAGGCGATCCGCCAGGGACGCACGGCGCGGGCGCTGGTGGTTGCGACCGATGGTTCGCTGAGCGCCGAGGCGCTGATCCGCTTCTCGCTGCTGTCGGCCCTGTCGACCCAGAACGATCCGCCGACGAAGGCCTCCAAGCCGTTCAGCAAGGATCGCGACGGTTTCGTCATCGCCGAGGGAGCCGCGACGCTGGTGCTGGAATCACTGGAATCCGCGGTTGCCCGCGGCGCCAAGATCCTCGGCATCATGAAGGGTGCCGGCGACAAGGCCGATTCGTTCCATCGCACGCGCTCTTCGCCCGATGGCGGCCCGGCCATCGCGACGATCCGCGCGGCGCTTGCCGATGCCGGCATGGAAGAGAGCGATATCGGCTATATCAACGCTCACGGCACCTCGACGCCGGAGAACGACAAGATGGAATATGGCGCCATGTCAGCCGTCTTCGGCGAGCGGCTTCCCACCATCCCCGTTTCGTCGAACAAGTCTATGATCGGCCATACGCTGACGGCGGCAGGTGCTGTCGAGGCGGTGTTCTCGCTGCAGACGATGCTGACCGGAACGCTGCCGCCGACCATCAACTACAACAATCCCGATCCGTCGATCATCCTCGACGTCGTGCCGAACATGAAGCGTGAAAAGCAGGTGAACGCCGTTCTTTCGAACTCCTTTGGGTTCGGCGGCCAGAACGCCAGCCTTGTCATGGCGCTTGAACCGGCTTAATCGGACTTTCGAAGAACAAATAATAATGCGCCCGAGAGGCGAAGGACTTTGCCATGCGTGCTTTGCAACTGATCGACGACCGCAAACTTGAGATCACCGATCTGCCGGAGCCGGAAGCGCCGGGCGCAGGCGAGGTGACGCTGCGCGTCAAGGCCGTCGCCCTCAACCATATCGATGTCTGGGGCTGGCGCGGCATGGCTTTCGCCAAGCGCAAGATGCCGCTGGTCATCGGCGCGGAGGCCGCGGGCGTGGTCGAAGCGATTGGGCCGGGCGTCGCCAATGTATTGCCCGGCCAGCTGGTATCCATCTATGGCGCGCGCACCTGCGGCCTTTGCCGTCATTGTCGCGAGGGCCGAGACAATCTCTGTGAGAACGTCAGCGGCGTGCATGGTTTCCATCTCGACGGGTTTGCGCAGGAGAAGGTCAACCTCCCGGCGCGTCTGCTCGTTCCGGCCCCTCCCGGCGTCGATGCCATCGGCGCCGCATTGGCTCCCGTCACCTTCGGAACTGTCGAGCACATGCTGTTCGACAATGCCAAGCTGGAGCCGGGCGAGACGATTCTCGTCCATGCCGGCGGCTCGGGCATCGGCACGGCGGCCATCCAGCTTGCCAAGAAGATCGGCTGCACCGTCATCACCACGGTCGGCTCGGACGACAAGATCGAGAAGGCGAAGGCTCTTGGCGCCGATCACGTCATCAATTACCGCACCGACCGCTTCGAGGGCGTCGTGCGCAAGCTCACGAAGAAGAAGGGCGTCGACGTTGTTTTCGAACATGTCGGCAAGGATACCTGGGCTGGCTCGATGCTTTGCATGAAGCGCGGCGGCCGCCTCGTCACCTGCGGTTCGACCTCAGGCGTTTCCACCGAAATGAACCTGATGATGCTGTTCCAGCAGCAGCTGAAGCTGTTCGGCTCCTTCGGCTGCCGCATGGAGAACATGGCCAACGCCATGCAGAAGATGGCGCGCGGGCTGGTGCATCCGGTGATCGATACCGAAGTGAGCTTCGGCGATATCGACCGGGCGCTGGAGCGGATGGAATCGCGCCAGATCTTCGGCAAGATCATCCTGAAGATGGACTGAGCCGCGTGAAGCTGTTCATTACCCGGATCGTCCTTGCGCTCAGAAATTTCCGGCAGTGGCTGGTGGCGCAGGTCATATTCGGCTTCCTCAATTTCCTGAAGCTGTTTCCGGCCGATGGCGGAATCCGATTTGCCGACTGGCTGACCCACAAGATCGGTCCGCGTATGCGGCGGCACCAGCTGATGCTGACCAATTTGCGCAATGCCTTTCCGGAGAAGAGCGAGGCGGAGATCGAGGAGATCGCGCTCGCAAGCTGGGGCAACATGGGGCGGCTGGCGGCGGAATACGTCTTCCTCGACCGGCTGTTCGACTTCGATCCGCATAGCGACAAGCCCGGTCGCGTCGAAGTTTCCGGCATTCCGATCTTTCTCGATCTTCGGGACAATCCGCGGCCGTTCATCGTTTTTACGGGCCATACCGGTAATTTCGAGCTGCTGCCCGTTGCGGGGGCGGCGTTTGGCCTGACGGTGACGGTGCTCTTCCGCCCGCCGAACAACCCCTATGTGGCCAAGAAGGTTTTCGATTTCCGCGCAAAGCGCATGGGCAATCTCGTGCCCTCGCATGCCGGGTCGTCTTTCGCCCTTGCCAGGGAGCTGGAAGCTGGTCGCGGTGTCGGCGTGCTGGTCGATCAGAAATTCCGCAAGGGCCTGAAGACCCTGTTTTTCGGGCGAGACGTAAAGACCAATCCGCTCCTGCCGAAGCTCGTGCGCCAGTTCAATTGCGAAGTCTATCCGGCCCGCTGCATTCGCCTGCCCGGCAACCGCTACAGGTTGGAAATCGAGCCAAAGCTGGAAATGCCGCGCAACGAAGCCGGCGGCCTCGATCTGGCTGCAACGGCGCAGATGCTGAACGACAAGGTCGAGAGCTGGGTGAGGGAGCATCCCGAACAATGGCTCTGGTATCACGATCGCTGGAATATCAAGAAGACCGTCTTCTAGGATGTTGCGGCGAGGCGCGCGCCTCCAGGCCCTGTGTACATTTCGATCCGGTCTTTATGCAGTCATTGCCTTCGGTAAGCTTTGCATTTCAGAAAGTTCTCGTTTCCCGAGAACTTCCGTTCATCCGGATTGAAAGTGCGGGTAAGTCATGATAATTCACAATGTAGAAAGTTTGGTGAGATTGCGGACACCAAACTGAATATCCTTGGGCATGGCAACGCCGGGAATCGAGGCCCTGCGTCCTGACGTGGTCAAGGACAGGAGGGCAATTTTGCTGGCACTCTTTCATGCCTTCTCCATGAAATGCAGTCAGATTCAGCGTGCGATAAAACTTGGCGACGACGAGCTTGTAGCGTCACTTGATCGCGAATTGGGGCCTCTTATTGCGGCTATCCTGGCATATAAGGCCACGAGTCTGCTTGAGATATACATGCAGCTCCAGTTCATGAACAACCTCATACGGGAAGAAGCAGACGATCGTTCGCGAGTCTTGCGCAATTCTGGATCGCTTTCGGTGCTGATCGATCGCTACTTCGGTGGAGCGAGCGAAGCGGCCGGCGAAGTTTTGAGGACGTTTTCGAGCGAGAAAGTCGATCGTGAGACGGTGTTCGGTTTGGAGGAGGGTGTCGTTCTGAACGACGCCATTCTGGATAACCTGCCGGATCGCGTGGCCGTGATTACGCGCGATTATCGTTATCTCTATAGCAACGCGGCCAATTCGGAATTTCTGAAATCGAAGCCGATGGAGCTTCTGGGGCGTCATATCTCGGAATTCGTGGGTTCCGAATCTTTCGAAGGCAGCGTGAAGGCAAAGCTGGATGCGTGCTTTGCCGGAGAAAAGGTGGAATGCCTTTATCCATCCTATCGTCAGGTTGAACCCGACAACGTATTTCACTGCTCCATGACGCCATTGCGCGCCAAGACGGAAGTGATCGGCGCGTTGCTGGTCATGCATGAGATCATCGCCGTCCCCGCGGGCATGTTGGTGGCCTGAACTCGCGCTCAGGCCCCGAACAACAGCTTTCCGATCGCATCCGGTATCAGGCGAGGATTTACCTCGTCTGATCCTTTGTTGTCCTGATTCTGTTCGGCGGCGTCGGATCGCGATGCGTCGTCCGCCCGTTCGTCGTCGCTGTCGCATTCGAAGCAATGACAACGGAATCTGATCACGTTCTGCTTCGTCATGCCGTCGGCCTGTTCCAGCTCGCAAAGGGATCCGGCAGGTCCCGCCAGCGTTCCGGCGTGAAACGATCCGTCTTGACCAGGCACGCGTCCAGCTCCTCCGTGATCCGAGCCTCGCTCATCGGATCGGCGCCGATGAACACCAACTCCTGACGGCGGTCGCCCCAGACCGGGTCGAGATAGGGCGCCAGAGCTTGTTTGAAACCCGGATCGCGCGGCCATTGTTCCTGCGGCACCGCCGCCCACCAGAGGCCCATCTTGTTTGTCCTCACCAAAGCACCCGCCTGGCTCATTTCGCCGACATGATATGGTCGGGTCGCGAGCCAGAAGAACCCCTTGGCTCGGACGACGCCGGGCCATGAGCGGTTGAGAAAATCCTGGAATTTAAGGGGATCGAACGGTTTCTTCGCGCGATAGACGAAGGAGCGGATGCCATATTCCTCGGTTTCCGGAACATGATCCTTGAAGCCGTGCAACTCCTTGTACCAAAGCGGATGGGTTTCGGCGCGGTCGATGTCGAATCGGCCGGTGCCGAGAACCTCACCTGGTTTCACCGCACCGAAATCGGCTTCTATCAGTCGGGCATCCGGATTGAGGCCGACAATGATCTTGCGCGCGGCGTCACGTTGCCCGGGCGTTGCCGAACCGACCTTGTTGAGAATGACGACATCGGCGAATTCGATCTGTTCGACCAGCAGGTCGACGATCGTCCTGTTGTCGCCGTCGCCGGCGGTTTCGCCGCGATCGGCAAGGAAATCCGTCGAGCCATAATCGGCCAGAAGGTTGGCCGCATCGACGACGGTCACCATGGTATCGAGCTTTGCGACATCGGAAAGGCTGCTGCCGTCCTCATCGCGGAATTCGAATGTGGTTGCGACGGGCAGGGGTTCGGCGATGCCGGTGGATTCGATCAGCAGGTAATCGAACCGGCCCTGCTCGGCGAGCTGGCGGACCTCTTTCAGCAAGTCGTCGCGCAACGTGCAACAGATGCAGCCGTTTGTCATCTCGACGAGCTGTTCCTCCGTTCGGGAGAGGTTGGCGCCGCCGTCGCGCACCAGCGCGGCGTCGATGTTCACCTCGCTCATGTCGTTGACGATCACCGCAACGCGCAAACCCTGGCGATTGTTGAGGATATGGTTGAGCAGAGTCGTCTTGCCGGCACCGAGAAAGCCGGAGAGGACGGTAACCGGGAGCTTCTTGTTCATGGCAACCTCATTGTAATGTAATATCATTACGTTTGCTGTGGAGAAAAAAGCGAGCAATGGGCTCGCTTCGTTCGGAGATATCAAGCCTGTCTTAGGAGAGGCAGGCTTTCAGGGAATTGGCGATGCCGCGCATCAGGTCGAAATAGAGATCCGGTCCCTGCGGCAGGGTTGCCGCTTCGGGATCGAGCACGCCTGACTTTGCGGATGTGCCTTCCAGCACCACGTTGACCAGCCTCGGTTCGAATTGCGGCTCGGCGAAGACGCAGGTGGCGCCGAGATCGGCGACCTTGCTGTGAATCTCCGCGACGCGCTGCGCGCCGGGAATGCTCTCCGGGCTGACGGTGATGGAGCCGGAGACGCGCACGCCGTAGCGGTGCTCGAAATACTGATAGGCATCGTGGAAGACGATGAAAGGCTTATCCTTCACCGGGGCGAGCGTCGAAGCGATTTCGGTATCGAGTGCGTCGAGCTTGTCGTTCAGCGTCTTCTGGTTCGTTTCATAGGTCAAGGCGTTAGCGGGATCCGCCGCAACCAAGGACGTGGTGATTTCGGCGACCATGGCTTTGGCATTGTGAGGATCGAGCCAGAGGTGAGTGTCGAACTCGCCGTGGTCATGATCGTGGCCGTCGGCATGTTCTTCGCCGGCTTCGTGCTCGTCGCCGTCGTCATGCGGTTCGAAGGCGCCGCCTTCCCTGAATTTGAGTTTGGCAATGCCGGGCGCGTCATCGAGTTCGACGATGGTCGCATTCGAGCCGAGCGAGGAGAGAGGCTTCTGCAGGAAGGCCTCCATGCCCGGGCCGACCCAGAAAACCACCTGCGCCTGCTGCAGGCTGCGGGCATTCGAGGGCTTGAACGCATAGGTGTGCGGCGATGCCGCGCCGTCGACGATCAGATCCGGCGTGCCGACCCCTTGCATGACCGCGGCGACCAGCGAATGGATCGGCTTGATGGAGACGACGACGCGCGGGGCATCGGCGGCAGTTGCGGTCGTGCTGATCAGCAGGCCCGAAAAGAGAAGGGAGGCGGCGACAGGAAGGAAGCTTTTTGCTGCGTACATGCGATAAATGCCCTTGAATGGGTCTGTTATGTTATTACATCAATTGCGTTATGCTATAACGTGTGCGATAGCATGGCGCAATAGTGCAATTGGAAATTTCATGCTTCCCTCCATCGACAGCAAGAGCCGGCCGCTCGTGTCGCTCCATGACGTCGGCGTCCGTCGCGGCGGCCGCTGGCTGGTGCGCGGCGTGGATTTTTCAGTGAGCCGAGGCGAGATCGTTACCCTGATCGGCCCGAACGGTTCCGGCAAATCCACCAGCGCGAAGGCGGCCATCGGCGTGCTGAAGCCGGACGAGGGGCGCGTCGATCGCGTTGCCGGCCTGAAGGTCGGTTATGTGCCGCAGAAGCTTGCCGTCGATTGGACGTTGCCGCTCAGCGTGCAGCGATTGATGACCCTCACCGGCCCCTTGCCGGAGCGTGAGTTGATTGCCGCGCTGGAGGCCGTCGGCATCGCCCATCTCGCCAAGGCCGAGGTGCAGCATCTTTCCGGCGGCGAATTCCAGCGAGCGTTGCTTGCGCGCGCCATTGCCCGCAAGCCCGACCTGCTGGTGCTCGACGAACCGGTTCAAGGCGTGGATTTCAGCGGCGAGATCGCTCTCTACGACCTCATCAAGTCGATCCGCAATTCCGAGGGTTGCGGCATCCTGTTGATTTCGCACGATCTGCATGTCGTCATGGCGGCGACGGATACCGTGGTTTGCCTCAACGGCCACGTCTGCTGCCGCGGCACGCCGCAAGCCGTCAGCCAGAGCCCCGAATATGTCCGGCTGTTCGGCACGCGCGCAGCGCAGTCGCTGGCGATCTACAGCCATCACCACGATCATACGCATCTGCCCGACGGGCGCGTGCAGCATAGCGACGGCTCGATCACCGACCATTGCCATGCCGACGATGGCCATCACCATCATGAGCATGACGACCATCACCACGATCATGATGGCCATCATCACGGCCACGACCATGCCCAGGGTGAGCGCCATGTTTGACGATTTCTTCCTGCGCGCCATTCTTGCCGGCGTCGGACTGGCGCTGACGACCGGGCCGCTCGGTTGCTTCATCATCTGGCGGCGCATGGCCTATTTCGGCGATACGATCTCGCATTCGGCGCTGCTCGGCGTGGCTCTGTCGCTGCTTTTCCAGCTCAACCTTACGCTCTCCGTCTTCGCGGTCGCCGCGCTCGTGTCGATCCTGCTCCTGTTCCTGCAGCGGCGGCAGGCGCTGTCGGCGGACGCGCTGCTCGGCATTCTCTCGCACGCAACACTGGCGATCGGCCTGGTGATCGTCGCCTTCATGAGCTGGGTGCGAATCGACCTTATCGCCTTCCTGTTCGGCGATATCCTGGCCGTCAGCCCGTCCGATATCGCGGTGATCTGGGGCGGCGGCATTTTCGTGCTGGCGGGAATTGCCTGGCTCTGGCGGCCGCTGCTGGCCTCGACGGTCAATCCCGAGCTTGCGGAGGCCGAGGGATTGCGGCCGGAGCGCGCAAGGCTGCTGTTCATGCTGCTGATGGCCGTGGTGATTGCGATCGCCATGAAGATCGTCGGCATCCTCCTTATTACCGCGCTTCTCATCATTCCCGCCGCTACGGCACGCCGCTTTGCCGCGACGCCGGAGACGATGGCGATTTTCGCCTCGCTGCTCGGCGCCATCGCCGTTGTCGGCGGGCTTTTCGGATCGTTGCGCTATGATACGCCGTCCGGGCCTTCCATCGTCGTCGCGGCGCTCGTTCTGTTTATCATCAGTCTGCTGCCCCTCGTTCGCAGGAGCGGCACGCCAGCGGCGCAACAGAGAGGACAGTCATCATGACCACTCCGATGCTCACCAAGAACCAGTCCCTCGTTTTCGACGTCCTGACCAAGGCGGAAGCGCCGCTCAGCGCCTACACCATTCTCGACAAGCTGCGCGATCAGGGTTTTCGCGCGCCACTGCAGGTCTATCGCGCACTGGACAAGCTTCTGGAGTACGGCGTGGTGCACCGGCTCGAGAGCATCAACTCCTTCGTGGCCTGCGCGCATCCGCATGAGGATTGCCATAGCCATGGCCTCGTCGCTTTCGCCATATGCGAAAGCTGCGGACAGGTGATCGAGTTTCACGACCACGAGGTGGACCATCGGCTGATGGATTGGCTGAAATCGCAGAAGTTCAAGGCGGAGAAGTCGACCATCGAAATTCGCGGACATTGTGCCAACTGCGCGGCGTAAGTTCGCGGCGAATATCTTTCGCCAGGTTCGTCAGCTGTTTATCGATGTATGCTAATCTAATCTTTTAAGATCGCGGGCGAAGCGTTGCCAGTTGGCGACATAGTGGCGGGCCGAACGGCGAAGGCCCTCGATCGCGGCTTCGTCCAGCGTGCGGATCGCTTTTGCCGGTGCGCCGACGATCAGTGAACCATCCGGAAATTCCTTGCCTTCGGTCACCAGCGCATTGGCGCCGACGAGGCAGTTGTTGCCGATCCTCGCACCGTTTAGAATGGTGGCGCCCATGCCGATCAGCGAGTTGTTGCCGATGGTGCAGCCATGGATGATGGCGTGGTGCCCGATGGTGCAGCCTTCGCCGATCGTGACGGGGAAGGCGGGATCGGTATGCACCATCGTTCCTTCCTGGATGTTCGTCGCCTTGCCGATGGCGATCAGCTCGTTGTCGCCACGCAGCACTGAGCCGAACCAGATACCGACATCCTCGCCGATTTCGACCTTGCCGATCACGCTTGCGTCCGGTGCGATCCAGTACCGGTCCGGACCGGGCGTTTTTGGCGTCAGGCCGGCAAGGGCGTAAAGCGGCATGGTCGATCCTCCTCGATCAGACGACGTTCAGTACCAGGGTCGCGACGCCATCGACGGCGCAGCTGATGCGGTCGCCGCGCGCAACGGGACCGACGCCGGCGGGCGTGCCGGTCATGATGATGTCGCCCGGTGCGAGCGTGAAGAGCTTGGAGAGTTCGGCGATGATTTCCGGCACCTTCCAGATCATCTGCGAGAGATCGCCTCTTTGCGCCGCTTCGCCGTTGCGCATCAGCCAGATACCGCCCTTGTCGGGGTGGCCTGCCTGGGTCGCCGGCACCAGCGCGGAAACCGGGGCGGAATGATCGAAGGCCTTGCCGATTTCCCAGGGGCGGCCAAGTTTCTTGGCCTCGCCCTGCAGATCGCGGCGGGTGAAATCGATGCCGACGCCGTAGCCATAGACGCAATCCAGCGCCTGCTCCACCGGTATGTTCACGCCGCCGCTGCGCAGCGCCACCACGAGCTCTACTTCATGATGCACGTCCGAGGACAGCGACGGATAGGGGAAATCGCTCGCTACAAGCAGATTGTCCGGATTCTTCTGGAAGAAGAACGGCGGCTCGCGGCTGGGGTCATGCCCCATCTCGATGGCATGGTCGGCATAGTTGCGGCCGACGCAATAGACGCGGCGCACCGGGAAAAGCTCGGTTTCACCCTCGATCGGCAGAAGAACCGGGGCGGGTGCTGGAATGACTGTGGTGAGCGGGGCGTTCATATAGGCTTTCGAAACTTTCATCTTTTTCGGACGGGCGCATCGCCCTCCGACTCCATTCGGCAAACTAGCATCATTGTTGCTGCCGCGAAAACTGGCCTTTTTGAGGGATTTGGTGTAGAGCGCGGATCAGAAAGGTTTCCTATGTATAGTGACGCGCTGAAAAATGGCCGCAAGATCTTTGCGGTGGCCCCGATGATCGACTGGACGGATCGCCATTGCAGATACTTGCACCGGCAGATCAGCCGGCATGCCTTGCTCTATACCGAAATGGTGGTGGCCGATGCGATCATTCATGGGCCGCGCGACCGGCTGCTGGGCCATGACGCGGCGGAGCATCCCGTCGCCTTGCAGCTCGGCGGCTCCGATCCTGTCAAGCTTGCGGAAGCGTTGCGGATTGCCGAGGCTTATCATTATGACGAGATCAATCTCAATGTCGGCTGCCCGTCCGATCGCGTGCAGTCCGGCACTTTCGGCGCCTGCCTGATGTTGACGCCGGAGACGGTTGCATCCTGTATCGCTGCGATGAAAGCGGTCTCGAAAGCGCCCGTGACGGTGAAATGCCGCATCGGCGTCGACGATCAGGAGCCGGAAGAGGCACTGCCCGAATTGATTACGCGCGTGCTCGACGCTGGCGCGGATGCGATCTGGATCCATGCCCGCAAGGCTTGGCTGAAGGGCCTGTCGCCGAAGGAAAACCGCGAGATCCCGCCGCTGGACTACGATATCGTTTACCGCATGAAACAGCGCTGGCCGGATGTCTTCATCGGTATCAATGGCGGCATCCAGACGCTGGATCAGGTCGAGGCACATTTTGCCCATGTCGATGGCGTCATGCTCGGCCGTGCCGCCTATCAGAATGCCGCGACCCTTGCCGATGTCGATCATCGCTTTTATGGCGAACCGGCGGTCGAGGCCGACTGGAATGGGCTGCGCGACCGGATGATGGCCTATGTCGAGCACCATATCGCCAATGGCGGTCGCCTGCAGCATGTCGCGCGCCACATGGTCGGTCTTTTCACCGGCCTGCCGGGCTCGCGCCGCTATCGCCAGATCCTTTCCACCGATGCCAACAAAGCGGGAGCGGGGCCGGAGGTGATTGCGGCGGCGTTCGCTGCGGTGGATTTTGCCGGCGAGCGCGAACGGGTGAGCGCTTGAGACGCTCCCAATCTGCCCTTATGGTTCGGGGCCCTTCGGGCGACCTCGTCATGAGAGCTAATTATCCGCGATCGGCCATAACCGCCGCAGATTAATTTTGGGCGATCCAGCGAAGCTCACTCCACCCTCATCCTGAGGCGCGGAAGACCTGAGCCTTGCGAAGGGCTGCGGCCTCGAAGCGCGAGGGTGGCCCCAACGACATAAGTGCTGAAAACGCAAAAACGGCGCGGTTTGCACCGCGCCGTCAGAAACCTTGTTCAGGCAGTCACTCGAGGCTTAGTTAGCCTGGATGTTGACGGCCTTCGGGCCCTTGCCCATGCGATCCGGCTCGGTATCGAACGTGACCTGCTGGCCTTCGCGCAGCGACTGGATGCCAGAAGCCTGAAGAGCGGAGATATGGACGAAAACGTCCTTTGCGCCGCCATCAGGAGTGATGAAACCAAAACCCTTGTCCTGGTTGAAGAATTTTACGGTGCCCTTGGTGGCCATGGGGGATAGTCCTTTACCCATCAGTCTTAGTTTATCCGGGAACCCCGGACGGCTTTGCCTCCGCGCCATGCGAAAGCCAGTCGAGAAGTCACGTACGGGGAAAGAACGTCTGCGCGGGTCTCTGAAACCCAACCACTGCCTGCCGCCAGCGGATCATCAAATCAGTCCAGTCACCGGCATGCAAATGCCCGAGCATGCATATGGGTGACAGGGTTTTGAGAAAAAGGCAAGGGGTGTTTTAGTTGGCGGGTGGAATATGATATAAATCAATGGGTTGTTGGCTTTGAACTTCGAATAGCCGACGAATCTATTATTTCGGAACCATATAATAAGCTTGCTTCCTATTCTTGCGGCACGGATCAAAGTGCCTCCCTGGACGATACTTACCATTGCGCCCTTTGCAAAAGTCATCAGCTTGCGGGACACATATTTCATATGACGAGCTCCGCCTTGGCCAAGGCAAAACCTCTTTCAAACCATTCTCCATGCAAATGTATCGCCGGGATTATGATGCGCGTTGAAGGGCGGGCCGCCTGCGGATTAGCTCTCCGCCAAGGGGACAGTGCAAGGTTCGGCAATCCCGCGCCGCTGACAATCTCCCAAAGACAGCATTGGCGTTGTCGTTTCCATCGCGACGGAACCGGAAATGAGGATATTGCGGCCGAGTGGTTTGCACAGACCCTCCGAGCGATGCTAGCAGGCGTCGCCTCGCATAAAATCGGCAACTCTGGTTTGCGAACACCTGCCAGGCGCTGTCGCTTCAGCGCCCGGGTCGGCCCGTCTTGCCCTTGGTGCGTCCCTTGCGCTGCTTTTCGTCCACCGGATCCTCATAGGAGTCGACACCCGGCCTTGCCCGCGTGATCGGCCTGTCCGGCACATTGCCCATCACCGGCTTTTCGGTGCGGCCGACGGTCATCTCGTCCAGTGTGTTCTTGCGGAAGAGCGGCGTGCTGGCGTCGCTGCCCGGACCCATTTCGTCCAGGTTCGGCTTGGCGAAATAGGAACCGGAGGCTTCCGGCGCGGGAGGAGCGCGCTTGCCCGCCGCGCCGCCGCGGCTCTCGAGGCTTTTCGCTTCCTCGCGGGCCATCGGATCGTCCATGACGGCCAGTTCCGCCGCCTTGAGGCGCTTAATCTCGTCGCGCAGCCGGGCGGCCTTTTCGAAATCGAGGTCGGCGGCGGCATCGCGCATCGCCTTTTCCAAAGCGTTGAGGTGGGCCTGCAGATTGTTGCCGACAAGGTGGCCGCCATCGGCAAAGCCCTTGCCGGAGACGCCGCCGATATCGGCGCGAACGTGATCCTTCTCGTAGACGCTGTCGAGAATGTCGGAAATCTTCGCCTTCACCGATTCCGGCGTGATGCCATGTTCAAGGTTGTAAGCCATCTGCTTTTCGCGGCGGCGGCTGGTTTCATCCATCGCCCGCTGCATCGAGCCGGTGATGTTGTCGGCATAGAGAATGACCTTGCCGTCGACGTTACGCGCGGCGCGACCGATGGTCTGGATGAGCGAGGTCTCCGAGCGCAGGAAGCCTTCCTTGTCGGCGTCGAGAATGGCGACGAAACCGCATTCCGGAATGTCGAGACCCTCGCGCAGCAGGTTGATGCCGACCAGCACGTCGAAAGCGCCGAGGCGAAGATCGCGGATGATCTCGATGCGCTCCAGTGTGTCGATGTCGGAGTGCATGTAGCGCACGCGCACGCCCTGTTCGTGCAGATACTCCGTCAGGTCCTCGGCCATGCGCTTGGTGAGCACGGTGCAGAGGGTTCGATAGCCCTTGGCGGCGGTCTCGCGGATTTCGCCGAGCACGTCGTCGACCTGGGTGCGGGCGGAACGAACCTCGACCGGCGGGTCGATGAGGCCGGTCGGGCGGATGACCTGTTCGGCAAAGACGCCGCCGGACTGTTCCATTTCCCAGCCGCCCGGCGTTGCCGAAACCGCGATCGTGTCCGGGCGCATGGCGTCCCATTCCTCGAAGCGCAATGGTCTGTTGTCCATGCAGGACGGCAGGCGGAAGCCGTATTCGGCCAGCGTCGCCTTGCGCCGGAAGTCGCCGCGATACATGCCGCCGATCTGGCTGACGGAGACGTGACTTTCGTCGATGAAGAGCAGGGCGTTGTCGGGAATATATTCGAACAAGGTCGGCGGCGGCTCGCCGGGATTGCGGCCGGTGAGGTAGCGCGAATAGTTCTCGATGCCGGCGCAGGAGCCGGTCGCCTCGAGCATTTCGACGTCATAGCGTGTGCGCTGTTCCAGCCGTTGCGCTTCAAGCAGGCGGCCTGCCTTTTCCAGCTCGGCGAGGCGGATCTTCAGCTCTTCCTTGATCGCCTTGATGGCGCCATTCAGCGTCGGGCGCGGTGTGACATAGTGGGAATTGGCGTAGATCTTCACCGATTTCAGATCGCCGGTCTTCTGGCCGGTGAGCGGATCGAACTCGGTGATGGCGTCGATCTCGTCACCGAACATGGAGATGCGCCAGGCGGCATCCTCCAAGTGGGCCGGGAAGATCTCGATCGTGTCGCCGCGCACGCGGAAGGAGCCGCGGATGAAATCCATGTCGCGGCGCTTGTATTGCTGCGCCACGAGGTCGGCCAGAAGCTGGCGCTGGTCCAGCCGGTCGCCGACATTCATCTGGAAGGTCATGGCCGTATAGGTCTCGACCGAACCGATACCGTAGATGCAGGAGACCGAGGCGACGATGATGCAATCGTCGCGTTCCAGCAGCGAGCGCGTCGCCGAGTGGCGCATGCGGTCGATCTGTTCGTTGATCGAGCTTTCCTTCTCGATGAAGGTATCCGAGCGCGGCACATAGGCTTCCGGCTGGTAGTAGTCGTAGTAGGAGACGAAATACTCGACCGCGTTGTCTGGGAAGAAGTTCTTGAATTCCGAATAGAGCTGGGCGGCCAAAGTCTTGTTCGGCGCCAGGATGACGGCCGGGCGCTGCGTCGCCTCGATCACCTTGGCCATGGTGAACGTCTTGCCCGAGCCGGTAACGCCGAGCAGGACCTGGCTGCGGTCGCCGTTGTCCAGGCCCTCGACGAGATCGCGGATGGCGGTCGGCTGGTCGCCGGCCGGCTCGTAGTCCGAGACCATGCGGATGGGGATGCCGCCTTCGGATTTGTTCGGGCGGGCAGGGCGGTGCGGCGTCCAGAGCTTGCCGTCCTTGAAGAGCGGATTGCCGCTTTCGATCAGCTTCGACAGCGCTTCCACGGTCGCCGTCACGGCCGTACCGGCGTTGGCGGCGTTTTCCAGCGACGTATCCATGCCGGCCACCGGATTGAGGCCGGCGGCGGCGCGCGTCTTCGGATCGGTCGATCCGCCCATCGAAGTGCCGCGCGCCGATTTGGAGGCGGCGATTTCCACCTTCTTGCGGTGCTTGCCGGCTTTCGAGGCAATTTCGCGCTGGGTCTCGATGCCGGACATCTCCGCATCGGCTTCGAGCTGCTTTACCCAGTCGGAGACGCTGCCGCTGAGCGGCGTACCTTCAAACGGCGCCTGCGGCGCCTCTTCGAAACCGGTCGGGGCGGGGGATTTCTTCGGTGATCTGGCCATGGGGCGAATATGGCGACAGATCGCCCGGATGTGAAGGGGGAAAGAGTACAAAAGGGAAACGAAAGGGTGGATTTTTCCATTCGCCGGAGATGTCAAATATGTTACAACCCAAGGGCGGCCGATGCGTTATCGCTGACCTGAAAGTCCGCATAGCGCGATCCTCGCAGGCGCCGAAGGAGGAGCCGGCCGCAACGTCGATATGCCCGGCCCGATGCCGGGTTCCCCCAGCTTCGACGGCATCCGGTATCGCCCGCCTCGCCGCCGCCATCCGGTCGGAGGATCATGATGACCGCATTGGATAGCTTACGTTCCCTGTCCCCCCAGCAACGCAACACCGTCATCGCGGCCTATCTCGGCTGGACGCTGGATGCTTTCGATTTCTTCATTCTGGTTTTCGTTCTCAAGCACATAGCCGAAGAGTTTCACACGGACGTCCCGGCGGTCGCCGTGGCGATCTTCCTGACCCTTGCCATGCGGCCCGTCGGCGCCTTGATCTTCGGGCTCGCGGCGGATCGCTTCGGACGGCGCACGACCCTGATGGTCGATGTGCTGCTCTATTCCATCTTCGAGTTCCTGACCGGCTTTTCGACCGGCCTGACGATGTTCCTCGTGCTGCGCGCGCTGTTCGGCGTCGCCATGGGCGGCGAATGGGGCGTGGGGGCGTCGCTTGTCATGGAAACCATACCCGAGGACTCGCGCGGCCTCGTGTCGGGGATCCTGCAGGCGGGTTATCCCTCCGGCTATCTGATCGCCTCGATCGTCTTCTTCCTGCTGTTTCCGGTCATCGGCTGGCGCGGCATGTTCATCGTCGGCGCGGTGCCGGCGCTGCTGGTGCTCTACATCAGGCGTAACGTGGAGGAGTCTCCCGCCTTCCTGCAGCGGCAATCGAAACCGCAACGGCCTTTCCTAACCGTATTGCGCGAGAATATTCCGCTGTTCATATGGGCGGTGCTGCTGATGACGGCGTTCAACTTCTTCAGTCACGGCACCCAGGACCTCTATCCGACATTTCTGGAAACCCAGCGGCAGTATAATTCCTATACGGTCGGCGCCATCGCCATCGTCTACAATATCGGCGCGATCGTCGGCGGCCTGGCTTTTGGCGCTTTGTCGCAGCGTTGGGGCAGGCGGCGGACCATCGTCATCGCATCCCTTCTTGCGATTCCCGTCGCTCCGCTTTGGGTCTACGGGCAGGGACCGGTAATGCTCGCGATCGGCGCCTTTCTAATGCAGCTCTTCGTGCAGGGCGCCTGGGGCATCGTGCCCGTGCATCTCAACGAACTGTCGCCGGATGAGGTGCGTGGCACCTTTCCCGGGTTTGCCTATCAACTCGGCAATCTGCTGGCGTCCGGCAATGCGTCGATCCAGGCCGGGCTGGCGAAGCAGTGGAACGGCGACTATGCGCTCGCGCTATTGATCGTCGCCTGCATCGTGGCCGTCGTGGTGGCGCTGTTCGCCGGCTTCGGCTTCGAGAAGAAGGGCGTCCGGTTCGGCAGCAAGGATACCGAGCGAACCGATAGCGCCATGCGCGTATGAGCCGCTTTGCTATCTGAATTGGGAGGGGCCGGTGTTCTGCGCCGGCCCTTTCCCATTATTTGCCGCAGATCTCCGAGATCTTGGCCTGGGCGAAGCCGCGGGCGATGTCCTGCAATCCGCCGACGGAAGATATCAGCTCGCCGATGGGGCCGTTGATCCCGAGCTGCATGTCGGTGATGTGGCATGCGCCGACATCGACCGTCATGGAAGCGTCCAGCTGGCCTTTGATCGTCGTCTTCAGCACGCCATGGGACTTGCAGGCTATTTCGGCATGGGCGTTGATCTGCACGCCGCCGCCAGCAGCATCACAGACATCCAGCGATTTCACCTCGAACTTGTCCTTGTGATCGACACCCGGCAGTTTCTTGCACGGATCGGCCTCGTTCACCGATTTCTCGATCTGTGGGCCGAACTTGCTCTGCAGCAGCGACCAGCACGAGCCGGGCGTCGCTTGCGCCGGCTCCGCCGCCATCGGAAGCGGAGAGAACGGCAACACAATCGCTGAGGCGAGCAAAGCCATGCGAAGAGGCGGCAGGAACGAGAAGGAGGATATGGGATATTTCAGGTTCACGGCGATCTATCCTTGCAAGAGAAGAAGCAGCAAATCAGGCCCGGCGCGGTATAGTCTTCCATCTCTTCACTTGCCAAGGCAATCCCCATCATTTGACGGTTATGGCTTAACGACCAAGGTGTCGCAGAGGCGGTCGTAAAAGGTCTGGCCACGCCATACGATCAACGGGAATATCCACCAGACGAGCGTGAATACGAACAGGAGCGGCGCCAAGGCGCCGGTCAGGGCGAGGAAGCCGCTGGCGGACAGAAGGCTGGCGTCACGCGCTTGCTGGATCAAGTCCTCGAGCGGAGGCATGGACGGCCGCAAGAAAAGCAGGCTGGCCAGATTGAAGACGCCCAGCAGCGTCAACGGCAGGAGTTTGAGTATTTCGCGCTTGACGGCAAGTCCGAGAGGCAGGGTGTCGTTTTCGACGGTTATTACGCGTAGCGAGGTCAATCTCTTGCCCGGCGTCCGCCTGCCGTTTGCCGTGAAGAGAGCAAAAGCAAGCGGCAGGAGCAGCAGCACGATACTGGAGGTCGGTCTGACGGTTGCATTGAGATCGATGGCATCGCCGCTGCCGTTGACGGGCACGGAGAGGGCGCGTGTCGAGGTTGTGGATCCCTGTTGCGAAGTGACTTCCGAAACGAGGACGGTGTATCCCTTGCTGCCCAGCCAGGATATGCGGCACAGCTGATTGGTTCTCGTTTCGCCCGGCTGCAACGGCCATTCGGCCTCTATCTTGTCAACGAGCGCTCCCGACGAGGTGGTTATCTCGCAATGCCGCTTCTGCAGAGACGGCAGGGTCAGGTCCCACGGCGTTACCGCCGATATGGCCAGAAACAGCAATGTAAAGGCGATCTGGAAAATAACGATGTCGATCAGATAGGCACCCAGCCGCCGCCATAAACGGCGGGGCGGCAAGGTGGCCATTTGATGATCGGAAGCAGCAAAACTCATGAATTCCCCCCGGTTCAACGCGTGCCGCGATGCCCACATGTCGCTGCACGCACTTCAAGTTTTGCATGGACTAGCACGCTTTGCCGTGATTCGCCGGGAGGGGTGGCGGGTGATCGACGAGGCCGAACGATGCGGGTAGGGCACCCGTTCAATTTATATCGGGATGCTCTGTGCGCCGGATGAATCATCCGGTTCTTCATCGCCACCGCCGTCATAGCCCAGGCGCTTTGCCTTGCGGAACCATTCCTCGGCCTTGATGGGGTCTGCCGAGACGCCGTCGCCGTCGCGATACATCATGGCGAGATTGTAGGCGGCGTCGGCATAGCGATGCTCCGCTGCCCGCTTGAACCAGTAGATCGCCTGGGGACCGTTCTTGGCGATGCCTTCGCCGTCGCGGAACATGACACCGAGATTGTACTCGGCTTCGACGTCGTTCTGCGCGGCGGCTTTGAGGAACCAGGCGATCGCCTGGGCATCGTCCTGCTTGATGCCATCGCCATCGGCATACATGGCGCCTAGATTGAACTGGGAGCTGGCATCACCCTGGTCGGCCGCCTTGCGGAACCAGGAGAGGGCGGTAGCGCCATCCTTGGCGACACCTTCGCCATCGCGGTACATGATGCCGAGATTGAACTGCGCCTCGACCTTGCCCTGCGCTGCGGCCTTGCCATACCACAGGACGGCCTTGTTCTTGTCCTTCTCGATGCCGTCGCCCTGGTCGTACATGGTGCCGACGTTGAACTGTGCGTCCGCGTCGCCCTGTTCGGCGGCCTTGCTGTACCAGGCAAAGGCCTGCGGCTTGTCCTGGGCCACGCCTTCGCCCGTGTCGTAGACGACGCCGAGATTGTATTGCGCGTTGAGATACCCCTGCGCAGCCGCCTTCCTGTACCACAGAATGGCCTGGCTCTTGTCGATGGCGATGCCCTGGCCCTGGTCGTACATGGTGCCGACATTGAACTGGGCTTCGGCATTGCCCTGATCGGCCGCCTTCCTGTACCAATCGAGGGCCCGGCTCAGGTTCTTTTCGACCCCGTCGCCTTCCTCGTACATCTGCCCGAGCTTTATCTGCGCTGCGACGTTGCCTTTGTTCGCCAAGGGGCGCCAGTAATCCGGGCCGGTCTTGAAGTCTCCGCGATCATAGTCGTTGCGGCCGACATCGGCGTGCGCGGCACCCATGGATGCCAGCGCGAAGAGCAAAGCCACGGCCCCCTTCTTCCAATTCACAGTCTACCCCTCAGTCGAAAATCCGTTTAGTCGAGCTGGCGAACGCTTTGTGACCCATCAGGGCACAAGCGCCATCAGCAAATGAAATATGACCCAGCCCGTCATGTCGCCGGCACCCTTCTGTCCGGCCGCTCCCTGTCCCAGCGGTCCGAGATCCCTGATCGGGCCATCGCCGTTGGCTTCCATATAGCTCAGTCCGTGCTGCGCTTCCGGCAATCCCTTGGCCGCGGCCTTGTTGAACCAATCGGCGGCAATCCTTGAGTCCTTCGGCACGCCATAGCCGTTATAGTACATATGACCAAGACCGTACTCCGCACGCGCATCGCCCTGATCGGCTGCTTTGCGAAACAGGTCTACCGTCTGGGCATAGTCTTTGGCTACACCTGCGCCCTGATAATAAAGATAGGCGAGGGCGTATTCCCCTTGCGAATTGTTCTGGTCGGCCGCCTTGCGGTACCAGCTTGCCGCGGCCGCTTTGTCAGACACCGTTCCCTGGCCGCTGTCATACAAGTAGCCCAGGTCATATTGCGCATCGGGATCGCCCTGAGCCGCGGCCTTTCCATACCATTCGAACGCCTTGGCATAATCCTTTGCGACGCCGCGCCCGGCCGCGTACATCGTGGCGAGGGCGAATTCACCCTGCACATAGCCCCGGTCGGCGGCCTTGCGATACCACCGTACCGCGCTGCCCTCATCGACCTTCACGCCGTCGCCGTTGGCGTAGAGATAGCCGATGGCATATTGCGCGTCGGGACGCCCCTGATCGGCGGATTTGCGATACCATTGAAGCGCCTGCCTGTAATCGCGTGCGACGCCCGTTCCGTTCGCAAGGCTGTAGCCCACCGCATACTGCGCGTCGGCGCGACCCTTCTCAGCCGCTCGCATGTACCAGGAATAGGCTTCGGCATCGCTCTGCTCGACACCCTTGCCATTGGCATAGGCGTAGCCGACGGCGTACAGGCCCTGTGCGTTTCCCTGATCGCCCGCCTTCTTATACCAGCCGACGGCCTGGGCGGGGTCTTCCGTGGTGCCCTGGCCGTTGTCATACATGTAGCCGAGCGCATACTGGGCGTCCGACCGGCCCTGATCGGCCGCCTTGCGATACCAGCCGAGTGCGATGCTTCCGTCCTGTTGCACGCCGAGGCCGTTGGCATACATGTATCCCAGCGCATATTGCGCCTGAGCCTGCCCCTGGGCGGCGGACTTCTGATACCAGGTGACGGCGTCCTCATTGTCGACATCCATGCCGCGGCCATTGGCATAGGAATAGCCGATGGCATATTGAGCGTCGGCATTGCCGCGCTGCGCCGCCCTTAGATACCAGTCGTTCGCCTGTTTCAGATCCGCATCGACGCCGCGGCCGCTGGCATACATATAGGCCAGCGCATATTGCGCCTGCGCATTGCCCTGTTCGGCCGATTTCCGATACCAATCGACCGCCTGCTCGTCGTCCTGCTCCACGCCCTGGCCGTTGGCGTAGCGATAGCCGAGGCCGTATTGTGCGGCCGGATTGCCCTGTTTGGCGAATTCCACCCAATATTTCAGGTCGATCGTGGTGTTGGCCGGCCCCGGCGCGGGGTCTTCGGCATGAGCAAGCCACGGCAACGAAAGAGCAATCGCCAATCCCAATACATAGCTCTTCGTCTTCAAGGCCTGCGTCTCCCACCTGCGTCTCGGAAGCCAATCGATCTGAACAATATGGCGATGTCTTGGTCAAGGATCGTAGAGCACAGAAATGGCGGCCGTTTTACGACCGGCGGAATGCGATCCTCATACCGGAAGCACGTCATAGAGGCGGAAGATCCATGTGATCTGGTAGATCAGCCCGACAATCACGAATGCCGCCTGGAAACGCCGGTTGGCGGTGATCGCGGCGACGATGCAAAGGGCGATGTAGACGATGTTGCGCGTCGGGTATTCCCAGCCGAGGGAGTGGAAGTAGGTCTCGCCCTTCAGCATCGTGTCGATGAGATCGACGGCGTAGGTCACGGCAAGCAGGCCGAAGAACCAGCGGCGTCTGGAGATGAAATACTCCTCGAAGCCGCCATAGTCCTCCACCGACGGCGGATTCAGCAGGACGCAGAGGAAATAGAAGAGGCAGCAGAAGCAGATGAGAAAGAGGTAGACGCCGAAATTGATCTGCGCGACGGATTGCAGCCGGTATTCCCACCACCAGAAATGGATGATGAACAGGAACATCGACAGCACCCAGCCGATATGGACGAGGTAGATCTTGTTCTTGCCGGGCGATTGCACGAAACCGGCGAGCCGGGTCAGGAGCTGGGCGAGCGAAAGGCCGATCACCATGCTCATGACAGTCCTGATATAGACGTAGACCTCCGGTGTATGGACGGAACCCATGGCGTCAGCTCTCCTCTGGCACGGCCTTCGGCTCTCCATTCTCGTCGAGCGCGACCATGATGAACGTTGCGGCGGTCACTTTTTCCAGTGTGTTGTAGCGTGCGCGGTGCGCCCACGCCTCGACGTTCAGCGTGATCGAGGTGCGGCCGACGCGCTCGATATCGGTGAAGACGCTCAGCGTGTCGCCGATCTTGACCGGCAGCTCGAAGGCCATCTCCTTGACGGCCGCCGTGACGACGCGGCCGCGCGCGCGTTCCGCCGCGCGGATGCCGCTTGCCAAGTCCATCTGCGCCATGACCCAGCCGCCGAAGATATCGCCGGCGGGATTGGCGTCGGCGGGCATGGCCAGCGTGCGCAATGTGAGCTCACCTCTCGGTTTGACGCTGTCGTTCATTCATCTGCTCCTGTTGCGCTGCCCGATTCCGATATTCAACCTATGCAATCCAGTCGCGATGGAAAAGCCGTATCGGCATTTGTGCAAAGGACTTCTGTTGGGGCGACAGCCTTGCTTGAACTGGCTTCCGCGTCATGAAGTGCCGGCCTGAAACATCGCGATCCGCAGCGGTAAGCATTCGTTCACCCTTCCCGTTTAGGATTTGTAATCGTTACCGACCGTGGCTGGGGCAGCGGATCAGGAGTATGACCATTTTACCCATTCTACGGCGGGTTGCGCTGCCATTGCTGTTGTCGTCGGCGCTGGTCGCCTGTACGGCAGATAGTCTCGTGCCGCCCTCCGGCATCGACAGTTCCGCGCGCGTCGGCTCCATCAAGCCGCATAGAAGCGTACAGCAGCGGCAGTTCGCCTATCAGGGCGCGCAGGATCCTGTCGTTTCCACCTCCAGCAATTACAATGGCGGCCCCGTTCGCTCCAGCGGAAGCGGCGAGGCCGTGACTACGTCGGATGTCGAAACCGGGCTGGCGCAACAATCCGACGTTCCCTCCCAGGGCGTCAATATGGATGCCGAGCTCGGCGTTGGTCCGAGCGAGGAGGAACAGTCCCCATCGGTGGTCGGGCTGGCGCAGGAAGAACAGCAGAATATCGCCGAAGGCCAGTCCGATCAGCCGGTCGTCGACGGCATCGGCACGGATGCGCCGATGCAGACCAATCGCTCCACTCTTCAACGGCCGGCGGCACAGGCCGAACTCAACCAGTCGCGGATACCGAGGCAGCAGCCGGGAACCCAGGTCGCCATGCTGCCGCGCGCCGAAAATCCGATACCGCGCCTCGATCAGCAGTTCGAGCCGCCGCAATCGACGCCGGGGATGATGCCGCCTTCGGAAATCGCCTGCCGCCAGGAGCTGCGGCGCATGGGCGTCGCCTATACCGACAAGCCGGCGATCTCGAACGGTCCGGCCTGTCAGGTTCCTTACCCGATTTCGCTGAGCGGGCTTTCCGGCAACATCGCCGTCCGGCCGGCCGTCACGCTGAACTGCCAGGTGACGCTTGCCTTCGCCAAATGGGTGAAGAACGAGCTGGCTCCCGCGGCGCGCACGCGCTACTGGTCCGGCATCGGTACGATCGTGCCGCTCGGCGGCTATTCGTGCCGGCGGATGAACAATAGCCGGCAACGCTATAATCCCATGTCGGAGCATGCGCACGGAAATGCGATCGATGTCGGCACCTTCGTCCTGAAGAACGGCCATGTGATCGATATACGCAAGAAAGGCCTTTTCTCCTTCCGCGAGGGTCAGTTGCTCAAGGCCGTTCGTGTCGACAGCTGCCGCTATTTCGATACGGTGCTCGGGCCGGGCAGCAATCCGGAGCATTGGAACCACTTCCATTTCGACCTCCGGGATCGAAAGGGCGGCCGGCGCTATTGCAGCCTTTGATTGACGTTTCGTCGGAACACTATCCGCTCTTGCCGAACCGCGAAGCTGGTTTACGTATGCGGGGAATCGCGTTTAAGTGCGCGGGCCAAGGGCAGGAGAGGGTTTCATGGAAGAAGCACCGAGACGAAAGAAAAGCCTGGGAAGGGCGCTCATTGCCGCGCTGGTTGCCATCGTCATCGTGATTGGCGGCCGGTGGTACGCCTATGTTGCGTATGCCGACGATCCTTTCGATGAAGTCGGCATCGGTCTCAATACGATGATGCCCGGACCCATTCGCGACAAGGGTTGCGAGATGCTGAAGGCGCGGTTCGAGCACAAGACGTTGCCGCCGGCCGGTTGCGGCGTGAACGGGAACTGGTAACGCCCGCTTTGCGGAACGCAGGCTCGCGGAAAAAAGAAAAGCCGGCTATTGCCGGCTTGAAACGGTGCATGACAACGACGGGGGATCCTTGCCTGCTCCAAAAAAGAACTTCATGTTGCAATGATGTATGCAATACGAATGCGAAGGCAATAAATCGGCCAATACAGCAGGCGCTGACGATGCCGCCAAGAGGCGTTGGGCGGAGTTGCGACAAACGTTGCTCACCTAAGAAGCTATATGCCCGATGAAGGTCACGATTTGATGACAGCTTATTTGGCTTAGACGAACGCTGTGTTTCACCACCGTGGGGTGGTAAAAGCCGAAGACCGGTTATATAGCGGGCAAACGCCGCGAAATTCATCACAAAAGCCGGACTTTGCCGCATCATGGCTCCGATCATTTCCATTCGCAATCTTACGAAAACATACTCCAATGGGTTCCAGGCCCTGAAAGGTATCGACCTCGATATCGAACGGGGTGAAATCCTGGCGCTGCTCGGGCCGAACGGCGCGGGCAAGACGACGCTGATTTCCATCGTCTGCGGGATCGCCAATCCGAGCAGCGGTTCGGTGACCGTCGGCGGCCACGACGTCGTGCGGGATTTTCGTGCCACGCGCAGCCTGATCGGCCTGGTGCCGCAGGAGCTGACCACCGATCAGTTCGAAACCGTCTGGAATACGGTGAGGTTTTCGCGCGGGCTTCACGGCAAGAAGCCGAACCCGGAATATATCGAAAGAGTGCTGCGCGATCTTTCTCTCTGGGAGAAGAAGGACAACATGCTTCGCCAGCTTTCCGGCGGCATGAAGCGGCGCGTGCTGATCGCCAAGGCGCTTTCGCACGAACCGGAGATCCTTTTCCTCGACGAGCCGACGGCCGGTGTCGACGTGACGTTGCGAAAGGACATGTGGCATGTCGTCGAGCGTCTGCGTGCTTCCGGCGTAACGATCATTCTCACGACCCACTACATCGAAGAGGCTGAAGAGGCGGCCGATCGCGTCGGCGTCATCAATGGCGGCGAGCTGCTGCTGGTTGAGGAGAAGAAAGCGTTGATGGCCAAGCTTGGCCAGAAGCAGCTCATCCTCGATTTGAACGAGCCGCTGGGGGCCATCCCGCATTGTCTCGACGGCAACGGGCTTTCGCTCGGGCCGAACGGCCTGACCCTGATCTATGACTTCGATACCCAGAACGAGCAGTCGAGCATCGCGACCCTGCTGTCGAAGCTGGCTGCCGAGGGAATTCATTTCAAGGACCTCTCGACGCGTCAGAGCTCGCTCGAGGATATCTTCGTATCGTTGGTGGGAGCGGGCAAATGAACTTCGAGGCGATCAAATCCATCTACGCTTTCGAAATGGCCCGCACGCGCCGCACATTGCTGCAGAGCGTGGTCTCCCCGGTCATTTCCACCTCGCTCTATTTCATCGTCTTCGGCGCGGCGATCGGATCGCGCATCAACCTGGTGGAAGGCGTTTCCTACGGAGCGTTCATCACCCCCGGCCTGATCATGCTGACCTTGCTTGGCCAGTGCATCAGCAATGGTTCCTTCGGCATCTACTTCCCGAAATTCACGGGCACGATCTACGAGGTGCTGTCGGCGCCCGTCGCCATGACCGAGATCGTTCTCGGCTATGTCGGTGCGGCGGCGACCAAGGGCATGCTGATCGGCCTGATTATCCTCGCCACGGCCAGCTTCTTCGTGGATATCAGGATCGAGCATCCGTTCATGATGATCCTGTTCTTCGTGCTGACGGCGATAACCTTTAGCCTGTTCGGTTTCATGATCGGCATTTGGGCCGGGAATTTCGAGCAGTTGAACCTCATCCCGATGCTGGTCGTGCCGCCGTTGACCTTCCTCGGCGGCAGCTTCTATTCGATCAACATGCTGCCGCCCTTCTGGCAGGCGGTCAGCCATATCAACCCGGTCCTCTATCTCGTCAGCGGATTCCGCTGGAGCTTCTATGGCATCGCCGACGTCAATCCGGTGCTGAGCCTCGCGATGATCTCGCTTTTCCTCGTTGTCTGCCTAGCTATCCTCGGCTGGATTTTCAGGACGGGCTATCGCCTGAGAAACTGATGGCGGCGCCGGTCCGGCGGGTTTAAGGAAGCTTGCGGCTTTTGCGGCCGCATGGAAATCGTTGAAAAGGCCCCCCATGTCGCAGTCCCATCCCAGCCAGGCGCTATCCGATGCCCTTCGTCGGCTCGACCAACTGACCAATTGGGAGCGCAAGCCGCGCGGGGAGATGCGGGTCGGTCTCGAGCCGATGCTCGATCTCATGCAGCGCCTGGGCAATCCCCATCGCAATTTTCGCGCCATCCACGTCGCCGGCACCAAGGGCAAGGGGTCGGTCTCGGCCCTTCTCGAAGCCGGATTGCTGCGGGCCGGCTGGCAGGTCGGCCGCTATGCCTCGCCGCATGTCGACCGGGTGAACGAGCGCATCAGCGTTTTGGGCCGGGAGGTCGAGGACGATGCGCTGGCGAAGGCGATCATGCAAGTTCTGGATTGCTATGAAAGCGCAAAGCAAGCCGCGACCGCCGCGGAGGATGCGACCTGGTTCGATGTGATAACGGCGGCCGCCTTCGTCGTGTTCGGGAACGCCGGCTTGAACTGGGTCGTCGTCGAGGTCGGGCTCGGCGGCAGGCTGGATTCCACCAATGTGGTCTTCGGCGAAGTCGCCATCGTCACCAATATCGGGCTCGAGCACACGGAAATTCTTGGGGCCACGCGGGAGGCGATCGCACGCGAGAAGGTCGGCATATTGAAGCCCGGTGCGGTGCTTGCCACCACGCTTGCCGCTGGCGATGCAGCGGGTCAGGTGCTGCAGCAGCGCGCCGATGAACTCGGATGCGAGGTGCTGCGGACAGACCTTCCCGGGGATGCGACCATTGCGGACACGAATATCGCGCTGGTCGGCCTGGTGTTCGATCACTTGGGGCAACAGGGCGAGCGTCTTCATGGTGGGAGCGACGCGGGCCAGCCCATCGGCGCGTGGCTGCTTGAACCCGCGGTGGTCGACAAGGCACGTCTGCCGGGTCGCATGGAGCGCGTCGACTTCGCCTTGCCGCCGGCGTTGCGGAATGAGCGGCAGACGGTGCCCATGGTGATGGACGGCGCGCATGTGCCGTTCAACATCGAGGCTGTGCTGCGCGACATCACCCGTTCGCCCGGCGTCAGCGGCGATTGTATCGCCATCGTTGCCTTGGCGTCCGACAAGGACGCCCCCGGCTTTCTGGATGTGCTGTCGCGCTACGTTTCCCATGCCGTCTTCACGGAGGCATCCGGCTCGGGTCGGGCCCATGCGGCAAAGGAACTGGACGCACTCTGGGCATCCATGGGCATGGCGGGCGAGGCCGAACCGGACCCGCTGAAGGCATTGGATCGTGCCGTGGCGAAAGCTGCCGGAGGCTGTGGCTGGATTCTTGTGACCGGCTCGCTCTATCTTGTCGGTGCGTTGCGCAACACGGTCCTGAGGAATGCCGGGTGACGACTGAGATCTCCATCAGGCCGGCTCTCGCCGATGATGTCGCCGATATCGCGAGGCTGCATCGCGCGATCTGGTGCGAGACCTATCGCGATCTTGCACCCGACGAAGTCTACCGAGCGCTCGATGAGGAATACCGCCGCGTTCGATGGGCGGATATGCTTTCCCAGCCCCGGAAGGATCAGCGCGTGCTTCTGGCGGTGCAGGGCCGGCGGCTCGTCGGCATCGGCGCGATTACCGCGCCGTCCGAGCCGGCATTCGAAGGGCGTTGCGAAGTGAAGTCGCTCTACATCGATCCCTCCGTCAAGCGTCAGGGGCTCGGCCGCCGTCTGATGCGCGAGCTGGCGCGCGAGGTCGGGTCGCTGGGTTATTCGGCAGTCGGGCTCGGCGTCGTCGTCGGCAACGAACCGGCAATCGCCTTCTACCATGCGCTGGGCGGACGATTGATCGGCCGGTACACCGATCCGGGGCCGATCTGGCGTTCCGACAACCTCATTTTCGCGTGGGACGACCTGTCTCTGCTGATCTGATCGATCGGAGCTGGTCGAAACCGGCGGCTTTCAGCCGGCCACGACCCGCTTGCGCGGCGCGATGGTCATCGCCATGACGCCGGCCACGACACAGACGAGACCGATCGCCGCCGTCGGGGACAGCGGCTCGCCAAGGAAAGCCACGCCGATGCCGACGCCGATCGGGACGCGCAGATAGGCCTGCGCCGTCGTGCCGACCGGGCCGAGGGTCTGGATGAGCCGGAAGTAGATGCTGAAGGCGAGGGCGGTTGAAACGACCGACAGGCCAAGCAGCGCCAGGATTGAACTCGAAGACGGTGCGGCCTGCCAGGGATGCTCGAAAATCAAGCTGGCGGGAATGAGAAGAACAGCACCGCAGAGCAATGAGCCGGCTGCGGGCATCATCGGGTCCAGTCCCTTGAAATTACGGCCGAACAAGGCGGCGCAGGCATAGAAGATCGATGCCGCGACGACGGCGAGCTGCGGCAGCAACTGCCTGCCCATGCCATGCAGCGCATCGAGGCCGATGATCAGGCAAATGCCCGCCATGCCGGCAATCACGCCGAACAGCTTGCGTCCCGTCAGCGGTTCGCTGCGCAGCAGGAATGCGGCGATCAGGAAGGCGAATATCGGCGTCGTGGAATTCAATATGGTTGCGAGACCGGCATCGACGGTCTGTTCGGCCCAGGCGATCAGGGTGAAGGGAATCGCGCTGTTGAGGCAGGACTGGATGAAAAAGCGCTTCCAGGTGGCCGCGTCCCTGGGCAGCCGCAGGCCGCGCCAGCGAATGATCGCGAGCAGGACGCCGCCGGCGATCAAGGTGCGCGCGGCAATCAGCGTGATCGGCGGAATGGTCGCGACGCCGATGCGGATGAAGGTGTAGGAGGCGCCCCAGCAGGTCGCGAGGGCAAGGAGAAGCAGCAGTTCCGTCGTTATGTTGGTTTTTGCGGGCGCCATGGTGTTTCACTCTTCGTGCGGTTCGGATCTGCCGTCTTTTAGAGTGAAGGGGTCGAGGAATGCTTCGGTCCCAACCGAACTATCGCATCCGACAACTCGTTTCCCTCAATCGCGAAGCCGAAGCTCGTCCGTCTGCATCTGCATCGACCCCAAGGTTTCGAGGAAACTCATGCCGAGCAGGCTCTGATCGAGTTTGCCGGCTTCGGCCACGCTCGCCTCGACATCCCTGCGCTTGATCGGGCCGATTGAAACCGAGCCAAGTTCGACGGGAGCCGCCTTGGCGCGGCCGTTGGCCGTCAGGACGGTCATGGAATAGGTGAGGTTTTCCGGAATGATGCCGACGCGCTCTGCGTCTTCCTGCGACAGGGCGATGGTGCTGGCGCCGGTGTCTATCAGCATGTCGATCGACTGGCCGTTAATCATGACCTGGGCTTCGAAATGCCCGTTCGAGCGCTTGTGAAGGATGACCTCCTGGCCGCCTTCGCTCGTGGTGACGACGACGGCATGGCCTGGCATCAAGCCGGCGAAGACACGGTTTCCGACCTGTTCGGCATCGTGACGATAGATGTAGGCGGTGGCGAGCGCCATGATGATGACCAGCCAGATCAACAGATTGCGGATCGACTGGCTGACCGTGTGGCGGCTTGCCCAGACGGCGGCGCTGATCATCAGGGCGATCGGCAGGAGATAGACGACGCGGGCGAAGTCGTCGTTGCGCATGCCGAGGGTCGTGCCGCTGTTATTGTTGAAGATGAGCAGGGCGAGGCCGATGCCGAGAATGGCGAGAACGACGTTCAGGCGGTTCATACGGCACTGCGCTCCCGTGCCATCCTTTGACGGCGGGTTTCCCTGCGCGGCTTGCGCTCGACCTTCGTCAGGCGCTCCGGAAGCGTCTCCATGATCTGGCGGCGTTCGTCGTCGCTATAGGTCATCCAGGCGCCGATTTCAGCGGCAGTACGGCCGCAGCCGAAGCAATAGCCGGTATTTGTGTCGATGGAGCAGACAAGGATGCAGGGTGTTAGCATGAGATCATATATCGAGGCTTCAAACGCACATGGCAAGGGTGCAGAGGGATGCGATCTCGCAAATCTGCTGGGTCGCGCCGATGGTGTCGCCGGTATGGCCGGACAATTTCTGGCGCACGTAGCCGGCGGCGAAAAATGTTGCGATGCTGGTGGTGAGAAGGCAGGCAACAAGTGCCGGAACGCCAAGGGCAGGCGCGACGAGCAGCACGGCGAGGCCGAGCGCGGCAATCAACGCCAGTTGCATGGCATCTCCTTCCGGCTTGCCTGCGGAGGCGGCTATGCCATCCGGTTTGGCGGGTGGCAGGGCATACCAATGCCAAACCATCGCGCCGCGGCTCAGGGCGGCAGTCGCGAGAATTGCAATGGCGGCGTCGGAGGGCGCAAGGTGGCGGGCGAGGTCGGCGAGCGCTGCCGCACGCAATCCGAAGGACAGGATAAGTGCAGCAGCGCCATAAGTGCCGATGCGGCTGTCCTTCATGATTTCGAGTGCGCGTTCGCGGTCCTTGCCGCCGCCTAACCCGTCTGCGGTGTCGCTCAGCCCATCCTCATGAAGAGCGCCCGTGGTGATCGTCTGCACGGTGAGCGCAAGCATCGCGGCCATCAGCGGATCGGCGTTGACGGCAAGCAGCGTGCCGAAGACGAGGGCGGCCGGCAGGACGATCAGCAGCCCGGCGAAGGGGAAGGCGCGGGAAACGCGCGCGAGCTTGCCGTCGTAGCCTTCGAAGAAGGATGCCGGCACGGGAATGCGGCTGAGAAAGGCGACCGCGCGCGCGATGTCGCGCATGTATTCCCGCATTTCTTCCTCTCCCCGCCATACGCGCGACAGCATCGGGCGTTTTTTGGAGTTGTTCGCGCCGATTCCGAAGACTAATAGAGTCGCACGCAAAGAACCCGATTTGAGACCAAAAGACAAGGAACGCATTCATGAGCGTCAGCGGCCTCCCATTCGACGATTTCCGCGCATTGCTGCGCGACCTTCCGGGGCCGGATGCCCGGGCACTCGTGGCCGCGCGCGAGCGTGACGCACAGCTCACCAAGCCGCCCGGCGCGCTTGGAAGGCTCGAGGAAATCGCCTTCTGGCTGGCCGCCTGGACGGGACGCCCGCCGGCTGTGACCCGGCCGCTCGTTGCGATCTTTGCCGGCAATCACGGCGTCACCAAGCAGGGAATTACGCCGTTTCCGCCATCCGTCACCCAGCAGATGGTGGAGAATTTCGCCGCCGGCGGCGCTGCGATCAACCAGATCTGCGTGGCCTACGATCTCGGCCTCAAGGTCTTCGATCTCGCGCTTGATTTTCCGACGGGCGATATCACCGAGGAGCCGGCGCTGAGCGAGCGTGATTGCGCCGCGACCATGGCCTTCGGCATGGAGGCCATTGCCGGTGGCACGGATCTGCTCTGCGTCGGCGAAATGGGTATCGGCAACACCACGATCGCTGCAGCCATTCACTACGCGCTGTATGGCGGCAAGGCTGAAGACTGGGTTGGCCCCGGCACCGGTTCCGAAGGCGAGATGCTGAGGCGCAAGATCGCCGCCGTCGAGAAGGCCGTGGCGCTGCATCGCGATCATCTGTCCGATCCGCTGGAAATCCTGCGCCGCCTCGGCGGCCGCGAGATCGCGGCCATGGCCGGCGCCATCCTTGCCGCGCGCATGGAGCGTATCCCCGTTATCATCGACGGCTATGTCGCGACGGCGGCGGCCTCCATTCTCAAGGCGGCCAATCCCTCGGCGCTCGATCATTGCCTGATCGGCCACGTCTCGGCCGAGCCGGGGCATCTGCGTTCCATCGAGAAGCTTGGAAAGACGCCGCTGCTGGCGCTCGGCATGCGGCTTGGCGAGGGCACCGGGGCTGCATTGGCCGCCGGCATCGTCAAGGCTGCGGCTGCCTGCCATTCCGGCATGGCGACGTTCGAAAGCGCCGGCGTCACCAACAAGCACTAGAAACGGGGGCGGCGAGGCGTTGAGACAAGCGTTTCGCCGCTAAATTTCCTGTAGACTATCGATTTCCGTCACAAATCTGTAATGAATTCTGAGGGCGGCTGAAGGTGCCGCCTTGCTTCGCCCTTAGTGAGGCGGTATTCGCAAAGCATGAAACCTGCAACCGGAACATGACGGACGGAACGGGAATGGCCGAGTTTTCGAAACCAGCAGTCACCAAGGAAAGGGGTATCCGGCATTTCTTTGCCGCTGCCGGCTATTCCTGGGGCGGCTTTCAACGGCTGTTGCAGGAGTCGGCCTTCCGCCAGGAGCTGCTTTTTGCTGCCGTGGCGCTGATCCTCTTGATCGCCGTCGGAGCGACCATCGGCGAGATCGTCATCGCCATGGTGCTGTTCCTCGGCGTATTCGCGGTCGAGGCCATGAATACGGCGGTGGAAGAGGTGATCGACCGGATTTCGCCGGAAATCTCCAATGTCGGCAAACACGCCAAGGATCTAGGCTCCTTCGCCGTTTTCTGCATGCTGGTCGCGTCCGGCATTTATCTTTTTTACATCATCGGCAGCCATCTGCTTTTCCGCTAAAGCGCGTCGCGATCCTTCAGATTTGCTTTCCGCGTTCTAGGTCTTTGATCTCGCGCATGTCGTGTCGCAAACCTGCTGCGCACTTTTGCGTGACCTGCATCAGGCGCCGAAGTCCGGAGTTTTCTCAGGCGAAGCTCTTCTTGCGCCGCTCGACAAGCGGGGCGTCCTCGATGGCCGGCAGGCTCTGCAGCACGCGCTTGGCGGGCAAGATGGCGATGACTTCCGTGCCTTCCCTCAGCTTTGATTTCAGCACGAACTGACCGTCGTGCTTTGCGAGAATGGCCTGCACGATCGGCAGGCCGAGGCCCGTGCCTTGCTCGGCGCTCTTGATGGCGATGGAGCCCTGTCCGAAGGCGGAGAGCACGACGGGTATTTCTTCCTCGGGAATGCCAGGCCCATTGTCCTTGATGGCCACATATTCGCCGCCGCCGGCCGTCCAGCCGACCTTGACGCTGATCTCACCGCCCTGCGGCGTGAACTTCACCGCATTCGACAGGAGATTGAGGATCACCTGGCGCAGCGATTTCTCGTCGGCCCAGACGGAGGGGAGCTGCGCTTCGAATTGCGACGAGATCGATATGTTCTTGGCCCGCGCGCGAAGCTGCACCATGCCGATGCAATCCTCCGCGATATCGAGGAGGGAGATCGCTTCCTCGTTCAGTTCGTATTTGCCGGCCTCGATGCGCGACAGATCGAGGATTTCGTTGATCAGGTTGAGCAGATGTTGCCCGGATCGATGGATGTCGCTGGTATATTCGCGGTAGGTCGGATTGTTCAGGGGCCCCATGACTTCCGCGGACATGACTTCCGAAAAGCCCAGGATGGCGTTGAGCGGGGTTCTGAGCTCATGCGACATGGAGGCAAGGAAGCGCGACTTGGCGAGGTTTGCCTCCTCAGCGCGGCGGCGCGCTTCGTCGGACATGGACTTCGCCACTTCCAGCTCGGCGATCAGATCATCCTTCTCCGATTGAAAGGAGAGAATTTTCAGGTTGGACTGATACATGCGGTTGGTGATGAACGTGAAGAACACCACGGCAACCGAGACGGCGGCGGTGAGCGCGATGTCCGATGGCGTGCGGGTGACAATGGCCGTGACGGCCAATGCCACTGTGGCCGGCGCGAAGGAAAAAGGCACCGCGCGCGGCAGCATGAAGCTGGACATCGCCGTGATGCAGATCGCCACGAGCAGGATCGTGCCCTTATAGAGGGCGAAGCTGTCGCCGCTGCATGTCGCGCAATTCTGCATGGCGAAGAGCGCCCAACAGAAGCCGACGAGCAATTGTCCCAGCAACAGAAGCTGTCGCCATTTCCTGGCGCTCTCGACGGTGATCTCCTGCTTCTTCGCGCGCCGTCCGATCAGCATGTTGATGGCATGCGCCGTGAGGATCGGAACGGTCCACAGGAAAATGCTCGCCTCACCCGTCAGGTAGAGGCCGAGCACGGCAACGACGATGACGAAGATCGGCACGACGGCGGCGCTCTGCCGCAGCGTGTCGATGTGCATCATCATCAGTTCACGGTCGAAGTTGCGGCTATGGCCACTCTGCAGGCGCTCACGCGTCTGCCGCACCGCCTTCGACACAGCCCGGTTACGGTGGCTGCGCGATCGGTCGACAATGTTTTTATCTGTCGATGTGCTGACGCCGGTGCTCATGGTTACATTGATACTTGGCCTGCCTGAGACTACAGACTAGCGTCCAAACCTTAAGAAGATGCTGCGCCGAAATGATTTGTTTGCCATCTTCGCCAAGGATTTGTTCTTAAAGGAGGCAACAAGGTGATGCGGTCAGGCCGCCTGTTTCGTGACGGCGTGGCCACTTTCGCTCTGCTTGCCATTCTTGCATTACTCGCGTTGAAGATGAACAATCGACCGGAAATCGTTCAAAACGGCAAGTTTTACGTCATTGATGGCGATACGCTTTCTGCCAATGGTGAGCGCCTGAGGCTGAAAGGGATCGACGCTCCCGAATATCGGCAGCGCTGCCGGCGGGATGGTGCTGACTGGGCTTGCGGTGAGGAGGCGCGTAGAGCGCTTGCCACAATCATTAAGACTGGGGAGCCCGAATGCCGGGGACAGGAGAGGGATCGCTATGGTCGCCTGCTGGTGACTTGCGTCGCCGGGGATCTCGATATCAATGCCGCCATGGTTCGCAGAGGCATGGCGGTTTCGTATGGCGGCTATTCCAATGAGGAGCGTATCGCGCGGCAGGCGAAGGCCGGGCTTTGGGCCGGGGATTTCGAGCGGCCGAGCGACTATCGGCGCGAAGAGCGTATGACGCATGCCGATGGAAATGATCCGATTGCCGGGTTGTTCGGATATCTGCGACAACTCGTCGGATGGAACGCGCCATGAGGCAGGAGGACGAATTGCAGGCACTGCGCTCCGCGATTGCCGCCTGTCGCCTCTGTCGGGACATGCCGGCCAAGGGCGAGGCGGATCGCTTGCCGCATGAGCCGCGGCCGGTTGCCACCCTGTCGTCGACGGCACGGATACTTATTGCGGGGCAGGCGCCTGGATTGCGCGTTCACGAGAGCGGATTGCCGTTCAACGATGCCTCCGGCGACCGTTTGCGGCAATGGCTCGCGGTGGATCGCGAGAGCTTCTATAATCAGGATCATTTCGCCATCGTGCCGATGGGGTTCTGCTTTCCCGGTTACGATGCGGCCGGCAGCGACCTGCCGCCGCGCCGGGAGTGTGCGCCGTTGTGGCGGCAGCGGGTGATGGACGCGATGCCGCAGATCGAGCTGATCCTGACGATCGGGCAATATGCGCAGGCCTGGCACCTCGGCGCGCAGCGCATGTCCTCGATGACGGAGACCGTCGCGGAGTGGCGGCGTTATCTCCTGACCAACCGGTCACCGGCTATTTTGCCGCTTCCGCATCCGAGCTGGCGCAACAGTGGCTGGCTGAAACGCCACCCCTGGTTCGAGGCCGAACTGCTTCCAGTATTGCAACAACGTGTGAAAACCCTTCTTTCTTGAGAAAAAGTTTCTTTTCTCTCGCTTAAAGTAGGCTATAGAGAGAATATAATTCGAAGGGATGCTTAAATGGACCGTCTTGACCGCAAAATCCTGCGTCTGCTGCAGGAGGATTCCACTCTGGCCGTGGCCGATCTGGCCAAGAAGGTCGGTCTGTCGACGACGCCATGCTGGCGGCGTATCCAGAAGATGGAAGAGGATGGCGTCATTCGCCGCCGCGTGGCGCTGCTCGATCCTGAAAAGGTCAACACCAAGGTCACGGTTTTCGTTTCCATCCGCACCAACAGCCACTCGATCGAATGGCTGAAGCGCTTTTCGGAAGTGATCGCCGATTTTCCGGAAGTGGTCGAGTTCTACCGCATGAGCGGCGATGTCGACTATCTGTTGCGGGTCGTCGTTCCGGATATCGCGGCCTATGATGCCTTCTACAAGCGCATGATCGCCAAGATCGAGATCCGCGACGTCTCCTCGGCTTTCGCCATGGAACAGATCAAGTATTCGACGGAACTGCCGCTGGACTACATGCTGCTGGAAAACGCGAAGTCGAACGAAGACTGAGCGACATTTTTAAGAAGGGGCTCAATCGATATCGATTGAGCCCCTTTTTTGTTACTTCCTGTCCAGGCGTGCGAGCAGCGAGGATGTATCCCAGCGATTGCCTCCCATCGCCTGAACATCGCCGTAGAACTGGTCGACGAGGGCTGTAAGCGGTAGCTTGGATTGATTGCGGCGCGCTTCTTCCAGTACGATGCCGAGATCCTTGCGCATCCAGTCCACCGCGAAGCCGAAATCATATTTGCCGGCATTCATCGTCTTGTGGCGGTTTTCCATCTGCCAGGAGCCGGCGGCGCCCTTGGAAATGACCTCCACGACCTTTTCGATGTCGAGCCCGGCCTGCTTGCCGAAGTGAATGCCTTCGGCAAGGCCCTGGACGACACCGGCGATGCAGATCTGGTTGATCATCTTGGTCAGCTGACCCGAGCCAACCGGCCCCATCAGGCCGACCATGCGGGCATAGGCGTCGATCACGGGACGAGCCCTCGCAAATACGGCCTCATCACCGCCGCACATGACTGTGAGGACGCCATTCTCGGCTCCGGCCTGGCCGCCGGACACCGGTGCGTCGATGAAATCGACGCCTTTTTCCTTGGCGGCCGTGTAGAGTTCGCGAGCGACTTCGGCGCTTGCCGTCGTATTGTCGATAAGGACGGACCCTGCCTTCATGGTTGAAAGCACGCCGTTCTTGCCCGTGGTCACCGAGCGCAGGTCGTCGTCATTGCCGACGCAGGTGAAGACGAAGTCGGCGCCGTCAGCGGCCTCCGCCGGCGTGGGGGCGAACTTGCCGTCATATTGCTTGGCCCATGCCTCGGCCTTGGCGACGGTCCGGTTGTAGACGGTGACGTCATGCCCGCCCTTGACCTTCAGATGTCCGGCCATGGGAGCGCCCATGACGCCCATGCCGATGAACGAGACCTTTGCCATTTTTGTAACTCCCTGACCGAATTTGACTCGAAGGCTTAGCGGAAAGGCCGGAGGGACGGAAGACCGATTTGTCGGTCAACTTGTCACCGTGGCATAGGCTTTGAAATCTGATTTCCGATTTCAGGGTCATGTGGAATTAAATTTCGATATCGGTGTGAAACTTCATAATATCCTTTGTCGATATAATCTGTGGATTTGCGATCCTTGGACATCGACAACGAGCCGGTGGTGGCGGAAGCGCCAAGGCGGGATGGAAAAGGATCCTCGATGATTTCGCGCAGACAGACACTCGGCCTTCTCGGTGCCACGGCAGCGGCCTTCGCCTTGCCTTCCCTGCGGCCGGCGCGTGCAGCCGCGGCCACGACCTTTCGCATCGGCTGGCAGAAGAACGGCGTGCTGGCATTGGCCAAGCGCAAGGCATCGCTTGAAAAGCGGCTTTCCGACCGCGGCATATCGGTCGAATGGTCGGAGTTCACATCCGGTCCGCCTCTGCTCGAAGCACTCGGCGCCGGTGCCCTCGATTTTGGCGCGACAGGCGACGTGCCGCCGCTTTTCGCCCAGGCCGCGAACGGCAATCTGCTTTACGTGGGGCTCTACACCGGCAGTCCCGAAAGCTCGGCCATTCTCGTGCGCAAGGATTCGCCGATCCAGACGCTTGCCGATCTCAAGGGAAAGAAGCTCGCCTTCAAGCGCGGCTCCAGTGCCCACAACGTTACCGTCAAGGCGCTGCGCAAGGGCGGCCTGACGATCAACGATATCGAGGCGCTCGATCTTGCGCCGCCGGATGCGTCCGCCGCCTTCAAGACGGGCGCCATCGATGCCTGGTCGATCTGGGATCCCTATCTTGCCATTGCGGAGGCTGATCCGGATACGCGCATTCTCGCCACGGCGCGCGGTATCGTCGATTCCTTCAGCTATTTCCTGGCGAATAGCGATTTCACCAAGGACAATCCGCAGGTCGTCGTCGATGTCATCGATGAGCTGGCCAAGGTCGGCGCCGCAGCTCAATCCAATCTGGACGACACGGTCACGGCATTGTCCGAAATCACCGGCGTTCCGGCCGACGTGACGCGGGTGACGCTGACGCGCCCGGGCGCCGATCTCGGCGGCGTCTCCACCATCACCGATGCCGCGATCGCCTATCAGCAGGGACTGGCCGACGAGTTCTACAATCTCGGGATCGTTCCCAAGAAGCTGACCGTCACCGATATCGTCTGGCGGCCGAAGGCAAGCTGAGGATCGCCGCTATCCCGCCGATGCAGCCTGTGCCCGAAACACTACGGGAAGGGGCTGCGTCGGCAAAAATATTCCGCCAGACGCACGGCAATAGAAAATCTGCATTGTCGATATAATCCATGGTCTATGTCACTATCCAGGTCGAGCATCGGGAAGTGGCTCCCGACAACGCGCATCCAGAAGGCAGGAAAACTTCATGACCGCGACCGCAAAACCCATCGACTTCCTCTGGTTCATTCCAACCTCTGGCGACGGCACTTATCTCGGCACGGGCGATCTCAATCGCGGACCGGAGATCGGCTATCTCCAGCAGATCGCACAGGCGGTCGACCGGCTGGGCTATACCGGAGTGCTGTTGCCGACGGGCGTGTCCTGCGAGGAATCCTTCGTGACGGCCGCTGCACTTTCGGCGCATACGCAGAAGTTGAAGTTCCTGGTCGCGATCCGTCCCGGTACGGCTTCGCCCGCCTACTACGCGCGCCTCGCTTCGACGCTCGATCGCGTTTCGAACGGCCGCGTGCTGCTCAACATCGTTGTTGGCGGCAGCCCGGCCGAGCTTGCAGGTGACGGCATTCATCTGGAGCACGACGAGCGCTATGCTCATGCGGACGAATTCTTCCACGTCTGGGAGGAATTGCTGGAAAAGGGGTCTTCCACCTTCGAGGGCAAATATATCAAGGCGACCAACGCACGGCTGGGCCTCCCGCCGGTGCAGGCGCCGCGCCCGCCGCTCTATTTCGGCGGCTCCTCGGATGCCGGCATCGAATTCTCCGTCGGCCGCGTCGACAAATATCTGACCTGGGGCGAGCCGCCGGCGCAGGTTGCCGAGAAGATCGAGAAGGTGCGGGCTGCGGCCGCCAAGCGCGGACGCGAAGTCAGCTTCGGCATCCGCCTGCATTTCATCGTCCGCGAAACAGACGACGAGGCCTGGGCAGCGGCCGAGAAGCTGATCTCCAAGCTCGACGACGAGACGATCCGCGAGGCGCAGGAGCAATTCGTCAAGCAGTCCGATTCCGTCGGACAGAAGCGCATGGCGGCGCTGCACGGCGGCCGTCGCGACAAGCTCGAAGTGTCGCCGAACCTCTGGGCCGGCGTTGGCCTGGTGCGCGCCGGTGCCGGCACGGCGCTGGTCGGCTCGCCGAAGACGGTGGCTGCGCGACTGCGGGAGTATCAGGAGCTCGGCATCGAAACCGTGATCGGCTCCGGCTATCCGCATCTGGAAGAAGCCTATCGCGTGGCGGAACTGCTCTTCCCCGAGCTGGGCTTGAACCAGGAGCAGCAGCGTGCCGGTTTCCGCAACGAATTCGGCGCAAAGCAGATCTTCGCGGGTGGCAGCCACGGCGGCAATCTGAAGGTCGTTTCCGGCTCGTAACGCCACCTTTGAAGGGAGATCCCCATGTCGGCATTCGACACGTCCTTCGTACGCGTCGGCCCGGAGCGCCGCACGCGCTCCGCCAGGGCCGCAAGGCAGGCCATCTCGTTGCAGAGTTTCCTGCCCTTCCTGCTGCCGGTCGTGGTTATCGCGGCCTGGCAGCTCGGTTCGTCGTTCGGGTGGATCTCCACGCGCATCATGCCATCACCGGCTGCGGTGGTGGTCGCCTTCTGGCAGACTACGATTTCCGGGCAGCTGCCCAACAACATCCTCGTCAGCGCCGGCCGGGCTTTCGCGGGCCTTCTGGTCGGCGGCTCGATCGGCTTCCTCCTCGGCATCGCCAACGGCGTGTCGCGGCTGTCGGAGCAACTGACGGATACGACGCTGCAGATGCTGCGCACCATTCCGCACCTTGCCATGGTGCCGCTGGTGATCCTCTGGTTCGGGATCGGCGAGGAATCGAAACTCTTCCTGACGGCGCTCGGCGTGCTTTTCCCGATCTATCTCAATACCTATCACGGCGTTCGCAATGTCGATCGCGGACTGATCGAAATGGGACGGGTCTACGGTATGAGCAACTGGACGCTGTTTCGGAAGATCATCTTCCCAGGCGCGCTGCCGTCCATCCTCGTCGGCCTGCGCTTTGCCCTCGGCATCATGTGGCTGACGCTGATCGTCGCTGAATCGATCGCGGCGTCGTCGGGCATCGGCTACATGGCCAACAATGCCCGCGAGTTCGGCATGACCGATGTCGTCGTCCTGACGCTGGTCATCTATGCCATCCTCGGCAAGCTTGCCGATGTCGTCGCGCGGACGATCGAGCGCGGGGCCTTGCGCTGGAATCCGGCCTATCAGAATTGAGGAGCCTGTCATGAGCGTCATCGCGGTAGATCGTTCACGGGCGGAAGCCCAAAATGTCGCGCCGCGAGCTACCGATGCTGCGGCCATCCATATCAAAGGTCTGGAGAAGAGTTTCGGAAGCAACCGCGTTCTGCGCGGCATCGATCTCGATATTCCCGCCGGCCAGTTCGTGGCCGTCATCGGTAAGAGCGGCTGCGGCAAGAGCACGTTGCTGCGCATCCTGATGGGGCTGGAGGAGCCGAGCGCGGGTCATCTGCGGTTCGAGGCCGCAGACGGTCGCGACGCCCAACCCAATACGCGCATCGTCTTTCAGGAGCCGCGTCTGCTGCCCTGGTTCTCCGTCGCCGACAACGTCGCCGTCGGATTGGGCGAGGGCGTGCCGCAGGATCTGTCGCGGAAGGAGACGGCCGCCGTTCTTTCCGAGGTGCAACTGGCCGAAAAAGCCGGCGAGTGGCCTTCCAGCCTTTCCGGCGGACAGAAGCAGCGCGTTGCGCTTGCGCGCGCGCTCGTCAGCAAGCCGGGTATCCTCGCACTCGATGAGCCGCTCGGCGCGCTGGATGCCCTGACCCGCATCAGCATGCAGGAACTGCTGAACCGTGTCTGGCGCGAGCTTGGCTTTACCGCCGTGCTTGTGACCCACGACGTCAGCGAGGCCGTGCATCTGGCCGATCGGGTCGTCGTGCTGGACGAGGGCAGGATCGTGCTCGATCTCGACATTCCCTATCCGCATCCGCGCCGCCACGGCAATCCGGCATTGGCCGAACTCGAGGGCCAGCTCCTCGCGGCGATCCTTGGCGAGGCGCGGTCTTAGAGCGGTTCCGCGTTTCACGGGATCGTTGAACCGCTCTATCTCTTTGTTTTACGCGATTCCGGGCGAAAACCGCTGCGCACTTTTTCCTGGAGTTGCTTTAATTGGGTCTGGTGTCGTCTCCCTCGACATAGAGCCTGAGGTTATCGAAGCCTATTTCCGTGCCTGCGAGCCGAGAGCCGTTGTCGCCGTAGCCGTCGAGGAACACGACCTGTTCGATGAAGGTCATCTTCGTGCCGCCGGGCTCCTCGGCAAAGCTGACCGTTGCCAGCGACACGGAAATTCTGACGTCGTCGAGCATCATGTCGAAGGCGTAGATGAAGCGCTCGTTCGGGACGACGTCGATATAGCGCGCCTGATAGGCATGCACGACGCCATCCGTGGAGGCGACACGGTTGCTTTCGCTGCCGCCGGCGCGGAAATCGAGATGGAAATCCAGCGGCTTCCAATCCCCATGGCAGGCAAACCATTGCCGCTTCTGCTCCGGGATCGCCCAGGCGCTGAAAACGCGCGGCAGCGGTGCGTTGAAATGGCGTTCTATGGTGATGGTCGTATGCTCGGTCGATCGTTCGCTCATTCGCCTGTCGTCTCCGTCGATGTCTCCGCCAGGAACAGGTCGAGCCGGTCGAACGTCTTGTTCCAGGATGCCTTGCGCTCGGCAATCCAGCGCTCGACGGATGCCAGCGCCTCCCTGCGCAGGTGATAGGTCCGCACTCGGCCGGTTGTTCCAGGATGCCTTGCGCTCGGCAATCCAGCGCTCGACGGATGCCAGCGCCTCCCTGCGCAGGTGATAGGTCCGCACTCGGCCGGCTTTTTCCGACAGCACCAGCCCGCTTGTCTCCAGCACCTGCAGATGTTTCATCACGGTCGGTAGCGCCATGTCCAGCGGTTGCGCCAGTTCGGTGACGGAAGCGGGTCCGCGACCGAGCCGGTCGATCATGCCGCGCCGGCTCTGATCGGAAAGGGCCTGGAACATGCGGTCGAGCGCCTGCGGTTCCTCAAGCATTCGGTGTTTCCGGCCGGAATTGCGCCGGCAGTTTCTCATTGTAAGGATACATGTGGAAATAGGGCATGGCTTCCTTGAGAACGCGGGCGAAGGAATGGCGCTCGAGAAGGCGCTGATAATACGCCTTCAAGCGCTCGTGCCCCTCACCAAAGGGAACAAGGGTTTCGGCATAGAACAAGGCCGGCGCCGCGGCGCAATCGGCCATGGTCAGGCTGTCGCCTGTGATCCAGGTTTTCCCGTCCAGCTGCTTTTCGATCATTCCATAAGCAGTGGACAGCAATGCCTGTGCCTCGGATACGCTCTGAGGACTCTTGTCCTCATTTGCCCGCAGCACGTCCGCCACGATCTTTTGCATCGGATCCTGCACATAGAGGTCGAAGAAGCGATCCCAGAGCCGGACGCACAGGGCATCCGACAGGTCCGTCGGCAAGAGTTGTGTTGCGCCGGGATAGTGCCGGTCGAGATATTCGATGATGATGCTGGTTTCCGGAATGGTGCTGTCGAGTGCTTCGTCGCGCAGGACCGGAAACTTGGCGAGCGGCCAGAGGCGCGCCAGCGAGGCGCGCGATTCCGCGTTGCCGAGATCGATGATCCGGCTTTCGAACGGCGTTCCGTTTTCATAAAGTGCCATCAGCACCTTGTGGCAAAATGAGGCGAGGGGATGCTGGTAGAGAACAAGGGACATGCGACGACCTTTCCGACATCAAGGATCGAGCTGAAACTTATCTGAATGGCTAAGTATCAACTGTCGGGTCGTTGCGCAAGAAAATAGTTATCCAAAAGGATAACTATTCCTGCCTGGGATATTTAGCCTCAATCGGCAAGGCGGCGAGCGACGACCAGATGGCCCGGCGTCGGTTGGCCGTCTTCCATGCGGACGTTGATATCGGTGATTTCGACGAGTTCGAAGCCGGTCGCAGTCAGCCGTTCACGCACATAGGCTTCGGAATGGGCGAAACGCTGGTGAGGACCGACCATGTAGGGGCGACCAGCCATGGCCGCCTCGGGCAGGGTTTCCGACGAGAAGATGAAGAGGCCGCCCGGCGTCATGTTTTCGGCAGTGCCGAAGAAGAGGGGTTCCAGCGCGCCGAGATAGGGCAGGACATCGGTCGCGGTAATCAGGTCGAAGGGCTCTTCGTCGTTGTCGTCGAGGAAGTCTTCGACCTCGGCGACGAAAAGGGTTTCGTAGATGTCCTTTTCATGGGCGACTTCGACCATGTTCTCGGAAATGTCGATGCCGGTGATATCCCCGACGATATCGCGCAGCGTGCCGCCCGTCAGGCCCGTGCCGCAGCCGAGGTCGAGCATGCGCTTGAAGGGGCCGAGGCCGAGCGCCTGCAGGCGCTGGCGAACGAGAACCGGGACATGGTAGCCGAGCTGCTCCACCAGCACGTCTTCGAAAACCTCGGCATGCTGATCGAACAGGGTCTCGACATAGGCGTCGGGCGCCTTGACGGGCGTTTCGCCGCGGCCCATCGAAGCGATGCGAACGGCGGCGCCGCCGTGATCTTCCGGATCGAGCGCCAGCACTTCTTCATAGGCCTGCACGGCGGCATCGATGTCGCCGGCCTTCTCCAGCGCCAATGCGCGGTTATAGGCTTCCGCAAGCGCGTCTTCGTCGATCTTCTTCTTTGCCATGGATGCCGGCCCTTCCTTTTGTTACGCAGGCATTAAGACGACTGATCGGCTTTTGCAATGCTTGCGGCGCGGCGAGAGAGGGCGTGCCGCCATAATCCGCGGTCGGGCGCTCACGGCATGGAATGCTTGGGGAGGCGGCTAGTGAAGGATGAACTCCCCCTTCACTGCGCGCCATTCGCTTGCCGAAATCAGCTTGCGGTGCACATAGCGCACGGAATGAAGCGGCCCGTCCAGCTTCTCCTGCCAGAACTTCAGGAAGCCGCGCATTTCCGGGAAGTTCGGGGCAAGGTCATAGTCCTGCCAGATATAGGTCTGGAGAAACTGCGGATGATCGGGCAGGCGATAGAAAATCTGCGCCGTCGTCAACCCATAACCCTGCAACTGCTTTTGCATGTCTTCGTGCATGAGCTTTCACTTTCCGTTCCCGTTCTTCGTGACTCATGGTCACATGAATATGGAAACAGCTCATGGTAAACTCAAGCTTTACAAAACCGTCATGAAAGAAATTTATTGCGATAAATCAATATGTTGGCAGCGATGATGCGGGAGTGCTGCCAGAAGCGGCGCCTTGCGCGCCGCTTCTGAAAGATCAGCGCTTGAGATGCCGGGTCAGCCGGCCTTCCATCCGCGCCCAGCCGTTGCGCATCAGCTCGACGATCACCAGGTAGAAGATCGCCGCCCAGAGATAGATCTGGTAGTCGTAGGTGCGCGAGAACGCATAGCGTGTCTCGCCCATGAGATCGAAGACCGTGATGATGGAGACGGTTGCCGAGCTCTTGATCAGCAGAATGATCTCGTTGCCGTAAGGACGCAGCGCCACAATGAGGGCCTGGGGAATGATGATCTTGCGGAAGGCGATCCACGTATGGATGCCGAGGGCATTTGCTGCTTCCGTCTGGCCCTTCGGCACGCTCTGGATGGCGCCTCGGACGATTTCCGTCTGATAGGCGGCCGTGTTCAGCGTCATGGCGAAGACGCCGCAATAGAAGGGATCCTTGAAGAACCACCAGAGGCCGATATCCTCGAAGAACCAGCGGAAGCTCGGAAAGCCGTAATAGACCATGAAGATCTGCGCGAGCAGCGGTGTGCCGCGGAACAGATAGACATAGCAATAGGTCAGCGTGCTCAGGATCCTGTTGCTCGACATGCGGGCGAAGGCCAGCGGTATCGACAGGATCGCGCCGAGAACGAAAGACAGGGCGACGAGCTTTACGGTGATCCAAAGGCCGTGGAGAAGCCTCGGCCCATAGGTTTCGAGCTTGTCGACATCCCAGCCGGTCACGATCATCGCCAGCAGGGCGACGCCGAGAATGGCCCAGAGCGTCAGGAAGAAATAACCGGCAATGGCCGTCTTGGATATTGTCCTGACTGCCTTGGGTGGCGCGGGCTGCGCCGCTATCAGAATTTCGGCATGGCTCATCGATGAACCTCCGCACGTTTGGCCCAGCGATCGAGATAGAAGAGGCCGATCGAGGAAATGACGGCCAGCGTCAGATAAAAGAGGCAGGCGATCGAATAGAAGGTGAAGGGCGCCTTGGTGGCGCGCACGGCGATCCCGGTCTGCCTGATGATGTCGGCAAGGCCGATGATCGACACGTAGGATGTGTCCTTCAGCAGGTTCATCCAGAGATTTCCGAGGTTCGGCAGCGAGATGCGGACGAGTTGCGGCACGATAATGAGCCGCATGGTGCGCGCGCGATGGAAGCCGAGCGCATCGCCCGCCTCGTACTGGCCCTTGGGGATCGCCTTGAAAGCCGACAGAAGCACCTCCGAGCAATAGGCGGAAAACACGATCGCCAGGGCGACCATGCCGGCCGCGAAGGCATTGATCTCGATGGGACCATCGTAGCCGAACTTGGCAAGCAGCGATTGCAGCAGGATCTGCATGCCATAGTAGATGATGAACAGCGTCAGCAGTTCCGGCAAGCCGCGAAAAATCGTGGTGAATATGCCTGCGGCAAGCCGCAGCGACTTTTCCTCCGATTGCTGCGCGAGCGCGACGAAGAAGCCGATGATAATGCCAAGCGGCAGTGTCAAGACCGAGACGGCAATCGTGATCTTCAGGCCGCCGGCCAACTCATCGCCCCATCCCGTATCACCACAGGCGAGCATCGTATTCTGGCCGAATATTGTGAACAGTCCGACCGGACCACACAATGGGTCGAAAATCGTACTCAACCAGGTCCACAAGGAACCAAGGGCGGAAAACAATCCGCTCATGCTGTATTTCCCCTAGCGGCTTTTGCCGCGTTTCTGCTTATATTCTTCTCGTTGTCAAACAAAAACGGCGGAAGAGCAAGCTTCCGCCGTGATCTTTTCCAAGGAAATCGACCGGCGATCAGTCGCCGTAGACGTCGAAATCGAAATACTTGTCCTGGATCTTCTTGTAGGTGCCGTCGGCGCGGATCGCAGCGATCGCGGCGTTGAGCTTGTCCTTCAGAGCCGTGTCGCCCTTGCGGATGGCGATGCCTGCGCCTTCGCCATTGACGACCGGATCGATCTTCAGCGTGCCGAGCATCTTGCAGCAGCTGCCGGCATCCGACTTCACCCATTCCGACAGCACGACGACGTCGTCGATGGCGGCATCGATGCGGCCGTTGCTGAGATCGAGCTTGTATTCGTCAGCCGACGGATAAAGCTTGAGTTCGGCGTCCTTCAGATGGGCCGTGGCGTAGTTGGCGTGCGTCGTGGAGGACTGTGCGCCGATCGTCTTGCCCTTCAGGGCTTCGTCGGTTGCGTCCTTGAGAGGAGAGTCCTTCGGGACGGCGATCGCCGGCGGCGTGTTGTAGATCTTGTTGGTGAAGTCGACGATCTTCTGGCGTTCCGGCGTGATCGACATGGACGAGATGATGGCATCGAACTTCTTGGCCTGCAGGGCCGGAATGATGCCGTCGAAATCCTGGTTCACGAAGGTGCACTTGATCTTCATCTGATCGCAAAGCGCATTGGTTATATCGATGTCGAAGCCGATGAACTTGCCGCCGGCGTCAAGCGATTCGAACGGCGGGTAGGTCGCGTCCGTGCCAAAGACGAGCGAGTCGCCGTCGGCAAGCGCCGCGCCGGCGAGAAGCGACATCGCGGCAAAGGACGCAGCGGCAAAGAGACGGGTGGAGATGCGCATTTTGATCCTCTCTGTTGGTGGCCGGCAGCCCATTATTGTTTTTGGCAGACGGCTCGAGTGGAGCGGGCCGGTGGCCCGCCTTGCGGCGATATTCGTACTTTTTTTTTGGAAAAAGCAACTGGAATTACGAGCCTGACCTCCGTTGCCCGATCCCGCCGCAATGCGGGCGCGCGACGGCGAAATCTGAACGAAAGCTATCCGCCGCATTCAGCCAGGGTTAATTGCAGCAACTTAATAGTGCGGGAACATATAGCGGCCTGCCGCGATTCAGCCTCACGAGAACCGAAAATTGGCCGGGTTCCTGAGGCATCGCCTTGCCCGCTGAGATTCGCAATTCGGCGGACAAAGATCACAAGAGGAGACCCATATGGGAAAGCGATCCAGACTATTTGCCAGCGCCGCGTTTCCGCTGCTTTCGCTATCGCTCGCATTCGAGCCGGTGGCAGCCGCGGCGCTTCGCGAACAGCCCATCGCACTGCTGAACAACGGCGCGGCCGATGCATCCACGGCGACCGCCGACACAAGTTTCGAGGTGGCGCAGCAGGAGCCGGCAGCACAGTCGGAAGAAGAGCAGCTCAAGCATAAGAAGGCCGGCGGCGGAGAGGGTGAACCGCAGGGTCAGAAGCACCAGGGCGAACCCGCCCACCAGGGTGGCGCGGAGCCGCAGCACCAGATGAAGCAGGCGGCGCCCGAAGCCGAACCGCAGAAGCCTGCAAAGCAGCAACCGGAAGCCCAGCCGCCGAAGGCGCAGCACCAGCAGCCCGCGGAGCAGGAGCAGCCGAAGCCCCAGCGTCAGCAGCCGGCGGCGGAGGCTCAGCCGGAACCGAAGAAGCAGCATCAGCAGCCGGCCGAGGAGCAGCAGACCCAGCCTGCGGCAAAGCCGCAGCCCAAGGCCGCCGCCCCGGAAGCGGAGCCTGCGGCGCCCCAGCCGAAGCCGAAGGCCAAGCAGCCCGAGGCAAAGCAGCCTGCGGAAGCGCCGCCGCCGAAGGTAGAACAGCAGCAGCCTGCCGCCGAAGCGCAGCCGGAAGCCAAACCTGAGCCCAAGGGCAAGCCGAAGCCGCAGCAGCCTGCGCCGGCACAGAAGGAGGCTCCCGCCGCCCAGGAGCCGCAGAATCAGAAGGCCCAGCCCGAAAATCAGGCTCAGCCCGCGCAAAACGCCAATCCAAAGCAGGGCCAGTCCGAGAACCCGGCGAAGCAGCCGGCCGAACAGCCGCAGGCGCCTGCCGGCGAACCGTCGCAGGGTCACAAGGCTCAGCCGGGCACGGAGACGCAGCCCGCGACACAGGCGCAGCCTGAAGCTCAGCCCGGAACGCCGGCGACCGCTGGCACCCAACAGGGGCAGAAGCCGGGCACAGGCAAGAACCACGGCAAGCAGCCGCAGAACCAGCAGCAGGGCGAGGAGCCCGGCGCCAATCCGCAGCAGCCGGCGCAGAAGGGTGAGCCGCAGGCACAGCCCGCGCAACCCGGCAATCAGGCAACCACGCCGCAACCCGGCAAGCAGCAGCCGGCAAACGGCGCGGAGACGCCCGCCCAGGGGACGGCAACGCCCGCACCGGCCAACGGCAACGGCCAGCAGGCCGGCGAAATCCAGCTGCCTCCGGCCGAGCAGGTCTCGCCTCAGGAACTGGAACGCCGCAAGAAGATCGCGGAGAATCCGGCTTCCGCCAACGGCCCGGTCATCCTGCCGGTCGAAAATGGCAGCGCGGTTCTGGACAGCCAGAAGGGTGCCTTTCGCCGGGGCGAACATCTGAACAACGGTCAGAATCCCGGTGCGCCGGGCGCCCAGGGCGGTCGTGGTCAGGCCGGTCAGGGCCAGAAAGGCCAGGCTCAGAACAATCCGGGACAGCAGCCGCCGCCGGCTTACAGCAAGCCGCCGACCTCCGACGCCGAGGCGCAGCGCGCCGCAGGTGGCGGACAGCCGCAGCCGCCGGTGAAGATGGAAGCCGTGACCAGCGAGCAGGGCCGCCGCATCGATCGCCGGCCGGACTTCGTCCCGCCGCAGGGAACCGCGGTCCAGACCATTATCAATCAGGACAACCGGACGATCGTCAACGTCGACAATACCTATGTGGTGCGTCACGACGATAGCGAGCGCTTCATCCGAGGCGGCGAGCGGCCGATCTACGAACAGCTGCCGCGCGACCGCTATCGCGAGACGATCGATCAGCCCGACGGCGATCGCGTCGTAACGATCCGCAACCGCTACGGCGATATCATCCAGCGCTCGCGTATCGATGCCCGAGGCCATGAATACGTGCTGTTCTATTCGCCGGAGCTGGAAGATCGGCCCGACAATGACGATTACTTCCGCGATCCGGGCGACGATCTGCCGCCGATGCGCCTGCTCATTCCGCTGAGCCAGTACATCATCGACACGGCATCCAACCGTAATGCTGATTACTACGACTTCCTGCGCGAACCGCCGGTCGAGCCGGTCGAGCGTATCTATTCGGTCAACGAAGTCCGTTATTCGGCCCGTATCCGTGACAAGATCCGCCGTATCGACCTGGATACGATCACTTTCGCAACGGGCAGCGCCGACATTCCCATGACTCAGGCCAGCACGCTGCGCGGTGTAGCCGACGGCATATCGCAGATCATCAAGCGTGATCCGACCGAAACCTTCCTCATCGAAGGCCATACGGATGCCGTGGGCTCGGCGGAGAGCAACCTGATCCTGTCTGACCGCCGCGCGGAATCGGTCGCCAACGTGTTGACGGATGTCTACGGCATTCCGGCAGAAAACCTGGTAACACAGGGGTATGGCGAGCAGTATCTCAAGGTGAATACGCTCGGCCCGTCGCAGGAAAACCGCCGCGTCACGATCCGCCGCATCACGCCGCTGGTGCGCCCGGTCGCGTCCAATCGGTAAGTCTTTGTTTACAGACAAGCCATGAGGGCCGCCGGGAAACCGGCGGCCTTTCATTTTGCCGGCGTGTCCAGGCTGACCGCCGCGGCAATGAAATCGGCAATGGCAAGAGTGTCATCGAGGTCGAAGACGGGAAGCGAACCGGCATCCTCTACGGGATAATCGGCGGCGATGGCGACGATATGCCCATCCTGCGGAGCGAGCGGTTCGCGTTTGGATGCTTGCAATCGGCGGGCCTCGATCTTGGGGATCGGCTCGCGCTTGTAGCCTTCGATCAATACGAGGTCGCAAGGGGCGAGGCGTGCCAATATCTCATCGAAACCCGGTTCGGGTTCGCCACGCAGCTCGTGCATGATGGCGTAACGCGTACCGGAAACGATGGTGACCTCATGGGCTCCCGCCTCGCGATGGCGGAAGCTGTCGGCGCCGACCTTGTCGATATCGAAATCATGATGCGCATGCTTGATCGTCGAAATCCGATAGCCTCTCCGGGTGAACTCGGTCACGAGGCGCACGGCAAGGCCGGTCTTGCCGGAGTTCTTCCATCCCGCGATGCCGAAGATTCTGGGCCGTGATGTCGTCATGGCATGCTTTCCAGTGCCGCCAGCCATTTTTCCGCTTCGATCAGATCGGCAGGCGTATTGATGTTGAAGAAAGGGTCGAGAGGGCCGATCGGTGTTTCGACCGCGGCAAAATCCACGCGCCGGACCTGATGGCGGGCAAGAAAATCCCTGACGCGCCGCTTTTCATCGGAGACGATCCACGTTCCCAAGTCGGCGGCGATGGAGACCGGCCAGAGGCCGAAAACGGGATGGTCCTGGCTCAGCGACGCTGCGATCGCAATCTCGTTGGGGCCTTCGATGGCCTGTGCCAGCCGTGGAACGAGATCGAGCGGAAAGAAGGGGCTGTCTATGGGGAGCGTCGCGACATGCGAGGCGTGAGGATAGCGCAATGTCGTGTCCTGCATTGCGGCAAGCACGCCCGCAAGCGGCCCGAGCTTCCCGGGGATCCGGTCGGGAACGAGGTCCATCCCCATGGTGTCGGGCCAATCGGTGTCCGCATTGAGCGCGATCGGCTTCATCTGCCGCTGCGCGATGCGTGCGGCGATGCGAGCGAGCAGACTCTCTTCGCCAAGCAGGGAAAATGCCTTGTTTGCGCCCATGCGGCTCGATCGTCCTCCCGCAAGGAGAACGACGGGAATGTCTTCCGTATTGGCGATGAAGCCGGGCATGGTTGCGACCTCAGGCGGGAACGCGGGGTTCTGATTCCTGCGCGACAGGCTCGGCGCTCCGCCGCTTGCTCTCGCGATAGAAAGTATAGATGCCGGAGGCGATGACAATGGCCGCGCCGAGGATGGACCAGCCGTCCGGCATCTCGCCGAAGGCGATCAGGCCCAGCAGGGTGGACCAGATGAGGCTCAGATAGCGGAATGGCGCGACAAAGGAGATTTCGCCCATGCGCATTGCAAGGATGACCGCCTGATAGCCGATCAGCACGAGAACGGAGGCCAAAAGGATCTGGAGAAGCGATGTCGTGCTCACCGGCTGCCAGCCGCCAAAGGGAACGATGCACAAGGCTCCGAAGACGGAAATGGATATGGCGGTGCAGAGCGTGACCATCAGCGACGGCACCTCCTTGTCGATGCAGCGCGTCGCCAGATCGCGGGCCGCGGTTGCAAACATGCAGGCGATGGCAAGGAGGGCGGCCGTCGTGAACCCTTCGCGGCCGGGCCGGATGATGATGAGCACGCCGACGAAACCGACCGCGATCGCCGTCCAGCGTCTCCATCCCACCGGCTCTTTCAGGAAGATCATTGCGCCGAGCGTCACGGCAAGGGGCACTGCCTGCTGGATAGCGGAGGCATTGGCGATGGGCATCATTCCAAGAGCGGTGATATAGGTTGCCGCCGCCGTCGCTTCACAGGCGATGCGCAGCGCGATCATCGGCTGGAGCATGACCTTCCAGGATCGCAGGGCGCCCATGCGGCGGGCGAGGAGATAAACGAAAAAACTCGTGAACAAGCCGCGAATGAAGATGATTTCGCCTGCGTTCATGGAGGCGATAACAGCCTTGGACAGCGCATCGCTGCAGGAGAAACCGGCCATGGATGCAGCCATGAAAAGCGCACCCTGCGTATTCTTGGTCAGTCGCATGAGAAAATTGAGTCCCCCGAGGTATTCGTCTGGAGTAGCGCCGTTTTCCATAAATTGGAATCGATTGTGCGCCTGCCTTGGCCGAATTCGATTGTGCGCTGCGGTGGAGTTGTTGCGCCTGGAGCAGTTTTTTCGCGCAATGGTCGTATGATTGTGCGGTGGTTGTAAGATTTTTGCCGATATGGCGGCTTTTGCTCGGGCAATTAATTCTTATTCAATCTTATTTCCCGACGCTCGCTGCGGTTTTGCATGAGGCATAAGCCCTACCGCAGCGCAGCAGGAATGACGATCCCGCCTTCGCTGGAGATTTTTAATAATCCAGTTGAGGCGCCGCATGTTTTTCATTGATCGTCTTTTGCAAGGCCGCAGGATTGTCACCAAGGTTCTTATTTTCGTGGTGCCACTGGTGGTTCTCATCGCTGGTGTCGGCCTGGCCGGTTATCACACGGCCAATATTCTGAACGGTCATATGACCGTGACGCGCGCCACGATCGAAAATATCAGCGACTTCGAAAACCTGCAGGCGGCGCTGCAGGAGTTTACCGCTTCGCCGTCCGAAGAGACGCGCCAGGCGCTGGCGGATAAAATCGATGCACAGGAGCAGGGCGTTCATCGTCTGAGCGGGCTGTTGAGCGACGATCAGCGGGCCAAGATCGTTCAGGTCAGCGAGCTTGCCGCCAAGATGCGTGCGCAGGAGACAACGCTCTGGGCGATCCGCCAGAAGCAGGACAGCGATGTCGATGCCATCCAGAAGGCAGTGCAAAGCATCGAGGCGACCGCCAAGGCGGCCGGCAAGCAGATCGACATCATCCGTAAGGATTTCAGCGACAAGGAAACCTTCGCCAAGGAGCTGCTCTACGATGCCGCTGCCTATAAGGGCCTGTCGGAGAAGATGAGCAACTTGCGTATCCAGGTGCAGATGGCAGCCGATTCCACCGAAGAGATTTCGGACGCGCGCACCTACGCCGATGCCATTCTCAAGCAGGTAACCGTTTCCAAGGCGCTGGTCTCCAAGCGTGGCGCTCCTCTCGTTGCGAACGCTTCCGATGCCGCCGACAAGCTCGACGCGGTGCTGAAAAGCTCCGGCACGCCGGACCAGAAGGTCGAGGCGATGGGGCCGATCCTGCAGAGCTTCGTGAAGATCGAGGGAGAAATGACCCTGCAGTCGGCCAAGAACAGCGATACCGCTGCCGATCGCTTTGTCAGCCTCGACAAGATTATCGACGGCCAGAAAGAGCTTCTGGATCATGTCGACCAGGCCCTTGGTGTTGTCGACCGCCTGACGCTGCATGCGTCTCGTATGGAAAATGTCCGTGACTCAGCATCGCGCGATCTCGTCCTTGCGGATCTCAAGGATCTGCAGGCGGCCGCTGCCCGCATTTCGGAGCTTGGACAGACCAACGCTACCATGCGTGATTTCACGGCGCACATGAAGCCGTTGATCGATGGCCTCACCAATGGATCGGCCGATCTGCTGCAGACCGCAGCCGACTGGAAGACGACGCGCGTGCGGTCCAATGGCCTGCTCGCCGAAGCGATGACCTCGCTGCGCGGCTTCGTCGCCCAGGCACAGGAACTCGGCAAGGAAGACAGCGAGCGTTCGGCCAATGTCTCGGTCATCGCCATGATCGTCGGTACGCTGCTTGCCATCGTCGGCGGCCTGATGCTGGTCGAGACCTTGCGCGGCCCGCTGAAGCGCGTCACCGAAATCATGACGCGCCTTGCAAGCGGCGACCTCGAGGTGGCGATCGACGGCCGCAATCGTGGCGACGAGATCGGCGACATGGTGCGCTCGGTCAGCGTCTTCCGCGATGCGGCGCTCGAGAATGTTCGATTGGAGCGGGAAGCCGAGAGCGCCCGCGCGTTGTCGGCAGAGGAGGCGGCCCGCCGCGCCGCAGAACGCTCCCGCATCGAGGCCGAGCAGAAGCAGGCGCTCAATGCGCTGGCCGACGTTCTCGCAAAGCTTGCCGACGGCAATCTGGAAGAGGGCATGCGCGAGGACCTCTCCGCCGACTTCGTGGAAATGGCCTTCACCTACAATCATGCCGTCGAAGCCCTTCGCGAGACTTTGACGGATGTCCGTTATACCGCAGAAGAGATCAAGGGCGGCACCGGCAACCTTGCCACGTCGGCTGACGATCTGGCGCGGCGCACCGAACAGCAGGCCGCTGCCCTCGAAGAAAGCTCGCGCGCGCTGCATCGCCTGAGCGACGTCGTACGCTCGACCGCCGATCGCGCGCGACAGACGGCGAGCTCCGTCAATGAAACGCAGGCCTATGCGACACAGTCCGGCGAGGTGGTCGCCAAGGCTGTGGGCGCCATGAGCGAGATCAACCGCTCGTCGGAGAAGATCGCCACGATCATCGGCGTCATCGACGAGATCGCCTTCCAGACCAACCTCCTGGCGCTGAATGCCGGCGTCGAGGCTGCCCGTGCGGGCGAAGCGGGCCGCGGCTTTGCGGTGGTGGCGCAGGAAGTGCGCGAACTGGCCCAACGCTGCGCCAATGCGGCGAAGGAGATCAAGGGCCTGATTTCGGCAAGCTCCGCCCAGGTGCAGAACGGCGTTCATCTGGTCGAGCAGACCGGCGCGGCGCTGGCGGAGATCATCAGCCACGTCACCGGCGTCCAGAAGCTCGTTGCCGATATTTCTTCGGCTACCACCGAGCAGTCGACCGGGATCGAGGAAGTGACCCGCGCCGTTGCCGAAGTGGAGCTGATCACCCAGCGCAATGCGGCCATGGTCGAAGAAAACAACGCCGAGATCCACGGTCTGCGCCAGCGTGTCGATACGTTGTCCGAAAAGATCGACCGCTTCCGGACCGGTGAAGACGAGGTGAATTACGCGGAGTACGGCAACGCGGAGGCGCGCTATCGCGCCGCGTAGCGAGGGTGTCTACCAAAGAAACGCCATCACGAACAACAGCGCCGGGCCATGGTCCGGCGCTTTCGATTGAGGCTTACTGCGGCGTTCGTCAGGAGGCCGGCGAGTTACCGGCCGAGATGCAGCGTTTCGCCATCGGCGGGGATCCGCAGCCGTGAGGGATTGAGACCGGCAGCGTCTGCCGCCTGGCGGAGATCGTGCCGCGTCACGGTGGCGTGATCGAGCGCTTCCATATGGGTTGCGACGATGGTCGCCTGAGGCGCCATGCGGCTGACTTCCAGCGTCTGCTCCGCATCCATGACGATCAGGTCGCCGTCCCAGCGTGCGCCGCAGGAGTGCGTGACGATGATGTCGGGTGAAACTTGCCGGATCGTCTCGACGACCGGCGGATAAAGCACCGTATCGCCTGCCCAGTAGACGGTAGGCTCGCCTGCCGCCTCCAGCGTGAAGCCGATCACCGGGCCCATCTTCTCTACTACGGGGCCGACGCCATGGCTGCCTCGGCGCGGCGTGATCGTCAGCCCTTGCCATACGGTTGATTCGGTGAGGGGCGTGACATCTGTGAAGCCGGCCTCGCGGATGTTCTCTTCGTTGCCGGGTTGGCAGAGGATCGGCAACGACTTCGGGACGCGCTCTTTCGCCACGCCATCAAAGTGATCCGTATGCAGATGCGACACGATCACCAGTTCGACGCCCTCAAGGATGTCGTCGATCGAGCGCGGCAGCTCCGTCATCGGGTTGGGAGAACGGCCGGTGAAGGACGGAAGACTGTGGCGCGGCGCGAAATAGGGATCGATCAGCAGCACATGGCCGCCATAGATTACCTTCAGCGTCGCATTGCGAATAAGCTCAAGCTGCATGTTGATTTTCTCGATGGGGTTTAGCCGCCGGTGACACTCATGTGGCGTGAGACCGCCGGCCGATTGTGCGTGCGGTCGATGATGAAATCGTGGCCTTTCGGCTTGCGGGTAATCGCTTCGTCGATTGCGGTGTGCAGCAGGGCGTCGTTTTCGCTGGCGCGCAGCGCCGTGCGCAGGTCCGCCGCATCGTTCTGGCCAAGGCACATGTAGAGCGTGCCCGTGCAGGTGAGCCGCACGCGGTTGCAGCTCTCGCAGAAATTATGGGTCATCGGCGTAATGAAGCCGAGGCGGCCGCCGGTTTCGGCGACTTCGACATAGCGGGCCGGTCCACCCGTCTTGTAGGGAATGTCGCTCAGCGTGAACTGACGCTCGAGATCGACGCGCAACTCGGAGAGCGGCAGATACTGGTCGGTGCGATCCTCATCGATCTCGCCCATGGGCATCGTTTCGATGACGGTCAGGTCCATGCCGCGACCATGCGCAAAGCGCAGCAGCTCGGGAATTTCGGTCTCGTTGAAGCCCTTGAGCGCGACTGTATTCAGCTTGATTTTCAGGCCAGCCCTTTGCGCCGCATCGATCCCCTCCATGACCTTGGAGAAGTCTCCCCAGCGGGTAATGGCGTGGAACTTGTCGGGATCGAGCGTGTCGAGGGATACGTTGATGCGCCTGACGCCGCAATCGTAAAGCTCGTCGGCATGGCGAGCGAGCTGCGAGCCGTTCGTCGTCAGCGTCAATTCGTCGAGATCGCCTTTTTGGACGCTCTTGCCGAGCTGCCGGACCAGAAACATGATGTTCTTGCGCACCAGCGGCTCGCCGCCGGTGAGCCTGATCTTGCGCACGCCCTTGGCGATGAAGGCGGAACAGAGCCGGTCGAGTTCCTCGAGGGTCAAGAGATCCTTCTTCGGCAAGAAGGTCATGTGCTCGGCCATGCAGTAGGTGCAGCGGAAATCGCAGCGATCGGTAACCGAAACACGCAAATAGGTGACGGCGCGACCGAAAGGGTCGATCATGGGGGTCGCATCCGCCTGAAGCGGCGATGCGTTGCCTATGTTGCCGACGATGGTGTTCACTCATGCCTCCGTTAGATTCCTAATGTGGGCATAGGCGATTGTTGCGTCAAGGAAAATGCTTTTCGATTACACTTGCGCGTGACAGAGCGGCGGCATAATTCTCGGAATGACACTGAAAGGCGTGGGGAAATCGATGAGCGACGTTTGGCCGACCGAATTGCGGGTATCGAAAGACCGTCATCACCTCAGGGTGACATTCGATAACGGCGCGAGCTTCGACCTGCCGGCGGAAATGCTGCGCGTGCTGTCGCCTTCGGCCGAGGTGCAGGGGCATGGGCCGGGACAGAAAGTCACCGTACCGGGCAAGCGCAATGTCGGCATCATGTCCATGACGCCGACCGGCAACTATGCCGTGCGCATCGGATTCGACGACATGCATGACACGGGCATCTTCACATGGTCCTATCTGCGCGAACTCGGCGAGAAGGGTCATGAGCTTTTCGCGGCCTATGAGGCCGAATTGAAGGAAAAGGGTCTCAGTCGCGACCCGAGCGGAAGGCCGCACTAGCACAATCTCCATCAACGAAAAGAAGGGCGTAGGCATGATCCTTGGGGGTAGGGAAAACTGGCTTCGCGCCAAGGGCAGCAAGAACGAGAGCAAGGTGTCTTTCGTCGAGCTGTTTTTCGATCTGGTGTTCGTTTTCTCGATTTCGCAGCTTGCGCACGCGCTGGCGGAGCATTTCACGCCGCTGGGGGCGCTTGAAGCCATCATGCTGATCTTCGCGGTATGGTGGGTCTGGGTTTTCACCGCATGGGTCACCAACTGGCTCGATCCGGATCGCATGCCGGTACGCATCATGCTGTTTACGCTGATGTTCGCGGGGCTCATCCTCTCGGCCTCGATCCCCGAGGCTTTCGGCGAGAAGGCGATCTATTTTGCCGGCGCCTATGTCTTCATGCAGGTCGGCCGCTCGCTCTTCACGGTCTATGCCCTGAAGGATGCGAGCCAGGCCAACCATCGCAATTTCCTGCGCATCACGAGCTGGCTCGTGCTGTCGGGTGTCTTCTGGATCGCCGGCGCGCTGATCGAAGGCGAGGCGAGGGTCATACTCTGGCTGATCGCGCTCGCCATCGAATACGCAGCGCCCGCGCTCGGCTTCCGGGTGCCCGGCCTCGGCAAGTCGACGACGGCGGACTGGGATGTATCGGGCGCGCATCTGGCGGAGCGTTGCGCGCTGTTCATCATCATCTGCCTCGGCGAGGCGGTGCTGCAGGCCGGCAAGACCTTTGCCGAGCAGCCGGTGACGCCGTTGATCGTGGCGGTGTTCATTACCGCTTTCGTCGGCACGGTTGCGCTCTGGTGGATCTATTTCCAGTTCGGCCATGAAAGGGCGGCTCATCGCATCGAGCATGACGACACGCCGGGCAGCATGGCGCGGCAGGCGTTTACCTACGCGCATATTCCCATCCTCGCCGGTATCATCCTCAGCGTCGTTGGCGATGAATTCCTGTTTGCGCATCCCCACGATGCCGCCGATATGCATGCCGCGGCCGCCGTTCTCGGCGGCCCGGCGGTCTTTCTGTTTGGAAACCTGTGGTTCAAAGGGGTGACCACCGGTCGGCCGCCGCTGTCGCATATGGTGGGGCTCGCCGGGCTGGCGCTGCTGCTGCTGACCCTGCCGATGGTCGTGGTCTACCAGCTCGGCATTCTCGCAACGGCGGTGCTCGTAGTCGTCGCCATCTGGGAGTTTGCGTCTTTGAACCGCGTCGTTCCCTCCGCGCGCTCGGCCGGCGATCACTGATCGTCGGCAAACTCCAGCGGTTCGCGTTCTTCCTGTATCAGGAGGCCGACGACGCGCTCCATATGCACCGCAATGGCCTCGCACTCTTCGATCGGCGCGTGCGAGAGCATGCGATCGATGAGGGCGGTCTGGATGGTCATGGCTTCCTTCGTGACGCGCCGTCCTTCCTCCGTGAGGTAGAGGCGCAGCACGCGCTTGTCGTGCCTGTCGCCGCGCCGCTCGATCAGCCCTCGCTTTTCCATCTGCGGCAGCAGCATGCTCATGTTGGACCGGCCGACCAGCAGCTTGCGGGCGAGTTCCTGCTGGGAAATCCCTTCGAAGCGAAACAGGTTGACCAGAATGTCGAGATGCGGCGGCTTGATGTCGAGATGCGCCAATGCCCGCGATAGCGATTGCTGCATGAGCTGGCAGGCGCGCGCCACGGCGATCCAGCTTCGAAAACGCGGATGGTCCCAGGGAAGGGATTGATTTTTGTTCATCGTTGTACTTTATTGTTCATAGTTGAACATTATCGGAATCCCACTATGCCATCCTTTGCGCTCAAGGTCACCCGGTCGGGACTGTCCGGCCTCGGAAGGCTGTCGCCGCGGCTTGCCGGCAAGGCAGCTTTCCGGCTTTTCTGTCTGACGCCCTCGCGCCAGCCGCGTGGTTCCAAGGCCAAGGCGGCCCATATGGAGGGCAGGGAGCGCCTCCTCACGGCCGAGCAGGTCATGCTGCCGTTTCCCGGCGGCCGCGCAATGGCCTATCGCTTCAATGGCGGAGCGAAGGGGCTGCGAAAGCGCTACCTCGTCGTGCATGGTTGGGGCTCCAGCAGCGAATACATGTCCGAGCTCACGCTTTTTCTGGCAAACAGCGGCGCGGAAGTGATCTCGCTCGATCTTCCCGGGCACGGCCGCTCCGGCGGGCGCTTTCTGAATGTGCGTTTGGCCGTCTCGGCCATCGCTGCCGCTTCGGAGCGCTTCGGCACCTTCGATGCCGCTATCGGACACTCTTTTGGCGGTGCGTCTCTGGCGCTGGCGTGTGCGGGCTTTCTGCCTGATATCGAGCCTTTTTCCCCAAGCAAGCTGGTGCTGATCGGAGCGCCGAGCGCCATGGGTTGGCTGTTCAGGGATTTCGGCCGGTTGATGGGCCTCGGGCCTGCGACGCAGGCAGCTTTGGAAGACGAGGTGCGCCGGGTGACGGGCAGGACGCTTGCTTCCTATGACCAGAAGCGCGGCGTTCTCGATCCGGGCCGGCCGGTCCTGGTGATCCACGCCGAGGACGACAAGGAGGTGAGCGCCGATCATGCGCGCGCCTATGCCGCCGAGGGATCGCATGTCCGCCTCTTCTGGGCCAACGGCTTCGGGCATCGGCGCATCGTCAGCGCCGCCCCGGTGTTTGAGGCAATCGACGCCTTTCTCGCGGAGGCTCCGAAGGCGGAAAATCCGCTCGAAAACGGCGACGGGACGGTGCTATCGTTCTACCGAACCCCGCTGCGTCGCTCGTCATAGCGAACCTGCGTCGCGCGGGCTTAGGGCAGGTCGCCACAAAACGCGCGAGGCAGCATGCGTATCGTTACGTCCATCGAGGAACTGAAAGAGCTCTACGGGGTGGTCGGCGAGGCGTCGATTACCAAGGTGACGGGCGTTCTGACGCCGCTCTATCGTCGGATGATCGAGGCTTCTCCGTTCATGGCGCTGGCAACGGTCGGGCCGGAAGGGCTGGATTGCTCACCGCGCGGCGATCTCGGCGGTGTCGTTCGTGTCTGGGATGAAAAGACCCTGCATCTCCCGGATTGGCGCGGCAACAACCGCGTCGATTCGCTTGCGAACATCGTGCGCGACCCACGCGTAGCATTGATGCTCCTGGTTCCGGGGTCGAACACGACGATGAGGCTCAATGGTCGCGCGGTTGTCTCCATCGAGCCGTCCTTGCTGGAAAGTTTCGAGATGGACGGCAAGCATCCGCGTTGCGTCGTCGTGATCACGATCGACGAGGTCTATTTCCAATGCGCGCGGGCGGTGATGCGGGCCGAACTGTGGAATGCGGAGCGGTTTGCCGATCCGGCAAGCCTGCCGAGCCCGGGGATGATGCTCAAGGCGGCGAAGGGCGATTTCGACCAGGAGGCCTATGATCGCGAGTGGCCGGCACGGGCGGCCAAGACGCTTTGGTAGCGGGATGCTTTTGTAAGCAAGCCGCCGGCATGCCTGGGAAAGCAGCGCCGGCGGTTGGTTGGCTTCGCTTCTAGTTCTTGTAGATGAGCCAACTTTTGGTGAAGTCCTTCTGCATGCCGTCCTGATAGACGCTGGAGCAGTTACGGCCGGCATTCTTGGCGCAATAGAGCGCAAGGTCGGCCTTGTTGTAAAGCTCGCCGGAATCGGTGGCCTCGGAGGCCATGCAGATGCCCAGAGACAGAGTGATCGGACCGTAATCGACCCTGGTGCGGGAATTCTTGAACGGCGTCATCTCCAGCGTGCGGCGGATTCGTTCGCAGACTATGGTGACTTCCTCGATGCTGGTGGCTTCCAGGATCAGAGCGAACTCCTCGCCGCCGACACGGGCCACGAAGACATCGCGCCGGACATTGGCGCGGATGATGGAGGCAACGGTGGCGAGGATCTTGTCGCCGACCGGATGGCCGTACGTGTCGTTGATTCTCTTGAAGTGATCGATATCGGCAAGCACCAGCGCCGTCGTCTGTCTGGTCAGCTGATTGTCGAAGATGGCGACCAGCCGGTCCTCGAAAGCGCGCCGATTGGAAAGCCGGGTCAGAGCATCGGTATTGGCAATGCGCTTGTACTCGTCCAGTTCCTTGCGGACCAGTTCCATTTCCTGGCTGCGCTGGACGACGTTCTCGACCGTCTTTTCACCCTGAGCCATGGTATCGCCGGTTGCCACGGCGAGCATGTCGATGGCGCTACGCAGCAGTTCCGCACTGTTATGGCTCCGTGAGCTTATGCTTTCGCACGTCTCGCCGAGCAGGCGATTGTAGCTCTGGAGCGTAGTCTGCTCCTGGCGCAAGGCGCGCAGCACGCCATCCAGCTCGGTCGTCAGGCGGGCGTGCGCATCATCGAAGACACGGCCCGCATGGTGCGGAAAATATTTCGCTCCGATCGCGTCCAGTTCCTCCTGGGTGGCGCTCTTGCCGAGAGCTGCCAATTCCCGGGTCAGCGCGGGATTGGAGCCGATATAGGCTTCGTAAAAAAGTTCGTAGTTGCGCGGAATAGGTGCGACCCCCATGGATCGCATGGCGTAGGTAATCTGCCCTGCCACGTCGGGAATTTGCGCCTTGGGCGCAATCGCCGTACTCATCGGTGAGCTCCGTACATGTATTTGTTAATTCCCTCTTCTACTTATGCAGAGATTCTTTGAAAAAATATTAAGGAGATGGTTATGAGAAATCCTCTGTCATTACGGCTCTATTCGAAGAAACTACAATTAAGGCACGTTTTACAGAAGAGGACGCCGTCGGCGCCCTCCTTTGACCAGCTCGATATCACGCGTTGACCTTTATCCCAGATTGAGCTCCTGGAAGAAGTCGTTGCCCTTGCCGTCGATGACGATGAAGGCGGGAAAGTCCTCGACCTCGATCTTCCAGACGGCCTCCATGCCGAGCTCCGGATATTCCAGCACCTCGACCTTCTTGATGCAGTCCTGGGCGAGGCGCGCGGCAGGGCCGCCGATCGAGCCGAGATAGAAGCCGCCGTGTTTCTTGCAGGCTTCGCGCACCGCACGCGAGCGGTTGCCCTTGGCGAGCATGACCATCGAGCCGCCGAACGACTGGAACTGATCGACATAGCTGTCCATGCGCCCGGCGGTGGTCGGGCCGAAGGAGCCGGAAGCGTAGCCGGCCGGCGTCTTTGCCGGGCCGGCATAATAGACCGGATGGTTCTTCAGATATTCCGGCATGCCTTCGCCTTTTTCCAGGCGCTCGCGGATCTTGGCATGCGCCAGATCGCGCGCGACGATGATGGTGCCGGTGAGCGACAGCCGGGTCTTGACCGGATGCTGCGACAGCTCGGCCAGGATATCGGCCATCGGCCGGTTGAGATCGATACGGATCATCGATTCGGAAAGCTTCGCCTCGTCGATCTCGGGCATATACTTGGACGGATCGGTCTCGAGCTGCTCGATGAAGATGCCGTCGCGCGTGATCTTGCCTTTGGCCTGCCGGTCGGCGGAACAGGAAACGCCAAGGCCGATCGGCAGCGAGGCGCCGTGGCGGGGCAGGCGGATGACCCGGACGTCGTGGCAGAAATACTTGCCGCCGAACTGGGCGCCGACGCCGAGGCTCTGCGTGAGCTTGTGGATTTCCTTCTCCATTTCGATATCCCGGAAGGCATGCCCGCTTTCGGAGCCTTCCGTGGGAAGACAGTCCAGATATCGCGTCGAGGCGAGCTTGACCGTCTTCAGGTTCATCTCCGCCGAGGTGCCCCCGATGACGATGGCGAGATGGTAGGGCGGACAGGCTGCCGTGCCGAGCGTCAGGATCTTCTCTTTCAGGAAATCCAGCATGCGATCGTGCGTGAGCAGCGACGGCGTGCCCTGATAGAGAAAGGTCTTGTTGGCCGAGCCGCCGCCCTTGGCGACAAAGAGGAATTCATAGGCGTCGGTGCCTTCCTCGTAGATGTCGATCTGCGCCGGAAGGTTGTTCTTGGTATTCTTTTCCTCGAACATCTTGATCGGCGCGAGCTGCGAGTAGCGCAGGTTCTTCTTTTCGTAGGCGTCGAGCACGCCCTTGGCCAGCGCGCCGCTGTCGCCGCCCTCCGTCCAGACCCGGCGGCCTTTCTTGCCCATGATGATGGCGGTGCCCGTATCCTGGCACATGGGAAGTACGCCGCCGGCGGCGATATTGGCGTTCTTCAGCAGGTCGTAGGCCACGAAGCGGTCGTTGTCGGTGGCTTCAGGATCTTCGAGGATCGAGGCGAGCTGCTTCAGGTGGCCGGGGCGCAGCAGGTGGTTGATGTCGGCAAAGGCCGTTTCGGCAAGCAGGCGAATGCCTTCGGGATCGACGGTCAGGATTTCCTGGCCCTTGAACGTATCGACGGAAACATAATCGCCTGAAATCTTGCGATAGGGGGTCGTGTCGTCGCCGAGGGGGAATAGATCGTCAGCCATGTGGGAAACCTTTCAAGCCGGATGGCGGAGGAGGATGTTTGGAAACGATCTAAATCCGGCTCGTGTCAAATGCAATCGGCTGAAAACCGGCTCGGCGCGTCAAAAACACCGATTGTCAACGAGGCGTAGACAATCGGTGCTGAAATCACCGGCTTCTAAGAACAGTCAAGGAGGAGCACATTCAGGCCAAGCGGGAGGGCGAGGGCGCCCGGACCCGAAGCAGGGATCTGAGATCATGGATATCTCGCACAATCACCATCACCACATCTCGCCGGCCGTCATTGCGGCTGTTGTCGCCGGGGTCGGCATATTCGGTCTCGTTCAGGGTGGCTATCTGAAGGGTGCGTTTCACAAGGAGATCCTCGCCAGGATCGATCCCGCCACTGTCCTGATCGTCACAGAGACGATTCCGCAGGAGCGGCGGGCTACGATGCCGAGCGACGAAAGGCTGGGCTCGGTAAGCGTCCACTAGGGAAAGACGGGGCCGGTATTCCGGACGAGCCGTCCGGTGCCTGCCCCCATTTCGATTTTACTTCGGGCCGATCATCGTTTCGGGCCGGACGATGGCGTCATATTCCTCGGAAGATACCAGCCCGCTTGCCAGCGCCTCTTCCTTGAGGGTCGTGCCGTTCTTGTGTGCCGTCTTGGCGATCTTGGCGGCATTGTCGTAGCCGATCTTCGGGGCAAGCGCCGTCACCAGCATCAGCGAGCGTTCCAGGCCGGCCTTGATGTTGTCTTCGCGGGCCTCGATGCCGACGACGCAATTGTCGGTGAAAGAGACGGCGGCATCGCCGAGCAGCTGTACCGACTGCAGGAAATTATAGGCCATCATCGGATTGTAGACATTGAGCTCGAAATGGCCCTGGCTGCCGGCAAAGGTAAGGGCGGCGTTGTTGCCGAAGATGTGGATGCAGACCTGCGTCAGCGCCTCGCACTGGGTCGGGTTGACCTTGCCCGGCATGATCGACGAACCCGGCTCGTTTTCCGGCAGCGCCAGTTCGCCGAGGCCCGAGCGCGGGCCGGAGCCGAGCAGACGGATATCGTTTGCGATCTTGAAGAGTGCCGCGGCTGCCGTATTGATGGCGCCGTGGCTGAAAATCATCGAATCGTGCGCTGCGAGCGCTTCGAACTTGTTCGGGGCGGTGACGAAGGGCAGGCCGGTGATCTCGGCGATTTCATCCGCGACTTTTTCGGCGAAGCCGATCGGGGCATTGAGGCCCGTTCCGACGGCCGTTCCGCCCTGGGCGAGTTCGCAAAGGCCCGGCAAGGTCAGTTCGATGCGCTTGATCGACGATGCGACCTGCGCGGCATAGCCTGAAAATTCCTGGCCGAGCGTCAGCGGCGTCGCGTCCTGCGTATGGGTGCGGCCGATCTTGATGATGTGGGCGAAGTCGGCGACCTTCTTTTCCAGTGCCGCATGCAGATGCCGCAGGGCGGGCAGCAGGTGATGGACGATCTGCTCGGCGCAGGCGATGTGCATGGCCGTGGGATAGGTGTCGTTCGACGACTGGCTCATGTTGACGTGATCGTTCGGATGCACCGGCTTCTTCGAGCCCATGACGCCGCCGAGCATTTCGATCGCTCGGTTGGAGATCACTTCGTTGGCATTCATGTTGGACTGCGTGCCCGAGCCGGTCTGCCAGACGACCAGCGGGAAATGCTCGTTCAGCTTGCCGTCGATGACCTCCTGTGCCGCGTCGACGATGACCTTGCCGATCGCCGGATCGAGTTGCCCGAGCGCCATATTGGCGCGCGCGGCCGCCTGCTTGACGATGCCGAGGGCGCGGACGACCGATAAGGGCTGCTTTTCCCAGCCGATCTTGAAATTGCCGAGCGAGCGCTGCGCCTGTGCGCCCCAGTAACGGTCGCTGGCGACCTCGATCGGGCCAAAGGTATCGGTTTCGGTGCGGGTGGCAGTCATGTTCCTGGTCCTGCTTTCCATTGAGACGGATAGCAGCCATATAGGCCTGAACGGCGCTCATGAAAACATCAAAGCGCTATTTCATGATTATAATCATCATGTTTCCGCGCGCTCCCGGGAGCGTGCTTTTTTTGACACGCTCCGCATATATTCGCAGAGGCGCATTTTCCGCCCCTCAAAAAGCCTGGGAAATTTCAATAAAAGATTAACCAATAATTTCATAATTTTGTGTGAACTGAACCGCGAAAAATGCCGCCGCTTCGTAACGCGAAGTTGAGGCATTGAACGAAAGGCGGGGTCTCGCCGTTTTCATAGTAGTGGGTATACGATGTCTGGGACATCGCGGCCGAGTTGAAAACAGCACCGTCAAGCTCGAAGTTACCGCACGATACAGGGACTGATTAGAGAATGAAACTTGCCATCAAAGCCACAGCATCCGTCCTGGCTCTCTCCTGTTGCCTTTCCTCAATCGGCGCAACCTCCGCAAGTGCCATGACTCTCATGGATTTTATCCGTGGCGGTCAGGGGCGTCAGCAGAGCACGCAGGTTTCAGCCCCCGTCCCCGAAAATCCGGGGCAGGCCGTGCTGAACCCCGACCAGCCGCCGCAGGCCAAGCAGCCGCTGCCGACCGTCAGTGCTCCGAAATACTATACCTATAAGGCCGACTCGATGCGGCTGGTGTCGACGGCGCATTTTTCCGATCCCGTGGTGACCGGTGCCGTCGCGGACGCTTCGCCGGCTCCAGTCGCAGTCGATACCGAGGCTTCCCAGCGCCGCTATCTGGCGGATGCGCGTGTCATGGCGACCAATGACATCGCAAAGGCCATCGAGGCTTATTACGCCGACCAGAGCAAGCCGCTTCTCTGGGTCGCCGATCATGTCGTCAGCGAAAAGGCGAAGGCTGCCATGGGCGTCCTCGCCGATGCCGGCTCCGTCGGCCTCGACCCCGCCGATTACGCGGTGACGCCGCCGAGCGCCGATGCTGCAAACGCCGATCCGGTGATGCGTGACCGCGCCCTGATGCAGTTCGAGCTGGCGCTTTCCAGCAAGGTGCTGATGTTCGTCCAGGATACGATCCGCGGCCGTCTCGACCCGAACAAGATCTCCGGCTACCACGACTTCAAGCGCAAGGACGTCAACCTGACGGCAATGCTCGATGTGCTGCGGGCAAGCCCGGATGTTTCCGCCTATCTCAACAGCCGCAACCCGTCCAACCAGCAGTTCGCGTTGCTGAAGGCGGAGCTTGCGAAGCTGCGCGCCGAGTCCGGATCGGACGGCAGCAACATTTCCATTTCCTTGACCGGTACCCTGAAGCCGGGCGGTAGCTCGCCGGAAATGGCCAATATCGTCAAGGCAATCCAGCATCGCGGCTCCGATGCGCTGAAGGCGGCTCATGCCGATCTTTTCGACGCCTATCTCGGAACGCCGGACTATACGCCTGAGCTCGTCTCTCTGGTCGAGGACTTCCAGAGGGAGAAAGGGCTGACCTCGGACGGCGTCATCGGTCCTTCCTCCATTCGCGCCATGGTCGGCGAGAACAATGACGTGAAGATCCAGAAGCTGATCATTGCGATGGAGCAGCTGCGCTGGCTGCCGGCCGAACTCGGACCGCGCTACGTCTTCATCAATCAGCCCGCATTCATGGTTTATTACTACAACAACAACCAGGAACAGCTGTCGATGCGTGTCGTCGTCGGCAGCAAGCAGCATCAGACCTTCTTCTTCGAAAACCAGGTGCAGACGGTTGAGTTCAACCCCTTCTGGGGCGTTCCGCAGTCGATCATCATCAACGAAATGCTGCCGAAGCTGCGGGCCGATCCGAACTATCTCGACCGCATGGGCTATCAGGTCGAAGTCGGCGGCCAGGCCGTCGCATCGTCCAGCGTCGACTGGTACGGTTCGACGAAGAACATCTCGGTTCGCCAGCCGCCGAGCAGCGACAACGCTCTCGGCGAGCTGAAGATCCTCTTCCCGAATTCGCATGCGATCTACATGCATGACACACCGCAGAAGAGCTTCTTCAAGAAGGACATGCGCGCGCTCAGCCACGGCTGCGTCCGCCTTGCCGATCCGCGCGCAATGGCCGCCGCCGTGCTCAACACCACGGTCGACGACGTCGCCAAGCAGATCGCCACCGGCCAGAACAAGGGCGTCTCCGTGCCGCAGAAGTTCCCGATCTACATCGCCTATTTCACGGCATGGCCGAACAAGGATGGCGTCATCCAGTATTTCAATGATGTCTACGATCGCGATACCGCCACGCAGAAGGCGATCGATGCGACCTCAAAGGCACGCACCGCTCAGATCTGAGCTCTGGTTCGATCCTGAAAGCAAAAGGCGGCCCATCGGCCGCCTTTTTCAATTCGCCTTGCGGAACGACATCCGGCGCCGTCCAGGCGTTTCAATCCTTGGCCTCGATGCGCCATTCCCGACTGCCGAAAGTAACGTCGAAGCGTGAAAGGAAGGAGCGGCCGAGCAGCCCATCGATCTCATCACCCAAAGCCGCGTTATCATCAAGGATGACTGTGGTGATGTCGCTGGCCTCCACCTTTCCGACCTTGACCGTCGCCGCGGTCGTGTGGGTGGCATGGGAAACGCCGTTGGCCGTCTGCAATGAAATTCCATTGCCATCATCGACGGGCAATTTCGCTTTTTCGGCAAAGGCCTTGTTCACCGCCACGAAACTTGCACCGGTATCGACGATGAACCTGCCTTCCGTGCCATTGAGCGATACTCTCGCGACGATAACGTTCTTGCCCTGCGTCGGAAAGCGATCGCTGCCGGTGGCATAGTTCGAGGCGCATTTGCCCTTGTTCTCGTATTCCTTGATGATGCCGCGTACGACGGCCGTGTCGTTGCGATCGGGATTGGTGGAGACCCAGAGCTGGAGCGGCCCGATCGCCTCGCAATAGGCGCCAAGTTCGCGATAACTGTTCGAGATTCCCTCAAAGACGGTGCTATTCAACGTGCCGATATCATCGGTCAGACCGATGACCGAATAATAGTCATCGATTGCATCGCGATACTTCTTCGCGCTTTGCCGGATCTGTGCCCGCTGGTAGTAGAGGCCCGGCATTCCCGGCGACATCGCGATCACATCGTCGGAGATCTTCAGCGCCTCATCGAAATCGCTGAGATCGCCGAGGATACCGACAGCGGCGCTCAAGGCGACGTTGGATGGCGTGCATTTGTTGGAGAAGGCGACGAAGACCTTGGCCGCTTCGCGACGATAGCCCTGGTTCTGCAATTCCGTGGCAAATTTATAGGCTGCATTCCAGTCGCAATGTTCGCGCCGCAGCATATCGAGATCGGCGGCCATGGCCGCTCTGCCAGCAACGACGTTCGGCAGCGGAGTGATGTCGAAATGCTGATACACGGCCAGTAGCGCCGGATCAGGGGGCGCCGATGTTGCTTGCTCCACATAACCGACGACGCGGTCGCCGTAGATGTAGAACCAGATGCCGGCGCACAATGCGGCGCAAATGATGAGTGTCCTGACGATTGGAGCAAACCACCCTCTGCGGTTTGGCAATCTACCGGCGTTGCGGTCTTCGGGATCTGCTGCGAGCAAGGGGGCGCTCCACCATCGAGTTACCTTCTGCCTCGGCAACGATCCTGCAGAGAGCTTTTCCTCATGCAGTGGCGGTGCTGGCAGCAAGACGTCGATAGGTTGTGGCGGAAGCGCGTGAATCGCGCAAGGTCCGCTACAACCTGGCCCATTGAATCAACAGAGATTTTAGTGGGCTCAGGCGGCCAGCAGCCCTTCGACGAGTTCCGGCGTGAGTTCGTCGTAGTGGTATATGATCCTGTTCGGGCCGAGCGTTTCGATGCCGACGTCGGAATAGCCGAAAGGAACCGCGATCGAAGGCACGCCGGCGTTTCGGGCAACGAGGATGTCGTTGACGCTGTCGCCGATCATGACCGTGCGCGCGATGTCGCCGCCGGCGCGCTCGATCGTGCCGATCAGGTGTTCGGCATTCGGCTTGCGCACGGTGAAGGTGTCGCCGCCTGTTATGGTCTCGAAGTAATGGGTCAGCTCAAGCCGGTCGAGCAGCGTGCGAGCGAGCGATTCCATCTTGTTGGTGCAGACGGCCAGCTTGTAGCCTTGGCCCCTGAGCGTGGTAAGCGCTGCCAGAAGCCCCGGGTAAGGCTGCGTGACGCCCGGCATCGTCTCGGAATAATGAGTGATGAAGCGTTGCAGGAGGGCGGGCAATTCCTCCGATGTCAGCGTATAGCCGTGCAGCTTGCACGCCCGCTCGATCATCACCTGCGCGCCGTTGCCGACGAGATGCGTCACGTCGTCGTAGCTGACGGGCGGAAGCTTGAGGGCGGCGATCGTATAGTTGAGGCTGACGATAAGGTCCGCATGCGTGTCCAGCAGCGTGCCATCGAGATCGAAGACGACAAGGGGAGATTTCACGAGGAATCGGCCTTTGCATAGAAAAGAGAGCGTCTTTCGGAGTTAGAAGATCACGCGGGCAATTGCAACCGAAGGAGCCCGGAAGCCTTGGGAAAGAGGCGCGGGGATTTCTATATCACGCCATTATTTTGGCTTTCGTTTGGTTGGAGAGCCGTGTAAACAGCAGACCAACGTAACAATGGGAGCAGGTGGCGCATGGACGCCCGCCAGATGAAAATCGAGGCTGCGAGGGCGGCTCTGGCTCATGTCGAGAGCGGCATGCGGCTCGGGATCGGCACCGGCAGCACTGCCGAGGAGTTCGTTCGGCTGCTCGCCGAGAAGGTGTCTGCGGGACTTTCGATCCAGGGCGTGCCGACCTCCGAGAGGACGGCAAAGCTTTGCAACGAGCTTGGCGTGCCGTTGAAGTCGCTCGACGAGCTTCCCGAACTCGATCTCACCATTGACGGCGCCGACGAAGTGGACGGCGCGCTGACCCTGATCAAGGGCGGCGGCGGCGCGCTGCTGCGCGAAAAGATCGTGGCCGCTTCCTCCGCCCGCATGATCGTCATCGCCGATCAGAGCAAGGTCGTGGAGACGCTCGGCGCCTTTCCGCTGCCGATCGAGGTCAATCCGTTCGGTCTTGCGTCCACCCGTATCCTCATCGACAGAGCCGCTTCGCGCCTTGGCCTTTCGGGTTCGCTCAACCTGCGCCAATCGGGTGGCGACACCTTTGTCACCGATGGCGGCCATTTTATTATTGATGCATCTTTCGGCCGCATTCCTGATGCAGAGGCGCTGTCGAGTGAGCTCAATTCGATTCCCGGCGTTGTCGAACACGGGCTCTTTATCCATATGGCGACATTGGCGATCATTGCCGGCCCTGCCGGTGCGCGCACGTTGCAGGCGAACAATACATAGGAGCACTCATCTCATGATCAAATTTGCGGGTCTTGGCCGTCTTGCCGCTGCAACCATCCTTCTTTCCGGCATTGCCTTTGGCTCTGTGAACGCTCAGGAAGTTTCCGAGGACCAGATCAAGGCTGCGCGCGCCGCGATCAACGCTCTGGGCATCACCAACCAGTTCGACAACATCCTACCGAACCTGGCCGAGCAGCTGAAGAGCACGATGATCCAGGCCAACCCGAATTTCGGCGATGCGATCAATTCGACGGTCGATGCCACCGCTCTGGCGCTCGCACCGCGCCGTGCCGACCTCGAGCGCGAAGCTGCCATCACCTACGCCAAGGCCTTCTCCGCGGATGAGCTCAAGGCGATCGCCGATTTCTACAATTCGCCGGCCGGCAAGAAGCTCCTCAAGGATGGGCCGCTTGCCACCCGCGAGCTCTACAAGGCTGCCGACATCTGGAGCCAGGGCATTTCGCGCGATCTCGCCAACCAGAGCAACGATGCTCTGCAGAAGGTCGTCAAGCAGCCGGTCCTTGCGCCGGACGCCGGCGCCGCCGCGCAGCCCGCGCCGAAGCAGTAATCCACGGCTCGCCGCCACGCCCGTTCCGGAAGCTGGGTTTCATGCTTTCGCTGTGAGCGGCAGGCAGTTGCAAATTCGAAGCCCGGATCGATTCCGGGCTTTTCTTTTTCGGCCGCGGCTCCCTATATGAAAGCCGACCCCCAATGGCGCGTCGCGCGCATGTTCATGTCTATAGGAGCCATCGATGCCCTCGTTTGATTTCGACCTTTTCGTAATTGGCGGCGGTTCCGGCGGCGTGCGCAGCGCGCGCGTGGCCGCGTCGCTCGGCAAGAAGGTCGGCATCGCGGAAGAATATCGCTATGGCGGCACCTGCGTCATCCGCGGCTGCGTGCCGAAGAAGCTGTTCGTCTACGCGTCGCAGTACAGCGAGCATTTCGAGGATGCGGCCGGTTTCGGCTGGACTGTCGGTGAAAGCAGTTTCGACTGGAACAAGCTGATCGAGGCGAAGGACAAGGAAATCGCCCGGCTGGAGGGGCTCTACCGCAAGGGGCTCGACAACGCCAAGGCCGAGATCTTCGATACCCGCGCCGAACTGGTGGATGCTCACACGGTCAAGCTGCTGAAGACCGGCCAGACCGTCACGGCGGAAACGATCGTCATCGCGACCGGCGGACGGCCGAACCTGCACACGGCGTTGCCGGGGCATGAGCTTTGCATCTCCTCCAACGAGGCCTTCCATCTGAAGGAGCTGCCGAAGTCGATCCTGATCGCCGGCGGCGGCTATATTGCCGTCGAATTCGCCAACATCTTCCACGGGCTCGGCGTCGAGACGACACTGATCTACCGTGGCGCCGAGATCCTGTCGCGCTTCGACCAGGACCTGCGCAAGGGCCTGCACGATGCCATGGAAGAGAAGGGTATCCGTATCCTCTGCCACGACATCCTCTCGAGCATCGAGAAGGTGGAGGGCAGCCTGCTCGTCCGGACCAAGAACGACAAGGTTCTGACGGTCGATACCGTCATGCTGGCGCTCGGCCGCACGCCGAATACCGAAAATCTGGGACTTCAGGCTGCCGGCGTTGCGATCAACGATCAGGGTGCCGTCATCGTCGACGAATATTCGCGCACGTCCGTTCCGAACATCTACGCGCTTGGCGACGTCACCGATCGGGTACAGCTGACGCCCGTCGCGATTCATGAAGCGATGTGTTTCATCGAAACCGTCTACAAGAACAATCCGACGCGGCCGGAGCACGAGCTTATTGCGACGGCGGTGTTCTCGCAGCCGGAGATCGGCACGGTCGGACTGACCGAGGAAGAGGCGGCGAAACGCTATCCGGAACTTGAAGTCTATCGCGCACAGTTCCGGCCGATGAAGGCGACGCTTTCCGGCCGTAGCGAGAAGACGATCATGAAGCTGATCGTCAATGCTGCCGACCGCAAGGTAGTCGGTGCCCATATTCTCGGCCACGAGGCCGGCGAGATGGCGCAGCTGCTCGGCATCACGCTCAAGGCCGGCTGCACCAAGGATGATTTCGATCGCACCATGGCGGTGCATCCGACCGCGGCGGAAGAATTGGTGACGATGTATTCGCCAAGCTATCGGATCCGCAACGGCGAGCGCGTGTAACGTGCCCGATTGGGGCAGGGATCGTCTCCGCCACAAAAGATTCGCACAGTAGTTCGTCTGCCTTTGCAAGCAGGCGGCAAAGGTTTATAAGCGCGCGTTATTTACGACGACGGGCCGCCCGGCCGAGATCGGGCGCACAAGCAGGTGAGTGAGATGGCAGAGAATTGGACCCCGAGCAGTTGGCGGCAGAAACCGATCCAGCAGGTGCCGGATTTTCCGGACAAGGCAGCGCTTGCAGAGACCGAAGCGCAGCTCGCAAGCTATCCGCCGCTGGTTTTTGCCGGTGAAGCTCGCCGCCTGAAGGCGCATCTTGCCAATGTTGCCGAGGGCAACGGCTTTCTGTTGCAGGGTGGCGATTGCGCCGAAAGCTTCGCCGAGCATGGTGCCGACACGATCCGCGACTTCTTCCGCGCCTTCCTGCAGATGGCCGTCGTCCTGACGTTCGGCGCGCAGCTGCCGGTCGTCAAGGTCGGCCGTATTGCCGGCCAGTTCGCCAAGCCGCGGTCTTCGAACATCGAAACGCAGAATGGCGTCTCGCTGCCGAGCTATCGCGGCGACATCATCAACGGTATCGACTTCAACGAAGAGTCACGCATCCCCAATCCGGAACGGCAGATGATGGCGTACCGCCAGTCTGCCGCGACGCTGAACCTGCTGCGCGCCTTCGCCATGGGTGGCTATGCCAACCTTGAAAACGTGCAGAAGTGGATGCTCGGCTTCGTCAAGGACAGCCCGCAGGGCGAGCGCTACCGCAAGCTCGCCGACCGCATCGGCGAGACCATGGACTTCATGCGCGCGATCGGCATCACCGCCGAGAGCAATGCGAGCCTGCGCGAGACCGATTTCTTTACCAGCCACGAGGCGCTGCTTCTGGGCTATGAAGAAGCCTTCACCCGCGTCGACTCCACGACCGGCGACTGGTACGCGACCTCCGGCCACATGCTCTGGATCGGCGACCGCACGCGCCAGGCCGATCACGCCCATGTCGAGTATTTCCGCGGCATCAAGAACCCGATCGGCTTGAAGTGCGGTCCTTCGCTGCAGGCGGACGATCTGCTCAACCTGATCGACATCCTCAATCCTGCGAACGAAGCCGGCCGTCTGACGCTGATCTGCCGTTTCGGCCACGACAAGGTTGCCGACAATCTGCCGCGCCTCATTCGCGCGGTCGAGCGCGAGGGCCGCAAGGTCGTATGGTCATGCGATCCGATGCACGGCAATACGATCACGCTCAACAACTACAAGACGCGCCCGTTCGAGCGCATCCTGTCGGAGGTGGAAAGCTTCTTCCAGATCCATCGCGCCGAAGGCACGCATCCGGGCGGCATCCATATCGAGATGACCGGCAAGGACGTGACCGAATGCACGGGCGGCGCCCGTGCCGTCGGCGCCGAGGACCTGCAGGACCGCTACCACACGCATTGCGACCCGCGCCTCAATGCCGACCAGGCACTCGAGCTGGCCTTCCTGCTTGCCGAGCGGATGAAGGGCGGCCGCGACGAGAAGCGGATGCGCGCTCACGGCTGAGCGAATGCAGATATGAGAATGGTGAAACGGGTCGGCTCCACGCCGGCCCGTTTCGCTTTTGTACGGGTCGTATCAATGCGGCTGAAAGGTCCTTCATTTCTTTGAGATTGACCGCGGCAAGGTTCTCGGGAAGGCTCCCCGAAAATCGGGAGCGACTATGACAAGCGAACATACCGGAGGCTGCCTTTGCGGCAGCGTGCGTTTAAGAACCAGTGGCAGACTGCGAGAGGTCGTCGCCTGCCATTGCTCGCAGTGCCGCAAGCAGACCGGGCTCTACTATGCCGCGACCAACGTGGCGGTCGATACGCTTTTCATCGAAGGGGAGGAGTCGATCACCTGGTATCGCGCCAGCACCTTCGCCCGCCGCGGCTTCTGCAAGACCTGCGGCTGCGCGCTGTTCTGGGCGGCGGATGGCGCCGACGAAATATCGATCATGGCGGGGCTGTTCGACCAGCCAAGCGATTTGCGGCTCGCCTATCACATTTATTGTGCCGACAAGGGTAACTATTACGAAATCACGGATGGCCTGCCGCAATACCGGCAAGGTCGGCCCGGATTGTTGACGGCGGGGCCTTCGGAATAATGTTTGCCTGGACAGGGCGTCTCTGCGTGGCGGATCGCCAGCCGTCTCGCTATTTGCGGATGATCGCCTCGATCGCCGATCCGATGATCTGGGGCACAAAGGCGAGCATCGCGATCAGCGACCATTTCCACAGGGCCTTGTATTGTTCCTGCTCGGCCATCTGCGGGGCGGAGACCAGTTCGTTCCTGAAATAGATGCAAAGCGCGAAAGCTATGACGGATAGCGCCGCAAACAGCGCCAGCGACACGAAAGCGGCTTTTCGGCCGAGCGTTGAGAGGCAGGCGACGGTAATGACCGTCAGCACGCAAGCGAGACCCGCGCCGGTCGAGAACGCGGCATGCGCCCATTGTGGGTGAACGAGCTCGGTACCGCGAAAGATCCCTTGCCATGCTGCGATCCAGCTCAACAGAGCCGTGGGCGTGAACCGGAGCAGCGTGGCGAAGATCTTCATTGCGGTGCTTCGATCCAGGCCGGCGCGAAGAACGAGCCGACGACGATCTTGTTGCGATCCAGAATTTCGTATCTCGCGTTTTCGAGCGTCGGATTTTTGGGCATCGAAACGGTGAAGCTGATTTCGTTTTCTTCGGGGTTGGCGATTTTCCAGCTCATGTCCTTGAAGGAGGAGGCCGCACGCAAATAGGCCGCGGCCGGGCTTTCGCTTTCAAGCCTTATCGTCATATCCAGCGGATTGCCTTCGTCGCGGCCTTCGATGCGGGAGAATCTGTAGGCTATGTTCTGCCGGTAGTTTCCCTCGCCATCTAGGTGCGTCGATGTCTTTCCTTCGATTTTCAGCATCGTGTCGTGAGACTTCTCTCGGTCCGAAGGGGCGAAAAGCTTGAAGAGCGTGTCGATATAGTCGGGTATCTTTTCGAGAATCCTGTCGCCGACACTGGTCGCCACGGGTCGGCAGCCGTCGCTATCCTGCTTTTGCATCTGCGTGCTGTCGGTGGCATGGCCGAGATACGGATCCACCAGCATTTCGGAAAGCGGCCCATATTCGAGGCAGGAATGCGCATCGATCGTCTGCCGGTTCACGAAGGTTCTCGATGAAGGCACCGCTTCACCCGGGAGCACGTAGCTTTTAGGCCCGGGTATTTTCCAATCTATCCAGAGATCCTTGTCGCCGTTGTTTTTAACGCAGCTTTCATAGACCTCCACATTCGCATCCCTGTAGACACGGCTGGAGGTTTCGAACGCGATACCGTTGAGCTGATGCGGCTTTACGATCTTGCTCGGACACTCGTCGGCTGAAGCGCCGTACACGGGCACGAGCAGGATCATGGCGGTCGAAATCGCCAAGAGAGACAGAGTGTGAAATTTCATGCGGCAATCTGGCATAAGCGGCCTCGCTCGGTGATCGCGTTTCGGGATCAACTCTTCAAGGATACAAACAGATTTCGGATGCTCTGATGCCGATCGGAACTTAATACTTGTGGTTTTCTACCGTCCGTCCTCGCGAATATATTAGATTTACGGCCGAGCCGGAAGCTTTAGTTTTTGGACACGCTTCCGGCGCTTGCTTCCATGTGCCTTCTAAGGACGGCAAATTCTTCCCGCAATGTGGCAAGCTCCGTCAGGACCTGCATATCGATCTTCTGGTGCAGCGAGAGAACTTCCAGTTCGGCCTTGAGATTGACCTCATAGTCCTTGGCGGCCTCGAAGCGGTCCCGCTCGGCCTGCCGGTTCTGCGACATCATGATAATCGGAGCCTGGATGGCCGCAAGCATGGAGAGGACAAGGTTCAGGAAGATGAACGGATAGGGGTCGAAGGCGCGCGTGGTCAGAAGGATGGTGTTGATGAGGCACCAGAAGACCAGGAACAGCAGAAACGCGACAATGAAGCCCCAGGAGCCGCCGACGCGGGCGATACCGTCCGCCAGACGCTGTCCGGTGGAGGATTCTGCCTTTATGGCCGCATTGATATCGGTGGATATGATTTTCCGCTCGTGCGCTTTGGCGAGGACGCGCTTTTCGATGTCACCGAGTTCATCGGCTGACTTGTCGAAATGCAGATGAACGAAGTTGGGCAAATTGTGCATAAGGGGGCTCCGGGAATCCTGATGGCATTCGATGCAACTATTCGACCAATGGGAAAAAATGCAACGGCGAAAGAGTTTTGGTCCCGATCGCGTAGGGAGCGACGATATTGTTGCGCTTCGCGGCAGCGGCATTGCTGTGCGGGAACAAAGGCTCGCATGTTCGAGGTTCTGGCCAGCCGAAAAGCCTCAGCCGGCCGCTTGCACCATCGTTGATGACGTCGAAGCTCGGATGCCGGTACGCCGGACCGCGTTCGTATCGTCATGCCTCGGCCAATGCGTCAGGGGAATTGTTCCCTCTAATCGCAGCGCGGGTTTTAGCTGCTTTCCTGGCCGACAATGTCCGCATGGGTGGGGAAGAAGCGCTCGAGCCCATATTGCTGTCCGAACATCATGTCATGCTGCAGATAGCGGTAGTCGCGCGTCATCGGGTCGATATCCTGCTCCTTGCGCGCCCAGTCCGGGAAAGCCTGGTTGTCTCGGGTCGCCAGCTGATAGCGGTCGACGATGTTGTATTTCTTCTGCACGCGGCCCAGGAACCCGGTGTAAAAAGGGTGCTCGTAGCCTGCGGTTTTCAGCAGCTGGTAAGGCAGCTGCGAGGGGCTGATGGTGCCGATGTCCTTGCGGGCGCCCTTCTTGCTCGACCAGATGACGAGTGGCGTCTCGTGCTCCTTTTTCATGACGTCGAGCGGCGCTTTCCGGGTCGCGACCTGCTGCGGCATATAGCCGGTGTCCGGGTAGACGTTGCCGAGGGGCGGCAGATGATCGCCCCAAAGGACGACGATCGTTTCGCGGTCGCGCTTTTCGGCCCAGTCCATCAGCATCCTGAGGCTGGCGTCGGCTTCGCGCACGCCCTGCGCATAGGTGGCAAGCGTCGCGCGGTCGTCATCGTTCAGATTTCCGCCGATATCGACGGTATTCTGAGCGTAGCGGTTGGCTTCGTAGGGGCCATGTCCCTGAAGGGTGACGGCAAAGAAGAAGAACGGGCGCTCGGCCGCGTCGCCCTCGCGCATGATTTCCTTCATCAGGGAGTCGTCGGCGGCGAACATGCCGCGCTTGTCCATGGGCGGCAGGGTTTCCTGCGTATGGAATTCCTCGAAGCCAAAAGCCTTGTAGACCTCGTTGCGATTCCAGAACCAGCCGCTGAAAGGGTGAAGGGCGCGCGCCGTATAGCCTTCACCACGGAAGAAGGTGGCAAGCGAGGGCATCGGGCGGCGCACATATTGCTGATAGGGAATGCTGCCATAGGGCAGGAAGGCGTTGGAGAAGCCGGTCAGCGCCTCGAATTCCACATTGGCGGTCATGCCGCCGAACTCCGGCGAGAAGACGTTTCCGGATTGCCGGGCGCGGATCGTCGGCATCGGATCGGGCGTGAAGGCGACGTTGGAAAGCCGTGTCGGATCCCAGAGGGATTCGCTCATCAGCACGATGACATCGGGCTTCTGACGCGGACCGGAGAGATAGCCGTAGTTCCGCGCCGGTATGGCGTCGATCGCGTTCGATCCGTAGCCGGCCGGTGACTTGACGTCGGCCATGGGCAGATTGAGCGCGAAGGCGATGACGAAGCCGTTATGGCTATAGTTTTCCTTCTGGTCCCAGACGATCGGAATGATGCCCAGCTTTTCGCGAATGAAAGAATATTGCGTCGGGTCCATCTGCGAGACGAAAAGCGCCGCCAGCGGCAGACAGATCGAAAGCCGGCCGAGGCGCTCCTTCGGTGACAGCGCTGCAGCATGACGCCGGATATAGCGCCAGAGCAAAGTCATGGCGGCCAGGCAGACGACGATACCGGCGACGAGCGCGACCGCCGTCCAGGGGCGATCCCTGACCATGACCGGCATCAGCTCCATGATCTGTCGTACGAACAGCAAGTCGGAGGGATAGAGCGGGTCGGACAGATAGTTCTGCTTCTGACTGGAAATGAAGGCCGGCACGACGAGCAGCGACGCGACGATCAGAGCCGACAGATGCACGCGGCCGATCAACGCGTCGAGGATCAGCATCGTCAGCATGACGATGCCGACCGTTGTCAAGCCGGGGCGGGAGGCCGAAAGGAGATAGGACGGGATGGCCGCGAACTCGCCGCGTGCGATCCATTCGACGGCGATGACAATGGACAAGGAGAACAGCATGGTCAGCGTCAGGCTCAGAAGCAGGCGCACGACAGCGGATCTTTGTCTCGCTGCGCCGATCTTCTGGAAAAGAGCAAGCCTGCCCGCCAAGGCGGACTCGATGACCAATGCGACCAAGGATTTCTCCAAATGCTACAAAGTATTCATAGAAGTGTCATGCTTCTGTCATGAACGGTGGATGAACCGCAAGGCAGGCTTAGTAATTTTCCGAGTAAAAATACCGCCTATGCGAGCAGCTCGATCTTTGATGCCTGGCGGGGAAGGAAGGCGGTTGCGGAAGAAAGATGCCGTCGTTAAATGTATGGCATGACAGAGCAAAGCCCGATTACCCACACCATCCGCATCGCCGTCGCGCAGCTTAATCCGACGGTCGGTGACGTCTTAGGCAACCTCGCCAAGGCGCGAGAGGCGCGGGCGGAAGCAGCGCGCGAAGGCGCGCAGCTCATATTGCTGACGGAATTGTTCATTTCCGGCTACCCGCCGGAAGATCTCGTGTTGAAGCCGGCCTTCATTCGCGCCTGCTGGAAAGCGGTGGAAAGCCTTGCGGCAGATACCGCCGACGGCGGCCCTGGCGTCGTTATCGGTTTTCCCCGGCAGGACGATACCGGCCGCTACAATTCGGTAGCCGTGCTGGACGGCGGCAAGGTCATCTTCATCCGGGACAAGGTCGACTTGCCGAACTATGGCGAGTTCGACGAGAAGCGGGTTTTCGACGAAGGGACGATCGCAGGGCCAGTCAATTTCCGAGGCGTCCGTATCGGCATACCGATTTGCGAGGAGATCTGGAACGATCTCGGAATCTGCGAGACGCTGGCGGAAAGCGGTGCGGAAATCCTGCTAGTCCCCAATGGTTCGCCTTACTATCGCGGCAAGGTCGATGTCCGTCATCAGGTCGCTTTGCGGCAGGTGATCGAGTCGGGCCTGCCGCTCATCTTCGCTGCGCAGGTCGGCGGTCAGGACGAACTGGTTTTCGACGGCGCGAGCTTCGGCTTCAATGCCGACAAGACGCTGGCCTTCCAGATGAGCCAGTTCGAAACCGCCCTGGCGATCACCACCTGGAAGAAGAACGGCGACGGATGGCACTGCGCCGAAGGCCCGATGGCTCATATTCCGGAAGGCGAGGAGGCGGATTATCGCGCCTGCCTGCTGGGCTTCCGCGACTATGTCAACAAGAACGGCTTCAAGTCGGTCGTTCTCGGCCTTTCCGGCGGCATCGATTCCGCGATCTGCGCTGCGATCGCCGTCGATGCGCTCGGCGAGGAGCGCGTGCGCACCGTCATGCTGCCTTACCGCTATACGTCGCAGGATTCGCTGAAGGATGCGGCCGACTGCGCCAAGGCGCTTGGCTGCCGCTACGATATCGTGCCGATCGAGGATCCTGTCACCGGTTTCAGCTCGGCCTTGTCCGACCTGTTCGAAGGCACGGAAAGCGGGATCACCGAGGAAAACCTGCAGAGCCGCGCCCGCGGCACCATCCTGATGGCGATCTCCAACAAGTTCGGCTCGATGGTGGTGACGACGGGCAACAAGTCGGAAATGTCTGTCGGATACGCCACGCTCTACGGCGACATGAACGGCGGCTTTAATCCGATCAAGGATCTCTACAAGATGCAGGTCTATGCGCTGTCGCGCTGGCGCAACCTGCATGTGCCGCCCGGCGCGCTCGGGCCTTCGGGCGAGGTGATCCCCTACAACATCATCGACAAGGCGCCTTCGGCGGAGCTCAGGCCGAACCAGACGGACCAGGATTCGCTTCCGCCCTATCCGGTGCTCGACGATATCCTCGAATGCCTGGTGGAGAAGGAAATGTCCGTCGAAGAGATCGTGGCGCGCGGCCATGACATCGCGACGGTGCATCGCGTCGAGCATTTGCTCTATCTCGCGGAATACAAGCGCCGCCAGTCGGCGCCGGGCGTGAAGATCACCAAGAAGAATTTCGGCCGCGACCGTCGCTATCCGATCACCAATCGGTTCCGCGATCGCTGATCGCGCCTTCATCGCAGGAAGAGGACGAATGCGCAGCTCGGTCGAGATCTACAACATCCGTACCGGCGGGAACCGGGTTGCCTGGCAGACGGACCAGCTGGTCGAGGCGCCGAACTATTCGCCGGATGGACGCTATCTGTTGCTGAACGGCGATGGGCTGCTGTATCGACTGCCGCTGGATGGCAGTGGCGAGGCGGCGCGTGTCGATACCGGCTTTGCGACGCGATGCAACAACGATCACGGCATCTCGCCCGATGGCTCGCTGATTGCGATTTCCGACAAGACCGAGCATGGCAAGGCCTGCATCTATGTCTTGCCGGCAGCGGGCGGCACGCCAAGGCAGGTGACGACCAATCTTCCGTCCTACTGGCACGGCTGGTCTCCGGACGGAAAGCGTTTCTCCTACTGCGGCATCCGCAACGACGTCTTCGATATCTACACGATCTCGATCGACGGCGGCGAGGAGACGCGGCTGACACACGGCGAGGGCCGCAATGACGGCCCTGATTTCTCCGCCGACGGGCAGTGGATCTACTTCAACTCGAGCCGCACCGGCCTGATGCAGATCTGGCGCATCCATCCCGATGGCACCGGCCTGCAGCAAGTGACCCATGACAATTACGGCAACTGGTTTGCGCATCCGTCGCCGAAGAACGACAAGGTCGTCCTGATCTCCTACGATCCGGACGTCTTCGATCATCCGCGCGACCTTAATGTGCGGATGCGGCTGATGGACATGGACGGCAGCAATATCACGACGCTGTTCGAACTCTTCGGCGGCCAGGGCAGCATCAACGTGCCGAACTGGTCACCGGATGGTGATGCGTTCGCCTATGTGCGTTACGAGCCCGTCTGACCCTCTGGACAGAGTGCAACCGGCGCTATAGATCTGGGTGCGTTCGCAGGGCGCATCCGATCCGCGGGAAGGGCAAGGCCCACCTGATGCACGTAGAATGAGACTGCCACACCTCTTTTCAGTCTGTGGGCGCGGATACCGGACGTAAATGGAAGGAGGTCTATCGTGACCACGCGCTCTTTGGCGAGCACCGCCACACTCGATTCCCTGAAAAAGCAGGCCAAGTCTTTCCTCAAGGCCGTTCAATCCGGCGATGCTTCGGCACGCAGCCGCGTTGCGCCGTATTTTACCGACATCGCCCATGTCGGATTGCAGGACGTCCAGCTCGTCCTCGCCCGCGAATTCGGCTTCTCCAGCTGGACGAAGCTCAAGGCGCATCTGGAAAGCGGCGACCGCAAGCATGTTCCGCGAGATCAGCTGGCCAACCGTTTCCTATCGCTCGCAACGGTCTCCTATTTTGGCAACATTCCGGCCGATCCAGCGCGCTTCGATGAGGCGCGGCAGTTGCTCGAGGAAAATCCGGATATTGCCGGAGAGAACATCCATATTGCCGCGGCGCTTGGGGATGCCGATGGCATCGGGCGCTGGCTGGATCGCCAGCCGCAGCTGCTCGACCGCAGGGGCGGGCCCTACGACTGGTCTCCGTTGATGTATGCCGCCTATGCCCGCCTGCCGGGCAGATCCAGCCTGCCGGCCGCCCGCGAGCTCGTCAGGCGCGGGGCCGATATCAACGCCGTCTTCCTCGATAGCGGCCAGTATCGGTTCACCGTATTGACCGGCGTCTTCGGAGAGGGCGAGGCGGGAAAAATCCGCCAGCCGCAGCATCCGGATTGCGATGCGTTCGCGCGTTTGCTGCTGGAGGCCGGCGCGGAAGCCAATGACAGCCAGGCGCTCTACAACCGGATGTTCGAGCCGGACGATACGTGCCTGACCCTCCTGCTGGAATACGGTCTTTCGGCCGAAGACAGGAACAATTGGCTGGTGCGCGAAGATGGCAGGCTGGTCGCAAATTCGCAGACCGTGTTCGACTATCAGCTGGCATGGGCGCTGGAGCATCGCATGGGCTCGCGCGTGCGCCTGCTGGTGGAGCATGGCGCCGATGTCAGCAGACCGGTTAACGGCAGAACACCTTATGAATGGGCGCGTCTTGGCGGCGACAGCGAGCTGGCGGCATATCTGGTGCGCAAGGGCGCGGTCGCGGTTCGCCTAAAACCGGCAGATTGGGCTTATATCCAGATAAAGAGCGGCGATATATCCGCCGATCAGATCAACGCCGTTTTCAGGCAAATGCCGGGCGGGGACGACCTCGATATCGCGGCGGCGTTGCAGAAGGCTCATCCCGCCATGCTGCACGAGGCTGCCGGCGACAACGATCTCGGCGTCGTCCGCCGGATGCTGGACCTCGGCATCGACGTCAATGCCATGACCAGCCGCACGCCGCTGCATGAAGCAGCGCTTCATGGCAATATGGACATGGCCAAGCTGTTGATCGATCATGGTGCCGATACCACCCTGCGCGATCCATATTTCGCCGCGCCGGCGATCGGCTGGGCCGAATACAACGGCAAGCCGGAAATGGTCGAGTTTCTGAGAGCCTATCCGCTCGATGTCTTCGCTGCCGCGGCCTTCGGCCAGGTGGAGCAGTTGACGGATCTCCTCAACCGGCATCCGGAGCAGCTGGATATTCGCTTCGGCGACATCCGTCCGCACGGGCAGCCTACCGATCGCGATTGGATGACGCCGCTCGGCTTTGCCATCGGCAACCGGCGGGCTGAGGCCGTGCGTTTCCTGCTTGAGCGCGGCGCCGACCGCGCGGTCAGAGATGCATCCGGAAGGTCCTATCGCGATCTTGCGCAGGAGACGGATGACGATGTCATCGTTTCCCTGCTGCGCCAGCCCGGTACGGCTTGAAAACATGGCGGCCGGAGCTGTTCCAAAGAGAATGGACAGGGCTTTCCGGCCCGCTTTGCGTGAAAGCGAATAGATGGGGCGGTCAGGCGAGTATGAAACGCTTGGCCGCTCTATTGCGCCTGCTGCGGCCCGGCTGCCTTCGGGTGCTTCAAGTCGATGCTGCCCTGATCGGTCGCGAGAAATTGAGGTCCGACCTGGCGAACCTGATGGGCTGAAGGATCGTAGGGGCGATCCGGCGGAAACTGCTGCGGTTCGGCTTGCGTTACCGCCGGCGCTTTCGTCTGGGGTGCCTGCCTTCGCTCGAGACTGGAATTCTTCTGCAGCCTGGGCGCTTCGATGACGGTGATGGAGCTTTCGGGCTGTGCCAGGGACTGTTCCTGCGGCGCATAGGCATCCAGTTTCGTGCGGGTATCGATGACGATATCCGGCGTGGCGGAAGCCGGCAGGCTGCAGCCGTTTCGTTGCATCGTATCCAGCAATTGCCGGCGCTGCACGGTCACGACATCGTCTCGGCCGTGGCTCTGCTCGCGCTGGTCCATCAGCGTGGCGAGATCGTGCCGCATCTGATCGAGCGACATCCTCATGTCGTCGCAGGCGCCCTGATCGTCCTGTCCTTCGATCGCCACGCCGCCATAGTCTACGCAACCCTGATTGCGCAGATCGCTCATTGTCCGGCGGATCATCATGTTTTGCTGCACGATGTCGCGCGACAGCTGGCGCGTCTCCTGGCTCGCGCCGATCACTTCGTTGATGTTCACGTAGCGACCGCGCAATTCGTCGCAGAAATTAACCTGCGCGAAGCTGGGTGTGGCCGTCAGCAAGGACAGCAAGGCAAAGGAAGCGTATTTTGTGCCGCGATACACGGTTCTTCTCTCGAAAGCGGTTCGATTCCGCTGAAGCCTATACCTTCGAGCTTAACAACGTATCCATCAAAACACATGGATTTCGAGAGGAATTTTACGAAATTGCAACTCGCAGCCGCCATCCGGCGGCTGCGAGAAAGAGTTGATCAGGCGAGCTGCGATGCCTCGACGACGGCGAGAGCCGCCATGTTGACCACACCGCGGGACGTGACCGAAGGCGAGAGAATGTGGGCTGGAAGCGCCGTGCCGAGCAGGATCGGGCCGACATGCAGGCCATCGGTCATCGTCTTGACCACGCCAAGCGTGATGTTGGCGGCATCGAGGTTCGGGAAGACGAGCAGATTGGCTTCGCCGGAAAGCGCGCTGTCCGGCATGACATGGCGGCGCAGGCTCTCGGAAATGGCGCTGTCGCCGTGCATTTCGCCGTCGATTTCCAGGTCGGGCGCGGCTTTGCGCACCAGCGCCAGAGCGTTGCGCATCTTTGTCGCGCTTTCGGATTCCCGGGAACCGAAGTTGGAATGCGAGACGAGAGCGGCGCGCGGCTCGATGCCGAAGCGCTTGATTTCCTGCGCGGCCAGCACGGTCGATTCCGCGATTTCCTCGGCGGTCGGATTAAACGTCACATAGGTATCGGCGTAGAAGGTGGTGCCGCGCTGCGAAATAAGCAGGCTGAGCGCGGAGAAATCCCGAACGTCCGGCCGCTTGCCGATGACCTGCCGGACGACGCGCAGATGGCGCTCGTAGCGGCCTTCGAGGCCGCAGATGAGCGCATCGGCTTCACCGCGCTTCAGGGCCAGCGCGCCGATCACGGTCGTATTGGTACGTACGATCGTGCGAGCGGCTTCGGGGATCACGCCGGCGCGGCCGACGAGCGAGAAATAGAGCTCGACATATTCGCGGAAGCGCGGGTCGTCTTCCGGGTTGATAACGGCGAAATCGGTATGCGGGCGGATCTTCAGGCCATAGCGCTTCAGGCGGGTCTCGATGACGGAAGGACGGCCGATCAGGATCGGGACGGCCGTGCCTTCTTCCAGCAAGACCTGGGCGGCGCGCAGCACGCGCTCGTCCTCGCCTTCGGAGAAGACGACGCGCTTGCGTTCGGCGATCTTCGCGGCCGCGAAGATCGGCTTCATGATGAAGCCGGAGCGGAAGACGAAGCGGTTGAGCTCGTCCATATAGGCGTCGAAATCGGTGATCGGACGCAGCGCCACGCCGCTGTCGGCAGCCGCCTTCGCCACGGCCGGCGCGATGCGCAGGATGAGGCGCGGATCGAAGGGCGAGGGGATCAGGTAGTTGGGGCCGAAGACCGGCGTCTCACCGGTATAGGCGCGGGCGGCGACGTCGGACGGCTCCTCGCGGGCGAGAGCGGCGATGGCGCGCACGGCGGCCATCTTCATCTCTTCGTTGATCGTCTTGGCGCCGCAATCGAGCGCGCCGCGGAAGATATAGGGGAAGCAGAGAACGTTGTTTACCTGGTTCGGGAAATCCGAACGGCCGGTGCAGATCATGGCATCGGGACGGGCTGCGCGGGCGAGATCCGGCATGATTTCCGGCGTCGGATTGGCGAGCGCCATAATCAGCGGCTTTTCCGCCATCTGCTCGAGCAGTTCCGGCTTCAGGACGCCGGCCGCCGAAAGGCCGAGGAAGACATCGGCGCCCGGAATGGATTCGGCCAGCACGCGCTTATCGCTGTCCTGCGCGTAGACCGACTTCCATTCGTCCATCAGGACGTTGCGGTCCTTGTAGACCAGGCCTTCGATGTCGTGGACCCAGATGTTTTCGCGCCGAGCGCCGAGCGTCACGAGCAGGTTGAGACAGGCGAGTGCCGCGGCCCCTGCGCCGGAGGCGACGATCTTGACGTCTTCGATCTTCTTGCCGGCCAGTTCCAGCCCGTTGAGGATGGCGGCTGCGACGATGATGGCGGTGCCGTGCTGATCGTCGTGGAAGACCGGAATTTCCATCTTCTCGCGCAGGCGGCGCTCGACGTCGAAGCATTCCGGCGCCTTGATGTCTTCGAGGTTGATGCCGCCGAAAGTCGGCTCGAGCGCCGAAATCGTGTTGACCATCTCATCGACGGTGGGAGCTGCAATTTCGATGTCGAAGACGTCGATGCCGGCGAACTTCTTGAAGAGAACGGCCTTGCCTTCCATGACGGGCTTGGAGGCGAGCGGGCCGATATTGCCAAGGCCGAGCACGGCGGAACCGTTCGAAATCACGGCAACGAGATTGGCGCGCGACGTATAGTCGGCCGCCGTTTCCGGATTGTCGCGGATGGCGATGCAGGGGGCTGCGACGCCCGGGGAATAGGCAAGCGCGAGGTCACGCTGGTTGCCCAGCGGCTTGGTCGCCTGGATTTCCAGCTTGCCGGGGCGGGGATAGCGATGGAAATAGAGCGCCTGTTCGTCGAGATTTCCGCTCGCCATGTTCTTGGCTGCTTTCGAAGTGTCGTTCGTATCCAAGTCGCGTCTCCATTCCTGCCTGCGCTAGAGCCCCCTGCATACATCAATCGCTCCGCCTTCACAGTATGCAATCGACGTCGCAATGCGTTTTTGCCATGGCAAAACTGAATTGCCTTTTCTGCAATGGTGACATGAGAGCCTTCGCGCGGGTCGCATTTGTTGCGCTCGCGTCGTCGCTCGTTCGTTGCGCCGATGTCGGTTACTTCGATCCTTTAGCTCTTTCGGCGGGATGGCGTGGCGATGCATGGCTGGATGAGCGGCACATACCGCGAAGAGCCATGTTTCGCCTTGGTGTTGCCAGTTTTTCAAGCGACCGTCAGGACCTTGCGATCGCGGCGGGACGCGGCTGAACCTGGCCTATAAGCCGTCAAACACAGGGCTTGTCATCTTCCTGAAACACGAGTCTGGTTTTGGAATAGCCAAGGTAGGATAGGGCACGGACAAAAAGTTCGTGAATGAAAACATGGACACCCGGCGATTTCGAACGCTGTTCATTTCTGACGTGCACCTGGGCTCGAAGGCCGCCAAGGCGGACTACCTGCTCGACTTTCTCCGCTATCACGAAGCCGACACCATCTTCCTGGTCGGCGATATCGTCGACGGCTGGCGGCTGAAGCGAAACTGGTACTGGCCCCAGGATTGCAATGACGTCGTGCAGAAGCTTCTGCGCAAGGCGCGCAAGGGCACGCGCATCGTCTATATTCCCGGCAACCACGATGAATTCCTGCGGGATTTCCCCGGCATGCACTTCGGCGGTATCGAGGTCGCGCAGCGCGCCATTCACGAAACGGCAGACGGCAAGAAGTATCTTGTCCTGCACGGTGACGAATTCGACGTGGTCGTCCGCAACGCGCGTCTGCTCGCCTATCTCGGCGATTGGGCCTATGACATGGCCATCCTGATCAATATCGGTCTTGCCGCGGTGCGCCGCCGCCTCAACATGCCTTACTGGTCCTTCTCGGCCTGGGCGAAGCTGCAGGTGAAGCACGCCGTCAACTTCATCGGCGAATTCCAGCGCGTCGTCGCCGAAGAGGCCAAGCGCAACGATGCCGATGGCGTGATCTGCGGCCATATCCACCATGCCGTCATCGAGGATCTGGATGGCGTGCGCTACATCAACACCGGCGACTGGGTGGAAAGCTGCACGGCGATCGCCGAGCACGAAGACGGCACCTTCGAGCTCATCACATGGCGAACCATCCTGGAGACGCAACCGGCAGGTTCCCCGGCAGAGGAGTTGCTGCGGCCTCTCGGCGCTCAGGCGGCGTAATTTTTACGCTTCTTCACGGCCCTGATAATAGCGTGTCATAATTATTGATCGCTTAAGAACGGCTGCGCCTCGGGATTTTTCCGAAACGTTACGGTTTTGGCCATTTCTCGCCATAGTCGTGCTCACGATAGCGTGATAGGGACAAATCAGTTCCCCTTCAGGTCTGTCATGATTCCCGCGATAAAGTCCTTCCAGGGCGAGGGTGCGCCCCCGTATTTCCGCTTGCGCACCGCCTTGTCCTATTGTGCGCCGTTGTTCGTCAACGGAGTTGCCCTGCCGTTCTTTCCCGTCTGGCTGGCGGGGCTGAATTTCAACGACCACGAGATCGGTCTCGTGATCGCCATTCCCATGGTCGTGCGCGTTCTCGTGACGCCCGTCATCGCCACGCTGGCCGATCATATGACGGAGCGCGCCGACGTGCTTCTATGGTCCGGCGCCCTTTCGCTTCTGACGGCGATCGCGCTCTACTGGACCAGCGATTTCTGGCCGGTGCTTCTGGTGTACGGCATCCAGGGCGCGACCTATGCGCCATACGTGCCGGTGGTCGAATCCATCGCGATGTCGGGCGTGCGCCGCTGGGGGTTCGATTACGGCTCCATGCGGGTCTGGGGATCGATCACCTTCATCCTGTCGACCCTCCTCGGCGGTCAGCTGATCAGCATGTGGGGCGGAACCACCGTGTTGCCCGTCATGGTGGCTGGCTTCATCCTCACGACGCTGATGGGGCTGTTCGCCCCGCGCATCGGACCGACGCGCCGCCAGAACCAGCCGATCAACCTGCAGTCGCCGACCGGGAATTTGCGTTCTCCGCAGCTGCTCATCACCATGATCGGGGTGTCGGTGCAGCAGTCGAGCCACGCGATGCTTTATACGTTCGCGTCGATCTACTGGCGCAAGCTCGGCTTTTCGGGTGCCGAAATCGCCGTTTTGTGGAGCATCGGCGTCGCGGCCGAGGTCATGGTTTTCTTCCTGTCGAAAAAATTGAGCCGGCGGTTCAGTGCATGGACGCTGATCTTCTTCGGCTCGAGCATGTGCATTCTGCGCTGGGTCCTGTTTCCGATCAATCTCGGTTTCATCGGCTATTTCGTGCTGCAGTGTTTTCATTCCTGCACCTATGCCTGCGTCCATACGGGCATTCAGCGCCGCATCGTCGCATCGGTCCATGAAACGCAGGAATCATCCGCGCAGGGCGCCTACTATTTCTACAACGGCATGTTTCTCGGCCTGATGACGCTGGCATCCGGATATCTCTATGCGTGGCTCGATCTGTCGAGCTACTATGTCATGGCCGGTGTCGCCGCCCTGGGCCTCGCCATGGTCGTTTTCGCCTATGGGCTGAGGACCAGAAACCCGGTGATTGGCGGAGGCGCTCACGGCGTATCCTGACACGGCTTAACAAATTCATTTGGATATCAAAAACCCGTGACATATGTTGTCGGCGGCATGAGATGGATATTCCCTGTTCGGTCGGTGTATGAAGCATCGATTCCAGCGGGCTCTCCGAGTCGGTATGTTGTGACAGATTTGAAAGACGCATGAATTTGAAAGCAGCCGAACAGAAGTCCGACGCACCGAGGATCGATGATGCGCCCGAGGGTGCAGGCCATCGCTATCGACTTGAGGGCAATTGGCGCAGCGCCAACGTGCATGGCGTCTTGCGACAGATCGAGCAGTTGTCGAAGCGCAGCTCCGGCGGCGAGGTCGTGATCGATCTTTCCGGCCTCTCGGATGTCGATACCGCCGGCGCGCTGCTGATTCGCCGTCTCAAAGAGAGTCAGGAAGCACACCAGGCTCATGTTACGATCGAGGGGTCGGACCCCCATATCGACGAATTGCTGACGGCCTTCGATGCGCATCCGGACGATCAGGCCGCATCGCCGAAGCCGGAGAAGTCCTTGCCGGAACGGCTTTTCGCGCCCATCGGCAAGAGCGTCTACGACATATGGGGCAATCTCGTCGCCGCCATGTACATTTTGGGTTCGGCGGTGCGCGGCGCGCAGCTCAAGTTCGGGCGCGGCAGCGGCGTTTCGCCGGCTTCGATCATCAATCAGATCGACCATATGGCGGTGCGCGCCGTTCCGATCATCCTGCTGATGTCGTCGCTGATCGGTGCGATCATCGCGCAGCAGGGCGCTTTCCAGCTGCGCTATTTCGGTGCCGAGGTCTTCGTCGTCGATCTGGTCGGCATCCTGCAATTGCGTGAAATCGGCGTGCTTCTGACGGCGATCATGATCGCCGGCCGTTCCGGCAGCGCAATCACCGCGGAAATCGGCTCGATGAAGATGCGCGAGGAAGTGGACGCGCTGAAGGTCATGGGTCTCAATCCCATCGGCGTGCTCATCTTCCCGAGGCTCGTGGCTCTGACGGTTGCCTTGCCGCTGCTGACGGTTATTGCCAACTTCGCTTCGCTTTTCGGTGCCGCCATGGTCGCATGGGCCTATTCCGGCATCACCGTTGCGACCTTCATTTCCCGCCTGCACGAGGCGATCAGCCTTTCCACGGTCATTTCGGGCATGATCAAGGCGCCGTTCATGGCGCTGGTCATCGGCATCGTCGCGGCGGTGGAGGGATTGAAGGTTGGAGGCAGTGCCGAGTCGCTGGGTCAGCATGTGACCTCATCGGTGGTGAAATCGATTTTCGTGGTTATCCTGATGGACGGGCTGTTCGCCATGTTCTACGCAGCGATCGATTTCTGAGGGATGTCAACGATGAGCGCGCTTCACTCGGAAATCCCATTGGACAAGGATGAACATGGCAGGGACATCGTGCTGTCGGCGCAGGATGTCACCGTTGCCTTCGGGTCGAAGGTCGTCCTCGACAAATTGAACCTGAACATCTATCGCGGCGAAATCCTGGGATTCGTCGGGGCCTCGGGTGCCGGCAAGTCCGTTCTGCTGCGCACGGTACTGCGATTGCTGCCACGCCGCTCGGGCAAGATCGAGATTCTCGGCGAAGATTACGACAAGCTCGACGAGCAGGACCGCAACCGGCTGGACATGCGCCTCGGGGTGCTCTTCCAGCAGGGTGCGCTGTTTTCTTCGCTGACGGTGAAGGAAAACATCCAGGTGCCGATGCGGGAATATCTGGATCTGCCCAAGGAGATGATGGACGAGCTGGCGCTGATGAAGATCCGCATGGTGGGTCTGGCTGCCGACGCCGCCGACAAATATCCGTCCGAGCTTTCCGGCGGCATGATCAAGCGCGCCGCGCTGGCCAGAGCCCTGGCGCTCGATCCGGATCTCGTCTTTCTCGACGAACCGACATCGGGTCTCGACCCGATCGGCGCTTCGGAGTTCGACGAGCTGATCGCGAGGCTGCGCGACACGCTCGGCCTCACCGTTTATATGGTGACTCACGATCTCGACAGCCTGTTTTCCGTCTGCGACCGTATTGCTGTTCTCGGACAGAAGCGGGTATTGGTGGAAGGCACGGTCGAGGACATGCTCGCCTGTGATGACCCCTGGGTGCAATCTTACTTCAGGGGAAAGCGCGCACGCTCGATCGTGCCGCGGGAAGACATCAGGGAACGCAACGACGACAAAGGCGCAAGCGCCCACAGCCGCGAGAAGTGACTGGAGACAATGGAAACCAAAGCCAATTACACGATCGTCGGGTTCTTTACGCTGCTTGTCATCGCGGCTGCCTTCGGTTTCGTCTACTGGATGGCGGAGTATGGCCGGGGCGGTCCCATGGTCGAACTCGTCGTGCGCATTCCCGGTTCGGCGAACGGATTGAGCGTCGGCTCGCCGGTTCGCTTCAACGGTATCCAGGTCGGGTCTGTTCAGAGCCTCTCCATCGACGCTGATGATCCAAACTATTCGCTGGCTTTCACGCAGGTGCGCGCGGATGCGCCGGTCTACACCTCGACCAAGGCCATCCTTGAAATCCAGGGTCTCACGGGCGCTGCCTATATCGAGCTTTCCGGCGGCCGCAACGGCGACGAAAACATCCTGAAGCGCTCGATCGATACCGGCAAGCGGGCGGTGCTGCTCGCCGACCAATCGAGCGTGACGAACTTGCTGACGACGGCGGACAAGATTCTGAACCGTGCCAACGACACGATCGGCGACATCCAGGGCTTCGTGTCGGATTCTCGCGGACCCCTGACCGATACGGTGCGCAACGCGCAGAAGTTCTCCAAGGCGATTGCCGACAATTCCGACAATATCGACAAGTTCCTGGCAAGCGTCGGCCAGCTTTCCGACACCTTCAAGACGGTATCGACCCGTGTCGATTCGACGCTGGATGCGATCGAGAAGCTGGTGCGTGCGGTCGATGCGCAGAAGGTCAACGACGTCATAGCCAATGCGGACAAGATCACCGCGAACGTGGCGGATGCGACGACCGATCTGAAGGCGACGGTCGCAAGCTTCAAGCAGACGGCGGACACATACAACACCTTTGGACAGAACGCGCAGAAGACGCTCGATCGCGTCGATGCGATCGTTGCGCAGATCGATCCCGCCAAGATCAAGGGATCGGTTGACGATATTGCCGACGTGACGAAACAGGCGCGCGTCGCGGTCGCATCGATACGGGATGTCGCCAATTCGGTTGCGGCCCGTCAGCAGGACATCGATCAGACGATCGCCAATGCCCGCGATATCTCCACGAAGCTCAATGCGGCGTCCGGCAAGGTGGATGGCATCCTCACGAAGCTCGATTCCCTGCTTGGCAGCGACAGCACGCAATCGCTGTTTGCCGAGGCCAAGGATACGCTCCAGTCCTTCAAGAACATGGCTGACAACCTCAATTCTCGCATCGGTCCGATTGCCGACAATCTGCAGCGGTTCTCCAGCAGCGGCCTGCGCGATGCGCAGACCCTCATCAACGACATACGGGGCACGGTTGACAATCTGAATAGCACAATCACTAATTTTGACCGCAATCCGCAGCGACTGATTTTCGGTGGCGATACGGTCAAGACATATGACGGCCGCGCGCGGCATTGATGAAGAGCGATATCTGGTCTCCGGGGGATAAGCTGAATATGGTCGGTTGCGTGTCGAGTGAGCGTCATCAGGTGTGGAAAGCTGTGATCGCATTGCCGTTGCTTGCGGCCCTGCTTGCAGGCTGTGGAACCTCTTCCAACAACGATACCTACGATCTTTCCGCCTCGGTGAAGGCGAACGGGCCATCGGTCAAGAAGCGCCAGATCCTTATTCCGCCGCCGACCGCATTACAGGCGCTGGACAGCAACCAGATCGTCATCCGCGTTTCGGGTTCGGAGATCCAGTATCTCGGCAAGTCGCAATGGAGCGACAAGCTGAGCCGGATGGTGCAGTCGAAACTGGTCGAAGCGTTCGAAAACACCGGCAAGCTCGGTGGCGTCGGCGTGCCGGGGCAGGGGCTTGCGATCGACTATCAGATCGTCACGGATATCCGTGCCTTCGAGATCAACGCATCGGGCGGCCAGAAGACGGCTACGGTCGAAATCTCGGAAAAGATCCTGAACGACCGTACGGGTACGGTGAAGGCGCAGAACGTCTTCCGCAAGGTCGTGCCCATCAGCGGCAGCAGCAATCCCGATTTCGTTCGTGCGCTTGACGCTGCGTTTGCAGGCGTGGCCGGCGAGCTCGTCGACTGGACCTTGCGCTCTCTCTAGGCGCGGATTTCCGGAAGCACTGCGCAGCTTATTCGTTTTTGCCATATGGTTCCGAACAGAGGCGGCTGTGCACCTTTGCCGGAGCCATCCTAGCGCTCCATAAGCTCTTTCAGCGTTTTCAGGTCCCGCATGACGTGCGCAGCGTCAGCCGTGAACTGTTGCTCGTCCATGCCCGGGAGCCGGAGCAGCGTGAACATGACCTCGCTGCCATCGCCGTTCGGTACGATGCGCAACGCATTGTGAACCTGAAGGCCGGATTCCAGCGTCACTCGATGGTCGATGACGCCGAAATCGTTGGGCGGCGCGAAGCGCACGCGGGCCGTCCCAAGGGTGCCTTCTGCGATCCAGTCATCGCCGTCCTGCGTCAGTCCCGATGCCAAGCCGGAAGCCCATGACGGCATGTTTTCCGGGCGGCTGGCATAGTCGTAGACCTCTCTCCAGTCGCGATCGATGGAGATGTGCACGATCTTTGCGCTCATGGTCGACATGGTGGTTTCCTCCTCTATATCATCCTGCATACGGCTCTGATCGGTCGTGTAGACGCTGGTTCGGAAATGCATGAATCACGAATCCCGCAACATTCTTGCACAGTCCTGCAAAGGGAACGATTCACGGCTTGCGAAGGCTTGCCGTTTTTCGTCCGGAGTGCAACAACAACCCCCAACGCAGGGCTGTCGCCGGTCGCGCCGAGCGTCGGCGGGATTGCGTCATATCGGATGTTGCTGCGTCTTCCGGGTCTTCAGGGTGGGGCCGGATGCAGTCAACGAGTCACTGGAGGATTGTCGTGGAAAAGGCAGAAATCGGGCTGATCGGTCTCGCTGTGATGGGATCGAATCTGGCGCTCAACATCGCCGAAAAAGGCAACAAGATCGCGGTGTTCAACCGTACCCCGCAGGTAACGGATGAATTCTACGCGAATGCGGGCGCTCTCAAGGACAAGATCATTCCTTGCAAGACGATCGAGGAGTTCGTCGATGCGATCCGACCACCGCGGCCGATCATCATCATGATCAAGGCCGGCGATCCGGTCGACCAGCAGATGGCGGCGCTGCAGCCCCATCTCGACAAGGGCGACATCATGATCGACGCCGGCAACGCCAATTTCCGCGATACGATCGCCCGCTTCGACCGGCTGAAGGACACCGGCCTGACCTTCATTGGCATGGGTGTGTCCGGTGGTGAGGAAGGCGCGCGCCACGGCCCGTCGATCATGGTTGGCGGCACGGAGGAATCCTACAAGCGCGTCGAAAAGGTCCTGACCTCGATCGCCGCCAAATACAATGACGATCCTTGCGTTGCCTGGCTCGGCAACGGCGGCGCCGGTCATTTCGTCAAGACCATCCATAACGGCATCGAATATGCCGACATGCAGATGATCGCTGAAATCTACGGCATCCTGCGCGATGGCCTCGGCAAGAGCGCCGCCGAGATCAGCTCCATCTTCGGCGAGTGGAACAAGGGCCGCCTCAACTCCTACCTCATCGAGATCACCGAGAAGGTTCTGGCGGCCAAGGATCCGGCAACCGGCAGCGCCGTGCCCGATATCATTCTCGACAAGGCCGGCCAGAAGGGCACCGGCAAATGGTCCGTCATCGAAGCGCAGAACATGGGCATTCCGGCGACCGCCATCGAAGCCGCTGTCGCTGCGCGTAGCCTCTCTGCCATCAAGAGCCAGCGCGAGGCCGCCGAAAAGATCTTCGGCAAGCCGGACTACAAGTTCCCGATCGCGTTCGGCCCCGACTTGTTGAAGGATCTCGAGCTCGCATTGTTTGCTGCCAAGATCGGCGCCTATGCCCAGGGTTTTGCCGTCATGGCCGAAGCGTCGAAGGAGTTCAACTGGTCGCTGCCGATGCCCATCATCGCCAAGATCTGGCGTGCCGGCTGCATCATCCGCTCGCAGTTCCTCGACGAGATCACCAGCGCCTTCACGAAGACGCCGGATGCGGCGAACCTGATCGTCACTCCGGCTTTCGCCGAAATGGTGAAGGAATCGATCCCGTCGCTGCGGCGTATCGTTTCGGCTGCGACAGCCGCCGGCCTGCCGGTTCCGGCGCTGGCTTCGGCATTGACCTATTTCGATGCCTACCGCCAGGCTCGCGGCACGGCCAACCTGATCCAGGCCCAGCGCGACTTCTTCGGCGCACACGGCTTCGATCGCGTCGATGGCAAGGATATTCACCACGGCCCTTGGGGCAGCGGCGCCCACGGCTGATAGAACTATTGAACCCTATGTGAAAAGGCCCGCCGGAGAGATCCGGCGGGCCTTTTGTCATCAGCTCTTTGGCCAATCGGGCTCACTGATGCTTTGCAGCAGTTGCGGTTCTATCCCGTCGATGCGAGCGATAACGGCCTTGGCCAGCTCGCGGCCGCCGTGGCGCACGTCCTCGTAGATCGTAATGATTTCCGGGCGGATCCAGTTCAGCACATCGGTCGATTGCTTGGCGACCATATCGATGTCGCGGCCGAGGCGAAATCCGGCCGCTTCGATGCCCGCGTTGACGGCAATGGCGCCGCCGCCGCTGGAGCAGACGATACCATCCGGTGGATGCGACGAGCGCATCAGCGCCTCGACGCTGTCCCTGATATCGGCCAGGGGGGCGTCGGTCGTCACCCTCAGGGGAATTTCCTCGGCGCCGAATTCGTGCAGGCCGATCTGGAAGCCGATGCGGATGTGCGAATAGTAGGTGAGCTTGCTGGCGGGCTGCAGGAGCGCGAGGCGACGCCGACCCTTGGCGACCAGGGCCCGAACGGCCTCGTGAGTGAAGGCTTCGTTGTCAAAGTCGTGGAAGGGGTGGACGATGCCCATGTCCGTCCGTCCGTGCGTGGCGAAGGGCAGGCCGCGTTCGTGCATCAAGCGGACGCGCGGATCGTCCGGCTCGGTTCGCGATATGATGACGCCGTCTGCGGAGCCCGTGTCGAGAATATAGCGCACCGGCAGCAGGGGATCCTTGCTGTGCGAATGCGGGGTGATCACCAGATGATACTGCGTGCTCGCAAGAACTTCCGAGATGCCGAAAACCATCTGGCTGGTGAAGCCCATGATTTCCTCATCGATGCTGAGCACCAGTGCAATGACATTGGTCTTGCCGGTCCTCAGGCGCACGCCGGCGCGATTCGGCTGATACCCCAGCTGCCGGGCGACCATACGCACGCGCTCCTTGGTCTCCGCGCCGATATCCGAGGCATCCTTCAATGCGCGCGAAACGGTGGTAATCCCGAGTCCCGTCATGAAGGCGATGGTCTTCAGCGTTGGTCGTTCGGGTGCGGACGATGTTCCACCCCCTGAGATTTTCTTATTGTCCATTCCGTTCAAGCTCGCCTCCCGGCCGCCTCCCGCAGCCAATCCGCTTATATTGCCCACATGCCCGCCGCAAGCATAGACGCAATGCGACCCCTCTTGGACTGATGCTAAAAACTGTAACGATACAGTCCAAAAGTCGAGTGTTATTTTGATGCGCGTTTCCGTTGATATTCCATTGGTTGTGTCCGACGGCACAACCGAGAAAAACTCTAGCGGCAAAGCGATGCGGCGGTGTGGCATAGGAACGGAGAAAAATATATGACGTATTATCAATGATATATGGCATTTTTCGTCAAGAGAATCCGGTTCGCGTCACGTTGTGGTATTTCCGTCTTCCACAGGAGGAATATAATTTTAGGTTGTATAATCGGTCGCTGCCAAAAAATTTGCAGATAGGCGGTTGCGTGTCGAAAATGATTCGACTACGTTTTTCCGGCAACGTTTCAGTGAGGGAGGAGAACTCATGAATATTCGTTTGATGGCTGCCGCTTTGCTTGCATCTGTCGCGATTCCGGCTTTTTCAGTAAATGCGACCGATCTTGAGGTAACGCATTGGTGGACATCGGGCGGTGAAGCTGCTGCCGTGAAGGTTCTGGCGGATCAGTACAATGCTCTGGGCGATAATCACTGGGTCGACGGCGCGATCGCCGGATCCGGTTCCACGGCAACGCCGCTGATCGTCAGCCGCATTCTTGGTGGCAACCCCATGGGCGCAACGCAGCTCAATACGGGCCGCGACGCCGAGGAACTCGTCAAGGCCGGCCTGATGACCGATCTGACGGATCTCGCCGAGAAGGAACACTGGAAGGACATCATTCGTCCGGCCAGCCTGCTGGCTTCCTGCACTTACGAAGGGCGCATCTATTGCGTGCCGCTCAATATCCATTCCTGGCAGTGGCTTTGGCTCAACCGGCATGTCTTCGAAGACAACGGCCTGAAGGTTCCGGCCAACTGGGATGAATTCGCGGCCGATGCGCCGAAGCTGCGCGAGAAGGGCATCGTTCCGCTCGCAACCGGCGCGCCGTGGCAGGTGGACGGCGTCCGCAACGTCATGCAGGTCGGCATCGGCGGCAAGGACACCTATCTGGCGATCTACGACAAGAAGAACGCCGATGCGGTCAACAGCGCCGAAAACCGCAAGGTGTGGGATGCTTTCGCACAGGCTCGCGACATGGTCGATGATAGCTATTCGGGCCGCGACTGGAACGTCGCCACCAACATGGTCATCACCGGCAAGGCCGCCGGCCAGATCATGGGCGACTGGGCGCAGGGCGAGTTCGGTGTCGCCAAGCAGGTTGCCGGCAAGGATTACGACTGCCTGCCGGGTCTCGGCTTCCATGCGCTGCTCGATACCGGCGGCGACAGCTTCTACTTCCCGAAGAACAGCAATGCCGACATCACCAAGGCGCAACTCGAGCTTGCAAGCATGCTGGTCTCCAAGGAAACCCAGGTGAAGTTCAACCTGGCCAAGGGCTCCCTGCCTGTTCGCGGCGACGTCGATCTGGCTGCTGCCAACAGCTGCATGAAGAAGGGTCTGGAAATTCTGCAGAACCCGGACAACGTGCTGCCGGGTGTCACGCAGCTGCTCGATCCCGATACCCGCGGGCAGATGACCGATCTCGGACTGCAGTTCTTCTCGTCGAAGATGACCGTCGACGAGGCGCTCGCAAAGCAGGCCGACATCATCAAGCAGGCGCACTGACACACGACCATCCTATCAATCGCGATGGCAAGCATCGGGGCGGGCGAGGGTTCTCGCCTGTCCCGATGCGCGCCACCAACGGAGGTATCGATGGCTAACGCTGTCCGGCCACTTGGTTTGTTCCGCAACCTCAATGCGAAGATCGCCGCCATCCCGATGGTGCTGACCGTGATCGTCGTCTTCGTCGGTTGCACGCTCTGGACCGTCATCTATTCGTTCACCGACTCGAGGCTGCTCCCCAGCTCCAATTTCGTCGGCCTGGCGCAGTATCAGCGCCTGTGGGGCACCGATCGCTGGAATATTTCGATCGGCAACCTCGCCACCTACGGCATTCTCAGCTTGATTTTCGCCTTCGTCGTCGGCTTCTTTCTTGCCGTGCTGATGGATCAGAAGATCCGCTTCGAGAATACGTTCCGAACCATTTTCCTCTATCCCTTCGCTCTGTCCTTCATCGTTACCGGCCTGGTTTGGCAATGGATCCTCGATCCGGCGCTCGGGTTGCCGAAGTTGATGCAGGACATGGGATTCACAAGCTTCAATTTCGCGCTGCTCGGCAATCAGAAGACCGTGCTCTATGCGCTGGTCATTGCCGGTCTCTGGCAGGGCACCGGGCTTGTCATGGTGCTGATGCTGGCGGGCCTGCGCGGGATCGACGGCGAGATCTGGAAGGCGTCGCGCGTCGACGGCATTCATGCCTGGCGGACCTATATCTTCGTCGTCATTCCGATGATGCGGGGCGTCTTCGTCACCACGCTCGTCATCGTCGCCTCGGGCATCGTGCGCGTCTACGATCTCGTCGTCGCCATGACATCGGGCGGGCCGGGCTTCGCATCCGAGATGCCGGCCAAGTACGTCTACGACTTCATGTTCCAGCGTTCCAATCTGGGCCAGGCGCTTTCCGCCTCCACCGTCATGCTGGTCACCGTGTTCATCTTCGTCGTGCCGTGGGCTCTCATCGAGTTCCGCCAGAAGCGCCGGTAAGGGAGGAACCCATGGCACTTGCCGCTACCATCGAACCTTCGGGCACCAAGCCCAAGCGCCGCTTCGAGCCGCGCACGATCATGCTTTACGGCATTCTCGGGCTGGCCGCGCTCTACTATCTCCTGCCTCTCTATGTGATGGTCGTCACCTCGCTCAAGGGAATGCCGGAAATCCGCATGGGCAACATCTTCGCGCCGCCCATGGAAATCACCTTCGAGCCATGGGTGAAAGCCTGGTCGCAGGCCTGTACCGGCCTTTACTGCCACGGTATCCAGATCGGCTTCTGGAACTCGGTGAAGATACTCGTTCCGAGCGTCATCGTTTCGATCGCGATTGCGTCGGTCAACGGTTACGCGCTGGCGAACTGGCGCTTCAAGGGATCGGAAGTCTTCTTCACGATCCTGCTGTTCGGCGCGTTCATTCCCTATCAGGTCATGCTCTATCCGCTGGTCATGGTGCTGCGCGAACTCCATCTGTTTTCCACGCTCGGCGGCATCGTGCTCGTGCATACGATCTTCGGCATGCCGATCAACACGCTGCTGTTCCGCAATTACTTCGCCTCGCTTCCGCCGGAGCTTTTCAAGGCGGCGCGCGTCGATGGAGCGGGCTTCTGGCAGATCTTCCTGCGCATCATGCTGCCCATGTCGCTGCCGATCTTCGTCGTCGGCATGATCATCCAGATCACCGGCATCTGGAACGACTTCCTGTTCGGCGTCATCTTCGCCGGCACGCAGAACTATCCGATGACCGTGCAGCTCAACAACGTCGTCAACGCCGTGCAGGGCGTGAAGGAATACAACGTCAACATGGCCGCAACGCTACTGACCGGCGCGGTGCCGCTTATCGTCTATTTCGTGTCCGGACGGCTCTTCGTCCGGGGCATCGCCGCCGGCGCAGTGAAGGGGTGATCCATGAACAGTAGCGTTTCCATCAAAGACCTTTCGCTGAATTTCGGTGCGGTCAACGTTCTGAAAAATCTCAATCTCGAGATCAATGACGGCGAGTTTCTGGTGCTTCTCGGCTCGTCGGGCTGCGGCAAGTCGACCTTGCTCAACTGCATTGCAGGGCTGCTCGACATCAGCGAAGGGCAGATCTTCATCAAGGGCAAGAACGTCACCTGGGAGGAGCCCAAGGACCGCGGCATCGGCATGGTGTTCCAGTCCTACGCGCTCTATCCGCAAATGTCGGTCGAAAAGAACCTCTCCTTCGGTCTGCGCGTCGCCAAGGTGCCGGGAGATGAGATCAAGAAGCGTATCGCGCGTGCCGCCGAGATCCTGCAGATCGAGCCGCTCCTGAAGCGCAAGCCGGCCGAGCTTTCGGGTGGCCAGCGCCAGCGCGTCGCCATCGGCCGCGCCCTGGTGCGCGATGTCGATGTCTTCCTCTTCGACGAGCCGCTGTCGAACCTCGATGCCAAGCTGCGCTCGGAACTGCGCGTGGAAATCAAGCGGCTGCACCAGTCGCTGAAGAACACGATGATCTATGTCACCCACGACCAGATCGAGGCGCTGACGCTCGCCGACCGTATCGCCATCATGAAGAACGGCGTCATCATGCAGCTCGACGACCCGACGACGATCTATAACGAGCCGCGCAACCTTTTCGTCGCCGGCTTCATCGGATCGCCGTCCATGAACTTCCTGCGCGGCGAGCTGGTCAATCGCGAGGGCAAGGTGGTGTTCGCGACCAATGACGTGCTGTTCTCCCTCGATGGCTACAAGGCAGGCGAGGCGCTGCAGGCCGGGCGCAAGGTCGTGCTGGGGGTTCGTCCGGAACATATCAAGGTCAATGAAGAATTGGCTTCGGGCGCGGAGGTTCACAATGCTACCGTCGATATCGAGGAGCCGATGGGCGCCGATAACCTGCTGTGGCTGAAACACGCCGGCCATACCATGTCGGTCCGCGTCAACGGTTCCCGGCGTTTTGGCCCCGGTTCGGCTGTGAAACTCGGCTTTGACATGTCTCTCGCATCGCTCTTTGATGCGCAGACAGAACTCAGAATCTGATCCCATGCTCGGAGGCGGCAAAGCCGCCTCCGTCTTACAGCGGTCCGGGGAGGTCCGATGTCGTCTTCGATCAATGATAACTTCACCGTCGATCTGGCCGGGTCGTGGAGGCTGACGTCTCCCGACAGCGACCATTCGCTTTCCATGTCGCTACCCGGTGATGTCCACACGGCCCTCCACACGGAGGGGCTCATTCCCGATCCTTATTTCGCTCGCAACGAAGAAGTGGTGCAGTGGGTCGCCCAGCAGGACTGGGAGCTGACGCGCAGCTTCACGCTCGATGATGCCGGCGGAGACTGGTATCTCGACATCGACTATCTCGATACGGTCGCGAGCGTCTACGTCAACGATGCGCTGGTGCTGGAGGGCAACAACTGCTTCCAGCGTTATCGTCCCGATGTCTCGAAGGCATTGAAGACGGGTGAGAATACCATTCGCATCGTGCTGCATTCGAGCATCGCGACCGGGGCCGCGCTCCAGGCGAAACAGCCCTTCTACATCCCCTACAGCACCGGCAATTCTCCGATCCCCAACGGCAACATGCTGCGCAAGCCGCAATGCCATTTCGGCTGGGACTGGAACATTGCGATCGCGCCGCTCGGCCTCTACGGCACTATCGCGCTGAAGAAGCTCGAGATCGCCCGCATCGAGAATGTCGTCACCCAGCAGATCCATAATGGCGACGGTTCCGTCGATCTCAAGGTGACGGTGGCGCTGTTCGCCAAGGGAACCGGCATCGCGCAACTCTATTTTTCGCTCGATGACGAGCGGGTGCGCCTCGATGTCGGCGTCAATGCCGGCGAGACGTCCATCACTCATGTCTTCCATGTCGACAAGCCCAGGCTCTGGTGGCCGGCCGGCAATGGCGAGCAGGCGCTTTATGCCTTGTCCGTCGAAACCAGTTTTGAAACCGTCACGCGACAGATCGGCCTGCGCACGGTCGAGTTGATGACCGACGAGGACGAGGCCGGAAGCCGCTTCGCGCTAAAGGTCAACGGCCGCGAGATCTTTGCCCGCGGTGCCAACTGGATCCCGGCCGATGCCCTGTTCTCGCGCTCCAAGCCGGAGCTGACCGAGGATCTGCTGCAATCTGCGGCGGCCGCCAATATGAACGTCATCCGCGTCTGGGGCGGCGGCTTCTATGAACATGACTGGTTCTACGACACCTGCGACCGCTTGGGGCTGATGGTGTGGCAGGACTTCATGTTCGCCTGTAATCTCTATCCCTCCACGGGCGACTTCCTGGAAAATGTCGAGGCGGAGGTGGACTATCAGGTGCGCCGGCTGGCGACGCATCCTTCCATCGTTCTCTGGTGCGGTGATAACGAGCTAGTGGGGGCGCTCACCTGGTTCGAGGAATCCCGTAGGGATCGCGATCGCTATCTCGTTTCCTACGACCGGCTGAACAGGACGATCGAGAAGGCGATGAAAAAGGCGCTGCCGGATGCGATCTGGTGGCCGTCCAGCCCGGCTTCGGGCTATCTCAATTTCGGCGATGCCTGGCACGCCGATGGCTCCGGCGACATGCATTACTGGTCGGTCTGGCACGAGAACAAGTCCTTCGACAATTATCGCACCGTGCGTCCGCGCTTCTGCTCGGAATTCGGCTTTCAGTCCTATACGTCGCTACCCGTCATCAAGACCTATGCCGACGCGAAGGACATGAACATCGCTTCTCCGGTCATGGAGTTGCACCAGAAGAATGCCGGCGGCAACGAGCGCATTGCCGGCACGATGTTCCGCTACTTCCGCTTCCCGAAGGATTTCCCGAATTTCGTCTATCTGAGCCAGGTTCAGCAGGGCCTCGCCATCAAGACGGCGGTGGAGTATTGGCGCTCGCTGAAGCCGCATTGCATGGGCACGATCTACTGGCAGCTCAACGACACCTGGCCGGTGGCTTCGTGGTCCAGCCTGGACTATGGCGGCCGGTGGAAGGTCATGCATTATCTGGTGCGGCGCTTCTTCCAGCCGGTATCGGTCGCGGCAATTCCGTCCGAGGACAACAAGACGATCCGCTTTTCACTGGTCAACGACACCAACGCCGACATCACGGCCGATATTTCCGTATCGCTGCTGAAGCTCGACGGTGAGCGCGTGCCGCTGACGACCGCCCATGCGGTCTGCACGCCGGATGCGGCGATTACCGCATTATCGATCGACGCGGATCAGGTGCCGGCCGATTGCCTGCTGGCGTGGCGTTTCACCGCATCGAACGGCATGGGCGGCGAGGGGCATTATGTCCACGGCACCTACAAGGCGCTCGAGCTTCAGCCAGCCGGCCTGACGGTGCTCAGGGAGGAGAAAAAGGAGAACGGGACGGTGGAACTCACCGTCACCGCCAAGGGACTTGCGCTGTTCGTGATGATCGAGAGCGAGGTAGAGGGGCGCTATTCCGATAACGCCTTCGATCTTGCCGCCGGCGAAAGCCGCCGCATCGTCTTCACGCCGGCAAACCCGCTGACAGGCGGCGTGCCGGACTTCCGTATCTACGATCTGGAGACCAGCCAGTCGGTGGCCGGCCAATCGACGCATTGAGCTATTCGCGCCGCCACGGCGGCAATTTCGGGGCCAAAAGCCCAAGACAGACGGCCGGGAGGCCATTGGAGGAGTATCGATGACGAAACTTGGATTTCAGCTTTATAGCGCCCGCAATTTCCAGCCTTATTCGGAGATCTTCGTCAAGCTCGGCAAGGCCGGCTACGCTGAGGTCGAAGGCTTTGGCGGCATCTATGCCGATCTTGACGAGACGGGTCTCAAGAATCTGCGTGCCGAACTCGACAAGAATGGCCTGACCTTGGCGAGCGGCCATTTCAGCCCGGATTTTCTCGACGGCGAAGTGCAGAAGTCGCTCACCATTGCCAAGACCCTCGGCATGGATTCGATCTATGCGCCGCACATCGCCGCCGACCAGCGCCCGACGGACGCCGCCGGCTGGCGCGCTTTCGGCAAGCGCCTGCATGAAATGAGCAAGCCCTACAAGGATGCGGGCTTCGAGTTCGGCTGGCATAACCATGACTTCGAATTCGTGAAGCAGGCCGACGGTTCGCTGCCGATCGAGCAGATCTTCGAGGCCGCGCCGGATATTTCCTGGGAAGCCGATATCGCCTGGGTCATCCGTGGCGGCGGCGACCCCTTTGCCTGGATCGAAAAGCTGGGTCCGCGCATCACGGCGGTTCACGTCAAGGACATTGCGCCGGCCGGCGAGAACAAGAACGAAGACGGCTGGGCCGACGTCGGTCACGGCACAGTTCCGTGGGCGAAGCTGCTCAAGGCTCTGGCCGGCACGAAGGCCAAGCATTTCGTCGTCGAACATGACAATCCGAGCGACGTCGATCGCCTGATCACACGCTCCATCGCATCCTTCAAGAGCTTTTGAGGCACTTCCAAATGGCTAAGGAACTTGGCGTCGGCATCATCGGATGCGGCAATATTTCAACGACTTATTTCTCGCTCTCACCGCTCTTCAAGGGCCTGAAGGTGCTGGCCTGCGCGGATATCAACATGGATGCGGCGCGTCTGCGCGCCGAGGAATACAAGGTCAAGGCCCAGACCATCGACGAACTGCTCGCCAATGACGAGCTTGACGTCATCGTCAACCTCACCATCCCGGATGCGCATTTCCCGGTTTCCAAGCGCATCCTCGAAGCGGGCAAGCACGTCTACTCGGAAAAGCCGCTCGTGCTCACCTTGGAGCAGGGCGAGGAGCTGCGCCGCATCGCCAAGGAAAAGGGGCTGGCCGTCGGCTGCGCTCCCGATACCTTCCTCGGCGGCGCGCATCAGCTCGCGCGCAAGTTCATCGATGATGGCGGCATCGGCCGGATCACTTCGGGCGCCTGCTATGTCATGAGCCCCGGCATGGAAATGTGGCATCCGAACCCGGACTTCTTCTTCCTGCCCGGCGGCGGCCCGATCCTCGACCTCGGACCGTATTATATCGCCAACCTCATCAACCTGATCGGCCCGGTGAAGCGCGTCGGCGCGATGACGTCGATGGCGTCGGAAACCCGCACCATCACCAGCCAGCCACGCAATGGCGAGACCATCCCGGTGAAGACGCCGACGACGATCCAGGCGCTGCTGGAATTCGTCAGCGGCGCACGTATCACGCTGACGGCAAGCTGGGATGTGTGGTCGCACCGTCACGCGAATATGGAGCTCTACGGCACCGAGGGCTCGCTCTACGTGCCGGACCCGAACTTCTTCGGCGGGACGGTGGAAGCCAGCGGTCGCGACAAGGATATCAAGCCGCTGGAAAACTGGGCGCATCCGTTCGGCATCGCCAATCAGGAAAGCCCGAGCGGCCCGCGCGCCAACTATCGCACGGCCGGCCTTGCCGACCTTGCAGCGTCGCTGATCGACGGGCGCGATGCGCGTTGCTCGCTCGACCGCACGCTGCACGGCGTCGATGTGATGACGTCGATCCTGAAATCGGGCGCGGAAAACCGCTTCGTCGATCTGACCACGACCTGCACGCAGCCGGCGGCACTCGGTATCGAAGAGGCGCAAGCGCTCTTGAAGTAAGCGCAGGAAAAGCTAGTTTGCGCGCGGGTGAACAACCCGCGCGTTTTTTCATCTCGAAGGAATAGTTATCATGGCTTGGCAACCGGCATCCGACCGCTATGCGAAAATGAAATACAACAGGGTCGGTCGCTCCGGCCTGAAGCTGCCGGCGGTCTCGCTGGGGCTTTGGCACAATTTCGGCGGCGACACGCCGCATGACCGCAAGATCGACATGTGCCGCACGGCTTTCGATCTCGGCATCACCCACTTCGATCTCGCCAACAATTACGGACCGCCTCCCGGCAGCGCCGAGACCGCTTTCGGCGAAATCCTGCGCACGGAATTCGCCGGACTGCGCGATGAGCTGATCATCTCCTCCAAGGCGGGCTACGACATGTGGCCGGGCCCGTATGGCGAATGGGGCAGCCGCAAGTATCTGATCGCCTCCTGCGACCAGAGCCTGAAGCGCATGGGCCTCGACTATGTCGATATCTTCTATTCCCACCGCTTCGATCCGGATACGCCGCTCGAAGAAACCTGCGGCGCGCTCGACCATATCGTCCGTTCGGGCAGGGCGCTCTATGTCGGCATCTCCTCCTATAACTCGCAGCGCACCCGCGAGGCTGCCGCAATCCTCAAGGACCTCGGCACGCCTTGCCTCATTCACCAGCCGAGCTATTCCATGCTCAATCGCTGGGTCGAGGATGACGGTCTGGTGGATACGCTCGAAGATCTCGGCATCGGGTCCATCGTCTTCTCGCCGCTGGCGCAGGGCATGCTGTCGACCAAGTATCTCGGCGGCATTCCGGACGACAGCCGTGCAGCGCAGAACCACTTCCTGAAGCGCGACTTCATCCGTCCGTCGATCATCGACAATATCCGCAAGCTCAACGAGATCGCCGAAAAGCGCGGCCAGACGCTGGCGCAGATGGCGATTGCCTGGGTTCTGCGCGGCGGCCGCATCACCTCGGCCCTGATCGGCGCCAGCCGTTCGTCGCAGATCGTCGATTGCGTCAAAGCGCTCGACAATCTCGAATTCACGGCGGAAGAGCTGAAGCAGATCGATGTCTACGCCCGTGAGGCCGACATCAATCTCTGGGCCAAGTCGGCCGAACGGGACTGACAATCATAAAACGCCCGGAACCTGGTTCCGGGCGTTTTACTATATACTGCCGCTCGTCGAGGTCTCTGGAGGAGAGAGTTTCATGATCCGCAATCCGATCTTGCCAGGTTTCAATCCCGACCCGTCCATCTGCCGTGTCGGCGAGGACTACTATATCGCCACCTCGACATTCGAATGGTATCCGGGCGTACAGATCCATCATTCGCGCGATCTGGTGAACTGGACTCTGGTCCGGCGGCCGCTGGAGCGTGCGTCGCAGCTCGACATGCGCGGCGAGCCCGACAGCTGCGGCATCTGGGCGCCTTGCCTCTCCTATGCGGACGGCCTGTTCTGGCTCGTCTACACCGACGTCAAGCGCTACGACGGCAACTTCAAGGACGCCCATAACTATATCGTGACCTCGCCGAGCATCGAAGGCGAGTGGTCCGAACCGGCCTATGTCAACTCCTCGGGTTTCGACCCTTCGCTCTTCCATGACGATGACGGGCGCAAGTGGTTCGTCAACATGCAGTGGAACCACCGCACCGAGAGCTACGGCGGCTCGCCGAAGACGCCGGCTTTCGACGGTATCCTGCTGCAGGAATGGGATCCGGTGGAAAAGTCGCTGAAGGGGCCGATCAGAAACATCTTCGCCGGCACAGAGCTGGGGCTGGTCGAAGGGCCGCATCTCTTCAAGCGCAACGGCTGGTACTATCTGACCACGGCCGAAGGCGGCACCGGTTATGACCATGCCGTGACGATGGCCAGGTCCCGCGACATTGCCGGCCCTTACGAATTGCATCCGAACAAATATCTGATCACATCGAAGGATCATCCGGAAGCGTCGCTGCAGCGTGCAGGTCACGGCCAATATGTCGAGACGCATGACGGCCAGTTCTATCACACGCATCTTTGCGGACGGCCGTTGCCGCCGCATCGTCGCTGCACGCTCGGTCGCGAGACCGCTCTGCAGAAATGCCTGTGGAAGCAAGACGGCTGGCTCTATCTCGAGAACGGCACCGCCGTTCCGGATGTCGAAGTGCCTGGCCTGAATGGTGCCCAGCGCATCGAAAAGCCGCGCCGCAGCGGCTATAACTTCGACGAGCGCCAATTGCCGATGGATTTCCAGTGGCTGCGCACGCCGCAACCGGAGCGCATCTTCAGCCTGACGGAGCGTCCGGGGCACTTGCGGCTCTTCGCCCGCGAAAGCATCGGTTCCTGGTTCGAGCAATCGCTTGTCGCCCGTCGTCAGGAGCATCACAGCTTCCGCGCCGAAACTGTCGTCGAATTCGAACCCGACACCTATCAGCAGGTTGCCGGAATGACGCATTACTACAATCGCTTCAAGCTGCATGCCATCGCCGTGACGCTGCACGAGAAGCTCGGCCGCTGCGTCACCATCATGACCTGCCCGGGCGACTACCCGAACGGCCGGCTGGGCTTTCCGATCGAGGGCGGTGTCGCCGTGCCGAACGGGCGGATTCAGCTTGCCATGGAGGTGCGCGACAACGACCTGCAGTTCTTCTGGCAGGCGGAAGGCATGGGCGCATGGCAGGCTGTCGGCCCTGTGCTCGACGCCGGCGTCATCTCGGATGAGGGCGGCCGCGGCGAGCACGGATCCTTCACCGGCGCCTTTGCGGGCATGTTTGCCTTCGATACGTCGGGGCGGGCAAAGACGGCGGATTTCGACTGGTTCAATTACGATGAGTTGTGAGGCTGTCGACGGCTGGCGACGGTGCGGGCACAAGGTCGAGCCGCCCGACCGGGTCCATTACGGAATTGTAATTCGACTGTCAGATTCGTTTCATGTCTGTCACGATAAGGTCGCGCGCAGATTCTGAAATGAGGAAACAACCAATGAGAAAAATCTTCACTGTCCTTCTCACGGCGTCCGTCCTGGCGATGCCGCTGGCTGCGACGGCGCAAGTCAGGCCGGCACCGGCGGCCAAACAGACGGCTGTCCAGAAAGACGTGGTGAAGAAGAAGGTGGTTGTCCGCAAGGGCGGCTGGGTCAAGGGGCGCCGCCTTTCTGCTTCCGACCGCCGCCGTGCGGCGGAAATCGACTATCGCGCCTATCAGCTGTCCACACCTCCGCGTGGCTATCACTGGGTTCGCATCAACACGAACTTCCTGCTGGTCGGCATTACGAGCGGCCTGATTTCAAAGGTGCATGAGGCCCGGTAGGCTGGTCGCGATCATTATCGAATAAAGCAAGGGCGGCTCTCAAGGACCGCCCTTTTTTCATGCCGAAAGCCGGACCAACGCCCTGAATCAAAATCCCCGGCGCTGCGGCCGGGGATCGAGCTTTCGTCTTTCGTCCATCCTAGCTCAGACGGCCGGCGGCGTGGGCCAGCATCGTGTAGACCTTGCCGGTGTCCGAGGTGAGATAGGATTGCGTGATCGTGCGATCGCGGTCCGTACGGGCGACGTCGGCGAGCAGCTTTTCGAAATCGGCGATGTAGCGATCGACTGCCGTGCGGAATTCCGGCTCGCGGTCGTACTTGCGTTTGATTTCGTCAAAGGTCTGCTGGCCCTTGAGCGTGTAGAGACGGCGCGTGAACACATCGCGCTCGCCGCGCTGGTAACGACGCCACAGGTCGACGGAGGCATCGTGATCGATTGCGCGGGCGATGTCGACCGAAAGCGAGTTCAGCGACTCCACGACATGGCGCGGGTTGCGCGCGACCGGGGCGGGCGCTGCTTCGGCAGCCGGCTTGGGCGCCGCCTGGCGGGCCGGCTGCAGGCCGGCATTTTCGTCACGCGAAGCGCCGCGCAGCAGGTCGCTGATCCAGCCGCCGCCAGCCGTTTCCTGGCGGGCAGGAGCCGGCGTTTCGGCCGGACGCTGCGGCTGAGCCACCGGACGGTCTGCGGGAATGGATCCGCGCAGACCCAGAGCCTCGATCGAAGGCTGCTGCGGCTGTGGCTGGGGCGCGGGCTGCTGCACAGCCGGCTGGGGTGCAGGCTGCTGTGCGGCGGGTTGTTGCGGGGCCGGCTGTTGCGGCCGCGGAGCGGCGGCCGCCGGCGCGGGGGCAGGAGCTGCGGGCCGTGGGCGCTGGGCCGGCTGCGCGTCTGCAAGCGCACGAGCCGCCGGTTCGGAAATCTCCAGCTGCTGCGTCGAGCGGCCGACGATCTGCGAGATGTCCTGCAGGGCCTTGATCTGTTCGGCAACGGCGCGGCGCATGGCTGCGGCGCTTTCCTTTGCTTCTTCCGGAAGGTCGAAGGCGCCGCGCTTCAGTTCGCTGCGCGTCAGGTCGAGTTCGCGGCGGATATCGCCGGCCGAGCGGCGGATCTCGTCCGTCGCGCCGGCGAAGCGGCCGACGGCGTCGTCGACTGCGACACGCAGCGTCTCGCGCAACTGCTGTGCTGTCGTATCGGATGTCTTGCCCGCATCGGCCAGCATCTGCTCGACCTCGGACAGCGAAGCCGTCAGGCCGCCGCGCAGGCGGTTGGTGAGGTCGGTGGAGCGGCGCTCGGCGTTGGCGAATGTGCCCTCGACGGCCTGGCTTGCTTCTTCTCCAGCCTTTGCCATCGCGCCACGCATAGCCTCTGCCGCATCCTCGGCGCGCTTCTCGGCGTCGGAGAGAACGCGACCGATATCCGCGAAGGAGGACTGGACGCTCTGGCGCAGGTTGCCGGTGACCTGATTGGAGCGCTGCTCCGCGCGGTCGAAGGCGGTTTCCACCATGGAGCCGAGGGCGCGCATGGTGTTTTCGATCTCTTCCGAGCGCTGAACGAGGCCGACGGCCAGGTTCTGCAGGGCTGTTTCGCGTTCTTCCAGCGTCGATACGAGGTTCGACTGGGCGGCGCCGAGAAGCTGCGAGGCCTGCGACAGCACCTTGGAGTGGTCGTCGAAGCGACCGACGATGCTGCCGACCTGCGACAGGGTCTGGCCGGTGATCTCCGACAGCTTGTCCACCTTGCCTTCGAGGAGGCGGCTGGAGGCCGAAACCATCTCGCCGGCCTTGGTGGCGGATTCGGCGAAGCGTGTGGAAGTCGCGGTGAGGCGGTCATCGACGCTTGCGAACTCGGCAGCGGCGTTGGTCAGCAGGCCGGCGATCGCGGAATTGTTGTCCGCAAGGCGTGCGATGATACCGTTGACGCTGGCAAGCAGATTGTTTTCCAGCGCGTTGACGGTGCTGACCGCATGTTCGGTCCGCGATGCGATCGCGCTGATCAGCGCGGCGTTTTCGACGCGGAGACGCTCGGTGCTTTCCTGGGCTGCCGCGGAGATGAGGGCTGCCGCTTCCTGTCCCGTCGCCGCGTAACGATCGACGATCGGGCGGGCCTTCTCGTCGATGAGACGGGAGAGCTCGGTGGAGCGTCCGGCCAGCATCGAGTTCAGCTCGCGGGTGCGCTCGTCGAGCGAGGTGCGGATGGACGAGCCACGCGCTTCCAGTGCCTTGTCGACATCGGCAAGCGTGCTGTTGATCTCGCGGGTGCGTTCTTCCAGGGAGGTGCGGATGGCCGTGCCGCGCTCATCGAGGGCGCGTTCGACCTGAGCCATGCTGGAGACGATCTGCTCGCTGCCGCTGGCCAGCGTATTGCGGATAGCCGCGCCACGGGCTTCCAGGGACTGCTCTGCCGAAGACAGGGCCTGCGAGATCGTGTTGACCTGATTGCTGACGAGGCCTTCGGCTTCCGCAACCTTGTTGATGATCGCGTTGCCCGCTTCGGAGAAGGTCTGGGCGACGGCAGCCGCCTGGCTTGCCAAGCGGTTCTGCGTTTCCGAGACGCGGTTGACGATATCGTCGGAGCGCTCGGTCATGACGCGTGCAAAGGCATCGCTGTGGCTGCCGAGATTGTCGGCAAACTGCTGCCCGGTGTTGGCAAGCAGATCGGCCGTGCGTGTCGCCTCCGTGTCCATGCCCTGTGCAGCATCGGCGACGGCCGTCCGCAGCGTGGTTGCGAGATTGGCCGCCTTGCCTTCGATCGTGCGGTTGACGGCTTCGAGGCCGAGATTGAGGGCGCGATCCATGGTCGAAAGGCGCTCTTCGATACGGGCCGCGGCCTGGCTGCCGCTGTTGTCTATCTGGGCTGCGCCGCTCGCCAGCGTCTCGGAGAGGCGGTTGCCGGCGGCATCCACCTGGGTGGCAACGCCGGTAACGCCTTCGTGGATGCGGTTTTCGAGGGCCGACAAGCTGGCCTCGACACGGGAGCCGGTCTCGGCGAAGCGGCTCGTCACGCCGTCGATCGTCCGGTTCAGGTTGGAAGACAGGGTATCGGCCGAGCGTGCGATGTCGCCCGCGGCCTGCTGGATGCGGCCGGCAATATCGCCGGCACCGCTCTTCAGGCGCTCTTCCAATGTCCTTGCGCTGGCGTCGATGGTCTGGCGCAGCGAGGCCTCGCGGTCTTCGAGCGACATTTCCAGCATGCTGGCGCTTGTGGCGATGGAGGTGCCGATGGCGGTCGTCTGTTCGAGCAGCGTGTTGTCGATCTGCGCATGGGCGTCGCGCAGGGCGAGGTTGATGGCGTTGCTGCGATCGTCCAGCGTGGAGCGCATGCGCTCATAGGCGGAAGCCAGGTTCTGATCCATCTGCGACAGACCGGCGCCGAGCGTGTTTTCAAGATGGCGCGTCGTCGTGCCGAGAACGGTTTCGACGCGGCCGCTGTTGCTGTCGAGCATTTCGGACAGAGCGTCCGTATGGGCCGTCAGCGAGCGATCGAGGCGATCCTGGTTCTCGTTATAGGCGGCACGGATGGCGTCCGCCTTGTCGCCGAAGGCGCCGGCAACGCGGGCTTCAGCGCCCGAGACGCTGTCGAGCAGGGCGTTGGCGCGTTCTTCCAGGGTGCTTTCGAAGCGGTTCTGGTTTTCGGCGAGGGAGATTGCGAAGGCCATGCTCTTGTCGTCGAGCGTGTTGGTCAGTGCCTCATGGCCGCTGGTGACGGTGTGGGCTATCGCCTTGGCACTGTTTGCCAGGGTTTCCTCGAGCTTGGCATGATTTTCCGAAAGGGCGATGGCGAGCGACATCGTCCGGTCGTCGAGGCTGTTGACGATCTTGTCATGCGTGCCGGCAACGGTTTCGGAGAGAGAGACAAGTCGGCTCGATACCGCATCTTCAAGCCGGGACTGGGTATCGGCGAGCGAAATGGCCAGCGCCATCGCCTTATCGTCGAGAGCATCGGCAAGGGCGTTGTGGTTGCTGGTGAAAGCGTTGGTGATCGCCTCGGCGCGGTTGGCGAGCGTTGCTTCCAGGCGCGACTGGCCCGAATTCAAGGCATCGGAGAGAGCTCTCGTCTTGCCTTCGAGCGTATCGGCAACACGGTCGGCATGGCCGGACACGGTATCCTCGAGGCGGGCCTGGGCTTCCGACAGCGCGATGGCAAGCGCCATCGTCTTGTCATCCAAGGTGCTGGCGACGCTTTCGGCATGGCCGGAAACGGCGCTCTCGAGGCGGGCATGGCCTTCGGAGAGCGCAATGGCCAGAGCCATCGTCTTGTCGTCCAGGGTGCTCGCGACGCCTTCGGCATATCCGGACACGGTATTTTCCAGCCGCGCATGGCCTTCGGAAAGAGCTTTGGCCAAGGCCGTCGTCTTGTTGTCGAGAGTGTTCGAAACGCTTTCGGCATGGCCGGAGACCGCGTTTTCGAGGCGGGCCTGACTTTCGGAGAGGGCAATGGCCAATGCCATCGTCTTGTCGTCCAGGGTGCTCGCAACGCTTTCGGTGTGGCCGGCGATGGTGCTTTCGAGGCGGGCCTGGCTTTCGGAAAGCGCGATGGCGAGCGCCATCGTTCTATCGTCCAGCGCCTCGGCCAAGGCATTGTGATTGCCGGCAAAGGCCTTGATGATCGCCTCGGCGCGGTGGGCGAGGGTCTCTTCGAGCCTGCTCTGACCGCTCGTCAGGGCGGAGGCAAGAGCATTGGTCTTGCCTTCGAGCGTGTCGGCGACACGTTCGGCATGGCCGGCAACCGTGTCTTCCAGGCGCGCCTGATTTTCCGAAAGAGCAATGGCGAGCGCCATCGTCCGATCGTCGAGGGCGTTGGTGACGCTTTCCGTGTGACCAGAAACGGTGTTCTCCAGGCGCGCCTGACCTTCGGCAAGCGCGCGGGCGAGTTCCCTGGTCTTGGCATCGAGCGTGCCGGCAACATGTTCCGCATGACCGGAAACGGTATCTTCCAGGCGGGACTGGCTTTCGGAAAGGGCGATGGCCAGCGCCATCGTCTTGTCGTCGAGCGTGTCGGCGAGCTTGCCATGCGTGTCGGCAATCGTGCTGGCGATGGTATCGGCACGGGTCGCCAGCGTGTTCTCAAGTCGAAGCTGGCTTTCGGCCAGCGAGATCGCCAGCATCGATGTGCGCTCGTCGAGCGCGGCGGTCAGATGTTCATGAGAGCCGCTGACGGCATTGGTGATTGCTTGAGAACGCTCGGCAAGCGTCTGCTCGAACCGGGCCTGATTGTCCGTCAGCGCGCCAAACAGCGCGTTACTGCGGGCTGCCATGACGGTGTCGATACGCTCGTGGGCGGAGCCCAATGCCTGGGTGATCTCGCTCGTGCGGGCGGAAAGGGTATTGTTGATGTCGTTGGCGCGGCCGGCGAAGGCCGTGGTCAGTTCTTCGGTGCCGCTTTGCAGGGCAGCCGAGACGTCCCGCGTTACGCCCTGCACGGCCGAGGTGAAGGCCCCGGCATGCGAGGCGAGCGTGGTGTTGAGGTCGCTTGTGCCGGAGGTGAGGGCGGACGAAATGCCCGTCGTGGCGTTCTGCAGCGCCGACGTGATCTCGTTCGCCCTGGAGCCGATCGCGCTTTCCAGCACTTCCTGGCCGGTTGCCAGTGTCGTTGCCAGCGCGAAGGACTGGTCGGTGAGGTGCGAGCCGAGGCGCTCGATGCTGGAGGTCAGGATGCCTTCCAGCGCGTCGGAGTTGCTGCCGAGGCTCTGGTTGATGCTGGCAAGGCTTTCCGAAAGCTTGGTGTCCAGCGTACCGGCGCGCTTGTCGAAGGCGGAGGTGAATTCCGACACGCGCTCGTCGAAGGCGGTCGAAAGCTGTGCGATCGTCGACTGGAAGCGTTCCTCGAAGAAGCCGGAGCGCAGATCGATATCCATGATGGCGTCGTCGGCCGTCGACTGCAGGCTCTGGCGGAAGCTCGAGCCCTTTTCGTCGAGCGCGGTGTTGAGGCGGGACAGCACGTTGTCCAGCGTTCCCGTGATGGACCGCTCGCCGCCGGTAAGGCTCTCGCTAATCTCCCTGGTGCGCGCGACCAGCGTTTCATTGAGCTGACGGGCACGCTCGTTGAGCGCGGAGTTCAGCTTTTCGGTGTTCGCGTCGAGCGTCGATGCACGGGTTTCAAACTGGCCGAGCAGGTCCTTGCCGCGTTCGGACAGGGTCGACGACAGGGATTCCAGGCGGGTGTCGAATTCGTGGCTGAGGGCGAGGCCCGAAGCGTTCAGATTCTGCAGCAGGCTATCGGTCTTGGCGGCAAGCAGGGTGCCGAGCGCCTGGACGGCGGAATCCGACTTTTCCATCAGCGCCGCGGCGCGCGTATCGATCATCGACGCGAAGGCTTCGCCCGATGTGGAGAGGCGTACGGCGATTTCTTCGGTCGCGAGAGACAGGTCTTCCTTGATCTGGTCGTGAACACCGACGATCGACGAGCGGATCCGCTCGGCGTGATTGACGATCGCATCGCGCTCCGTGCCCAGTTCGTGGACGAGGCCGCGCACCCGCAGTTCGTTGTCGGCGTAGCTGCGTTCGAGCGCGTTGACTTCGGTATGGACGAGCGTTTCGAGCTCGGTGGCGCGCGCAATGGTGCGCTCGATGCCTTCGTTCATCGCCGATACTTCGCGGCGGACGGCCTGGCCGACCGTCATGATGCGTTCGGAGGCGATGGTTTCGGGCTCGACGAGGCGCAAGGCAACCTCGGCCATGGAGCGGGCCGCGTTGCGCATGTCATGGGCACGCGAGATCATCATGCCGAAGGCATAGAAAAGCAGCACCGGTACAATGATGCCGACGATGCAGGCGATGACGCCCGGCAGGGCAGCCAGATCCGCTACCGAATGGATGTTTCGGATCTCCGAGCCGTACAGCATGAAGGCAAGGCCGACGCCGCCGATGATCCAGAACAGCGAGAAGATCGTGGCGTTGCGCACCGCGTGGCTCTGGGAGCCTCCGTCGAGCGCCCTGAGAAGGCTTGCGGAGCTTGCCCGGTTGCCATCGTTGGCGGCGGCAAGGTTCGGATTTTTCGGCGCCTCGGCGGGGCGGGGCGTTGCCGTAGGGGCGGCTGCGCTGCGCGCGGCGCCGGCCTGGCGGGCTGCATCATCCCTGGACTGCTTTATCGGCTGTTTCGGCGGTTCAGACACATTTCGCTCCGGGATATCGGGCGTAGTGCCGCTGCGAGACTCCAAGCTCTCGTCACTGAAATCGATCTGCAAAGCTTCGTCCAACGCCTGGAAGGCCTTGTCCTCGACCGACTCGATGTACTTTTTGTTCGCCATGCGGTTACGCCTCGTTACAACTCACTCGGGCTTGCCGCGTCTTTTCCGGTAATTCCGCCGCGTCCGGAAAAGACGAACCCTGCCTCCCGTGGGGCCTCCGCATCCGGTCGATACCGAGGTTGGATTTCCCATTACATTTCAGAGTGGATAACTGGTTTTTCAAACGGATGTTATGAAAACATTACCATCATCCACTTCCTGGGCAAAGGCGTGTGCCATCTACCCAATTCAATAGTATCGTAGTGACACATTCCCCCAGTCCTGACAATTAATTCCACCTTAAAGACAGTGGATCATTAAGGCGCCATTAACCTTCTTTGCTCGTATAACGTCATGAAAATCCAAGATTCTGCGCATGTTTAACGCACGTTAACCATGTCCGGAGTTTTAGGCCCTCAATGTGCCAAAATTTAACTGGATGGCCATGCCCGGGCCGCAACTATGCGGCAGGTCCCTAAAACAGTCCTAGATAAAAGACGGGAGCATTGGCACATGGCAGCTTTGAACATCGCGTTTGAATCTCCGGATAATTCACGGGGCTCGGCCCCGTCACGGGAGCGGGCGATCGATCTCGTTCATCTCGGAAAGCAGACGATGGGCGACAAGGCGCTGGAAGTCGAGGTGCTGCAGATGTTCGCCAGGCAGGCCCGTTCCTGCCTGCAGGAAATCGGCAGCGGCGATCCCAAGCGCATCGAGGCGGCATCGCACAAGCTGAAGGGGGCGGCGGGCGCCGTCGGTGCCTTCCGCGTGGCCGATGCGGCCGGCGCCCTCGAGAGCGATACCGGCGACGCCGCGCGCATGGCGGCCGTCACCACCTGCGTCGTCGAGGCCGAGAACTTCATCCTGAAGATTTCGCGCTGAACCTTGCTCGAAGACAGCGGGAATCCATCCTTGCGCCGCCAGACGGTTCAAACCGTTTCGGCGGCGCAAATGTTGACTGCCCCAGCGATTTGTTGGAAGTAAAATTCCGATCGTCCTTCATTCACGAAATTCGGAATTCACCCACATGACCCAATTGACCATCGTCGCCTTCGACGGCACGCGCTTTGACCTCAATGTCGACGAGGGATCCACAGTGATGGAAAATGCCGTGCGCAACTCCGTTCCGGGCATCGAAGCCGAATGCGGCGGCGCATGTGCCTGCGCCACCTGTCATGTCTATGTCGACGAGGCGTGGACCGAAAAGGTCGGCAGCCCGCAGGCGATGGAAGAGGACATGCTCGATTTCGCCTTCGACGTGCGGCCGACCTCGCGTCTCTCCTGTCAGATCAAGATGACGAGCGCTCTCGACGGGCTCGTCGTCCATGTGCCGGAGCGCCAGGCCTGACGGCTGGTTTCCTGCATAGCTTGTCGCGGATAGTGGGGATTGCCCGTATTCATCGGGCAAGCCTGCGCCCTGATAGCCCTCAAAAAGATGCCCCGCTCAGCTGATGCAGCGAGCGAGGCAAGGCGGGCGCATCACCGACAGGCAAGGGAGGAAACACCTGCGGCTTAGGACGCGCCAGGAGAACACGTAGCGCATGCTTCAAGAACAAACCCAGGCTGCGTCGAAGAGCGAATAAACCCGCCAACGCAGGCACTCTCAATTCATCTTTCTGAGATCCCCAACCGGTATTCCTCGAATCATCCGGTGTGTTTATCTCTGTAATTCATAGGAAAAACCTATTTCAGATTCTCGTAAAGTTCAAAGAGCATCGCGGCGGGACGATTCACAGATATAGTGGCTGTTTTCCCACAGTCGGCAGCTGTGCGGTGGCTTTTTCCCTGAAATTAAGGGGAGCGGAAGGCCTATGGCTGTCCGGTTTGGCGGCTGCGATAATAAAGCAATCTCTGCATCCGGTTTTGGAAGTTGATCGCCTCGATGCGGTCGAAGCGCGCCTGATCGGCATCGTGGCGTTCGGTTTCTCGTGCCGTCACCTCGTTTGCCTTTTCCTGAAGAGCATCGCAATCGCTGGCCGACGGCAGGGAAAGGATCTGCTGTTCCATCTGGCGCGCATGCTGGCGGGCGATCTCGACATGCCGGTTCTCATGGCGGCGGATATCGGCGGCCAGCGTGTCCCATATCATCGAAAGCTGCTTGTTCGCATGCCGCCGGTCGCGCCACCGCGGCAGGATGATTTCGGTATCGACAGTTACCTTGACGCCGGAAATGTAGCAGCGCCCGTTGTCTTCGCTGTAGGTCGCGTTGCCGCCGAAGCGAATCTTCGTCGCGCCGGGGTGATGGCTGCTCGATCCCATGGCAAGCGGCCCGCTCTGGTTCAGGGCAGCGTCAAGCTCGTCGGCGGTGCTGCCCTTGATGTCGAAATAGGAAACGGATTTTCGGGCAATGACTTCGGCATCGGCCGTGCCGGGTATGCAAAACGCGAGCAGCAAGGCACATGAAATGCTGAACTTATGGGATGCAAGCGGCATTCGTGTCGCTACCATGTTGAACTTCCGCGAACCTTGCGGCATAGCCACTGTGAGCGCAATATCAAGCGCAAGGTTTTTTCAATTTCAATGGGATGGGACGGTTCGTGACTGAGCTTCGCAGCCAAATCTGGCATGTCGCGCATGGGCGTAGCATCGACGTCGGCCAGAAGAGCCTCATCATGGCCGTCGTCAATGTGACGCCGGATTCCTTTTCCGACGGCGGGCACTACGAGGCCGTTGAGGTGGCCGTTGCCCATGCTTTAGCTTGCGTCGAAGAGGGTGCCGGCATCATCGACATCGGCGGCGAATCGACGAAGCCCGGCGCTGCTGCCGTGAGTGCCAGCGAAGAGCAGGGGCGGGTGCTGCCCGTCATCGAAGCCCTGCGCGGCAGAACCGATGCGCTGATATCGGTCGATACCTATCGCGCCGATACGGCGCGGCTGGCGATCGGAGCCGGTGCTCATATCGTCAACGACGTTTTCGGTCTGCAGCGCGAGCCGGATCTCGCGGACGTGGCGGCGCAAACAGGGGCCGGGCTCTGCATCATGCATACCGGCCGCGACCGGCAGAAGCTGCCCGACGTGATCGACGACCAGATTTTCTTTCTCAACCGCTCGCTCGAGATTGCCGCCGCAGCCGGCGTCGACAGGCAGAACATCGTGCTCGATCCCGGCTTTGGCTTCGCCAAGGAGAATGCCGAGGAGAATCTGGAATTGATGGCAAGGTTCAATGCGCTGCTTCGCCTCGATCTTCCGTTGCTGGTGGGCACATCCCGCAAGCGCTTTATCGGCACCATAACGGGTCGCGATGCGCCTGATCGGGATGTCGGCACCGCCGCGACGAATGCGATCCTGCGTTTGCAGGGAGCTGCCATATTCCGCGTACACAATGTCGCAATCAACAGGGACGCGCTGGCGGTTGCGGATGCTATTCTCAGGACGCGCGCGAGACTTAAAGCTTGATCCTCGAAGCCAGGGAACGGTTTTCGGACCCCCTCGTGCCTGTTCGAAACGGAGAGACGCCATGAGCGCTGTGACATATACCATTACCTTGCAGAATTGCGCCTTCTTTGCCCGCCACGGCGTGCATGACGAGGAGGAGTTCCTCGGCCAGCGCTTCTTTGTCGATGCCGAGCTCGATGTGGACGCGGGCGACGCGCTGGAGCGCGACTCGATCGACGACACCGTGAACTACGGCATCGCATTCAGTGTCATCGAGGAAATCGTGACCGGGCGGCGGCGCTATCTGATCGAAGCGCTGGCGCTCGATGTGGCAAAGGAATTGTGCCGACGTTTTCCCAGTATCCGCCGCGCCAAGATCACGGTGCGCAAGCCCAATGCCCCGGTTCCGGGCGTCCTCGATTACGTGCAGGTGAGCATTGAGCATTTCGCCTGAAGATGCGGCCGTGCGCGCGACGCTCGGCCTGGGTGGCAATCTGGACAACCCCGTCCACGCAATGGCGCTTGCCTTGCGGACACTCGATGCGCGCGCCGATTGCCAGGTGATTTCGGTGTCGCGGCTTTACCGCACGCCGCCCTGGGGAAAGACGGATCAATCCTTCTTTTACAATTCCTGCGCCGCCATCGATACGACCCTGGCGCCGGAGACATTGCTGGACGTCTGCCTCGATATAGAGCGGCAGATGAAGCGGGTTCGAATCGAGCGTTGGGGGCCGCGGACGATCGATATCGATGTCCTGACCTATGGTGATCTGGAACGAATCGAGTCGCTGCTGACGATCCCGCATCCGCGCATGACGGAACGGGGTTTCGTGCTGATGCCGCTTGCGGACTTCGCGGCCGATCTTGTGGTGAAGGGCCGGACAATCGGCAACTGGCTGGAGAGCGTCGATGTCGAGGGCATCGAGATCGCAAATGAAAGCTGTGACTGGTGGCGAACGGCGTGACCATGGATATAAAAGAAAAGGCCGGCGAAATAGCCGGCCTTTTTCTATTCCCGAAATGATGTCCGAAGACTACTGGATCGACCCGACAGCCATCTGGTCGACATCGGCGCGCTTGAGCGTGACGCCGATGACCGGCACCATCTGTTCGCCGACCTTCACCGAGATGGTGACGTTCATCGACTTGCTGTCCGCAAGGCGGGCGATCATGGCGCCATTGAGCTTCTGTCGGTTCAGTCCGAGGACGACGGTGCCGTCATTGACCGTGCCCGAGGTAACGTCGAGGCCCTTGCCGGCCGCGCCGTCCAGGAACTTTCCGCTATAGGAGCCGCCGCTCTGCGTGATTTCCGCAGACATCGGCTGCTGGAAAACACCGACGCGGCAGGTGCCGTCGAGCTTGACGCCCGCATTGCCGCCGTCGGACGGCTTGCCGGTGAGGTTGCAGGTGAACTTCGTGCCCTTGTACTTGCCGGCCACGATTTCGCCGGGACCGCTCCATACGCCGGATATCGACTGGAAGAAGGCCTTGTCGCGGGGCGCCGCGTCGGCTGATTGCACCCAGACGCCGGTCGGTATGGCGGCGGCGGCAAGGCTGCTTACAAGAAGAAATCGACGCGAAAACATGGACATTCCCTAGCGAGGCGGAACCGTAAAACTGGTTCTCACTTTTGCCCTAGAATGGTTAATGCTTGGTTTCCGAGACGCTAAAACACTGGTTTTGCGGGTGATCACGTCGGATTGCGGCCGGTGACGTTCGGCGTGAGGTCGCCGGCGAAATCGGCAATGCCCGGTCTCTTGAGCGACTTGAAGGGAAGCGGCCGGCAGAGATCCATCGCCGCAATTCCGATCCGGGCCGTCATCATGCCGTTGACGACGCCTTCGCCAAGGCGCGCGGAAAGCTTCGATGCCAGGCCGTGGCCGATCAGCTGCTGGACGATGCTGTCGCCGACGGCGATGGAGCCCGTGACGGCCAGGTGAGCGAGCACATCGCGCATCAGCCTCACCATGCCGAGCGTGCCGGGCCGGCCGCCGTAGAGCTCCGCCATGGCGCGGATCAGTTTCGCCGCCTCGTACAGGACGTAGAGAATATCGACGAGGGCCCGGGGGCTGATGGCGGTCACGACCGAGACTCGTTTCGAGGCGCCGAGAATCAGTGCGCGGGCGCGGCGGTCGAGCGGCCCGAGGAGCTCACGCTCCGCGAGATCGATCAGCTGCGGCGCATCGATGATGTCGTCTTCCGCCGCCTTCAGCGTTGCGCGGCCTCTTGCCGTGTCCGGATTGGCTTCGAGCAGCGAGCAGAGGCGCTTGACCAGCGCTTTGGCGCGTGCCGGCCGGGTTTCGACCGCTGCGGCTTCCGCCTCGGCCTTGATGGTCTGCACTGCCGCCAGCCGCATCATCCCGGCCGTTTCGCGGACGACCATCGCCAGAACGGCCAGGATGCCGACGATCACGACCGCAAGAGCGGTATAGCCGAGCCAATCGGCCCGGCTGAACAGATCGCGGATGAGCTGATCCGTCCACAGGCCGAAGGCGAGCGACACCAGAATTCCCAGCGCGCCGAGCGCCACCTTGCCGAAGGAGAATCCCCTGCGACGGGGCTTGGCGATAGCGTCCCCGCCGGAATCGGCGCCAAGTGCGGGATTGATGAACGGATCCTCGGCGTCGGGCGTGAGCACGATATCGGTATCGAAGCTTTGCGGCCTGCGCGCCGCCGGCGGGGTCGCCTTGATATCCGTCTCTCTTCTGGAGACCTCGGGTTCCAGGGCAAAGGCAGCGGGGCGGCGGTTACCGTTCTGGTCGTTGTCGGTCGGTTTCGTCATGCGAGACGGTCTCCGAACAGGAACTGCATGGCGCGGTCGAGGCGGATGTGCGGCACTGAGAGCTTGATGCCTCCACCGGTTTCGTCCAGCTCCGGCGGGCGGAACCGCACGACGTTCACCTCGGGCAGATGGACTTTTGCCCCATTGGATTCAAGGGCTTCGAACAGCCAGCGCGGATTTTCCGGGAGGTCGCCCGGAAAGACCGCCGTCTTGCGATTGCCGTCGAACGTCTCGCCCGCGATGGTTTCGTTGTCCATCGGCGTGCCGACGATGACGGGCAGCGTCTGCCCGTCGCGGGTCACGGTGGCCTCGCGGGTCGCGCGCACCGAGGCGATGGCCATCACGTCGATGCCGGCGCCCGCCATGCCGATGCGCTCTATGGCGCGTTCGACGAGACGGCGCGTCAGTGCCTCCAGCCGGTCATGGCTTTCATGATGAAGATGGTCGGCCTTGGTCGCGGCAACGAGCACGCGATCGATGCGGCGGCCGAGCAGCGAGGAAAGGAGAGAGTTGGTGCCGGGGCGAAAGCAGGCCAGCACGTCGGTCAGCGCCCGCTCGAGATCCTGCACGGCTTCCGGGCCGCGATTGATGGCCTGCAAGGCATCGACGAGAACGATCTGCCGGTCCAGGCGGGCGAAATGCTCGCGAAAGAACGGTTTGACGACGACGGCCTTATACGCCTCGTAGCGGCGCTCCATCATGGCCCATAGCGAACCTTTGGGCGCGCTGCCTTCTGCCGGCAGCTTCAGCGGCGTGAAGGTGAGTGCAGGCGAGCCGTCGAGGTCGCCCGGCAGGAGGAAGCGGCCGGGCGGCAGCGTCGAGAGCGAGCGTTCGTCGGATTTGCAGGCCTTCAGATAATCGGCAAAGGCGGTGGCGAGGTCGCGGGCTTTCATTTCGTCCGCAGGCGCGGAGACGTCTGTCGCATCCGTCATCACCAGCCAGTGACTCGATAGCTCGGCGCGAATGCCGGTGTTCGCCAGTGCCAGTGTTTCCGCGCTGAAGGTGCGGAAATCCTTGGCGAGCAGCGGCAGGTCCAGCAGCCATTCGCCCGGATAATCGACGATATCGATAGACAGACGCCCCAGCGAAAACAGGCGGTTCCAGCCGCTGGCGCTTTGATAGTCGAGCGTGATGCGCAGCTCGGAGATGGCCCGCGTCGAATCCGGCCAGATGCGGTCTTTGACGAGTGCGCGAATGTGGTCCTCGTATTGAAAGCGCGGCACGGCGTCGTCGGGCTGGGGTTCGAGGCGAACGGCGGAAACGCGACCGGATTGCACCGGCTCGAACAGCGGCAGACGCCCGCCGTTCAGGAGGTTATGCACCAGGGAGGAGATGAACACGGTCTTGCCCGAACGCGATAGGCCGGTGACGCCCAGACGAATTGTCGGATTGACGAGGCCGGCTGCGCGATCGGCGAGATTGTCAAAGGCGATCAGGGCGTCGTCGGTAAAAGAGGTCAGGCTTGGGGGCAAGGCGGGATCCCTGGGTGACAGCGTGACCGTGAATATAGGGATCGAAACTTGCTCCGAAAAGATGAGCGGGTTTACGCCTGCAATCGGGCAGGCGCTCTTCGTTTCTTATTGCTGGACGTTCCTACTCGGTGACGAAGTCGGTCAGAACCCAGCCCGATGGCGACGAGTCGATAACGGCGAGCCCGGCCGTCGGAAATCCGCGTGGGAGAGTGTCGGCCAATGCATCGCGCCCGATCAGGGAGGCGAGCGTCAGCTCGATGATCGGATTGTGCCCGACGAGCATGACCGAGTCCTGATCGGTCTGGCCGGCAATGAGCGACAGGTAAATGTCCAGCGTGCCGTTATAGATGGCATCGACAAAGCGGAATTCCGTCGAGGGCGTCACGGCGCGGCGCATGGCCTCCGCGGTCTGGCGGCAGCGCAGCGCCGTGGACGAAATGACGAGGTCCGGCTTGTAGCCTTTGTCGGCGGCTTCGTCCGCGACGATTTCCGCAGCCGCATAGCCGTTGTCGCTCAGGGAGCGGTCGAAATCCCTCTGGCCGGGCGCAGCCTGCTGGGCCTCGGCGTGACGCAGGAGATAGATCCTGAAAGGCGGCGGCGAAATGCTGGTCATGGCGAAATTCCGGAGTTGGATTTCCTTAATGACGTAGCGTCTGTTCACATATGCCGTCAACTGCCGCGCGACCCGTCCGAGGGGCGCAATGAGCCGGCCTCACGCGAAGGTTACAGACACGGCAAATTTGATCGCGGCGAAGAAATGATGAAAAAATAGACCCTTAGCCGAATTTTATGACAAATTTAAAAATCAGTTGACAGCATCTATTTGGCTTGAATCGGTCCTATCGGTTGGGATATACAGCCCAGCCATATGAGATGTTCTTCAGGAGAATCGCGTTGAGTGAGAAGATCGATCTTAGCAATTATGTGCCCTCGGAAGACGAGGAGTTCATGAATACGAACCAGCGGGCCTATTTCCGGTCGAAGCTGGTGGCCTGGAAAAATGATATCCTGAGAGAAGCGCGCGAAACACTGGATCATCTGGCAGAAGAAAGCGCAAACCATCCCGATCTTGCCGACCGGGCTTCTTCGGAAACAGACAGAGCCATCGAGCTTCGGGCTCGTGACCGCCAACGTAAGCTTATCTCGAAAATCGATGCCGCATTGCAGCGTATCGATGACGGTACTTACGGCTACTGTGAAGAGACGGGTGAACCGATCGGCCTGAAGCGTCTGGACGCTCGTCCGATCGCGACATTGTCGATCGAGGCACAGGAACGCCACGAGCGCCGCGAAAAAGTTTATCGCGACGAATAAGCGAACTGCCGGTCTCGGCAGGGCTTGCAAAAATAAAAGGCACGACAGGAATAGCTGTTCGTGCCTTTTTGATTCCCGGTGTTTGACGACCGGTACTACTTGTCGCGGCTGACGCTCATTTCGCCGAAGATGCGAGCGACTTCCTGCTGGAGGGCGCTGTCCGCCCCGGTCATCGGCGTGAGCTCGGGTTCGACACGCTTTGCCGGGCCTGGAGTTTGCGATGGTGCTGGTGCTGGTGCCGCACTCGGCTGTTGCTGCACCTGCTTAGGCGGCGTCACATTGGGAATGATCCGTTCGGCGGTCAGATTCTTCGACATTTCTGCTTCCAGCACGCGCTGAAAATCATTGCCGGGTTCCGCAGCACGCTGGGGCGGGATGGAAACTGCGGGCTCGACAGGCTCTGGCCGGGCGGGAGCAGGCTGCTGCTGCGGCAGGACGACCTGGCGGGCGGCGTCCAATATATCGGCGGCTTCGGCTTCGCTGATTGCAGGAGCGGGTTGAGGAGCCGGCTGCTGCGGTTTGACTGCAGCCGGCTGCGGGCGTTCGGCCATGCGTGGTGCCGGTGTCGGTTCTGGCGCAGGCGCGGGTGCAACGGTCGGCTCGGTGCGCAAATAGGCTTCGATCTTGTCCTCCGTGGATTGCCGACGCTGTGGAAGCGCGACCGGAGGAGTATCAAGCTCGGGTGTCTTTTTCTGGAGTTGCTGCGGATTTTCATATGCGACGGGAATCTCGACGGGCGTTGCGGCGGCGCCTGCTCGCGTGGCGTCGGAAATACCGGACTCGATCACGATATCGGTGGGGCCGCCGATCATGATCAGATGTTCGATCCCGTCGCGCCGGACGAGCACGAGGCGGCGGCGGGCATCGACGGCGGCGGCGTCCAGCACCTGCAGCCGGGGCTGGCGGTTCTTGCCGCCACGCACGAAGGGAGAGGGCGCCCGGCTGCGCAGGATCCACAGGATGCCGATCAGGACGAGAAGGGCAATGCCAACCCCACCGGCTGCGAGAAAGAAACGGCTGCCATAGGCTCCGGCGATGTCGTCCAACATGTCGAGATACTCCGTAATTGTCCCGATGTCGCGGTCTGTTTGCAACCAGGGCGAGTAGTTGCTTTGACCTTGCCTCTCATATGCGGCGATCATATGAACAGGATTGGGCCGGAGACAAGAAGAGATTGCAGTCCGTTGTGCGCTATTGCCTGTGAATTCAAGCCTTTCTGGCCCGGCAAAGCTTTTTGCCGATGACGCAAATTGATAAAGAAGATTCGAAAGGTCCGACTCCCGCGATCCCTAACGTGTATGACATGTCGCAAGGAGAACGGCTGGTACGAGGGGTTTATGACGAAGCAGCGTCCGTCCGACGAGTATAGCGTGCCGCTGGTGGATCGCGGAGTTCGTTCGGGAACTGCGCTGCGCATCATTTTGCTTGCGCTCGTTCTCATGGCCGCGGCCGCGGCCTTCGTCGTCTTCAAGAGCCAGCTCGACAATGAGGCGGTGCTCGGCGGCCTCGGCATTCTTGCCATGGTCGGCATCTTCTTCCTGGTTTCCTCGATCATCGGTTTCGTCGAGGTGATGCCGCAGCCGCAGTCCGACAGCCTGGCGCGCTCGTTTCTCAACAGCCACCCGGACGGGACGCTGATCACCGATGAAAAGGGGCGCATCGTCTACGCCAACACGGCCTATGGACGGCTGACCGGCGCCACGAAGGCGACGGAGGTGCAGTCGCTGGAAATGCTGCTGTCGCGCAATCGTGAATCCAATGAGGCTCTTTATCGTCTTGCCAACGGTCTGCGTGACGGCAAGGAGGGATCCGAGGAGTTCCGCCTGCTGAACTCGCTCGGACCTGCGGACGGAAACAGCAACGGGGCGCATTGGTATCGGCTGAAGGCGCGTGTGCTGCCGCCGGAACAGGGCAGCAGCAAAATTCTGCATATCTGGCAGGTTACAGACATCACCTCCGAGCGTGACGACCAGGAGCGCTTCTTCAAGGAGCTGCAGAACGCGATCGATTATCTCGATCACGCACCGGCGGGCTTCTTTTCCGCCGGCCGCAAAGGCGAGATCTTCTATCTTAATGCGACGCTTGCCGAATGGCTGGGCTTCGATCTGACGAAGTTCGTGCCGGGTTCGATGACCATCGGCGATCTCGTGGCCGGCGAGGGGCTGGCGCTGATCCAGTCCGTTCAGGCTGAACCCGGATTGAAGAAGACGGTGACGCTGGATCTCGATCTGCGCCGCTCCAATGGCCAGAGCCTGCCGGTGCAGATCGTTCACAGCGTCACGTCGATGCGCGACGGTGCTCCCGGCGAGAGCCGCACCATCGTCCTGACCCGGCAGAGCGGTGCAGGCACCGAGCAATCCGCTTCCGCGGCCGCGATGCGTTTCAGCCGCTTCTTCAACAATACGCCCATGGCGATCGCTTCCGTCGATGGCAACGGCCGCATCCTGCGGACGAACGCGCCGTTCCTGAAGCTCTTCGCGGATCTGGTTTCGCGTGATGATATCGAGCGTGGAGCTGCGCTAGAGACCATCGTCAATGACAGCGACCGGTCGCGGCTGCAGCAGGCGCTGGTTGCAGCAAAGGATCGGCAGGGCGATATTCCGCCGATCGACTCCCGCAATCCGAAGGACGACACGCGGCATTTCCGCTTCTATGTCAACGCCGTCATCGACCAGACCGACGAGGCGCCGGAGGAGGCTGCCATCGTTTATGCCGTCGAAGTGACCGAGCAGAAGGCGCTTGAGACACAGATGGCGCAGACGCAGAAGCTCAATGCCGTCGGCACGCTCGCAGGCGGTATCGCGCACGACTTCAACAATGTGCTGACCGCGATCCTTCTGTCTTCGGACCATCTGCTGCTGCAGGCCAGGCCCTCCGATGCCAGCTTCGCCGATCTTATGGAAATCAAGCGCAACGCCAATCGCGCGGCGGTGCTGGTGCGGCAGTTGCTCGCCTTCTCGCGCAAGCAGACGATGCGGCCGACGATCCTCAACCTGACCGATGTGATCGGCGATCTGCGCATGCTGGTGGACCGGCTGCTGTCGGGCACGCACGTCAAGCTCGACGTCGACTACGGCCGCGATCTCTGGCCGGTGAAGACCGACCTGTCGCAGTTCGAGCAGGTACTCATCAATCTTTGCGTCAACGCGCGCGATGCCATGCCCGGCGGCGGCACCCTGACGCTGCGCAGCCGCAATCTGCTTGCGGCCGATGTCAGTGCCTTCAACTATGCCTATCTGCCGCATGAGGACATGGTTCTCATCGAAGTCAGCGATACCGGCACGGGTATTGCGCCTGAAATCATGGACAAGATTTTCGAGCCTTTCTTCACGACGAAGGAAGTGGGCAAGGGCACCGGCCTCGGCCTTGCAATGGTCTACGGCATCATCAAGCAGTCCGGCGGCTATATCCAGCCGGAGTCGGAAGTGGGCAAAGGAACGACCTTCCGCATCTTCCTGCCGCGGCACATTGTCGAAATGCCCGCCGTAACGGAAGCGAAAGCGCCGGAAGGCCGGGGTGCCGCTGCCATGGACCAGAGCGTCGCGGCGGTGGCTCCGCCGGAAGAGCCGGCCGATCTGACCGGCAAGTCCGCGGTCGTGCTCCTCGTCGAGGACGAGGAGGCGGTGCGCCGCGGCGGAAAGCGCATGCTGGAAACGCGCGGATACACCGTCTACGAGGCCGGCTCCGGCGTCGAGGCGCTCGACATCATGGACGAACTCGACGGCCAGGTCGATGTCGTCGTCTCCGATGTCGTCATGCCTGAAATGGACGGACCGTCATTGCTGCGGGAACTGCGCAAGAAATATCCGGATATGAAGTTCATCTTCGTTTCAGGCTATGCCGAGGACGCCTTTGCCCGCAATCTGCCGGCGGATGCGCAGTTCGGCTTCCTGCCGAAGCCATTCTCGCTAAAGCAGCTTGCCGTCGTGGTGCGCGAGACGCTGGACAAGAAATAGGCGAAGGGACGATTTTCGTCCCTGCATGTTGCCGATCGTAGCAAAAAGGTGCTACCCACTGCGCATGATCGACATTGCCAAGCCCATTTCCCTTATGTGGTGGCGCTCCATCTAGGAGCGGCAGTCGTCATGTCTTGAAATCGACCCTGCCGCCGTGATCGGCAGGCATGTCCATTTCCGTCTTCCTTCCCGATTGCGGCGGCTCCTTTTGCGGAGCAACAAAATGTTTTCCCCCATCGATACCCGTCCCGTCATCCTGACGGGCGACCGGACCACCGGTCCGCTTCATCTCGGTCATTATGTCGGGTCGCTGAAAAGCCGCGTCGCGCTTCAGCAAAGCCATCGGCAGTTCCTGCTGCTGGCGGATACGCAGGCGCTGACGGACAATGCCCATGACCCCGAAAAGGTTCGTCGAAACGTTCTCGAAGTCGCCATCGATTATCTCGCTGTCGGCATCGATCCGGCGCTGACGACGATCTGCGTTCAATCCGCCCTGCCGGCGCTGGCGGAATTGACGCTGCTCTATCTGAATTTCGTCACGGTCAGCCGACTGGAGCGCAATCCGACGATCAAGACAGAAATCCAGATGCGCGGTTTCGAACGGGACGTGCCAGCCGGCTTTCTCTGCTATCCGGTGGCGCAGGCGGCCGACATCACCGCCTTCAAGGCGACGGTCGTTCCCGTCGGCGAGGATCAGGCACCATTGATCGAGCAGGCCAATGAGATCGTCCGCCGTCTCAACCGGCAGATCGGGCGCAATGTTCTGGTCGAGGCCGAGGCCATGGTGCCGCGTGTGGGCCGCCTGCCAGGCGTCGATGGAAAAGCGAAGATGAGCAAATCCCAGGGCAATACCATTCCGCTCTCGGCATCGCCTGATGATATCAGCGACGCGGTGCGGCGCATGTATACCGACCCGGACCACTTGCGCGTCAGCGATCCCGGAAAAGTCGAGGGAAATGTCGTCTTCACCTATCTCGATGCCTTCTGCGAGGACCGGCAATTGGTCGAAGACATGAAGGCGCATTATCGTCGCGGCGGCCTCGGCGACGTTACCCTGAAGAGACATCTGGAAGAGGTGCTGCAAACGCTGCTCGCGCCAATCCGTGAGCGGCGCGCGCGCTATGCCGCCGCGCCGGACCATGTCATGGACGTCGTGCGCGAGGGTACGCGAAAGGCAAGGGAGCGGACGCAGGCGACGCTTGCGGAGCTGCGATCCGCCTTGGGCCTGTTTACCCTGGATTGAGCATTCCGCGGAAAGGCAACGAGACCTTTCTGTCCGGAACAGAAACGAAAGCGGCCTGACGTTTCAGGGAAACGCCAGGCCGTATTCCAACATGAGATAGTGCGACGCTCTGATTATTCGGCCAGAGCGACGGCGATTTCGGCGGCCAGACGTGCGTTGTTCTCGACAAGCGCGATGTTGGTCTTGAGGCTGCGGCCTTCCGTGATGTCGAAGATGGTGCCGAGCAGATAAGGCGTCACGGCCTTGCCGGAGACTTCGTCGCGCTCGGCGCTGTCGATGGCGCGCTGGATATAGATTTCCATTTCCTCACGCGGGATTTCGGCGGCTTCCGACACAGGATTGGCGATCAGCATGCCGCCATCGATGCCGAGTTGTTCGCGCGTCGTCTGGAAATTGGCGATGGCGGCCGGGCTGTTCAGCGTCAGCGGACTTGCGAGGCCGGAAGAGCGCGACCAGAAGGCCGGGAACTCGGTGCTGTCATAGGTCACGACCGGAACACCACGGGTTTCCAGCACTTCGAGCGTCTTCGGAATGTCGAGGATCGCCTTGGCGCCGGCGCACACGACGATGACGCCGGTGCGGGAAAGCTCTTCGAGGTCGGCCGAAATATCGAAGCTCTCTTCTGCGCCGCGATGCACGCCGCCGATACCGCCGGTGGCGAACACCTTGATGCCGGCGCGGGCCGCGGCGATCATGGTGGCGGCAACGGTTGTGGCGCCGGTGCGGCGCTCGGCGATCGCGAAAGCGATGTCGGCGCGCGAGACCTTCATGGCGCCTTCCGTCTTGGCCAATGCTTCCAGTTCTTCCGGCTCGAGACCGATATGCAGGGTGCCGTGAATGACGGCGATGGTCGCCGGAACGGCGCCTTCCTGACGAATGATCTGCTCGACGCTGCGGGCCATCTCGATATTGCCGGGATAGGGCATGCCGTGGGTGATGATAGTCGATTCCAGGGCGACGAGCGGTGCGCCGCGCAGCTTGGCGGCGGCGACTTCCTTCGAATAGGAGATCGGAAGCAGTGGCGAGATAGGCTGGGTCATTGTCGTTTCCAATTCACTGAAACAGTATACGCGTTTTGAACAGGCTTCATGACAGAATTTCGGCCTTGGGAACAAGGGCCAAGGTTGTCTTTAGCAGTTCCGGAGAGAGATTTTCTGCCGTGGCATACGGGGACTGCACGGTGATCGCCGCGGCGGCAGCGCCGTGGCGGACGGCTTCCGCGAGATCGTGGCCGGCAAGCAAAGCGGACAGAACACCGGAAGCGAGGGAATCTCCCGCCCCGGTGACATCGGCGACATTATCGACGACGGGCGGCTGCAGGCTGACGACGGCATCGCGCGAGAACGCGATCAGCGCGCGCTTGCCGCGGGTGATCACGCCATTGCGCAGGCCGAGCGCGCGCAACGCGCTTATCCATTCGCGCGGATCTTCCGGGCGGCTTTCGGTCAGCGCGGCGGCTTCGGCCTCATTGAGGAACATATGGTCGATGCCGGCAAGGCTCGGCTTCAGCCGCACGACTTTTGCGGGCGAGATCGCAATGGCGGCGACGGGCTTGCCGCATGCGGCGGCTCTTGCCGCAATCGCGGCCAAAGTCTCGGCCGGCAGATTGGCGTCGCAGAGAACGAGGTCGGTATCGTCGAAAGCGTCGCGGACGGAACGAATCGACAGCCGCCTCGGAACGAACAGCTTGTAGAGCTCCATATCGGCAAGCGCGATGACGAGATTGCCGTCATTTTCCAGGATCGCGGTATAGCTCGGCGTCTTGCGGTCGAGGAAGACGAAGGGCCGATCGTCGATGCCGGCATGGCTGGCGGCTTCCGCCACCATCTCGCCTGAAGGATCGCCGCCGCGCGGCGAGATCAGCCGGACGTCGAAGCCGAGACGCGCAAGGTTGCGGGCTGCGTTGAAACCGCCGCCGCCGGGTTCCTCGAACCATCCGCCGGGATTGCTGGCGCCGGGCGCCGTCTCGCCGAAGATGCGGCCGCGCCGGTCGATATGGGCGCCGCCGAGAACGAGAATCTTCTTCGCCATATGGTTATCCTCAGCAATCGGAAAGACGAATCGGGCAGGGCAACGGCACGTCCGAATTAATCGCCCCGGATCCGTAAGTGTCTGGGAAGAAAGAAGAAAACAAAAGTAGAACGGAATTCATTTTACCTTTTTCTTTCAATTGCTTGTTGTGCCCTTGCGATAAAAGAACAAATAGAGTACAGAATTCTCATCGGCGGCGACATTGCTAGAGCGGCTTCAATAACCTAAAGGTGGATCGAATGTCTCAGAATTCTTTGCGGCTTGTAGAGGACAAATCGGTGGATAAAAGCAAGGCACTTGAAGCGGCACTCTCTCAAATTGAGCGGTCGTTCGGCAAGGGCTCGATCATGAAGCTCGGCTCTAACGAGAATGTGGTCGAAATCGAAACGGTTTCCACCGGCTCTCTGAGCCTCGATATCGCCCTCGGCATTGGCGGCTTGCCGAAGGGACGCATCATCGAAATCTATGGGCCGGAAAGCTCCGGCAAGACGACGCTGGCGCTGCAGACCATTGCTGAGGCCCAGAAGAAGGGTGGCATCTGCGCCTTCGTCGATGCGGAACATGCGCTCGATCCGGTCTATGCCCGCAAGCTCGGCGTCGACCTGCAGAACCTTCTGATCTCGCAGCCGGATACCGGCGAGCAGGCGCTTGAAATCACCGACACGCTGGTGCGCTCCGGCGCCGTCGACGTTCTCGTGGTCGATTCCGTCGCGGCATTGACGCCGCGCGCCGAAATCGAAGGTGAGATGGGTGACAGCCTGCCGGGCCTGCAGGCCCGTTTGATGAGTCAGGCGCTGCGCAAGCTCACGGCTTCGATCTCGAAGTCCAAGACCATGGTGATCTTCATCAACCAGATTCGTATGAAGATCGGCGTGATGTTCGGCTCGCCGGAAACGACGACGGGCGGCAATGCGCTGAAATTCTATGCCTCGGTTCGCCTCGACATCCGCCGTATCGGCGCGGTCAAGGAGCGCGAAGAGGTGATCGGCAACCAGACCCGCGTCAAGGTCGTCAAGAACAAGATGGCGCCGCCCTTCAAGCAGGTCGAGTTCGACATCATGTATGGCGAAGGCGTTTCCAAGACGGGCGAGCTGGTCGATCTCGGCGTCAAGGCCGGTATCGTCGAAAAGTCCGGCGCCTGGTTCTCCTATAACAGCCAGCGTCTCGGCCAGGGTCGCGAGAATGCGAAGATCTTCCTGCGCGACAATCCGGATCTCTCCCGCGAGATCGAATTGTCGCTGCGCCAGAATGCCGGCCTCATCGCCGATCGCTTCCTGCAGAATGGCGGTCCCGACGCCGATGATGGCGACGCGTCCGGCGAATAATGATTTCCGGGGAGCAATTCCTGGCTTGAGACTAGACTAAAAAACCGAAACCGGCCGTATTGTCCAAGGGATGTGCGGCCGGTTTTGTTCGTGCGGCTGGACAGCGCCCGGAGCGAACGATAAAAGCCACTGACTTTGATGCAAGTTGCCGAGCGCAGTACTGAAGGGCCCCATATGAGCGGTGTGAATGAAATCCGGTCGACCTTTCTCGACTATTTTAAGAAAAACGGCCACGAGATCGTGCCGTCGAGCCCGCTCGTACCGCGCAACGATCCGACATTGATGTTCACCAATGCCGGCATGGTGCAGTTCAAGAACGTTTTCACCGGCCTTGAGCAGCGTCCCTACAAGACGGCCTCGACGGCGCAGAAATGCGTTCGCGCCGGCGGCAAGCACAACGACCTCGACAATGTCGGCTATACCGCCCGCCATCACACCTTCTTCGAAATGCTCGGCAATTTCTCCTTTGGCGATTATTTCAAGGAGCGCGCCATCGAGCTTGCCTGGAACCTGATTACCAAGGAATTCGGGCTCGACGCCAAGCGTCTGCTGGTCACGGTCTACCATACCGACGACGACGCCTTTAACCTGTGGAAGAAGATCGCCGGCCTTTCGGACGACAAGATCATCCGTATCGCCACGAGCGACAATTTCTGGGCGATGGGCGATACCGGTCCCTGCGGCCCCTGTTCTGAAATCTTCTACGACCACGGCGATCATATCTGGGGTGGCCCTCCCGGTTCTCCGGAAGAAGATGGCGACCGCTTCATCGAGATCTGGAATCTCGTCTTCATGCAGTTCGAGCAGATCACCAAGCAGGAGCGTGTCGATCTGCCGCGTCCGTCGATCGATACCGGCATGGGTCTCGAGCGCGTCGCCGCCGTTCTGCAGGGCAAGCACGACAACTATGATATCGACCTGTTCCGCGCGCTGATCGAAGCCTCCGAAGAGGCGACGGGCGTGAAGGCAGAGGGCGAGCACCGCGCCAGCCATCGCGTCATCGCCGACCATCTGCGCTCGTCCGCCTTCCTGATCGCCGATGGCGTGCTGCCGTCGAACGAAGGCCGTGGCTACGTGCTTCGCCGTATCATGCGCCGCGCCATGCGCCATGCGCAGCTGCTTGGCGCCAAGGAACCGCTGATGTGGAAGCTTCTGCCGGCGCTGATCCAGCAGATGGGCCGGGCCTATCCTGAACTGGTGCGCGCCGAAGCGCTGACATCCGAGACGCTGAAGCTCGAGGAGACCCGTTTCCGCAAGACGCTGGAACGCGGCCTGTCGTTGCTGAACGATGCCACCTCGGATCTGCACAAGGGCGACAGCCTGGACGGCGAAACCGCCTTCAAGCTCTACGACACCTATGGCTTCCCGCTTGACCTGACGCAGGACGCACTGCGCGCCCGCGGCATCGGCGTCGATATTTCCAGCTTCACCGATGCCATGGAGCGGCAGAAGGCCGAGGCGCGCTCGCACTGGACCGGCTCCGGCGACAAGGCGACCGAAACCATCTGGTTCGAGCTCAAGGAAAAGAACGGCGCGACCGAATTCCTCGGCTACGACACGGAAGCAGCCGAAGGCGTCATCCAGGCGATCGTCAAGGACGGCGTTGCCGTCGACAGCGCTGCTGCCGGCGACAAGGTACAGATCGTCGTCAACCAGACGCCGTTCTATGGCGAATCCGGCGGCCAGATGGGCGATACCGGCGTCATTTCCAGCGATAACGGCAAGCTGACAGTCGGCGATACGCAGAAGAAGGGCGAGGGCCTGTTCGTTCATATTGCCGAGGTTTCGGACGGTGCGATCAAGGTTGGCGATGCCGTCGTGCTGACGGTCGATCACGCAAGGCGCTCGCGCCTGCGCGCCAACCATTCCGCCACGCATCTGTTGCATGAAGCGCTGCGCGAAGTGCTCGGCACCCACGTTGCACAGAAGGGCTCGCTCGTTGCGCCCGAACGGCTCCGCTTCGACGTTTCACATCCCAAGCCGATGACGGCCGAGGAATTGAAGGTCGTCGAAGAAATGGCGAACGAGATCATCCTGCAGAACTCGTCGGTGACGACCCGCCTCATGAGCGTCGACGACGCGATCGCCGAAGGCGCCATGGCATTGTTCGGCGAGAAGTACGGCGATGAAGTGCGCGTCGTTTCCATGGGGCAGGGCGTGCGCGGCGCAAAGGCCGGCAAGCCCTATTCCATCGAGCTTTGCGGCGGTACGCATGTGTCCGCGACCGGCCAGATCGGCCTCGTGCGCATTCTCGGCGACAGTGCCGTCGGTGCCGGCGTTCGCCGTATCGAAGCGGTTACAGGCGAATCCGCGCGCAGCTATCTCGCCGAGCAGGACGAGCGCGTGAAGAACCTCGCCTCGACGCTGAAGGTCCAGCCAGCCGATGTCGTCTCGCGCGTTGAAGCGCTGATGGATGAGCGCCGCAAGCTCGAGCGCGAATTGGCTGACGCCAAGCGCAAGCTTGCGATGGGCGGCGGCCAGGGTGGCTCCGTCGACGCAGTTCGCGAGGTCAACGGCGTGAAGTTCCTCGGCAAGGCAATCTCCGGTGTCGATCCCAAGGATATCAAGGGTCTGGCGGATGAGGCCAAGGCAAGCCTCGGTTCGGGCGTGGTCGCCTTGATCGGCGTCTCCGAGGACGGCAAGGCGAGCGCCGTTGTCGCCGTTACCGAAGACCTGATCGGTCGGTTCAGCGCTGTCGATCTCGTCCGCATCGCGTCAGCTGCGCTCGGCGGCAAGGGCGGCGGCGGCCGTCCCGACATGGCGCAGGCCGGTGGCCCTGATGGCGGCAAGGCCGACGAGGCGCTTGAGGCGGTTGCAGCGGCTCTCAACGGCTAATACGCCAATTTCCCATTGATAATCAAAAGTGGCGGATGCTTCGGTATCCGCCATTTTCTTTTGCGGCGTAACTCCGCAGGATTTGTCAAATCCGGTTATGGTCTTGTCGGGCCGATCGGTTTGCAAGAGGTTTGACATGAGTGGTGGAACGGCGTGGACGCTTTATGAGACCCGGTTGCGGCGGGTTTCGGCCTATATCCATGAGCATCTGGATGAAGAGCTCGATATGGAAAAGCTCGCCGAAATCGCCTGCATGTCCAGCTATCACTGGCACAGGATCTATCGGGCGATCTATGGCGAGACGGCGGCGGCCACGGTCAAGCGGCTGCGGCTGCATCGTGCCGCCGGCGATCTCGTCAACACCCGTCTATCCATCAGCGACATTGCAAAGCGGTCGGGCTATCCCAACCTCCAGTCGTTCAACCGCATCTTCAGATCCGTCTACGGCATGCCGCCGGCGCGATACCGGAATGAGGGAAGCCACACGATCTTCGAACCCAGTACCCAAGGAAGGATCACGGTCTTGTTCGACGTTACGCTTCGCACCATCTCCCCGATGTCACTCGTCGGTGTCGCCCATCGCGGCTCCTACATGCAGATCGGCCAGGCTTTCGAGACACTGTTCGGCACCATCTTTGCCCGCGGCCTTGCGGGCCCCGACATGCGCATGATCGGCGTTTATCTCGACGATCCCGATGTCGTCGCGGCGGAGAAGCTGCGCTCCTATGCCTGCGTTACCGCCGGGGAAGGAACGGCGGCCGATGCGCCGCTGGAGCGGCGCTCGGTGGATGGCGGCGATTATGCCGTACTGCGCCACAAGGGCCCCTATGCGGATATGCACAAAGCCTATCAATGGCTCTACGCGCAATGGCTGCCGGCCTCGGGGCGCCAGCTCCGCGACACCGTCATGTTCGAGGAATATATCAACAATCCGCGCGACGTGCCGCCGACGGAGCTCCTGACCGATATCTACATGCCGCTGCAATAGCGGCATGTAGCGTGGTTGAGGATTTTCTCTCAGGGCTTTGTGTTTTCAGGCATTTGCCTGCTTGGGCATCGCGGCGTCGTCAAGTTCGTTGCCACGGCGATAGGCGTCGCGGTCGCTGACGCGGCTCCAATAGTCGATGAAAGCCGGGCGCTTCTCGATCGTCCCGAAGGCGAGGCCCCAGCCGACATGCGAACCGACATAGACGTCGGCGGCCGTGAAACGGTCGCCGGCGATGAAGGGCGAGGCGCTGACGGCCCGTTCCAGGGTGTCGAAGACATGGTCGAGGCTGCCGCAGCCGGCCATGCGCAGGCGTTCGGTGGGGATTTCGAAGCCGAGGGCGCGGTTGGTCACCGCCATCTCCATCGGCCCGGCGGCGAAGAACATCCAGCGGAAGTAGTTGCCGCGTTCGGCGGCGGTCGGCGCAAGACCGGCCTGCGGGAATGTTTCCGCCAGATAGGCGCAGATCGCCGCGCCTTCTGTGACGATGGTCTCGCCATGCCTGATGGCGGGCACCTTGCCCATGGGATTGACCGCAAGATACTCCGGCGCCTTCATCGTCGTGCCGAAGTCGAGATACTCGGTGCGGTAGGGTTGGCCGATCTCCTCCAGCATCCAGCGGGCGATGCGTCCGCGCGACATGGGGTTTGTGTAGAAAACGAGTTCCTCGGCCATCTGTCTCTCCCTTTTGTTGCGCGCATTCTTGCCATCGCTCCACTCCGGCGGCAAGATTCCAGGCAAAAGAAAACCCGGCGCTGAGGCCGGGTTCTCTCAAGTTCCGATGCCTGCAAGGCTCAGGCAGCCATGGCCTTCTGGAGGTTTTCGTCGATCTTGTCGAGGAAAGCGGTGGTCGACAGCCAAGGCTGATCGGGGCCGATGAGCAGCGCCAGATCCTTGGTCATGAAGCCGGCTTCGACGGTATCGACGCAAACCTTTTCGAGCGTGGAAGCGAACTTGGCGAGTTCGGCATTGTCGTCCAGCTTGGCGCGATGGGCGAGACCGCGGGTCCAGGCGAAGATCGAGGCGATCGAGTTCGTCGAGGTTTCCTGGCCCTTCTGATGCTGGCGGTAGTGACGGGTGACCGTGCCGTGCGCGGCCTCGGCTTCAACCGTCTTGCCGTCCGGCGTCAAGAGAACCGACGTCATCAGGCCAAGCGAGCCGAAGCCCTGGGCAACCGTGTCGGACTGGACGTCGCCGTCGTAGTTCTTGCAGGCCCAGACGTAACCGCCGGACCACTTCAGCGCGGAGGCGACCATGTCGTCGATCAGGCGGTGCTCATAGGTGATGCCGATTTCGTCGAACTTCGCCTTGAACTCGTTCTGGTAGACTTCCTCGAAGATGTCCTTGAAGCGGCCGTCATAGGCCTTGAGGATGGTGTTCTTGGTCGAAAGGTAGACCGGCCACTTGCGCATCAGGCCGTACATCATCGAGGCACGGGCGAATTCGCGGATCGATTCGTCGAGGTTATACATGGCCATGGCAACGCCGGCGCCCGGAGCGTCAAAGACGTCCTTCTCGATGACCGTGCCGTCTTCGCCGACGAACTTGATGGTCAGCTTGCCCTTGCCGGGGAACTTGAAGTCGGTGGCGCGGTACTGGTCGCCGAAGGCATGGCGGCCGACGACGATCGGCTTGGTCCAGCCCGGAACCAGGCGCGGCACGTTCTTGCAGATGATCGGCTCGCGGAAGATGACGCCGCCGAGGATGTTGCGGATCGTGCCGTTCGGGCTCTTCCACATCTGCTTGAGGTTGAATTCCTTGACGCGGTCTTCGTCCGGCGTGATCGTCGCGCACTTGATGCCGACGCCGTGCTTCTTGATGGCGTTGGCGGCATCAACGGTGACCTGGTCGTTGGTCGCGTCGCGGTTTTCGACAGAGAGGTCGTAATAGTCGATATCGATATCGAGGTAGGGGTAGATCAGTTTGTCTTTGATAAACTGCCAGATGATGCGAGTCATTTCGTCGCCATCGAGATCGGCAACGGGGTTAGCGACCTTGATCTTCTTCATACTTCTGCCTCGTTTAAGCTGATGGGACCGGATGGTCCTGTGGTGAATGTGAAGTCCCGAGCGCTATAACACCGCAAGCCCCGAACGCAAAGCCGGTAGAGCCCTCGAGATCGCGTTTTTGATCATTCGTGACAGCGGTCGCTTTTTGATATCCGGCCATTGCCAAAGCGGTCGATGCGTCTAATGTCGCCCATGTTTTGCCTGTCGCAACGGAATCATATCATGCAGAAATTTGCCGCATCCGCGCTTGTCGTCACATTCCTTCAGTTCTCGTTCGGCGCGCATGCGGCGTTGGCCGCCGATGCGACGACGCCGGTCAAGGCCATCATGGATGCAACCGTTTCGAACTGGGCGGGCGGCGACAGCGACTGGCAGGATATTTTCGACGAAAGCAGGCTGAAGGATATCTACAGCAAGGATTTTGCGGCGAAATATGAGGCTGCGGCCCAGTTTCCCGCTGCCGATGAGGACGGCATCTCGCCATTCGACTATGACGTCATCGTCAACGCGCAGGACGCCTGTCCGCTGGAAGAGCTGAAGATCGCCGCCCAGCCGCCCAAGAACAATGTTACGGAGGTGCTGGCGACCTTCAAGAAATCCACCTGCATGGGCTCCGATGCCGACTATCAGAAGGTGACGACCGTGCGCTTCGAGGTGATCGATGAAGGCGGAAGGCCCGTCGTCGACGATATCGTCACGGACGACGACAACGGCAATCCGAGTTCGCTCAAGAGCGTGATGCAGGATCTCGTCAAACAGCAGCAACAGCCCACGGATCAGCAACAGCCGGCCAATCCGCAATAATCCAGCGGGATTCATCCGGCCGGCGATGCGCAAAAACCTTGCCGACCGTCGCCTGTCTCGCTATTGCGACCCGTCATAGGCGCGACTAGGCTCGCGCGCGGAGATTAAGGCATCATGGCAGGCACGAACAGCGAACGTCCACTTCTGGCCGAGGGGCCGGCTATTATTCTGGTCGAGCCGCAGATGGGTGAGAATATCGGCATGGTGGCGCGCGCCATGGCGAATTTCGGACTGGTCGAGCTGCGTCTGGTCAATCCGCGCGACGGCTGGCCGAACGAGCGGGCGCAGGCGACCGCTTCGAAGGCGGATCACATCATCGAGGCGACGAAGGTCTACGATACGCTGGAGCAGGCGATAGCAGATCTCAATTTCGTCTATGCGACGACGGCGCGCGAGCGCGATGGCTACAAGCCCGTTCGCTCGCCTGTCGTTGCGGCGGAGACCCTTCGCGACCGGTTCAAGGCAGGTGAGGGCACCGGCATTCTTTTCGGCCGCGAGCGCTGGGGCCTGACCAACGAGGAAGTCGCGCTGGCGGACGAGATCGTGACCTTTCCCGTCAATCCGGCCTTCGCTTCGCTGAACATCGCCCAGGCCGTGCTGCTGATGTCCTATGAGTGGATGAAGTCGGGCATGGAGGATGTGGGCGCCGTGCCTTTCCAGGCGATCGAGCAGCGGCCTTCGACGAAGGATCAGCTCTTTGGTCTCTTCGATCAGCTCGAGGAAGCGCTGGATGCCCGCAATTATTTCCATCCTGCCGGGAAAAAGCCGAAAATGGTGGACAATCTCCGCGCTGTCCTCTCGCGCCGGGCGTTTACCGAACAGGAAATCAGCGTCTTGCGCGGGGTGATCTCGTCTCTCGACCGCTTCACGCGAAAATCCCCGCGCGGCAGCGGCTCGCATCCCCGGTCTGGCAAAATGCCTTCGAACGCTCCCAAGGAAACCACGAGCGATGACAGCAACGGCGAATGAGCTGAAACCGGTCCTCGTGTTCGATTCAGGGATCGGCGGTTTGACCGTGCTGCGTGAAGCGCGGGTGCTGATGCCGGAGCGCGGTTTCATCTATATCGCCGACGATGCTGGTTTTCCTTATGGAGGCTGGGAAGAGCGGGCGTTGAAGGAACGCGTTGTCGACCTCTTCGCAAAGTTGCTTGCTCAGTACGATCCGGAAGTCTGCATCATCGCTTGCAACACCGCCTTCACGCTTGTCGGCGCCGACCTGCGCGCCGCCTTTCCGCAGATGACGTTCGTGGGCACGGTGCCGGCGATCAAGCCGGCTGCCGAGCGAACCCGCTCCGGTCTCGTCTCGGTGCTCGCGACGCCGGGCACCGTCAAGCGCGCCTACACGCGCGACCTGATCCAGTCCTTCGCCACGCAATGCCATGTTCGGCTGGTAGGGTCGGAAAATCTGGCACGCCTGGCGGAAGCCTATATCCGTGGCGATGCGATCGCCGATGAGGCTGTCATGACGGAGATCGATCAGTGCTTCGTCGAGATGGATGGCCGCAAGACCGATATCGTCGTGCTCGCCTGCACGCATTACCCCTTCATGGCCAATATTTTCCGAAGGCTCGCGCCGTGGCCGGTCGATTGGCTCGATCCGGCCGAAGCGATTGCGCGACGGGCGCGCAGCCTGGTGCCGCAGGCGGCCGATGCCGTCCATCCCGACAATTTCGATTTCGCAGTGTTCACCTCCGGCGCGCCGGATTTTCCGACCCGGCGGCTGATGCAGGGTTTTGGACTGAAGGCTTGAAGATGACCGAAAAAGTTTCGTTGCGTAAACTCGACCTTGTGGACATGCCGGCGGCCGCGGCCGTTCACCGGGCCTCCTTCGACGAGCGGCTTCCGACGCTGTCCGGGCTGCACACGCCGGAGGAGGATGTCGGTTTCTGGAGTGCCGTCGTATTCAAGGATTGCCAGATCTGGGGCGCGGAGGAGGGTGGCCGCCTGGTCGGCGTCATCGCTTTTCTCGAAGATTGGATCGATCAGCTCTACGTCCTGCCTGAGGCGCAAGAGCGCGGTATCGGCAGCCGCCTCCTCGATGTCGCCAAATCGGCCTATCCGGTCCTTTCGCTCTGGACATTCAAGAGAAATGCGCCGGCGCGTCGCTTTTACGAAAAGCATGGCTTCTTCGTGGTTGACGAGTCGGACGGGGCAGGCAATGAGGAAAAGGAACCGGATGTGCTTTACAAATGGGAAGCGCGCTTGCACCGGATGTAATGCAAGGTCTGACTGAGCGGCGGGATATTGGGAGCTCGATAGTTGATGTCTTTTGAGAATGATTGCTGTGTTGTTGTCGAGGCAAGCCATGCGTCTGCGTGAATGCCACAACTTCCATGATTTTCGCCTTCTCGCGAAAAAGCGTCTTCCCGGCCCGATCTTCAACTATATCGACGGCGCAGCCGACGACGAAGTGACGCTGCGGCGAAACACATCAAGCTTCGAAAGCTGCGATCTCGTTCCCAACGTCCTGCGCGGGGTCAGCGAGATCGACATGTCCGTCACCGTCATGGGACAAAAGCTCGCGACGCCCTTCTATTGCTCGCCGACGGCTCTGCAGCGTCTATTCCATCATCAGGGCGAGAACGCGGTCGCTGCCGCGGCGGCCTCGCTCGGCACGATGTTCGGCGTCTCCTCGCTCGGCACCGTCAGCCTCGAGGAAATCCGCAAGAAGCATCAGGGTCCGCAGGTCTACCAGTTCTATTTCCATAAGGATCGCGGACTGAACCGGGCGATGATGGGGCGGGCGAAGGAAGCCGGCGTCAACGTGATGATGCTGACGGTCGACAGCATTACCGGCGGCAATCGCGAGCGCGATCTTCGCACCGGATTTTCTATTCCCTTCAAGCTCAATCTGGCGGGCGTCACCCAGTTCGCCATCAAGCCGGCCTGGGCGCTGAACTATGTGACGCATGAGAAGTTCCGCCTGCCGCAGCTCGACGAGCATGTGGATATGAGCGGCGGCGCCATGTCGATCGGCAAGTATTTCACAGAGATGCTCGATCCGTCGATGAACTGGAACGACGTCGCGGAAATGGTGAAGCATTGGGACGGGCAGTTCTGCCTGAAAGGCATCATGTCGGTCGAGGATGCCAAGCGCGCGGTCGACATCGGATGCACCGGCATCGTGCTTTCGAACCATGGCGGCCGGCAATTGGACGGCTCGCGTTCCGCTTTTGACCAGCTGGCGGAGATCGTCGACGCCGTCGGCCATCGCATCGATGTGATGATGGATGGCGGCATCCAGCGCGGCACGCATGTTTTGAAGGCCCTGTCGCTCGGCGCCAAGGCAGTCGGTCTCGGCCGCTTCTATCTCTATCCTCTGGCCGCTGCCGGCCAGGCGGGTGTCGAGCGCGCGCTGAGGCATTTGCGCACCGAGATCGAGCGCGACATGAAGCTGATGGGCTGCACCTCCGTCAGCCAGTTGTCGCGGGCCAATCTGCGGTTCCGCTGACATCGCGATTGCCTGTGGGTTTTTTCAATCCACGGGCGCGAAGCTTGGAAATCTTTGCTAGACGGAGGCGCGTCCTTTCAGAAAGATGGGACGCATCCGCGTTTGATTCTCGTTCATAGGGGAAGTGCATTGCAGGTCGGCATCGACATGGGAACGGCGTCCGGCGGGACCAGCGCCCAGCTCGATATCGAGGAGCTGCTGGCAACCCGTCTCCTGGTGCAGGGCAATTCCGGCTCCGGAAAATCGCACCTCTTGCGGCGGCTGCTGGAGCAGTCCGCGCAATGGGTGCAGCAGGTCATCATCGATCCCGAAGGCGATTTCGTCACGCTGGCCGACAAGTTCGGGCATGTGGTGGTCGATGGCGAGCGGACGGAAGCCGAGCTTGCTGGCATCGCCAACCGCATCCGCCAGCATCGCGTCTCCTGCGTGCTGACGCTCGAAGGGCTCGATATCGAGCAGCAGATGCGCGCCGCCGCCGCCTTTCTCAACGGCATGTTCGATGCCGATCGCGAATTCTGGTATCCGGTGCTGGTCGTAGTCGACGAAGCGCAGATGTTTGCGCCTTCGGTTGGCGGCGACGTCTCGGAAGATGCGCGCAAGATGTCGCTCGGGGCCATGACCAATCTGATGTGCCGTGGCCGAAAGCGCGGTCTTGCCGGCGTCATCGCCACCCAGCGTCTGGCCAAGCTCGCCAAGAACGTCGCGGCCGAAGCCTCCAACTTCCTGATGGGGCGCACCTTCCTCGATATCGACATGGCCCGCGCCGCCGACCTGCTTGGCATGGACCGGCGGCAGGCGGAAATGTTCCGAGACCTGAAGCGCGGCAATTTCGTCGCGCTCGGGCCGGCACTCTCGCGTCGGCCGCTGCCGATTACCATCGGTGCGGTGGAGACCTCGGCGCGTTCCTCCAGCCCGAAGCTGATGCCGCTGCCGGATGCGCCGCAGGATGTGGAAGACCTGATCTTCACGCCGGATCCGGAAGAGTTCACGCGGCCCGTTGTGCGCCGCACGACGCCGGCGCCGCGTCCGACGACCGATATTCTGGCCGAGCTTTCCCGCTCCGTGCCGGCGGCAAGTCCGGCGCCGGCTGAGCCGAAAATCAGCCAGCCGGAGATGTCGAGCGAGGATCGCGAGGCAAGGGTCGGCGCCGTCCTTTCGGAGATCCTCGACGATCCTGCTTCCGGCTTCCGGACGGATTCGGTGCTCTATCAGGAATTTCTCGTGCGGCTGCGCATGCGCCGCGTTCCCGGCGCGCCGATGAGCCTGGCGGAGTTCCGCCGCCGCGTGGCGATTACGCGGTCCGGTGCCGACGAAGAGATCATGGCGACGGATCGATGGGCCACGGCCCTGTCGCTTTCATCGAGCGTGACCGACGACCTGCAGGGCGTGTTTCTGATGCTGGCCAAAGCAGCCATCAGTGGCGAGCCGTGCCCGTCCGACGCCCGCATCGCCCGTGCTTACGGCACCCATTCGGCGCGTCGCGCGCGTCGTCTCCTCGGCTATTTCGAGGAGCAGGGCAGCGTCGTCGTTCATACCGATTTCTCCGGCCGGCGCGTCGTGGCGTTTCCGGATATGGATTGTCAGACCGCGCCGGGCGATGCCAACGCGCCCGATATGGATGGTGGCGAGCAGGCGGCGGCGGAATAGCTGTCGTATTCTCGAACAAGGGCATCCGACGCTGTTGACATTTTCATGACGACCCCTTAGAGACCGCCCCAACGCCGGGCAGAAATGTCCGGTGTTTCATTTGACATGTCCCGTGGCTTTCTCCGTTCGCTAATGTGAGAAGCCTGTCAGAGCTCGAAAACGGAGTTCAGAGGAGGGCGTGTTTCCTTCGCGGTTCGGCAACGGACCGCGGCAACGTTTGAAAGGAAATGCGATGAGCAAGCGCGAATCGTCCAAGTACAAAATTGACCGCCGTATGGGCGAGAACATCTGGGGTCGTCCGAAGTCCCCGGTAAACCGTCGCGAATACGGCCCGGGCCAGCACGGCCAGCGCCGCAAGGGCAAGCTTTCGGACTTCGGCGTGCAGCTGCGCGCCAAGCAGAAGCTGAAGGGCTACTACGGCGACCTGCGCGAGAAGCAGTTCCGCGCCATCTTCGCTGAAGCTGACCGCCGCAAGGGCGACACCTCGGAGAACCTGATCGGCCTGCTCGAATCGCGCCTCGACGCGATCGTCTACCGCGCGAAGTTCGTTCCGACCGTTTTCGCAGCGCGTCAGTTCGTCAACCATGGCCACGTCACGGTGAACGGCGTTCGCGTCAACATCGGTTCGTACCGCTGCAAGGCTGGCGACGTTATCGAAGTTCGCGAAAAGTCCAAGCAGCTCGTAACCGTTCTGGAATCGGTTTCGCTCGCTGAGCGCGACGTTCCGGACTACATCGAAGCCGACCACAACAAGATGGTTGCGACCTTCGCTCGCGTTCCGGCCCTCAGCGACGTTCCTTACGCCGTTGTCATGGAACCGCATCTGGTCGTCGAATTCTATTCGCGTTAATAAGCGGATAACTTTCTTGATGAATGAAAAGCCGCTCGGTTCGAGCGGCTTTTTTGTCTTTGGAGCGCCTCATGACGGATTTGCAGGCCATTCTCGACGGTATTTACACGGAGCTTTCGCCGCGCATCGGTGAAGGCAAGGTTGCCGACTACATTCCCGAACTGGCAAAGGTCGATCCGAAGCAGTTCGGCATGGCGATCGCTACCGTGAACGGCGATGTCTACAGCATCGGCGATGCCGGCATTCCCTTCTCCATCCAGAGCATTTCCAAGGTCTTCATGCTGACGCTGGCGCTCGGCAAGGTGGGCGAAAGCCTCTGGAAGCGCGTTGGACGCGAACCCTCCGGCACGGCCTTCAATTCCATCGTTCAGCTGGAGCGGGAAGAGGGCATCCCGCGCAATCCCTTCATCAATGCGGGTGCGATCGCCGTCAGCGATGTCGTGCTGGCCGGACATGAGCCGCGCGAGGCCATCGGCGAGCTCCTGCGCTTCGTGCGCTATGTGGCCGACGACGAATCGATCAGCATAGACGACAAGGTCGCGCGTTCGGAGACGCAGACCGGCTTTCGCAATTTCGCCCTGGCGAATTTCATGCGCGCCTACGGCAATATCCACCATCCGGTCGAGCATGTGCTCGGCGTCTATTTCCATCAATGCGCGCTTTCCATGAGCTGCCAGCAGCTTGCCAGGGCGGGGCTCTATCTTGCCGCGCGCGGCAGTAACCCGATCACCGGCCATTCGGTCGTGTCGCCGAAGCGGGCGCGGCGCATCAATGCGCTGATGCTGACCTGCGGCCATTATGACGGCTCCGGCGATTTTGCCTATCATGTCGGCCTGCCGGGCAAGAGCGGTGTCGGCGGCGGCATCATGGCGGTCGCGCCCGGCATCGGCTCGATCGCCGCCTGGTCGCCAGGGTTGAACAAGGTCGGTAATTCGCAGCTCGGCGCGGTCGCGCTGGAAATGCTGGCGGCGCGCACAGGCTGGTCGGTATTCGGCGATTGATGCGGTGTCTTCTTGGCGTGCTTTCTGCTATCAGCGTGGCAAGATACTGAGGACGATGGAATGAATATCGCAACTGCGGTGATGGACGAAATCGATATCGAGGCTGAAGACGGCGGCTCCGGCGTGCATCCGATGTTTCTCGATGCCCCTCGCTCAGTCTCCTTCAATAAGCTGCGCAAGCGCCTGTTGCGGCAGGTGCGTCAGGCTCTGGAAGATTTCCAGATGCTGAAGGGCCAGAAGCGCTGGCTGGTCGGGCTTTCCGGCGGCAAGGATTCCTACGGGCTCCTGGCGCTCCTGCTCGATCTGAAATGGCGTGGTCTGCTGCCGGTGGAGCTGATCGCCTGCAATCTCGACCAGGGCCAGCCGAACTTCCCGAAGCATATATTGCCCGAATATCTGACGAAGATCGGCGTTGCGCATCGCATCGAATATCGCGACACCTATTCCATCGTGAAGGAGAAGGTGCCGGAGGGCGCGACCTATTGTTCGCTCTGTTCGCGCCTGCGCCGCGGCAATCTCTACCGCATTGCCCGCGAGGAGGGGTGCGACGCGCTGGTGCTCGGCCATCATCGCGAGGACATCCTCGAAACCTTCTTCATGAACTTTTTCCACGGTGGCCGCCTGGCCTCGATGCCGGCGAAGCTTCTGAACGACGAGGGCGATCTGATGCTGCTGCGGCCGCTTGCCTATGCGGCGGAGGATGACCTCGCCAAATTCGCGGCCGCCATGCAGTTTCCGATCATTCCCTGCGATCTCTGCGGCTCGCAGGACGGGCTGCAGCGCAATGCCATGAAGGACATGCTTGCCGACATCGAGCGGCGCATGCCGGGCCGCAAGGATACGATGCTGCGCGCGCTGGCGCATGTGAATCCGTCACACCTGCTCGATCCGAAATTGTTCGACTTCGCCGGCTTGATGACCGGAGGGTCTTCGGTAGGACGAACCGCGGCAGATTAGCTAGTTTTGCCACACCGATGTCATCGAATCGGGCATAAGAGGAAGCCCTTTCAAAACAAAGGCCTCCGATGACTTTTTCCGATGCAGATTTCGACCACCTGATGACGACTGTTGCCGAGGCAGCGGCACAGGAAATCCTCCCGCGCTTCCGCAATCTGGTCGCCGGCGACATATCGGAAAAGACCTCGGCCATCGATCTGGTGACAGAGGCCGATCTGCTGGCCGAGCAGCGTATCACCGCAGCGCTGAAAGCGCGTTTTCCGAGCGCACTTATCGTTGGAGAGGAGGCCTATGAGGCCGACAAGTCGGTCGTGCCCGCTCTGGCGCATGCGGAGCTGGCCTTCGCCATCGATCCGGTCGACGGCACGTTCAATTTCGCGGCCGGCCTGCCGGTGTTCGGGACGATGGTGGCCGTCGTTGCCAATGACGAGACGATCGCCAGCGTGATCCACGATCCCGTGCTCGGCGATACCGTGACTGCCATGAAGGGTTCCGGCACTTTCCTGCGTCGGCAGGCAGGGCAGGCGAGGCGGCTTTCCGTGGCTGCGCCGGCTCCCCTCAGCGCGATGACGGGCGCCATCTCCTGGGCTCACATGGATGAACCGGACAGGTCCCGCATCTGCAGCAATCTCTCGAAGGCCCGCATGGCCTTTGCGCTCAATTGTTCGGCCTACGAATATTGGATGGCGACATCCGGCAAGTGGCATTTCATCGGCCATTCCAAGCTGATGCCATGGGATCATCTTGCCGGCGTGCTCGCGCATCAGGAAGCCGGCGGCTATACCGCCAAGTTCGATGGTTCGCCCTACAAGCCCGGCGAAACGGAGGGCGGCATTATCTCCGCGCCGGACGAGGAAAGCTGGCAGATGATCCGCCGCCAGATCATCGGTGCCTGAAAGCAGAAGGAAAGAGCATGACATCGCTTGTTGACGTTACGACCCTCGCTCATGTGCTGCGACGCGCGGCACAGACGGAGATCCTGCCGCGTTTCCGCAGGCTGGGCAGCGACGATGTCCGCGCCAAGAGCGAGGCGACCGATCTGGTGACGGAAGCCGATGAGCGTGCAGAACGCATGATAAAGGCCGAGGTTTCCCGGCTTTGGCCCGAGGCGCTCTTCGTCGGCGAGGAATCGGTTGCCGCCGACCCGGCGTTGCTGAACAAGCTGGAGGATGCCGATTTTGCCATCATCGTCGATCCGGTCGACGGCACATTCAACTTTGCCGCCGGCATTCCGGCATTCGGCGTCATGGCTTCGGTCGTCTCGAAAGGCGAGACGGTCGCCGGCATCATTTTCGATCCGATGGGCGACGATTGGGTGCTGGCGGAGCGCGGCAGCGGCGCATGGCTGCGCCGGCCCGATGGCGACATGCTGCGTCTCAAAGTGACCGGGCCGGTTGTGCTCGACGAATTGGTCGGCATGGCAGCCACGGGCTACCTGCCCAAGGCAAAGCGCGCCGAGATCATGGGCAATCTCGCCAAGGTGCGCTACGCGACCAGCTATCGATGCGCGGCCCATGAATACCGGACCCTCGCGGGCGGCTATGTACACTATCTCATGTACAACAAGCTGATGCCCTGGGATCACCTGGCGGGATCGCTGATTTCGCAGGAAGCCGGCGCCTATGTCCGTCGTTTCGATGGCTCGCCCTATCTGCCGCATCATCTCGATGGCGGGCTGCTGGCGGCCGTCGACAAGGATACCTGGGAATTACTGCGGCGCGAGGTCTTCACTCTTTAGGGCGGCCCATACGGGCTTATAGCCGGGGCGACCACTTGGAAAGTGGCAGCGAGAGAGCTATCTTCCTTGCAACATGCAGGAGCCTTGGTGGGCGCCTGCTGCCGGGATGAGGTCGATGTCCGAGACAAGCCGCAAGCTGACCACTATCTTCTGCGCCGACGTGCAGGACTACTCGCGTCTTATGGGCAAGGATGAGGAGGGGACGCTATCGATCCTCCGCCGTTACCGCGATGCGATGAAACGGTTGATCGAGGCGCATGGCGGCCGGGTCATCAACACCTGGGGCGACGGCGTCTTTGCCGAATTTCCAAGCGTTGTCGAAGCAGTACGCGCAGCGATCGACACCCAGAACGAGCTTGCCGGCTATAATGCCTCCTGCGATCCCGACAAGCAGATGCTTTTCCGGATCGGGCTCAATCTCGGCGACGTCATTGCCGACGGCGACGATCTTTATGGCGATGGCGTCAACATCGCCGCCCGGCTGCAATCGCGCGCCGCCGCGGGCGGCATCGTCATTTCCAGCACGGTCTACGACCAGGTCCGTAACAAGGTCGCGGTCGGCTTCGATTTTCTCGGGCAGCTCGAGGTCAAGAATATCGAGGGTGGCGTGCCGAGTTACGCAGTGCGTATCGGAGGGATGCAGGTCGTCGATACCGCCTCCGATTATCGGCCGGCACCGGAGCCCACCCCGGCGCGCGCGCCGGATGTCGCGACGCCGGAACCTGCTCTTCAGGATTGGCGGCGCAGCATCGGGGTGTCGCTTGTCGTCGTCATCGGCCTTGCCGCCTTCAACCTGATGAGCTGGCATGGCGAATTCTGGGCAAAATGGCCCATACTTGCCATCCTCTGGGTTGCGGCGTTCCGTTTCGTTCGGAGCAACAAGCAGATCGATATCGGCATCGCCAGCATGGCCATCACCGGTGTCGGTCTCGTGGTGATCAATCTTCTCACCTGGCACGGTACACCCTGGGCGATCTGGCCCCTGCTGGGGCTTGCGATCGCCGCGGCGCTGCGCTGGGTCAATCGCCCGCGTAGCGACGCATAAAACGAGGCATAGCGCTGCCTAGACGTGCCCCATCCCTGGTTCCAGGGCCGGGGTATCGCCTGGATGGGTGAAGAGCTTGCCGCGCTCCGCCCACAGTGTCGCCAGGATCGACAGCACGCCGAACACCGTAAAGCCGGCGATCATCGGCTGGGCGGTGCCATCGAACATCTGGCCGACGATACCGCCGAGCACGACGCCGCCGGTGGTGGAGACAGAGCTGGTGATCGCGGCTGCCGTTCCGGCCAGATGGCCCATGGGCTCGAGGCTTATGGCCATGCAGTTGGTGGTGATAACGGCGAACATCATCAGCATCACGGAAATCAGGATGTAGATGAACGTGAAGCTCGGCTGACCGGTCATGCCGACGACATAGCCGATGATGCCCAGTACGGTGAAGATAATCATGGCTGCGTGCGAAATGCGGCGCATGCCGAAGCTGCGAACGAAATAGCCGTTGGCGAACTGCGCGACCGCCGTGCCTGCAGCCGTTGCCGCGAAGGCGATGGGGAACCAGTCACCCAGGCCGTAGACTTCGCCGAAGACCTGCTGCACAGAGACGATGTAGGCGCAGATCACGCCGGTGTAGAGCGTCAGGCCGATCATGTAGCCGCAGGTGATGCGGTTGGTCAGCACGGTTTTGAAGCCGGACAGGACGGACGCGACCGAAAGCGGCAGGCGCTCCTCGACCGGCAAGGTCTCCTTCATGCGGAAGAATGCGACCAGGAAGAGGCCGGCGCTGGCGATGCCGAGCAGGATGAAGATCCACTGCCAGTTCGAATAGGCAACGATCATCTGGCCGACGAACGGCGCGACCATCGGCATGATCATGAAGACGATCATGACATAGGACATCACGCGCGCCATTTCGCGGCCGCCGAAGCAATCGCGCACGATGGCAAGGGTGGTGATGCGAACGGCCGCGGCGCCGACGCCCTGCGCAAAACGCATTGCGAGCAGCGCGAACAGGCTACCGCTCCATGCTGCCGCAAACAGGGTGACCGTATAGAAAGCCAGGCCGCCGAGCAGGATGCGCCGGCGGCCATAGGTATCCGACAGGCTGCCGAAGAAGAGCTGGCAGATGCCGAAGCCGAGGAAATACACGCCGATGACGAGCTGGGTGTCATTCGGGTTGGCGACATGAAGCGACTGGCCGATGTTCGGCAGCGCCGGCAGCATGCTGTCGATGCCCATCGAGATGCTGGCCGTCATCAGCGCGATCGTGATGATGAATTCCACGATGCCGAGGCCGATGCGATTGGAGCCGGACTGTGCCGACGACTGAGGCGGGGTTGTCATTCGAATATGCCTGTCAATGTAAAGCGAGGGACTGATCAGCCGGCGGCGGCGCGTTCTGCGGTCGGAACAGCCGCCCTTTCTCGGCGATCAGGACGAAAAGGATGCCGACGAGGGAAACGGTGAAATAGCCGATGATCATCGGCGTTGCCGTGCCGTTGTAGAACTGGCCGATGCAGGCGCCGATCGATGCGCCGCCGACCGTGCTCATGAAGCCGAGTACGGAGGAGGCCGTTCCGGCGACGTGGCCGAGCGGCTCCATCGCGAGCGAATTGAAGTTCGAGCCGATCCAGCCGAACTGGAACATGGCCAGCGCGAAGAAGATCATGAACAGCGGGAAGGGCATCGGCGCCGGCCCGTAAATCTGCACCAGCAGCCAGCAGAAAGTGACGCCGGTGAAGCCGAGCAGGGCGGTGTGGGAGAGCCGCCTCATGCCGAATCGGCCGACGAACTGCGAGTTGACGAAGGACGAAAAGGCCATGAACAGCGCCACGCCACCGAAGGCCAGAGGCGCATAGACGCCGAGGCCGTAGATGTTGTTGTAGATCTGCTGCGCAGAGTTGATGAAACCGAACAGCGCACCGAACAGGAACGTGCTGGCAAGGGTGTAACAGAGGGCCACGCGGTTCGTCAGAACCATCTTGAAGCCCGATGCCACCGACCTGACCGTCAGCGGGCGTATGTTCTCAGGCTTCAACGTCTCCGGAAGCCGGAAATACATCCAGAAGCCGACGAGGGTCGCCATGGTGCCGATGAAGACGAAGATCATGTGCCAGGTGCTGACCAGCATGATGACCTGGCCGCTGCCCGGCGCGATAACGGGCACGATCATGAAGACCATCATGATCAGCGACATGACTTCTGCCATCGCCCGGCCGCCGAAGACGTCGCGGACGATGGAAATGGTAATGACGCGTGTCGCTGCCGAACCGAGGCCCTGGATAAAGCGCAGGGCGAGCAGACCGGCGAAGGACGGTATAAGGGCGATGCCGAATGCCGAGATGACGTAAACGACGATGCCGATCAGCAAGGGTATGCGGCGCCCGAAGCGATCCGACAGCGGACCGTAGACAAGCTGCGCCGAGCCGAAGCCGATCAGATAGGCCGTCACCACATACTGCCGGTGATTCTCGTTCATGACGCCGAGACTTGAGCCGATCTGCTGCAAGGCGGGGAGCATGATGTCAATTGCTAGCGAATTGATCGCCATCAGGAAGGCCGCGAGTACGATGAACTCGCGCTTGCCCATGGGCAGTTGCCCATGGGACATAGCCTGGGATGTAGTCGTCACGGTTTTATTCCCATAAACATATCAAGGCGCCGCCCGGCGGCAGCGCCTTATCGATCGAATTGAACATGGAAACCGGACGAAGAGCCCGGTGACCGATCAGGAAGCGGCGCGAACGCTGATGCCGTTTTCCTGGAAATGCTGCTGCAACTCGCCCGCCTGGAACATTTCGCGCACGATATCACAGCCGCCGATGAATTCGCCCTTCACATAAAGCTGCGGAATGGTCGGCCAGTTGGAATAATCCTTGATCCCCTGACGGATTTCGGCGTCGGCAAGGACATTGACGCCCTTGTAGTCGACACCGATGTAGTCGAGAATCTGGACCACCTGGCCGGAGAAACCACACTGCGGGAACTGGGGCGTGCCTTTCATGAAGAGAACGACGTCGTTGTTCTTAACTTCGTTTTCGATGAATTCGTGAATGCCGCTCATTGTCCAGTTCCTTTCACATGCGGGGTCAAGGCCCGCAGCGTTAAATCTGCTTCTTAAATAGCAAGCGACCGGCAAGATTTCCAGCCGCAAAACATACGTGCCGTCTTTTTCATCGCATGAATGGATTTCCGGTATCAGCGGCCATTGCAGGTCGCGAAAACGGTCAATTGGCCATGTTTTCTGAACAGTGCGTTTTGAAAACGCGTCTTCAACCCAATGGCTGAACAACACATATAAAATAAAAGCAAGGGACGATTAATATTAGGTTGCTATTCATTTTACAGGCAGCCGGTATGTTTGTTAGAGTCCGTCGATGATGCGATTTGGTGCGTATCGGTTCCTTGTGAGCATTGCATTTGATTTTTGAGGGAGCGGACACCATGAGCCACCATCATTATTCCGACGGGCAGGTTGGTGAAGAGCGGGAATTCTACAGTTCCGAAGATACGAGCGAAGGCGAACGGGAATATTACGAGCATGTGCGCACGCCCAAAGCTTCGGTCCTGAATAGCGCCGTGACCGTGAGCGCCATCGTGTTGATTCTGAGCATTGCCTTCGGTTATCGCGCTTCGACCGCTCCGACACCGCAGCCGACCTTGCCTCCCATTGTCGAAAAGATCATGACCGCGCCGCCCGCGGATTCATGCGCCGAAATCTCCCCATATCCGCGCCGTGATTGCTGATATATTCTGGTTTCCTGCCTTGTCACCGCATGGTGCGGCGAAAAGACGGTGCGCGACGTCGGCTATATGCTTTCTCGCGTCGGTTCGAGGGCGCAGACGCGTGATCCTATCTTTTTGTTTTTGGGATGATTTGTGATGCGCTGCCATGAAAAAGCCAGCAGCCCGTGGTGTTGCCGATCCGCAAAATACATCGATGTGCTGGCGCGCGCCGGGGACAGACCACAATATGGATAATATCAAGAAGAGGGTGGTTCTCCACTTCCCTGGCTTCGAGCCGTTGGATGCTGCCGCGCATCGCGCTCGCTACGAGCGTTCGGCTCGCCAGAGCGCTGCCGTGTGGGATTTTTCCGCCTCGATCGACGAATTGAAGAATTTCGGCCGGGCACCCTATTTCGACGTCACCGCGACGGGTGCCGACTGGCAAACGCAGAGCCGCGTTCATATCGTCGATCACAACGATCTGGTGGCTGTGCTGAACGGCAGGCCATTCTTTACGCGATTGCTGCATGGTTATCTTGCGGCTGCAAAAGTTGCTTTCACCGGCGGGATGGTCGGCTATTTTCGCCATGCCTGGCGTTTCGGCCTGTTCTTCATCTTTCCGTTTCTGCTGATGCTTGCGGGGTTTCTCGCCAGCCTTTTGATCGCATTCACGCCCAACATCCTCGGGTTGCCGGCCTGGAGCCATATCGGCAGCATCGCCCTGGCCGTCGCGTTCTTCGTTTATGTCTTTCTGCCGCAGGCTGAAAAGCTGCACACTCTGCATCTCTTTTCCGACTGGGAGATGGCCGTGGCGATGGCGGGGCTGAACGGGCTTGGCGCCGAGCAATGGCTGGAGGCGAGCGCAATCAGCGTGCGTCAGGCGCTGGATGAGCCCGATATCGACGAATTCGTCATTTCCTCGCACAGCATGGGTTCGTCCGTCGCGACCCATGTGCTCGGCCTGCTGCTCGAACGCGAGCCGGACCTGCTGCAGGGCAGGCGCGTGGTTTTCACGACGCTTGGAAGCGCCATCCTGCAATGCGCGCTCATGCGGTCGGCATCCGTGCTGCGCTCACGCGTGGGGTTGATCGCGCGCTGCAAGGAAATCTTCTGGCTCGACGTTCACTGTCTGACCGACGCCATTCATTTCTACAAGGCGAAGGTTGCCGCCGTTTGCGGCCATGAGGATGCCGAGCAGGCCTCCATCCTGTATGTGCGCTTCAAGCAGATGCTGTCGGCAAAGCACTATGCCAAGATCAAGCGCGACTTCCTGCGGGTTCACCGGCAATATGTGCTCGGTCCGGACGTGAAGGCATTCTTCGATTTCACGCTGATGACGGCCGGTCCGCTGCCGGCCTCGCTTTTCGCCGAATTCTCGCCGAAGAAACTGCCGGAGCTGACATTCAACTCCGGCGAGGAAGCGCAGGCGCTCTCAATCGGGCGCTGAAGTCTGCAGCGCAAGGGCGTGCAGCACGCCGCCCATATTGCCCTTCAGGGCATCATAGACCATCTGGTGCTGCTGCACGCGGCTCTTGCCGCGGAAGGCTTCCGCGACAACTTCGGCGGCATAGTGATCGCCATCCCCGGCCAGGTCGCGAATCGTCACCTTGGCTCCTGGAATGCCGGCCTTGATCATGTCTTCGATATCGCCGGGGTTCATGGGCATGAGTGGTGTACCTCGATCTATTCAGCGGCAGCGAGCGCGCTGCCATCCATAAAGGCAGGAAACCACGATTCATGCGCCTCGCGCAACTGCTCAACCGAAAGCGTTAACAGCCCATCGATGGCCAGCGCATTGCCGCCGACTGTACCGAGGCGGCGGAAGGGCACGCCGGCGCTTTCCGCATTGATGCAGACGAAATCCGCGAGATCGGCAGGTACGGCGATGACGTAACGGGCCTGATCCTCGCCGAAAAGGGCGGCATGGGACAGGGTCTTGCATTCGGCGAGGTCGATGCGCAGCCCCTTGCCCGAAGCGATCGCCATTTCCGCGAGTGCCAGTGCAAGGCCACCGGACGAGATGTCATGGCAGGCCGTGACCTGGCCGTTGCGGATGGCCGAGCGGATGAAATCGCCGTTGCGGCGTTCGGCGAAGAGATCGACTTCCGGAGCCGGGCCATCGGTCGAGCCGAGAATATCGCGAAGATAGATCGAAGAGCCGAGATGGCTGCCATCAAGGCCGATCATCAGCACATGATCGCCTTCGGAGGCGGAGCCGATGCGTGCCATCGTCTTCCAGTCCGGCAGCAGGCCGACGCCGGCGATGGTGGGGGTCGGCAGGATCGCGACGCCATTGGTTTCGTTGTAGAGCGAGACGTTGCCCGAAACGATGGGGAAATCCAGCGCGCGGCAAGCTTCGCCGATGCCTTTGATCGCGCCGACGAACTGGCCCATGATTTCAGGCTTTTCCGGATTGCCGAAGTTCAGGTTGTCGGTCGCAGCCAAGGGCTCGGCGCCCGTCGCGGTAATGTTGCGCCAGCATTCGGCGACGGCCTGCTTGCCGCCTTCGAACGGATCGGCTTCGACATAGCGCGGGGTGACATCGGACGAGAAGGCCAGCGCCTTGGTCGGATGACCCTCGACGCGGACGACGCCGGCATCGCCGCCGGGAAGCTGCAGCGAATTGCCCTGGATCAGGGTGTCGTACTGCTCGTAGACCCAGCGGCGGCTGGACTGGTTCGCGGAACCCACCAGCTTCAGCAGCGTCTGGCCATAATCTTCCGGAGCTGCGACCAGTTCGGCCGGCAGAGCGGCGCGCTTGTCGGATTCGCGCCACGGGCGGTCATATTCCGGAGCCTGATCGCCGAGATCCTTGATCGGCAGGTTGGCGACTTCCTCGCCCTGATGGATGACGCGGAAGCGCAGGTCGTCCGTCGTCTTGCCGACGATGGCGAAATCCAGGCCCCATTTGACGAAGATCGCCTTGGCGACGGCTTCCTTTTCCGGCTGGAGCACCATGAGCATGCGCTCCTGGCTTTCCGACAGCATCATTTCATAGGCTGTCATCTGCTCTTCGCGCACCGGCACCTTGTCGAGGTCGAGTTCGATGCCGAGGTCGCCCTTGGCGCCCATTTCGACGGCGGAGCAGGTGAGGCCGGCGGCACCCATGTCCTGGATGGCGATGACGGCGCCCGTCTGCATCAGCTCAAGGCAGGCTTCCAGCAGGCACTTTTCGGTGAAGGGGTCGCCGACCTGAACGGTCGGGCGCTTTTCCTCGATCGATTCGTCGAATTCGGCCGACGCCATGGTGGCGCCACCGACGCCGTCTCGGCCGGTCTTTGCGCCGAGATAGACGACCGGCAGGCCGACACCCTTGGCTTCCGAGAGGAAGATGGCGTTGGACTTGGCAAGGCCGGCCGCAAAGGCATTGACCAGGATGTTGCCGTTGTAGCGTGCATCGAACTCGACTTCGCCGCCGACTGTCGGTACGCCGAAGGAATTGCCATAGCCGCCGACGCCGGCAACGACGCCGGACACGAGATGCCGGGTCTTCGGATGATCCGGCTCACCGAAACGCAGGGCGTTCATGGCAGCGACCGGGCGGGCGCCCATGGTGAAGACGTCGCGCAGGATGCCGCCGACGCCGGTCGCAGCACCCTGATAGGGCTCGATGTAGGATGGATGGTTGTGGCTCTCCATCTTGAAGACGACGCAGTCGCCATCGTCGATGTCGACGACGCCGGCATTTTCGCCAGGCCCCTGGATGACGCGTGGCCCCTTGGTGGGCAGGGTGCGAAGCCACTTCTTGGAGGACTTGTACGAGCAATGCTCGTTCCACATGGCCGAAAAGATGCCGAGTTCGGTGAAGGAAGGCTCGCGGCCGATCAGATCCAGAATGCGCTGATATTCATCCGGCTTCAGGCCGTGGGAGGCAATCAGTTCGGGGGTGATCTGGATCGAATTGGAAATGGTCATGGGCGCTCGAGGGTCCTTGCCTGTAAAGGGTTTGAAAGCCGGTCAGGGGATCGGGGTCTCTTTAGCGCAAGTCTCCCTGTCGTGCGACAGGAAAATCACCGGCGTTCACAAGACGCCGGCTGTCAGGATGCACGAACTGCGGATACGGCCATTTGCGGCCGCGCCGCGCGCGTCAGAATTTGTAGCCGACCATGACGCCCGCCCGCGTCATGCCGCCATTGGGGCCGTCGCAAAGATTGGCATGCGATGCATGGGCAATCTGCGCCATCACGTTCCAATGGTTGTCGAAATTGTAGCCGATGCCGGCATATTCGTGGAAGAGGAGGCGACAGCCGAGCATCGGGCCGTGATCCTGCCAGTCGTTGAGATTGCCGCTGTGGACCGTTCCGCCGAAGCCGACTTCCGTGAAGATGCCGTTGCTGTGCGTCAGCGTCCACGAGAGGCCGCCATAGACCTGCGTGGCGGAGCCTGCGGTGCCGATCGACGTTCCGACGTGAATACGTGGATGGGCGAGCTGATCCTTCCAGTCGGCGGTCGGATTGTAACCGAATGGATTGAAGAGCACCTGTACGTCCGGAAAGACACCCTTCTCGTGATCGTAACCGTTCTGAATGGAGCCGCTTGCTCCAAAACGCAATTCATCGAAGACCTTGGCGTCGGAGGCCACGGCAACCTTGTCCGCGGCGGTCGCGACGGATTGCCCTGCGATGAATATGGAACTGACTGCCAGAAAACTCGTAACGAAACGCTTGCTCAAATGACCTGCAAAAATGCTACCAGTAGCCATGCACTCCCCCTGGTATGGCGGGCGAATCTCCTCCTATTGATAGAATGGCAAACTGCCGGGAGTCGAGACGGCCCAAACGGAATTTAAGGGGGTAACTCTCGATAAATCGGGGGGGCTTGCTTAAATGTGACTATCGTATCCCGACGAGCCGTTTTCCAGCAAATGACGCAGGGTCATGAAGCCCGCCGCGACGTCTTCCCGGCGCGGTGGAGATGAAAAAGCGACGCGCACGCGATGGTAGACTTTCTCGATACGGGCCGCCTTGAACTCATCCTCGTCATCGATCAGCACGCCCTCCGTCAGGGCGGCATTCTTGAACGTACCGGACAGCCAGGGCTCCGGCAGTCTCAGCCACAGGAACGGCAGATGCGGATGCGAGTTGAACTCGAAGCCCGACAATGCCTCTCGGGCCAATTGCTCGCGGGCCTTGATTTCCTCCACGGATTTGCGGCGCAGTTCGAGCGCATGGCCACCCAGCACGAGCCGGGCGCAGGTCTCGGCCAGAATGAAGGGCAGGCCGCCCGTCGTCATCTTGTGGGTGACCTTGATGCGCTGGGCGAAATGGGGCGGGCAGGCGACCCAGCCGCCGCGTACGCCCGCCGTCACGGACTTCGACAGGCTGCTGACGACGAAGGTCCGTTCCGGCGCGATGGCGGCCATGAGCGGGTTCTGGTCGCCGGTCATGCCGCCGTAAAGATCGTCCTCGATCAGCCAGACGCTGTGCCGGCGCGCGATGGCGGCGATCGCCCGGCGTCGTGATTCCGGCATTGTCACCAGCGTGGGATTATGTGCCGTCGGCATCAGGAAGGCGAGGCGCGGATGCTGTTGCTGGCAGAGGCGCTCGAAATCCTCCGGGATCATGCCGTGCTCATCCGAATCCACCAGGATCGAGCGGCGTCCGAGGAGGCGCGCGGCACGGCTGATCTGCGTATAGGTGAGGTTCTCGAAGACGATCTTGTCGCCCGGCGAGGTGACGGCCGATATGACGGCGATCGCGCCGGCATGGGCGCCGAGCGTCGGCACGATTGTATCGATTGCCGGCTGCCAGCCGTTCCGGGCAAGCCAGATCTGTCCGGCCTGAAACCAGCTTGCCGGGAAATTCCGGGAGTAGGAGGAGATCTCCGTCTGATGCTCGCTGCTGATGTCGGCGAAGAGCCTGCCGATGATTTCACCCTGGCCGATATCGGGGGCGGCGGTCGTGTCGAAGCGGATCTTGGCATCCGGCGTATTCAGCCCGCGGGTGCCGGCAAGCGCCTGCGTGATCGGATCGACGAGCTCGATCTGCTTGCCGTTCAGGCGCTCCAGCACATAGGTGCCGCGGCCGACTTCGCCGGCCACGAGGCCCCGTTCGTGCACGAGGGCATAGGCCCTGCTGACCGTGCCTATGGTGACGCCGATATCGTAGGCAAGGTTGCGCTGCGGCGGCAGCTTCGTGCCCGGCGGCAGAACGCCATGCGTAATCGCGTTCTCGATGCTGTCGGCAACACGGATGTAGACCGGACCGGTCCCGCTGGAGATGTCAGGAAGCCAATTTGTCATAATGACAATTTCCTAGATTGTCTCCCTCCTTGAGTCAAGTCTATGACTCAATTTGTATCGTTTGGCTCGGTACATCAAAATTGTCACCATCATGCGAGAATGAAAATGAGTACAATAGATGCAATCTGTTCGGCCGATGTGCAGGAATCCTGCTCGGCTGATATCGCAAAGGGGGCGGCGCAGCCAAGGCCGCATCCGATGCGTCGGCTTTGGGCATTCTATTTGCGTTGGCTGGAGAAGCGCGAAAGCCGGTGGGTACTGCGCGAGCTGACGGACGATCAGCTGCGCGATATCGGCCTGACGCGCCGCGAGGCGGCAACGGAAGCGAAGAAGTCGTTCTTCTGGGATTGAGCGCGGTGGACGCAGTCCTGCGCGCGGCGTGCGGCCTTCGGGATGGCTTACGTTAGACCCAGAACCGAATGAACGAAGTCCGCCCGTTCCCCGACGCCGATTTTCGGCAGGATGTGAACCTCGTAGCCGAGGGCCGGATAGGTGGTGCGCAGCCGTTCATATTCCGCAACCGCCGCAGAAAAATCGTGCCGTCGCTCGTGATCGCCGACATATATTTCCGGCCATGGCGGCGTCAGGAAGACATGGCTGTTGTAGCGATGCGATTGGCCGAGCGAAGCCAGGACTTGCTCGCCCGTCAGATGCTCGAGCGCCGATGCCGCATCGATCAATCCCCTGTCGAAAAAGACCGTGCCGGAAGTTGCCTTCGCTTTCTCGCGATCGGCCAGCGACATGGCGATTGCCCGGCGCGCGAACGCCGGTGCGTCGACCCATGGCAAGGCGGAGCCGTCGCCTTCCAGTTCCTCGATGACGATGCGCCGCCCCGGCTCCTCGACAATGGAGTGACCACGGCGCTTGAGCGCTTCCAGCAAAGTGGATTTGCCGCCGCCGGAGCAGCCTGAAAGAATGACAAATCTGTCCATGACAACGATCCCTGATGTTGAGGGCAGGTCATGCGTCGGTAGCTGGTTTGCCGCTGAGGCGGAAGGCCTCAGGCCTAGCTGCAGTTCTTAGAGCCCGCGGCCCAGCGGTTGACGTCGCCCGTGATGCGGCCGCCGGAGGCGCCGCCCATCATCGGACCGAAGGCCTGCAGCTGCGCGGGATTGCCTTCCGCTTGCACAACGAGCGACGGCCTGCCGGTCGGATGTTTCTTGTCGACCACGAGGATGCGCGGACGACCGGTGAAGGAGTTGAGTTCCGGAGAGAGCTGATAACCGGAGAAGGCCGGATCGGACGACTTGAACCAGCAGGCGCTGGCATTGAGCATGACGCGCTCCATCGTCGACAGGGCGCTGTGATCGGTCGCATTGATGCTCGGCGGACGCGGGCCGCACGAGGTCACCAGCAGCCCGAGCATCGCGATGGCAGCGGCGGAGTAAAATCCTGTCAGGAGGCGAGGGCGCATCAATCTCTTTCCAATGAGGCGGTTAAGGCTGTTCGGCCGAAGATCGCCGGATCGCTTTCCGGCGTCCTGCTGTTTTATGCAAAGACGCCGATTTTATGGTTCCGATACCGGGGCGGCCCGTTATCAGGCTGCGATCACGCCGAGCGCGGAGGCAAACAGCCCACGGCCATCGCTGCCGCCGTGAGCAGCCTCGATCAGGTTTTCCGGGTGTGGCATCATGCCGAGCACATTACCCTTGGCGTTCATCACGCCGGCGATGTCGTTGACCGAGCCGTTCGGGTTGGTGCCTTCGGCATAGCGGAAGACCACCTGGCCATTGTCCTCGATCGCCTTCAGTGTCTCGGCGTCGGCGAAATAATTGCCATCGTGATGCGCGACCGGGCTGCGGATGATCTGGCCCTTGGCGTAGGCGGCGGTGAAATCCGTCTCGGCATTGACGACTTCAAGCTTTATTTCGCGGCAGACGAACTTGAGCGAGGCGTTGCGCATCAGCGCCCCGGGCAACATCCCCGCTTCCAGCAGGATCTGGAAACCGTTGCACACGCCGAGAACCTTGACGCCCTTGTCTGCCTTGTCCTTGATCGCCTGCATGATCGGCATGCGGGCGGCGATTGCGCCGCAACGCAGATAGTCGCCGTAGGAGAAGCCGCCGGGAATGACGATCAGATCGACATCCGGAATCTCGGTCTCGGTCTGCCACACGGTCACCGGCGCATGACCGGAAATCTTGGTCAGTGCCGCGATCATATCGCGATCGCGATTGAGGCCGGGGAGTTGGACGACTGCTGATTTCATGATGCTGATCCCGCAACAGGCTAGGGGTAATCGCTGGAATATTCTTCGTGAGCCATACTCCATCGCCTCAGGCAAAGGAAGAACGGCTCGCGAAAGAGGACGATCAGTCGATCGAAATGCTGAAGTTCTCGATCACCGTATTGGCGAGAAGCTTTTCGCACATGGCTTTGAGATCCGCCTCGGCCTTGCTCTTGTCCGTGCCTTCCAGCTCGAGATCGAAGACCTTGCCCTGGCGGACCTGATGAACGCCGTCAAAGCCGAGCGCACCGAGCGCGCCTTCGATTGCCTTGCCCTGCGGATCGAGAACGCCGTTCTTCAGCGTGACGGTTACACGAGCCTTGATCACGATTGTCCTTTCTGAACTTACTTGACGAGAACCGGGCCCGTGCCGCGCACGGGTTCGTTTTCATTGATGATGCCGAGGCGGCGCGCCACTTCGGAATAGGCTTCCAGCAAGCCGCCCATGTCGCGGCGGAAGCGATCCTTGTCCATCTTCTCATGGGTTTCGATGTCCCAGAGACGGCAGCTGTCCGGCGAGATTTCGTCCGCGAGGATGATGCGCATCATGTCGCCTTCGAACAGGCGTCCGCATTCGATCTTGAAATCGACGAGCTGGATGCCGACGCCGAGGAAAAGGCCGGTCATGAAATCGTTGACGCGGATGGCGAGCGCCATGATGTCATCGAGTTCCGCCGGATTGGCCCAGCCGAAGGCGGTGATGTGCTCTTCGGAGACCATCGGGTCTTCGAGCGCGTCGGACTTGTAGTAGAATTCGATGATCGAGCGCGGCAGCACCACGCCTTCCTCGATGCCGAGGCGCTTGGCAAGCGAGCCGGCGGCAACGTTGCGCACGACGATCTCGAGCGGAATCATCTCCACTTCCTTAATCAGCTGCTCGCGCATGTTGAGGCGGCGGATGAAATGCGTGGGAATGCCGATCTTGTTCAGATGGCTGAAAATATACTCGCAGATGCGATTGTTCAGAACACCCTTGCCATCGATGACTTCGTGCTTCTTCTTGTTGAAGGCGGTGGCATCGTCCTTGAAGAACTGGATCAGCGTGCCCGGCTCAGGCCCTTCGTAAAGGATCTTGGCCTTGCCTTCGTAAATACGGCGGCGACGGTTCATTGTTATTGTTCTCTGTCTTTGGCGCTCTCGGGATAGCGCAAGTGGATCATACGTGGGCGTCCCCATAACGGATAAGAAGCGAATTCACAATCCGCCTGCGCCTCCTTCCTCGGAATTCCGGCCTCGGCGGGGCGCCAATGCTAGAATCGGGATCCTGTCTTGGCCTGTTTTACAGGCTTTTGTCTGACGATGGAATGAAGGTGCCCGGTACTTCACAGGCTAGTGAGGCAAGGCGCATCCTATTCCGTTGTCGCTGCCGACACAATCAGGGCTTCAACTGGCTCAGGAACTTGGCGAAGACCATCGTGCCTTCGGGCCAGGGGCCGTGTCCGGATTCGGTGTTGATGTGGCCTGCTTCGCCGGCATCGATCAGGAGCGAACCCCAGCTATTGGCAATGTCGTCCGCATGTTCGTAGCTGCCGAAGGGATCGTTGCGGCTGGCGATCGTGATCGATGGGAACGGCAGGGGATCGCGCGGATAGGGCCCGAAGGTCATCAGATGCTTCGGTCTGATGCCGGGATTGGCGACATCCGGCGGAGCGACGAAGAAAGCGCCCGCGACCTTGTTGCGAAATTGCGGAATGGCATGGATCACCGAGGGAATGCCGAGCGAATGCGCCACGAGCACGACGGGCTTGTCCGAAGCATTCACCTCCTCGGCGATACGGGCGGCCCAATCATCGCGCACGGGCTTCGACCATTCCGCCTGCTCCACGCGCCGCGCGGTCGAGAGCTTCTGCTCCCAACGGGTCTGCCAGTGGTCGGGGCCGGAATTCGTATAACCGGGGATGATGAGGATATTTGCGTCGGAGGCTTTCATGATGGCGCCGATGTGGAAAAGGTGAACTCAACTGTCAAGGGAGAAAGGCGACAATTGCGGCAAAATTTGCTAATATGGCGGCTGCCGGTAGCGAATGATGATGTCGGCATCCATTTTGCCGTCATTTTGCGCCGCCTGCCGAGCACGTCGAGGTTGAGGAGGAGAGCATTATGACGGCCTTTCATGTCATGGCGGGAGCGGATCATACTTTTAGCCGACCAGCCATTCGCAAGATCGGTATCGCCGATCTCGTCGACGCCCTGAAGCTGGGGCTGGACGACTTCAGCGAGAAGCCATCCCACTACGTTTTTCTGTGTCTGATGTACCCGATAGCGGGCATCGCGCTGGCGATCTGGAGCACGGACCAGAACCTGCTGCCGCTGTTGTTTCCATTGATGTCCGGTTTTGCCCTGCTGGGCCCGATCGCCGCAATCGGTCTCTATGAGATCAGCCGACGCCGGGAGAAGGGGCTGGATACGTCGTGGAGCCATGCGTTCGACGTGCGGTTCTCGCCGGCATTGCCGTCGATCATCGTCGCCGGCCTCATGCTGTTCGGCCTTTTCATCGTCTGGCTGTTCGTGGCGCAGAATATCTACTTCATCTATTTCGGCGATGGCGTGCCGCCCACGCTTTCCTCCTTCGTGTCGAGCGTCCTGACTACGCCGGAAGGCATGGCGATGATGCTTTGGGGCGATCTGATCGGCTTCCTCTTTGCGCTCGTCGTACTGGCGACCACGGTCGTCACCTTCCCGCTGCTGCTGGACCGTGACGTCGGCGTCGTCGCGGCGATCGATGCGAGCATCCGGGCGACGCTGACCAATCCGGTGCCGGTGGCGGTCTGGGGCCTGATCGTGGCGGCGCTGCTTGTCATCGGCAGCATCCCGATCTTTGCCGGGTTGGCGGTTGTCATGCCGATACTCGGTCATGCATCCTGGCATCTCTATCGCAAACTGGTGGTATCCGAAGGGTAGATACGGCCATTACAGACGGCGCGTTGCCATCACTGGAACCGTGGCGCGCTTCTCGCGTTGATCCGCATCATCAGGAGATGCGGATCATGACCCGGCTTACGCATGTTTTTACCCGCTTCGCAGTCGTGGTTTCGGAATGGACGGGCAAGCCGGCGATCTTCGTCCTGGCGCTGTGCTCCGTCATTCTATGGGGCGCCACCGGCCCGATCTTCCATTATTCCGACACCTGGCAGCTGGTCATCAATACCAGCACGACGATCGTGACGTTCCTGATGGTTTTCCTGCTCCAGAACGCGCAGACGCGAGACACGCGGGCCATTCAGGCCAAACTCAACGAACTGATCCTGACCAGTGCCGCCGAAAATCGCTTCGTCGGGATCGAGAACCTCGACGAGGAGGATCTCAAGCACCTCGACCTGCTCGTGGGAAAGGCGGCAAAGCGCCAGCAGGACCAATTCGAAGGCAAGGATGAAGGACGTGTCGAGCAAAGTCGCGTGATCGTCGCGAAATCGGCGAGCAAACGAAAAAGGCGGCGCGTCAGTCGCGCCGCCTCAACCAAGGAGCAATCGAAAACGGCAGCTTCTAGCCGAAAACCCGCTTGAAGATCGTATCGACATGCTTGGTGTGATAGCCGAGGTCGAACTTTTCGCGGATATCTTCCTCGGAAAGGGCGGCGCGCACTTCCTGGTCGGCGAGCAGTTCCTCAAGGAAATCCTTGCCTTGCTCCCAAACCTTCATGGCGTTGCGCTGCACGAGGCGGTAGGCGTCCTCGCGGGAAACGCCGGCCTGGGTCAGCGCCAGCAGCACGCGCTGCGAGTGAACAAGTCCGCGGAACTTGTTCAGGTTCTTCATCATGTTTTCCGGGTAGACGAGAAGCTTGTCGACGACGCTGGTCAGGCGGGACAGCGCAAAATCGAGCGTCACGGTCGCGTCGGGGCCAATCATGCGCTCGACGGACGAGTGCGAGATATCGCGCTCGTGCCAGAGGGCGACATTTTCCATGGCCGGGATCGAGTAGGAGCGGACCATGCGGGCAAGGCCCGTCAGGTTTTCCGTCAGCACCGGATTGCGCTTGTGCGGCATGGCGGACGAGCCCTTCTGGCCCGGAGAGAAATACTCTTCCGCTTCCAGAACTTCGGTGCGCTGCAGATGGCGGATTTCGGTGGCAAGGCGCTCGATCGAGGAGGCGACGACGCCGAGGGTGGCGAAGAACATCGCGTGGCGGTCGCGCGGGATGACCTGGGTGGAGACCGGCTCCGGCTTCAGGCCGAGTGCGGCGGCGACATGTTCCTCGACGCGGGGATCGATGTTGGCGAAGGTGCCGACGGCGCCGGAAATGGCGCAGGTGGCGACTTCTTCGCGGGCTGCGATCAGGCGCTGCTTGCAGCGTTCGAATTCGGCATAGGCCAGCGCCAGCTTGATGCCGAAGGTGATCGGCTCTGCATGAATGCCGTGCGAGCGGCCGATGGTAACGGTGTCCTTGTGCTCGAAGGCGCGGCGCTTCAGTGCTTCCAGAAGCTTGTCGATATCGGCGAGCAACAGGTCGCTGGCGCGCACGAGCTGCACGTTGAAGCAGGTATCGAGCACGTCGGAGGAGGTCATGCCCTGGTGAACGAACCGCGCATCCGGACCGACGATTTCGGCGAGATGCGTGAGGAAGGCGATGACGTCGTGTTTCGTCACGGCTTCGATCTCGTCGATGCGGGCGACGTCGAACGTGGCCTTGCCGCCCTTTTCCCAGATGGTGTCCGCAGCCGATTTCGGGATGACGCCGAGGGCTGCCAGCGCGTCACAGGCATGGGCCTCGATCTCGAACCAGATGCGAAACTTGGTTTCGGGCGACCAGATGGCGACCATTTCCGGTCGGGAGTAGCGCGGGATCATGGGCTCAAAGCTTTCTTGGCTATCGGAAAAGGAAAACTCGGCGCCCCCATAACAAAGACGGGCGGCAATCACAATGTTTCAAGGGCACAATGTTTCAGGGGCACAATGTTTGTCGGGTCGATCTTTCGTGCGCCTCAACGGCTCTGGCGAGCAAGATAGGCGGAAACGGCGGTGAGGCATAGCAGGCCGACCGGCAGAAACAGAGTGAGGCCGAGGACGGCGAACTGGTAGACGGCGCTGGCGCCGGTGAACAGGAACTGGAATATCCAGACGAGCGAGCCGAACGGCGCGTGCCAGCGCGAATAGAACCAGCGATAGTCCATCGCGAAAATGAATGCCGTCATCGCCGCAGTGCCGATGGAGAGCGCCAGAAAGAAGGCCGCGAAACGCGCGCTGGTCGGTCGGCCACGCGCGAAACGGCGGGTAAACGGCACGAGAATGGGCCAGGAGAGAGCGCCCCCGAAGAAATAGACGAGAGTAAGGGCCGCGAGGTGGCTGGTCAGAAGGCCGTTGCGCAGGAAGAGGGCCACGAGTGCGGAGGCGGCCATCGCCGCGCCCCAGCAGACCGCACTGCCGAAAACCTCGCGGCAATGCGATGCGACGGTCCTTGCCCGGCCCGTCGCGACGATGGTGTTGGTCGGATTAGTTTGATCCAACGCGACCTCGTTCGGCGGCAGCCCTGAGATCGCCGACCGTCTGGCGATAGGCTTCGACCGATTCGCCCTTGAAGATCGCCGAGCCTGCGACAAGAACGTTTGCGCCGGAGGCGGTGATGAGAGGAGCGGTTTCCACCGAAACGCCGCCGTCGACTTCGAGCTCGATCGGGCGGTCACCGATCAGGGACCTGGCGTTGCGGATCTTGTCGGCCATGGCCGGAATGAACTTCTGGCCGCCGAAACCCGGATTGACCGACATGATGAGGATCAGGTCGATATCGTCGAGCACGTTTTCCAGCACGGACAGCGGTGTTGCCGGATTGAGGGTGACGCCGACCTTCTTGCCGAGATGACGGATCGTCTGCAGCGAACGGTGCAGGTGCACGCCGGCTTCGGCATGGACCGTGATGCGGTCGCAGCCGGCTTTGGCAAAGGCTTCCAGATAGGGATCGGCCGGCGAGATCATCAGGTGGCAGTCGAAGGTGGCGGTCGTATACGGGCGCAGGGCCTTGATGACATCGGCGCCGAAGGAGATGTTCGGCACGAAATGGCCGTCCATGACATCCAGATGGATCCAGTCGGCTCCGGCTTCGGTCACATCCTTGACTTCCTGTCCGAGCTTGGCGAAGTCGGCTGCGAGAATGGAAGGGGCAATGCGGATCGGCAAGGTCATGGGTAGCTGAGCTCCATCTGATTTTTTCGCGACTGGATTAGCACCGCTATCGAGGCCAAACAACAGCCCGAACGGACCGCTTCAGTTCGACGGCGTCGTCGGCGGCACGAACGCGTTGCCTCGCCACTCCAGCAAGCGATAGGGGTTTTGTGTCAATTCGTGGTTCTGCCCGAAGGAGATCGGGCCGATCGCTGTCTGGAATGCCGTGCCGACGAGCTTGTCGGCAATGGGCTTGTTGTCTGCCTTCGCGCCTTCCGCCGCCTGGCTGGCGATCTGTGCGGCGGCGGCGGCCGGCAGGATGTAGCCGTCCGGCTCGATACCGCCGGCGCGCATGGCTTGCACTGTCTGTTGGGCCGCCGGCAGGGTGCTGTACTCGGGCAGCGCGATTGCCTGCACTCCCTCCAGAAGAGGCAGCGGTTGGTCGGCGGCGCGCATGGCATCGCCGCCCATCAGAACCAGCGAGATATTTTCGCTCTTGGCGTCGCGGGCGATGACCGCGACATCGCTGCGGTCGCCGCCGACGAAGACGCGCGTTGCGCCAGCCTTCTTCAGGCGGCGCACGAGGGCGATCTGCTGATCCTGGCCGGGGCGGTAAGTATCGGTGAAGACCGGCTTCAGCCCATTTTCCTCGAGCGCGTTGCGGATCGCGCCGACCAACTCGCGGCCGTGTATCGTGCCGTCGTCGATCAGCGCCATTGGCTCCGCCGCCCAGTTTTTCAGGATCGTATCGATCGCCATGGCGGCCTCGGCGCTGTCGACCGGCGCCAGCCGAAACAATGGCCAGCCGCTCTTCAAGGCATCTTCCATGAGGATGCGCGAGCGCACGGAAACGGTGATGACGGGGATGCCGGCATCCTTGAGACGCGGCAGCGCGCCCTCCAGGGTCTCCGTGCAGAGGAAGCCGATCGCGACCTGTACCTTGGCGGCAACCAGCGCCTCGGCGGCAGCCCGGCCGCCGTCCTCGGTGCAAGGTTCGTCGACCACGGTCGCCGTATCCTTCTGGGCCTGGATCTCGAAATTGGCTCCGGCGGAGATTTCGGCGCCCAGCATCGCGAAGTTGCCGTCCTGCGGTGCTACTACGCCGATGTTAATTCCTGCGGCGTAGCTGCTGCCGGCCGCCGAAAGCAGCACAAACAGGAGCGGAAGGCGACGCAGAACGTTCATCGATCGATTATCCCGGACAATTTTTCTGCTCTATTTATCCGTCTGAAGGGGATCGTCAAAGAAAAAGCAACAAAATCTCTCTGTTTTCAATAATGCTATTGTAGAAAAGCTAATATCTGACCGTCATATTGAATGACAAACGGGCATGACATGACAAAGGAGACGGTGGTGCTAGACAGGCAGCGTATGGATCCGGCGCTTTATCGCGATGCCATGAGCCGCTACGCGGGGCATGTGCAGCTGGTGACGACGGCGCTCGGAGCGGAGCGGCGCGGCGTCACGATCACGGCTGCATGCTCGGTGTCGGATAGTCCCGCAACCGTTCTGATATGCCTCAACAACAGCAACGCCAAGAACGAGATCTTCTTCAAGAGTGGGATCTTCGCGCTGAATACGCTCGGCGCGGATCACCAATCTTTGGCCGACGCCTTTTCCGGAAAGACGCAGCTGACCGTCGACGAGCGCTTCGCTGCCGGCAAGTTCGAGACGCTGGCAACCGGCGCGCCTGTCCTGACCGATGCGCTTGCCGCTTTCGATTGCCGCGTCATCGAGATCAAGCAGGCAACCACGCACAACATCATCTTCGGCGAGGTGATGGCCATACGCTACAGCGAAGCCAAGCCGGCATTGATCTATATGAACCGGGGCTATCACGCGCTATAACCCCTGCGAGGGAGTTATCATGGCGGATCAGACATTACCTTCATTGCCGAGTTCGATCGATGAAGCGATGGCCTTGCTCGGCGCCCACGATTATCTGGCCGGCCGTGCGCTCGGCACGGTCCTGTTTCTCGCCCTGAAGATGAAGCGGCCGCTCTTTCTGGAGGGGGAGGCCGGTGTCGGCAAGACCGAGATCGCCAAGGTGCTCTCCAAGGCGCTCGACAGGCCGCTGATCCGCCTGCAATGCTACGAAGGGCTGGACGTATCCTCGGCCGTCTACGAATGGAACTATCCGGCGCAGATGCTGGAAATCCGGCTGGCGGAGGCATCGGGCCTTACCGACCGCGACCGTATCGAGGCTGATATCTTCTCCGAGCGCTATCTCATCCGCCGGCCGGTGCTGCAGGCGCTGTCGGGTGTCGGTGGGCGTGCCCCGGTATTCCTGATCGACGAGCTCGACCGCACCGACGAGGCTTTCGAGGCATTCCTTCTAGAGGTGCTTTCCGATTTCCAGGTGACGGTGCCGGAACTCGGCACGATCCGCGCCGCCGAACCGCCGATCGTCATCATCACGACGAACCGCACGCGCGAGGTGCATGACGCCCTGAAACGGCGCTGTCTCTATCATTGGGTCGATTATCCCGGGGCCGAGCAGGAGCTCGACATCATTCGCCGCAAGGTGCCCGGCTGCAACGAAGCGCTCTCGCGCCAGATCGTCGCCTATGTGCAGAAGCTGCGCACGCTCGATCTCTTCAAGAATCCCGGCGTTGCCGAGACCATCGACTGGGCGACCGCCTTGACCGAGCTGGATCGGCTGGCGCTCGATCCGGAGACCGTTGCGGACACGCTGGGCACGCTGCTGAAATATCAGGACGATATCGCTCGCATCCAGGGCGCCGAAGGCAGGCGCGTGCTGGATGAAGTGAAATCCGAACTGCTCGCGGCGGGATAAGTCATGGAAACCGGCGCGCAGGATGGCATCGTCGTGGCGCCGTCACCGCCTGGTGACGGGCGCCTTGCCGACAATATCGTGCTGTTCGGCCGGGCGCTGCGCAAGGCGGGTCTCAAGATCGGTCCCGGAGCGATCGCCGACGCCATCGAGGCGGTCGAGGCCATAGGGATCGGTTCCCGCGAGGAGTTCCATGCCGCCTTGTGTTCGGCCTTCGTCAAGCGGCATGAAGATCTTGCCGTGTTCGACGAGGCGTTCCGGCTGTTCTGGCGCTCGCGCGATCTCGTTGCCAAGATGATCGCGATGATGTCGCCGGTCGCACCCGATCACAGGGAGAAGGAAAAGCCGAAGCCGGGAGAGAGCCGGGCAAGCGATGCCTTGCTCAACGACCGCGGCGACCGGCGTCCCCCGCGGGAAACGCCCGATATCGAGATCGATGCGCGCTTCACGAGTTCCGGCAGCGAGCTGCTGCGTCATCTGGATTTCGCGCAGATGTCGGCAGCGGAAATCGCCTACGCCAGGAAGGAGCTCGAAAAGCTGCAATTGCCGCTCGACCGCGTGCGCACCCGCCGCTTTACGCCATCCCTGATGCCGGCCAAGGTCGATCCGCGTGCGACGATGCGCTCGGCGCTGCGAACGGGAGGAGCGCTGATCCTGCCGCGTTTTCGGCGGCCGAAAGAAATACAGCCGCCGCTGGTCGTGCTTGCCGATATTTCAGGCTCCATGAGCCAATATACGCGCATCTTCCTGCATTTCCTGCATGTGCTGACCGAGCGGCGCCGGCGGGTTCATACGTTTCTGTTCGGAACGCGCCTGACCAACGTGACGCGGGCGATGCGGCACAAGGATCCCGATCAGGCACTGGACGAATGTGCGGCGGCGGTGCGCGACTGGTCGGGCGGGACGCGGATCGGCGAGACGCTGAAGGAATTCAACCTCATATGGGCACGCCGCGTGCTGGGGCAGGGCGCGATCGTGCTGCTGATTACCGACGGGCTGGAGCGCGAAGGCGTGGAACTGCTTGCGCAGGAGATGGATCGGTTGCATCGTTCCTGCCGGCGGCTCATCTGGCTCAATCCGCTGTTGCGTTTCGACGGCTTCGAGGCGCGTGCCCGCGGTGTAAAAGCCATGCTGCCGCATGTTGACGAATTCCGTCCGGTTCACAATCTATTATCTCTGGCCGATCTCGTATCGGCCCTCACCGCCGGCCGCGCGGATGCCTATGATCCGCGACGGTTTCTCGGCAAGAAATGAGGCTCCGATGTCAGATATTTCCGAAAGTCTGGATCCGCTCGTGATCGCGGAGGAATGGGTGTCGGCAGGCCGCAATGTGGCCATGGCGACCGTCGTCGATACCTGGGGGTCGGCTCCGCGCCCTGCCGGCAGCCATCTCGTGATCGACGGCGAGGGCAATTTCCATGGTTCCGTTTCCGGCGGCTGCGTGGAGGGTGCTGTGATTACCGAGGCGCTCGATGTCATCGAAACCGGCAAGCCGCGTATGCTGGAATTCGGCGTTGCCGACGAGACGGCCTGGCGGGTCGGCCTGTCATGCGGCGGCCGGATCCGCGTCTATGTCGAAAGGCTCGTCTGATGGACCGTCCAATACTGGCGCGGCTGAACGAGATGCGGCGCAGGCGGCAGGCGGCTATCCTTGTATCCGACCTCTCCGGGGGACCGGATCGGCTTATCGTCGAAGGCGATGTCCTTGAAGGCCCACTGGCCGAAGCGGTTTCGTCCGCATTCCGTTCGGGCCGGTCCTCAGCGGTTGAAATCGATGGGCAGAGCCTGTTCCTGAACGTGCATTTGCCGCCGCCGCGCATCGTCGTCATCGGCGCCGTGCATATCAGCCAGGTTCTGGCGCGCATGGCGGCACTTGCGGACTTCGACGTCACCATCATCGATCCGCGTACCGCCTTCGCGACGCCGGAACGTTTCGAGGGCATCGACCTGATTGCCGACTGGCCTGTGGACGCGCTGAAGGAGCGGCCGCTCGACAGCTATATGGCGCTGGTAGCCGTGACCCACGATCCGAAGATCGATGACGAGCCGATCATTCAGGCGTTGAGGACGGACTGTTTCTATGTCGGCGCGCTCGGCAGCCGCAAGACGCATGCCGGCCGTATGGAACGCCTGAAACGGGCGGGTCTGACAGAGGCGGAGCTTGCCCGCATCCACGCGCCGATCGGGCTTCCCATCGGTGCCGCAAGTCCGGCCGAGATCGCGGTCGCCATCCTGGCGGAGATCATCGGTTCTCTTCGCGGGCGTGACGTGTCGTCGCCCAAAGGTGGGATGCCATGATTTTCGGGGAGTTTTCGACAGTGGAGGCGGAGGGTGCGATTCTCGCGCATTCCGTACGGCTGGCCGATGGCGGCTTTTCCAAGGGACACAGGCTCGTCCACGACGACATCGACCGCCTGACGGCAGCCGGGGTCGAGCACGTCATTGCCGCGCGCATCGAGCCGGGCGATCTCATGGAAGACGAGGCGGCCGAACGGCTGGCGCGAGCGATGGCGCCGGACCATATCACCTTTTCGGAGGCGGCAACGGGACGGGTGAACATCCACAGCGCCGTCGATGGCCTGTTCGTTGCAAACCGTGCGGCCGTCGATCGGATCAACAATGTCGATCCGGCGATTACCCTTGCCTGTCTTGCCGATCACGTTCCGGTACGGTCGGGCGATATGATCGCGACTTTCAAGATCATTCCGCTCGCTGTTTCCGGTTCGAAGGTGGCGGCAGGCGTTGAAATTCTGCGGCAGACGCCGGTTTTCGAGGTCAAACCCTTCCAACCTCACGCCATTTCGCTCATTGCCACCGAGCTGCCATCGTTGAAACCGGCAGTTATGGACAAGACGGCACGCATTCTGTCGCAACGGCTGCAGCCTTCGGGCAGTGTCCTGCAGCGGGAAGAGCGCGTTGCGCACCGGGCGAGCGCTGTTGCCGACGCGATCTGTCGCGCCATGGCGGCACCGGATCGGCTGCCGAAGCTGGTGATCGTCTTCGGCGCATCGGCGGTCATCGATGCCGGCGACGTCATTCCGGAGGCTATACGGCTGGGTGGCGGCGACGTCATTCACGTCGGCATGCCCGTCGATCCGGGCAATCTTCTCGTGCTTGGCAGGGTGAACGACGTCTATGTCGTCGGGGCGCCGGGATGCGCGCGCAGCCCGAAGGAAAACGGATTCGATTGGGTGCTGGACAGAATATTAGCCGGAGAACGACCTGCGCCGCAGGATATTAGCGGCATGGGCGTGGGAGGGTTGCTCATGGAAATACAGTCACGCCCGCGGCCGCGCGACATCGCTACGAAGCCGGCGTCACAAATATCGGTAGCCGTCGTCTTGCTGGCCGCCGGCAAGGCCAGCCGCATGGGCGAGGGTGGTTCACACAAGCTTCTGGCGGAATTCGACGGCGTGCCGCTGGTTCGCCGATCGGCGTTGATTGCCATTGAAAGCGGTGCGTCCGATATCGTCGCAGTCACCGGGCACCGCCGCGACGATATCGAAGATGCGTTGCGTGGTCTTGCGCTCGAGCGGGTCTTCAATCCGGATTATGCCTCGGGCATGGCGAGTTCACTAGTTGCGGGCGTCGGCACGCAGGCGGCACAAAAAGCCGATGGCGTTCTTGTCATGCTTGCCGATATGCCCGGCGTTACCGGCGATGATCTGAAAGCCCTAACGGCCTCCTTCCGCGAGGCGAACGGACAGGCGATCGTGCGGGCGGTCTCCGGCGGCAAACGCGGCAATCCCGTTATCCTGCCGAGATCCGTTCTGAATGCGGTGATGCGGCTGGAGGGCGATGTGGGCGCCCGGCATATCATCGAAACATCGGGGCTTCCGGTCATCGACGTCGAGCTCGGAGAGGCGGCGCATCTGGATGTCGACACGCCCGAGGCCGTCGTCGCGGCCGGCGGCGTCCTGAAAGGGTAGGGAATGGACAATATCGATATCGAGGAGATGTTCCGGTCTCTTGGGCCGGTCACCATCAAACGCATGTTCGGCGGCAAGGGCATCTACCATATGGGGCGGATCCTGGCGCTTGAGGTGGACGACGAGATTCTCCTGAAGGCGGACGATGCCAGCGCGTCCGAATTCGAGGCCGCCGGCGCGCGGCGCTGGGCTTATGAAGGCAAGAAGGGCAAGGCCATCAACATGCCCTATTGGTCGATACCCGACGATGCGTTCGACGATCCGGACGTAATGGCGCGCTGGGTGGGGCTTGCCTATGAGGCAGCGCTGCGCGCGGAAAAATAACAAGATTCGCGCAAAAATGCCGAACTCGGTAGCCGCGCAGCCAACCGAGCCGGTAGCATTTACTGTGATTTGGCTGCGGAAGCGGTCACGCGGCGGAGACTACGCCCAGCGTTCACAAAAGGCCTCTATGTCGCTTGATTGAAAGTCCGCAAGCCGTCCCATGATGGTTTCGAACGGCCAATCCCACCAGGCGATAGAGGCAAGCTTCTCCGCGATGGTTCGTGTAAACCGCTCGCGAATGAATTTGGCGGGAACGCCGCCGACGACGGTATATGGCTCGACGTCTTTGGTGACCACCGCTCCCGCCGCGAGAACGGCACCGTCTCCCACGGTGACACCCGGCAGCACAATGACGCCGTGGCCGATCCAAACATCGTTGCCAATGATGGCGCGATCCTGCTTGCGCTGATCAAAAAAGGAAACGTCGCGTACGGCTTCTGCAGAGTAATATTCCGGGCAATAGGTAAAGCGGTGCATGGACGGGCGGTCCATCGGGTGATTGGGAGCCCCGATCCTCACCTCTGCTGCAATGGCGCAGAACTTTCCAATCGTTGCATCGCCGACGATGCAGCGAGGCCCCAGGTAGGAATAGTCCCCGAGTTCAACCGTGTGCAGAGATGTGTCCGCCAGGATCTCGCAACATTTGCCGATGTGCGAATCTCTTATGCTCGCCGTTTGATGGATTACGGTTTCGGCGATCTTGGGGCGGGTGGGTTGTGCGGTCGAGTGCATTGATGGCCTCCGGATTTCCGCCTGCCTAACCGGAGACGATGAAGGACATGTGACGCAGATCGTGCAGGTGCATCGCGCATCTGAAAGATGGCGGCAAGCCCGGGCGTCAGCGGAAGTCTTCCTCGCTCAGATGCGCGATGGTTGCCTTGGCGAATTCAGAAAGCTGGGGCGGCAGCTCGTCACGGCCGAACCAGCCGAAATCGGAGAGCTTGTCGGGCTCCATCAGGCGAGGCTCGCCCGAAAAATTCCTGCAGACGTAGATAAGAGAGATCCAGTGCTGGCGGTCGGCATCTACGATGACCTCCTCGGTGCAGAGGTAATCGATCCTGCCAATGGAAAGACCGCTTTCCTCTTCCGCCTCGCGGATAGCGGCCTTGGCGGCAGGCTCCATATGATCGACCTTGCCGCCGACGATGCTCCAGAAGCCGGCTTCCGGCGCCTTGAGGCGCCGATAGAGCAACAGCTTGCCGTCCCGCACTATTGCGAGACCAGTTCCCAATCCCGGGAAATCGATGCCAGGCTTGCCCATGCCATGATTCCGAATTTTGCCGCGACTTCCGGCGCAGGGGTTCGGATCGGCGGCAGGTGCGGTTTATCAGCCCTTGGCGTTCGCCACGATGAGCATGAAAGCGGGGATGTCGTCACCGAAACCAACCGGCGTCGGACCGTCATCCTGATCGCGATAACGGTTGCGACGCTCGCGATGATCGTCGTTGGCAGCTGGGAAGGGCCGATGGTTGTTGCGAGAACCGTTATGGGACTTGTTGTTGTTCTCAGACTTGCGCTCGTTCTTCACGCTTTCGGCCTTTGCTGGTGCTGCTTCGATCGCCACGACGCCATTATCCTCGACGTCGATATCAGTTTTATGACTCGGGGCGCTGCGGCCTCCGCGGCTGCGATCGCGATCGCGGCCCTTGCTCTTGGGATCACGGCGGCGGGAGGAGCGATTGTCGTCTCCGCTTTCGTCCGCCGGCGGCAATGCCGACAGGTCGCCGTTCAGCCACTGGACGTCCTCGCCGATCAACTTCTCGATCGCGTCTACATGCTTGGTATCGCGCTTCGTGACGATCGTGAAGGCGGCGCCGGAGCGACCGGCGCGACCGGTGCGGCCAATGCGATGGACGTAATCTTCCGAATGGATCGGAACATCGAAATTGAAGACGTGGCCGACATCGGGAAGATCGAGACCGCGTGCCGCGACGTCGGATGCGACGAGAAGCTGGATCTGGCCGTCACGGAAGTTCTGCAGCATGGTCGTGCGCGAGCGCTGATCCATGTCGCCGTGCAATGCGCCGACCGAGAAGCCGTGGCGCTCGAGCGAACGGAAGAGATCAGCCACATCCTTCTTGCGATTGCAGAAGATGATCGCGTTCTTGAGATCCGTCTGGGCGCGGATGAGATCGCGCAACGTGGCGCGCTTCTCGTAATCCTTGCCATGCGAGGCAACGAAGCGCTGCGTCACGGTCTTGGCCGTCGATGCGGGCTTGGCGACTTCGATGCGCTCCGGATTTTGCAGGAACCGGTCGGCCAGCTTCTGGATTTCAGCCGGCATCGTCGCCGAGAAGAACAGCGTCTGGCGCGTGAAGGGAATGAGCTTGGCGATGCGCTCGATATCCGGGATGAAGCCCATATCGAGCATGCGGTCCGCCTCGTCGATGACCAAGATCTCGACGCCGCTCATCAGAAGCTTGCCGCGTTCGAAATGGTCCAACAGGCGTCCAGGCGTGCAGATCAGCACATCGGCGCCACGCTCAAGCTTGCGATCCTGCTCTTCGAAGGAAACGCCGCCGATCAGCAAGGCGATGTTCAGGCGATGATTCTTGCCATACTTCTCGAAGTTTTCGGCGACCTGCGCCGCCAGTTCGCGCGTCGGCTCCAGGATCAGCGTGCGCGGCATGCGCGCTCGTGCGCGGCCTTTTTCAAGCAGCGTCAGCATCGGCAGCACGAAGGAGGCGGTCTTGCCGGTTCCGGTCTGGGCGATGCCGCAGATGTCGCGGCGCTGAAGCGCAAACGGGATGGCACCGGCCTGGATCGGAGTCGGTGTGGTGTAACCCGCGTCAGTAACCGCGGAAAGGACTTTTTGGCTCAGGCCAAGGTCAGCAAATGTTGTCAAAGGGAAATCTAGTTCCGTCTTGGTTCAGTCGAACACCATGAGTCGACATGCAGGAGCGTGCCGTAATGCTGGGCGACATAGAACCAAATACCCGGGAAGTCAAGGAAAGCAGGCGCTTCAACCGACCTGAAGTTCATTCATGACACAATTTTCGGATTAGTGCCAACTTTGTTGCGCGTTTGTCACAATTCCGGCAGCTAAATTGCGCCCAATCCGCTGATGTAACTTGCGAGTTTCGTGCCGGCATTGATGAAATACATCGGATCGACGGGATGCCCATTCTCGCGTACTTCATAGTGCAGATGGGTCCCGGTCGAGCGCCCGGTGCTGCCGGCAAGACCCACGACATCGCCTGCGCCGACCTTGTCGCCGATCTTGACGAGCACCTGTTCCATATGGCCATAGCGCGTCGAGATGCCATCGCCGTGGTCGATCTCCACCATGTTGCCGTAGCCGCCGGTCCAGCCGGCTGCCGTTATCCTGCCGGGCGCCGTGGCCTTGACCTTCTCGCCGGGACTGAAATGAAAATCCGTACCCGTGTGGAGAGCCAGGGTGCCGAAGAACGGGTCCTTGCGGTTGCCGAAGGGGCTGGTGATGAGCTTGCCCGCAGCCGGATTGCGGAACGGCAGGCTTTCGGCCGCTCCCCGCACCGTTTCCAGATGCGTCAACGCGGTATCGAGGTCTGCCATCGACTGCTCGAACTGATCGACGTTTTCCGGCGGGACATAAGGACCGCCGACGCCGCCATCCGTGTCCTCGCTTCCTGAGCTTGCGACGTCATTCGGAACCTTGACGCCGACATTGTGCATGATCGTCTGGATCTCGTTCGCGGTTTCGGAGGCGTCCGCGGTGAGATTGCGGATTCTGGACAGCTGATCCTGTTCGATGTGCTTCAGCGACAGCGTCACCTTGGAGAAGACACGATCGGCGCGATCCGCGACGGTTTCCGGGGCGGGGACATAGGCGAGCGTGGAGTTGTCGGGCGTGGCGTCGGCCGGCTTGCCGCCGAGGAGAAGCTTTTCGATCGCCTTGGGCGAGGTCAGCTGAGCGTGCTCATTCTTGGGGGCGGCCGCATTCGCGTCGGGATGCGCGCTCTTGTCGGTCAGGCCGGAATTCTCCGCCCTGTCGAGCAGGGTGCTGAGTTTGCCGTTCCGCGAGGTCAGTTGCTGCTGCTGCTCGATAAGCTTGTCGACCTTTTCTTCCACCACCTGCTGATCGAGAAGCTGGCGGGACGTGACACGATCGACCTGGGCGCGCAGCGCGGCGATGCGATCCTCATAGTCATATTGCATGCGCGCCTGGCGCGCCATCGTCGCGCCGATCAGATCGTCCCGCAGCACAAGGTACGACGTCGCAAGGAGATAGCCGATCGAGAAGATACCGACCAGACAGACGGTAACGGCCGCCATCCATGGGCGCACGGTCATATGGCGCACCGTATCGCCGCTCGCGACGATAATGGTGTGATGCCGCTGTTGTTTGCCGAAAACCCGGTTCTGAGGCTTTGCTGTCACCGAGAATCTCCCAATCGATGCCTTTTGGCATTAATTGGAAGTACACGGCATTATGGTTAACGAATGCTTTCGAAGTCATCGTTAGATACGGGAAAACCCTTTGATCTGAGTGGGCTATGCGCTGCTCGTGGATGTCAGGGAGCGATAGAAGGAAGGCGTCAGTCCTGCTTCCGCGCGGGCAATGTCGTTGAACGGCGCCTTGAGCGAGCCGCGGAAATTGGCACGCACCAGCTCCTGGAACGTCCGGGCCGGATCGCGTTTCTCGCGCGCACACAGAAAGCGGAACCATTTGGCACCGACAGCGACATGGCCTTTTTCGTCATTGTAGATGACATCGAGGATCGCGGCGCTTTCCAGGTCGCCGGTTTCGCGCATCTTTGCCTGCAACGCCGGCGTCACGTCCAGCCCCCTGGCTTCGAGGATGAGGGGCACGACCGCGAGGCGGGCCGTCAGATCGGTTCGGGTTGCATGGGCTGCCTGCCATAGGCCGTCATGGGCGGGAAGATCGCCATAGTCGGCGCCCAGTTCGCGTAGGCGTGCGCGTATCATGCGAAAATGCTTGGCTTCCTCGAAGGCGACCTGCATCCACCCGTCGAAGAACGAATTGGGGACCGGGCCGGTCGCGAAGCGAGCGACGATATCCAGCGCCAGATCGACGGCGTTCAGCTCGATATGGGCGATGGAGTGCAATAGTGCGATCCGGCCCTTGAGTGTGTGCAGGGAGCGTTTTTCCATATGTTTGGGCGGCACCAGATCCGGCTTCTCCGGCCGGCCGGGGCGATCGGCCAAGGGCGGATCGAGCGGCGAGCGCAGGGAGAGGGTGCGGGCAAACCAGCGCGTCGCCGATTCCTGGGCAAGCGCGGTCTTGCGATCGAGATCGGCCGAAAGGATGGCGGCGATGGCGCCGCCACGCAGCGAGGTGATGGTTTCGGGACTGCCAGTCATGCCGTCAGAGTTCCTTTGCAGCGGCCAGAACTGCCTCGGCATGCCCCGCGACCTTGACCTTGTCCCATATCCTGGCGATCCGGCCGTCGGCTCCGATCAGAAAGGTCGAGCGGACGACACCCATGTAGGTGCGGCCATACATGCTTTTTTCCCGCCAGACTCCATAGGCGATAGCCATCGTCTTTTCCTCGTCGGCGGCGAGCGGAATGGAAAGCGCATGCTTCCTGACGAATTTGTCATGGCTCTTGACGGTATCCGGCGAGACGCCGAGAAGGGCGACGCCCGCCTTGCCGAACTCGCCTGAGAGCGCCGTGAAGGAAATCGATTCCGTCGTGCATGCCGTGGTGTCGTCCTTCGGATAGAAATAGATGACCAGCGGTCTTGCGGCGAAATCTGCGAGACTCACGCGGCCGCCGCCGTCACGCGGAAGATCGAAATCCGGTGCCTTGTCGCCAATGCCTGGTTGAACTGGGAAAACTTCCGTCACGGGAAAACCTTTCTTTTGCCGGTTTTTTAGATGACACTCACGGGAAGCCATATATACTGCCCGCGTATGCCGTCCAATGGGACGCAGCGTCATCAAAAAAGAAGAAGAGCGAAAGGCACGCACAGGAGTGATCCGAGGCGAAAAGGTAACATTCCGCAAAAAGGATCTCGTGTCGCTCGACCATCTGCCGTCCGCCCAGGTCGAAGATCCCTTGATTGTCCATGTGCCCGAGCGCTCCCGCCGCAGCCGCTCGCATGTCTGGCATGTATGCCGGATGACGCTGGTTTTCTTCGCATTCCTTGCCGTCATCCTCGGAGCCGTCATCGCGACCATCGAAAGCGGCGTCTTCGACGAGCCGCTATCGCAGAAGGCGCAGACGGCCCTCGATCGAGCTATCGGGCCACGTTACAAGGCCGAGGTCGGCGCGACCGTGATCCGGTTCACCTCCGATCTGCGGCTGGCGCTGGAGGCGCGCGACGTCAATGTGGTCGATCAGGACAGCGGCAAGCATCTGTCGACGATGTCGGCGGTGAATATGGAGCTGGATCCGCTGGCCTTGATCGAAGGGCGGATCGAAGTGGCGAGCGTGGCGGCGGAGGGCATTGCGCTCGATACGTCGCTGCTGCCCCAGGGAGATCCGGTCGATCTGACGGCGTTGCGTGTCGATGCATTGCCGCGGGCTCTCGGCGCGACCTTCGACAATCTCGATTTTCTGGAACATTTCGTGCAGCGCGGTGGGACGAACTCCGTGCGTATTTCCGGCTTCTCCATGAAGCTGGCGCGTCAGGAGGGCGATCCGATCTCCCTCGTGGTCGATAGCCTGACCTTCGAACGGGCCGAGCCGAACTCCCTGCATCTCTATGGCAAGGTCGCCGTCAACGGATCCGTTGCGACCCTGGATGTGAAGGCGAATCAGCAGGAGGCCGGCCACACGTCTTCATTGATCGCGAAAATATCCAATCTCGATCTCAAGCCGCTGACGATGGCCTATGATGCAAGCGGCACGCCGCGGCAGGGCGTCATGAGCCTTGCCGACGTCACGCTTTCGGCTGTCAAGGGAGGCGATGGTGCCGATCCGAAGCTCGATGCTTCCATCAATGTAAAGCCTGGCACCATCTATATGGACCGCGATGCGCAGGACCTGACGGCAGGCAATATCAACCTCGCCTACAATTTCGACCACCAGACCTTGGAGATTGCGCCGTCGAAGGTGCAATTCGTCGGTACGATGGTGCCGTTCTCCGGTGCCCTCATCGATCTCGATCGTATCGATGCCAACGCAGGCAAGGGGTTCGGGGTCGATTTCGTAATCAAGAACGGTATCGCCGCCTCGTCCATTTCGGGAGAAAGGCCTGTCAGCTTCGATGGCCGCGCCATGGGACGCTTCCTTTCGGCGACCAAGGAGCTCCAGGTGGACAATCTCGGCATATCGACGCCGCAGGGCGCGCTGTTCGGCTCTCTCCATGCTAAGTTCGGAGACAGCTCGCCGGAGATCAGTTTCGGCGGCCGAGCCGACAAGCTCGACACGACGGTCGTCAAGCAGCTATGGCCGTTCTGGATGGCGTCCAAGCCCAGGGCCTGGGTCGAAGCCAACCTCTTCGGCGGCTCGGTGACCAATGCCGTCATATCAGTCTTCATTCCTGCCGGAAGGCTGCGGGAGGCTGCCCAATCCGGCAAGCTGCAGCTCGGCAAGAACGAGCTCCACATCGCCTTCGACATAGACGGCGCCCGCCTGAACATTCCGGGCGAAATTCCGCCGCTGCGCGACACCAAGGCCCATTTCGACCTGACCGGTCCGGCGATGGTCGTCGATATCAATACGGCGACCTCCTATTTCCCGACCGGACGAACGATCTCGCTGAATGACAGCAGCTTTTCGATCCCGTCGACCTACGACAAGCCGCTAATGGCCGATCTTGCGCTGACGATATCCGGTTCCGGCGACGCCATCGGCGAGCTTCTTACCTACAAGCCTCTCGAGGTATTGCAGAGAACCGAGTTCAAGCCGGAGGATTTCAACGGCAAGATCGTCGCCAAGGTCGATGCCAGGATCGGGCTGATCAACGACCAGAAGCCGCCTCCGCCGGATTGGCAGGCGACACTCGATCTCAACAATGTCGATCTGCTGAAGCCCATGAACAATCGCAAGATCGACAATATCACCGGCGAGATTTCGGCTGACTCGCTATCCGTGCACTTACAGGCTCAGGCCCAGATCGACGGTATTCCCGCGCAGATCGACATGGTCGAGCCCACGGACGGCAAATCGTCCGTCAAACGCAGCCGCGTGATAACGGCGACGCTCAACGACGCCCAGCGCAACACGGTTCTGCCGGGTCTTCGCGATATGATAGACGGCCCCGTCAAGGTGGAGCTAACCCGCATCGACGACGATCGCCAGGGCGTTAAGGTCGATCTCGGTAAGGCGACGCTCACGGTTCCCTGGGTCGGTTGGTCGAAGGGCGTCGGCATTCCGGCGACGGCTCAGTTTGAAGCGTCCGGACCGGATAGCCAGACCGCGTTGAAGAACTTCACGCTCAAGGGGGATGGTTTCGGGGTCAGCGGTGATCTCCTGATCAGCAAGGGAAGCCTGTCGTCGGCCAATTTCGACAGCGTGAAGCTCTCGGCGCTCGACGATTTCGCGCTATCCCTGAAGCGGAGCAAGAGCAGCGGCTACGACGTCTCCGTATCGGGCAATTCCGCAGACATACGCCCGATCCTCGCGCGCCTGAAGACATCGACATCCGGCGGGCAGCAAAGCTCCGGCGGGGACGATTCAGCGAGCGCGACCGTTCGAGCCAATATCGACAAGGTCATCGGCTTCAACGACGAGACGATCGGCAACGTCAAGGGCGTCTATTCGATCGCCGGCGGCAAGACGACGGCAGCGGATTTCTCCGGCGTGACGCGCAGCGGCGAGGCGCTCGTCACGCAGATGAGCAAGGGCAGCAATGGAGCGATCCGTATCACAAGCGGCGATGCCGGCGCGGTGGCGCGCTTTACAGATCTCTACAAGCACCTGAGGGGCGGGCTGTTGAATTTGTCGCTCCGCTCGACCGGGCAGGATGATTGGGACGGCTCGCTGGATATCCGCAACTTCTCCATCATCGATGAAAAGAAGCTCTCGACCATCGTATCGACACCGAGCGGCAAGAACGGAAAGAGCCTGAACTCGGCCGTCAAGGAGAACATCGATACGCGCTCGCAGAGCTTCGGGCGGGGGTTTGCCCGGCTGGTCATGCGTGATGGCGCACTTTCGGTCGAGAACGGCGTGGTACGCGGCGTGCAGGTGGGGGCGACGTTCCAGGGAGTGCTGAAGGATGCCAGCGGCAAGATGGACATGACCGGAACCTTCATGCCCGCTTACGGCCTGAACCGGCTGTTCGCAGAAGTTCCCATCGTCGGCTTCATTCTGGGCAACGGCAGCGATCGCGGCCTGATCGGCATCACTTTCCGGCTGACCGGCAGCTTCGACAAGCCGAACATGCAGATCAATCCATTGTCGATCATCGCGCCGGGCGTCTTCAGGCAGATCTTCGAATTCTGATCAGGCGCACGGCGCGACTGCTATCATTTTTCCTCGGCCAATCGCTGGCGGATGCCTTCCGGTCCGCCGGCCACGCGCCGCGCAAATGGTCGATCGGGGTCCACGAGGCGCCAAAACGGAGCGGTACCACTCTGGCTGATCTGCACCAGATGTCGCTGAAGGGTGACCGGACAGCAGGCATCCGCTCCATATTGCTTTGCAAGCGCCCGCCTGACTTCGGCAACGTCGGATAGTTGCCCAGGGGTCGCCGCCTGTAGCGCGCGGATAATCATCTCCTCGCTCGGAATCAACATGCTCTGCGTGAGGCTTCGGCCTTTGCGCCTCGTCTTGATCACCGGCAGTTCATCCATAGGGCACCTCTGGGATTAGGATATTACCAGAGGACGAACGGGCCAACGGCGATCCGACAAAACGGACTTAAAAAGCCTCGAACAAGGCAGACGATATCGCCAAGTCCACGCTCAAGGCAAAAAGCAACAAAGCCGGCGGGGATGCGCCGGCTTTGTTGGAAGACTGCTCGATTGATCAACCCGCCGGCCGGATCAGGATGTGCTTCTTCTTGCCGAGCGACAGCTTGACGACGCCATCCGCCGTCACTTCGCCGCTGCCGATGATCTTGCGCTCGTCGCTGACGGCTTCGTCGTTGATACGCACCGCGCCGCCCTGGACGTGGCGGCGAGCCTCGCCGTTGGAAGCGGCAAGGCCGGCGCGAACGATCAGCGAGAGAAGGCCGATGCCGGCTTCCAGTTCGGGCGCAGGAATCTCGATCGACGGCAGGTTTTCGGACAGGCCGCCTTCTTCGAAAGTCTTGCGCGCGGTTTCGGCTGCCTGCTCGGCCGCGGCGCGACCGTGCAGGATTGCCGTAACCTCGGTCGCGAGGATTTTCTTGACCTCGTTGATTTCAGAGCCGGCGAGCGCCGAAAGACGAGCGATCTCGTCCATCGGCAGCGTCGTGTAGAGCTTCAGGAAGCGGGAAACGTCGGCATCCTCGGTGTTGCGCCAGTACTGCCAGAAGTCGTAGGCCGAGAGCAGGTCGGCATTCAGCCAGACCGCGCCGGTGGCGGACTTGCCCATCTTGGCGCCCGACGCCGTCGTCAGCAAGGGCGACGTCAGTGCGAAGAGCTGCGGCGTCCCCATGCGGTGACCGAGGTCGATACCGTTGACGATGTTGCCCCACTGATCCGAACCGCCCATCTGCAGGCGGCAATCATAGCGCTTGGCCAGTTCGACGAAGTCGTAGGCCTGCAGGATCATGTAGTTGAATTCGAGGAAGGACAGCGATTGCTCGCGGTCGAGGCGCGTCTTGACGCTGTCGAAGGACAGCATGCGATTGACCGAGAAGTGGCGGCCGACGTCGCGCAGGAATTCGAGGTAGTTCAGCGAGCGCAGCCATTCGGCGTTGTTGATCATCAACGCATTCTTCGGGCCTTCGCCGTAGCTGAGGTAGTTCGAAAAGCAACGCTTGATCGAAGCGATGTTGCTTTCGATCGTATCGATCGTCATGAGCTGGCGGGACTCTTCCTTGAAGGAGGGGTCGCCGACCATGCCGGTGCCGCCGCCCATCAGCGAGATGGGCCGATGGCCGGTTGCCTGCATCCAGTGCAGCATCATGATCTGGATCAGCGAGCCGGCGTGCAAGCTCGACGCCGTCGGATCGAAGCCGATATAGGCCGTCACGGTTTCCTTGGCGAAGAGGTCGTCGAGGCCGGCTTCATCGGAAATCTGATGAATGAAGCCGCGCTCTTGCAGAGTGCGCAGGAAATCGGATTTGAACTCAGCCATGATCTTGGTCTCTCGAAGCCGCATCGCTGCAGGATGCGGTGAAGTCGCTGTTGTTGAATGTCGCGGTGGCGCGTTTAGCACCGATTTGCCGACGCGTCATCATTTTGGTGGGTGCAATGTCAAGTTTCAGGCGCGGCGACGGGTCAAAGCGCTATTTTCAGGCGGTTGCGGCGCTCGCAGTGTCACCCGATTGCCCTTGTTGAAATCATGCCGTGCGTTTAGCACTTGTCCGCGAATTCGTGCCGCCACCGTACCGCGAAAGCAGGCAAGCTGATGAGTGACATCCCCGTTCTCGAAACTCCGCGCCTCGTTCTGACGATGTGGGGCAAGGACGATGCAGAGCTGATTCGGCAGCTGCATTCGACGATCGAAACGACGCGCTATCTTTCCGGCGCGGCTCCGTGGACGCTGGAAAAGGCGGAGGAGCGGCTGAAGAGCTGGTTCGGCGAACAGGCGCGCGACGGCGTGACCAAATACAAGATGCTGAAGCGTGAAGATGGCCGCTTTATCGGCCGAGCCGGTTTTTCGCGCTTTCATGGGGAACGCGGGCGCGGCGAATTCGAACTCGGTTACTCGATACGAAGGGAAGCCTGGGGCAACGGCTATGCGACGGAGATCGCCGCCGCGCTCGCCCAATGGTTCTTCAGCCGCGGTTTTTCCAGGCAGTTCATCGCCTTCACGCATCCGGAGAATTCGGCGTCGCAACGCGTGTTGCGAAAGATCGGGATGCAGGATCACCCGCCGATGACCATCGACGGGATCTCGTGTCCAACGTTCAGGATGGCCCGATAAGGGCCGGCTTCCTTAGCGGATGCGCTTGGCGGCCGGTTCCGGCACCAGTTCGCCGTTCAGGCGGCGGTCGAGGTAATCCTCGCATTCGCCCAGAAGCGTATCGACCTGGCCGTTGAAGAAGTGGTTGGCACCTGACACGATCTTGTGCGTGATGAGGATACCCTTTTGCGTCTTCAGTTTCTCGACGAGGCCGTTGACATCCTTTTCCGGCGCGACCTTGTCGGCGTCGCCGTTGATGATGAGGCCGGACGACGGGCAGGGGGCGAGGAAGGAGAAATCGTAGATGTTCGGCTGCGGTGCGATCGACATGAAACCTTCGATCTCGGGGCGGCGCATCAGTAGCTGCATGCCGATCCAGGCGCCGAAGGAGTAACCGGCAACCCAGCAGCTCTTGGAATCAGGATGAAGGCTCTGGACCCAATCGAGCGCCGATGCCGCATCGGAAAGCTCGCCGGCGCCGTGATCGAACTCGCCCTGGCTGCGCCCGATTCCGCGGAAGTTGAAGCGAAGCGTCGTGAAGCCGCGCTTCTGGAACATATAGAAGAGCTGGTAGACAACTTGGTTGTTCATCGTCCCACCGAACTGCGGGTGGGGATGAAGAATGATCGCGATCGGGGCGCTCTTCTCCTTGGAGGGTTGATAGCGGCCTTCAAGGCGACCAGCGGGGCCGTTGAAAATTACTTCAGGCATCGATACTCCGGCTCTTCTTTTTCTGCGTTCAAACCCAACGGCACGCAGCAAGTTGACTTGACGAATGCGCTCATCTTTTCTAGAACGCAGTTTAGAACAATTCGAAACTTGATGCGGTGGTCCGCGCGTTGTGTGTGCAACGGTTTGTGGAACGTGTCATAAGGCATGCTCGGCTGAAATTTCAAGGAAAATGAGCCGACCTTAGCAAAGCAACGTCGCGCAGGAAGAAGATTATGGCGGCACCACGCCTTTATCTCGATTGGAATGCTACCGCGCCGCTTCATCCGGCGGCACGCGAGGCAATGATGCGTGCGATGGATATTCAAGGCAACCCCAATTCCGTTCACGGCGAAGGTAGGGCGGCGCGCGCCGCCGTCGAGGCCGCGCGCCGGCAGGTTGCAAGCTTGACGGGTGCCGAGCCTGCTCATGTCGTTTTCACCAGCGGCGCCACCGAGGCGGCCAACATGGTGCTGACGCCGGAATTCCGCATGGGGCGCACACCGCTGACGGTAAGCCATCTGTACATATCGGCCGTCGAACATCCCGCCGTGCGCGAGGGCGGGCGATTTGCCGGGGACAGGATCAGCGAAATACCGGTGACGCCGGACGGCACGGTCGACCTTGCAGCGCTGGAGGCGATGCTCTCCGCCCATGACAAGACGGCCGGCCTGCCGATGGTTGCCATCATGCTCGCCAACAACGAGACTGGAATTCTCCAGCCCGTCGGTGAAGCGGCGAAGATTGTTCAGGCCGCCGGCGGGTTGTTCGTCGTCGATGCCGTGCAGGCTGCCGGTCGGGTGCCGCTCGATATCAATGAGATCGGCGCAGATTTCCTCATCGTCTCCTCGCACAAGATCGGCGGCCCCAAGGGTGTCGGCGCGCTCGTCTCGCGCGGCGAGGTTCTGATGCCGAAGCCGCTGATCCATGGCGGCGGGCAGGAAAAGGGCCATCGCTCGGGCACGGAAAACACGCTGGCGATCATCGGCTTCGGCGCGGCTGCAGCTGCGGCGCTGGATCAGTTCGATGCCCGCAATGCCGCGATCGAGGTGCTTCGCGAGCGGCTGGAAGACGGTATGCGGCTTGCTGCACCGGATGTCATTATTCATGGCGAAGGTGGCGCGCGCGTTCCGAATACCTGCTTCTTTACCTTGCCGGGATTGAAATCCGAGACCGGCCAGATTGCCTTCGATCTCGAAGGCGTCGCCATATCGGCCGGCTCCGCCTGCTCGTCGGGCAAGGTCGGCGAGAGCCATGTGCTCGTGGCGATGGGATGCGATCCCAAGCTCGGGGCTCTGCGCATTTCGCTGGGGCCCACCACGACCGAGGCCGACATCGACCAGGCAATCGCTGCTTTTGCCCGCATCGCGGGAAGGCGCAAACTGGCGGGTGCGGCGGCCTGACGGCCATAATTTTGCGGAAACAGAATTTTCCGCTTGCCAAGCGGGATGAAAAATCCCTTTTGGCCGACTACATAGGGGGCAGACATAAGTCTGCCGCAACGTTGACAAGCTGCCGGACCTTGGATCCGGCGAGATTGGAGAACGAAATGCCTGCAGTCCAGGAAACGGTCGATCAGGTTCGCCAGATCGACGTGGACCAGTATAAGTATGGTTTTGAAACCACCATCGAGGTGGACAAGGCTCCCAAGGGCCTATCCGAAGACATCATCCGCTTCATCTCCGCCAAGAAGCAGGAGCCGGAATGGATGCTGGAATGGCGCCTCGAAGCCTATCGCCGCTGGCTGACGCTGGAAGAGCCCACATGGGCGCGCGTCGACTATCCGAAGATCGACTTCAACGACATCTATTATTATGCCGCGCCGAAGAGCACATCGGGACCGACCTCGCTCGAGGACGTCGATCCGGAACTCTTGAAGGTTTACGAGAAGCTGGGCATTCCCTTGCGCGAGCAGGAGATGCTTGCCGGTGTCAAGCAGTCGAAGATCGCGGTCGATGCCGTGTTCGATTCCGTTTCGGTCGTCACCACTTTCAAGGAAGAGCTGAAAAAGGCCGGCGTGATCTTCATGTCGATCTCGGAAGCCATCCGCGAACATCCCGATCTGGTGCGCAAATATCTCGGCTCCGTCGTGCCGACGACCGATAATTTCTATGCGACGCTGAATTCGGCCGTCTTCACCGACGGTTCGTTCGTCTTCGTGCCGAAGGGCGTTCGTTGCCCGATGGAACTGTCGACCTATTTCCGTATCAACGAGAAGAACACCGGCCAGTTCGAGCGCACGCTGATCATCGCCGAAGAGGGAGCTTACGTTTCCTATCTCGAAGGCTGCACCGCGCCGCAGCGTGACGAAAACCAGCTGCACGCCGCCGTCGTCGAGCTTGTCGCCCTGGATGATGCCGAGATCAAGTATTCGACCGTCCAGAACTGGTATCCGGGCGACAGCAACGGCAAGGGCGGTATCTACAACTTCGTTACCAAGCGTGGCGATTGCCGCGGCCACCGTTCCAAGATTTCCTGGACGCAGGTCGAGACCGGCTCCGCGATCACCTGGAAATATCCGTCCTGCATCCTGCGTGGCGACGACAGCCGTGGCGAATTCTACTCGATCGCCGTTTCCAACGGTCATCAGCAGGTCGACAGCGGCACCAAGATGATCCATCTCGGCAAGAACACGTCGAGCCGTATCGTTTCGAAGGGCATCGCTGCCGGCGTTTCGCAGAACACCTATCGCGGCCAGGTCTCGGCTCACCGCAAGGCGTCGAACGCCCGTAACTTCACGCAGTGCGATTCGCTGCTGATCGGCGACAAGTGCGGCGCGCATACGGTGCCCTATATCGAGGCGAAGAATTCGACGGCGCAGTTCGAGCATGAAGCCACGACGTCGAAGATCTCCGAGGACCAGCTGTTCTACTGCCTGCAGCGCGGCATCCCGACCGAAGCGGCGATCGCACTGATCGTCAACGGCTTCGTCAAGGAAGTGCTGCAGGAGCTGCCGATGGAATTCGCCGTCGAAGCGCAGAAGCTGATCGGTATATCGCTCGAAGGCAGCGTCGGCTGACCTTCGCATAAAAACCAGTTCTGGCGCGCCGAGCGCGCCGCACGTCCATTCCTTCGTTAGGATTCTACAATGCTTGAAATCAAGAACCTGCACGCCCGTATCGCCGAAGACGGCACCGAAATCATCCGTGGCCTGAACCTGACCGTGAAGGCAGGCGAAGTCGCCGCCATCATGGGGCCGAACGGCTCCGGCAAGTCAACGCTCTCCTATATCCTGGCCGGCCGCAGCGACTACGAAGTCACCGAGGGCGACATTCTCTATAACGGCGAGAGCATTCTGGAGCTCGATGCCGCCGAACGCGCTTCAAAGGGCATCTTCCTGGCCTTCCAGTATCCGGTCGAAATTCCCGGTGTCGCCACCATGCAGTTCCTGAAGGTGGCTCTGAACGAGCAGCGCAAGGCACGCGGCGAAGACGAGCTGACGACGCCGGACTTCATCCGCCGCGTCAAGGATGCCGCGGCCAAGCTGCAGATCAACATGGACATGCTGAAGCGCCCGCTAAACGTCGGCTTCTCCGGCGGCGAGAAGAAGCGCGCCGAAATCCTGCAGATGGCTCTGCTGGAGCCGAAGCTTTGCGTGCTCGATGAAACCGATTCCGGCCTCGACATCGACGCCTTGAAGATCGTTGCCGACGGCGTCAATGCGCTGCGTTCGCCTGACCGTGCCGTGATCGTCATCACCCACTATCAGCGCCTGCTCGACTATATCGTTCCGGACACCGTTCACGTTCTCTACAAGGGCCAGGTAATCAAGTCCGGCGACAAGACGCTGGCGCATGAGCTCGAAGCCAACGGCTATGCCGACATCATCGGAGCTGCAGCCTGATCGGGGCGGAAAGGACACGTCGATGAACATTCAGACGACGAACCGCCTCACTGCCGCGGAAACGGCGCTGATCGAGGCCTATAACGACCAGTTGGGCGATCTGCCCGGTGACGGCGAAGTCTTTGCCGTCCGGGATCGGCTGCTGGACGACCTGAAAACCGCAGGCCTGCCGACGCGCCGCGTCGAGGCCTGGCACTACACCGATTTCAAGAACCTGCTGCGTCTGGTTCCCAGCGACATCGGCAAGGGCCTAGCCGAAGCGCTGCCGCCGACGGTCGAGGGATCTTCCGTTCTCGCCGTTCTTCAGGGCAGGGCGAGCGAGAAGGCTGCCGTCAAGAATCTGACGGTCGCACGCTATGCGGACAGCCTGGTCAACGGCAAGGCTGCCGCCGGGCTCGAAGCGCTCGGCAAGGATGATGCCATCGGGCGCATCAATGCAAGCTTCGTGCGCGATGGCTATGTCATCGATCTGCCAGACGGTACGGAATTTGACGCGCCCTTGGAAGTGCAGTTCGTCCATGCCGGCGGCCAGATTCACAGCCGCCTGCCGGTCAACTTCGGCGCCGACGTCAAGGCGACCCTCATCGAGCGCCATCAGGCCGTCGAAGGTGCCGCGGCACTTGTCTCGTCGGTGAGCGAAGTCAAGATCGGCGAGCGGGCCGACGTGACCTGGATCGTCCTGCAGGAACAGGGATCCGAGGATACGCATCTCGGCCAGATCCGTGTCGATCTCGGTGCCGACGCCAAGCTGAGACTGTTCGTCATCAATGCCGGCGGCAAGCTGGTGCGTCAGGAACTGCATATCAAGGTGACGGGCGAGGGCGCCGATCTCAAGATTCGCGGCGTCAATCTTTTGGGTGGCGACACCCATACGGACGTGACGCTGGTGCTCGGCCATGACGTTCCGCATACAGGCTCGACGGAAATCGTCCGTAACGTGGTGTTCGACCGCGCCCGCGGCGTCTTTCAGGGCATGATCCGTGTGGCGCCCGATGCACAGAAGACCGATGCGCGCATGGCTTGCAATACGCTGCTGATGTCCGACGATGCCGAATTCTCGGTGAAGCCGGAGCTCGAAATCTTCGCCGACGACGTGCAGTGCGGCCATGGTGCGACTGTCGCCGATATCGACGGCAACCATCTCTACTACCTGATGGCGCGCGGCATTCCGAAGAACAAGGCGCGTGCCATGCTGGTCAACGCCTTCGTGGCGGAGATCGTCGAGGAACTGGAAGACGAAGCCCTGGTCGAGGCGCTGGAAGGCGTTATCTCCGGCTGGCTGGAAAAGCACGCCTGATTGGAGGCAAAGCTCGTGGACAAGATCCTGCCGGCAACGGCCTATGACGTCGAAGCCATTCGCCGGGATTTCCCGATCCTGACGAAAACGGTGCATGGCAAGCCGTTGGTCTATCTCGACAACGGCGCGTCGGCACAGAAGCCGCAAGTCGTCATCGACGCGATTTCACATGCCTATTCCAACGAATATGCCAATGTGCATCGCGGCCTGCACTTCCTGTCCAACGCGGCGACGGAAGCCTATGAGGCGGCTCGCGAAAAAGTGCGCCGCTTCCTGAACGCGCCGTCGGTGGACGATATCGTTTTCACCAAGAATTCGACGGAGGCGATCAACACCGTCGCCTACGGCTGGGGCATGCCGAAGATCGGCGAAGGCGACGAGATCGTCGTCTCCATCATGGAGCATCACTCCAATATCGTTCCCTGGCATTTCATCCGGGAGCGGCAGGGCGCCAAGCTCGTCTGGGTGCCGGTCGACGACGAGGGCGCGTTCCATATCGAGGATTTCGAGAAGAGCCTCACGGAGCGCACCAAGCTTGTCGCCATCACCCATATGTCGAACGCGCTCGGAACCATCGTTCCGGTGAAGGAAGTGTGCCGCATCGCCCATGAGCGCGGCATTCCGGTTCTGATCGACGGGTCGCAGGGTGCGGTGCATCTGCCTGTCGATGTGCAGGATATCGATTGTGACTGGTACGTCATGACCGGGCACAAGCTCTATGGCCCCTCCGGCATCGGCGTTCTATACGGCAAGAAGGATCGGCTTGCCGAGATGCGGCCTTTCCAGGGCGGCGGCGAGATGATCTTCGACGTCACCGAGGAAAACGTCACTTACAACGAGCCGCCGCATCGCTTCGAAGCCGGCACGCCGCCGATCGTGCAGGCGATCGGCTTGGGCTACGCGCTCGACTATATGGACGGCATCGGCCGCGAGGCGATCGCACGCCACGAGGCCGATCTCGCCGCCTATGCGGCCGAGCGGCTACGGGATATCAATTCGTTGCGGGTGATCGGCACGGCGCCCGATAAGGGCGGCATTTTCTCCTTCGAGCTTGCCGGCATCCATTCGCACGACGTCTCGATGGTGATCGACCGCCAGGGTGTCGCCGTTCGCGCCGGGACGCATTGCGCCCAGCCGCTCTTGAAACGCTTCGGCGTTACCTCCACATGCCGTGCATCGTTCGGCCTGTACAATACGCGCGCCGAGGTGGATGCTTTGGCGGATGCGCTGGAATATGCGCGCAAGTTCTTTGCCTAAGGAGGCAAGCGATGTCACTCGACGAAAGCGAACAGAAGATCGACGTACGCGAAGGGATCGTGCATTCCAGCATTCCCGAGGATGAGCTGGCTCGTCTCAGCGACGATATCATCAGCGCGCTGAAAACGGTCTACGATCCTGAAATTCCCGCCGATATTTTCGAGCTTGGTCTGGTCTACAAGATCGATATCGAAGACGACCGCATGGTGAAGATCGTCATGACCTTGACCGCGCCCGGCTGCCCCGTTGCCGGCGAGATGCCGGGCTGGGTCGAGAATGCCGTCGGCGCCGTCGAAGGCGTTTCCGGCGTCGATGTCAGCATGACCTTCGATCCGCCGTGGACGCCGGACCGCATGTCGGAAGAAGCGCAGGTCGCCGTCGGTTGGTATTGAAGCTTTAAGCCGCCGGCTTTACATTAAGACTCGAAGCGCCGGATCTTGACCCCGGTTGTGGAAGGAGAATGAGCCCATGGGCTTTTCAGTGATGAGCATGACGGATGCGGCAGCGGCCCGCGTCAAGGCAATCGTCGAGAATTCCGGTCCTGATGCCAAGGGCGTGCGCGTCGGCATCAAGAAGGGCGGTTGCGCCGGCATGGAATATACCATCGACCTGGTGACGGAGCCGAACCCGAAGGATGATCTGATCGAGCGCGACGGCGCAAGAGTCTGGGTCGAGCCGTCGGCCGTGCTTTATCTGCTCGGCACGGAGATGGGCTTCGAGATGACGACGCTGCGTTCGGGCTTCATCTTTACCAATCCCAACCAGACATCGGCCTGCGGCTGCGGCGAATCCGTCGAGCTGAAGCCTGCCGATCTCGCTGCTCTGGCGGCACAGCGTCAGTCTGCGCAGGCGATCTGAGCCAAATTCTATCTTTCCAGTCTTTCAGATCGTGCCGGATTCGCAATGCGCGGCCGGCACCGGCGTCAGCTTGAGCCCCAGCGCCTTGACAACCTTCAGGATCGTCGCGAATTCCGGATTTCCATCGCCGCTGAGCGCGCGATAGAGCGCTGAACGGTTCATGCCGACATCCTTGGCGAGCTTGCTCATGTTGCGGGTGCGGGCGACTTCGCCCAGTGCCTTGGCGATCGAGGCCGGATCGTCCGTTGCAAAAGCGGCTGCGATGTAGCTGTCGGGATCGTCGGTGCTCAGGGAAATCTCCTGATTCATGTCATGGGCCTTTCCGTAGCAGCCAATCGCGGATGATGCCGGTCTCGTCCTGATGAAGGTCGTGACCGGCCGCCAGCACATGGGCACTGACATCCGCGCCGGCATTTTCAAGTTGGTTTTTCATGACATCCGCATCGCCGGCCTCGCGCCGCCGGTCGTGCTCGCCCGATGTGATCAGGATCGGCAATGCGGTCAGCGGCGGGAAATCTGCTGTCGGTGCCGGCGAGAGCGGCCGTATCAGAATAGCGGCGGAGGCCAGTTGCGGTTGCCGAAGAAGAATGGACGCGGCCACGATCGCGCCGTTTGAGAAGCCGAGCAGAATTGGCGGCTGGGAGATTGTCTCGTCTTCCAAGGCCGAGGCGATGAAATGGCAGAGTTTGTCGGTCCGTCTCTCGAGATCGGCATGATCCAGGCTGCGATCCGGATTGCGACGGAAGAAAGCAAAGCCTGCCTCCCATGTCAGGGAGCCGCGCAGGGCCATATAGGGCCGATGCGGTGCGACCGCGCCGGCAAGGGGGATAAGCGATGTTTCGTCCCCGCTGCTGCCATGCAGCAGAAGCAGTGGGGAAGAGGAATAGTCCGCTCGTCCGATGATGAAGTGATGTTCCGGTTGTTCCGGCATGAAACTGAATTCCAGGGCCCAATGCCGACTCACGAAAAACGCCGCGCATCCGTTGAGATACGCGGCGTTTTCATAGACAAGTTTCGCGATAGATTTATGTCTATTGCAAGCGAAGCGACTGAACCGCTTCGCTTTTTCGTAAAAATCCTACTCCGCGGCCTCGGCGTAGGATTCCAGCGGCGGGCAGGTGCAGATCAGATTGCGGTCGCCGTAAACATTGTCGATGCGGTTGACCGGAGACCAGTATTTGTCCACGCGGAAGGCGCCGGGCGGGAAGCAGGCCTGTTCGCGCGAATAGGGACGATCCCACTCGCCGACGAGATCTTCCACCGTATGCGGTGCGTTCTTCAGCGGGTTGTTGGTCTTGTCCATCCGGCCGTCCTCGATGGCGCGGGCTTCCTCGCGGATGGCCAGCATTGCCTCGCAGAAGCGGTCGAGCTCGGCCTTGGTTTCCGATTCGGTCGGCTCGATCATCAGCGTGCCGGCAACCGGCCAGCTCATGGTCGGCGCGTGGAAGCCGCAATCGATGAGGCGCTTGGCGACATCGTCGACCGTCACGCCGGCGCTTGTGACCAGCGGGCGCGTATCGATGATGCATTCGTGCGCGACGCGTCCGGCCTCGGACTTGTAGAGCACATCATAGGCACCCTTCAGCCGGGCGGCGATATAGTTGGCGTTGAGGATCGCCACCTTCGTCGCCTGCGTCAGGCCTTCGCCGCCCATCATCAGGCAGTAGCTCCAGGAGATCGGCAGGATGGAGGCCGAACCGAAGGCTGCCGCCGAGACAGCACCGCTGCGGCCGTCCGTTTCCGGGTGACCGGGGAGATACGGCGCCAGATGCGCCTTGACGCCGATCGGGCCCATGCCGGGACCGCCGCCGCCATGCGGGATGCAGAAGGTCTTGTGCAGGTTCAGGTGGCTGACATCGGAACCGATATCGCCCGGACGCGACAGGCCGACCATGGCGTTCATGTTGGCGCCGTCGAGATAGACCTGACCGCCATGCTTGTGCACGAGATCGCAGATCTCCTTCACCGTCTCCTCGAAAACGCCGTGCGTCGAGGGATAGGTGATCATGCAGCAGGAGAGGTTGTCGGCATATTGCTCGGTCTTGGCGCGGAAGTCGGCCATGTCGATATCGCCGTCGTCGCTGACCTTGACGACCACGACCTTCATGCCCGCCATCTGTGCCGAGGCCGGGTTGGTGCCGTGCGCGGAGGTCGGGATGAGGCAGATGTCGCGATGTCCCTGGCCATTGGCAATATGGTAATTGCGGATGGTCAGGAGGCCTGCATATTCGCCCTGCGCGCCGGAATTCGGCTGCATGGAGAAGGCGTCGTAGCCTGTCACGGCGCAGAGCTTGTCCGTGAGGTCGTCGATCATCTCGCGGTAGCCGAGCGCCTGGTCGGCCGGAACGAAAGGATGGATATCCGAAAATTCCGGCCATGTGATCGGCAGCATTTCCGCCGTCGCATTGAGCTTCATGGTGCAGGAGCCGAGCGGGATCATCGAGCGGTCGAGCGCCAGGTCGCGGTCGGAGAGACGACGGATGTAGCGCGTCATCTCGCTTTCGGCGCGGTTCATGTGGAAGATCGGATGCGCCAGATATTCGCTGGTGCGCAGCAGGGTCTTCGGCAGGCGATAGGACGGCTCGAAATCGGCGATGCGGAAATCGCCGCCGAACGCGCGCCAGACGGCTTCCACCGTCGCCGGGCGGGTGCGCTCGTCGAGGCTGATGCCGATCTTCGTTTCACCGACCTTGCGCAGGTTCACGCCTTCGGCGACGGCCGCGCGCAGGATGAGACCCTGCATATGGCCGACTTCGACGGTGATGGTGTCGAAGAAGGTTTCGGGCTCGACGGCGTAGCCGAGCTTTTCCAGCCCCTTGGCCGTCAGGACAGCCTTCTGGTGGACCTGCTGGGCGATCGCCTTGAGACCCTGCGGACCGTGGAAGACCGCATACATGGAGGCCATGACGGCGAGCAGCACCTGTGCGGTGCAGATGTTCGACGTCGCCTTTTCGCGGCGGATATGCTGCTCGCGTGTCTGCAGCGACAGGCGATAGGCGCGATTGCCGCGTGCGTCGACCGAAACGCCGACGAGACGCCCGGGCATGGAACGCTTGTAGTCGTCCTTGACCGCCATATAGGCCGCATGCGGGCCGCCGTAGCCGACCGGCACGCCGAAGCGCTGCGAGGAGCCGATGGCGATATCCGCGCCCATTTCGCCCGGAGATTTCAGCAGCGTCAGCGCCAGCAGATCGGCGGCGACGATTGCGATTGCGCCGGTCTGGTGCAGGCGGGCGATCAGGCCGCTGAAGTCGTTGATATGGCCATGCGTGCCGGGATATTGGAAGACCGCGCCGAAGACGTCGACGGGATCGAGATCGGTGAAGGGGTTGCCGACGATGACGGTCCAGCCGAGCGGCTCGGCGCGGGTCCGGATCAGCGCGATGGTCTGCGGATGGCAGTCGGCGTCGACGAAGAAGGCCTTTGCCTTCGACTTGGCGACGCGTTCCGCCATCGCCATGCCTTCGGCCGCGGCGGTCGCTTCATCGAGCAGCGAGGCGTTGGCGACATCGAGGCCGGTGAGGTCGCTGATCATCGTCTGGTAGTTCAGCAGTGCCTCGAGGCGGCCCTGGCTGATTTCCGGCTGGTAGGGCGTATAAGCGGTGTACCAGGCCGGGTTCTCCAGAATGTTGCGCTGGATGACCGGCGGCGTGATCGTGCCGTAATAGCCCTGGCCGATCAGCGAAACGAGAACCTTGTTCTTGTTGGCGGTCTCGCGCAGCCTGTCGAGCGCCTCGCGCTCGGTCATCGGCGCGCCCCAGGAGAGCGGCGTCTTCTGGCGGATGGCCGGTGGCAGCGTCGCGTCGATCAGGCCATCGAGGCTCTTATAGCCGATCACCTTGAGCATGTCGGTCATCTCGGAGGGAGACGGGCCGATATGGCGGCGATTGGCAAAATCGTATGGCTGGTAATCGGTGAATGTGAATTCCGTAGGCGTCGTCATTATCCGATCAGCTCCTTGTAACCGGATTCATCAAGAAGACCATCGACATCGCTCACATTCTTCAGCTTGAGCTTGAAGAACCAGCCGGCACCCATCGGGTCGGAATTGACGAGCGCCGGGTCGGCGGTGATGGCTTCGTTGACTTCGGTGATCTCTCCGTCGAGCGGACAATAGACTTCGGACGCCGCCTTGACGGATTCAACGGTTGCCGCATCGTCGCCCTTGGAGAAGCTGGCGCCGACCTCGGGCAGTTCCACGAACACGAGATCGCCGAGCTGCTCGGCCGCATGCGCCGTGATGCCGACGGTTGCGACATCGCCTTCAATGTTCAGCCACTCGTGTTCTTCGGTAAACTTCAGCATGGATAATCCTCTCTGGAAAAGACGTTCAGCGTTTGTAGGTAGGCTTGATGAAAGGCAGCGCGCTTACGGCGACCGGCAGATACTTGCCGCGCACCTCGGCATAAACGGTGGTGCCGGGCGCCGTGAATTCGGTCGGCACATAGCCCATGGCGACCGGGGATTCGGCGCTGGGGCCGAAACCGCCAGACGTGACTTCGCCAATCTCGGCCTTGCCTTCGGCATCGGCATAAAGCTTGGCGTGACCGCGAACCGGTGCCTTGCCCTCGGGTTTCAGGCCGACGCGGCGGCGCGACGTGCCGCCATCGAGTTCGGCGAGAATACGGGTTGCACCGGGGAAGCCGCCGGCTCTGATGCCGCCGGTCTTGCGGGCCTTCTGGATGGCCCATTCGAGCGCGCCTTCGACCGGCGTCGTCGTCTCGTCGATGTCGTTGCCATAGAGGCAGAGACCGGCTTCGAGGCGAAGGGAGTCGCGGGCGCCGAGGCCGATGGGCTGAACGTCGGGATGTTCCAGCAATCGCTTGGCGATATCCTCGGCCTTGTCTGACGGAACGGAGATTTCGAAACCGTCTTCGCCGCTATAGCCTGATCGCGACACGAGGCAGGAGACGTCGTGGAGGCGACAATGGCGCACGTCCATGAACTTCATGTAGGCGATATCGGCCCAGAGTTCGGCAAGCACGTCGACGGCGCGCGGTCCCTGCAGGGCAATCAGCGCGCGATCGAGTAATGTAACTTCGCAGCTATCGCCTATATGATCTTGAAGATGCTTGAAATCCTGCTCTTTGCAAGCAGCGTTGACGACGACGAAAAGATAGTCGTCCAAATGGGTGATCATCAGATCGTCGAGAATGCCGCCCTTGTCGTCGGTGAAGAAGCCGTAGCGCTGGCGGCCTTCGGCGAGGCCGAGGATATCGACCGGCACGAGGCTTTCCAGGGCGAGCGCAGCATCTTCATATTTGCCGGAGCGGGCGCGGATCGTCACCTGACCCATATGCGACACATCGAACAGGCCGGCATTCGATCGAGTCCAGAGATGTTCCTTCAGGACGCCGGGGGCATATTGCACCGGCATGTCGTAGCCGGCAAACGGCACCATGCGGGCACCGAGAGACACATGCAGGGCGTGAAGGGGTGTTGTCTTGAGGGCAGCGGTCTCGTCCAAATGACGCCTCCGGGTTTTGCGCTCGTTTCGAAGCGCTGAGCTCACAATTTCGGCGCGACTGCGCCTGACGATGAGCCCCCTCTGTCTGTTTGCCTGAGATTGTTATCCCTTCGGCGAACGCTTGCGCGCTTCTCTCCAGAGTTCCGTCTGCCCCTTGCTGGTCCTTTGGCCTGAGAGTTTCCGGGGCGGTTGCTCCTTCGGCACCGGCTTGCACCGGATTCTCCCAACAAGGTCGAGTGCCATTATCCGGTCCCGGGCAGAGATGGCAAGGGGCAAATGTCGCCGCTGAACAAATTTTTGTCGCGCCGATCAATCCTGCGTTTGGCAATGATTACGGGCCTTTGCAACGGACATGGGAGAGGCTATCCCTTTTCGTCGTTTGAGGAGCCGGGCAGGAGATGAAGATGAACCGCAACCACGCCGCCGCACTGCTGATTTCGATCGGCGCATTTTCACTTTCCCTCGGCGGGGCGATGGCGCAGGACAACGGCACGATGAAGTCGATGCCCGGAATGCACATGGATGCCGGCGCGGCGCCTTCCGGCTCCGCCGGGGCCAAACTGGGCGATCTCGATATCAGCGGCGGCTATGTTCGCGCCATGCTTCCCGGCCAGCCGGTCGGCGGCGGGTACATCACCATCCACAACGGCGGCAAGTCCGACGACAGGCTGACCTCGGTGACGTCATCGGCGGCCGGCAAGGTCGAACTGCACGAAATGAAGATGGACGGCGAGATCATGAAGATGCGCGAGATAAAGGGTGGCATCGCCATTCCGGCCGGGGCCACCGTGACGCTTGCGCCGAACACGATGCACATGATGTTCAAGCAGGTGAAGGCACCCTTCAAGCAGGGCGGCACGGTGGCCGTAATGCTGATGTTCGACAAGGCGGGCATGGTCGATATCAATCTGCCCGTCGTCTCCGCCAAGGGAAACTGAGCCAGAAAATCATTCTGCCGCGCAATTCCGATTTCCACTTTTCCTCGAAATGCTCTAAAGCCACGTCAAAAGGCCGGAAAATGTCCGGCCGCGGGGCCTATGGTCTCGTCGTTTGAATAGGCATGAACCCCGTCCAGCGATCGTCTGACACCTCCTGGGACATGCCGCGGTATTTGAAAGAAGAAGAATGGCCGGGATTGAGCATATTGAGGTCGAGCCTGACGAGGCCGGCATGCGCCTCGACCGCTGGTTCAAGGTGCATTTTCCGGGGCTCGGCTTCGGACAATTGCAGAAGCTGATGCGCTCCGGTCAGGTGCGTGTCGACGGAGGTCGCGTGAAGACGGACGCGCGGGTTCAGCCAGGGCAGATGGTGCGCGTGCCGCCGCTGGATGTCGACGCCAAAGGGCCGAAGAGTGGCCCCATTGCCGGCAGTGACCTCAAACATTCCGGCGATGCCGAGCTGCTTGCGCGGATGCTGCTGCATGAAGACGACAAGGTCTATGTGCTGAACAAGCCGGCAGGCCTCGCCGTGCAGGGTGGCTCCGGCCTTACCCGCCATATCGACAAGATGCTCGAGGCATGGACGAACAAGAAGGGCGAGAAGCCGCGCCTGGTGCACCGTCTCGACCGCGACACGTCGGGCGTTCTGGTCGTTGCCCGCACCCGTGGCGCAGCGCAGAAATTGACGGCCGCCTTCCGTGAACGCGACACCAAGAAGACCTACTGGTCACTGGTAAAGGGCGTGCCGCGCAAGCATGAAGACAAGATTTCGACCTGGCTGGTGAAGGAAGCGACGCCTGACGGCGACCGCATGCGCATCGCCAAGCATGGGGAGGAGGGCGCCGATCACGCCATCTCCTATTATCGCGTGCTCGAAACCGCCGCTCAGAGCCTCGCCTGGCTTGAGATGGAGCCCTATACCGGCCGCACCCATCAGCTGCGCGTCCACGCGCTGCACATGGGCCATCCGATCATCGGCGACCCCAAATATTTCGACGACGATCCGAATTGGGATTTCCCGGGCGGCGTGCAGAAGCGGCTGCATCTGCATGCCCGCCATATCGATATTCCGCATCCGAACGGCGGCCGCCTGCGCGTAACCGCTCCTCTGCCGCCGCATATGGTGCAGACCTGGAACCTTCTCGGACTTGACATGGCATCGGCAGGGGAGCCGGACGACGAATGAAGCTGGTTCTTTTCGATTGCGATGGCACGCTGGTCGATAGCGTGCGGTTGATCCACGAGGTCATGGCACGAACCTTCGTGGCTTTCGGCTACAAGCGCCCGGACGTCTCCGCCACCAAGTCGATCATCGGCCTCACGCTGGATATCGCCATCGCCCGCCTGCAGGGCAAGCCGCATGTCGATGAGGAAGCGGTCGCCATGACCGCGCATTACAAATCGATCTTTCCCGACGTGCGCGACGAAGCGGACATGCAGACGCCTCTCTTCGATGGCATCAAGCCGCTGATCGAGACGCTTGCCGCGCATGAAGAGCTGCTGCTCGGCGCCGTGACGGGTAAATCCCGCCGCGGCCTGACCCATATTCTTGCCGTCAACGATTTCACGCCCTATTTCATCGTCTCGCGTACAGCCGACGATTGCCCGTCGAAGCCGCATCCGGCGATGGTGACGGAATGCTGCGATGAAACCGGCATGGATCCGCACGATACCATCGTCATCGGCGATGCGATCTACGACATGCAGATGGCGAAAGCGGCGGGTGCGACCGCCATCGGCGTCGCCTGGGGCTATGCCTCCGTCGAGGATCTGCTGGCAGCCGGGGCCGATGCCATCGCCCACCATCCGAACGATTTGTTGAGCCATATTCTCTGAGGTGACGCCATGCGCGACCTGTTGAACGACCTTTCCGAGGGTCTGAGCCATCCAGATCCGATCCGCCGCGCGCAGATCCAGATGAAGAAGCCGTTGCCCAAGCGCTTCTACAAGGATGTCACGATCAATCAAGGCGAGGGCGGCCATGCCATCGCGCTCGACGGAAAGGTTATCAAGACGCCGGCAAGGCATTCCCTGGCTTTGCCGACGGAAGCGCTTGCCAAGCTGGTGGCTGCCGAGTGGGTACGGCAGGTCGACGTGATCGATCCCTCGACCATGCCGGTCACACGCCTCGTCAACACGGCTATCGACGGTGTTGCGACGGAGAGCCAGGCCGTGTTCGACGAAATCGTCCGTTTCTCCGGCAGCGATCTGCTCAGTTACCGCGCTGACGGGCCCGAGCGGCTTGTCGAGCGGCAGTCGGCGCGCTGGAACCCGGTGATCGAATGGGCGGCGCGCGACATCGGCGCCCGCTTCATTCTGGCCGAGGGCGTCATACATCAGGAACAGCCCGGCGAAGCCATCACGGCCTTTTCCGCCGCATTGCGCAAATACGACACGCCGATGGAGCTTGCCAGCCTGCATACGATCACGACGCTCACCGGCTCGGCGATCCTGGCGCTTGCATTTGCCGAAGGCTTCCTCCCGCTTGCCGATGTGTGGTCGCTTGCCCATCTCGATGAAGACTGGACGATCGAGCATTGGGGCAGCGACGAAGAAGCCGAACAGCGCCGTGCACAGCGTTTTGAGGAGTTTCAGGCCGCGACCGACGTTTTTTCTGCGCTTCGCAGTTGAATATTGTTGGATTTCAGTCCTTTATATCGATCTGCATAACTTGCGGGTTTGAAAGTCGGGGCAGGGATCATGTTGTTGTCGAGGTCGAGAGCCGTGTCGGCGCTCGTGGTATGTTTGGCATTGGCCGCATGCTCGAGCTGGTCTGTCGAACCTCCGCCTGCCGCCTATGACGTGCGTAGCGCGACTGTGGTGGCGGATCAGGCTTTGCCGCCGGTATCGCCGGCCCTGGTCGCCGCCGTCAACGATCGCGTCAATGCTGCAATCACATCCACCACCCGCACGACCACCTTGCCGCAGGTCGCCCTGACTGTCCGGCTCACCGATGTCCGCCGTGCCCGCGGCTTCAATCGGGATCGCAACAGCGCCAAAATCAATATCGACGCGGCGGCGATGGATGGGGGCGCGGTGGTCGCCATGGCGTCCTTCGAGATCAGAACGGTCGCTCCGGATCCCGCCACGGCGGATGAGCTGATGGCGGAGGACATAGCCGCCCGCATCCGCTCGATATTCGCGTTGAACACGCCGCGGCTGGCAAACTGAGCCGGCGGCTTCAAACGACGCGCGCATCATGCTAAGCCCGAGTGGCAATGGAGAGAGGGCCGCATGAAGGAAATCCTACAGGAACTGGAACGCCGCCGCGAGGTTGCCAGACTGGGCGGCGGGCAGGTGCGAATAGACGCGCAGCACGCGCGCGGCAAGCTGACCGCCCGCGAGCGCATCGACATCTTTCTCGATGAGGGTTCCTTCGAGGAGTTCGACATGTTCGTCGAACATCGCTCGACCGATTTCGGCATGGACAAGAGCAAGATCGCCGGCGACGGCGTCGTGACGGGCTGGGGCACGGTCAACGGCCGTACCGTTTTCCTTTTTGCCAAGGATTTCACGGTCTTCGGTGGATCTCTTTCGGAAGCACATGCGGAAAAGATCACCAAGGTACAGGACATGGCGCTGAAGAACCGGGCGCCGATCATCGGCATCTATGATGCCGGTGGCGCCCGCATCCAGGAAGGCGTTGCAGCACTCGGCGGCTATGCCGAGGTGTTCCAGCGTAATGTGCTCGCCTCCGGCGTCATTCCGCAGATTTCCATCATCATGGGTCCCTGTGCCGGCGGCGACGTCTATTCTCCCGCCATGACTGATTTCATCTTCATGGTGCGCGACACCTCCTACATGTTCGTCACCGGCCCGGATGTGGTGAAGACGGTCACGAACGAGACAGTGACCTCCGAGCAGCTCGGCGGCGCCTCGGTGCACACGACGAAATCCTCGATCGCCGATGCCGCCTACGACAACGATATCGACACGCTGCTGCAGGTGCGCCGCCTCATCGATTTCCTGCCGCAGTCGAACACGGCGGCGGTGCCTGAGATCGAGTGCCATCAATCCGTCACCGAGCCGGACACGTCGCTCGATACGCTGATTCCCGCCAATGCAAACAAGCCCTACGACATCAAGGAACTGATCCTGAAGGTCGCCGACGAGGGCGACTTCTTGGAAATACAGGAAAGCTTTGCCAGGAATATCGTCTGCGGCTTCGGCCGTATCGAGGGTGCCACGGTCGGCTTCGTCGCCAACCAGCCCATGGTGCTGGCCGGCGTTCTCGATAGCGACGCATCGCGAAAGGCCGCGCGCTTCGTGCGCTTCTGCGATTGCTTCAACATCCCGATCGTCACCTTCGTCGATGTGCCCGGTTTCCTGCCGGGAACCGCACAGGAATATGGTGGCCTGATCAAGCACGGCGCCAAGCTGCTCTTTGCCTATGCCGAAGCGACAGTGCCGAAGCTCACCGTCATCACCCGCAAGGCGTTCGGCGGCGCTTATGACGTTATGGCCTCGAAGCACCTGCGCGGCGACCTCAACTATGCCTGGCCGACGGCGCAGATCGCGGTCATGGGCGCCAAGGGTGCGGTCGAGATCATCTTCCGCAAGGACATTGCCGATCCGGAGAAGATCGCAGCCCATACCAAGATGTATGAGGACCGCTTCCTTTCTCCCTTCGTTGCCGCCGAACGCGGCTATATCGACGAAGTGATCATGCCGCGCTCCACCCGCAGACGGTTGGCGCAGGGGCTGCGGATGCTGCGCAACAAAGATCTGACCAATCCCTGGAAGAAGCACGACAACATTCCGCTGTGAAACTGTGACAACAAGCCACGGATTTCACACGGAAAATTGATTGGACGTCAGAAGCCGTGTTTTCCCGTCTCAGGCAGGTCGCTCTAAAGATTCCTGCAGGGGGAGTTGAAACTGGAGTTAAAAATGGCGCTTTCCGATCGGCTGAATCAATATCAGCCCCATGCTCTTACTGTATTGCGTATCGTCACCGGCGTGTTGTTCATCGAACATGGCCTGCAGAAGCTTTTCGGCTTTCCGCCCGGCGGGCAGTTTCCAAGCCCGCTGCCGACCCTGCTTCTGGTTCAGGGTATCATCGAGGTCGTCGGCGGCTTGGCCACGATCGTCGGATTCTTTACCCGTCCCGTCGCCTTCATCCTTTGCGGCAACATGGCGGTCGCCTATTTCATGGCGCACTATCCGAAGAATTTCTTCCCCGCCAACAACGGCGGCGATGCAGCCATCCTCTACTGCTTCGTCTTCCTGTTCCTGATCTTCGCAGGCCCGGGCCTTCTGGCGATCGACAACAAGAAGAAGTAAATCATACCTGCGCCGGGCTCGATCAATCATCGGGCCCGGCGAATAAAATCGTCTCTCGCGTGTTGATTCCGTTATCAGCGGAGCGGGAGGCTTTCGACAAGATCTCGTCCGCATCCCAAATTCGAACGGAGATCTTCATGTCACTTTCCGAGCGCCTGTCGCCTTACCAGCCGTCTGCACTCGCGATGCTGCGATTGATGACGGCCATTTTGTTCATCGAACACGGGAGCCAGAAGCTGTTCGGCTTTCCGCCGGCGCCCTATGACATTACGACATTGTTCTTCGTGGCGGGGATGCTGGAACTCGTGGGCGGCATTCTTGTTCTGCTCGGACTCTTCACCCGACCCGTCGCCTTTCTCCTCAGCGGCGAAATGGCGATCGCCTATTTCACGGTGCACATGCCGATCAATTTTTTCCCGGCCAACAACCAGGGAGACGGCGCGATCCTGTTCTGCTTCATCTTCCTGTTCATGGTGTTTTCCGGACCGGGGGATTGGGCGCTGGACAATCGCCAGCGCCGATAGCGGCAACCCGTCAGGCGGTGAGCTTGAGGCCCGCAATGCCGGCGACGATCAGGCCGATGCAGAGCACGCGGACAAGATTTGCAGGGTCGCCCAGCAACCATATGCCCAGCAGAACGGTGCCGACCGTGCCTATGCCGGTCCAAACCGCATAGGCCGTGCCCATCGGCAAGGTCTTCACCGCGAGGCCGAGCAGCACGACGCTGATGACCATGGAAACGACGGTAAGGGCCGTCGGCACGAGCCGGGTGAAGCCATCGGTATATTTGAGGCCAACTGCCCAGCCGATTTCAAACAAGCCTGCAAGGAAAAGCAGGAACCAAGCCATTTTACGCTCCTTGTTAAGAGCGAGGCCGTCCCCGCGATGTCTACGGCCGGCTATGGATGCTGGCCGCCGCAGTCGTCTGCGTGGTTCCTATATGCCTTTGCCGCTTGCGCATTTCAAGGCATGACGTGAATGCTGGCCGGTTTCACGCCAGACGTTCGGCGTGCCACTTTAGATGATCGTCCATGAAGCTTGAGATGAAGTAGTAGGAGTGGTCGTAGCGCTCGTGCATGCGCAGCGTCAGGCCGATGCCGGTGCCTTTGATCGCTTCTTCGAACAGCCAGGGACGGAGACCGCTTTCGAGGAAGCTGTCCGCCTTGCCCTGGTCGATCAGGAATTCGGGGAAGCGGGCGCCATCTTCGACGAGCGAGCAGGCGTCGTATCGTCTCCATGCGGACTTGTCGCTGCCGAGATACTTTTCGAAGGCGGGTGCCGACCAGTCGGCCGTCGACGGCTGGACGATTGGGGCGAAAGCGGAGCAGCTCTTGAAGCGCTCCGGATGCTTCAGCGCGATCGTCATGGCGCCATGGCCGCCCATGGAATGGCCAAAGATGCCCTGACGGCTCATATCTGCCCGGAATTGCCTGGCGATGAGACCGGGCAGCTCTTCCGTGATGTAGCTGTACATCCGATAGTTTTCGACCCAGGGCGTTTCGGTGGCGTCGAGATAGAAGCCGGCGCCTTTGCCCATCTGCCAATTGGTCAGTTCGTCGGGCACATCGTTGCCGCGCGGGCTGGTGTCCGGGCAGACGATAATCAGGCCGAGCTCGGCGGCCATGCGGCGATATTCGCCTTTCTCCATGACGTTGGCATGGGTGCAGGTGAGGCCTGAAAGATACCAGAGGACGGGACGAGGCTCCCGGATCGCCTGCGGTGGCACGAAGACGGCAAAGGTCATCTCGCATTTGCAGGCTTCGGAATCATGCGAAAAGACGCCCTGCATGCCGCCGAATGCGGTGTTCTGGGAAATGATGTTCACGGCTGGTCTCCAGGCGATTGATAGGCTTTTGCACGCCGGCAAAGCCGGTCGAAGGTTTCGAGAAAGGCGGAGCGGTCGCGCGGCGAGAAGGCGGCATTGTACCCCTTGCTTTCGCCGGTTTCGCGAAGATGCGCGCCGAGATCGCGCATGGCCGTCACCATGCCGATGTTGGTCTTGTCGAAGATGCGGCCGGTCGGCCCGGTCACCTCCGCTCCGGCGGCGACGCAGCGCCCGGCCAGTGGAACATCGGCCGTCACGACGATATCGCCGGGACCGGCATGTTCCGCGATCCAGTTGTCGGCGGCGTCGAAAGCATTGGAGACGATCACATTGCGGACCATCGGATCACGCGACGGCCTGAGCCCGGAATTGGCAACGAAGGTCACCTCGATGCCGTGGCGCTCGGCCACTTTCAAAATCTCCGGCTTCACCGGACAGGCATCGGCATCGACATAGATCATTGGCAACGGAACTTTATCATGATGAGCGCTGCGCGTCCGACCGAACGCGCAGTCGCGGTTTATCGAAGTCCCACGCATGGGGCCAGATTTATTCCCTCAAGGTGCCCGCCTTTTTCGCCACAAAGGTGGCGATGACATCCATCAATGTCGGCGAGAGGCAGTCGTAGGGCTCGAGACGAAGTTCTCTCAGCCGGCTGCGAACGGCGGTCATCGCAGACGGCGGCGTTCCCGATTCGATAATGGACGAAACAAAGGCCGCGAATGTGGGTTCCGGCCAGCCACTCTCCTGGAAACGTTCCGGATGGATGAAATCAAGCCCCTTGAAGGCGTGGTCTCGCTCCACCGGTCCATACATGTGGACACCACACGCCTTGCAGGCATGGCGGAGGATCAACGCGTCCGGATCGACAATCGCGAGCTTGTCGCCATTTTCGAGAACCTTCACGTTTTCATGGGCCGTCACGGCAACGACTGAGAAGGCGGCGCCTTGCGGCTTCCAGCATTTGGTGCAGCCGCAGGCGTGATTGTGTGCAATCCCGCCGGTGATCGCGACTTTGACCGGGCGATCGGTGCAGGCACAAACGAGCGTCCCACCGCTGAAATTCGCCTGTCCTGCCTTCACTCCGCCGTCGAGCGCCGGATGTATCGATACTTGACTTGGCATGTTCAGCTCCTCCTCCTTGGTTGCCCACGGCCTCCCAAATCCGGATTGATTTGCGAAAAGGCCGTGTGCCATTCAAAGTCGTGCAGCGTTCCCTTGTGCCGTCTAAGTCTCAGGCAGTCTTTTAGTACAGCACCACGCTTCTGATGCTTTCGCCTGAGTGCATGAGCTCGAAGCCCTTGTTGATGTCCTCGAGCGGCATGGTGTGGGTGATCATCGGATCGATGATGATCTTGCCCTCCATGTACCAGTCGACGATCTTCGGAACGTCGGTGCGGCCGCGCGCGCCACCGAAGGCCGTCCCCATCCAGCTGCGGCCCGTCACCAGCTGGAACGGACGCGTCGAGATCTCCTGGCCGGCGCCGGCAACGCCGATGACCACCGACTTGCCCCAGCCGCGATGGCTCGCCTCCAGCGCCTGGCGCATCACCCGGGTGTTGCCGGTGCAGTCGAAGGTGTAGTCGGCGCCACCGATCTGGTCGGCGCCGCGCTTCGTCAGGTTGACGAGATAGGGCACGATGTCGTCGCCCACTTCCTTCGGATTGACGAAATGCGTCATGCCGAAG